>CAVSSL010000014.1:0-136157 GCA_963730585.1 uncultured Actinomycetota bacterium | reverse complement strand
ACCTCCCGCTTTGCCCGAGCCCACCTCAGGGTCAGCCCTGAAGGACCCCTGAACCCGACCCCAACTGCCTCGAAAAGGGCTGTCGCCCGTGGCCCCGAGGTGCTTACCGTCGAAGGGAACGGCGCCGCGGGGGTTGCGCCACGACCACCGTGAGAGGCGACGACATGACACAGACACGGATCGAGGACGTCGGGCGGCTGGCCTGGTTCCCGTCGTCGAAGGTGACCAAGTGGTTCGTCGTGGGGTTCTGGCTCGTCGTGCTGGCCGCGGCGTTCAACCCCGCGGGCAAGCTGCAGGGGGTGCTCAACAACGAGGCCGTCGCGTGGCTGCCGGAGGACGCGCAGTCGACGCAGGTGGTCAAGCAGATCGAGGCGTTCCAGAGCAAGAACGAGTTCCCGGCGGTCATCGTCTACGAGCGGCCCGCGGGCGTGACCCCACAGGACCTGCAGGCCGTCGCCGCGCAGGTGTCGGCCTTCAACGCCCTCGAGCCGGTGAAGAACGACAGCGTCGGCCCGATCCCGTCGAAGGACGGCAAGGCGCTGCAGGTGATCGTGCCGGTCGACGCCGGCGAGGACGGCTGGGACTCCCTCGGCGCGACGACCGACGACCTGCGGCAGGTCGCCCAGGACCGCCCGGCCGGCCTGTCGATGCACGTCACCGGCCCGGTCGGCTTCGCCTCCGACTCCTCCGAGGCGTTCTCCGGCATCGACGGCAAGCTGCTCTACTCCGCCATGGCCGTCGTCATCGTCATCCTGCTGCTGACCTACCGCAGCCCGGTGCTGTGGCTCATCCCGGTCGTCTCGGCCGGCACCGCGCTGTTCGTCGCGCAGGGAGTCATCTACTTCCTCGCCAAGGACGAGACCCTCACCGTCAACGCGCAGAGCTCGGGCATCCTCACGGTCATCGTGTTCGGCGCGGGCACCGACTACGCGCTGCTGCTCGTCGCTCGCTACCGCGAGGAGCTGCGCCGCCACGAGGACCGCCACGAGGCAATGGCGTTCGCGCTCCACCGTGCGGGACCGGCCATCCTCGCGTCGGGTGCCACCGTCATCGCCGGCATGCTCTGCCTGCTCGTCGCGACGATGAACTCGACCAAGGGCCTGGGCCCGGTCGCCGCCATCGGTATCGCCGTCGCGCTGCTCGTCATGCTCACCCTGCTGCCCGCGCTGCTCGTCGTGTGCGGCCGCTGGGTCTTCTGGCCGGTGCGCCCGACCTACGGGTCCGTCGACCCCACCCGTGACGGCGCCTGGGCACGGGTCGGCGCCCGCATCGCCCGCGCGCCGCGCCGCACCTGGGTCGTCGCGTCCGTCATCCTCGCGGCCGTGTCGTTCGGCATGCTCCAGCTCAACGCGACCGGGCTGGAGAACAAGGACTCCTTCTACACGACCCCCGAGTCCGTCGTGGGCGAGGAGGTGCTGGCCCGGCACTTCCCGGCCGGCGCAGGCTCGCCGGTCATGGTGCTCGCCAACGCCGACCAGGCGTCGGCGGTGAAGACGACGCTCCAGTCGGTCGAGGGAGTCGCGTCGGTGACCGACCCGGTCACCAAGGGCGGCCGCTCGCTCATCCAGGCGACCCTCACCGACGCCCCCGACTCCGACGCCGCCACCGACAGCGTCGACCGCGTCCGCGCCGCCATCGCCGGGGTCGAGGGAGCCGACGCCATCGCCGGCGGCGACACCGCCACCCGTGCCGACACGCTCCGCGCGGCAGCCGACGACAACGTGCGGATCATCCCGCTCATCCTCGGCGTGGTGCTGCTGATCCTCGTGCTGCTGCTGCGCGCGATCACCGCGCCGCTGCTCCTCATCGGCACCGTCGTGCTGTCGTTCGGGGCGGCGCTCGGGCTCTCGTCGCTGATCTTCCGCAACGTGCTCGACTTCGCCGGGGCGGACTCGTCGCTGCCGCTGTTCGTGTTCGTCTTCCTCGTCGCGCTCGGCATCGACTACAACATCTTCCTCATGACGCGGGTGCACGAGGAGTCCAAGGAGATCGGCACCCGCCGCGGCGCCCTGGTCGGGCTGGCGGCGACGGGTGGCGTCATCACCTCGGCCGGGCTGGTGCTCGCCGGCACGTTCGCGGTGCTCGCCACCCTGCCCGTGGTCACCTTCGCGGAGATCGGGATCGCGGTCGCCCTGGGCGTCCTGCTCGACACGATCGTGGTGCGGCCCGTGCTCGTCACCGCGCTCAACCTCGACCTCCGCGGCCGGATGTGGTGGCCCAGCGCTCTCGCCTCCCGCGACGCCGCGCTCGACACGGCGGCGATGCCGCCGTCGGAGGAGCAACCGCTGGGAGCGCGCGAAGAGGTGCCGACCCCAGCCCGCTGACCCCTGCCGCACCAGGCAGGTGCGGTATGCCGCGTGGTCGCCACGCGGCATACCGGGCGGTCCCGAGCGCCCACGATCGTGACGCCCAGACGACCAACGTCACACCAAGGTGATCTCGCAGAGGGAGGCCCGCAGCGGTGCGCTGCCGCTGATCGGGTCGCTCGGACCCTGCCGCAGCACCAGGTTGAGGTTGGCGCTGTCGGGCCCGTAGGGCGGGTAGCCGGGCTGGTCGACCTCGGGGCCGGCCTGCCACCAACCGTGCTGTCCGCAGACGACGTCCGGGAGCGAGGTTCTTGTTGAGCTTGGCCCGAGCCCGGATGCTGCCCCCGGGCGTCGTGATGCGCACCCAGTCGCCCTCGCGCACGCCCCGGACGGCCGCGGCGCTGACGGGTGCAGCTCCACCTCCGGGTCCGGCTCGGCCCGGCGCAGGCTGGCAATGTTGCGGTGCTGGGACTCGCAGAACCGCAGGCTCTTGGCGCAGGTGAGGACGAGCGGGAACTCGCGCGCCAGGTCCGGCCGGGAGGTCGGGCTGATGGACGGCTCGTCATACGTCGCCAGGGCGGGGTAGCCGTGCTCGGCGAAGGTCTCGGACCAGAGCTCCACCTTGCGTGAGGGGGTCGGGAAGCCACGCGCTGTGCCCGCCTCTTCGCGGGCGAACTTCCGGTATGCCGTGCGCAGCGGCAGCTGCACGCCCGCCGGGTTGGCGCGCAGCTGCTCGAGGGTGACCCCGCTGGGGGCGAGCTGGTGGCTCCACGCCGCCTCGAGGTCGCCGCCGAAGAACCTGTCCCCGAGGCCGAGTCGCACCGCGAGGGCGAAGATGACCTGCAGGTCGGAGCGGGCCTCCCCGCGGGGCGCGACCAGCCTGCGGCGGAGCTGGACCCGGGACTGGGCCTCCTGGCTGACCTCGAAACCGACCCGGAGCGCCTCGGCCTCCCACGGCGTGGTGACCGGCAGCACGATGTCGGCCAGCTCGGCCGTGGGGGTCATGAACAGGTCGGCGTGGACGAAGAAGTCGAGCGATGCCAACGCATCCCGCCCACGGCCGCTGTCGGGGTGGGCCATGACGTAGTTCGTGCCGAAGTTCACCAGACCGCGGGCCCGGTACGGCACGCCCTCCAGGGCGGCCCGGTAGAAGTCCTCGCCGGTCACGAACTCGAAGCGCGGTGGGCCGAGCGGGTGTCGGTCGAGCCCGATCGCCTTGGCGCGCTGGTCGGCGCTGATCAGCTCGGCGCCCTCGATCGGGTTGGTGGGCACCGGGGTGAAGAGGACGTTGCCGCCCGGGGCGTCGAGGCAGCCGGTCAGGGCGTAGAGCTGCCCGATGGCTCGTGCGGTCTGGGTGGCGTTGCTGTGCTGCTCCACCCCGCTCCAGGCGTAGAAGGCCACCGGCCTCGCCTGCCACAGAGTCCGTGCCGCCTCGATGATGCTCGTCGCCGGGACACCGGTGACACCCTCGGCCACCTCCGGCGCCATCTCGGCACAGCGGCGCCTGATGAGCTCGAAGACGGGCGTGCAGGTGGTCAGCCCCGCGGTCGTCTCCACCTCGTGAGTTCCGTTCAGCGCCAACCGGTCCTCGCTGACGTCGTACCTCCCGGTGCGCGGGTCGTAGCCCACGGGCGCTCCGGCGGTCTCGTCCCACGCCACGAAGCGGGCCCGGTCCCCGGTGGGCAGGACCTCGCTCTCGCGGAGCAGGCGGCCGGTGTCGTCTCGCACCAGCAGTGGAGCGTTCGTCCAGCGACGGACGAAGTCCGTCGTCGTACCAGTCGTTCTCGAGCATGACGTGGGTGATCGACAAGGCCAGGGCCGTGTCGGTGCCCGGCCGCACCCGGAGCCAGTGGTCGGCCTTCGTCGCCAGGCCGGCGCGGCGGGGGTCGACCACCACCAGCTTGGCCCCCCGGCGCAGCGCGGCCGTCGTCGCCGTCGCGTGCACGAGGCGGGCCACCGAGGGGTTGTAGCCCCAGTAGAGGATGCACTCGGCCCGCTCGAGGTCCGGCATGTAGGCCCCCGGGACCGGTGCCCCGAAGGTGTAGAGCGGCGCCAGGTAGCGACCCCACCCGCACAGCTCCATGGAGACGCAGAGGTTGGGGCTGCCGAACGCGCGGCGCAGCCGGTTGAGCCAGTCGACCGAGTCCGACATCGCCGACGTCGAGGGGGAGCTCGACCCGAAGACCACGCACTCGGGCCCGTGCTCGCGGGCCAGCGCGGTCAGCCGCTCCGCCACCGTGTCGAGCGCCTCGTCCCACGTGATCGTCTCCCAGCCCGGGTCTGGCGCGCCCTTGGGCTGGGTGCGGCGCAGCGGCTGCAGCAGGCGGTCGCGGTGGGCGACCAGCTCGGGCGCGGCCTTGCCCTTGACGCAGAGAGCCGCGCCGGTGGGGTGCGTGGGGTCCGGTCGCAAGGAGGTGAGGACCCCGTCCGACACGGTCGCCGTCGCACCACACCGCGAGACGCACAACGGACAGAAGGTGGGGACGTCCTCGCCGGCTGGTGCGGTTCGGTCACGGTGCTGCGCAGGAGCCGTCGTGCTCATCGGACCCTCCCTTGGGCCGAGACGTCGATCCTTGTCAGCACATCGTCGCGCCGTCGCCGCGGCGCTGTCGAGCCTCGAGCAGCACGACTCCCTTCGACTCCGTCGGCGTGACCATGCGCCTCTCACCGCACCCCGGGTATGCCGCGTGCGCGCCAAAAGGGTGGCGCGCGGCATACGGGGCGGTCGCCTTCAGCCACGCCATCGGGCCGAGGTGGGCACACCTGGCCGGGGCGAGACTGGAACGGAGACCAGGTCCCACCCGCCCCCAAGGAGTGCCCGATGTTCGGCAGCAACCAGGTGATGAGCAGCTTCTCCGTCAACGACGTCCCCGCCGCCAAGGCCTTCTACTCCGACATGCTCGGCTTCGACGTCGAGGAGATGTTCGACGGCCTGCTCCTGAAGTTCGCCGGCGGTGGGACAGGCCATGGTCTATCCCAAGCCCAACCACGAGCCGGCGACGTTCACCGTGCTCACCATCGTCGTGGACGACGTCGAGTCGGCGGTGGAAGACCTCAGGGCCAGAGGCGTGACCTTCGAGCAGTACACCGACGAGCCGATCAAGACCGACGAGAAGGGCATCTCGCGGGACATGGGTGGCGCCATCGCGTGGTTCAAGGATCCGGCCGGCAACATCATCGGCGTCATCCAGATGCCGCCGGCCTGAACCATCGACCGCGCTGGCCGAGCCGAGGCTGCCCCCTCGGTCAGCCCACGCGGCCCGGGAACTGGCGGATGATGCCGGAGCTGAGCAGGTCGGCCATGGCGAGGATGTGCGTGTGCACCTGCTCATAGTCCGCGATGCTCGCTGAGTAGTCGCCGCCGAGCTCGTGGGCGGCCTCGGCGAGGGTCTGGTCGAGGTGCGCGCGCATGCCCGCGCGCATCTCCGACTGCGGCCAGTAGCGGGGGTTCGCGGAGGCGAGGAAGTCGGCGATGTCGTCGGCGTTGGCGTACCAGCGGGCCTTCGCTGAGGCGAAGGCCGTGGCGTCGTTGGCCTTGGCGGCCTGGAGGACGTCGACCGCGATGGTGATGTGGTCGCGCAGCAGGGCGGTCAGCTGCTTGCCTGCGGCGTCGCCGTAGTAGGGCTTGATGGCGTTGCCGATGTCGTCCTGGTTCTTCAGCAGGCGCGCGGCGGTGGGGGAGAACCCGGCGGACCCGTCGGCGAAGGTGACGATCGCGAGCCGCGTCCACGTGATGTGGTCCTCCCACAGCCGCCGCATCTGGTCGTGGAGCGCGAGCTGGGCGGCGGTGTGTGGCAGGCGGGTGGTGGCGACCGCTCCGCCGTGGCCGTCGTGCCGGGCGAGAGCGGCGGGTGCCGCCGCGTCGGCACTGGCCCGGGGGAGGGCCAGGGCCAGCATGGCGAACAGGACGGCGATGGCGACGCCGGGGACGAGGAGGCGGAGCCTCGAGGTGGTGGAGGTGGAGCTCATGGGGGTTCCCTTCGCAGTGGGTTGCCAGTCGGAACCGTCTCGAGCCGCGGCGCGGCAGGGAGGCGGTATGAGAGTTGGCTGCCCGAGGCGGGCCGGTCCTTACCGGCACGCGTCAGCCCAAGGGAACCGCCGTGTCAGCCTCGGGGGACGACGGAGGGCCGGACCAGGCGCACCGTCACCGGACGCAGCGCGAGCCGCAGGTCGGCGCGACGGGCGAGGCGCTGGCACACGAGCACCGTCACCACCGCGGGCACCGCCCCGGACGCGAGCAGCGCCACCCGTGCGCCGAAGTGCTCCGCCAGGAACCCGACCACCGGACCACCGATCGCGCCGCTGCCGATGAAGACGAGCATGTAGAGGCCGACGACGCGTCCGCGCAGGTGGTCGAGCGCCGCCACCTGGACCAGCGACTGTGCGGTGGTGAGGAACCCGAGGTTGGCCGCGCCGACGAGCACGAGGAGCACGGTGAAGCTGGCCTCGTTGGGCGCGGCCGCGGCCACGAGCATGGCGGCCGCGAGGGCGGCACCCGCACCACCGACGCTGCGCAGGCGCGGCGGCTCGGGGCGCCGGGCCGTGCGCATGGCCCCGAACAGCGCGCCGAGGGCGGCCACGCCGTTGAGCAGCCCCAGACCGCTCGCCCCGGAGTGGAACTCGTTCTTGGCGAAGGCCGCCAGCGTCACGGGCAGGCTGATGGTGAAGAACCCGAAGGCTCCGACCATGACGATGGGCCACAGGACGGTGGAGGTGCGGCGCGCGTAGTGCAGCCCCTCGCGGATGCTCGGCGCGGAGGCCGAGGCGAGCCGGGCCCGCGAGGCGCCTCCGGTGTCACGCATCAGGAGCAGCGCGGTGACCGGAGCGACGAAGCTGACGGCGTTGATGGCGAAGGCGTAGCCGGCGCCCAGCGAACCCATGAGCAGGCCGCCGAGCACGGGGCCGGCCATCGCCCCGATCTGGAAGGTGCACGAGACGAGGCTGATGGCGCCCGGCAGCTGTGGGCCCTGCACCACCTCGGAGACGAAGGACTGGCGCACCGGGTTGTCGGCCGCCGTGACCACGCCCAGCACGAGGGCCAGCGCGTAGACGTGCCAGACCTCGACCTGACCGCCCAGGGTGACGGCCGCCAGGGCCGCGGCGGTGAGCGCCATGGAGACCTGGGTGACGAGCAGCAGGCGTCGCTTGGGGAAGCGGTCGGCCAGCATCCCGCCGTGCATGCCGAGCAGCAGGGTCGGCACGAACTGGAACGCGGTCGTGATGCCCACCGCAGTGGGGCTGTCGGTGAGGGTCAGGACCAGCCAGTCCTGCGCGATGCGCTGGATCCAGCCGCCGGTGCCCGACACGAGCAGGCCGAGGAGCAGCAGCCGGAAGTTGCGGTTGGCAAGCGCTGGGAAGGAGCGCGAGAGGCGCTGGCGGACAAGGGGATTGGCGAGGCGGACAGAAGCGGCGTCGGTGACGGTCATGGTCGTCCTGGTGCGGTGGCGTCGAGGAGGTCGGTGGCGGTGCAGGTGTGCCGGTCCAGTCTCGGCCATCCATTGGGCGGTTCAGGCCATTCTGGGCGAGAATGAGTCCTATAAGTGCCATTGTGAAACGCAATGAGCAGCCTGAGAGGGACGAGGAGCCGCTGTGTACGACCCGGAACTGTTGCGCACCTTCCTCGCCGTCACGCAGTCACTGAGCTTCACCCGCGCGGCGGAAGCCCTCGGCATACGGCAGCCGACGGTGAGCCAGCACGTGCGACGTCTCGAGGAGGCTGTCGGCCGGCCGCTCCTCGTCCGCGACACCCGCAGCGTCGCGCTGACCTCCGACGGTGAGGCCATGGCGGGCTTCGCCCGCGAGATCCTGGCGGCCCAGGAGCGGGCGGTCGGCTACTTCACCGGCTCACACCTGTCCGGTCGGCTGCGCTTCGGTGTCACGGACGACCTCGCCCTGACGCCGCTGCCCAAGATCCTGCGCGACTTCCGCCAGCTCTACCCGCGCATCGACCTCGAGCTGACCGTGTTGCAGAACGAGGCCCTGCTGCAGCGCATCGAGTCGGGCCACCTCGACGTCGCCTTCGTCAAGCGTGGTGCGAACACCCCGAGCCCAGTCCGCGGACAGCTGGTGCGCCGCGACCAGCTGGTCTGGGTGGCCGTGGAGGGCACCCGGTTCGAGCCGGAGCAGCAGGTGCCCCTGGTGGTCTACCAGGCGCCGAGCCTGAGCCGCGCGATCAGCGTGCAGACTCTCGAGCGGGTCGGTCGCCGCAGCCGCATCACCTGCACCGTCAAGGGGGTCAACGGTGTGCTTGCCGCGGTGCGGGCCGGTCTCGGGGTGGCGGTCATGGCGCGCACCCTCATGCCGGCCGACCTCGTCGAGCTCCCCGCGTCGGCCGGGCTGCCGAAGCTGCCCCACCTCGACCTCGTGCTCCTGACCAACCGCAACGCCCCGGCCGAGCCAGCCAAGGCGCTCACCTCTGCCATCCTCGCCAGCGGCGCACCGCTGAAGCCGGTGCCGGGCGCCAGCTGACCTGAGGGCCCTGTGGCGAGCGTCGGGCGGCGAGCGTCGGGCGGCGAGCGTCAGGCAGGGGAGAGGTCGCGGGCGGCGCGCATCAGCTCCTCGCCCACCTGCGGGCGCAGCTCGTCGGCGCGCGTCGACACCACCACCGCCCAGACCGGGCCCTCCGTCGCGGACGCCGGCACCTGCGGCACCGAGACCCCCTGCGGCACCGAAACCGCCTGCGGCACCAGTGCCGCCGCGCACGAGACCCCGTCGCGGTACTCGCTGTGCTCGACCACCGGCCCCGCGAGGTCGACCGACCGCAGCCACCCCTCGAGGGCGTCGGGGTCGGTGACAGTCTGCCGGGTGAAGGCCGGCAGCCCCTGCTCGCGCAGGTAGTCCTTGCGGGTGGCTCGCGGCATCGCGGCCAGGAGCGCCTTCCCGAGCGCCGTGGCGTGCGCGGCCACCTCGAGCCCCACCTCGAAGTCCTCGAGGTAGGGCGAGCCCGGCCCCTCGACCACCTCGGCGACCACCATGCCCGACGCGCTCAGCCGTCCGAGGTAGGCCGACAAACCGGTCACCTGCACCAGGTGCGACAGCACGTCGCGCGACTGCGGCGGCCGTCCGAGCGACTCGACCACGTCGTGGAAGCGCCGGGGCAGCTCGGTGCCGACGTCGTAGCACCCGTCGGGGAGCCGGCGCACGTAGCCCTCGTAGGCCAGGGTGCGCACCAGGTGGTAGGTCGTCGACAGGTTGAGTCCGCTGCGCCGGGCGATCGCCTTCACCGGCAACCCGGGGGAGGTCGTCACGACCTCGAGCACCCGCAGCGCCCGCGAGACGCTCTGCACGAGGTCCTCCGGCTCCTGGCCGCGTGCGGCTGCCAGCTCGGCTTGGCTCATGGCGCGGCCTCCTCCCGACGACGCCGTCCCGATCGAGGTTAGCCCCGCACCCCGTCGCTCGGACAGACGTTTCGCCATGGGAAATCCCGGGGGCTTATGCGGGAGACCGCACCCGCCGAGACTGGCGGTCATGACGACCCCCACCGCTGCGGGTGCCAGGAACGCCGGCGTCGACCCCGCGATCCGCGAGCGGCTCACCGGCGTCTACGACCCCTGCTGCCGCGAGAAGGGCATCAGCGTCGTCGACATGGGCCTGCTCCACCGGGCCCACGTCGACGGCACCGGCCGGGCCCGCGTCGAGCTGCTGCTCACCAGCGGATGGTGTCCGTTCGCGAGCACTGTGCTCACCGAGATCAGGACCAGCGTCGAGGGCATGCCCGGCATCACGCGCGCCGACGTCGAGATCGTCTGGGACGAGGCCTGGAGCACCGAGCGCCTCGCTCCGAGTGCCCGAGAGAAGCTGCGCTTCCTCCCGCCGCCCAGCAGCGTCGGCGACCCCGCGGCATACGTCGAAAAGCACTGGACCACAGGCGAACCCGCAACGAAGGAGCACTGAGCCATGATCGGTGACGCGATTGTCTTCGACGGGGTGGCCCACCCCTTCAACTTCGACGCCGACAACGCCTACGGGCCGGCGGGGACGATGTTCTCCAACCACCTCTACGCCTTCCACGCCACCCTCACTCCCGAGGGCGAGACCGTGATGCCGCCGGAGGAGTTCCTGCACAAGTGGAGCCCGGAGGAGATCCGGGAGATGGTCTACAACCAGTCCGACAACGACCTCGTCATCGCGATGCCGCTGCCCCTGACCGACCTCTACCGCGACGGGCTCAGTGCGTGGCAGCGCTGCACGGAGCTCGCCGCGCTCGACCCCGACCGCACCGTCTTCTGGGGCACGTGCAACCCGCTCGAGGGCAAGAAGGCCCTCGACGACATCACCCGCCAGGTCGAGGAGTTCGGCGCCAAGGGGTTCAAGTTCTACAACGTGCGCTACGAGGACGGCGGCCCGGTGCCGTGGCGGATGGACGACCCCAAGGTGGCCTTCCCGGTCTTCGAGCACCTGCAGAAGCTGGGGATCAACCTGATCGGGGTGCACAAGGGCGTGCCGCTCGGGCCGCAGCCGGTCGAGTTCACCCAGACGTGGGACATGGACGGCGCCGCCGCGAACTTCCCCGACATCAACTTCGTGATCTACCACGTCGGCCTCCCGTTCATCGACGAGACCTGCTGGCAGCTCATCCGCTACCCGAACCTCCACGCGAGCCTCGCGGCCACCATCAACTTCGTCGTGCGGGCACCGCGGATGTTCGCCGAGATCCTCGGCAAGCTGCTCTTCTGGTGCGGCGAGGACAAGATCATCTACGGCTCCGAGGCTCCGCTCTTCCACCCGCAGTGGGCGATCCGGGCGTTCTGGAACTTCCAGCTGCCGCCGGACCTCGTCGAGGGCTACGGCTACCCGCAGCTCACCGAGCAGGCCAAGAGGAAGATCCTGGGCGAGAACCTGCTGCGCCTGCACGGCATGGACGTCGAGGAGACCAGGGCCCGGCTGGGCAAGCAGGAGGGCCAGCCCCTGCCGGCCTGACCCCCACCCATCGTTTCCCCCCGGTATGCCGCGTGGGTGTCCCCGCCCCCGCCCCCCTGCCCACGCGGCATACCTCCTCTTGTGGGCCGGGGGCTCCGTCACGCGCAGGAGGAAGATGACTGCCCTTCGACCTGTTGCCAGCAGCACCCCTGACGCGGTCGACTGTCCTCGTGGGCACGCCCACCCGGGGCGGCCCGCTGGATACGGAGGTCCTGATGAGCACTGAGGTCGACACGGTCCCCGACGACACCGACGCCGGCGAGCCGGAAGCGGGTGTGCACGCCCGACTCACGATGCCGGCAAGCACCAGCCAGGTGTGGCAGCACCTGATCAGCCCCGACGGCACCGAGGCGCTCCTGGGCGCGGGCGCCCGCCTCGGCAGCAAGGGCGAACCCTGGCACGCCAGTGACGGCTCCTACGGTGTGCTGCGCAGCTTCCACCCGCTCGAGCAGGTCCGGGTCTCCTGGCACCCCCATGAGGACGGCCCGCTCAGCATGCTCGACGTCCAGCTGCGCGAGGACGGCGACGGCACGTGCGTCGACCTCTACCACGAGGGCCGCGGCATCGCGGGTGACCCCAGAGGCGACCAGCAGCACTGGGAAGAGGCGCTCGGCAGGCTCGCCGGCGGCCTACCCGGCTGAGCCGGAAGCCGGACCCGCGCCGACGCCTCAGCGACCGCCGACGCCTCAGCGACCTTCGCCCAGCGAACCGGGCCTCAGCGCACCCCGAAGATCCGGGTGGTGTCGCCCCAGGGCGCGCTGATCCGCTTGGCGGCCGCGAAGGTGCCCTTGCCCGTGCCCGCGTAGAGGTAGTTGGCGTTGGACGGCGTGCGCGCGAGCAGGTCGGCGCGGCCGTCGCCGGAGACGTCACCGACCGAGAGCACCGTGTTGAAGACCTGCCAGCCGCGCGAGACCACCGTGCCCCGCTCGTAGCCGATCGCGGTGCCTGACGTGATGCCCGTGCCGCGGTAGAGGTAGAGCAGGCCGGCCGGGGTGCGGCCGAGCAGGTCGACGCGTCCGTCGCCGGTGACGTCGCCGGGCGTGATCATCTGCGCGTACATCTGCCAGCCGGTGCCGATCCGGCGTGCCCCGGAGAAGCCGCCCGTGCCGTTGCCGGTCAGGAGCCACAGCTCGCCGTTCGCCTTGCGGGCCAGCACATCCGGCTTGCGGTCGCCGCTCCAGTCGCCCGGGGTGACGAGGTCGGTGTAGGCGCCCCAGCCGCGCGCCACCAGCACGCGGCTGAGCAGGCGTCCGGTGCCGGTGCCCTTGTAGAGCCAGGCGTCACCGGTCGCGGTGACGGCCAGCACGTCGGCGCGCCGGTCGCCGGTCAGGTCACCGGGGGAGACGACCTGGCGGTAGGTGTTCCAGCCCGGCCCGAGGCGCACGGGCGCAGCGAACCCGCCGACGCGGCCGGGGTAGTAGTAGAGGTCGCCGGCGCCTGTGCGGCCCATGGCGTCGCCGCGGCCGTCGGCGTCGAAGCCCGGCACCGGCGTCGGTGGGGTCGTGGCGACCCTGGTGTACGACAGGCCCGACAGGGCCCGCCAGTCGTTGGACGCGACCTTGCCGGTCACCACGAGCTGGGCGGCGCGCTGGAACTTCTGGACCCCCGCGAGGGTGGCCGGCCCGAAGGCGCCGTCGGCGGAGCCGACCGAGAAGCCGCGCCGGTTGAGCTCGAGCTGCAGGTCGCGGACGGCATACCCCCGCGACCCGCTCGCCAGGGTGAGCGTGCCGTATGCCGCGTAGAGCCGGCTGGTCGTGACCGGCGCCGGCCCGGAGGTGGACGAGTACGTCGCGTAGAGCGCGGCCTTGCTGCGGATCGTCGCCATCTGCGGGTAGAGGTACCTGCCCGGGCAGAGGGTGTAGGACGTGTTCTGGTGCGCGTTGACCGTCGGGAGGGTGACCGTGGTGCCCTTGGCGTACTTCGCACCGCTGCCGCCCTGTGACGTCAGGCGGGTCGTCGCGCTGGGGCTGACGCCGTACTGCGACAGCTTCCAGCCGGCGACCTTGGCCAGGGAGTCGACCATCACCGCCGGGGCGCTGGCCGTCTCGTAGTTGCCGAGCGCCGCCACCCCCATGGTGTCGGTGTTGAACCCCATGGCGTGGGCGCCCCGGACCGCGCTGGTGATGGAGCCGGCCCGGCCCTCGTAGATGCGGCCGAACTTGTCGACCAGGAAGTTGTAGGCGATGTCCGACCACCCCAGGCCGCGGGTGTCGTAGGCGTAGATGCCCCGGATCTGGGCCGCCGCGGTGGCGGAGGTGTAGTCGTTGGAGCTGGCGGTGTGGTGGATCACGACCGCCTTGACGGTGGTGTTGTAGGTCGCCGCTCCACGCAGCGACTCGTCGGCGCCCCACTGCGCGCGGGTGATGATCGTGGGGGTCCGCGCCGCGGCTGATGCCGACGCGGCGGGTGCGTGGCGCGTGAGGTCGTCGTCGGCCGCCGAACGGCCCGGGTCGATCGTGGTGACGCGCAGGTCCGGCAGGGACCGCCCGCCGGTGGTCTCGACGCGCACCTCGATGCCGGTGGCGCCGTCGGTCACGAGCGGGCTGGTGCCCACCCGGGCGGAGGTCGACTCGCGGGTGCCGGCCTCGGGGCCGTCGTCGGAGGCGCCGAGCGTCTCCCAGCCGGTCCAGCCGGTGTCTTCCTTGACCCGCACGCTCACGGTGACGTCGGTGGCGGTCAACGCGCTCCCGCGGGCCCACGAGACACCCGCGACGGTGAACCGCGGTCGGGGCTGCGGGCCCGTCAGTGCCGACAGGGCGTGGGCGCCGCGGGCGGCGCGTGCGATGCGCAGGCCCGGGGCCGGTTCGGCCGCACCGCCTACACCGGCGCCGACGACACCAGCGCCGGCGACCGCGGGGACCGCAGTGGTGATGACGCGGGGCGCCACCGGGTGCGGCTTGTCGGTGGAGGCGAACGAGACGGTGGGGAGGGCGACCATCGCGGGGGTGAGGGCGACGGCGAGGGCAGCAGAGAAGAGGCGCACGTGAGAGTCCGGAGGGTGAGGAGGCGACGACAGGGGTCAGTGAGACCAGAGGGAAGGGTGGCACCAGATGTGTCGATGTGTCGCATTTCTCTGGAATGTCTGGCCGTACGGACGACACGGCCCTGGCGTGTCGTCAGCGACACGCGGGTGGCGTGCGCAAGAGAGGCAGGCGTATGCCGCGTGGGCGCCCCTCGGGGCCCACGCGGCATACGCCCTCACCCCCGGAACGTGAAGGTCAAGCGACCTCCCGGCGATGGGCTGGCTGCTCCAGAAGGCCGATGAGGCGGTCGTCGTCGATCTCCGCGCGGATGCGCGTCCCGAGCTCGGCTGCGGCCGTCACGAAGTGCGGCTCGTCGAGCAACCGCCTGACGGCGGCGGCGATGCGCGTCGGGCCGGCCGACGGCTTGAGCGCCAGACCGGCGCCGCGCTCGGTCATCCGCACCGCGTTGTCCTTCTGGTCGCGGATGCCGGGGAGGCAGAGCACGGGCTTGCCGAGCGCCAAGGCCTTGATGATCGTGCCGTGCCCGCCGTGGGTGACGACCACGTCGGCGTGCGGGAACACCTCGGAGTGCGGAGCGGCCCGCACCACGCGCACGCGCTCGGTGCTGGGGACACTCGCGGGCTCGACGTAGGGGCCGGTGCAGACCAGTCCGCGCACCGGGAGCGAGGCCAACGCCATGGCGACGCGGCGCACCAGGTCGTCCTGTCCCTTGATGAAGCTGCCCGAGACACCCGACCACGACGAGGGGGAGCTCGGCGTCGGCGGTGCTGAAGAGCTCGTCGACGACCGAGGGCTCGCCCGTGGCCCACACCGGGTCGTCCGTGACGGGGCCGACGTAGTGCGCCCAGTCCGGGATGTCGGCGGGGAAGTCGAAGGCTCGCGCGGTCGCGACGAGCATGCTGTCGCAAGACCTCAGCTGGTCCCATGGGTCCCTGAGTGGTGGCAGGCCGTGTGCCGCCCGCGCGTCGTTGAGCGCCGGCAGCCCCGTGCGCCATGCCGCCTTCGCCACCGCGTTGAGGGAGCGGTCGCGAAGCCGGCCCGGGGCACCACGGGCGGGCCTGAGCCCCAGACCGAACGGCGGCATCCCGTCCGCCGGCATGATGTAGATGGCTGGCCACACTCCCACGGTCGGCACCCCGAGCGCCTCCGTGGCGACCATTGGTCCGAGGATCGCGGCGTCGACGAGCACCACGTCAGCAGAGCGGCGTTCGAGCTCCTCGGCCGTCTCCTTGGCGTAGAGGGCGGCCGGCCCCGTGATGAGTCGATCCATGAGGCGACGGAAGAGCTTGACCGGGTTGCTCACGACCTCCCAGTCCTTGATGACCTCGTCCTCGACAGCCCACGAGCGCCGGTGCGGGGCATCACGCCACGACACGAACTCCGCTCCGCTGCGCTCTGCCTCCGGCGCGATCGTGGGGTCACCGAGCACGGTGACGGTGTGGCCACGCGCCGCCAGGCGCCGCGCGATGCCGAAGTCGACAGGGACGGTGCCGGCGCCGTCCCACGTGGCGAGCAGGTAGTGCATGACTGCTCCCTCCGGCCTCAGGTCGAGGCCAGTGCTCCGTCGATGAGGATGCGCATGACGTCGGTGGTCACGCGCCGTGAGTGGCCGAGGTCGAGACGCAGGAGGCGCCAGGTCCCGACGTCGGTGGCTGCGTAGAGGGCGGCGAGGGCGCGCCGCCGGGCTGCCTGTCCGGTGGGCAGGTGGTCGGCGAACGTGCTCATCAGCCACCGCCGGTGCTCCCGTCGACCGTGTGCCGCCATCGCGGCCATGGCGGGGGACTGCTCGGTGGCCGCCAGCAGCCGGGCCACGGCGTGGCCGTACTGCTCGTACTCCGCTGCGAGCATCGCTGCGGCAGAACGGCTGTCGGCTGCCCCGACTGCGCGACGGTTCTGCAGGAGCTCCTCGCCGATCGCGTCGGTGAGCGCCTCGATGAGCCCCTCCTTCGACTCGAAGTGGTTGCGCACCGTCTGCACGGTGACCTCCGCCCGCTCCGCCACCAGGGGCAGGGTGAACTCGTCGAAGGGAAGGGTGAACAGAGCCTCCCGGGCCTCCGCGAGGATGCGGCGGCGGGTCTGCTCGACGGCGTCGGCCCGGGCCTTCAGGACGTACCGGCGCGGCTGCTGTGCCACGTCCTCAGGATACGGATCGTTTTAGTGGTCGTAAAGCGAAAGTTCGCCGAAACCCTTGACGTCGCAGCGCGTGGCGAGGTTCTCTGCAAGGGAGGGGGCGCCAACTCCCGAACTTCCCGGCAGGTGAGCCATGAGTGACACAGCAATGGTGGGCGCAGCCTCGGTCTTCGCCGCCACAGTCGCCGTTTCCACCGCAGTCTCGCTGAAGCATCCGGAATGCCCCGACGAACCGTTCGGCCTGCGCTTCCCCGGTCGAGTCCCCGTCCACCTGGCGGTGGGGCTCGGCTCGGGGATAGCCGCGCCGTGGCCGATGCCGGTCCTCGCCCTGGTGGCCGCTGCGAAGGCGTCATCGGGCACGAGCTGGCCGGCGAAGACCTGTGCAGCTCTGGGTGCGACCGTGCTAGTCGGCACCGTCATCGAGCCCACCTCGTGGGGGCTGCGGACCTCCTCGACGGTCGGTTCGGGCGACGATGGTTCTCCACCTTCTGTCCGGCGCAGCCCTGTTCCTGGCCGGCACTCGACGCCTTCGTCCACAGGGCGGTCCGTGACGTCACCCTGTCCACAGGGTGTGCTGTTTCGGGTTGCACGGAGCGATCTTGTATGCCGCCGAAACCTCCTGCGCTGCAATGGTTTCCGTCGTGTCGTGGTTGAGTTGGGTTGTCGGTGGTCTCTCCTAGGGTTGTCGTCATGGAGGGGAACCAGCGCGACCAGGCCTCGGACCCGGGCACCAGCTCGGACGCTGTCCTGAGCATGGCCGAGTGCCGGGAGCGGTTCGCGGCTGCCCGGTCGGCGATGGCTTCCCTCGGCGAGGTGCTGTGGCAGGCGCCGTCGGGTGGCGGGCCCGAGGGGCTGGCTGGGTTGTTGACGGAGGTCGACGCGTTGGGCGTGGCGTGTGACGCGGGCCGGGTCGCGGTGGTCCATGAGGCGATGGAGCGTGGGGAGACGTCCGGTGGTCGCGGCGGCGATGACCACGGTGCAGTGGGTCAGGCATCACGCCCCGTCGACCAAGGCCGGTGGGGCCGGGACGGTCGTGGCGGTGGCGCAGGCGTTCCAGAAGCAGGTCAACGCCCCCGTGAAGGAGGCTGTGGGTTCTGGTCGGTTGCCGGTGGGTTCGGCCGCTGCGGTCGTGAGCGAGTACGAGAAGCTCCGGCCGATGCTCGGAGAGCTGATGCAGGAGCCGGCCCTGAACACGCTCATCGACCTCGCCGTCGACGGCGGGCCGCGGGCCTGCCGGAAGGTGCGGCCGTTCATCCTGGCCCGGTACGGCGCCGAGGGAGTGCTGCAGGAGCAGCAGGACCGGGGCAAGGCGTTCATCTCGCTGTCCCAGCCGCGGGACACGGGGGCCGACACGTTCGAGTACCGGCTCACCCTCGACGTCGAGGGCAAGGCGGCGTTGGAGGCGGCACTGGGGCCGTTGTCGGCGCCGAAGCCGCTCGACGGGGAACGCGACCTGCGCTCCTCGGACCGGCGCCGCGGGGACGCGTTCGTCGAGATCGTCCGGCGGGCGGTCGCGGCTGGTGAGGAGCGGGGCAAGAACAACAAGACCACTCTCGTCCTGACGATGGACTGGGAGTCCTTGCGCGATGGCTTGGGCGCGGCGACCACGCTGGGCGGGCTGGATGCGGGTACGCACCTCGCCCCCGATACGGTGCGGAAGCTGTGCTGCGACGGGTCGGTCATCCCGGTCGTCCTTGGCTCCGACCGTGAGGTCATGGACTGGGGACTGCAGAAACGGTTCTTCAGCGACGGGCAGACCAAACGGTTGTGGCTGCGCGACGGCGGCTGCACGTATCCGGGCTGCGACGCCCCGCCGCAGTGGGCGGACGCCCATCATTTGATCCACTGGGCAGACCTCGGCCCGTCCGACCTGGACAACGCCGCCCTGCTCTGCGACCGCCACCACACCATCGTGCACAAGCGGCGCCTGGCCGGGCGGGTCGTGAAGGGTGCCTTCGGCGAACGGGTCGAGTGGGACCTCACCCGCGGCTCCTACGACGAGCTCCTCGCCCGACGAGCCGCGCAGGAGCCAGCGTGACCCCGCCCCACACCCCGCCCACCGACCGGCGGGGCCACCGGCATGCCGGGAAGCCGCGCGGGCGGCATACCGCTGTCGCAGGTGGGCGCCTGAAGTGTCCGGATTCCACGGATTCCCTGTGGCCCCGCTGTGGCAGCATCCCAAGCGTTCGCGTCCACGGGTGGGAAGGCAGGAGGCCGGAGATGGGTGCACGTGCGCTGCCGGAGGCGCCGACCTTCACGACCGGTTCGGAGCGTGAGGTCTGGGAGCGGCTCGTCGGGCAGCTGCGCCCCGAGGACGTCGTGCTGGCCAACGTCCGCCTGACCGATGAGCGCAAGGACCACGAGATCGACCTCGTCGCCCTCATGCCCGGCGCGGGAGTGGTGGTCGTCGAGGTCAAGGGCGGGAGCGTCTGGGTGCAGGACGGCCAGTGGGTGCAGACCCGTGGTTCGGGCACCCGGCAGATCGACCCGGTCGACCAGGCCCGCAGCAACCTCTACGCGATCAGGCAGTACGTCGAGAAGGACCCGCGCTGGAAGAACAGCTCCCGCACGCGGATCCGCTGGGGCCACACGGTCGTCGTGCCCTACTCGGACATCCACGAGGACTTCTGCATGCCCGACTGCCCGCGGTGGGCGGTGCACGGCCGGGCCGACCAGGACGACCTCGGCGGCCGCCTCTGGGACATCCCCACCCAGCAGGAGGGTGGGCACCGCGTGCCCGACGAGGACGACGTCGACCTCATCATCGAGATCCTGCGTGGGCGACACCTGCCGGCCTACGACCCCGCGTCCGTCGCCGACGACCGCGAGCGGGAGGCCGACCGGCTCACCGCCGAGCAGGCCACCCTCCTCAAGGTGACGCGGCTCCTCCACCGGGTCGAGGTGCGTGGAGGGGCCGGCAGCGGCAAGACCGTGCTCGCGCTCACCCAGGCCAAGGAGCTGAGCCGCGGCTCGACTGAGCGCCCGGCCCAGCGCGTCGCCCTCGTCTGCTACTCGATCGGCCTCGCGGAGTACTTCAAGCGCGAGGTAGCCCTCGCCCCGCGCAAGCACCGGCCGGCGTTCGTCGGCACCTTCCACGAGCTCGGCCGGTCGTGGGGCGCGCCCGACGGCAGCCGCGAGGACAGCAACTTCTGGGAGCACGACCTGCCCGAGCGGATGGCCGAGCTGGCCGACGAGCTGCCCCCGAACCAGCGGTTCGACTCGATCATCGTCGACGAGGCCCAGGACTTCGCCGACCTCTGGTGGCGGCCGCTGCTGCGTTCGCTCAAGGACGAGGAGACCGGCGGGCTCTACCTCTACAGCGACGAGAACCAGCGCATCTTCGCCCGGTTCGGGCAGCCGCCGGTGCCGCTGGTCCCGCTCGTGCTGGACCACAACCTGAGGAACACCCGCCAGATCGCCGAGGCCTTCGGGCCGCTCGCGCCCATGCGCATGACGCTGCGGGGAGGCGACGGCATCCAGGTCCGCTTCGTCGCGACCCCGGCGGAGGAGGCGGTCGACGCCGCGGACGACGAGGTCGACAAGCTGCTCGGCGACGGCTGGCAGCCCCAGCACGTCGCCCTCATCACGACCGGCAAGCGCCACCCCATCCAGGTGGAACGCGCCGACGGCACGGACCAGCGCGACTACTGGCGCTCGTTCTGGGAGAACGACGACGTCTTCTACGGGCACGTCCTCGGCTGCAAGGGTCTCGAGCGCCGCGCGGTCGTGCTCTGCGTCAACCAGGGCGAGGTCACCGACCGCTCACGCGAACGGCTCTACGTCGGCATGTCCCGCGCCACCGACGTCCTCGTGGTCGTCGGTGACCCGGCGGTCGTGCGCGAGATGGGTGGCGACCAGGTGGCCGCCCGCCTCGGTCTCTGACCGTCCCACGGCAACGCACCACCCAGACCGCGGTGCCGGTGCCACGGGTCGTCGTGCGCCCGCGGCATACGCCAAAGGTCGGTGGCCCCACGGGCGCCGCGACTCCTAGCCTGTGGGTGGCTGCCGGGGCGTCTGCGGGGACCCGGCGCCCCCGCAGCCGGTCCCTGAGCGCGCGCGGTGCACTCCGGCCGGTCCTAGGGTGGCAGCCATGGCGAACGTCACGGTCATCGGAGGCCACGGCAAGGTGGCCCAGCGGCTCATCCCCCTGCTCGTCGCGGACGGGCACGACGTCACCGCGTGGGTGCGCAACCCGCAGCACGTGCAGGAGGTCGCGGCCGCCGGCGCCAGCGTCATGGAGGCCGACGTCGAGCAGCTCAACACCGAGGAGATGCTCCAGCGGCTGCGCGGCCAGGAGGGAGTCATCTGGTCGGCGGGGGCCGGCGGCGGCAACCCGTCGCGGACGTATGCCGTCGACCGCGACGCCGCGATCCGCGCGATGGACGCCGCCATGGAGGCCCGCGTCCGGCGCTACGTGATGGTGTCCTACTTCTACAACCGGCCCGAGCACGGAGTCCCCGAGGACAACCCGTTCTTCGCCTACGCCGAGGCCAAGGCCGCCGCCGACGCCTACCTGCAGAACAGCCAGCTGCGCTGGACCATCCTGGGCCCGAGCAGCCTCACCGACGACCCGGGCACCGGCCGCATCGAGACGGGTGAGGGGGTCACCGCCTCCTCGGTGAGCCGTGACGACGTCGCCGCCGTCGCGGCCTACGTGCTCTCCCACCCCTCCACGGTCGGCCGGGTCATCGACTTCAACAACGGCGACATCCCCATCGCCGACGCGCTCGCCTAGCCGCCCCGCGTATGCCGCGGTCTCACCGGAGCGCCTGAGGCCCGAGGCACCCTCCGGCTACGGTGGTCGGGCCGGGAGGTGGTGGCGCATGGGCCGACGATGGCCGGGCAGGGCACCGAGGGACGAGGCTGGCTGTCGCGTCAGCGTCATCGTGCCCGTCTACAACACCGGCGAGCACATCCACGACCTGGTCCGCTCGCTCGACGGGCAGACCATGCCGCAGGACCAGTTCGAGGTCATCTGGGTCGACGACGGCTCCACGGACGCCACCGGCGTCCTGCTCGACCGGATGGCCCGGGACCACCCCAACTGGGTGGTGCGCCACATCCCGAACTCCGGGTGGCCGGGCACCCCGCGCAACATCGGGCTCGACCTGGCGCGTGGAGAGTACGTCGCGTTCGTCGACCACGACGACTACCTCGCCAAGCAGGGCCTGCAGCGGGTCTGCGACTTCGCCGACAAGCACGGCAGCGACGTCGTCGTCGCGCGGGAGGTCGGCGTCGGCCGCAGCATCGGCCGGTTCATGTTCCGCCGCACCGTGCCCGACGCGAGGCTCGACCGCGAACCCCTGCTGCGCCTGCTCACTCCGCACAAGGTCTACCGGCGAAGCATGCTGCAGGAGAACGGCATTCGCTTCCCCGAGGGCAGGGTGCGCCTCGAGGACCACCTGTTCAACCTGCAGGCCTACTTCGCGGCCCGGCGCATCTCGCTCTACTCCGAGCACCCCTACTACTACTGGACCCGGCGCGAGGGCCATGTCCACGCGTCCTCCGACCTGAAGGACCCGCACGACTACGTCGAGGTCGCCGTCAACAACGTGCTCGACATCGTCGACGCCAACACCGCACCGGGGGAGTACCGCGACCGCATCAAGGTGCACTGGCTCGAGAAGAAGCTGCTGCCGCTGCTGGCCAGCACCCCGATGCTCCACTACCCGGCGGACTACCGGGAGCGGCTCTTCTCGGCCATCCGCACGCTCGTCCTCCTCCGCTACCCCGAGGAGTCCGACCGCCTCCTGACGTTCTCCTCGCGGGTGCGGGTGCACCTGCTGCGGGCCGGTCGGCTCGACGACATGGTGGCCCTTGCCGACATCGAGCAGCAGATCACCACGCACATGGCGTCCGACCGGGTGCTGTGGGACGGCCGCGACGCCGTGGTGCACCTGGTCGTGGAGGTGGTGCACCGAGACGGCTCGCCGGTGGAGTTCGAGAGCCGCGGCGGCCGGCTGCTGTGGGCGCCGTTCGGCCACCTCGGCCGCGGCGACATCCCCGATGCGGTGCTCGACGTGACCGAGGAGATGCAGGACGCCAAGGTGCTCCTGCTGTCCAAGCGCCGCGGCGCTCCGGAGGACTTCTCCGTTCGGCCCGAGGGCGGCGTCGACCTCCAGCCCACCGGCGAGGGCGACCGCTGCCGTCTCGTCTACCGCGGCGTCGCGCGTGTGCCCCTCGACGACCTGCTGCGCCTCAGTCCCCGTGAGGGTGCGTTCGTGGCCGACTTCCAGGTCGAGTTCACCGTGCTCGGCTGGCGCTCCCTGCGTCGCGTCCACGCGCCCGAGCACCTGTCGAGCCCCCTCACCTTCCCCGACGAGCCGACGCGGGCGACCTTCTACACCACGGAGATGGGCAACCTGAGCATGCGGGTGCGCCGGCCGGCGGTGCTGCCGCCGCGCGCCAAGCCGCCTCTCACCCAGCGCCTCGGTGCGCGCCGTGTGGCGCGGGCCCTGCGTCGGCGGATGCCGATCGGCCGCCGCTGAGCGGAGCCGGACGCAGAGAGCCGGCCTCAGCCGCAGGGACCCGAGCCGAGCAGCCGCAGGCCCTCGAGGTCGCCGGGGCCGAAGCGGAGCATGCCCGAGTCGTTCTTGGCGTTCATCAGCTCGTTGCGCGACGCCACGTGGGTGAGGCCGACGAGGTGCGCCAGCTCGTGCATGACGATCGCCCGGCCCTGGGCCCAGCCGCGCGACGAGCGGCGCAGCAGCGTCGACATGCTCGGGCCGTCGAGGTAGACGATGCCACTCACCCACCGCTGGCTCGTCGAGATGGCGCGCTGGTCGGGGGTGGGGCCGCCGATGCCGGCGATGTTGCCCGCGAGCTCGGGGACCACCGACGGGTTCGTCCACGCCACGAGCACCGGGGAGGGGCCGCTGCCGTAGCGGGCCACGTCGCGGCTGCGCCGGTTCTTCGACGGCGGCTCGGTCGTCGTCCCGTCGATGGTGAACACCAGCCCGGACGCGGCACTGACCTCCGTGATCGCCTGCTGGAGCAGGGCGTCGGCGTTGGGCGGAGCGTCGGCGTCGTTCACCACGATGTGGATGACCTTGCAGGGGTCGAACGTCACCGGCTCGCTGCTGAACCCCGGCCGCGTGGCCATGAAGGCGTAGTCGGTCGACGTCGACGCCTGCGTGGGCGGCACCCCGACCGGCACGTTGCTGACAGGGCGCACCTCCGGCGGCCGGCCGGTGATGATGGGCCCGGCCATCTCCCACCAGTCGTCGTAGAACAGCACCCCGCCACCGACCAGCACCAGGGTGACCGCCCAGGCGAGGCCGCGCTGGGGACCGCTCGTGCGGGGTCGTCGCACCGCCCGGTGGACGCCGGGGTGGGCTCCCAGGGGCGCCAGGGAGTCCAGGCGGTCGAGCTCGGCGAGCTGGCGGCTCATCCACCGTCGCCGCCGCGCCGGCCCGAAGGTCAGCGCGTCCCAGAGTCCCCCCGCTCGCACGCGGACATGGTGCCGACGCCCGCCCTCGCGGACCGCCGGAAACGGTCACAACCGGCCGAACGGACGAGGGCGATGGCAGCGGCTGACCGGTGCCCCACGGGGCGGGGCACCGGTCAGCGCCTGCAGCGGGTATGCCGCGTGGTCGGCGCCGGCGGCGGCACGGCACCACGGTGGGCCCGGCCGACCAAGGCCCGCACACGGCATACCTGCTCTGGGGCTGGGCGCTGGGGTGGCGCGCAGGCCGTGGCCGGACGGACACTCGCAAGGTGAGCGCCCAGTTCAACCACACGATCGTGCACAGCCACGACAAGCAGGCCTCGGCCGAGTTCCTGGCCGACATCCTGGGCCTGGAACCGCCGACGGCCTACGGGCCGTTCGTCGCGGTGCGGCTGGGCAACGGCGTCACCCTCGACTTCGCCGACGAGTTCGGCACCCCGCACACCCAGCACTACGCCTTCCTCGTCACCGAGGAGGAGTTCGACCGGGTGCTCGACCGCCTCACCGAGCGGGGCATCACGTACTGGGCGGACCCGTTCCACCGCCTGAAGGGACAGGTCAACACCGACGACGGCGGTCGAGGGCTCTACTGGAAGGACCCCAGCGGCCACGACCTCGAGGTCATCACGGTGCCCTACGGCGGCTGGTGAGCGACGCCGTGGAGGCAGGCGCGGCTACTCCTCGTACTCCACCACGCCGGCGTGCGGGTAGTCCTCGCCGTCGTTGACAGCGGTCTTCTGCTCCAGCACGTCGGCCTCGTTGGCCTCGAGGTCGGCCGGGTGCGGCTCCTCGTCCGGCAGCTCCTCACCCGCCACCGGCTCGGGCTCGCTGTCCAGACCCCTCTGCTGTTCCTCGAGGTCGGCGAGGGGGATGTCATCACGCGACGCGGTCATGCTGTCCTCCTTCTCCACGCGGCCGGCGCGGCCCGGGCGGGGCCGGCATGCCCCCAGTGTGACCCTGATCCGCCGGGGTGCACAGGGTCCGAGTGGGGGGCAGGACCGGGGGTGAGCGGGGGTGCGCCGGGGTGCGCTGGGGTGCACGCCGGCAGCAGACCTACGCCGAATGGGGCGTGCCCGCCCGGCTCAGGTCCGCCTACCGTCGAGAGGAGCGGGGGGTGGACCTCCCGGAGGGTGGACATGGACGAACGAAGGCTGGACAGCGTCGAGGCCTTCCGCGACCAGCAGCGCGAGCTCATGGCGATGGACGAAGGCCGTGTCTGGGTCCACCACGTCGCCGACCTGCAGGGGGACCGCGCCGTGCGGACGGAGACCTACGAACGCCCGTTGACGGCACTGGAGCGCACGACGGTGCTCGCCGACCTGGCCGTCCTTCCCGGCCTGTGGCCCCTCGACCTCCCTGAGCGGTACCTGTCGGCCCGGGCGCCCTACGAGTCCTCACCGCTGTCCTACCTCAACGCCCTCGGGATGAGCTGGTCGGTCTGGGCCGAGGGCAGGAAGCTGGAGTGGGCCGAGCTCGGAGCGGCAAACCAGCGCTACGGCGGCCTCGAGTTCTGGTTCCGCAACGTCGACACCACCCGCCAGGTGCTCGTCACCGTCTCGGCCAAGGTGGGCGCGCTGGCGGGCGCGACCGGCACCGTGGAGATCCGTGCCTCCGACGCGGCCCCGCGGTCCTTCCCGGTCACCGGGTTCGCCTCACACGAGTTCGACCTCGTGATCCGTCCGTCGGACGCCTTCGCGGCGCTGGTGGTGCTCGAGATCAAGGCCGGTGTCGGCTACTTCGCGTTCTCCTCGGTGTCGTACAACGAGCTCTGAGGCTCGGCGGCGCTGTCGGCGGCCGATGGCATGATCGCGGCATGCAACGAGTCGACGGCCGCCTGGTGCTGAGCCCCACAGACCTCACCAAGCACGTCGCCTGCCCGCACATCACCACCCTCGACCTGCTGGCCCTCGACGTGCCCGCCGCCGACATGGGCGCCACCGCCCCCGACGACGCCCTCAACCTGGTCTTCACCAAGGGCCTGGAGCACGAGGCCGACTACCTCCGGGCGCTGCGCGACCGTGGCCTGTCCGTCGTCGAGATCGAGGGGTTCGGCCGCGACCGTGAGGCTGCTGAGGCCGCGACCGTGCAGGCCATGCGCGACGGCGTCGACGTGGTCTACCAGGCCACCCTCTTCGACGGGCAGTGGGTCGGCCACGCCGACTTCCTGCTGCGCACCGACCGGCCGAGCCTGCTGGGCGACTGGTCCTACGACATCGCCGACACCAAGCTCGCGCGCCGGCTCAAGGTGCCGGCCCTGCTGCAGATGGCCACGTATGCCGCGCGGCTGGAGACGCTGCAGGGCGTCGCCCCCCAGCGCCTCGTCGTGGTGACCGGCGACAAGGCGGAGCACCCGTGGCGGCTCGTCGACGTCGCTCCCTACGCGCGCCGTCGGCGTGCGGCGCTCCTGTCCGCCGTCGAGACGGGCCTGCCGACCGAGTCGGTGCCGAGCAGCCAGTGCTCGCAGTGCCGCTGGCAGAAGCGGTGCGAGCAGGAGTGGGTTGCGACCGACGACCTGGTGCAGGTCGCGGGCCTGCGCGGCGCGCACCGGGAGGCTCTGCGCGCCAACGGCATCCGCACGATGGCCGAGCTGGCTGCGGCGTCGCTGGAGGAGGTCCGTGCGGCCGTCGGCAGCGGCTCCGCGGGGCGGCTGCTCCAGCAGGCGCAGCTGCAGGTGGCCGAGCGCACGACGGGGGTGCCGCGCTACGAGCTGCTGCCGCCGGAGGTCGGCCGCGGGCTGCAGCGGCTGCCCGAGCCGAGCCCCGGAGACGTCTACCTCGACTTCGAGGGCGACCCGTGGGCCGACGAGGGCAGGGGCCGCGAGTACCTCGCCGGGCTCTGGGACCGGTCGGGCACGTTCACCGGCATCTGGGCGCACTCCGCCGCGGAGGAGAAGCAGCTCACCGAGCGCCTCCTCGACGAGCTGATGCGGCGGTGGCAGGCCGACCCGGGCATGCACGTCTACCACTACGCCGCCTACGAGCGCACCGCGCTGGAGCGGCTGACCGGTCGGCACGGCACCCGTGAGGCCGAGCTCGACCAGCTCCTGCGCGGCGAGCGGCTCGTCGACCTCTACGCCGTGGTGCGCCAGGGACTGCGGGTCAGCAAGCCGTCCTACTCCATCAAGAAGATCGAGGACTTCTACTGGGGCCACACGCGCTCCGGCAACCATGACGGCAACGGGGACGCCGACGGGGACACCAACGAGGCGGAGGTCGTCGCCGACGCGATGACCTCGGTCGTCGAGTACGAGCGCTGGCTCACCGAGCACGACGACGACATCCTCGAGCGGATCCGGCGCTACAACGAGGACGACGTGCGCTCGACCCACGACCTGCACGCCTGGCTCGAGGAGCGCCGTGCCGAGCTGGCGGGTCAGGGACACGAGCTGAGCCGGCCCGTGCCACCCGGGCTGGAGGAGCCCGGCGAGGAGGAGCGCGCCGAGACGGCGCTCGCCGAGGAGCTGCTCGAAGGCGGGCACGACCTGCTGGCGGGCTGCGTCGGCTGGCACCGGCGCGAGGCACGGCCGGCGTGGTGGGACTACTTCCGCTACGAGGGGCTCGACACCCGTGAGCTCGTCGAGGACGCCACCGCGGTCGGCGGTCTGGGAGAGCCGACCCTCGCGCGAGACGTGGTGAGCGCCAGGGGGAAGGTCACCTCCAGGGTCTGGCGCTACGCGTTCGAGCCGCAGGACTGCAAGCTGCCGGTCGACAAGTACGTCCACGACGTCGACACCCACACCTCGGCCGGGAAGCTGTGCGGCTACGACGGCGTGGAGGGCTGGCTCGAGCTGTCGATGAAGGCCTCGAAGGAGCCGCCCACCCCGCGCGGGCTGAAGCCTCAAGGCCCCGTGCTCGACGGCGTGATCCGCGAGTCGATCGCCACCACCGCGCGCGAGGTGCTGGCCGGTGAGCGCGGCATGGCGGCCCGCCTGCTCGACGCGGTGGTGCCGCCCGCCGCCACGCTCGCCGTGCGGCCGGGGGAGTCGCCCGCTGACGCGGTGGTGCGCGTCGGGCGAGGACTGCGCGGCGAGGTGCTGGCCGTGCAGGGACCGCCCGGCACCGGCAAGACGTATGCCGCGGCGAAGCTGGTCCGCGCCCTGCTCGACGACGGACTGAGGGTCGGCGTGACGGCGCTGTCGCACGCGGTGATCCGCAACGTGCTCGACCAGGTCGGGCGGCCGGCGCTGCAGAAGGTCGCGGAGGTGCCCGAGGAGGGCTCCACCGGTGGGGCCCTGCGCTTCACCACCGACAACGGCGAGGCCCGCGACGCCCTGCTCTCCGGCGAGGTGTCACTGCTCGGTGGCACGGCCTGGCTGTGGGCCCGCGACGACCTGCGCGAGGCCGTCGACGTGCTCGTCATCGACGAGGCCGGGCAGTTCTCCCTCGCGAACGCCGTCGCAGTGGCGCCGGCGGCGACGTCCCTGGTGCTGCTGGGCGACCCGCAGCAGCTGACCCAGCCCAGCCAGGCGACCCACCCGTACGGCGCGGGCGTCTCCGCGCTCGAGCACCTCATCGGCGAGCACGACACCGTGCCGGCCGACCGGGGCATCTTCCTCGGCACCACCTGGCGGATGCACCCCGACGTCACCGCCTTCGTCTCCGAGCTGTCCTACGAGGGCCGGCTCCACGCCCAGGCCGGCCGCGAGCGGCAGGCCATCAGCGGGCAGGGGCCGCTCTCGGGGGCCGGGCTGCGCTGGGCGCCGGTCGAGCACGTCGGCTGCTCGGCCGACAGCGACGAGGAGGCGGCCGTCGTCGCCGACCTCGCCAAGGACCTGCTGTCGCGGTCGTGGACCGACGTCGAGGGTGTCACCCGGCCGATGACCGAGGACGACATCCTCGTGGTGGCGCCCTTCAACGCGCACGTGGCGCGGCTGCACGCGGCGCTGCCCGACGGCATACAGGTCGGCACCGTCGACCGGTTCCAGGGCCGCGAGGCGCCGGTCGTCATCTACTCGATGGCCAGCTCCACCGCGGCCGACGCCCCGCGCGGAGTCGACTTCCTCTACGACCTGCACCGCTTCAACGTCGCGGTGTCTCGGGCCAAGGCCATGAGCATCGTGGTCGCCAGCCCCGCACTGCTCGACGCTGCCGTGCACTCGCCCGAGCAGCTGCGCGCGGTCAACGCCCTGTGCCGCTACGTTGACGAGGCCGTCGAGGTGCGCCTGTAGCTGCGGCGGCCCGCTTCCGTGGTGCCGACGCAGCGGCCCAGCACTAGCCTCGGGCGCATGGCTGACGGCATCTCGTACCGGGCCAAGGAGGCCACTCGCACCCTGGCTCCCGGCTACTTCGCCCTGGTGATGGCGACGGGCATCATCTCGATCGGCTTGCGCCTCAAGGGGATCCTGCTGCTCTCGACGGTGCTGCTCTACGCCTGCGCGGCGGCGTTCATCGTGCTCGCCGTGCTGACCGTGACCCGGCTGGTGGCCCACCGTGCCGAGATGGCCGATGACTTCACCGACCCGAAGCGCGGCTTCGGGTTCTTCACCCTCGTGGCCGGCGCCAACGTGCTCGGCGCGAGGCTGGCCATGGAGAAGCTCACCGGCTGGACCACCGCGCTGGCGCTGCTCGCGCTGCTCCTCTGGGTGGTGCTCGGCTACGTCGTGCCGTGGACCGCGGTGCTCGGACGTTCGGCGCGGCCGGTGCTCTCGTCGGCGAACGGCACCTGGTTCGTCTGGGTCGTCGCCAGCCAGTCGGTGGCGGTCAGCGCCGCCACGCTGCAGCCGCACGCCGCCGCGTGGCAGCGCGGCCCGCTGGCGATCCTCGCCGTCTTCTCGTGGTCGGTGGGGATCTTCCTGTATGCCGCGACCGGGGTCTTCGTGGCACTGCGGCTCATGCTCTACGAGCTGAAGCCGGCCGACCTGACGCCGTCGTACTGGGTCTCGATGGGGGCGGCGGCCATCACCGTGCTCGCGGGTGCCCGCATCGTCGAGATGGCCAGCGCACCGATGGTCAACGCCACCCGTGGGCTGGTGGCCGGCACGTCGGTGGTCTTCTGGAGCTTCGCGACGTGGCTGATCCCGCCGCTGGTGGCTGCCGGGTGGTGGCGGCACCGCACCCACCGGGTGCCGCTCAGCTATGACGCCACCTTGTGGAGCATGGTCTTCCCGCTCGGCATGTATGCCGTGGCCGGCATCTACCTCGGCAAGGCCGACCACCTGCCCGTGGTGGGCACGGTCGGCTTCGTCGAGCTCTGGGTGGCTCTCGGCGTGTGGGTGGCCGTCGCGGTCGCGATGGTCGCCCACGTCTGGCGCACCGTCGCGGTGGGGCCGGTCCACGCACCCCAGGCGCGCGTCAGCAGCTGAGGGCTGGGGATAACTCCGCGGGCCAACTCGCCCATGGCGCAACGATGCCCGCATGACCTTTCGAGACCTGCCACCTGACATCCGAGACCGTTCGCTGACCGACCGGCGCCTCGCCGCCGACGTGATCGACCTGATCATCGGCGACGAGGCGCGGGCCAGCGGCTGCGTCGGGCTCATGCTGTGCGACCGCGACGACCGCGGCATCCAGCCCGTGGTGCTCAGTGACGTGCCGGAGAACGCCTCGAGCGACGGCCTGCGCCAGCTGCTCGAGCTGCTGCTCCCGGTCGTGGCCGAGGACGGCGGCTCCGTGCTGGTCGGCCGGGGCCGTCGACGCGGGTTGGCACCCAACGACCTCGACCGCGAGTGGCACCAGCAGGCGATCGACTGCTGCGCGGCCGCCGGGGTGCGGCTGCTCGGCTTCCACCTCGCCACCCGTGACGGCATCGTCGCGCTGCCGGAGCCGCTCAGCGCCGCTTCCTGACACGAGCCCGACCAGGGGGAGTGCTCCCCATTGCCGGTGTGATCCGGCCACCGCGACAGTTGCCCCGCCCGCAGAAGCGGACATACCGGGCAGCGGCGGAGGGCCGGGCCCGCGGACAGAGGGGAACTCACATGACCATCAAGCGATTTCGTCGCATCGGTGTCGGCGTGGCCACGGCGATCGCACTCGCCGTTCCCGCCGCCGCCATGGCGACGGTCCCGGACTACAAGACCGTCAAGCCCGCCGCGAAGCCGGCGTCGGTGAACCCGAAGGTGACGATCCACCACGGGTCCCCGAAGCCGGACGCGCTGGGATCGGCGTCCGTCACGAGCTGCTCGGGCGGCCCGACGATGGGCACGCTGCGACTGGCGAACTACATCGAGTACTGGTGGCCGCGCGGCGAGAGCTCGGGCATCTACAACTGCCGCACCGTGGCGGGCAGCAGCAGCTACAGCCTGCACGCGGGCGGCCGCGCCTACGACCACCACCTGTCCGTGCACGACGCCAAGGACAAGGCGGCCGGCGACTCGATCGTGGCGGCCTTCCTGCGTGCCGACAGCAAGGGCAACAAGTACGCCCTCGCCAAGCGGTTCGGCGTCCAGGAGATCATCTGGAACTGCAAGATCTGGACCGCCGCCCGGGCCAGCGAGGGCCTGCGTCCCTACAGCCAGTGCCCCACGCCGAGCGACACCATCGCCCACCGCGACCACGTCCACATCGGACAGAACCTGCGCGGCGCCAACCGCAAGACGACGGCCTACACCGGCTGGAGCTGGTGCGAGCCGCGCGACGGCATGTGCAGCTGACGCACTTGTCCCACACGCCAGAGCAGGTATGCCGCGTGGGCGCCCACGCGGCATACCTGCCTCGCGGCGGGCCCGGGACGGCGCGCTAGGGGCGGCCAGGGTGCGGTGACGGCGGCTCGCCCCACGCGATGGCGAGCTCGACGGCTCGGTCCCACCGCTCGAGGTGGTGCTGGCGTACGGCGGGATCGAGCTGCGGGTGCCACTCGCCGGCCTTGTGCCACTGGCGCTTGAGCACCTGCCGGTCGGGCCAGTAGCCGGCGACCAGTCCGGCGGCGTACGCGGCTCCGAGGGCCACCGTCTCGGCCATCATCGGGCGCACGACCGGCACGTCGACGAAGTCGGCGACCGCCTGCATCAGCAGGTTGTTCGACGTCATGCCGCCGTCGACGGCGAGGCTGCTCAGCGGCACGTCCACGTCGAGGTTCATCGCGCGGGCCACCTCGCTGATCTGCAGGGCGGTCGCCTCGAGCACCGCCCGGGCAACGTGGCCCTTGGTGACGTAGGACGTGAGTCCGGCGACGATGCCCTGCGCCTTGCTCTCCCAGCGCGGGGCGTAGAGACCGGAGAACGCCGGCACGACGTAGCAGCCGCCGTTGTCCTCCACGGTCATCGCGAGCGTCTCGATCTCGGCGGGGGAGCGGATGAGGCCGAGGCTCTCCCGGCACCACTCGACGAGGGCGCCGGCGACCGCCACCGAGCCCTCGAGGGCGTAGGCCGCCGGCTCGCCGGCCACCTGGTGGGCCACGGTGGTGATGAGGCCGTGCCGCGAGTGGGCGATGTCGGTGCCGGTGTTGAGGAGCAGGAAGCTCCCGGTGCCGAAGGTGCACTTGGCCTCGCCCGGCTCGAAGGCCGTCTGCCCGAACAGGGAGGCCTGCTGGTCGCCGATCACGGCCGTGACCGGGATCCCCGGGACGGGGTCGCGGGTCGTCGCGAGGCGCTCCATCGACGGACGGATCTGCGGCAGCATCGCGGCTGGCACGTCCATGCACCGCAGCAGCTCGGGATCCCACTGCAGGGTGCGCAGGTCCATGAGCATCGTGCGGCTGGCGTTGGTCACGTCGGTGACGTGCAGGCCGCCGTCGACGCCGCCGGTGAGGTTCCACAGCAGCCAGGTGTCCATGGTGCCGAAGAGGAGGTCGCCGCTCTCCGCGCGCTCGCGCAGCGACGGGTCGCTGTCGAGGATCCAGCGCAGCTTGGGCCCGGAGAAGTAGGTCGCGGCCGGCAGGCCGGTGCGCTCGAAGACCGTTGCGGCGTCGAGGTCCTCGCACAGCTGCTGCAGCCCCGGTGCGGTGCGGGTGTCCTGCCAGACGATGGCACGGGAGACGGGCCGGCCGGTGTGCCGGTCCCACACCACGGTGGTCTCACGCTGGTTGGTCACCCCCAGCGCGACGACCTGCTCCGGCGCCGCACCGGCGTTGCTGATGGCCTCAGGCACGAGCCGGCGGACCACCTCCCAGATCTCCATCGCGTCGTGCTCGACCCACCCCGACTGCGGGAAGTGCTGCTGGTGCTGGCGCTGGGCGAGAGAGACCAGCCGTCCCTGCTGGTCGAAGAGGAGGCAGCGGGTCGAGGTGGTCCCCTGGTCGAGCGCCGCGACGAACCGGTCGGTCACGAGCGCCCGTGCCCGAACTCGCGCGAGATGGCCCGGGCCGCCCACAGCACGTCACGGGTGAGCTCCGGCGCGGGGCCGTCCGCGGCCGTCGCAGAGCGACTCGGCCGAGCCGCCGATGCCCACGGCGGCCACGACGTAGCCGCCTCGGTCGCGGACGGGAGCAGCGATCCCGGCGACGCCGTGCCCGGACTCCTCGACGGACACGGCATACCCGGACTCGCGGATGTCGGCGAGCTCGCGCAGCAGCGTCGCCCGGTCCGTGACGGTGCGGTGGGTCAGGCTCTCCAGCGGCCGGTCGAGGGCGCTGCGCGCGGCGCCGGGGTCGAAGGCCAGCAGCACCTTGCCGAGGGCCGTGGCGTGGAGCGGCAGGGTCGCACCGGTCTCGAGGGCCTGCTGTGTGCCACCGACCCGGAAGACGTGGTGGGCGATCAGGGCCTCGCCGCCGCGCACCATCGCGACCCTGGCGGACTCACCGGTGCGGGCGGCCAGCGCGTCGGCCCAGTTGATCGCCCGGGACCGCAGCTCGTTGGCGTCGAGCCGGGTGGAACCGAGCTGCAGCAGCTCGCGACCGACCCGGTAGCGGCCCCGCTCGTCCTTGTCGACGAACTCGACGTCGCAGAGCGTGCGCAGCAGCCCGTGGGCGGTCGGCTTGGCCAGCCCGAGCGCCCCCGAGATCTGCGCGAGGCCCAGCGGCTCGCTCTCGGCGGCCAGCAGGCGCACGATCGCGGCGGCCCGCTCCACCGACTGCACGGGACCTGGCATGGGCCCACCGTCTCACCCCGTTCGACCATGTCAAACACCGGGCTGTTCGACATTGTCGAACGACTGGCCTTGTATGCCGCCGCCGGCGCACCTAGCGTCTCGGGCAACCCGAGGTCCCGCGTACGACGACGTGCGCCTCGGCTGGCGTGCCGGACACGTCACCCGTTGCCAGGACCACGAGAAGGAGCACGGCATGGCTGATTTCGTCGGAGCGGTCGACCAGGGCACGACGAGCACCCGGTTCATGGTCTTCGACCACGGTGGCAACGAGGTGGCCCGCCACCAGCTGGAGCACGAGCAGGTCATGCCCCACCCGGGCTGGGTCGAGCACAACCCCGTGGAGATCTGGGAGCGCACCAGCGCGGTGCTCCAGACCGTCATGAACCGGCAGGGCCTCGGCCCCCGGGACCTGGCCGCCCTGGGCATCACGAACCAGCGCGAGACCACCGTGGTGTGGAACAAGCGCACCGGCCGGCCCTACTACAACGCGATCGTCTGGCAGGACACCCGCACCGACAAGATCGCCGCCGCCCTCGACCGCGACGAGCGCGGTGACCTCATCCGCCGCAGGGCGGGGCTGCCGCCGGCCACCTACTTCTCGGGCGGCAAGATCCAGTGGATCCTCGAGAACGTCGACGGTGTGCGCGAGGCGGCCGAGAAGGGCGAGGCCGTCTTCGGCAACACCGACTCGTGGCTGCTGTGGAACCTCACCGGCGGACCCCGTGGCGGCGTGCACGTCACCGACGTCACCAACGCCAGCCGCACCATGCTGATGGACCTCGAGACCCTCGAGTGGGACGACGAGCTGCTCGCGATCTTCGACATCCCGCGGCAGATGCTCCCCGAGATCCGTCCCTCGTCCGACCCGAGGCTCTACGGCGAGACCCTGGAGAACGGCCCCCTCGGCTGCTGCGTCCCGCTCGCCGCGGCGCTCGGCGACCAGCAGGCCGCCATGGTCGGCCAGGTCTGCCTCGAGGCCGGCGAGGCGAAGAACACCTACGGCACCGGCAACTTCCTGCTGCTCAACACCGGTGAGGAGCTGGTCCGCTCCGAGAACGGCCTGCTGTCCACGGTCTGCTACCAGTTCGGCGACGCCAAGCCGGTCTACGCCTTGGAGGGCTCGATCGCGGTCACCGGCTCGGCCGTGCAGTGGCTGCGCGACCAGCTGGGCATCATCTCGGGCGCCGAGGACAGCGAGGCACTCGCCCGGCAGGTGAAGGACAACGGCGGCATGTACTTCGTGCCCGCCTTCTCGGGCCTGTTCGCCCCCTACTGGCGCTCGGACGCCCGCGGCGCGATCGTCGGCCTGTCGCGCTTCAACACCAACGCCCACCTGGCCCGGGCCACCCTGGAGGCGATCTGCTACCAGAGCCGCGACGTCGCCGACGCCATGGAGAAGGACTCGGGCGTCAAGCTCGAGGTGCTCAAGGTCGACGGCGGTGTGACCGCCAACGACCTGTGCATGCAGATCCAGGCCGACGTGCTCGGCGTGCCGGTCAGCCGCCCGGTGGTGGCCGAGACGACCGCGCTGGGGGCTGCGTATGCCGCCGGCCTCGCCACCGGCTTCTGGCAGGACCCGGAGGAGCTGCGCGAGAACTGGAACGAGAGCAAGCGGTGGACGCCGCAGTGGAACGACGAGCAACGAGACGAGGGTTACCGTGGCTGGCGCAAGGCCGTGGAGCGGACCCTCAACTGGGTGGAGGTGTGACGATGCCCGTACAGATGGCGCGGCTGGACCCGCAGAGCCGGGCGCAGGCGTTGGAGGACATGGCCGTTGAGGAGCTCGACGTCCTGGTCATCGGTGGCGGTGTCACCGGTGCCGGGGCGGCGCTCGACGCCGTCACCCGAGGGCTGCGGGTGGGTCTGGTCGAGGCCCGTGACTACGCGTCCGGCACGTCGAGCCGGTCCAGCAAGCTGATCCACGGCGGTCTGCGCTACCTCGAGCAGCTCAACTTCACACTCGTGCGCGAGGCGCTGCGGGAGCGCTCGCTCATCCTCAACCGGCTGGCGCCGCACCTGGCGCGCCCGGTGCCGTTCCTCTACCCGTTGCAGCACCGCGGGTGGGAGCGCCCCTACGTCGGCAGTGGCGTGCTGCTCTACGACACCATGGGCGGCCGGCACGGCGTGCCGGGGCACCGACACCTGACGAGGAAGCAGGCGCTGCGCGCGTTCCCGTCGCTGCGCAAGGACGCACTGGTGGGGGCGGTGCAGTACTACGACGGGCAGGTCGACGACGCCCGGCACACCATGATGATCGCGCGCACCGCCGCGGCATACGGGGCGTTGTGCGCCAACAGCGCTCGCGTCCTCGGCTTCCTCCGCGAGGGCGACCGCGTGGTGGGCGCCGAGGTGCGCGACCTGGAGTCGGGGCGCACCTACGAGATCCGGGCCAAGCAGACGATCAACGCTGCCGGCGTCTGGACCGACGAGATCCAGGAGATGGTCGGCGGGCGCGGGCAGTTCAACGTGCGCGCCTCCAAGGGCGTGCACATCCTGGTGCCGCGCGACCGGATCCACGCCAGCACGGGCATCATCAGCCGCACCGAGAAGAGCGTGCTGTTCATCATCCCGTGGGACAGCCACTGGATCATCGGCACGACCGACACCGACTGGAACCTCGACCTCGCACACCCGGCGGCCAGTCGCAGCGACATCGAGTACCTCCTCGACCAGGCCAACCGGCTCCTGGCGACGCCGCTGACGCACGACGACATCACCGGTGTCTACGCCGGGTTGCGGCCGCTGCTGGCGGGGGAGTCGGAGGCGACCAGCCAGCTCTCCCGCGAGCACGCGGTGGTCAGCCCGGTCGCGGGGCTCGTCATGGTCGCCGGTGGGAAGTACACGACCTACCGGGTCATGGCCAAGGACGCCGTCGACGCGGTGGCCCACGCGCTCCCGTGGAAGGTGCCGAAGTCGTGCACCGACACCGTGCCGATCATCGGGGCCGACGGCTTCCAGGCCGCGTGGAACCAGCGGCAGGCACGGGCCGACCGGGCCGGCATCCACGTCGCGTGGGTCGAGCACCTGCTGCGGCGCTACGGCACGCTCACCGACGAGCTGCTCGACCTGGTCCGCGAGACGCCCGAGCTCGGCGAGCCGATCGAGGGTGCCCCGGAGTACCTGCGGGTCGAGGCCTACTACGCCGCCCTGGCCGAGGGTGCGTTGCACCTCGACGACATCCTGACCCGGCGCACCCGCATCTCCATCGAGACGTTCGACCGCGGCCAGTCCTCCGCCCGGCACGTCGCCGAGCTGGTGGCGCCGGTGCTCGGCTGGGACCGGGCCACGATCGACGACGAGGTCGAGCACTACCTCGCGCGCGTCGAGGCCGAGCTCCAGTCGCAGAAGGAGCCGGACGACCAGACCGCCGACGCGGCCCGCCTGGGGGCACCGGAGGTGCGCCGCCTGGGCGTCGAGCGCACCTGACCTGTATGCCGTCCGGTCACCGGTCCGCCCCCGCCCACCCGGTGCTGACCTGACTCTGGCCGAACGGGGGAGGTGGGGTCGGACGGCGCGGGTGGAGACTCACGCCGTGATCGGCGAGGAATTCGCCGGAGTGCTGGCTGCGGCACAACGGGGGAACGAGGCGGCCTTCGCGCGCCTGTGGCGGGATGCGAACCCGCCCCTGCTGCGCTACCTCAGCGTGGTCTCCAGCGGTGAGCTCGACGACGTCGCCGCCGAGACCTGGGCGAGCGTGGTGCGTGGCCTGAGCCGGTTCCAGGGTGACGAGAACCACTGGCGCGCCTGGCTGTTCGCGACAGCCCGGCGACGGGCGGTGGACGACGGTCGTCGTCGGGCCCGCGTGCGAGACCGTGCCGTCGGAGACGTCTCAGACCTCGACGACCTGACCGCTGACGTGCCAGCCACGGACCCGGCCGACATCGTCCTGGCCCACCACGCGGTCGCGGACGCGCTGGCCGCCATCCGTCGCCTGCCCCCGCTGCAGGCCGAGGTGCTCATGCTCCGTCTCGTCGCCGGTCTGCCGACCGACGTGGTGGCGCAGCTGGTCGGCAGCACCCCAGGGGCCGTGAGGGTCGCCGCGCACCGCGGCCTGAAGCGTGTCTCGCAGGAGCTCGCCGGTGCAGGTGTAACGCGGTGACCGATCCGGACGCTTCTCTCCCTGACATGGGAATCCTGCCGTGGTCCAGCACGCGTGGCCGCCCTCACCCCCAGGGCGGCCGCGTGGGGCTGCCTCCGGACAGGCCGGTCGAGGACGAGGTCCCGGCGAGCCCGGAGGTCTCCGAAGACCCCGAGGTCTCCGCAGACCCCGAGGTCGTCGCCGGGTGGCAGGTCGTGCGCGCCGTCGCCACCGCACCACCGAGCACTTCGGAGCTGGCCGGCCTCGAGACGGCGCTGGGCCACTTCCGCGTCGCGGTTCCCGTGTCGACCGAGACTGCGCCTCCACTACGAAGGCGTCACGAGGGGAGAAGGCACATGACACCTGCAACGTTGGGCAGCCGCATCGGGGTCGCAGCCGCCGGGGTTCTGCTGTTGAGCTGCGGGGGTGTCGGGGCCTTCGCCCTGACCGGCTCCCTCTCCGAGGGGCAAGCGGGCGCGCTTCCCGCTGGCCGCACCCACGACGGGTGCTGCCCGCGGTCCGGCTGCCACCCCGGTGGCGGACAGCGACAAGGAGGCCGACGACAAGGACGCCGACGAGGGCACCGCCAAGCCGAGCGGCGCCCCGACGGAAGCCGTCGGTCCCGACGCCACCGGTCCGGCGGCGTTCGGGCTCTGCAACGCCTGGTCGCACGCCAAGCCGTCGAAGCAGACCGCGACCCACTCCGTCGCCTTCCGCAACCTCGTGGCGGCCGCCGGTGGCGAGGACAAGGTCGAGGCCTACTGCGCGTCCGTCCAGCACCCGTCGGCCGGGAAGGCGGACAAGCCGTCGAAGAACCCCGGCGGCAAGCCGACCGACCGACCCGGCCGGGGAGCCACCGGACACCCCACGGGCAAGCCGTCCACCACACCGGGCAAGGGCCCCCACACGAGCCCGACCGCGGGTGTGCCGGAGGGCGGCACGGGTGAGGGCGAGCCGAGCACGGGAACGACGGCCCCGCAGGACTGAGGGGATCGCGGGCTGCCGGCGGGGTCTCGCGACCGCACTGGCACCATGGGGTCGGATCCCGACCCCGACAGGAGTGCCGTCTTGATCTTCATCACCGCCAAGTTCCCGGTCCTTCCCGAGCACGCGGACGCCTGGCCGGAGCTCAGCCGCGAGTTCACCGAGGCCACCCGCGCGGAGGAGGGGTGCCTGTGGTTCGACTGGTCGCGCAGCCTCGACGACCCGAACGAGTACGTCCTGGTGGAGGCCTTCCGTGACGACGCCGCGGGCGGCGCCCACGTGCAGTCGGCGCACTTCCAGAAGGCCACGGCGGAGCTGCCCGCCTACCTCGCGGAGACGCCTCAGATCGTCAACCTGACCGTTCCGGGCACCGAGTGGTCGCGGCTGGGCGAGATGGAGGTCCCGGCGCGGGGCTGACGGCTCACCCGTCCATGGTGTCCAAACGAGGCAAAACGTCCCAACCGGATGCGTAGAGCAGGGATACTCGGGCTCGTGAACGTCCGCTCGCTGTCGCCGGAGGGAGGGGGCGTCCTGCTGCCCTTCCGTGGCCAGCGCGACGAGGACGATGAGCAGCACGGTGGAGACGGCGGGGCCCGGGACCTCCAGGCCCGGGAGAGCGGGGCCCGGGAGAGTGGGGTCCGGGACCTCGAGGACCGGGACGACGGGGCGCCCACGGTCGTCCACCTCACAGGTCGGCAGCGGGCGGCCGAGCCGGAGGCACAGCCGCGGCGCGGGCCGCGCTGGGGACGGGTCGCCGTCGTCCTGGCGTGCGGTGTGTTGGTCGTGGGCGGTGCGACCGCTGCCGCGTTGACCGGGGTCCTGCCGCTGACCACCGAACGCCCTCAGCCCCGGGCCGCGGTCTCGGCGCCGCCGACCTCCGCCGGACCCGAGAGCGCCAACCTGCCGGCCGCCTACGGGTTGTGCAAGGCGTTCGACCGAGCTGCCGACCGCGGTGACGACGTCGCGACGGCGCAGGCGTTCCGCAACCTCGCGCACGCCGCGGGCGGGTCCAGCCGGGTCTCGGCCTACTGCGCGCCGTTCGACGACCTCGACCGGGGTCGCGCCCGATGACGCCGCGGCCGGTGACCTCCGCGCCCGCCCTCCAGGGCTGGGTCGAGGGCGCCCACACCGCCGACGGCCGGACCCACCCGACCTACCGGCGAGGCACCGGCCCCGGCGTGGTCGTCATCCACGAGCTCCCCGGCATCACGCCCGAGGTGGTGACCTTCGCCGACGGGATCGTCGATGCCGGCTTCACCGTGGTGATGCCCAGCCTGTTCGGCACCCCCGGCGCTCCGGGCACGGTGGGCGAGGTGCTGAAGGTCATCCCGCGGGTCTGCGTCAACAACGAGTTCACCAAGCTCGCGGCTGGGCGGACCTCGCCGGTCGCCGGATGGCTGCGCAGCCTGGCGCGCGAGCTGCACCAGGAGACCGGTGGGCCGGGCGTCGGAGTGGTGGGCATGTGCTTCACCGGAGGCTTCGCGCTCGCGACGATGGTCGACCCCGTCGTCGCCGCGCCGGTGGTCGCGCAGCCGTCGTTGCCGTTCCCCGTCGGTCGTCGGCGCCGGGCCGACCTCGGGCTCAGCCCAGCTGACCTCGCCGTCGTGAAAGACCGTGTCGCGCAGGGGTGCTCGGTGCTCGGCGTGCGCTACGACGGCGACTCGGCGACGGGCACCCGCTTCGAGACGCTGGAGCGCGAGCTGGGCGAGGGCTTCCTCCGGGTCGACCTGCGCCCGAGCGGCCGGATGGACCACGCCACGCTGACCGTCCACCGCAGCCAGGAGGCCGTCGACCGGGTCCTCGCGTTCCTCAGCCAGCGCCTGAAGCCCGCCTGACCGCGGCCGCGGGCACGCGGCATACCGTCAGGACGTGGAGAGCGACCCTCCTTGTGAGGGGCCGACGCTAGCCGCGCGAGCGGGTCACCGCGCTCCGGGGAGAGGTCTTCCGCGCCCGGCTGCGCACCGCCCTGGCTGCTGCCTCCGACCCGTCGGCGGCGAGCATCTCGAGCACCGCCTTCTCCAGCTCGGCCTGGCGGACGTCGGGGGTCTCGTGCACCTTGCGCGCCACGTGGGCGATGGTCGTGCCGTCCTCGTAGAGGTCGATGACCCGCGGGTCGATGTACGAGTTCTTCGCGATGGTGGGGGTGTTGCCGAGGTACTCGGAGACCTCCTGCACGGCGGCCTTGATGGCGCGTTGGCGTGAGCGCTTGGTGTCGCCGGGCTCGTCCGACATGGCCAGCGCGGTCGCCGCGATGACGGTGGCGTGCCAGGTGCGGAAGTCCTTGGCGGTCAGGTCGCCGGCGAGCAGCTCGCGCAGGTAGGTGTTGACGAGGGAGGCGTCGAGGGTGCTCCAGCGACGCGAGTTCTGGTACGCCAGAAGGCGATCGCCACCACCGCGCCGCTTGCGCATCCGTTCCAGGGCGGCCATGACGTCGGCGTCGTCGATCTCGACGCAGTGCTCGATGCCCGACTTGCCGGTGAAGCAGAAGACGAGCTTGCCGCCTCGCGCGCGCACGTGCCGCTTCTCGAGCGTGGTCAGGCCGAAGGAGCCGTTGGCGTCGGCGTAGGAGTCGCTGCCGATGCGGAAGTAGCCGAGGTCGAGCAGCCGCACCGCCGCGGCGCTGGCCCGCTCCAGCGGCATGCCGTCGAGGCCGAGGTGCTCGAGCACCTGCCGGCGGGCGTCGGGCAGCTTGCGTGCCGCCTCGCTGACCCGGTCGAACTTCATCTTGTCGCGCTTGATCCGCCAGTCGGGGTGGTAGAGGTACTGCCGCCGCCCCGCGTCGTCGGTGCCGACGGCCTGGATGTGCCCGTTGGGGAAGGGGCAGATCCACACGTCCTTCCACGCCGGCGGGATGGCCAGCGACCGGATGCGCTCGACGTCCTCTTCAGGCAGCCGCCCACCGTCGCTGTCGAGGTAGACGAACCCCTTGCCGGCGCGGCGGCGGGTCCAGCCCTTCGCGTTGGGGGAGACGGTGCGCAGCCTGGCCATGACCGGACACTAACGCGCAGGTCAGCGGGCTGCGCGGCGACAAGGGTGGGTATGCCGGGGGCAGGGTCGGCCGCCCGCGTCACCCGTGCGACGACGGACCGATGGGCCAGGCCGGGCAGGCCTGCTGCGGGCGGTGCTGCTCGTACCACCGGAGCAGGCGCAGGACGCCGGTGTCGTCGAAGCGGCGCCCGGCGACCTGCAGCCCGATGGGACGGCCGTCGTCGGTGAACCCACAGTTGACGGTGCCGGCGGGCTGGCCCGACAGGTTGTACGGCGCGGTGAAGCCGATGTGCGCCATGCCCGCGTCCTCGCTGCCGAAGGGCATCGGCCACTCGGCGGGGAACGCCGCACCCGGTGCGACGGGGGAGAGCACGGCGTCGAAGGGCAGCGTGGCGGCGACGGCCCGCTGCTGGATGGCCATGATGCTGCGGTAGCACTGCATCACCCGGGCCCCGCTGACGTCGGCGCCGCCGTGCACCCACTGCACGATGAACGGCAGCACCCGGCGCTTGCGGTCGGCCGAGAGGGCGGCGTAGTCGACCCAGGAGCGCACGCGCCAGAACAGGTCGAGGTCAGCCAGCAGTGTGTCGTCCATGAACGGCGGCAGCGGCTCGACCACGGCGCCGGCCCGCTCGAACACCGCGGCGGCTTCCTCCACCGCGCGGGTGACCTCGGGCACCGCCGGGGTGCCGCACCCGGCGTCGAGGTGCAGGCCCAGGCGCAGGCCGCGCACATCGACGTCGAGACTGGCCTCGTCGAGGGCGAGGCGCTCGGGCGGCAGGCTCGTCCAGTCGCGGTCGTCGGGAGCGCTGAGGACGCCGAGGAGGAGGGCGGCGTCGTCGACGGTGCGCGTCATCGGGCCGGCGCAGCGGCCCAGGAACGGGGTGTCGAGGGGCACTCGGCCGGCGCTCGGCTTGAGGGTCGCCAGTCCGAGCCAGGTGCCGGGCAGCCTGATGGAGCCGCCGATGTCGGTGCCGACGTGGAGCGGGCCGTAGCCGGCGGCGGCCGCGGCACCGGCGCCGGACGACGAGCCGCCAGTCGTCCACCGGGGGTCCCACGGGCTGCGCGTGATCCCGTGCAGGCTGGAGACCCCGGAGGAGAGCATCCCCCAGTCGGGCATCACGGTGGAGCCGAGCAGGACGCCTCCCGCCTCGAGGATGCGGTCGGTGACCGGCGAGTTGGTCTGCGGCACAGCGGGATCCACACCGGCGCAGCCGAGCGGCAGGGGAACGCCGGCGCGGGCGAGGTTCTCCTTGACGGTGGTGGGCACGCCGTCGATGGGGCCGAGCGGGGTTCCGGCGCGCCAGCGCTGCTCGGAGGCCTGGGCTGCCTCCATCGCGCCGTCGGGGTCGGGGCACCACAGCGCGTTGAGCTCGGACTCGCGCGCCTCGATGACCCGGTGCACAGCCGCCAGCACCTCGACGGGGGAGAAGTCGCCACGCGCGTAGCCCGCCACCAGCTCCACGGCGCTGAGGCGCGCCAGCGTCGTGTCGTCGGTGCCCATGGTTGCTCCTCCTTCCCGGCGGTCGGTGACTCCACGAGTATCGGACGAGGCGGGTCGTCTGGCAGCCGAGTCCGGGGGACTGTCTCTCCGTGCGGTCGTCCCCAGGGGCAGCACCTGTCGCCACACTGTCCACAGGCGCCGTGCTCGGGGTTGCGCTCCACCCGCGTGTATGCCGCGTAATTCGTTGCGCGGCAAAGGTTTCCGTTCATCGACCGGCTGGGTTGGGTTGTCGGTGGTCGCCTCTAGTGTTGTCGTCATGGAGGGGAACCAGCGCAATCAGGCTTCAGGGTCGGGCACCGTCCCTGTCCTGAGCCTGGCGGAGCACGTCGAGCGGATCGAGGCCGCTCGCTCGTCCCTGTCCGTCCTGCGCGAGGTGCTGTGGCAGGTGCCCAGTGGTGGCGGACCGGACGGCCTGGCGGGCCTCCTGGGAAAGGTCGACACCCTCGGGATGGCCTGTGACGCGGCGCGGGTGGCGGTGACCGCCGAGGCGATGACCCGGGGTGAGACCTCCGGTAGGGCTGCGGCGATGACCCCGGCCCAGTGGGTGCGCGCTCATGCGCCGTCGACGGTCGCCGGTGGGGCCGGGACGGTGGTGTCGCTGGCGCAGGCGTTCGGCAAGGTGATCAACCAGCCTGTGAAGGAGGCGGTGGAGTCCGGGCGTCTGCCGGTGAGGTCGGCGACGGCGGTGGTCTCCGAGGCGGACAAGTTGCGGCCGCTGCTGGCTGAGGACGCCGACCCGCACGTCCTCGAAGGGCTGATCACGATGGCCGAGCAGCACGGCCCGTCCGGGTGCCGGATGTTGCGGGACGCCCTGGTGGCCAAGTACGGGCGCGAGGGTGTGCTGCAGGACCAGCAGAGCTGGGCAAGTCGCTTCATCCGCCTCTCCCAGCCGACCGACACCGGCGCCGGGACGTTCGAGTACCGGCTGACCCTCGACGTCGAGGGCAAGAGCATCCTGGAGGCCGCGCTCGGACCGCTGTCCGCCGCCCAAGACCGCTCGACGGGGAACGCGACCTGCGGACTCCGACCGGCGCCGCGGCGACGCGCTGATCACCCTGGTCCGCCGGGCGGTGGCGGCCGGCGGCGAGGTCGGCAAGACCAACAAGACCACCCTGCTGCTGACCATGGACTGGGGGTCCCTGCGCGACCGGGTGGGCGCGGCCACCGCCCTCGGTGGGCTCGACGCCGGCCACGCACCTCGCCCCGGACACGGTGCGGCGGCTGTGCTGCGACGGGTCCGTCATCCCCATCGTGCTCGGCACGAACAGCGAAATCATGGACTGGGGCCTGGAGAAACGGTTCTTCACCGAGGCCCAGACCAGACGGCTCTGGACGCGCGACGGTGGCTGCACCTACCCCGGCTGTGATGCGCCGCCGCAGTGGACGGACGCTCATCACCTGGTCCACTGGGCAGACCTCGGGCCCTCCGATCTGGGCAACGCGGCCCTGTTGTGCGAACGGCACCACACGATCGTGCACAACCGCCGCTATTCGGGCCGCGTCGTCAAGGACGCCTTCGGCGAGCACGTGGAGTGGGACCTCACCCGCGGCTCCTACGACGAGCTCCTCGCCCGACGGGCGGCGCAGGAGCCAGCGTGACCCCGCCCCACACCCCGCCGACACCGGCGGGGCCACAGGCATGTCCGCGCCTCGGCACAGGCGCATGTCTGGCGTCGCGGAGAGTCCGAAAGGCCCGGGCGGCGGCCGATGGCGGCCGTTACTGTCGGGTCATGCGATACGAGTACAAGGTCGTGCAGATCCGCGAGGGCCTCGTCGGGGGGAAGATGTCCGCCGACAAGCTCGAGAAGGCGCTCAACGAGTGGGCAGCCCAGGGCTGGCAGGTCAAGGCCATCACGGCGGCCGAGGTCAAGGGTCGGGTCGGTCCCGGCGGCACGGAGGGCCTGCTCGTCACGTTCGAGCGCCCGGTGGGCTGACCCGTGCGGCACTCCTCGGCCGAGCACATCGAGCTGACCGAGCGCTACGCGGCCCACAACTACCACCCCCTGCCCGTGGTCCTCGAAAAGGGGGAGGGCTGCTGGGTCACCGACGTGGAGGGTCGGCGCTACCTCGACTGCCTCGCCGGCTACTCGGCCCTGAACTTCGGGCACTGCCACCCCAGGCTGGTGGCGCGCGCGACGGAGCAGCTGCAGAAGCTGACCTTGACGAGCAGGGCGTTCTACAACGACCAGTTCGGTCCGTTCGCCCGTGACCTCGCGGCGCTCACCGGCAAGGACATGGTGCTGCCGATGAACACCGGTGCCGAGGCGGTAGAGACCGCGATCAAGGTCAGCCGGAGGTGGGGCTACCAGGTCAAGGGCGTCCCGGCCGACCGCGCCAGCATCATCACCATGGACGGCAACTTCCACGGCCGGACCACGACGATCATCAGCTTCTCGACCGACCACGTGGCGACCGCCGACTACGGCCCGTTCACCCCCGGGTTCCCGCGGGTGAAGTTCGGCGACGTCGACGCCGTCGCCAACGCGGTCGACGAGACGACGGTCGCCGTGCTCTTCGAGCCGGTGCAGGGCGAGGGCGGCGTCGTCCTGCCGCCGGACGGATTCCTCCGCGACCTGCGGACGCTGTGCCGCGAGCGGGACATCCTCATGGTCGCCGACGAGGTGCAGTCGGGCCTCGGGCGCGCCGGCACCACGTTCGCCTGCGACCACGAGGGCGTCACACCCGACATCTACATCCTCGGCAAGGCGCTCGGCGGCGGCCTCTACCCGGTCTCGGCCATCGCGGCCGACAGTGACGTCCTCGGCGTCATCACGCCCGGCAGCCACGGTTCGACGTTCGGCGGCAACCCGCTGGCAGCCGCGGTCGGCAGCGAGGTCGTCGCGATGCTGCAGACGGGCGAGTACCAGCAGCGCGCGACGGTGCTCGGCGACCGGCTCGAGGCCGGGCTGCGCGAGCTGGTGGGTCAGGGCGTGGTCGGCATCCGGGTGCGCGGCCTGTGGGCCGGCGTGGACGTGGACCCGGGACTGATGAGCGGCCGCGAGCTGTGCGAGGGCCTCCTCGAGCGGGGCGTGCTCGCCAAGGACACCCACGGGTCGACGATCCGGCTCGCGCCCCCTCTGGTGGCCACCGAGGAGGAGATCGACATCCTGCTCGACGCCCTGCGCGACACCCTCGACGAGGCCCATCCGTAGCAGGGGTGCCGCCCCGGATACCCTTTCCCGCGTGCTGTTCCCCCTGACCGTGGCCATCTACGTCGCGTCGGCAGTCCTCGCGGTCCTGGCCGGCTGGTACGCCTGGCGCGACCGGCTCATCGACGACCGGCTGCTCGTCGTCGCCGGCCTGCTCGAGCTCGGCCTCGTCGCGCAGGCCGTCGTGGTCCTGGTGAGCGTCGGCGACGTCGGCGGTGGCGGCGCCGAACAGGCGACGTACGCGGCATACGGGCTGACCCTGCCGTTCATCCCGCCCGCCGTGGCCTTCCTCGCCATCAAGGAGAAGACGCGGTGGGCGATGGGCGTCATCGTGGCGGGCGCGTTCGCGGTGGCGATCATGACCGGTCGCCTCCAGCAGATCTGGGACCTCCATGGCTGAGCAGCGCACGAGCACCCGGTCGGGACCGGGCGTGGTGCTGGTGGCGGTGTATGCCGTGCTGGCCCTGGCCGCGACGGGACGTTCGGTCCTGCAGATCACCGAGTACTTCTCGCGGGCCCCCGTGGCCTACCTGCTCTCGGCGCTCGCGGCGGTGATCTACATCGTGGCCACCGTGGCGCTGGCGCGGGGGAGCCGGACGTCGTGGCGGGTCGCGCTGGCCGCGATCGTCATCGAGCTGGTCGGGGTGCTCGTCGTCGGGCTCGCGTCCTACCTCGTGCCTGAGGCGTTCCCCGACAAGACGGTGTGGTCGCACTTCGGCTCCGGGTACGGCTACGTGCCGCTCGTGCTGCCGGTGCTCGGTCTGCTGTGGCTGCGCCGGACGCGCGACGGCCGCTCAGCGCCGGTAACACCGCACCCAGTCGACGGCCAGCAGCGGCACGGCCTGGCCGTCGTCCCCGGTGGACCACTCCGGGAAGTCGAAGACCGCGATCATGGCCTGCATCGCGTACGTGGGCGGCTGCCTGGCAGGTGCGCACCACCTCGCCGTCGACGAGGAAGTCCACCCGCTCCGGCGTCCAGTCGGCGGCGTAGGTGTGGAAGTCGGCGACGTCGAGCAGGAAGCCGGAGGGCGGCGAAGTCCTCACGGACGCCGGGGTCGCGGAAGGCGTGGAGCCCCATGCCGACGGCGGTCGAGCCGTCGGGGCGGACGGCGTTCCCGAACACCTCCACCACGCAGATCTCCGCGGACTGTTCCGGCACCTGCTCGAGCCCGACCAGCCAGAAGGCGACCATCGAGCGGGCCGTCACCTCGCCCCTGAGGCGGATCTCGATGAGGCCTCCGTCGGGCGTCCAGCCCCAGAAGGGCGCCTGCTCCTCCCCGACGGTCAGACCCGGTCGGTACGGCTGCTGGCCGGCGGTGCTGCCGACAGGCCCCGAGACGTTCCCCGACTGCACGCCGGACACCCGCAGCGGCGGCTTGTGGTCGGGGCCGCACCACAGCCCCTGCTCCGGCGGGATGGTCAGGACCAGGCAGGAGTCGCTCACCACGTAGGTGGCGGCCGAGGCCGCGAGGGAGCTCCACGCGGGGAGGTAGTGCGGCAGCCAGACGTCGCGGTCGAGGTCGGGACCGTCGAACTCGTCGGCGAAGACGAGCTCGAGCCCGTCTGGCGCGCGGCGTGGACGCCATGCCGACCATCGTCCGCCTGGGCGACGGCGGTGGCCAGCCGAGCCGGGCTGGGAGTGACGTCCCTCGGGTCAGTTGCCCTTGTGCTCGTGCGGCTCGAGCAGCAGCACGGGGATGAGCCGGTCTGTCTTCTCCTGGTACTCGGCGTAGGGCGGGAACGCCTCGACGCAGCGCTGCCACCACTCCTCGCGCTCGGCGCCCTCGATCTCCCGGGCCCGAGCGGCCCAGGTCTCGGAGTCGTCCTGGAGGTCGAGCACCGGGTTCTTGCGCAGGTTGGCGTACCACTTGGGGTGGTCCGGCGCGCCCCCCTGGCTGGCGACCGCGGCATACACGCCCTCGTGCTCCACGCGCATCAGCGGCACCTTGCGGACCTTGCCGGACAGGCCGCGCATGGTCAGCAGCACGACGGGGCGGTTCATGATGTGCACCGCTCGCGTGGTGCCCTTCTCCTCGATCGTCTCGACCTGCTCGCGGACCCAGCCGCGCGGACTCGGGACGTACTCACCCTCGATGGCCATGGGCCCCATCCAAACAGGGAGCGGGCCGGATCGGAACCTTCGGTGACAAATGCGGACGGGTCGGAAGTCCTGTGGCCACGGGCGGTGAGCCCTGACAGGGTGGGCGTGCACGGCATACGGCGTCGCGCGGTCGCGCGGTGCCCGGGGTGAGTGAGGAGCGTTGATGCGCAGGGTCACGGCAGGCGAGCAGGGGACGACGGCACTCGACGAGCAGGCGCTGGAGGGGGTCGACGCGTACTTCCGGGCGGCCAACTACCTGTCCGTCGGGCAGATCTACCTGCTGGACAACCCGCTCCTGAAGGAACCGCTGGCGGCCGAGCACATCAAGCCGCGGCTGCTGGGGCACTGGGGCACCACGCCCGGGCTGAACCTGGTCTACGCGCACTGCAACCGGGTGATCCGGGAGCGCGACCTCGACATGATCTACATCATCGGCCCGGGGCACGGCGGTCCGGCGATCGCCTCGAACGCCTGGCTGGAGGGCAGCTACAGCGACGCCTACCCCTCGATCCGCCGTGACCTGGGCGGGATGCAGCGGCTCTTCCGGCAGTTCTCCTTCCCCGGGGGGATCCCGAGCCACGTGGCACCCGAGCTGCCGGGGTCGATCCACGAGGGCGGGGAGCTCGGCTACTCGCTGGCGCACGCGTTCGGGGCGGCCTTCGACAACCCCGACCTGGTCGTGACGTGTGTGGTCGGTGACGGTGAGGCCGAGACGGGCGCACTCGCGACGTCGTGGCAGTCGACCCGTTTCCTCGACGCGTCGCGCGACGGCGCCGTGCTGCCGATCCTGCACCTCAACGGCTACAAGATCGCCAATCCCACTGTGCTGTCGCGGATCGGGGACGACGCGCTCGGAGAAGATGCTCGAGGGGTGCGGGTGGAAGCCCTACCTCGTCGAGGGCGACGACCCGCGGCAGGTGCACCAGGAGATGGCCGCGACGCTCGACACGGTGCTCGACGAGATCAAGGGCATCCAGGCGCAGGCCCGTTCGGAGTCGGGGGCACCGTCGCCGGGTGACGCCCGAGGTCCTGTGGCCGATGATCGTGCTCAAGACGCCGAAGGGCTGGACCGGCCCGGACAAGGTCGACGGCGTACAGGTGGAGGGCACCTGGCGCGCCCACCAGGTGCCGCTGGCGTCGGTGCGAGGGAACGCCGAGCACATGGCGATGCTCGAGGAGTGGCTGCGCAGCTACCGTCCCGAAGAGCTGTTCGACGAGCAGGGCCGTCCGGTCGAGCTGCTGCAGGCGTGGGCGCCGACGGGGGAGCGCCGGATGGGTGCCAACCCGCACGCCAACGGCGGTCGCCTGATGGTCGACCTCGACCTGCCGGACTTCCGCGACTTCGGGGTCGAGGTGCCGCAGCCCGGGGGGAGTGTCGCCGAGGCGACGCGGGTGCTCGGCGGGTTCATGGCCGAGGTGATGCGGCGGAACATGCAGAACTTCCGGCTCTTCGGGCCCGACGAGACCGCCTCCAACCGGCTGTCCGCGGTCTTCGAGGTGACGAACAAGACGTGGAACGCCGAGGTGCTGCCGACCGACGAGCACCTCGCTCCGGACGGCCGCGTCATGGAGGTGCTGTCCGAGCACCTGTGCCAGGGCTGGCTCGAGGGCTACCTGCTGACCGGGCGGCACGGGCTGTTCAGCTGCTACGAGGCGTTCATCCACATCATCGACTCGATGTTCAACCAGCACGCCAAGTGGCTCAAGACCACGCGGAACATCGAGTGGCGGGCCTCGATCCCGTCGCTCAACTACCTGCTCACCTCGCACGTGTGGCGGCAGGACCACAACGGCTTCTCGCACCAGGACCCGGGGTTCATCGACCACGTGGTGAACAAGAAGGCCGAGGTCATCCGTGTCTACCTGCCGCCGGACGGCAACTGCCTGCTGTCGGTGGCCGACCACTGCCTGCGCAGCCGCGACTACGTCAACGTCGTGGTGGCCGGCAAGCAGCCGCAGCCGAACTGGCTCACCATCGACGAGGCGGCGGCGCACTGTGCTCGCGGCATCGGCGTGTGGGACTGGGCCAGCAACGACGACGGCGACCCCGACGTGGTGCTCGGGTGCGCCGGCGACGTGCCGACGCTGGAGGTGCTGGCCGCGGCCGACCTGCTGCGCCAGTACCTGCCTGACCTGAAGGTGCGGGTGGTGAACGTCGTCGACCTCATGAAGCTGCAGTCAGCGAGCGAGCACCCGCACGGGCTGCCGGACGCCGAGTTCGACGCCATCTTCACCCCGGACAAGCCGATCATCTTTGCCTACCACGGGTATCCGTGGCTGATCCACCGGCTGACCTACCGGCGGACCAACCACGACAACCTGCATGCGCGCGGCTACAAGGAGGAGGGCACGACGACGACGCCCTTCGACATGGTCGTCATGAACGACATGGACCGCTACAAGCTGGTCATGGACGTCATCGACCGGGTGCCCGGCCTCGGGACGCGGGCGGCGGTGGTGCGACAGCAGATGGTCGACAAGCGGGCCGTCCACCACCGGTACGTGCGCGAGCACGGCGAGGACATGCCGGAGGTGCGCGACTGGACGTGGCCGCAGTCATGAGCGCCGGCACGCCGGTCGGGCGGGTCCTGGTGGTCAACGCCGGGTCGTCCAGCCTGAAGCTGAGCGTGCTCGACGCTGATGACCAGGTTGTCGAGAAGCATGAGATCGACCACTGGGACGACGGCGACGCCTCGGTGCTCCACGACGTGGCGGGCGGCTGGTCCTTCGACGCCGTCGGCCACCGGGTGGTGCACGGCGCCGAGATGACCGAGCCCGTGGTCGTCGACGACGCAGTGCGAGGGCAGATCGAGTCGCTGACGTCCTTGGCGCCCCTGCACCAGCCGCGGGCGCTCGCGGGCATCGACGCGACCCGCAAGGCGTTCGGTGACGTGCCGTCTGTCGCGTGCTTCGACACTGCCTTCCATGGCGACATGCCCGCTGCCGCGGCGACGTATGCCGTGCCGGCGGCGTGGCGGGAACGGTGGCCACTGCGCCGGTTCGGCTTCCACGGGCTGTCGCACGCGTATGCCGCGCGACGCACCGCTGCGCTGCTGGACCGGCCGCTGGACTCGCTTCGCGTCGTGACCTGCCACCTCGGCGCAGGGGCGTCTCTGTGTGCCGTCGCGGGTGGGCGGAGTGTCGACACGACCATGGGCTTCACGCCCCTCGAGGGGCTGGTCATGGCAACACGGTCCGGGACGGTGGATCCCGGGATGGTGCTGTGGCTGCTGCGCGAGGGAGGGCTCTCGGTCGACGAGGTGAACGAGGCGTTGGAGCACCAGTCCGGGCTCAAGGCGCTGGCCGGGACCGCGGACCAGGCGGAGGTGCTCTCGCGGGCCGAGTCGGGCGACGAGGAAGCCGCTGCGGCCGTGGACGTCTACGTGCACCGGCTGGTGCGGGAGATGGGCGCGATGGTCGCTTCGCTCGGGGGCGTTGACGCGGTGACCTTCACCGGCGGCGTGGGGGAGAACGCAGCGTCGATCCGGTCACGGGCCATCGCCGGGCTTGGCTTCACGGGGGCGCGGATCTCGGCCTCGGCCAACGAGTCGCCGCAGCTGGACGCGCTGGTGCACGACTCCGAGAGCACGGTGGCGGTCGCGGTGGTCGAGGCGCGGGAAGACGTCGAGATCGCACGCCTGGTGCGGCAGGTGGTCGGGCGCGCCTGACGCCTGCCGCCCCCGTTGCTGTGGCGAACCGTCAGTTCGTGTAGAGACGGGCCTTGGCCTCGCGGACCTGCAGGGTGGTGACGGGCTCGTTCTGCAGGTCGGCGATGGTGTCGATGTCGACCCAGTCGCCGCCGTTGACGCGGAACTGTCCGGTGAGCCGGGAGTCGACGCTGACCGGCGCAGCCTCGATCGGCTTGGTGTAGGTGTGCTTGACGCTGCCGTCCGGGTAGCCGCCGCCGGCGTCCTCCACGGTGCCGGACGAGGAGCCGTCGCCGTAGTGGAAGTTGTAGGAGTGGGAGTCGATCTTGAACTCGACCGACCACGACAGCAGCTGGACGGGCTTGCTGACCTCGCCGGGCTGGAGGCCGCTGTCGCCCGGCCAGGTGGCTTCGTAGTAGGTCGGGAGGTTGACGAGCGTGACGTTGCCCTTGGGCTCGATGCGCACCGTCGGCTTGGAGAACGGCAGACGCCGGAACGCCTCCTGGATCTGCCCCATCGTCGGAACAGGAGGTGGTGCCGCAGCCTCGGGAGCGGCCTCGGTCCCGCACATGTCGCCTACGAGCTCCCACGGGCTGTTGGCGGGGTCGGTGGCGCGACGCCAGAGGTAGTACAGGGGTTTGTCCGACGGCGGAGTGCGGTAGCGGCAGGCGGTCAGCGCGTACGGAACAGTTCGTGACGTCATCTGCTGCCCTCGACGCTCCGAACGCGGTTCGAGCCGCAAGCCAGCGTGAGTCGGTACTCGATAGGCCGGCTGCGCGCTCTCGGATGGGTGCATACTTGGTCCTGCTGGCGTCATCGAGCTTTCGGTGCCGCGTTCGCTGGCCGTCTCCGCGTCGGTATTGGCGTAGACCGTCCGTCGGCAGTGGCCGCCATATGCGTGCCGCCGGGGCGCGGTCTGGGGGCCATCTGCGGCGGGCGCGATGACGGGGCTGATCAGGCGTGACCAAGCAGCCGCAACGAGAGCGAGTGGATGCGTGAGCATCAACCTCATCGGACCAGCTCAGAGTCGACTGACTTGCCAACCGTCTGCCGCGACCACACAACGGTCGTTCGAAAGGTCAGCTTGGCCGCCCTTGTCTGGTGGACACGACTGATGCCGTCATCGGCAGAACGCGCGATGGCTGATCTTTCGCCAGAACGTCTATGACAGAGCCGTTCGCGGTCGTTGGCGAGGTCACGTAAGTTCGCCGTCGACCTTGAGCGAATCGACGGTCGACGTGCTGTACCCTCGCTGCTTGTATCTCGTCGGCGAGCTCTATCAAGCTTGCGCAAGCCGACGCACTTCGAGGCTGACAACTGGAGCAGTTCTCGAAGCGTCGGCACGTGACTGCGACTCGACTCAGCGACTTCGTAGAAGAACTTCGCGAAGGCCTTGGCGCCTTCCTCGGTGTGGGCTCGCGCGGCGGCGGGCACGTTCACCGTTGCCGTTCCTGAAGGGCCCGACGTGGTCGATGCCGAGCTCGACGTCGTGCTCGAGGTCGCACTGCTCGACGACCCCGCCGACGAAGGGCTCGGCTGGGCGCCGGCGCCATCACTGCAGCTCGTCAGCGCCACCGTCGCGGCAACACAGGCGGTGACGATGGTGGCTTTCGCGTATCCGGTCAAAACTCTCCCCATCTCGACCTGGGCGGCGTCGCCCGTCGCAGCAGTTCGGGACCGAGTCTACGGTTTCGCCGGTTTTGGACCATTTGGCCTTCCACAGGCGAAACGATTCACAGACGTAGCCGCCCCTGCACGGTCAACGAATGGACGGCTGGAGAGTCACGCCGCAACGGCAGCGGACGGGACTGTCACAGAGCGGAGGGGCCGGCCCGGCTGTGGGGCCGACCCTTCCGCATTCCCCTGTGTGTCCCCACGGGGGAGTCTGCGCCAGAGAAACCGATCGCGCCACCCGGTTTCCCCGTCCGAGATGAGAGACGGCCCTCCAACAATTCAGAGCGTTATGCCTATCATCACGGCAGGTCATGAGTGTCAGCGCGAAGCCCCGGCTCGCTGACCGGCAACCCTCCTACCGCGGTGGGGTGCCCCGGGTGAAGACCTGGCGCAAGGCAACAGCCGAGCGCAAGCGCGGGAGACCTCATCACGTGTCCCGCACCGTCACCGACGGTGCTCATCACCGCCGTCGGTGACGCCCCCAGGGCCTCCGGCACGTTCCACGAGCGAGGGCCCCAGGGGCGTCCTGGGCGCAAGCCCCTGACTCGTGCACACGGCATACGACCAACGACATGCGACCACACGGCATGCCGACCTTGATGTGAAAGGGACCCCCGATGAGCGACACCCCGAACTGGTCCTTCGAGACCCGGCAGATCCACGTCGGCCAGGAGCCGGACTCGGCCACCGGCGCCCGCGCGCTGCCGATCTACCAGACCACGTCCTACGTCTTCAAGGACACCGACCACGCCGCGAACCTCTTTGCCCTCAAGGAGTTCGGCAACATCTACACGCGCATCATGAACCCGACGCAGGATGCCGTCGAGCAGCGCATCGCCTCCCTCGAGGGTGGCGTCGGTGCCCTCCTCGTCGCGTCGGGCCAGGCCGCCGAGACCCTGGCGATCCTCAACATCGCCGAGGCGGGCGACCACGTCGTCGCGAGCCCCAGCCTCTACGGGGGCACCTTCAACCTGCTCAAGCACACGCTGCCGAAGTTCGGGCTGCAGGTGACCTTTGTCGACGACCCCAACGACATCGAGTCGTGGAAGGCCGCGGTCCAGCCCAACACCAAGCTCTTCTTCGCCGAGACCATCTCCAACCCCAAGTCCGAGGTCCTCGACATCGAGGCCGTCGCACAGGTGGCCCACGACAACGGCGTCCCGCTCGTCGTCGACAACACGATCGCCACGCCGTACCTCATCCGCCCGCTGGAGTGGGGCGCCGACGTGGTGGTGCACTCGGCGACGAAATACCTTGGCGGACACGGCACGTCGATCGCCGGCGTGATCGTCGACGGCGGCACCTTCGACTACGGCAAGGACCCGGAGAAGTTCCCGAACTACAACACGCCGGAGGAGAGCTACCACGGGCTGGTCTTCGCGCGGGACCTCGGCGTGGGCAGCCCGCTCGGGGCCAACCTCGCCTTCATCCTCAAGGCCCGGGTGCAGCTGCTGCGCGACATCGGCGCCGCCATCTCGCCGTTCAACGCGTTCCTCATCGCCCAGGGCGTCGAGACGCTGAGCCTGCGCCTCGACCGCCACCTCGAGAACACCCACAAGGTGGCCGAGTACCTCCAGTCCAAGGACCAGGTCGAGCGCGTCGTGTGGGCCTCACTGCCTGACCACGAGAGCTACGCCAAGGCGCAGAAGTACTCGCCCCAGGGTGCCGGCGCCGTGCTGGCCTTCGAGATCCACGGCGGCGTCGAGGCCGGCAAGCGGTTCGTCGAGGCGCTGAGGCTGCACAGCCACGTCGCCAACATCGGTGACGTCCGCTCGCTCGCCATCCACCCGGCGTCGACGACGCACTCGCAGGGCCCCGACGGCGACCGCCTCAAGGCCGGTGTCACACCCGGACTGGTCCGCCTGGCCGTCGGCATCGAGCACATCGACGACATCATCGCCGACCTCGAGCAGGGCTTCACCGCCGCCAAGACCGCCTGACGGGGGACCGCAGGGGGGCAGCAGGGGACGAGCCGGGGGAGGAGCAGCAGGGGTATGCCGTGGGGCTGGGTTCGACCGATCGTGACCCAGCCCCACGGTCACGCCTGGAGTCTGGCGCCGACGGGCTCGCCGGCCCAGCTGGTGCAGACCCAGCCGGAGGAGTCGACCTCCACCTCCACGGCCTCACCGTTGTCCAGCGGGTTGCGGTCGACGAACGACGCGGTCACGTTGCGGCACAGGTGGCTCAGACCAAGCTCGATGATGCCGCCGTGCGACACCAGCAGCACGGCCTCGCCGCGGAACCGGTCGGCGACCTCCTCCACCACGCTGCGCAACCTGCCGACGATGTCATGGCCCGTCTCACCCAGGATGGTGCCGTCGAGGTCACCGTCGAGCCAGGCCGCGTAGACGTCACCCGGCTCGTCCTCGTCGCGCAAGGGCGGTGTCCAGCGCTCGTCGTTCAGCAGCTCGCGCAGGCGGTCGTCCGGCACGATCTCCAGGCCCAGGCGGTCCGCGACGATGTCGGCGGTCTGCCGAGCCCGCAGCATGGTGCTGGACCACACCGCTGCCACCCTGAGACTCGCCGCGGTGGCAGCCAGTGCTTCCGCCTGCGCCACACCGGACTTCGTCAGCGTCCGGGGGCTCACACCGTCCGGCGTGGAGGCTGCGCCGTGGCGGGCCAGGACGATCCGTGCTGGGCACTGCAGGTCTGCCATGTGGCTCCTAACGCGTGATCCGCAGGACGCCGTGCGCGCCGCGCTCGGCATCCACCATGATGTGCGACACGAACGGGTAGTGGCCCGCTTCCGGGAAAGTCAGCTCCACGAACCCGCCCTGCGCCGGCTGCAGTGCCAGCGCCTGGGACCCTCCGACCGTACCGGGTGACCCCCGCCGCGCGAGGTACGCGCCTTCGCTGAAGACCGTGTCGAACTGCGACCCCACGACGTGGAAACTGCTGGGTCGGTTCGGCCCTGCGTCGAGCACCCACAGCCGCACCCGCTCGCCCACGCGCGCCGTGGGCTGGTCGTGGTCGTACTGGTTGGCAAAGCCGTTGAACACCACGGCATCCGGGCGCTCGGCTGCGACCTTCGCCGGGTCGGCCGTCGCACCTTGCGCGCCGAGGTAGAGCTCGGACTGCACCAGCAGGTACTCACGGTCGACGGTCGCCAGCCCGGGCGGGTCGATCACGACCGCACCGAACATGCCGTTGGCGATGTGCAGCGACATCGGCATCGAGCTGCAGTGGTACATCCAGACCCCGGCGCGCTCGGCGGTGAAGGAGAAGCTCAGCGACTGCCCGGGCGCGATCGTGCGCATCGGCGCGTCGGGCGCCAGCGCCCCGGCGTGGAAGTCGATGGAGTGGCCGAGTCCGGCGTCGTTGCGCAGCGTCACCTCGAACCGGTCACCCACCCGCCCGCGCAGCACCGGCCCCGGGGCGGTGCCGTTGAAGGTCCAGAGGCGCTGGCGGACCCCGACGGCGACCTCGCGCTCCACCTCCCGAGCCACGAGCGAGACCCGGTGGACCCGCTCACGTGGTGCGGGGGCGAGCCGGGCATCGCGGGCGGCGAAACCCTCCGCCGGTCGCGCCATGAAGTCCGGTCGGACGGCCGCCGGCTCCGCAGTGTCGCCGCCCCGGCTGGGTCCTGCCGCGTCGGTGGCACCGTGTGTACCGTGGCTGTGCGCATCACCCGCGGGTGCGCCGATCACCTTGACGGAGAACACCATTCCCATCTGCCGGTGCCCGACGATCGTGCACCAGCCGTCGAGGTCGCGCCCGACGACGTCCACCTCGACGCGGCCGCTCCGCCCGGGGGAGAGCCTGCCACTGTGCTGGCCGGTCTCGAGGGCGAGGTCGTGCACGTCGCTGTCACGGTTCACCACCTCGACGACCAGCCGGTTGCCGGCCGGCACGTCGACCGAGGCCGGGTGGAACCGCATGCCCCGGGCCTCGACCCGCACCGTCGTCGTCCTCCCCGTGGCGGCGACCCCGGCTGACGAGGCGGCGGCTGCGGAGCCGAGCGCAGCCGGGTCGACCGCGGTGCCCAGGGCGACGGCGAGCACCAGCGCCGACAAGCCCGCCGTCGCAAAGCCGGTATGCCGTGCGCGCACCTCGGCGCGCGGCGGCGGCTGGTGCCTGGAGCGGGACGGGGGTGTGTCGCTGGCACTCCTCCTTGCGGCCCGCAGGGCGAGGGGGAGCAGGACGAGGAACGACGCGTGGGCGGCCAGCACCAGCAGCGAGACCAGCACCCGCACCACACTGGGTGCGGGCAGCAGGAGCAGCGCCAGGCCGAGGTTCGCGACGACGACCCGCAGGACCGCGCCCCGTTCCAGGACGTCAGTCGTCGCTCGCACGACCGACGGGCCGCCACCGCGCACGACGGGCAGCAGGTAGGTCAGGGCACCCAGCACCACCTGCACCGCGAACCCGGCTGCCAGTGGGACGGCCACGCGGTGGGTGGCCTCACCCGCGGCCGTCCAGTCCGGCGCCACCAGCACGAGCCCGGCGAGCCAGCCCAGCGACACCACGAGCCAGCCCACGGCTGCGAGCACCGACCACGCGGCATACGTCTCGGGGCGGCGCGCCCTGGCAGCGGCGAGCATCGGGCGCAGCGACCACAGCGCGGCGGCGAGGTAGCCGACCAGTCCCACCACCGTGAGGATCCGGGAGCCCACGAGGGCGGCAGCGACGACGAGGACCAGGGATGCGACCAAGGTGGGGAGCGCTTGGCGCGAATGGCGTTCGGCGCCGTCAGCGATGCGCGTGCGCAGGATGGTGGGCCACAGCGTCAGCAGTGTTCCCAGCACGGTCAGGCCGACCCAGCCGAGGACGTTGGCCGCCACGTGGGCCAGCACGATGCGCCCGTGGAGCAGCTCCTCGGGGTGGCGCGCCAGCACGGTGCCGAGCGCCGCGCCCACGGGCAGCGACGCCGAGGCGGCGACGTAGTAGCGGACCGAGGCTCCGAACCGCGAGGGCAGCGCGCGGCGGGCCTGCAGCGCGATGGCGATGCCGTGGGCCGCGACCGCGGCGCCGACGACGACGGCTCCGACGAGGGTGAGCGGCCATGTGCCGGTGGGGACTCCGGCCACGACAGCCACGACCCCCGCGTTGAGGGCAACCAGCCGCAGGGTCTGCCCGCGCCGCGAGGGGGCGGGATTCTTCAGGAGGGCATCGGCGAAGTGCGCGCTCCAGACGAGGATCGCGTTGGTGACCGCGCCCAGCAGGAGCAGGTGCACCAGCAGCCAACGGGCGACCGGGAGGAGCTGGTGGGCGAAGGTGACGACGAGGAGGGCGAGGAGCCAGAACACCACGCCGGTGTTGGCGACGAGGTGCCACCGCAGGCGCGAACCGGTCCCCGTTCCCTCCGCACGCCGTGGGGCGGCGCTCATCGGGAAGCCCCCACCGTGAGGGTCGTCGGGGTGGGCGGCACCGGGGAAGGAATGGCGGCCCGCTCGCGCTGCGGGGTGCGCGTCTCTCGGCGGGTGGTGGCCGACCCTGCCATCACGGCGAGGAAGAGCACCACCGCCGCGGCGTTGCCGACGCCGCCGGCCTGCCGGGCCACCGGCACGTCCCAGGCGTCGCCGACCAGGGTTCGCACGACGAGCGTGGCCTGCAGCAGCAGCACCGGGACGTACATGACGGCCCGGTAGGGCAGCCGCACCCGCAGCACGGCCGGCAGGATGACCGGGGCGTGGGCCATGATCATCGACAGGGTGAAGCCGAGGAAGACGGCGTGCACGGCCGCGTCGTAGGCGGGGCCGTCGAGCACCGGTCCGGCCGCCAGCCAGAGACCTCCGGCCACGGCGAGCCAGGCGTACCCCGCCAGCAGGCAGACCGCGATGAAGCGGGGGAGCCCGGTGCCTCGAACGGTCCGGCGCGCGACGTCGTGCGCAGCCAGCCAGGCCACCAGGGCGAGCACCGAGAGCCCGAGGAGGGGGAAGCCGGCCGGCGGCCACAACAGCGAAGCCACGGCAGACACGGCCACCGCCGCGCTGGTGGCCACCAAGGCGGAGGCGGTGGTCGAGGACAGGATCTGCAGGCGCGCGAGCTCCAGGCGTTCGCCGGCGATGGTCAGCACGATGAAGCCGGCCAGCCACGGCAGCAGCCTGGCCACCTCCACACCCCCGAGCCACAGCAGGGCACCACCGGTGGCGAGCACGGCGCCGAGGGTCTGGACGAGCACCGCGTCGTCACGCTGCCGGCGCCACAGCGCGGCGTAGACCGCGACCAGCCCGGCCGCGCCGACGGTCAGCAGCGCCTGGCCCAGGCGCAGCGGCAGCGGTGCCACGAGCAGGAGGCCGCCGACCCCGAGAAGGGCCGGCGCGGCATACCCGGTGCGTCGGCGCAGGGCGACGGCGCGCTCGAGGGCGACCAGGGTGCCGACGAAGCCGAGGACCAGCAGTGGGCCGTGGACGTCGGGCAGCCGGTCCGACACGGGAGCGGCCGGCACGCCCAGCAGCCGCAGACCCGCGTCGAGGCCCAGCAGCAACGCCAGGCCGGCGGGGAGGAGGAACGGCAGCCGCCGCCAGCTCACGACCGGCTCCGGCCGGTGGCGGCCCGCGTCGGTGGTGCGGGTCGTGGCGCCCGTCAGGTGAAGCAGGCACGCGCCCGGCTCGGCAAAGGGCACGAGGGAGGTCTCGTCGCTGCGGGTGTGCCACGTCTCCAGGGCGCCACGGACGATGCCGAGGTGCACGGAGCACACCACCTCGGGCTCCTCCCTGGCAGCAGCGATCAGCGGGCACTGCCGCAGCCGCACCGTCTGCGCGCGGCTGTCGGCGCTCGGGTCGAAGCCCAGCCCGGTGAGCAGGTTCACGACCTCGCGCCGTGCGCCGGCCGGGGAGGACGGGGCGGTGCGCTCGCCGGCCAGCTGCTCGCCCCAGGCTCGGCCCGCCTCGACCGCGTCGTCGTGGGGATGGGCGCTGGTGCGGGCGAGCTGCATGGCGAGCGCCGTTGCGAGCCCGGCGTACTCGCGCACCACGGGTTGTTCCGCCGCCGTCGCGGAGTACAGCCACGCCGGGCGTCCGCGGCCGGCGGACTCGGCACGCTCGCGCGTCGCCAGTCCCGCCTCGACCAGGGCGTCGAGGTGCTCGCGGACCGTGTTGGTGTGCTGGCCGGAGCTCTCGGCCAGGGCGGCCGCGGTGACCGGCTGCTGTTGGGCGGCCAGCAGGTCGAGCACCGCCGCGGCTGCCCGGCTCGGGGCGGTGCTGGCGGCAGCCGTGGCCGAGGCGGGTCGCGGACCCAGGCCGGGGGTGGCCAGGCGCTGCTCGAGGCTGGTTGGAATATTCACGGAAACAAGTGTATTAAATGGGTAGACGCCCCGCCACTCCCGACAGGGCACCACCAGGAGGACACCGTGGACACCGTCGTCATCGCATCAACCGAGCAGGACGCCGCCGCCGTCGAGGCCGTCAAGGGTCACCACGCCGAGATGGCCGGCACCCTCGCGATGCTGGCCCGTCGGGTGGCCGGTGCGGCCGAGGCCGGCTCCGCCGCCGGCGCCGCTTTCGCCGCGCGCGACGAGCTGGTCCGCTGGGCCGAGGGCGACCTCGTGCCCCACGCGCTCGCCGAGGAGAAGGCGATGTACCCGCTGGCCCACCAGGACAGCAGGGCGCGGCTGCTCATCGACGCCATGCTGGTCGAGCACCAGCTCATCCTCGGTCTCGTGGCGTCGCTCAAGGCCGCCCGGACCCCGGTGGAGGCAGCAGCCGAGGCCCGCGCCCTGTCGGTCACCTTCGAGAGCCACCTCGCCAAGGAGAACGACCAGGTCCTTCCGCTGCTGGCCACCTCGCCCGAGGTCTCGCTCGCCGCAGCGCTGGCCGGCATGCACGAGCTGCTGGGCGGGCACGACCACGACGGACACCACGCTGGGCTCGCCGAGGCACACGAGAACGCCGCGGCCCAGGGTGGCTGCGGTGGTGGGTGCGCCTGCGGGGAGACCGACGGTGCAGACCTCCCCGAGCTCGACGCCCGGACCGTGCCGCACGCCATCCGCCACGCGACGATCTTCGGGGCGCTCGACTCCGTCCGGCCCGGCACCGGCATGGTCCTGGTCGCCCCGCACGACCCGCTGCCCCTCCTCAAGCAGCTCGAGGGCCGGGCGCCGGGCGCCTTCTCCGTCGACTACCTCGAGCGCGGACCGGAGGCCTGGCGGCTGCGGTTCGTCCGCGTGGCCTGATCCGGCCCCACCCCGTGTGCGCGCCCCTTCGGCGCCACACCCGGTCGGCGCCCCCGCCGACCGCCCTCCGGCGTGCCGGGCACCCCAACCCCCTCGTGGGTGCCCGGCACGCCCCTGCCCCTGTGGAAAACCGGGTGGGCCGTTGACGGGACCGGCCTAGCCTGACCGGCATGCCTGAGATCGCGGTCAGCGCCGAGGACCTGGTCCGGCTGGGCGCGGAGCTGGAGGAGGTCCGCGCCTTCCTGGCCGCCCTCGACCGGGTGAGCGGCGTCGAGCCGTGGGCCTTCGGCCCCGGTCAGACCGCCGGAGCCGTGACCGACGTCCTGGGCAACTGGGAGCGCTACCGGCTGCTCCTCGGCCGACGCCTCGAGGCGCTGGCTCTGGGGGCGCGAGCGGCCGGCGCGGGCTACGTCGAGGTCGAGACCCGCGTGGCCGACGCCCTGGGCGGAGCCGTGCCGTGAGCGCCTACCCGCCCATCCCGGGCAGCCCGGACGTGGTCGACGGCCTCGCCGCCGCGCTGCGCGACGAGGCCCAGCGCGTCGCCTCCGCCCAGGAGCGGCTGCTGGCGCTGCGCCACGCCGCCCGGTGGGAGAGCCCTGCCGGCCGAGCCTTCGCCGCCGAGCTCGTCCTGCTGCCGCCGGTGCTCGACTCGGTGGCACAGCGGTATGCCGGCGCTGCGGCCGCCCTGCGCGTGTTCGCCTCCGCGTTCCGCGAGGCCCAGCAGGAGTGCAACCTCGCCATCAGCCTGCGGGAGCGGGGCATCTGGCGGCGTGACCGGTACGCCGAGGCGCTGGCGCAGGCGGAGGCGAGTGAGTCGCCGGTGGAGCGCGCCCGGGTGCCCGAGCTGCGCCGGCTCATGGTGGAGGGAGCCACCGAGGTCCAGGACAACGAAGGCCGCTGGGTCGCCGCCCGCGAGCGGTTCGACGAGGCGGACCGGCGGTGCAGCCGCGCGCTGGGTGCCCTGGTCCACGACGCCCTGACCGACACGCTGGACTACGACACGGTCAAGGGCGGCGCGCGTCTGGCCGACACGGTCACCAGCACCGCGGCCGGCGTGGGGATGGTGCCCGCCTGGCGACCTGCCGCGACGGCGGTCGGGGCGACGTCCGCGGCAGCCGGCCTCCTCCTCGACGGCGTCGTCAAGGTCGCCTACGACGAGGGCGAGTGGGGTCCACTGGTCGAGGAGCTCGGCCTCAACGCCGTGGGCTTCGCCGCCGGCTCCCTGCGCACGGCGGCAATGGCGAGGGGTCTGCCGAGCGCGGCGCACCGCGGCCCGGTCGGTTTCTCCAGCACCTCCTCGCGCCTCCGGCACGGCGTCAAGGCCCAGGCCCGGGCCAACGACCCGTGGCGGCTGCACCCCGCGCCGCCACGGACGCCGCCGCCCCCGAGGCCCGCGGCCGGACCTCCGGTCCCGGTGCGGGAGCGGCTGCGCGCCGCGGCGCGGGAACGAGCCACCCGCGGAGCGAGGGCCGCGCGCCGGGACTGGGCCGTGGCCACCCGCAACGGGGCCGATGCCCGCGCCATGCTGCTGACTGCCTGGGGTCTGGAGGCCGGCTCCGCCGCGTACACGCGCGGCAAGCAGGTCAACGCGGCATACGAACGGGCGGAGGTGGTCCGGGAGCGGTGGCGCGCGGGGCACTCCCGCGACGAATGACGGAGCCGCTCGTGGCGCGGCCGCGGCTCACACAGGGGCCACGCCTGGTGACACCCGCCGCAGGAGGGCGAGGGTCGCTCGCGCCCTCCCGTTGTCGGTGCCGTCGTGCTCGACGCCGAGGTCGTCCAGCAGCTCGGCGACGTGGCTGTCGGCCGTCTTGGTCGACAGCATGAGCGCCTCGGCGATGCCGGCGTTCGACCGTCCCTGGGCGACCAGCGAGAACACCTCCTGGTCGCGGTCGCTGAGCCCGCGGAAGGGCTCCGCCGCACGGCGTTCCGCCACCATGGGGGAGACGACCTCGGGGGAGAGGGCCAGGCCGCCGCCGGCCACCCGGCGCACCGCGTCGAGCAGGCCGAGGACGTCGCGCACGGTGTCCTTGAGCAGGTACCCCGCGCCGCTGCCCGCGCCGTCCAGCAGCTGCAGCACGTGCTGTGCCTCGGGGTGGGTGGCGACCACGATCACTGCCATCCCGGGCTGTTCGGCCTTGACCGCGAGCGCGGCCGTGACACCGGAGCCGGCGCGCGTGGCGTCGAGGTCGGCGTCCACCACCGCGAGGTCCGGCGAGAGCCGGCGCACCACCTCGAGCAGGGCGGGGAGGTCGTCGACCGATGAGACGACCTCGACCCCGCCGGTGCGGAGCAGGAAGCCCAGGCCGTCCCGGAAAGCACACGACTCGTCTGCGAGGACCACCCGCAGCGCGGCAACTGGTGCCTCCCGGCGACCGCGCCGGGTCATGACGCCACCGGACACCCCCGGCCCCTGGTGGGGCCGGGAGCGTCCGGTGGACTCCTGTGACCGGTCATGTCACGGGCGGTGCCTCGCTGGTTGCGCAGGCCGCCTGTCCGTGGCTCACCTGCGGATCTCGACGACGCGACCCTTGCCGATCGGCTTGCCCTTGGCGTCCATGGGCGCCATGGTCCCGGCGTACAGGTGGCCGTTGCTGTACTCGACCGACAGGGCGCCCGGCAGCTTCACGTAGGGACGCGGCTTGCCGTGGTGGACCGTGGAGATCTGGCCGCCGAACAGCTCGGCCACGTAGATCGTGCGCCCGGCGATGGCGAGGTTGGTGGCCCCGGCGAACCCGGTCGCGATCCGGAAGCTCTTCCCCGTGTAGCCGTTCACCAGGTAGACCGAACCACGGGCACCGGCGCTCGGGTCCTCGGGGCCGCCGGGCAGCGTCGTGACGTAGAGGTCGCCACCGGGGCCGACCTCGACGTCGGTGGGGACCGGTTCGAAGGCGTAGGTGGCGCCGACCACGCAGGAGGGCAGCTTGTTCGCCGTCGCCATCGACTTGGTGATCTTCACCGGCTGCGTCGGCAGCACGGCGAGCGTGGAGATGCGGCCGCGCGCGTCGACCTTGAGCAGGGCGTTGGCGCCCGCGTCCGCGACGACCCAGTAGTCACCCCATTGGACCACCGAGTAGGGGTGCGAGTCCTTGATGCCCTTGTAGCTGGCCTGGACGTCCTCTCCCATGGCCTGCCCGAGCTTCGCGAACGCGTCGATCTGGCACTGGTTCGGGTTCTTGATGCCGTACTGGACGTCGCCATCGGGGTTCTCGCTCTTCTCGTAGTCCGAGAGCGAGAACCGCTGGGTGCCCACGTCAGGCCGGGTCAGGTTGAGCCAGGACTCCCCCTTGGCGTGGTCGGTCGACGTCCACGCGAGGGTGCGGCCGGAGCGGGAGAAGGCCAGGCCTGCGACGTCGCTCTCCTTGCCCGGGAACGACGCGACCTTGGCGAGCGTGCCGTTGCCCCGGATCCGCGACACGGTCTGGGTGAACCCGTCGGCGACGTAGACGGCGCCGTCGTGGCTGAGGTATCCGTCCCGCACCGCGAGCTGGAAGGGTGCGAGCACACGATCGGTGAGGGTGACCACCCGAGGCGCCCTGGTGGCGGTGGTGGTCTGGGCGCTCGCCCCCGCGGCGACGCCTACGAGCGCGATCGTCGACGTGGCGACGACCGCGACAGTCAAGCGGCTGGTGCGCATTGTGGTTCTCCCATCGTTCTCCCCGCGGTTCACGGGACCGCTTTCGACGCTAACGACGAGGACCGAAACCGCCGTACAGCATGACAAGTAGCCATCAGTGACTGGCCCGCTATGCCAATTGGGTGAGCGCGGACGGCCGCGCCTGCGCACGTATGCTGGGCCGCATGTCCACCCCGCGCTCCGGCGAGCCCTCGGCTGGCGTCGGCGGGGAAGGACGGGTTGGCAGCAGCCGGCGGCCCGGACGCGGGCGAGGTGCCCGGAGGACGGCGCCGAACCGACCACCGCGTCGTGCGATCCCCGTGCCCGACCTGCACTACCCCGAGCACCTGCCGGTGGTGGAGCGCAAGGACGACATCGCCGCCGCGATCCGCGACCACCAGGTCGTCGTCGTCGCGGGCGAGACCGGCTCGGGCAAGACCACCCAGCTGCCCAAGATCTGCCTCGAGCTCGGCCGCGGCCGTGAGGGGCTCATCGGCCACACCCAGCCCCGGCGCATCGCCGCGCGCTCGGTCGCCGAGCGGATCGCCGAGGAGCTGGAGGTCGAGCTCGGCACCGCCATCGGCTACCAGGTCCGGTTCACCGACCTCGCCAGCGACAACACCCTCGTCAAGGTCATGACCGACGGCATCCTCCTGAACGAGATGCAGCGCGACCGGCTCTTGAGCAAGTACGACACGATCATCATCGACGAGGCCCACGAGCGGTCGCTCAACATCGACTTCATCCTCGGCTACCTCAAGCAGCTGCTGCCGCGGCGCCCCGACCTCAAGGTCGTCATCACGTCGGCGACCATCGACCCGGAGAAGTTCGCGACGCACTTCGCGCGGCCCGACGGCACCCCCGCGCCCATCATCGAGGTGTCCGGCCGCACCTACCCGGTGGAGGTCCGCTACCGGCCGCTCGTCGACCCCGACCGCGAGGACGCCGAGGAGCGCGACCAGGTCACCGGAGTCTGCGACGCGGTCGAGGAGCTGTGGACCGAGAACCGCGAGGGCGACATCCTCGTCTTCCTCTCCGGGGAGCGCGAGATCCGTGACACCGCAGACGCGCTCGCGTCGATGGCCTTGCCGCAGACCGAGATCCTCCCGCTGTTCGCCCGCCTCTCCGCGGCCGAGCAGCACCGGGTCTTCGGGCGGCACAGCGGCCGCCGGGTGGTGCTCGCCACCAACGTCGCCGAGACGTCCCTGACGGTGCCCGGCATCCGCTACGTCGTGGACGCCGGCACCGCGCGCATCTCGCGCTACAGCCAGCGGACCAAGGTGCAGCGGCTCCCGATCGAGCCCATCTCGCAGGCCAGCGCCAGCCAGCGCGCCGGCCGCTGCGGTCGTGTGGCCGACGGCATCTGCATCCGGCTCTACTCACAGGACGACTTCGAGAGCCGGCCGGAGTTCACCGAGCCCGAGATCCAGCGCACCAGCCTCGCCTCCGTCATCCTCCAGATGACCTCCCTCGGCCTCGGCGACATCGCCGCGTTCCCGTTCGTCGACGCCCCCGACGCCCGCCAGGTCGCCGACGGCATCCGCCTCCTCGAGGAGCTCCAGGCCTTCGAGATGGGGTATGCCGCGGAGCTGGCGACCGCGGGCGGCGCGCCGAAACGGGGACGGGGCCGCGGACGGCGGCTGACGGCATACGGAAGGTCGCTCGCCCGGCTGCCGCTGGACCCGCGCCTCGGGCGCATGCTGCTGGAAGCGGACAAGCTCGGGTGCACCCGCGAGGTGCTCGTCATCGTCGCGGCCCTGTCGATGCAGGACCCGCGCGAGCGCCCGGCAGACAAGCAGACGCAGGCCGACCAGTCCCACGCGCGGTTCCGCGACGAGCACTCCGACTTCATCTCGCTGCTCAACCTGTGGCGCTACCTCAAGGACCAGCAGAAAGCGTTGAGCGGCAGCGCCTTTCGCCGCATGTGCAAAGCCGAGTTCCTGCACTACCTGCGCGTGCGCGAGTGGCAGGACCTGCACACCCAGCTGCGCCAGGCCTGCCGCCAGCAGGACATCGACCCCGACCGGGCGACGGCGGCCCGGGACGAGGAGCCCAAGGCCGACGTCATCCACCAGGCGCTGCTGGCCGGCCTGCTGTCGCACATCGGCCTGCGCGACGAGGTCAAGCGCGACTACCTCGGTGCCCGCGGCGCCCGGTTCGCGATCTCGCCCGGATCGACGCTGTTCCGGCGCCAGCCCACCTGGGTCATGTCGGCGGAGCTCGTCGAGACCAGCCGTCTGTGGGCGCGCACCAACGCCCGCATCGACCCGGTGTGGGCGGAGCGGCTGGCCGCGCACCTGGTCAAGCGCACCTACAGCGAGCCGCGCTGGTCGCGCAAGCAGGGAGCTGCCCTGGCCACCGAGCGGGTCACGCTGTACGGCGTCCCGCTGGTGGCGGCGCGCACCGTGCAGTACGGCCGGATCAACCCCGAGGAGTCGCGTGACCTCTTCATCCGGCACGCGCTCGTCGAGGGCGACTGGGAGACCCACCACGAGTTCTTCCGGGCGAACCAGGCTCTGCTGCAACGGCTCTCGGAGCTGGAGGAGCGGGCCCGGCGCCGCGACCTCATCGTCGACGACGAGTTGCTCGTCGAGTTCTACGACCAGCGCGTCCCGGCCGACGTGGTGTCGGCGCGCCACTTCGACAGCTGGTGGAAGAAGGCCCGCCGGGAGACCCCGGACCTGTTGACCTTCACCGAGGCGCTGCTCACCAGCGAGTCGGCCGAGGAGGTCTCCGCCGGCGACTACCCCCGGACGTGGCGGCAGGGCGGTCTCGAGCTGCCGCTGACCTACCAGTTCGAGCCGGGAGCGGCTGCCGACGGCGTGACGGTGCACATCCCGGTGCAGGTGCTCAACCAGGTGGAGGACGACGGCTTCGACTGGCAGGTGCCCGGCCTTCGGGCCGACCTCGCCACGGCCCTGCTGAAGTCGCTGCCGAAGGCGACCCGCCGGCACTTCGTCCCCACGCCCGACCACGCCGCGGCGGCGCTGGCGGACGCCCAGCCGGGCGGCGGGCGGCGGCTGGTCGACGAGATGGCGCGGGTGCTGCACGCCCGCACCGGTGTGCGCGTGACGCCGTCGGAGTGGGACGTCGCCCGCGTGCCCGACCACCTGCGCATCACCTTCAGCGTCGACGACGACCGCGGGCGCTCGCTCGCCAGCGGCAAGGACCTCGAGCAGCTCAAGGCCCAGCTCGCCGGCCAGGTGCAGCGCCGGATGTCGCGCGCCGGTGCGGCGATCGAGCGCAGGGGCCTGAAGCAGTGGGACTTCGGCCCGCTGCCCGCGACCTTCGAGACGCGGTCCGGCGGGCAGGCCGTGCAGGGCTACCCGGCGCTGGTCGACCGGGGCGACTGCGTCGACCTCGTCGTGCTGGCGGGGGAGCGGGAAGCCGAGGCGGCAACCCGGCTGGGCGTGCGTCGCCTGCTGCTGCTCAACACCTCGGCTCCGTGGAAACGGGTGCTCGCCCGGCTCACCAACGCCCAGAAGCTGGCGCTGGGCAACAACCCGCACGGCAGCGTGCCGGCGCTGCTCGACGACTGCCTCGCCTGCGCGGTCGACGCCATCGTGGCCGAGCGACGGCCGGGGCTGGTGCGCGACCCGGAGGCGTTCGAGGAGGTCCTGACCGCCGTGCGGACCCACGTCGTCACACGGGTGCTGAACGTCGTCGACGAGGTGGAGCCGGTGCTCGGCGTCGCCCGCGAGGTGGAGCAGCGCCTGGCGTCACTGCGGGGCCCGGCGGTGGCCTCGCTCGCGGCAGACCTGCAGGCGCAGCTGCGCAGCCTCGTCTACCCCGGCTTCGTCGCCGACACCGGGCTGGCACGGCTGCCGCACCTGCGCCGCTACCTGCGCGGAATGCTGCAGCGCATCGAGAAGGCTCCCACCGCCCTGGCCCGTGACGCGCAGGGCCAGGAGGTCGTCGACCGGGTCGAGGAGGCCTATGCCGACCTGCTCGACTCCCTCGCCCCCGTGGACCGTCGCTCCCAGCCCGTCCTCGACGTCGGCTGGATGATCGAGGAGCTGCGGGTGAGCCTCTTCGCCAACAGCCTCGGCACGGCCCAGCCCGTCTCGGAGCAGCGCATCCGCAAGGCGATGGCGGCCCTGACCTCCTGATCAGGCTGAGGAATCCCTTGGCAGACTGTTCTGTTGATCCTCGAAGAAGGACCACCTGAGAGAGGTACACCGTGCAGAACCCGTCCGAGCTCTACCGCTTCGAGACCGACGCCGACCCGCAGGCGCTGCGGGCCTCGGTGATGATCGTCACGCTCGGGGGATTCGTCGACGCCGGCCACACGCAGCGCCTGCTGAGCGACCACCTGCTCGCCACGTCCGAGGGCGCCGTGGTGGCGTCCTTCGACGTCGACCAGCTCCTCGACTACCGGGGCCGCCGGCCCGGCATGGTCTTCGACACCAACCGCTGGGTCAGCTACGAGGACCCGTCCCTCGCGCTGCACCGCCTGGTCGACCGCGACGGCACCCCGTTCCTGCTGCTCACCGGCCCCGAGCCCGACTACCAGTGGGAGCGCGTCGTCGAGGCGATCCGCGAGCTGGTGGTGGCGCTGGGCGTCGACCTCGTCGTCACCGCCCACGGCATCCCCATGGCCGTGCCCCACACCCGCCCCATCGGCATGACGGCCCACGCCACCGACCCCCGCCTCATCCCCGAGCAGCTGAACCCGTTCGGCCGCGTCGAGGTGCCGGGCAGCGTGGCGTCGCTGCTCGAGCTGCGGCTGGGGGAGTCCGGCCACGACGCGATGGGCTTCGCCATCCACGTGCCGCACTACCTGGCGCAGTCCGAGTTCGCCGACGGCGCCGTCACCGCGCTCAACGCGATCACCGGCGCGACTGCCCTCGACCTGCCGATCGACGACCTCGTCGCCGCCGCCGGGCTCAACCGGGCCGAGATCGCCCAGGAGCTCGCCGGGTCCGAGGAGGTGGCCCAGGTGGTCGCCGCCCTCGAGCGCCAGTACGACACCTTCGTCGAGGGCCTCCAGAAGCCCAGCCTGCTCGCCACCGACGTCAGCGAGCTGCCGTCGGCCGACGAGATCGGCGCCGAGTTCGAGCAGTTCCTGCGCGAGGTCGCCGAGGACGACGGGGACGGCCCGGGCGCCTGACGCCCGGCTTCAGACGAGCACCACCCGGACGTGCGGAAGGGGCGGGGACCGATGTCCCCGCCCCTTCGCCGTTCAGGCTCCGCCGGCGACGAGCCGGTATGCCGCGGTCAGACCCGCGCGTGCCGGGCGCGGCTGAAGCTGTAGATGCCGTACGCGCCGATGCCGAGGGCGACGGCCGTCAGCAGTCCCGGCCCGAACGGCTGGTCCTTCAGGGTGCGCAACGCGCCGTCGAGGCCCCCGGCCTCCTCCGGGTTCGCGTGCATCGCGGCGAGGATGAAGAGCACACCCACCACCGCCAGGGCCACGCCCTTGGCGATGTAGCCGACGACACCGGCCCGCACCGCCCAGGTGCCCGGGTCCTTCTCGAGGTCGCGCAGGAAGCCCTCGGTGGCGCCCTTCCAGACGTGGTAGGCGCCGACGCCGATGACCACCAGGCCGACGATCCCCACGAGCCACTGGCCGCCGGGCTTGCTCATCAGCGAGGAGGTGAAGTCGACCGTCTGGCTCTCGCTGTCGGACGACTTGCCGCGCGCGAAGTTGAACGTCGTCCAGCCGAGCACCAGGTAGACCACGGCCTTGCTGAACGCCTTGACCCGCCCGCCCCAGGCCTCCTTGTCGGAGCCGGGGTGGCCGAAGGCGGCGTCGGCGAGCTGCCACAGGCCGAGGCCGAGGAACCCGAGCACGCCGACCCACAGGGCCAGCTTGCCGGCGCCGTTGCCGGCCAAGGACTGCAGCGCCCCGCTCTGGTCGGCGTCCTTGCCCGAGCCACCGAATCCCCAGGCGACCTGCAGCGCGATCCACCCGATGAGCAGGTGGAGCAGGCCGCTGACCGCGTAGCCGACCCGTGCTGCGGTCTCGAGAGCAGGGTGGTCGCTGGCCTGCCGCGCGGTGCTGATGACGTCACTCATGGGCACAGCGTGGCACGGACCTCACTCTTTGGCCTCCGACCACCGGCGGACGACGCTCGTGTCGGCCACGAACCGCACCTCGGTCGAGCCGGTCCACCGGCGGGCGCTGTCGGTCAGCGCCGCCACCACGCGGTGCTCGGCCTCCTCGGCGTGCTCGTCCGGCACGTGCACGAGCAGCTCGTCGTGCAGGCACAGCACGATCTGGGCGCCGAGGTCCCGGGTCGTGGCCCGCACCGTGGCGGCCCAGGCCTTGAAGAGCTCGGCCGCCGCCCCCTGGATGACCGCGTTGCGGGCGAAGCGCCCGCGCGCGGCGGCCCGCGCCGGGTCGTCGCCCGACTGGGCGTCGGCGTGCTGGCCGACGGGTGGAAAGCCTCCTGTGTGCACCGCACGACCCCCGAAGGTGCGCAGGGACTCGCGGCGCACGCCCGCGGCATACATGCGGTCGAGGTAGGCCATCGCGGTGGGGTAGGCGCGCTCGAGGCCCTTGAGGGCGTCGGCCGCCGTGCCGCGGCGCGAGCCGTACATCGCGCCGAGCACCGCGACCTTCGCCACGGCCCGCTCGACGCCGAGCGTGTGCGCGACCGGGGCGTAGAGGTCGTCCGAGCGCGTCGCGGCAGCGAAGGCGCGGTCGCCGGACACGGCGGCCAGCACCCGGGGTTCGATCTGGCCGAGGTCGGCGCGCACGATCACGTGGCCGGGGTGCGCGGCGACGGCGGGGCGCAGCGACGCCGGCAGGTTGTGCAGCCCGTTCTGGGCCGTCATGCGTCCGGCGGCGCCGTCGCACGCGGTCCAGGTGCCGCGCAGCCGGTCGTCCGGGCCGACGTGCGACTCCAGCCAGGCGTACCCGTAGGTCGTGGCGATGCGCTCGTCCCTGCGCCACTCCAGCAGTGCGGCGACGACCGGGTGGGTGTCGCGGAACGGCGCCAGCACGCCCTTGCGGGTGTTGGGCACGTCGACGCCCACGCCCAGGAGCAGCTCGCGCACCTGCAGCGGGTTGCGCAGGTCGGTGTGCTCCCGCCCCGGTGTGTGCCGCAGCACGAGGGCGTCCCGTTCGGCGCGCACCTCGCGGGCGTGCCGCTCGTCCCTCGGCCTGGGCCCGGCCGCCTCGGTGATGAGGCGCTCGGCGGCCGCGCGGTCCAGGGGCAGGCCGTCGCGTTCGAGCTCGACGCAGAGCAGGGCGGCGGCCGACTCGGAGTGGGCGGTGGCCACGGCGCGGGGGCCGAGCTCTGCCAGGGCCGTCTCCTGCGCCGCCGCGCAGTCCAGCGCCGCGCGTGCCCACGCGACCAGCCGGTCGGGGGTGAGGGGCCAGGCGGGGGAGCCGGCGTCGGGCCGCAGGTAGCCGTCGGGTCGGACCGGGTCGTCCGGGCCGCGCGTTCCGTTCGCGTCGTCACCGTCGTCCGCGTCGTCACCGAAGTCGTCGACGTCGTCGCCGAAGTCGAACAGGTCGCCGGCCGAGGCCGCGGGAAGGGTGGCGGCGTCCAGCCGCCGGGCGCGGGCCCAGGCGAGCTGCGGCGTGGCCTCCCACCCGCCGGCGAGCAGCCGGTGCGCCTCGGCGACGTCCCAGCAGCGGGCCAGCGGCAGCCGCGCCGCGACGAGCGGCCTCGCGTCGTGTGCCGCCGACCACCACGTCCAGCGCGGCGACTGCTCCCGCTCGAGGCGGTCGACGAGGGCGGCCACCTCCTCGGCCGAGCCGGTCTGCGCCAGGCCCTCACCGACGACGGCGAGCAGCGACGGTCCCCGCGGCGACGAGGGTGCGGCCACCACCGCGACGCGGGGTGGGCGGGCCGCGTCGGGGCTGGCCGTCACCGGCCGCTCAGGCCCGGGTCTTCAGCGCGAGCTGCCGCTTGATGCGGCTGAGCATGCCCACCATGCCGCGCAGCCGCAGCGGGGAGACCGCCTCGGCGAGCGAGAAGCGGTAGGGCGCGTCCTCGGGCACGGCGAGGATCTCGTCGACGGTGAGCTGGTCGAGGCCCTGGTGCAGGATGCCGGCGAAACCGCGGGTCGTCGGTGCCTCGGCCGGGGCCGAGAAGAACAGCGAGACGACCCGCTGGCCGGGCTCGGTGGCCGACTCCTCGTCGACCTCGACCGTCAGGAACAGCGGCGACTGGCACTCGTGCACCTGTTCCATCTTCTCGGGCGCACCGGCATACCGCTCCGGCAGCTCGGGCAGCTCCTCACTGAACTCGAGCAGGAGCTGAAGCCGTTCTGCCACAGGCAGTTCGGCGAAGTCCTCGGCGATCTCCGCGAGGGCGGCGGGGAGACCGGTGGTGTCGACAGCGGCGGTCACGGGCGCGTCACCTCTCCACCGGCACGCGCACGGCGTTGCCCCACTCGGTCCACGAGCCGTCGTAGTTGCGGACGTTGTCGAAGCCGAGCAGGTGCGTCAGCACGAACCAGGTGTGCGACGAGCGCTCGCCGATGCGGCAGTAGGCCACGACCGGCTCCTGGGGCTCGAGGCCCTGCTCCTGCAGGTAGATGGCCTCGAGCTCGCCGCGCGACTTGAAGGTGCCGTCCTCGTTCGCGGCACGGGCCCACGGCACCGACCTGGCACCCGGGATGTGCCCGCCGCGCATGGCACCCTCCTGCGGGTAGTCGGGCATGTGGAGCAGCTCGCCGGAGTACTCCCCGGGGGAGCGGACGTCGACCAGCGGCTGGCCGAGGTGGGCCAGCACGTCGTCCTTGAAGGCGCGGATCGGGGCGTCGACGCGCTCGACGACGGGGTAGTCGGCCGGCTGCGGCGTGGGGACGTCCTTCGTGAGCTCACGGCCCTCGGCGATCCACTTCGCGCGGCCGCCGTCGAGCAGGCGGACGTCCTCGTGGCCGAACAGGGTCATGACCCACAGCGCGTAGGCGGCCCACCAGTTGTTCTTGTCGCCGTAGATCACGACGGTCGTGTCGCGGCCGATCCCGCGCGCCGACATGACCTTGGCGAACTGCTCCCCGTCGACGTAGTCGCGGGTCAGCTGGTCGTTGAGGTCCTGGTGCCAGTCGAGCTTCAGCGAGCCGGGGATGTGCCCGGTGTCGTAGAGCAGGACGTCCTCGTCGGACTCCAGCACGACGACGCCGTCGGGGTTCCCGGCCTCGAGCTGGTTCGCCAGCCACTCGGTGGAGACCAGGCGCTCGGGGTGGGCGTACTCGGCGAACTGGGACTCGGAGGTCTGCGCATCGGCCATGCGCCAACGATAAACCGGCAGGTCCGGAAGCCCCGTGGCAGGATGGGCGCACCGTCACGAGAGAGGGCGAACATGGGCATTCTCGACATGGACAGAAGCAAGGACATGGACACGACATCCGCCGCCAAGACAGCCGCCGCCAAGCGGCAGTCGGCCCTCGAGCAGGCCAGCGCCGGACCCGAGGACCACGGCGCGCTGGGCAACGGCGTGGTGCGGGTGATCGAGACGGTCCTCGACACCGGCATCGACGGCAGGGGCCCGTTCCACTCGGCCCAGCAGGTCGCCGACATCGCGCTGTCCAACCACCCGGACAGCGAGCAGGCGATCGACGCGATCGTCTCCCAGCACCTCAAGCTCGCGGCCGCCGGCGGCTTCGCGACGGGTCTGGGCGGGTTCGTCACCCTGCCGGTCGCGCTGCCGGCCAACGTCGTCGAGTTCTACCTGGTGGCCACACGCATGGTGGCGGCCGTCGCCTCCGCCCGCGGCTACGACATCCGGCAGCCGGAGATCCGCTCGGCCGTGCTGCTGACGCTCGTCGGCGCCGACTCCGACGACCTCCTCAAGAAGGCCGGCGTCGCCACCACCGGGCGGCTCTCCAACCTCGCCGCGCAGCGCCTTCCCGGGCCGGCCCTGATGGTCGTCAACAAGGCGGTGGCCTTCCGCCTCATCAGCCAGATCGGCAAGAAGGCGCTCGTCCGGGTCGGCAAGGCCGTGCCCCTCGTGGGCGGCGCCGTGGGTGCCGGCCTCGACGCGTTCCTCCTCAAGCGGATCGCCGACGCGGCCCGTCATGAGTTCCCGCGACGCAGCCGAGGCATCTGACCCGTCCGTTCCCGGCCACGACGTTCCGGTATGCCGCCCGCTCACCCGAGCGGGCGGCATACCGTCTGTCTGGGCGTGCGCGTGCGCGTGCGCGTGGCCCGGGCCGGGTCCGGGCCCCGGGTGGCCGGGCGCCGCGCCCCTCGGGAATGGTGGCAACGGCTCGGACGTTGGAAACGTGTTCGGCCGAATGTGCCCGGACGATGGGAGATCACCGATGGCCATGTCCCGCTGGGGAGTGTTCCGCACCCTCGCCACCGCCCTGCGCTCCGCCGTCCGGCCCGGTGGGCCCGGCATGGGGGAGCGGCTGTCCGCCCTTCCGCGCCTGCTGCGCGCCACGCTGCGCGGCGAGTACCGCGGCACCACGACCGGGAAGCTGTTCCTGGTCGCTGCAGCGGCCGCCTACGTGCTGTCGCCGGTCGACCTCGTGCCGGAGGCGTTCCTGACCCTGTTCGGCCTCGCCGACGACGCGATGGTGGTCACGTGGATCGCCGCGACGGTCGTGAACGAGACCGACGCGTTCCTCGCGTGGGAGCGGGGTGCCCAGGGCGCAGATCCGCAGGGCGCAGGTCCGCAGGGTTCTGGCCAGCAGGGTTTCCGCGACACCGGTGCGGCGCCGCGCGGCTCGGCCTCGCGCGCCGAGACCGTGCCGGGCGAGGTCATCCGCTGAGGCGGTAGCCGACCCGGCGAGCCATGCTCCCTGGTGCCCGAGGCCCCCTGCTGCCGTTGTGCACAGGGGGCCTTCGCGTCGTCACGCGGTGCACAGGCTCCGGGTGAGCCCTCCCTCGACCTCGCCGACCCCACCACCGTGGGGGCATGAACCCGATCCGGCTGCGCGGCCCCGCCGACATCCTGGCCGCCCTTCCGTTCCAGCTCGGCTACCACCCGGACGAGGCGGTGGTCGTGGTCGCGCTCGCAGGCCGCGCCGTCGGCCTCGTGCAGCGGCTCGACCTGCCGCCGGAGGACGAGGTCGACGCGGCGGTGGCGGCACTCCTGCCGGCGCTCGTCCGGGAGCGGCCCAGCGCCGTCCTGCTGGTGGGCTACGAGTCGTGCCGGCTGCCTGCGGTGCCCGTGCTCGACGCCCTCGACGGGGCCCTGAGGGACCGGGGCATCGACGTGCTCGACCGGTTGGTGGTGCGCGACGGGCGGTGGTTCGCGCCCGACTGCGCCACCGGGTGCTGCCCCGAGGAGGGAACGCCGTTGCCGTCGCCGCACGAGACGCCGGCGGTGGCCGACTTCGTGGCCCTCGAGATGGCGCCGGTGCCCGACCGCGACGCGTTGGGGCGCCAGCTCGACCCCGAGCCCGGGCGCTGCGCCGAGGTCGCGGCCGCGGTGGACCTCTCGCCCCGGTCGATCGGGCCGCACGACCAAGCGGTGCGCCGGCTCCGCCAGCTGTCGCGGTGGGCGGTCGTGTGCGACGTCTCGGCCGGCCGCCCACCGCTTGGCGGCTTGGCACCGGAGGAGCTGGCCGACCTCGCGCTCTCGCTGCGCGACCTCGAGCTGCGTGACGGGTTGATCGGCTGGCTGTGCCCGGGGGTGCTTCCCGTGGAGGCGCTGGATGACGACCTGGTCGACCAGCTGCGCAGCTGCCTGCCGCCGGCGTCGTGGGCGGGTGGCCCGGTGAGCGCCGAGCGTGCCGTCGCCGGGCGGCGGCTGCAGGGCCGGCTGGTCGAGCTGTGCCGGATGCTGCCCGACGAGCACGCGGCGCCCGCCCTGACCGTGCTGGCCAACCTCGCCTGGTGGCTCGGTGACGGCGCCCTGAGCAGGGTGGCCCTCGAGCGGGCCCTCGACGTCGAGCCCGGCTACCGGCTGGCCCGACTGCTGGGCACGATGGTCGACCTCGCCATCCGCCCGCGCGAGACGGCGTGACGGCTGGGCGGTGGCAGTGAAGCCGGCGCCGTCCAGAGATCGGACAGGGGAGGAGTGGACAACGGGCCCGCTTTATGCTGGTCGCCAAGGTCACGAGTTCCAGCGCGAAGCCCCGGCTCGCTGGACGGCAACCCTCCTCGCGGTGGGGTGCCCCGGGTGAGGACCGGGCCGCGGCTCGACGTCGTGGCAAGCGCGACCACAGGAGCCTTTCACCATGACGACCACGTCGAGCCCTCGCCTCTCCACGGGTGCCTGGCGTGAGGGCGACCCGGTGGGGGACCGGCGGTTCGTCTCGGTCGGGGCGGTCGAGCTCGAGGCCGGCGGGCGCCTTCCCGACGTCACCGTCGCCTACGAGACGTGGGGCCGCCTCAACGAGGCCCGCGACAACGCCATCCTCGTCGAGCACGCCCTCACCGGCGACAGCCACGTCTCCGGGCCGGCCGGCCGCGGCCACGCGACGCCGGGCTGGTGGGACGGGCTCATCGGCCCCGGGTGCCCCTTCGACACCGACACCCACTTCATCGTCGCCGCCAACGTCCTCGGCGGCTGCCAGGGCACGACCGGCCCCGCCTCGACGGCGCCCGACGGCCGTCCGTGGGGCAGCCGGTTCCCCTTCGTGACCATCCGTGACCAGGTGGCGGTCGAGGCCCGGCTGGCCGACCTGCTGGGCATCCAGCGGTGGAGCGCCGTCCTGGGCGGCTCGATGGGCGGCATGCGGTCGCTGGAGTGGGCCGTCACGCACCCCGAGCGGGTCGACACCGCCATCGTCCTGGCCTCCACCGCCTACGCCACGGCGGAGCAGATCGCCTGGTGCCAGCCGCAGCTGCTGGCCATCCGCAGCGATCCGGCGTTCCACGGTGGCGACTACTACCAGCACGGCACCGGTCCGGAGGAGGGCCTGGGCATCGCCCGGAGGATCGCCCACGTCACCTACCGCAGCGAGCTCGAGCTGCACGAGCGGTTCGGCCGGTTGCCGCAGGGTGCCGAGCAGCCCCTGGGTGGCGGCGGGCGCTACGCCGTCGAGAGCTACCTCGACCACCACGCGGGCAAGATCGCCGGACGGTTCGACGCCAACTCCTACCTCGTGCTGACGGAGGCGATGAACTCCCACGACGTCGGGCGCGACCGTGGGGGCGTGACGTCGGCGCTCCGCCGCATCTCCGGCCGCCTCGTGGTCGCGAGCGTCGACTCCGACCGGCTGTACCCGCCGAGGCTGTCCGAGGAGCTCGCGGCGGCAGCTCCGCGGGCCGAGCACTTCACCATCACCTCCCCGCACGGCCACGACGGTTTCCTCATCGAGACCGAGCAGGTCGGAACCATCCTGCGCCGAGCCGTTGCGCGACCGGCCGAGGCTGAGGAAATCCGATAGCGTCTGCGCACCGGGCACGCCAAGCAGCCCGGACGTCGAACAAGGAGGTTCCAGTGGCCATCGTTGTGGGTTATGTGCCTACGAAGGAAGGTCGCGCAGCTCTTCGTCGCGCCGCCGACGAGTCCCTGCTCCGCAAGACGAAGCTGATCGTCATCAACTCCAACCGCGGGGGCAAGGACTACGACGGCAAGGAAGCGGAACGGTTCGAGAAGGAGCTCCAGAACGTCCAGCGTGAGCTCGACGAGGTCGGGATCGAGCACGAGGTGCGGCAGCTGGTCCGCGGCAACGAGCCCGCCGAGGACCTCATCGCGGTGGCCGAGGAGGTCGCGGCCGACTTCATCGTCATCGGACTCCGTCGCCGCACGCCGGTGGGCAAGCTGATCCTGGGCTCGAACGCCCAGCGCATCCTGCTCGACGCGTCCTGCCCCGTCCTCGCGGTCAAGGCCGAAGCCGAGGCCTGAGCCCGCTGAGGTCGGCTGCTGTCGGCCGAGATGCCCCTGGGAGCGCCCGTGACGGGGCTGTCCCGGGGGCGTTTTGCGGCTCCGGTGCGAGAGCAGGGCCCGTCTCGTTTTACAATGTCACCTACGCACACCGGCGAGCAGGTCGTTCGAAGGCCCTAGGAGCCGGTTGTCGTGAATACTTCCGCCCCCACCGTTGTTGTCATGGTCGTGCGCTTCGGCCCTGATGGCGTGCGCTGCTCTGTCCGCGACGAAAGGTAGTCCGTGTCGCCTGTGTCCAAGAACGCCTCCGAGAGCCCGGCTCGCCCGCTTCCCAAGGAGTTCGCGCACCCCGCGCTGCAGAACCTTCTGCTGCTGGGCCGCACCAACGGCTCCGTCGACAGCGAGCAGCTGCGGGTCGCCCTCGTCGAAGCCGAGGTCGAGCCCAAGCGCATGAAGTCGGTCCTGCGCTCCCTCGAGGAGCAGGGCATCTCGGTCGTCCTGGACGCCGCCACCGCGACGCGTGCCGTCGCCGCGACCTCCTCCGCCCGACGCACCGCCTCCGCCTCCACGAAGAAGGCGGCCGTCAAGAAGACCGCGGCGAAGAAGACCGTCAGCGCCGACGAGACGAAGACCGCCACCAAGAAGGCCGCCGCCAAGACCGCCACCAAGGCCGCTCCTGCGAAGAAGACCGCGGCCAAGAAGGCGACCACGACCGCCGAGGCGTCGGCCGCAGCTGCCGCGCCCGCCAAGAAGGCCGTCGCCAAGAAGGCCGCCACGAAGAAGACCGCCGCGTCCAAGGCCGCGCCCGACACCGAGAGCGCGGAGGGCGCCGAGCCCGCTGAGGACGAGGAGGTCGAGGCCGAGCCGACCGACGTCGACCCCGCCGAGCTCGAAGAGGTCGTCATCGAGGACGACGCCGAGGAGGAGACCGAAGGCGCCCCCGCCGCCGCCAAGGCTGAGGAGTCCGGTGAGGAGGGCGGCTTCGTCCTGCGCGACGACGACGAGGACGACGCCCCGGTCCAGCAGGTCGTCACCGCCGGTGCCACCGCCGACCCGGTCAAGGACTACCTCAAGCAGATCGGCAAGGTCGCCCTCCTCAACGCCGAGCAGGAGGTCGAGCTCGCCAAGCGCATCGAGGCCGGCCTGTTCGCCGAGGAGAAGCTGAACTCCGGCGACAAGATCGAGATGAAGCTCAAGCGCGAGCTCTGGTGGATCGCCCAGGACGGCAAGAAGGCCAAGAACCACCTGCTCGAGGCCAACCTGCGCCTCGTGGTCTCCCTCGCCAAGCGCTACACCGGTCGCGGCATGCTCTTCCTCGACCTGATCCAGGAGGGCAACCTCGGCCTGATCCGTGCGGTCGAGAAGTTCGACTACACCAAGGGCTACAAGTTCTCGACCTACGCGACGTGGTGGATCCGCCAGGCCATCACCCGCGCGATGGCCGACCAGGCCCGCACCATCCGCATCCCGGTGCACATGGTCGAGGTCATCAACAAGCTCGCCCGCGTCCAGCGCCAGATGCTGCAGGACCTCGGCCGCGAACCCACCCCGGAGGAGCTCGCCAAGGAGCTCGACATGACCCCCGAGAAGGTCGTCGAGGTCCAGAAGTACGGCCGCGAGCCCATCTCGCTGCACACGCCCCTGGGTGAGGACGGCGACTCCGAGTTCGGTGACCTCATCGAGGACTCCGAGGCGGTCGTGCCCGCCGACGCGGTCAGCTTCACGCTCCTGCAGGAGCAGCTGCACTCGGTGCTCGACACCCTGTCCGAGCGCGAGGCCGGCGTGGTCTCGATGCGGTTCGGCCTCACCGACGGCCAGCCCAAGACGCTCGACGAGATCGGCAAGGTCTACGGCGTGACCCGCGAGCGGATCCGTCAGATCGAGTCCAAGACCATGAGCAAGCTGCGCCACCCGTCGCGTTCGCAGGTCCTGCGCGACTACTTGGACTGACGACGCCGGGGTGAGGACCCGACCGAGCGCCAGCGAGGGAGGCCCGGAGCCCCAAGGAGTCAGTCCGAAGTAGCTCGACTGAGCTGCGCCAGCCGCTCACGCGGCATACCGGCTTGTGCCTGAAGGGGCCCGAGGACGACGCGTCCTCGGGCCCCTTCGCGCGTGACGGGACCTGCGGCCCTGGCGGCTCCGGTCGGGGCAGGGTCTGCTGGTGGTGACGCAGTGAGTGGCGTCGAAGGTGGTTGCCATGTCGGGGCGTGTGGCTGGGCGGCGGTCGCGCCGTCACCTGTGGGGCGTGTGGGTTGCCGTGCTGTCGCTCCTCGTCGCCGTGCTCACGGCCGCCGCCCCGGCCGCTGCGGCGCCGATGTTCGGTCACGACGTCTCCTGGCCGCAGTGCCCCGAGGAGGTCGACGGCCTGGGCCTGCCGATGCCGCCCACCACCACGGCGTTCGTCGTCGTGGGACTCACGAAGAGCCTGCCCTTCACCGAGAACCCCTGCCTGGCCGACCAGGTCGCGTGGGTCGAGGAGCACGCGAAGCCGGCGCACGCCTACACGATCGCGGCCTTCCCGACCACGGCCCAGCTGAGCACCTACCGGACGCGCGGGCCGTGGAGCGCGAGCACGCGGGCGGGCCAGCTGTCCAACGTCGGCTACGCCGAGGCGGTCTTCGCGCTGCAGAGCCTGGCCCGGGTGGGCTTCGACCCTCCCGTGGTGTGGATCGACGTCGAGCCGCGGGCCACCCAGCCGTGGCCCGACGACACGGCGGCCCAGCGCCGCGAGAACCGGTTCGTGCTCGAGGGCCTCATGCGGGGGTTGCGCGACGCGGGTGTGGCCTACGGCCTCTACTCGTATGCCGCGGGCTGGCAGGCCATCACCGGCTCCTGGTGGGTGCCGGGCGTGCCGGTGTGGGCGACGGCCGGTCGGCTCGACTACCCGACCGAGGCCCTCGACCGCTGCACGCAGGCGAGCTTCTCGGGCGGCCGGGTCCTCCTCTCGCAGTGGTACGACGACGTGCGCGACTACGACCGCACCTGCGAGCCGTACGCCTTCACCCCGCTGGCCGTGCCTGCCTCGACCCTGTCGGCGTCCACCGCCGACTTCAACGGGGACTGGGTCGGTGACGTCCTCGCGCGGGTGACCTCCTCGGGTGAGCTGCGCCTGTATGCCGGCACCGTCACCGGCCGCCTGGCGGCCGGAGTACGCATCGGCTCCGGGTGGAACGGGCTGGGCGCCCTCGAGACGCCCGGTGACTTCGACGGCAACGGCACCCTCGACGTGCTGGCGCGCGAGTCGTCCACCGGCGACCTGTGGCTCTACCGGGGTGACGGGCGGGGTGGGTGGCTGCCGCGGGTGCGGGTCGGCACCGGCTGGAACGTGTTCAACGGCGTCGTCGGGCCCGGGCGACTTCACCGGCGACCAACGGGTCGACGTGCTGGCGCGGGAGCGGTCCACCGGCCACCTGTGGCTCTACCCGGGCAACGGCCGGGGCGCCTGGCTGCCCCGCGTGCGGGTCGGCACCGGCTGGAACGTGTTCAACGCCCTGGTCGGGCCGGGGGACTTCGACGGCGACGGTGCCGCCGACGTCCTGGCGCGGCGGGCATCGACCGGTGACCTGTGGCTCTACCCGGGCAACGGCCGGGGTGGCTGGAAGCCGGCGGTGCGCGTCGGCACCGGCTGGAACGGCATGACCGCGGTCATGGGCCCGGGCGACCTCGACGGCGACCGCATCCCCGACGTGGTGGCTCGCGACAAGGCTGGCCTGCTCTGGCTGTACACCCGCACCGCAGGCGGCACGTGGCGCGCGCGGGTGCAGGTCGGCAGCGGCTGGAACGGCCTGAACGCGATCTTCTGAACCAGAGCTGTCAGCCGCGGTCGAAGCGGGAACGCACCGAGTCCCACGCGCGCCGCACCGGGTCGGCCACGGTGGCGCGGCGCTCGCGCCACTCGACCAGGCCGTCCTGGGGCCAGAGCACCGCGCGCACGCGGTCCCGCCGGCGGCGGACGCCCGAGACGGCGTGCACGACGCGTTCGGTGTCCTCGCGGATGTCGACGACCGTGGTGCCGGGCGGGGCGTAGCGCGAGCGCTCGACCGTGTCGACCACCCGCCGCAGCGACTCGCTCTCGGGACCCTCGAGGTAGGCCTCCCGCTGGTAGAAGCGGCCCGCCTGGCGTGGTGTGCTGCCCCGGGGCGCGACCACCCCGAGGTCGCCGATCCGCTCGACCATGGCCTGCCACTCCACCTCGACGCGCTGCGCGTCGTCGGGGGCCTCGCGCAGCCGTCGCCGGTGCCGCAGCCGCGCAGCGACCGGGACCGCGAGCGTGCCGACGACTCCCACGATGAGGCCGAGCAGGACCCACCCGAGGAGGGTGAGCCGTCCCGAGGCCCACCACGCGGACAGCACACCGGTGCCGTTGTCACCCGAGGCGTCGAGCGGGTCCTGGGCTCCCGGGTCGTTGGCGCCGTTGTCACGGCGGGGGGCGGATGTTGCGGAGACGGTGGGCGCGTCGGTGGCGGTTGGGTCGGTCTCGGGGGTCGTGACCTCCTCGAGCGAGTAGGGCGGCGCCTGGCCGCTGCGCGAGCCAGGGGTCGGCTCGAACCGCAGCCACCCGGCGCCCTCGAAGTAGAGCTCGGGCCACGCGTGCGCGTCGGCGGCGCGCACGGTGTAGATGCCCTTGTCCAGGCTGCCGGGCAGGAAGCCGATCGCCATCCGTGCGGGGATGCCGCTGGCCCGCGCCGTCATCACCATCGCCGTGGCGAACTGCACGCAGTACCCCGTGCGGGTCGTCAGGAAGTGGGTGATGGGGTCCATGGGCACCTCGCGCCCGGCGTCGTCACGCACTGGTCCCGACAGCTGCAGGGAGTAGCTGTACGCCGAGCTGCGGAAGTGCTCCTGGATGGCCATCGCGGCCGCGATGCGGGTGGCACCCTCGGGCACCACCTCGCGGGCGAGGGCCTGCACGGCGGGCGCCGACTCCCGGTCCAGGCGCAGCGCGTCGAAGCGCTGGCCGTCGGAGAGCCGGTCCGTCGTCGGCTGCTCCAGCAGCGACCGCGGCGGCTCGAGGTCGACGTAGTCCATCGTGTAGGACTCCACCGACCGGTTGGTGCGCGGCACCTGGGTCTGCGGGTCGACGCCCCAGGTGGCGCCGTCGAGGTCGCCGGCCACCAGCGGGTAGGGCGCCGCGAGCTGCGGCGCCTGGAGCCGCGATCCGTCGACGCTGATGCGGTACCGCTTGCGGGGCACGTCGTCGGCGATGTCGTCCGGCACGGCCACGTCGGGCTGTCGGCTCAGCGGCGCCTCACTGCGGTCGGGGCGCCACTCGCCGCCGCGGTAGGTCGTGAGGACCCCGACTCGCAGGGGCGTGGGGCTGGCGGCCGTCGTGGTGTACGACAGGACGGGGGAGAGCGACCGGTCCTCGAGGCTGCGGGTCAGGTCGAGGGTGGTGTTGAGGCCGAGCTGCCCGTCGCTGAAGCCGGTGGAGTCGGTGGCCCGGCCGAGGCCGTCGACGAGGTAGCGGGTGGGCAGGTGCGGCGTGACGACGGGCACGACGACGGCAGCCGCCAGCGCCAGCACGCCCAGGCTGCGCCCGAGGGAGGCGAACCCCAGCGCCCCGTCGCGGTCGGAGGTGCCGCGCCCACGGCTCTGCAGCGGAGCCGTGGTGCTCCACCGCCGCACGGAGGCGATGCCCTGCCTGCCGACCATGACGAGCCAGACGGCCGCGGCGATGACGAAGTACACCGGGTGCAACGAGCTGCCGGAGTTGGAGGCCGAGATGAGGAAGGCGGTCAGGAGCGGGAGGCCGGCGAGAGCGGGGGAGCGCCGCATGACGGCCAGGTGGTCGACGAGCATCGCGGTCAACGCCAGGGCGAGGCCGATGCCGAGGATGATGCCGCGGTTCGTCGGCGCCGGTGCCGAGTAGTTCTGGATCGTCTCCCGGGCGTCGACGAGCAGGTTGTTGAACGCCAGCACCATGTCGACGGTGGGCAGTCCGTACCAGAGGTGCCCGCGGCCGTACAGCCAGCCCGCGCCGACCACGACCGCCACGAGCTGCACGAGGAGGACGCCGGTCTTCGACGTCGTCAGCCAGCGGCCCAGCAGGCCTGCCGCGGCGACCAGCGCGACCATCAGCATGGTCGGCCGGATCCAGGTGTTCGGCGTGAACAGCGTGGTCAGCGGCCAGCTGACGACGGCGGTCGCGAGCGCGGCGACCGCGGTGTCGGGCAGGCGGGTGCGGCTCACAGCGGCACCGGGCTCGACGCCCCGGCCAGCGCCGTCCACGCCGTGGCGACCTCGTCGTCGGCCCGCACCACGACCGCGCTCCACCCGGCGCTGCGGAGCACCGCGACACACGCCGGTTCCGAGGGCTGCCCGGCCGGTGGCCGCCCTGCGGCGAAGCTCGCGGCGTCCAGGACGAGCGCGAGCCCGGTGCCGCCCGGCTGGCGCAGGGCGGCGACCTGCCGGGCGAGGTCCTCGTCGAGCTCGGTGACGATCGCGATGACGAGGCCCCCGGAGGAGGTGACCGGGTGGGCGGAGTGGAGCACCTCCGCGAACTGCTCGACCTGGCCGGTGTGCGCCTCGGCCAGCACCTCGAGGGCGTGGTCGAGGTCGATGGCCATGCCCGCCCGGCCGTCGTCGGCGGTCTCGTCGGTGACGAGGTGCACGGCATACCCCTGCTCGCACAGGTGCGCGGTGATCGAGGCGGCGGCGGTGACCGCCCACTCCAGCGAGCTCGAGCTGCCGCTGCCGCGGTGGCCCGAGGCGCGCGAGTCGAGCACGACCACGGCGCGGCGCCGGGCGGGTCGGTCCTCCTGGCGCACCATGAGGTCGCCCGTCTTGGCGGTGGCCGGCCAGTGGATGCGGCGCAGGTCGTCGCCGTCGCGGTAGGCGCGGATGGAGACGTCGTCCTCACCGTGCAGCGCCACCATGTGGGGGATCGCGCCCTCGGCGCCGATGCCGCTGCCCGGCGGCCGCCCTGAGCCGAGCGGCAGGACGCGGGGCAGCACGAGGATGTCGCCCGCGCCGCTGATGGCCGCCACCCGGGTGCTGAGGCCGAACGGGTCGCGGAGCCGGACCCCGAGCGGCCCGAGGCGGTGGCGGCCGCGCACGTGCGAGCGCACCGTGTAGTGCACCTCCTGGCGGTCGCCGCGGCGCAGCCGGGAGACCACGAAGCGGGGACGGTCGCCGAGCGCGTAGTCGAGCTGCTCCTCGGCCATGATCAGCGGGCTCGTGGTGGGTCCGGCGTTCTCGATCGTGAGCGTGACCGTCGAGGGCTCGTCGACCTGCACCCGCCCGGGGCGCGGGTTGCGGTCGAGGCCGAAGCGCAGGTCGTGGCGACGCATGAGCAGCGCGCTGAGCAGCGGGAGGGCGATGAGCAGCACGCCGATCCGGGTCAGGTCGGAGAAGCCGAGCCCGATCCCGCACAGGGCCAGCGTGATGCCGGCGGACACGAAGGCGCGGCCACGCGTCGTCAACAGGTCACGGAGCCGGCGCACGACGTCTCACCCGCCTCAGCGGTTGGCCGACGGGACCGGCACCCTGCGCATCAGGTCGTGCAGCACGTCGGCCGTGCTCTTGCGGGCGAGCTGGGTCTCGCCGGTGGGGATGATGCGGTGCGCGAGCACGGGCACGGCGATCGTCTGGACGTCGTCGGGCAGCACGTGGTCGCGGCCCTCGAGGGCGGCGTGCGCACGGGCGGCGCGGAGCAGCTGCAGGGTGGCGCGCGGCGAGGCGCCGAGCCGGAGGGCGGTGCTGCTGCGGGTGGAGGCCGTCAGGTCCACGACGTACTGCTTGATGGCGGGGCTCGTGTAGACCCCGCGCACGGCCCGGATCATCGCGGAGATGGTGGCGGCGTCGGTCACGGGCACCAGGTCGTCGAGGGGGCTGGTCTGGCCGTGGGTGTCGAGCATGGCGAGCTCGGCCCGGGTGGAGGGGTACCCCAGCGAGATCCGCGCCATGAACCGGTCGCGCTGCGCCTCGGGAAGGGGGTAGGTGCCCTCCATCTCGATGGGGTTCTGCGTGGCCATGACGATGAACGGGCGGGGGAGGCCGTAGGTCTGGCCGTCGACGGTGACCTGCCCCTCCTCCATGCACTCCAGCAGCGCCGACTGGGTCTTGGGGGAGGCGCGGTTGATCTCGTCGCCGACGACCACGTTGGCGAAGATGGCGCCGGGGCGGAACTCGAAGTCGCGCACGTCCTGGTTGAAGACGCTCACGCCCGTGATGTCGCTGGGCAGCAGGTCGGGGGTGAACTGCACCCGCCGCACCGAGCAGTCGATGGAGCGGGCCAGCGTCTTGGCGAGCATCGTCTTGCCGACGCCGGGGACGTCCTCGAGGAGCAGGTGCCCCTCGGCCAGGAGCACGGTGATGGCGGTGAGCACGACGTCGGGCTTGCCCTCGATCACGGAGTTCATCGCCTGGGCGAGCTGGCCCGCGACCTTCGTGACGAGCTCCAGCGGTGCCACGTCGGCGTCGTGCGGGGTGCCGGGTGAGGTGTCCGGTGCGGAGCTGGGCGCGGCGTTCTGCGCGGCAGGCTGTCCGTCCCCCGGTGCGGCCATCTGGTCGTGCACGAGTCGTCCCTCCGTCGGCTCCGTGATCGCCACTTGCGCCGTCCCTTCGTCGATGTCGATCGATCTTCCCCCACAACGCTCCACCACGGCAGGTGTATGCCGCGTCCTGCCGTCAGGGGAACGCGCTGCGGGCCGTCATGGTGCCCGTTCGGTGCCTTCTTCGGGCCCCTTTCCTGCCGATCCGCACCAGATCGTCACCGGCCGGTGACCCACCGCGCCTCGTGGTGACCCATGCCTGGGGCATGCCCTCCATTCTTCCCCCACTTTCCACCACAGACGCTGACCAGCGAAAACGCGGACGAAATCGTCGAGAAAGATGCCAGTTCTGGTCGTGAAGTGGATAACAGTGGAGTAAAGTGGGGCGCATTAGAGGGCCGTGGCACCACGCAGCACGCCAGAGGGGAGGTGGAGACGCGTGTTTCTCGGGACGCACAACCCCAAGCTCGACGAGAAGGGCCGCCTCTTCCTGCCCGCCAAGTTCCGCGACCGGCTCGCCGACGGCCTCGTCGTCACCCGCGGCCAGGAGCGCTGCCTCTACGTCTTCCCCATGGACGAGTTCGTCCGCCTGGCCACCCAGATGCAGCAGGCGCCGACGACCAGCAAGGCCGCCCGCGACTACATGCGCGTCTTCCTCTCCGGCGCGTCCGACGAGGTCCCCGACAAGCAGGGCCGCGTCACCATCCCCGCGGCGCTGCGCGACTACGCCGGCCTGTCGAAGGACTGCACGGTCATCGGCACCGGCGCGCGCGTCGAGGTCTGGGACACCGCCGCGTGGAACGCCTACCTCGAGAGCACCGAGCAGGCCTTCGCCGACCAGAGCGAGGAGGTGATCCCCGGACTCCTCTAGGCCGACACGGCGACAGAGGGCCAACCCGGTCCCTGGAGCCAGGTCTCCAGCCGCTTCCCGTCCCGAGACGACTTCCCCCGTTTCGGGCCGCACCAGTGAAGCGGATGGGGACCTGACCGCAGGGCCCACCTCCACCGACAGGCCAGCTCCTCCACCACAGCACCGCCTCCACCAGCAGCCACCGCCCCGCCACAGCACCCCGCGCACCGCACCACGTACGGCACCGGCGCAGGCCCCGACACCCCGAGCCAACCGGCATACGCACCACCACAGGAAGAGACGCGCATGAGCACCAGAGGACGAGCCGAGGACCGGCACATCCCTGTGCTGCGCGACCGCATCCTCGACCTGCTCGAGCCCGCCCTGGCCGAGCCCGGCTCGGTCTACGTCGACGGCACGCTCGGCATGGGCGGGCACGCCCAGGCCGTGCTCGAGCGGTGCCCGAACGCCCGGGTCGTCGGCATCGACCGCGACCAGGAGGCCCTGGCCCTGGCGGGGGAGCGGCTGGCCGCCTGGGGTGAGCGCGTCACGCTGGTCCACGCCGTCTACGACGAGGTCGCCCGCGTCGTCGCCGACCTCGGCATCGACGAGGTGCACGCCGCCCTCTTCGACCTCGGCGTCTCCTCGCTCCAGCTCGACGAGGCCGACCGCGGCTTCGCCTACAGCCAGGACGCACCGCTCGACATGCGGATGGACCAGAGCCGGGGCCTGACCGCGGCCGACGTCCTCAACACCTACGAGGCGTCCGACCTCGAGCGCATCCTGCGCGAGTACGGCGAGGAGCGCTTCGCCCGCAAGGTCGCCGCTGCCATCGTGCGCGAGCGGCAGGTCGAGCCGTTCACGACGTCCGGACGCCTGGTCGACCTGCTCAAGAAGGTGGTGCCCGCGGCGTCGCAGAAGAGCGGCGGCCACCCCGGCAAGCGCACCTTCCAGGCGCTGCGCATCGAGGTGAACGCCGAGCTCTCCGCGTGGGCGACGGCGCTCCCGGAAGCCATCGAGGTCCTCGCCGTCGGCGGTCGCGTCGCGGTGCTGAGCTACCACTCGCTCGAGGACCGCATCACCAAGCGCGTCTTCGCCGCCGGCGCCCGCAGCAGCGCCCCCGAGGGCCTGCCGGTCGAGCTGCCCGAGCACCGCCCCTACCTGCGGCTGCTGACGCGCGGGGCCGAGGAGCCCAGCGCGGCGGAGAAGGCGGCCAACCCCAGATCTGCGTCGGCCCGGCTACGGGTCGCCGAGAAGACACGCTCCACGAAGGGACAGCACCGATGAGCCAGATGACTGCGACGGCGAGGGTCGCATCACGGGCACCGCAGCGCCGCACCGCGGCACCACAACCGCTCCGGGTGGTCCCGGGCAAGGCCGGCCACCCCGGCAGCGCGATGTTCGCGGCGCTCTGCATGCTCCTGCTCATCGGCGGCCTCATGGGGCTGCTCATGCTGAACACGTCGATGGCCGAGGGCTCGTTCACGTTGCACCGGCTCCAGGCGACCTCCGGCGAGCTGACCGACACCGAGGAGGCGCTCACCGCCGCCATCGACGCGCAGAAGGCGCCGGCCAACCTCGCCGCCCGCGCCGCGAAGCTCGGCATGGTGCCCGCCGACTCGGCGGCGTTCCTCCGGCTGAGCGACGGCGCGGTGCTCGGCGTGGCGAAGCCGGCGCAGAAGCGGCCCGGCTTTACCGTGGTGACGGCTCCCCAGACGAAGTCGGCCCACCCCGGCACCGGGGCCCGGGCCACGGCACTGTCGAAGGCTGCCGCCGCCGGGCCGAAGACCACCGTGACGCGGAGGGGGGACGTGACGACGACGACGATGGTGGTGACCAAGCCGGACGGCTCCGTCGTGACCACCAGCACGAGCGTGAACGCCCGCACCAAGGCCACCACGAGCACCACGACCACGAGTCGTGCGCCCCAGGCCGGGGCCCCCGGGCAGGGCGCCTCCGGCAGCCCCTCCGGCAACGGCAACGGCAACGCGCAGCGCCAGGGCGCCCAGCCGACGACGCCGTCCCGCTGACCGGCGCACCACCCACCACCGACACACCCACCCGCAGCACCGACCCCGAGGTATCGACGTGACGCAGCCCCGAGGCACCCGACCGGGCCATCCCGGCTCGGTGTCGAAGGGCGCCGCGCGTCGGCCCGCGCCACGGCCAGAGGCTCGGCCCGCGCCCCGGCGCGACGGCACACCCCACCCGAAGACCGCCACGAAGGCGGGGCAGGTCAGGGGCCCGGGCAGCGGCGCAACGGGACAGCGCGCGGCCCGAGCCACTCAGCCGTCACGACCGGAGAAGCGGCCGGAGAAGCGGCCCGAAAAGCGTCCGACGGCGCCGCGGCACCCTGCCGGACGCCGGCCGAAGTCGGTGCGCCTCGGCACCGCCAGCCCCCGCCGCCGGATGCGCGCCATGGTGGTGGCGGTCCTGTTCGTCTTCAGCATCTTCGCGGCCCAGCTGTTGCGCCTGCAGGGGTTCGACGCCTCGGCGACCTCCGCTGACGCGCTCTCCTCGCGCATGGCCACCGTCGCCATCCCCGCGATGCGCGGCCGCATCCTCGACTCCCAGGGCACCGTGCTCGCCTCGAGCATCGAGCGCCGCACCGTGACCGTGGACCAGACCGCCGTGGTCGAGTACAAGAAGTCCGTCGACGGCGTCTACACCCGGGTCGGTGTCGCTGGTGCTGCGGCCGACCTGGCCCCCCTGCTGGGCACGTCGGTGGGGGAGCTGACCCCCGTCCTCACGGGTCAGGCCCGCTACCGGGTGGTCGCCAAGAACATCACGCCGCTGAACTGGCGCAAGATCGCCGCCCTCGGCATCCCCGGCATCTACAGCGAGCCGACCTCGGAGCGCAACTACCCGACGGCCACGGCAGCGGCGTCACTGGTCGGGTTCCTCCAGTCCGACGGCAGCGCCGGCGCCGGTGTCGAGGTGCTCATGGACGAGGCGCTGTCCGGCACGGCGGGCAAGACGGTCTACGAGCAGGCCCTCGACGGCCGGGTCATCCCCACCGGGCACCAGCAGACGACGCCGGCCGTCCCAGGGCGCGACGTCAAGCTCACCATCAACTCCGACCTCCAGTGGTTCGCGCAGAACGCCCTGGCGCAGAAGGTGATCCAGACCAACGCGCTGTCCGGCACCGTCGTCGTGCAGAACGTGAAGACCGGTGAGCTGCTGGCCGTCGCGTCCTACCCGACCTTCGACCCCAACCGGCCGGGGCAGAGCCGTGACAACTGGACCAACAAGGCCTTCAACGAGGTCTACGAGCCGGGTTCGACGGCCAAGGTCATGACCGCGTCAGCCGCCATCGAGGAGGGCGTGGTGACGCCCCACACGGTGGTCGAGGTGCCCAACAGGATTCGGCGCAACGGCACCGAGTTCAAGGACAGCCACGACCACCCGACCGAGTACCTCACCTTCGCCGGCGTCCTGGCGCAGTCGAGCAACATCGGCACCGTCCTCGCCGGCGAGAAGATGAAGGCGACCACGCTGCACGACTACTTCTACCGGTTCGGCCTCGGCCAGACCTCCGGCATGAGGTTCCCCGGCGAGGGCGAGGGGCTGCTCGAGCAGGTCAAGGACTGGGACGGCAGCCAGCGCTACACGGTCATGTACGGCCAGGGCGTGTCCGTCAACGCGCTGCAGGCCACCGGCGTCTTCCAGACCATCGCCAACGGCGGCGTGCGCATCCCGCCGCGCCTCGTCTCCGCAGTGGGCGACGGCAAGGGCGGCTACGTGGGGGCGGAGAAGGCCAAGCCGGTGCGGGTGGTCTCCGCCGACACCGCCAAACAGGTCCGTGACATGCTCGAGGGTGTCGTCGGCAAGGAGGGCACCGCGCCCGAGGCGAAGATCCCCGGCTACCGCGTCGCCGGCAAGACCGGCACGGCCGACCGCTACGACCCCAACCAGCGCCGGTACTCCGGCAAGACCGCCAGCTTCATCGGCTTCGCGCCGGCCGACGACCCGGAGCTGGTCGTCGCGGTGACCCTCCAGCGGCCGATCAAGGGCTACTTCGGTGGCGTCGTGGCCGGCCCCGTGTTCCGTGACGTCATGACCTACGCCCTGCAGGAGCTCGAGATCCCGCCGACCAACACCAAGGCGCCCAAGGTCCGCATCAAGGAGGAGGAGACGCCCGCGAAGGGCGACCCCACCGTGCTGCGCGACCGCAAGTCCGGCGACGTCCGCTGACGGTGGGGCCGGTAGTCTCCTCCTTCGTGTCCACCCCCCGCCCCACCACCGTGCGAGCCACCCCGCTCGCGGACGTGGCAGCCCTCGTGGGGGCACCGGCGACGGGCGGTGAGGTGGAGGTCACGGGAGTCACGCTGAACTCGCGAGCCGTCGTCCCGGGTGACCTGTATGCCGCCCTCCCGGGCGCCAACGCGCACGGCGCCGCCTTCGCCGCGGCGGCCGTCGACCTCGGGGCCGTCGCCGTGCTGACGGACGCTGCCGGTGCGGCGCTCCTCGACGAGGCCGAGGTCGCCGTGGCCCGCGTGGTCGTGGAGGACCCCCGGGCCGTGCTGGGCGCCGTCGCCTCCCTCGTCTACGGCACGCGGGACCTGCCGCTGCGGATGTACGGCATCACCGGCACCAACGGCAAGACGACCACCGCCTACCTCGTGAGCTCGGCCCTCGGCGCCCTCGGGCAGACCACGGGCCTCATCGGCACCGTGGAGACCCGCATCGGTGACGAGCGGGTCAAGAGCGTGCGCACCACGCCGGAGACGACCGACCTGCACGCGCTGCTGGCCGTCATGGCCGAGCGTGGTCTCGACGCCTGCGTCATGGAGGTGTCCAGCCACGCCCTCGACCTGCACCGGGTGGACGGCGTCGTCTACGACGTCGCGCTCTTCACCAACCTCTCCCAGGACCACCTGGACTTCCACGGGGGCATGCGCGAGTACTTCCTCGCCAAGGCAGCCCTGTTCACGCCGGAGCGGTCGCGGCAGGGCATCGTGTGCGTCGACGACGAGTGGGGCCAGGAGCTGGCGAGGTTGGCGGAGGTGCCGGTGACGACGCTGAGCTCACGGCCCGATGTCGAAGCCGACTGGCGCCTCGTCGAGGACGAGCGCGACCCGTCTGCGTTCACCCTCGGCGACGGCACCACGACGCTGCGGCTGCGTTCGGCCCTGCCCGGCGACTTCAACCGGGTCAACACGGCCCTGGCCGCCCTGGCGCTGTCGGCCTCCGGGCACGACGCCGCCGAGGTCGAGCGGGCCTGCGGCGCCGACCCCCACGTACCGGGCCGCATGGAGCCGGTCGCCCTCGAGGGCGGCGAGCACCTGCCCCGGGTGGTCGTCGACTACGCCCACACCCCCGAGGCCGTGGCAGCCGCCCTGCGCGCGCTGCGGCCGACCACGGGAGGGAAGCTCGTCGTGGTCCTCGGGGCCGGTGGCGACCGCGACCGTGGCAAGCGGGCCGCGATGGGTCGGGCGGCTGCCGAGCACGCCGACCTCGTCTACGTGACCAACGACAACCCCCGCTCCGAGGACCCCGCCGCGATCCGGGCTGCCGTGCTCTCCGGCGCCAACGACGCGGGGACCACGGCCGAGCTCCACGAGGTGGACCGGCGCTCGCAGGCCATCCTCCAGGCCGTGCACGCGGCACACCGCTCCGGCCCCGGCAGCACCGTCGCCGTCGTGGGCAAGGGTCACGAGACCGGCCAGGAGGTGGCCGGCACCATCCACCCGTTCGACGACCGTGAGGAAGTGCGCAAGGCCTTGCAGCAGCTCATCACCGGGGGAGCAGACGCATGATCCCTTTGTCACTGAAGGAGATCGCAGACCTGACCGGGGGACGGCTGCACGGGATCGACGAGGCCGGGGCCGGCGCCCTGGTCGTCGACGGCCCGGTGGTCACCGACTCGCGCGAGGCGGGGCCCGGGGGCCTCTACGTCGCGCGCGTGGGCGAGAGCATGGACGGCCACCAGTTCGTCGCCGACGCGCGAGCGGCCGGCGCCGTCGCCGCTCTGACCACGCGCGAGGTGGACGAGCTGCCGTGCGTGGTGGTGGACGACGTCCAGGAGGGGTTCGCCGCCCTCGCCCGCGGCGTGATCGCTGCCCACGGAGGCCTGACCGTCATCGGCATCACCGGGTCGTCGGGCAAGACGAGCACCAAGGACCTGCTCGCGAGCGTGCTGGCCTCCGCCGCCCCGACCGTGGCGCCCGTCGGCTCGCTCAACAGCGAGGTCGGGGTCCCGTTGACGGTGTGCCGCGTCACGCCGCAGACCCGGTTCCTCGTCGTCGAGATGGGGGCCCGGGGCATCGGGCACATCGACTACCTCACCGGCATCGCCGCCCCCGACATCGGCGTCGTGCTCAACGTCGGCAGCGCCCACGTCGGTGAGTTCGGCTCGCGCGAGGCGATCGGCCGGGCCAAGTCCGAGCTCGTCGCGGCGTTGAAGCCGGAGGGGCTCGCGGTGCTCAACGCCGACGACCCCGTGGTCGCCGGCATGGCCGAGGTCACGCCGGCCCGCGTGCTGCTCGTCGGCACCGGTGCCGAGGCGGGGCTGCGCGCCGCTGACATCACGCTCGACGAGGCCGGGCGGCCGTCGTTCACCGTCTCCGGGGCGGGCGTCGAGGGGGAGGCGCGCGTCACGCTGCCCCTCCACGGCGAGCACCACGTCGGCAACGCGCTCGCCGTGATCGCCACGGCGCTCGAGTGCGGGCTGTCGATGGACGCCGTCACCGCCGCGCTGGCCACGGCCACCCCCGCCAGCCGCTGGCGGATGGAGGTCACCGACCGGCCCGACGGGGTCACCGTCGTCAACGACGCCTACAACGCCAACCCCGACTCGATGCGGGCCGCCCTCAAGGCGCTCGTCGCCATGGGTCGTGGCCGCCGCACCTGGGCGGTGCTGGGCTCGATGCTCGAGCTGGGCGACGAGTCCACGGCCGAGCACGACGCCATCGGCCGGCTCGCCGTGCGGCTCAACATCTCGCGGCTCGTCGTGGTCGGCGAGACCGCCCGCCCCATGGCCACCGGCGCCCAGCACGAGGGCTCCTGGGGCGACGAGGCGACGTGGGTCCCGGACGCCGACGCGGCATACGACCTCCTGAGCAGGGAACTGGCCCCCGGTGACGTCGTGTTGCTGAAGTCCAGCCGCGACGCCGGGCTACGGTGGCTCGGAGACCGACTGGCCGACACCGAGCCAACCGACCCCACGACGGAAGGCGACGCGACGTGAAGGCTGTCCTGATCGCGGCCGTGGTCTCGCTGGTCGTCGCCCTCTTCGGCACGCCGATGTTCATCAAGTTCCTGGTGCGCCGCGGCTACGGCCAGTTCATCCGCGACGACGGCCCGACCTCGCACCACACCAAGCGCGGCACCCCGACGATGGGTGGCGCGGTCATCATCGCCGCCTCGCTGCTGGCCTACGGCGTCGCGCACCTCGTGACGCTGACCCCGGTCACGATGAGCGGGGTGCTCGTCCTCTTCCTCATGGGCGGCCTGGGCCTCGTCGGCTTCCTCGACGACTACATCAAGATCAGCAAGCAGCGCAGCCTCGGCCTCCGATCCGGCGAGAAGCTCGCCGGGCAGACACTGGTCGCGGTGCTCTTCGCCGTGCTGGCGCTGCAGTTCCCCAACGACAAGTCGCGCACCCCGGCGTCGACGCACATCTCCTTCGTGCGCGACACGAACCTCGACCTGGCCTTCGCCGGCACCATCCTCGGCCTGATCCTCTTCGTGATCTGGGCCAACATCATGATCGCCGGCACGTCCAACGGCGTGAACCTCACCGACGGCCTCGACGGCCTCGCCACCGGCGCCTCCGTGATGGTGTTCGCGGCCTACGTGCTCATCGGCATCTGGCAGTTCAACCAGAACTGCCAGACCAACGCCGGCATCAAGTGCTACGAGGTGCGCGACGCCCACGACCTGGCCGTCGTGGCGGCCTGCGGCATGGGCGCCTGCTTCGGCTTCCTGTGGTGGAACGCCTCGCCCGCCAAGATCTTCATGGGCGACACCGGCTCGCTCGCCCTCGGCGGCGCGCTGGCCGGGCTGGCCATCACCACCCGCACCGAGCTGCTCGTGGTCATCCTGGGCGGCCTCTTCGTCGCGATCACCCTGTCGGTGATCATCCAGGTCGGGTCGTTCAAACTGACAGGCAAGCGTGTCTTCCGGATGGCGCCCCTCCAGCACCACTTCGAGCTGGTCGGGTGGAACGAGGTCACCATCGTCATCCGGTTCTGGATCATCGCCGGGCTCTTCGTGGCCCTCGGCCTCGGGCTCTTCTACGCAGAGTGGGTAGTGGGAACAACGTGAGCAGTGCACCCATCGGGGGACGACTGGACGGGCTGACCAGCGGCGGCGCCGACTGGAGCGGACTGCGGGTGCTCGTCGCCGGTGTGGGGCTGAGCGGCTTCGCCGCGGCCGACGCGCTGCTCGAGCGCGGGGCGCGCGTCATCGCCGTCGACGGGGGCGACCCCGTGCACAGCACGCCCCTGCGCGAGCGGGCCAACATCCTCGACATCCTCGGCGTCGACGTGCGCCTCGGTGCCGAGCACGTGGCCGGCCTGCCTCACGAGACCCCGCTCGACCTCGTCGTCACGTCACCCGGTTGGCGCCCCGACCAGCCGCTCCTCGCGCAGGCCGCGCAGGCCGGCATACCGGTGTGGGGTGAGGTCGAGCTGGCCTGGCGGATGCGCCCGGAGGTCGGCGCCGCACCGTGGCTGACGGTGACCGGCACCAACGGCAAGACCACCACCGTCAACATGCTCGCCTCGATGCTGCGCGCGGCAGGGTTGCGCGCCACCAGCGCCGGCAACGTCGGCACCCCGATCCTCGAGGCGGTGCTGCACCCGGAGCCCTACGACGTCATCGCGGTGGAGCTCTCGAGCTTCCAGCTGCACTGGTCGCACTCACTCGCCCCGCACGCGTCCGCCTGCCTCAACGTGGCGCCCGACCACGTCGACTGGCACGGCTCGCTCGAGGAGTACACGCGGGCCAAGGGCAAGGTCTACGCGAACACCAAGGTCGCCTGCGTCTACAACGTGCAGGACCCCGTGACCGAGCAGCTGGTCATGGACGCCGAGGTCCAGGACGGGTGCCGGGCGGTCGGCTTCACCCTCGGCGTGCCGGGGCTGTCGATGGTCGGCGTCGTCGAGGACGTGCTCGCCGACCGCGCCTTCGTCGAGCAGCGCAAGACCTCGGCCGCCGAGCTGGCCACCCTGGCGGACGTGCAGGGGAGCCAGGCGACCCTGGCGCCGCACTACCTCGCCAACGCGCTCGCCGCGGCCGCCCTCGCGCGCGCCTACGGCGTGCCGCCCGCCGCGGTCCGTGACGGCCTGCGCGCCTTCACTCCCGACCCGCACCGGATCGCCGACGCGGGCACGGTCGACGGCGTGCGCTACGTCGACGACTCCAAGGCCACGAACCCGCACGCTGCGGCCTCGTCGCTGAGCGCGTTCGAGCACGTGGTCTGGGTGGCCGGCGGGCTGCTCAAGGGCGCCGACGTCGACGACCTCGTCCGGGAGTCCGCCTCGCGCCTGCGCGGGGTCGTGCTCATCGGCAGGGACCGTGCGCAGATCGCCGAGGCGCTGGCCCGACACGCGCCGGATGTGCCGGTGGTCGACGTCGCCACCACGGACACTGGAGCCATGGACCTCGTCGTCGCGCACGCGGCCGACCTCGCCCAGCCGGGCGACGTCGTGCTGCTGGCGCCCGCGGCGGCCTCCATGGACATGTTCGAGAACTACGGCGCCCGCGGTGACGCGTTCGCCGAGGCCGTCGCCCGCCGGGCGGCCCGCGCCAAGGGGGAGTAACCGGTGAGCAGTGCCACAGCCGCTCCGGGGAAGGCACGCACCACCGAGCCCGGCCGCATGGGAGCGTGGCTCCAGCGCCTCGAGTCGCCGGTGACGTCCTACTACGTGCTGCTGAGCGTCACGGCGGTGCTGGTCGTCATCGGGCTCATCATGGTGCTGTCCGCGTCGGCCATCGTGTCCTACAAGAGCAGCGACTCCTCCTACACGATCGCGCTGCGGCAGGCGCAGTTCGCCGCCGGCGGGGCCGTGTTCATGGCCATCGCCTCGCGGATCTCGGTGGCGCGGTGGAAGACCCTGGCGGTGCCGGCCCTGCTCGGCGCCATGCTCCTCCAGCTCCTCGTCTTCACCCCGCTGGGCCTGAGCGCCAAGGGCAACACCAACTGGCTGGCCCTGGGCCCGATCACCCTGCAGCCGTCGGAGTTCGGCAAGCTCGGGCTCGTCCTGTTCGGCGCCGCCGTGCTGACCCGCAAGCGCAAGCTGCTCGGCAGCGTCAAGCACGTCCTGGTGCCCTACGTGCTCCCGTTCGCCGTCGGGGCCATCGGGCTGGTCCTGCTCGGTCACGACCTCGGCACGGTCATCGTCATGTGCGCCATCGTGGCGGCCGTCCTGTTCACCGCCGGGGTCTCCTGGAAGCTCTTCGCCAGCGGCGTCCTCGCCTTCGGGCTCATGGCCGTGACGATGATCCTCACGAGCCCCAACCGGCTCGCGCGCTTCGACGTGTGGCTCGGCCGCGACACCGACCCCTACGGCGCCGCCCGCCAGCCGCTGCACGGCCGGTACGCGCTGGCCGACGGCGGCTGGTGGGGTGTGGGCCTGGGCGCCAGCCGCGAGAAGTGGCAGTGGCTCTCGGAGCCCCACAACGACTTCATCTACGCGATCATCGGCGAGGAGCTCGGGCTGCCGGGCACCCTCGTGGTGCTCGCGCTCTTCGCCGCGCTGGCCCTGGTCTGCTACCGCATCGTCCTGCGCACCGACGACTTCTTCGTGCGGCTGGCGACGGGCGGGGTCATGGCCTGGATCGTGGTGCAGGCCATCGTCAACATCGGCGCCGTCATCGGGCTGCTGCCCGTCATCGGTGTCCCGCTCCCGCTGGTCTCGTCCGGAGGTTCCTCGCTCGTGACGACCATGATGGCGCTCGGCATGCTGCTCTCCTTCGCCCGCAACGAACCGGGCTGTGCCGAGGCGCTCGCGGCGCGTCCCTCGGTGGTGCGCCGCTCGCTCGCCGTGCTCCCTGCCCTGTCCGTCGGCCGTTCCCGGAAGGGGGACCGGTGACCGCTCTGCCCTCCTCGGTGCTGCTCGCTGGAGGGGGGTCGGCCGGCCACGTCTCGCCGCTGCTGGCCCTCGCCGACTGCCTGCGCCGCCGTGAGCCCGACATCCGCGTGACCGCCCTCGGCACGGAGCAGGGCCTCGAGGCCCGGCTCGTCCCGGCCCGCGGCTACGACCTGCGCACCATCCCCAAGGTGCCGCTCCCGCGCCGTCCCTCCGGCGACCTCGCCCGGCTGCCGCGCAACCTGCGCGCCGCCGTGGCGGCCGCCGGCCGCGCCATCGACGAGACCGGTGCCGAGGTCGTGGTGGGCTTCGGCGGCTACGTGTCCACGCCGGCATACCTCGCCGCGCGCAAGCGGCGCATCCCCATCGTCGTCCACGAGCAGAACGCCCGCGCCGGCATCGCGAACCGGCTCGGGGCCCGGTTCAGCCGGCACGTGGCCACGACGTTCGCCTCCACCGCGCTGCGCGGTGCCACCGTCGTGGGGATGCCCCTGCGGCAGGAGATCGCGCTGCTCGACCGCGACGCCCGGCGCGGCGAGGGACTCGAGCAGTTCGGCCTCGACCCGCAGTGGCCCACGCTGCTCGTCACCGGTGGCTCGCTCGGTGCGCAGCGGCTCAACCACGCCTTCCAGGAGCGCGTCGACGCCCTGCGCTCGTCCGGCATCCAGGTGCTGCACATCACCGGCCTCGGCAAGGAGTTCGAGCCGGTCTCCGAGGTCGCCGGCCCGCCCTACGTCGTGGCCGCCTACGCCGACCACATGGAGCTCGCGTATGCCGCCGCCGACCTCGTCGTCGCCCGCGCCGGCGCCAACACGGTCTGCGAGCTCACCGCGGTGGGCCTCCCGGCGGTCTACGTGCCGCTGCCCATCGGCAACGGCGAACAGCGGTTCAACGCGGCCGACGTCGTCGCGGCCGGCGGGGGCATCCTCGTCGACGACGCCGACTTCACCCCCGAGTGGATCGACGCCCACCTCATCCCGTTGATGAGCGACGCGCAGCGGCTGCACGCCATGGGCGAGGCGGCTGCCGGAGTGGGGGAGCGGGGCGCCGACGAGCTGCTCGCCGACCTGGTGGCCGCGGCGTTCGCCGAGTCGGGGGCCCGGCGGTGAACGGCACCAACGCGCGGTTCGACTTCCGCGCCCCGGTGCCGGCGCTCGACGAGCTCGGTCGGGTGCACTTCATCGCCATCGGCGGAGCCGGCATGTCCGGCGTCGCCCGGGTGATGCTGGCGCGCGGGTGCACCGTGAGCGGCTCCGACGCCAAGGACTCGCCCGTCATGGCGGCGCTCGCCGCGGAGGGCGCCGAGGTCCACGTCGGACACGACCCGGCCCACCTCGACGGGGTCGACACCGTGGTCATCTCGTCGGCGATCCGCGAGAGCAACGTCGAGCTCGCCACGGCCCGCGAGCGTGGGCTGCGCGTGCTGCACCGCTCGCAGGCGCTGGCCAGCACCATGGCCTCGTCGCGACGGGTCGCGATCGCGGGCGCCAACGGCAAGACCACCACGACGTCGATGCTCACCGTCGCCCTCCAGCACTGCGGCGCCGACCCGTCGTTCGCCGCCGGGGGAGAGCTGGCCAAGCACGGCACCAACGCCCACTGGGGCACCGGCGACATCTTCGTCGCCGAGGCCGACGAGAGCGACGGCTCGTTCCTCGTCTACCGCCCCGAGGTCGCCGTCGTGACCAACGTCCAGCCCGACCACCTCGACTTCTACGGCACCTTCGACAACGTCAAGACGGCGTATGCCGAGTTCGCGGCCTCCGTCGTCGACGGTGGCCTCCTGGTGGCCTGCCACGACGACCCGGGTTCGCTCGAGCTGGCCGAGTCGGTGCGGGCTGGGGGGCACCGGGTGCTGACCTACGGCTTCTCGCCGGAGGCCGACCTCGTCCTCGGCGAGCCGGTGACCCGTGGGCTGCTGGGGAAGACCGCGCTGCGCGACGGCTCCGGGCAGACGTGGGACCTGCGGGTCAACATCCCCGGCCGGCACAACCTGCTCAACGCCGCGGCGGCGTTCGCCGCCGCCACCCAGGGCCTCGGCCAGGACCCCGCCCTGGTCCTCCAGGGCCTGTTCTCCTTCACCGGCACCCGCCGGCGGTTCGAGCCGAAGGGCTCCGCAGCCGGCGTCAGCGTGGTCGACGACTACGCCCACAACCCCGGCAAGGTGGCGGCCGTCGTCGGCACCGCCGCCGAGCTGGTCGGCGACGGCCGGCTCGTCGTGGTGTTCCAGCCGCACCTGTACTCGCGCACCCGCGACTTCGCGGCCGAGTTCGCCGCTGCCCTCACGCCGGCCGACACCGTGCTGCTGATGGAGGTCTACGGCGCGCGCGAGGACCCCATTCCCGGGGTGTCGTCCGCGCTCATCGCCGACGCGCTGACGGCGGCGAAGCCCGGCGCCGACGTGGAGGTCGTCTCGTCCTGGTCCGCGGTGGCGGGGGAGGCGGCCCGCCGGGCCCGTCCCGGCGACCTCGTCCTCACCGTGGGGGCGGGCGACGTCACGATGCTGGGCCCGGAGATCCTGCGCGAGCTCCAGCGCGCATGAGCGGTCGCACGAGCGCGCCGCCGCGGCGCGGCCTGGCTTCCTCGCGGGAGCGGTTCCAGGACCGGGCCGACCGGGTCCGGCGCCGGCCCTGGCTCCTGACGGCGTGGGTCGTCGGAGCGGTCGCGGTGCTGGCCGGCGTGGTCTGGCTGGTCGCCTTCAGCCCCGTGCTGGCCGTGCGCACGGTCGAGGTCGTGGGGGTTCCGGCCGCGGAGGTCGAGCCCATCACGGCCCTCGCCGCCGTCCCGCTGGGCTCCCCGATGGCCCGCATCGACGACGCCGCGATCGCCGACCGGGTGCGCCAGCGCGCCACCCTGGCGGACGTGTCGATCGAGCGTTCCTGGCCGAGCACGCTGGTCATCCACGCCAGCCCACGCGTGCCCGTGCTGGTGGCCAAGAACCCTCAAGGTCAACTTCACGTTGTGGATTCCCGCGGGGTTGCGTACGCGCAGGTCAGGACCGCTCCCAAGGGCGTCCCGATGGTTCACACGTCCTCCGACGCGGCGCTGTCGCGCGACGCCCTCATGGCGGCGGTGGACGTGGTCGAGGTGCTGCCACCCTCCCTGCAGAAGCAGGTCACCAACGTGACCGTCAGCGGCGCGAACCTGGTCACCCTGCGGGTGCGCGGGACCACCGTCGTGTGGGGCGGCGTGGGCCAGCCGGAGAAGAAGCTCACGGTCATGACGGCACTGCTGAAGGGCAGGCCGAAGCTCATCGACGTGAGTGCCCCGGACACCCCGGTCACCCGCTGACCCAGGGTGCTGAACCAGGGCGCTGAACCAGGGCGCTGAACCCAGCGGCGGAGCCTCGACGTAGAGTGACGGTAGAGGCTTCTGTGACGCCTGTGACAGGCTTCGTCCCGACCCGGCAAGGGCCTGGCAAAAAGTCGGTCAACCAGTCTCGCGACACGCGGGTACGGGCGTTGATTGCACCCACCCTTGCGCATAGCGTCTGCGACGGCAGGGTTGACATAATTCTAACCCTCTAGTGGAGCCTGAGCCTTTGTGGACTCGGGGTCACCGCTCGGGGCTGCAAGTGTGAACGTGCCGGCTTGAACACCCAGAAACGCTTTCAGGAGAGGCCCACCGACGTGGCAGCACCACAGAACTACTTGGCCGTCATCAAGGTCGTCGGCATCGGCGGTGGCGGCGTCAACGCCATCAACCGCATGATCGAGGTTGGCCTGAAGGGCGTTGAGTTCATCGCCATCAACACCGACGCGCAGGCGCTCCTCATGAGCGACGCCGACGTCAAGCTCGACGTGGGCCGTGAGCTCACCCGGGGCCTGGGCGCCGGCGCCGACCCGGAGGTCGGCAAGAAGGCCGCCGAGGACCACGCGGAGGAGATCGAGGAGGTCCTCAAGGGGGCCGACATGGTCTTCGTCACCGCGGGCGAGGGTGGCGGCACGGGCACCGGTGGTGCCCCCGTCGTGGCCAAGATCGCCAAGGGCCTCGGTGCGCTGACCATCGGTGTCGTCACGCGCCCGTTCACCTTCGAGGGTCGTCGCCGGGCCAACCAGGCCGAGGCGGGCATCCTCAACCTCCGCGAGGAGGTCGACACCCTCATCGTCATCCCGAACGACCGGCTGCTGTCGATCAGCGACCGCGCCGTCTCGATGCTCGACGCGTTCCGCAGCGCCGACCAGGTGCTGCTCTCCGGTGTCCAGGGCATCACCGACCTGATCACGACCCCCGGCCTGATCAACCTCGACTTCGCCGACGTCAAGTCCGTCATGCAGGGCGCCGGCTCGGCCCTCATGGGCATCGGCTCCTCCCGCGGTGACGACCGCGCCGTGCAGGCCGCCGAGCTGGCGATCTCCTCGCCGCTGCTCGAGGCCAGCATCGACGGCGCGCACGGTGTGCTCCTGTCGATCCAGGGTGGCAGCGACCTCGGCCTCTTCGAGATCAACGAGGCCGCCCGGCTCGTCCAGGAGGCCGCGCACCCGGAGGCGAACATCATCTTCGGCGCGGTCATCGACGACGCCCTCGGCGACGAGGTCCGCGTGACCGTCATCGCGGCCGGCTTCGACGGCGGGGCGCCCATCAAGCGCAACGACGAGCGGGCGATCGGCCAGATCCAAGGCGCCTCGCAGCGCCAGCAGCAGTCGGCCGCGGCCCCGGCGCAGGCTCCGCAGCGGCAGCAGCAGGTGCCGATGTTCCCGCCGGCCCAGCAGCAGAGTGCCCAGCCGGCCCGCCCGGTGGCCGCCCCGCAGCCGACCGCCCAGCAGGCGCCGCAGCACGGCAACGGTCAGCAGCAGCCGGTCTCCGGCAACGGCCAGGCCGCGCAGTCGGCGCCGTCAGCCCAGCCGGTCCACCAGGGCCAGCAGACCCAGCAGCAGGAGGCCGCCGCGCGTCCGCCGCGCACCGTCACCTTCGACGACGCCGACGAGCTCGACGTGCCGGACTTCCTGAAGTAGCCGCCGCGTCGCAGCCCGGCTGCGACCGACCCGGCTTCGACACGCGAGGTCGTGACAGACGAGGTCTTGACAGACGCAGGGGCCGCCCGGACCACCGGGCGGCCCCTCGTCGTGCCGGTGCCATACCGTGTCGCCTGTGTTCTTCTGGCGCGAGCGGTCCGGACCTGTCGAGTGGGCCTTCACCGACCGGGAGGGTGGGGCGAGCCTGGCGCCGTTCGACTCCCTCAACCTCGGCGGGCACGTCGGTGACGACGCCGCGGCCGTGACCCGGAACCGGCAGGTGCTCGCCGAGGCGCTCGGCCGGGCGCCGGAGGAGGTGCTGTACCTCGACCAGTGCCACGGCACCGAGGTCGTCGTCGCCGGCGGGCCGTGGCCGGACGGGCAGGCGCCGACTGCCGACGGGGTGGTGACCACGGTTCCGGGTCTGGCGCTCGCCGTGCTCGTCGCCGACTGCACGCCGGTGCTGCTGGCCGACCCCGAGGCAGGGGTCGTCGCCGCGGTGCACGCGGGCCGCCCCGGCATGACCGGCGGGATCGTCGACCGCGCCGTGCTGGTGATGCGCGAGGCCGGTGCGCGGACGATCACCGCCGCCGTCGGGCCGTCCGTGTGCGGGCGCTGCTACGAGGTGCCCGCCGACATGCGCGACGCCGCTGCGGAGGTCTCGCCCGAGTCGTGCACCGTGTCCTGGACGGGCACCCCCGCCATCGACGTCGCAGCCGGTGTCGTGGCACAGCTGCGCGCGAACGACGTTGCGGTGCAATGGGTTCCGGGATGCACCCGGGAGTCGCGACAGCTCTACTCCTACCGGCGGGACGGCCAGACGGGCCGGTTCGCCGGGGTGGTCCAGCTGGTGGGGCGGTGACCGGCGAGATGGCGGGGCAGGAGTCGAGGCGCGACGAGCTGGCGGCCGGTCTCGCCGCGGTGCACGCGCGGATCGAGCGGGCCTGCACCGCGTCCGGCCGCAGCCCTGGGGACGTCGAGCTCATCGCGGTGACGAAGTTCTTTCCCGCCTCCGACGCCGACCTGCTCGCCGAGCTCGGTGTCCGGCACATCGGGGAGAACCGGCACCAGGAGGCGGTGGAGAAGGTGGCCCGCCTGCGGCACCGCGACCGGTTGACGGTGCACTTCATCGGCCAGCTCCAGACCAACAAGGCCGCAGCCGTGGCGGCGTATGCCGACGTCGTCCAGTCCGTGGACCGGCTGCGCCTGGTCGACGCCCTCCAGAAGGGCGCGCACCGGGCGGGACGTCGACTCGGGGTGCTGGTGCAGGTCTCCCTCGACGAGCACGACCACGAGGGCCGGGCCGGCGCGCTGCCGGAGGAGGCGCCGCTGGTGGCCGACGCCGTCGCGCAGGCGCCCGACCTCGACCTCCTCGGGGTGATGGCCGTCGCCCCCCTGGGGGGTGACCCGGCACCCGCCTTCGCCCGCCTGCGGGAGGTCGCGCACGGCATACGAGGTGCACACCCGGACGCGACGTGGGTGTCGGCCGGCATGAGCGCCGACCTCGAGGCCGCCATCGCCCACGGGGCGACACACCTGCGTGTCGGCAGCGCAATCCTCGGATCTCGTCCGTCACTTCGGTAACTTCGGCCGCGAACCGACATCGATTCGTGAACGACTGCACGACGGACCAAAGGGAGCTCTCATGGCAGGGGCGCTGCGCAAGACCATGGTGTACCTCGGGCTCGCTGAGGACGACGAGCGCTACGAGGGCTACGACGAGTACGACTACGACGAGCCGCAGCGGCAGGAGCCGCAGCAGGAGCGCTCGGCGGCCGTGACCCCGCTGCCGCAGCGCACGCCGGTGGCCGCGGTCGTCCGCGACGTCGAGGTCGGCGGTCTGAACCGGATCACCACCATCCACCCGCGCACCTACAACGAGGCCAAGAACATCGGCGAGAGCTTCCGCGACGGCACGCCGGTCATCATGAACCTCTCCGACATGGACGACGCCGACGCCAAGCGTCTGGTCGACTTCGCCGCCGGTCTCGTCTTCGGCCTGCACGGGTCGATCGAGCGGGTGACCTCCAAGGTCTTCCTGCTCTCGCCCTCGCACGTCGAGGTCTCGGCCGAGGAGGGCCCGGGCGCCGCTCCGGCCCGCGGCCTGTTCAACCAGAGCTGACCCGCTCGGCTGCACCGCGACCTGACATGGCACGCTGACCGCCATGAGACTCGGCGTCGTCGGCAGCATCCTCGACTTCCTGCTGTACATCTTCTTCGTGCTGCTCATCGGGCGGCTGATCCTCGACTGGGTGCAGGTCTTCGCCCGGGAGTGGCGCCCGCGCGGGGTCGTGCTGGTCATCGCCGAGGCCATCTACACGGTGACCGACCCGCCGCTGAAGGCGATTCGCCGGGTGGTGCCGCCGCTGAGCCTGGGATCGGTGCGGATCGACCTGGCGTTCCTCATCCTGATGCTGGGTGTCTCCATCCTCATGGGTGTCATCCAGAGCTGAGCAGGGGATCCAATAGGGTGAAGGCTGCCCCAGTCTCTGGAATGCTTGCGACTGCACTGATCTTGACTGCTTCTGACCTGCTAACGAGGTGGCTACATGGCGCTCACGCCCGAGGATGTCCTCAACAAGAACTTCACGCCGACACAGTTCCGGCGGGGGTATGACGAACGCGAGGTCGACGACTTCCTCGACGAGGTCGTGGCCGAGATGCGCCGGCTCATCAAGGAGAGCGACGACCTCCGCGAGCAGCTGAACGAGTGCCGCGAGAGCAAGGGCATGGCCCCCGTCGCCAAGCCTGATGCCCAGGCCGAGGCGCGCAAGGCCGCCGCCGCCAAGGAGGCCCAGGCCGCCGAGGAGAAGGCTGCTGCGCAGGCCCAGGAGCGCATCGCCACCATGCAGGCGCGCGCCGAGGAGGCCGACAAGGCTGCCCGCGAGCGCATCGCCGAGGCCACGCGCCGCGCGGAGGAGGCCGAGAAGGCCGCCCAGGAGCGTGTCCGCGCCGCCGCCGAGCAGCAGTCCGCCGCCGAGCAGCGCGCTGCCCAGGCCCAGCAGGCTGCCCAGGCGCAGGCCGAGCAGGCCCAGGCGCAGCAGGCCCAGGCGCAGCAGCAGGCCCAGCAGGCTCAGGCCCAGCAGGCTCCCAAACCGCAGCCCGCTCCCGTCGAGGGAGGTTCCGAGATGGCTGCGGCCGCCGCGGGTGGCGGTGCCAGCGCGGCGAGCCTCATCGCGCTGGCCCAGCGCCTGCACGACGAGCACGTCGGTGAGGGCGAGTCGACCCGCGACCGCCTCATCTCGGAGGGACAGGCCCGGCACGACGAGCTGATCCAGACCGGCCAGGCGCGTCACGACGAGCTGATCCAGACCGGCCAGAAGCGTCACGACGAGCTGGTCAAGGACGCCACCACGCGCCACGAGCAGATGATCACCGAGGCCCGGGAGCGCTCCACGGGCATGGTGCACGAGGCGCAGCAGAAGAAGAACCAGATCCTCGAGCAGCTCAACCGCGAGCGCGGTCTGCTGGAGAAGAAGATCGAGGAGCTGCGTGGCTTCGAGCGGGACTACCGGGCGCGCCTGAAGTCCTACATCGAGGGCCAGCTCGAGAACCTCGACCACACCGGGGTCGACCTCGAGCCCGAGGGTGAGCAGGCCCAGCAGCAGGGCTGAGCCCCCTACGCACGCAAGCAGTCGCCAGAAGGCGCCGACCCGCACCGAGGTGCCGCGGTCGGCGCCTTCGGCGTTCTCCTGCGGGACCCGGGCGACCTGCACAGCGTTTTGCCGTTGAGTACCGCCGGTTCAGGATCTATCCTCGCCGCACCTGACCGCGCCCGTGGGGACGGGCGCACTGCGACCCAAGGGGCCTGCTATGGCTGCACGGACGGCGAGCGCCGCCGCCACGAGGACCGGCACGAGCGCGTCGAAGAAGGGTTCACCGGCCAAGGCCGCTGCGAAGAAGGCATTGTCGGCGGCGAAGGCAGCCGTGACGAGGACGGCCCCGAAGAAGGCCACCACGACGAGGGCCACAGCCACAGCGAAGAAGACGGCCACGAAGCAGGCGGCCCCGAAGAAGGCCACCACGAAGAAGGCCACCACGAAGAAGGTCGCGACCACAGCGGCGACGAAGAAGAGCGCGCCGGCGACGAAGGCCTCCACCGCGAAGGTGACGACCCCCGCGAAGAAGGCGCCCGCGAAGAAGGCACCTGCGAAGAAGGCGACGGGCACGAAGGCCACGTCCAAGGCCACCGCCACGAAGGCTGCCAGCACGAAGGGCGCGGCGAAGACGACGCCGCGCAAGGCGACGACGAAGGCGACGACCCAGAAGACGGCCTCCACGAAGGCGACGGCCGCCACGAAGACGACCACGACGAAGGCCGCGGCGTCCACCAAACCGGGTACGAAGGGCCCTAGCCGGGCCACGGGCCGGACGAGTACGAATACCGCTACGAAGGCCGCAGCCACCCCGGCTCCTCCTGGAAGGAAAGCCGCTCCCATGAAGAACACCACGCCCGCGAAGAAGGCCGCCCCCGTGAAGCAGGCGGCGCCGGTCAAGAAGACCGCGGCCACGCCGACTCCTGCCGCGGCGACGAAGGCGGCGACCAAGAAGGCGACGAAGGCGGCCACGAAGACGGCGGCGAGCAAGACGGCGGCGAGCAAGACGGCGGCGAGCAAGACGGCGGCGACGAAGACTGCGGCCAGCAGGGCGAAGCAGCCGGCTTCAGCCCAGGCGCTGCGGGTGCGTGAGGACGAGACGCCCTGGACCGCGAAGGAGCTGGCCGAGGTGCGGGCGTCCATCGAGGCCGACGTGGCCCACCTGCGCCAGGAGATCCAGGTGGCCGAGGCCGACCTCGTGGGCCTGATGCGCGACGGCGGCGACGGGGCCGGCGACGACCAGGCCGACGCCGGCGCCATGACCTTCGAGCGCGAGCACGAGATCTCGGTGGCCAACAACGCCCGCGAGATGCTCGTCCAGAACCTGCACGCGCTCGAGCGTCTCGACGACGGGTCGTACGGGATCTGCGAGTCCTGCGGCAACCCGATCGGCAAACTTCGCCTTCAGGCCGCTCCTCGTGCGACCCTATGCATGCCATGCAAGACGAAGCAGGAGCGCCGCTGATCGCTGCGCACGACGAGACCATCCCGCCCGAGCAGACCCCCGCGCAGCGCAGCCGGCTCTTCGCCGTCCTCGCCACCACCGCCGCCCTGGTGCTGGTGCTCGACCAGCTGAGCAAGCTGTGGGCCCTGCGTTCCCTGACCCCTGGTGACCCCATCGACGTGGTGGGGTCGCTGATCCGGCTCAACCTCATCCGCAACCCCGGAGCCGCGTTCTCCATCGGCACGGGGGCGACGTGGGTGCTGACGCTCATCGCGTGCGGCGTGCTGGTGTTCATCCTGGTCACCGCCCGCCGCCTCGGCAGTGTCGCGTGGGCCTGGGCCCTCGGGCTCCTGCTCGGCGGCTCGCTGGGCAACCTGTCCGACCGGCTGTTCCGGCAGCCGGGACCCGGCCGGGGCCACGTCGTCGACTTCATCGACTACTTCGGCTGGTTCATCGGCAACGTCGCCGACGTCGCCATCGTGGGAGCCGCGGGCGTGATCGCCGTGCTGGCGACCATCGGCATCGGTGTCGACGGCAGGCGCCCGGAGCACGGCAGGCACGAGGCCGGCCACGAGCACGGGCAGCACGAGCACGGACGGCACGAACGTGGCGAACAAGGACCAGCAGGCGGGGGACCGGCATGAGTGACACCCGCACCCTGTTCGTGCCGGACGGGCTCGAGGGCGAGCGCGTCGACGCGGCGCTGGCCCGCCTCTTCGGCGTCTCACGGACCCGCGCCGCCGACCTGGCCAAGGCCGGCGACGTGCAGCTCAACCACCAGCCGGCGGGGAAGTCCGACCGGGTGGCCGCCGGTGACCTCCTCGAGGTCACCCTGCCCCCGGCCGACGCCAGCCCGACCCTGAAGGTCATCGCCGAGCCCGTCCCGGGAATGTCGATCATCCACGACGACGACGACATCGTGGTCGTCGACAAGCCCGTCGGGGTCGCCGCGCACCCGAGCGTCGGCTGGACCGGTCCCACCGTGGTGGGTGGCCTCGCTGCCGCGGGCTACCGGATCGCCACGTCGGGCGCCAGCGAGCGTCAGGGCGTCGTCTCGCGCCTCGACGTGGGCACGAGCGGCCTGATGGTGGTGGCCAAGAGCGAGTACGCCTACAGCCGCCTCAAGCAGGCCTTCCGCTCGCGCACCGTCGACAAGACGTACCACGCGCTCGTGCAGGGTCTGCCCGACCCGGTCGTGGGCACCATCGACGCGCCCATCGGTCGGCACCCGAGCTACGACTACAAGTTCGCGGTGATGGAGTCCGGCAAGCCCAGCGTGACGCACTACGAGGTCCTGGAGGCCTTCCGTGCGGCCTCGCTGGTCGACATCCACCTCGAGACCGGCCGCACCCACCAGATCCGCGTGCACTTCGCCGCGCTGCACCACCCCTGCGCGGGCGACCTGACCTACGGTGCGGACCCGAAGCTCGCTGCCCGGCTCGGGCTCGAGCGGCAGTGGCTGCACGCGGTGGGCCTCGGCTTCGAGCACCCGGGCTCGGGGGAGTACGTCAGCTTCACGAGCCCGTACCCGGAGGACCTCCAGAAGGCGCTCGACCGCCTCTGACGGCTCACGCCGAACGACGGTGAGGTATGCCGCGTGGCCCAGCCACGCGGCATACCTCACCTCGTCCTCGTGCAGGACACACGCGGCCCCGACGTCGTCCTCGGAGCGCTGCTGGTCTCCACGACGGGGGAGCACCGTCCGAAGCTGGCGCTGTACTCCGGCGGAAGGCTCTGGCCCCAAGAGGCCCAGGCCTCCGCACCAGTGGCCTTCCTGCCCCGCTGAGGGGACGGGGGGACGGGGGGAGGTGTGCCGCGGGGCCCGGCCCCGCGGCATACCGTGGGGGTGGCGCGCGACACTCGAGGCGACACGCCGAAGGGTGTCGGTGCGGCGGCTTATGATCGTCGACGATGTCAGCACAGCCCGCCTCGCCCTCGTCCAAGGACAGCTTCGTCCACCTGCACGTGCACACCGAGTACTCGATGCTCGACGGTGCGGCCAGGATCGACGACCTGTTCAGGACGGCTGCCGAGATGGGCATGCCGGCGGTGGCGACCACCGACCACGGCTACGTCTTCGGCGCCTACGAGTTCTGGTCCAAGGCCCGCAAGTACGACGTCAAGCCGATCATCGGCGTCGAGGCCTACCTGACGCCGGGTACGCACCGCACCGACAAGACGCGGGTCAAGTACGGCGACGGCGGTCGCGACGACGTCTCCGGCTCGGGTGCCTACACCCACATGACGCTGCTGGCGAAGAACAACAACGGCATGCACAACCTCTTCCGCATGTCCTCCCTGGCCAGCCTCGAGGGCTACTACTTCAAGCCCCGCATGGACAAGGAGCTGCTCCAGACCTACGGCCAGGGGCTCATCGCCACCACCGGGTGCCCGTCGGGCGAGATCCAGACCCGACTGCGCCTCGGCCAGTGGAACGAGGCGCTGCAGGCGGCCTCCGACTTCCGCGACATCTTCGGCGCCGAGAACTTCTTCTGCGAGCTCATGGACCACGGTCTGGGCATCGAGCGGCAGGTGCAGAAGGACCTGCTGCGCCTGGCCCGCGAGCTCAACATCCCGCTCGTCGCCACCAACGACCTGCACTACACCAAGCCCGAGGACGCCACCGCCCACGCGGCGCTGCTGTGCGTGCAGTCCGGCTCGACCCTGATGGACCCCAACCGGTTCAAGTTCGACGCCGACAGCTTCTACCTCAAGAGCCCGGCCGAGATGCGCCACCTGTGGCGCGAGCTGCCGGAGGCCTGCGACAACACCCTGCGCATCGCCGAGATGTGCGAGGTCTCCTTCACCGAGGGGGAGGGCCGCTACATGCCGCGCTTCCCCTGCCCGCCGGGGGAGAACGAGGAGTCGTGGTTCGTCAAGGAGGTCGAGACCGGCCTCCACGAGCGCTTCCCCGAGGGCGTGCCCGACTACGCCCGCACGCAGGCCGAGTTCGAGATCAACGTCATCGTCAGCAAGGGGTATGCCGGGTACTTCCTCGTCGTCGCCGACTTCATCAAGTGGGCGAAGAGCAACGGCATCCGGGTGGGCCCGGGCCGCGGCTCCGGTGCGGGCTCCATGTGCGCCTACGCGATGAAGATCACCGACCTCGACCCGATCCCGCACGGCCTGATCTTCGAGCGGTTCCTCAACCCCGAGCGGAAGTCGATGCCCGACTTCGACGTCGACTTCGACGAGCGCCGGCGGGGCGAGGTCATCAAGTACGTGACGGAGAAGTACGGCGAGGAGCGCGTCGCCCAGATCGTCACCTACGGCACCATCAAGGCCAAGCAGGCCGTCAAGGACGCCTCGCGCGTCATGGGCCACCCCTTCTCCATGGGCGAGAAGCTCACCAAGGCCATGCCGCCGGACGTCATGGGCAAGGGCGTGCCGCTGTCGGGCATCTACGACCCGACCCACGCGCGCTACGGCGAGGGTGTGGAGTTCCGCACGCTCGTCGAGTCCGAGCCGCACGCCAAGGAGGTCGTCGAGACCGCCAAGGGCCTCGAGGGCCTGAAGCGGCAGTGGGGCGTGCACGCGGCCGGCGTCATCATGTCGAGCGAGCCGCTGATCGACGTCATCCCGATCATGCGCCGCGAGCAGGACGGCCAGATCATCACGCAGTTCGACTACCCGAGCTGCGAGACGCTCGGCCTGGTCAAGATGGACTTCCTCGGCCTGCGGAACCTGACCATCCTCGACGACGCCATCGAGAACATCCGGATGAACCGCGGCGAGGAGATCGACCTCGACGCGCTGTCCAAGGACATGACCGACAAGGCCACCTACGAGCTGCTCGGCCGGGGCGACACCCTCGGCGTCTTCCAGCTCGACGGCGGCGGCATGCGCTCGCTGCTGCGGCTGATGCAGCCGGACAACTTCGAGGACATCTCCGCGGCGCTCGCGCTCTACCGCCCCGGCCCGATGGGCGCCAACGCCCACACCAACTTCGCCCTGCGCAAGAACGGCAAGCAGGACATCGACTACATCCACCCCGACCTCACCGAGGCGCTCGAGCCCATCCTGGGCATGACCTACGGCCTGATCATCTATCAGGAGCAGGTCATGGAGATCGCCCAGAAGCTCGCGGGCTACACCCTCGGCAGCGCGGACCTGCTCCGCCGCGCGATGGGCAAGAAGAAGAAGGAGGTCCTCGACGCCGAGTTCGCCAACTTCGAGCAGGGCATGCTCGACAACGGCTACTCGAAGGAGTCGATCCAGACCCTCTGGAGCATCCTGCTCCCGTTCTCCGACTACGCGTTCAACAAGGCCCACACCGCCGCCTACGGCCTCGTGTCGTACTGGACCGGCTACCTCAAGGCCAACTACCCGGCCGAGTACATGGCCGCGCTGCTGACCAGCGTCCGCGACGACAAGGACAAGTCGGCGCTCTACCTGGGTGAGTGCCGCCGCATGGGCATCAAGGTGCTGCCGCCCGACGTCAACGAGTCGGTCGCCAACTTCGCCGCCGTCGGCACCGACATCCGCTTCGGGCTCGAGGCGATCCGCAACGTTGGCCGCAACGTCGTCGACGCGATCGTGGCCGCCCGCGAGGAGAAGGGCCGCTTCACCTCCTTCAAGGACTTCCTGTCCAAGTCCCCGGCGGTGGTCTGCAACAAGCGCACCGTCGAGTCGCTCATCAGGGGCGGCGCCTTCGACGGCATGCAGGAGAGCCGCCAGGGGCTGGTCCGCGTGCACGAGGACTACATCGACCACTTCATCGACATCAAGCGCCAGGAGGCCATCGGCCAGGACTCGTTGTTCGGCGGGTTCGGCGACGACGAGGGCGGCATCGGGTTCGACGACTCGGTGCTGCCGCCCATCCCGACGGCCGAGTGGGACAAGCAGACGCTGCTGGGCTTCGAGCGCGAGATGCTCGGCCTCTACGTCTCCGACCACCCCCTCTTCGGCATCGAGCACGTCCTCTCCCAGCACGCCGACACCTCGATCGCGTCGCTGACCGGCGAGGACGGCAAGCCGGAGGGCTCGACGGTGCAGATCGCCGGCCTCATCACCGGCCTGCAGGTCAAGCGCACCAAGAAGGGCGACCTCTGGGCGATCGTCACGGTGGAGGACCTCGAGGGTGCCATCGAGTGCCTGTTCTTCCCGTCGGCCTACATGACCGTCTCGACGATGCTCGGCCACGACAAGGTGGTCGCGGTCAAGGGCCGGGTGAACCGGCGCGACGACTCCGTGTCGATCTACGCGCAGGACCTGACGCTGCCCGACATCACCGACGGCCCCCGGGGACCCGTCATCGTCACCATGGAGACCACCCGGGCGACCGCCGGCAAGATCGAGCAGCTGAAGACCGTGCTGAGCTCGCACCCCGGGTCGACCGAGGTGCACGTCCGGCTCAGCCAGGCCGGCCGGTCGGTGCTCATGAAGCTCGACGACAGCTACCGGGTCAACGCCACCGAGGCCCTGTTCAGCGACCTGAAGGTCATCCTCGGGTCACGCTGCCTCTCCGGTTAGCAGACCCGGTCGGGCCAGCCAGCCCCGGTCGCCGGCCGTCCACACGAGGGCCGCACTCCCGCAAGGGGGTGCGGCCCTCGCCGTCCACACCCGGCATACAGTGCTCCCATGCCGACCCCGCCCTCCGCGCCCCGCCGCGAGCACCTCCGCGAGCACCACGGCGACCGCGTCATCGACCACTACGAGTGGCTGCGCGACAAGTCCGACCCGCAGGTCGTCGCGCACCTCGAGGCCGAGAACGCCTACGCGGAGGAGATGACCGCGCACCTCGAGCCCCTGCGGCAGGCCCTCTTCGAGGAGATCCGCTCGCGGACGAAGGAGACCGACCTGACCGTGCCGGTGCGCAGCGGCGGCTGGTGGTACTACTCGCGCACCTTCGAGGGAGCCCAGTACGCCGCGCACTGCCGGGCGCCGGTGGGCGAGCACCCGAGCCGCCCGGAGCCGGAGCCGGGCAGCGAGGTCGCGGGCGAGCAGGTCCTGCTCGACGGCAACGTCGAGGCGGAGGGCCACGACTTCTTCTCGCTCGGCGCGCTGACCGTGAGCGCCGACCACCGCTGGCTCGGGTATGCCGTGGACACCCAGGGCGACGAGCGGTTCGCCCTGCGCATCAAGGACCTGGACACCGGCTCCGTGGTGGACGAGGCCGTGACCGAGATCGGCTACGGCTGCGCGTTCTCGCTCGACGCCCGTCACGTCTTCTACACCCGGGTCGACGAGTCGTGGCGCCCCCACCAGGTGTGGCGCCACGACGTGGGGGCCCCGGCCGAGCAGGACGTGCTCGTCTACGAGGAGGCCGACCCGCGCTTCTGGATGGGCGTCGGCACCTCCCGCGACGACCGCTGGTTGATGATCGGCATCGGCTCGAAGACGAGCTCCGAGGTGCGCCTGCTCGACGCGGCCGACCCGACGGGGGAGTTCCGGGTCGTCGCACCGCGCCGTGAGGGCGTCGAGTACGAGGTCGAGCCGGCCCGCGACCGCCTGCTGGTCGTGCACAACGCCGACAACCCCGACTCCGACCTGGCCTGGGCCCCGCTGGACTGCACCAGCCACGAGGAGTGGCGCCCGCTGCTGAAGGCCGAGAAGGGCGAGCGGTTCCAGGGCATCGACGCCTTCGACGACTTCGCCGTGCTGTCGCTGCGCCGCGACGGGCTCACCGCGCTGCGCCTGCTCCCGCGCGACGACGTCGCCGAGGCCGGCTTCGGTGCGGCCCACGACCTGCCGTTCGACCAGCCGGTCTACCAGGTGGGCCTCGGCGACAACCCGGAGAGCGCGACGCCGAGCATCCAGGTGGTGTTCGAGTCGATGGTCACGCCGAAGACGGTCTCCGACTACGACGTCGCCAGCCGCAGCTTCACGGTGCTCAAGCGCCAGGAGGTGCGGGGCGGCTACGACCCCGAGGACTTCGAGCAGCGACGCGAGTGGGTGACCGCCCGCGACGGCACGAAGGTGCCGATGTCCCTGGTCTACCCCAAGGGCACGACGCCGGATGGCACGCACCCGGGCCTGCTCACGGCATACGGCTCGTATGAGGCGTCCTCGGACCCTTACTTCTCCGTGGCCCGGCTCTCGCTGCTGCAGCGCGGGTTCGTCTACGCGATCGCCCACGTGCGCGGCGGCGGCGAGATGGGCCGCGCGTGGTACGACGAGGGCAAGCTGCTGTCGAAGAAGAACACCTTCACCGATTTTGTCGACTGCGCCGCCCACCTCGCGGACTCCGGGTGGGTCGCGCCCGACCGCCTCGCGGCCGAGGGCGGTTCGGCGGGTGGCCTGCTCATCGGCGCGGCGGTGAACCTCGCGCCGGAGCGCTTCCGCGCGGTGCACGCGTCGGTGCCGTTCGTCGACGCCCTCACCACGATCCTCGACCCGACCCTGCCGCTCACCGTGGTGGAGTGGGAGGAGTGGGGCAACCCCCTCGAGGATCCCGAGGTCTACGCCTACATGAAGGAGTACTCGCCGTACGAGAACGTCCGGCCGGCGCAGTACCCCGCGATCCTCGCCACGACCAGTCTCAACGACACCAGGGTGTTCTTCACCGAGCCCGCCAAGTGGGTGGCGCAGCTGCGGGAGACCGTGACCAACGACCCCGGCGAGCGACCCATCCTGCTGCGCACCGAGATGGTCGCCGGCCACGGTGGGAAGAGCGGCCGCTACGACGCGTGGCGGCAGGTCGCGTGGGAGTGGGCCTTCCTCGTCGACCAGGTCGCTCCGGAGGCCTCCGCCGGCGCCCCCACCGGCTCCGTCTGACCGCCTGCCCACACAGGGGCGGACGGGACGGAACTGGCGGATCCGACGGATGCGGCGGATCTGGCCATAACGTCCCGCGCGTGACGGAGCGGGTCTAGTCTCGTCTGGGAAGCAGGGGCCTTTAAGGGGTGGGCTTTTCGGTGGAACCACGCGCCGCAGTGACCGCAGCCGAGCTGCTTGGTGCTCGCGACTGGTCGACCACGTCCCTCGGGCCCCGCGCGGAGTGGTCGTCAGCAGTTGACCACGTCGTCACCACGCTGCTGGAGTCGCCCCTGCCGCTGTGCTACCAGCACGGTCCGGCGCTGGAGATGGTCTACAACGACGCCTTCGCCGAGCTGCTCGGCTCCAAGCACCCGGACGTCTTCGGGCGACCCACCCGCGAGGCCGTGGCCGAGGTCTGGGACCAGCCCAACGTCGGTGCGGCGTTCCTGCGGGTGCTCGAGACCGGCGAGCCGTTCCTGGAGAACGGCGTCCGCCTGGCCCTGCGGCGCGGGCGACCCACGACCGTCGGGCTCGACGACGGCTACTACACCCGAGCGGCCTCACCGGTGCGCGACGACAGCGGCGAGGTCGTCGGCGTGCTCCACATGGTGCTCGAGACCACTGAGGGCGTCGAACGGATCCAGGAGGTCGCCAGCCTGGCCCGTGCGCTCGCGGTGGCGGCCACCGTCGACGACGTCTGCAAGGTGGCGCTGCACCACGCCGCACTCACGCTCCCGGCCGTCGAGATCGTGATCTGCCTGCCGGAGGAGTCGCGGCCTGGCGCGACGACGGGGGAGTTCCGGGCGACCCGGTACCGCGCGGAGGAGGTCATCTCCCCGCTCGAGGAGCGGCTGCCCCTCATCTGGGTTCCCCTGACCGGTGACGAGCGGCACGCCGTGCACCGTGCCCTGGCGGGAGAAGGCCTGGCCCAGGACGACGACCTCGTCGTGCTGCCCATGCCCACGGACGGGCACACAGGTGCCGTCATCCTGCGGTTGCAGAGCAACGCGCTGCCCGCGGACGCCTACACCATGTTGATGTCCGCCGCGGCCCTGGTCGGGCAGGCCATCGCGCGGGCCCAGCTCCTCGACCGCGAGCGCAACACCGCCGAGCTGCTCCAGCGGGCCCTCCTGCCCCAGGTGCTGCCGCAGGCGCGGTCGTTCACCCTGGCCGGACGCTACGAACCGGTGACCACGGGGTCGGTTGCCGGCGGCGACTTCTATGACGCCTTCTCGATCTCTGACGGCCGCCTCGTCCTGGTCATCGGCGACGTCATGGGCCGCGGTGTCGCCGCTGCGACGGTGATGGGTCAGATCCGTGCGGCGGCCCGGGGCGCGGCCATCTCCAACCCCGAGCCGGAGTCCGTGCTGTCGGTGCTCGACGAGCTGGTCGCCGGTCTCGACGCCCTGTGGCCCGATGCGGTCTCGGCGGGCCAGCCGCACCAGCAGGGCGGCGGCACCGGCTTCGGCGGCGGGTTCGGCGGGGAGCTGTTCGTCACCATGCTCTACGGCCTGCTCGAGACGCACAGCGGTGAGCTCACCCTGGCCAGTGCCGGACACTGCCCGCCGGCGCTCCTGCCGGCGCGTGGTGAGCTGGGGACATCCCAGGCCGGTGCGGGCCCACGACCCCACATCGTCGACCTCGTGAGTGGTCCGCCGCTGGGGCTGGGCGGCCCCCGGCCGGTGCAGACGATCAAGATCGACGTGGGAGAGGTGTTGCTCGCATTCACGGACGGGCTGCTCGAGCGCCGCTCCCGGACGTTGGACGAGGGCGAGAGCCGACTGCTGCAGGCGCTGGAGTCCGTGCCCACCGACAGCCCGCGCGGCGTGTGCCAGCACGTGGTCGAGGCCATGGCCGCGGCCGGTGGTTTCGAGGACGACTGTGCCCTGCTCGCCGTCGGACGCAGCTCGATCGAACACCGCCGGGCGAGCCTGGTCGTGCCTCCTCTGCCGGAGGCCGTGCGCCCGGCACGGGACTGGGCACGCAGCCAGATGGCCGTCTGGGGCATCGGGGAGGACGTGCAGTTCGCTGTCGTCACGGGGCTCTCGGAGCTGGTGACCAACGTGGTGCTGCACGCGAGCACCGACGCCCACGTCAGCCTGGAGCTCGACGGCCCGCGGCTGACCTGCAGCGTCAGCGACACCGGCGCCCGCGGCCTGCCCACGACCACGGCCCAGGGTGGTTCCGCCACCCGAGGCCGAGGGCTGCAGCTGGTGCGCAGCCTCAGCAGCGCCTTCGGCACCCACCGCAGCGCCACGGGCTCGACCGTCTGGTTCGAGGTCGACGTGCCGCCACCCGGCCGGAGTGGGACCGAGGCGTAGGGGACCGGACCTCCCGACCTGCCCGGTCCGTCAGACGCTGGTCTCGCGGGCGTGCAGCTCCGCGATGGTGGCCTTCGCCGACTCGAGGTCGTCGAAGAGCTCGGAGGCGCCGCGGTAGTACGCCGTGAACCCGACGACGTAGTCGCCGGAGATGCGGCCGACGACCTGGCCCGAGGCGTCTGAGAGCACGTAGAACCCGGCTCGCTGACGCGTGATCAGCAGGCCGTCCGCGTCGGCCCCCTCGATGCCCTCGAGCCGCTCGGGGAGCCCCAGGCGGGTCGTTGTCGGGACGTGCCGCAGGTCGTCTGCCGGGGGCAGGACCTCCACGCCGGGGGTGGGGGCGGAGTCCCGAAGGGCCCGCCGTGACCTGATCCTGGACACCCGTTGGTTGATAGCGCGCATCGTGACCCCCTGCTTGATCGACCGCGCCTGCGGCCCCCTGCCGCCTGCTTCTGCTGCGATTCAAGAAAGAGTAAAGAGAAAGTAAAGAAAAGGGAAGGGTCCGAGCCGCTGTGCCGCCGACGGGCCAGATGTATGCCGCCCGCGACCACAGGGCCGCGGTGGTGCAGCGGGGTGCGGCGCGACGGCGGGGTGCGGCGCGGCAGGTCAGGGCCCACGCTGGGTACTGGACCAAACGACCAGTCCCACACCTGCCGAGGAGGCCGCCGTGACCACACGACCCCCGGTCCCGCCCTTCAGCCGCGAGGACGCCATCACCAAGGTGCGTGCCGCCGAGGACGCCTGGAACACGCGCGACCCCGAGCGGGTCTCCCTTGCGTACTCGCCCGAAAGCCGCTGGCGGAACCGCTCCACCTTCCTGCACGGTCGCGAGGAGATCGTCGCCTTCCTGCGGCAGAAGTGGGAGCGGGAGCTCGACTACCGCCTCATCAAGGAGATGTGGGCCCACGGAGACAACAGGATCGCCGTCCGGTTCGCCTACGAGTCCCGGGGACGCGACGGGCTCTGGTACCGGTCCTACGGCAACGAGAACTGGGAGTTCGACGAGCAGGGGCTGATGGTCGTGCGCCATGCGAGCATCAACGACCTGCAGATCGACGAGCAGGACCGGCTCTTCCACTGGTCGGCGCCGGGCCGTCGCCCGGACGACCACCCCGGGCTCACCGAGCTGGGGCTCTGACCGCGCGGTCGACCGAACGGCGGTCGGGCGAGGCCGTCGGGCGGTCACTCCTCCGCGGCGGTGATCAAACCGTAGTGGCCGTCGTACCTCAGGTACAGCACCCGCCCACGAGCCGAGTCGGGGTCGAGGTAGAAGAGGAAGCCCTCCCCGGAGAGGGTGAGCCGTGCGATCGCGTCGGCCTCCGACAGCTCCGGCGCCGCGCTGGCGACGGTCACGAGGGTGTCGTGCTCGGCGTACGGAACCAGGTCGCCCTGGATGGCGAAGCGCCCGTTGCCGTTCCGGTAGACCACGGCGTCCTTGCCCGACTGGAGGTCCTTGAACAGGTAGAAGTCGTGGCCGAGCACGTCCATGTCGAAGGCGGCCTCGTCGGGGGTCATCTCCTGCAGGGCGAACGTCTTGCGCCGGACAACCTCTCGCTGGTCAGCCGGTCGGGGGTAGGAGTCCCCGCGCCGGGTGGGGAGGTCGCCGTGGCGCCACTCGTGTGCGCTGGCCTCGCCGATCCAGCGGTGCCGCGTGCGCAGCCGGTCGGCGTGCTGCACCAGGTTGCGCTCGAGCTTCTCCTCGAGGGCGTCGACGGCCGCGAACATGTCGGCGGCGATGGCGTGGGCGCGAACCGGTGTCCCGTTGACGTCGAAGGACGCCTCCGCGCGGGCACTGCGCTCCACCGCGGGGTCGGGCGACCTCGTCAGCACGACGTTCGCCGACAGGATCGGCTCGTGGGCCAGCCGCACGACGTGCTCCACCTTGCCCCTGGCGTAGTCGCCGGCGCCGGCGGGAACCTCGCCGCGCTGGGTGACCTCGACGGGGGCCGGCGCCGCGGGCGCCCTACGTGACGACATGGTCGCCTCCACTCCGAAGGACTGCAGTGTGTGACACGTCGCTCACCTCCACTGTGCTCGGCAGCTCTGCGCTCAGCAGATCTGCCATCCGGACGTCCTCCACGCTAGGCAGCGGACGGGGGCACCGGCCCGGGCCGATGGTCCCGGCTTGACCGACGCCCTCAGCCGGCATCGGCCAGCACCTGCTCGATCCCGCGCCGAGCGCTCGCGACCATCGACGCCGGCCCGTCGGTAGGGTCTGGGCCGTGCCGGTGCCACAACAGCTGTCCGACGACCAGCGAGCGTTGCTGCAGCAGTGGTTTCCCGACCTGGAGGTCGTGGCTGACTGGAGCTGGGGGCTGACCGACACGGTCGTGCTCCACGCGCGCACCGGTGGCCGGGAGGTCGTGGTGAAGGCTGCCGGTCCGGAGAACCACCACATCGGCCGGGAGATCCGCGCCCACCGCGAGTGGGTCGGCGTGCTGTCCGACCGGGGGCTGGCCCCGCTGCTGCTCCGGGCGGAGGAGCCCGCCAACCTGCTGGTCACCGCCCACCTCGAGGGAGAGCTGGTCCTCGGGACGGCTGCCGAGGAGGACCCCGACACCTACGCGCAGGCAGGTGCCGTGCTCGCCCGGCTGCACGGCCAGGCGTCGCGGACCGATCACGACTACGAGCGGGACCAGAACGCGAGGACACTGCGCTGGCTCGACGGGGCTCATGGCATCGACCCTGACACCGAGGCTGAGCTGCGCGCCCAGGTGGCGGCCTTCCCCTGTGCTGCAACGCTGCTCGTGCCGACTCATGGGGACTGGCAGCCGCGCAACTGGTTGCGCCACGGCGACCGTGTGCGTGCCATCGACTTCGGCCGGGCCGACTGGCGGCCGGCCGAGTCGGACTTCGCGCGGCTGGCCGCGCAGCAGTTCCGGGGGCAGGGCGACCTGGAGGCCGCCTTCGTCGACGGTTACGGAGCCGACCCGCGTGAGCCCGACGCCTGGCGGCGCAGCCAGCTGCGCGAGGCGGTGGGCACGGCCTGCTGGGCACACCAGGTGGGGGACGCAGGTGTTCGAGGCGCAGGGGCACCGGATGGTGGCAGAAGTGCTCCAGCACCTGTGAGGGTGGGGGACCATGGGGGTGTGAGCCTGGTGTCCGACCGAGACGCACGACGTGGCTGCTCTCCGGCCGCGACCGGCCTCGTCGGGGTGGACAGGACAGGTTGCCTCCCGTGAGCGGCCGCGACCACGGGCGTTGGATCGGTGCCGGTCTCGCCGCGCTGTGGCTGGTGGGGATCCTCGTCCTCGGCCTCCTGATCCAATCGAACTCGCTGGTGCTGTCGGTGCTGTACGCCATCTCACCGCTGATCGCCTGCGCCGTGCTGCCTGCCGTGCCCACCGCCGTGTTCGCGGTCACCGCGGTGGGCCTGTCTGTTGCCTCCCACCTCGGGGGAGGCGAGTGGGGCACCGCACAGATGTGGGTGCGGGTCATCGACGTCGCGCTGGTCAGCGCCGCCGCCGTTGCCGTCGCGTTCGTGCGCGTGAGGCGTGAGCAGCGGTTCGAACGGATCGAGCGCATCGCGGAAGTCGCCCAGCGCACCATCCTCCCGGTGATCCCCACCCGGGTCGGGCCTGTCACGGCTGGTGCGCGCTATCTCTCCGCCGCCGAGGACACCCTCGTCGGTGGAGACCTGTTCGACTGGTTCCACTCCGACCAGCGGGTCTGCTTCCTCGTGGGCGACGTGCGTGGCAAGGGGGTGGGTGCTGTCGAGCAGGCCGCCCGTGTCATCCGCGCCTTCCGCCAGTCCGCGGCGGCCGGCGGCGACCTCTCCACCATCGCTTCGCAGATGAGCACCTACCTGATGCCCTTCTTCGACGATGAGGAGTTCGCCACCGCCACGCTCGTGCAGGTCACCGACCCCGGTCGGGTGACCCTGGTGGACTGCGGGCACCCGCCGCCGCTGCTCTTGCCGCGGAACGGCGAGGCGACGTTCGTGGAGGCACCGGTCGGTCTCCCGCTCGGGCTGGGGACGGCGTACGAGTCCGCCACCGCGCCCTGGGCCGAAGGCGACCGGATGCTGCTCTACACCGACGGGCTCAGCGAGGCCCGCGACGGCCGGGACGAGTTCCTGTCCCTGCCACCGCTGGCGGCGCTGTTGGGAAGGGCCGATGTGGAGGAGGCCCTCGACGAGCTCCTGGACCAGGTGAGGCAGCACGTCCCGGCTGGGCGGCTGACCGACGACCTGGCCGTGCTCCTGCTCGAGAACACCGGGACCGAGGAGGCGCCGCCGGTGCGTCTCCGCGACGACCTGGTCCTCAGCACCACGACGCCCGACGGGCCCGCCCGAGCTGGCTCGGGCGCACACCCGGAGCCTGTCGCACACCCGGAGCGTGTCGCACACCCGGAGCCTGTCGCACACCCGGGGGCTCAGGCCAGGGCGACCCTCGGGGCATCACCGGCCAGGCCCGGGGGCGCTGCTCCGTCGGCATCGTCCCGGACGCACACCGCGGCGAGGAGGCAGGCGTCGTCGGAGCGCGACGATCCCTGCAGAAGCGCCGACTCGACTGTCTCGCAGATGGATTCGGCGCTTTCGCGCACGTGACCCGCGAACGTTCGCGCCAAGGTGTCGAGTCCGTCGTCGATGGATCGTGCGCGGTCCTCGATGAGGCCGTCGCTGTAGAGCAGCAGCGCGCAGTCCGGGCCCATGCTGGCCCTGCCGGTGGTGAAGGTGGCGCCGGCGTCGACACCGAGCATGAGTCCTGCGGGGTCGGAGAGGTACACCGGGCCGTCGTCCGTGGCGACCAGGGCCGGCGGGTGACCCGCGTTGGCGTAGGAGAGCTCGCCCGTCGCCCGGTTGAGAACGGCGTAGAAGACCGTCGCCAGGGCGTCCGGGTGCAGCCGGACCACGGCCGCGTTGGTGCGCTGCAGCACCAGGGCCGGGTCGGTCTCCTCCGTGGCGAAGGCTCGCAGGGTGTTCCTGATCTGGTTCATCGCGGAGGCGGAGGCGAGGTCGTGGCCGACCACGTCGCCGATGACCAGGCCGAAGAGCGAGCCACCGAGCGGGAACGCGTCGTACCAGTCGCCCCCGACGCCGACTCCCTCGGTGGCTGGCAGGTAGCGCACGGCGAGGTCCAGTCCGGGCACGGCGGGCAGCGTGTCCGGCAGGACGGATCGTTGGAGGGTCTCCGCCACACCGTGCTCGCGAGCGAACGCCTCGGCGTTGGTGAGGCCGACGGCGAGCCGGCGGCCGAGCTCCTCGATGACGGGCAGGTCAGACTCGGCGAAGGGCGTGCGGCCGACGACCCGACCGAGCGCGAGCACGCCCAGGCGTTCGGTGCCGACGCTGAGGGGAGCCGTGACGAGGCTGTCGCCGGACAGACGTTCCGCTGCGGCGTGGGCTGCGGGGTCCAGCTCCGGCAGGAGCTCGGTGATGTGGGAGCGCACGTCGGTGATGAGCCGGCTCTGCCCGGACTGGAGGGCGCTCTGCAGGGCGGGCGCCGCGTTCCAGCCGAGCCGACGCCCCGCAAGCTCCAGGAGGACCTGCGCGCTCGGGTCGTCCAATCCCTCGCCGACGGCCAGGCGGAGCGCGCCATCGCGCGTCGGCACGAACACTGCCGCGACGTCCGCCATCGCCGGGACCATCAGGCGGGCGGCGTGCTGCAGCAGCTCCTCACTGTCGCGTGCCGCCGCCACCAGGGCCCCTGCCCGCAGGAGGAACTGGAGCCGGTCGTCCGCCCGCTCCGCCTCGGCGCGTGCACCCAGGGCGCTCGCGACGAGGGCGGCACGTTCCTCCTCGCCGCGCTTGCGTTCGGTGAGGTCCACCACAACGGTCACCCAGGTCAGCGGCTCACGGGTGACGACGGCAGCGCCGACCAGCACGGGCACACGGCGCCCAGAGGCGTGGGTCAGCTCCTTCTCGTAGGGCAGGCAGGCACCGCCGTCCCGCAGCTGGGCGATGCCGGCGTCGTCACGGGGAGCCCACTCGGGCGGGGTCATGGCCCGCCAGTGGACGCGCCCCTCGGTGAGGTCGGCGCGGTCGTGACCGACCATGGTCAGGAACGCCTCGTTGGCCTCCAGAACGCGCCGCTCGTCCGCCAGCACGAAGCCGAGCACGTTGGTGTCGCGCAGACGCCCCAGGAAGCGGTCCCACTCGCGGAGCGCGGCCGCGGCCCGGCGCTGCTCGGTCAGGTCGGTGAACATCGTGTAGACGCGGTGTGGCACGCCGCGCTCGTCGCGTGCGTCAGGAACGGCGGTGACAAGGAGCCAGCGCCGCTCGCCGGTCTGCCCATGGGTCACGCCCATGACGACGTCTCGCACGACGTTCGCGGTGCGCAGCGCCTCCATGGCCGGGTGGTCGGCGCCTGGGAAGTGGGAGCCGTCCTCGCGGACAGCCTTCCACGCCGGGTCGTCGGACCGCAGCCCGATCAGCGCCTCCGCGGGGGCTCCCAGGATGTCCGTGGCAGCTGGGTTGACGGCGATGACGGTGCCTTCGGCGTCCTGGTAGACCACGCCGTGCGACATGGTCTCGAAGAGCGTGCGGTAGCGCTCCTCGGCCTCGCGCGCCGGGCGGTCGTCCCCTCGCTGCGGGTCGTCCGGACGTGCTGGAACCGGCTCCATCTGCCCTCCGTCCAGCGGCCGTCGACCGACCGTAACACCGCGTCCGGACCCGGGATCGGTGAATGGGGAATCGGGAGCCAGGTGCGCGGATGGACGTGCTCTGCGTCGCCTGGCGTCCCGGCAGCTGACTCAGGCGTGAGGCTCGGCCGGGTGCTCGGTCATGCGCTCGGCCAAGAACGCTTTTTCAGCGTCGTTCCTCGTGAGCTCGAACGCCTTTCGGTAGGCCGCGCCTGCCTCCTCCGACCGCCCTTGCCGTTGCAGCAGGTCGGCCTTGATGGTGTGGAGGTAGTGGTAGGAGTCGAGCGCGCCGTCCCGTTCCAGTGCGTCGATCTCGACCAGGGCCCGGGCCGGTCCCGAGACCTCCGCGACGGCGACGGCGCGGTTCAACGCGACGACGGGTGACGGCCACACCGACAGCAGCGCGTCGTAGAGGCGCACGATCTGCGGCCAGTCCGTGTCGTCGAACGACTTCGCCTGCGCATGGAGCGACGCGATCGCGGCCTGCAGCACGAAGCGACCCGCCGGGCCGCCACGCAGCCCCTCGACGATCAGGTCGTGCGCCTCGGCGATGGCTGGCTGGTCCCACTGCGAGCGGTCCTGCTCCGCGAGCCGGATCAGCCGTCCCTGCTCGTCGACACGGGTGCCTCGTCGGGCGTTCGTGACGAGGAGCAGCGCCAACAGCCCCGCGACCTCAGGCTCGTCAGGCAGGAGGTCGCGGAGCATGCGCGCGAGGTGGATGGCCTCGTCCATGAGGTCGGTCACGCACCAGGGAGGCGCCCGACGGTGCGGTGTGGCCGATCGTGAACAGGACGTGGATGACGCCCAGCACCGCGCGAAGGCGGTCGGGCAGATCCGAGGCCCTCGGCACGCGGTAGGGGATCCGTGCCGCCGAGATCTTCTTCTTGGCACGGGTCAGCCGGGCCCCCATCGTCGGCTCGGACACCAGGAGGGCTTGGGCGACGTCGGCCGTCGAGATGCCGCACACCAGCCGCAGGGTCAGCGCCAGCTGCGCCTCCTGTGCCAGCGCGGGGTGGCAGCAGAGGAAGACCAGCCGGAGCCGCTCGTCGGGGACGTGGTCGGTGAGCTCATCGGTGTGCCGTTCTTCGGTATGCCGTCGTGCCGGCTCCTCGGATCCCTCGGCCGTGGTGCCTTCCGGCTCCACGAGCAGGGGAAGCTTCGAGCGCAGGACGTGCTCTCGGCGTCCGACGTCGATCGCACGCCGCTTCGCCGTCGTGGTCACCCACGCGACGGTGCTGCGCGGAATGCCGTCCCGGGGCCACGTGGCCAGCGCGGCGGCATACGCCTCCTGGACGCACTCCTCGGCAACGTCCAGGTCGCGCGCGACGCGCACCGTCGCGGCGAGCGCGAGTGCCCACCCGCGGCGGTGCGCGTCAGCGACCGCCGTCTCCACAGCAGCCGGGTCGGCTTTCGTCACCCGGCGACCGGTTCCCGCACGAAGCTGCCGGCGACGGGGCGGACCTCGACGCCGCCGCCCTGCCGGGTGACGGGGTTGCGGCCGGCGATCGCGAGTGCCGCGTCGAGGTCGGGTGCCTCGATGATGTAGAAGCCGGCCACGACCTCCTTGCCCTCCACGAACGGGCCGTCGGTGACGGCGTCGCCCCGGATCGAGGTCGCTGTGGCGCGCGACTCCAGCGCGAAGGCGGCCGTCATGCAGCCGGCTTGCTCCAGCTCCTGCGCGTGGCGCTCGTGGACGTCGAGCTCCTCCTGCGACGCGTTCTCGCGGTGCGCCGCGTCCGCCGCGTAGATGAGGACGGCGTACTGAGCCATGGCGTTCTCCTTCTCAGTCTGTTGAACCTGGCACCTGTATGTCGAACGGCGTCGGCGATTTCGACGGCCTCAGTCGACAGCCTTGCCTCAGGTGTGCGATGGCCATGGCGGCACGGTAGCCGCGGTACCGGACGGGCGGCATCCGGATTGACCCCTGGCAGTGCGCGTGGGTGCGTACGCTGTGGCGGTGCCCAGCGTCCAGGTCAGCGCGACCGTCAGCACGCCGACGTCGCTGCCAGCGGTCTGCGTGAAGACCGGGGTCCCGACGGACGACGTGGCGGCGGTGCGGGGCAGCGCCAGCCCTCAGTGGACCGGCGTCATGATCTTCTTCGGGTTCCTCGCGTGGGTCGTCGCGCTGTTCATGACCGGGCGCCGGTACGCGTTGGTCGTCCCGCTGCGGCAGGACGTCTTCCGGCGGCACCGCGACCTCGGCAGCGCCAGCGTGGCCACGGTCGGCGCCGGGCTGCTGCTGGGTCTTGTCAGCGCGTCGAGCGACAGTCCGTATGCCGTGTGGTTCCTGGTGTTGGCGGGGTGCGGCGTCGTCCTCGGCCTGGTGAACGAGTGGGTCAACAGCTTCGGGGTCCGGCTGTCGCCGGACGGCGCGCTGGTGCTGACGCGTGTGCACCCTCGGTTCAAGGACGCCGTTCTCGGCAAGGCCGGCGCCCACGTGTCGAGCGGCTGAGCGGCACTACCGGGCCACGACGCGGGCCCACTGGTAGTGCCCACCGTCGTCCAACCAGTCCCAGGTGTCGAAGGCCACGAGGGTTCCCACAGCCTGAAGGTCGTGCTGGAGCTGTTCGTCCGAACGGTGGTTGAAGTAGCGGCCGTCCGGGCTGGTCCATTCGCGACTGCTCGTGTGGCCCCACACACCGATCTCGACCGTCCCGCCGGGTCGTACCACGCGACCGAGCTCGTGGGCCGCCCGGGCGAACCCGTCTCCGGGCAGGTGCATCAGTGTGCTCATGGACCAGGCGGCGTCGAAGGTGTTGTCGTCAAAGGGCAGTTCGGTCGCCGATGCCTCGACCGCGTTCAGTCCGTTGTCGCGGCAGGTCTGCACGGCGACGGGTGACAGGTCGACTCCGGTGTAGGCGCATCCGCTCGCACTCAGGATCAGGCCGTCGCGCCCGGCTCCGCATCCGACCTCGAGGAGCGCCTGTGCTCTCGTGGCGCGAAGGTGCTCGGTGAACGCCCTGACGCGGTCGGTGCGCTCCTCGCCGAGCGCCCGGCCGGCGCGGTCCTTCATCTCGCCGTCGTAGTACGCCCTCAGACTCTCTTCGACCCTGCTCACGAAGGGGACTGTAGAGGGCGACTGATCAGTCCCTCGCGTGCGGCAGGTGAGCGAAGCCCGCGAACGGTTCACTCACACTGACGCCGCTCCCTCCCAGCATCTCCGCCTTGAGCTCCAGCATCTCGCGGGCTCTCTCGCTGATGTGCCCGTAGACCTCGATCTGCCTGAGCGTGATCATGTCGCCGAGCTTCCGGAACTCCTCCTTGCCGATCTCCATGTGGAGTTCAAGCGACGCGGAGTCGGGATGGACAGCTACGACGGTCATCCGGGCTGCTGCTTCGTCGAGGTGGAAGCGGTATGCGATGAGCTGGGGTTCGTGCGTCTCGATGACGTCGAGGAGTCGGCGAATGCCCTCTTTGAGGTCTCCGAGGCGGCCCTCATGGATCTCGGAATGGTCGATGTAGACGATCGGCTCCGAGGTGCCGGGGCGAGGCTCGACGGCCATGTCTCCACGCTACGACGGGGGCGCCTGCGCGTCATCAGCGCAGCCCATCCAGCGGCATCGTTCCACTTGCGTGCTAGTCAATGACAGTCGCACCAAATCGAGCCCCTGAGAGAAGGACTCGCACCGATCCGGCTGATGCCACAGCGGCATCCCAGCCCTCCGGCGCCAGGTCGCCGTTGGGACTCGTCATTCGAGGCAAGAGGAAGCCCTCCTCTCCTGGGCCGTCCACAACGAGCAGGGTCGCCCGATTCAGAATCGACCAACCCTCGGTGGTCGAGACGGTCACGCCCTGCAAGGTGATGGTGGGCGCCCCATCGGCGAGGCTCATCGTGAACTGCTCAGGCGTGAGTAACTCAGGCATGACGTGAACGTATCGGCCCTCCGCCCACCCGGCCCGTTCGCGGCGGCAGATCCGGTCAGTCACTTCGCGAGGCGGACGCGTCGAGCACCCGCTGTATCAACTGGGTGGTCGAGATTCCTCCCGTGCGCCGAACGTAGGTGAGTTTTCCGGCTGCGGCAGCGGGTCCGTAGACGAACTCGGCGCTCTGGGGCGACAAGTCGTCGCCATGCACCACGGTGGTGATCTCGTGCTCGGCAAGGAACTCTTCGGTCACTTGGAGCGGGGCGTCCTCGATCACCTCGTCGACGTACCTGCACGACTCGATCACGGCGACACGCTCGGCGAGGGTCATGATGGGACGCCGCTTGTAGGACGCCGCGGTGTCGTCGGACAGCACGCCGACGACCAGCCAGTCACCATGGCGGCGCGCCTCCCGGAGGAGCGACACGTGGCCCGCGTGGAACAGGTCTCCAACCATGTCGACGTAAACCCGGGATATGGCAGGCTCACTCACGTCTGGGTCCTCCACAACAAGCTCACCTGCTCCTTCGCCCACCCCGGCTGCGGTCGCTCACCGTTCTACCGGACGAGACCGTCGAAGCACGCACATCGGCATGTTGGCGTTGCCCCTCCGCTGATGTCCGGAGGTTCGCGCCTAGTGTGCCGCCATGGTCGCCCAGATTTCGATCTCAGTCGCTGCACTTGTGCGCGACGGTCTCGTGCTCCTGGTGCATCGCCATCCATCGCGTCGGTCGTATCCCGACTGCTGGGACCTCGTCGGTGGACATGTCGAGTCGGGCGAGTCGCCGCTCCAGGCCGTCAGTCGGGAATGCTTCGAAGAACTCGGTGTCCACGTCCACGACCCCCTGCCCATCCCGATGACGGTCAGTGACCCCGCCCTCGACAAGCACGCGTTCCTCGTCACGCGCTGGGAAGGGGAACCTGTCAACGCCGCACCCGAGGAGCACGACGATCTTCGCTGGTTCCGGCCCAGCGACCTCGCAGACTTGAAGCTGGCCGACCCGGCCAGCCTGTCGAGCATCCTGAGCGCCGTCCAGGTCGCAACCGATTAGGCCCTACGAAGCGTCCGCGCATCGGCACGACCGAGCTGATCGCGGCAGTTCCGGACGTTCCTGAGCGGCCGCGACGGCGGGAGATGTTGCGGCTCCCGCAGCTACCGCTTCTTGGTTCTAAGCCGACGGCGACACCGTGACCGTCGGCGTGTCGGAGTGACTGCCCGAGTAGTCAGAGAAGATCTCGTCGAGCACGCGCTTCGCACTCGCATACTCCTCCGCGTCCTCGGGATCCTCGTATACGTGCGAGCAGGTGGCCAGCGTCTTCCACAGGGCCCAGCCCCGGCCGCGTGCCCAGGACGCCGCATCCACCGAGAGTCGATCCCGAAACGCCTGCCGAGCGTCGTCGGGCAGCAACGTCCAGGCGATGGCCAGATCGCAGGCCGGGTCGCCGACGCCGCATGTCCCAAAGTCAATAACCGCGGCCAACTGCCCGTCTCGAAGCAGGAGGTTCCTCTCGGCGACGTCTCCGTGGAACCAACGGTCCACGCCGTCCCAGGGTGCGGCCAGTGCGTTCGCCCAGATCGTGCGAGCCAGTTCCACGTTGACGTGGCCGGCCAACTCCTCGAGCGCGCGCTGGGTGTCATTGTCATAGGTGCGCAAAGTGCCGCCCCGGAACCAGTTGTGGACTCCCGGCTGTGGGCCTTCAGCGGCATCGATGCTCTGCAGGGCGGCCAGGAAGTCGGCGAGGTCGAGGGCGAACCGGACCGGCTCAGCGATGCGGTCCGCTGTCGCGGTCACGCCGTCGAGCCACCCATAGATGGACCATGCGTGTGGGTATTCGGGGTCGGGCTCGCCTTTCGCGAGCGGCACGGGGATCGGCAACGGCAGTTGCGGGTTGAGCGCTGGAAGCCAGCGGTGTTCCTTCTCAACCGCCTGGGCGTACTCAGACGCGCTGGGCAGGCGCACCAACATGTCGGTGCCGAGGTGGAAGGTCCAGTTGTCCCAGCCGCCGTTGGCCACCGGTTCGATCGGAAGATCGCTCCACTGCGGGAACTGCGCTGCCACCAGACGCCGCGCCAGCTTCTCGGTGACGGGGATACGGGTCGGCACAGGCCCCAGGTCGAAGGCGTCGTCGGCAGGCACGGAACCAGAGCCTGACGCGATCGTCATGATCGGACAACTTGATATTTCGGCATCGGGCGCATGCGCGGTCGCACCGAAAGGTCTCTGTCGGCGGCATGTCCGCGCGGTCGGTTAGTCCCTGTCCCAGACCGAAATCGGTAGCAGGCCATTTTGCAGCGCGTGCGCGATCCACAGTCTGTTGGATGAAACTAGTCTTCGCCCGCGTGTACTCCACGCCCCAAACACCCGCGTTGCAGGGTTGCTGCTTCAAAGCGACGTATGCGTCGCGGTCCTCGGAGTGTTCACGCAACCAAGCGGCGATCAAGCGCTGGTGTGCCGTGGGCCGACAAGCTGGCTGTTCGGTCGAGGGCGTAGGACCCCGCCGGGATCCGAGCAGCGATGTCGATGACGGGCTTGGCCGCCAGGCCAGGCACGGAGGTCGAGCCGATGTGCTCCGTCAGCCAACCACCCAACGCAGCAGTGAGCCCCGTCGACTGCTGTCGGTATATCTCGGGCCAGTGGGGGTCGTACGAGGTGACGCCACGGGTGGGATAGATGGACTCCACACTCACCTCACGAATCTTAGGCGTGGGAGCGGTCGCTGGACGGTCCTGGCACGTGAAGAACCAAAGGCCAGACCGGAAGGCTCCTCTTCACGGTAGATGAGTGCGTCCCCGAGTGGACCGCGCGCCTCGTTGGTGTACACATGCATTCCGGATAGAAACCGTGCATGCCTGATTCGGTGAGCGAGTCCGTTGCCCCTGTCGCTGACTACGACAGTTTCGCGGCCGCGTACTCGGCCAGCAACGAGAACAACCTCTTCAATGCTTACTACGCGCGTCCCGAGATGATTCGTCTCGCCGGCGAGGTCGCAGGCTTGCGGATCCTTGACGCCGGATGCGGGTCAGGCCCCTTGATGGAAGCCCTGCGAGCCAAGGATGCGGCCGTGTCCGGCTTCGACCTGAGCCCGGCCATGGTGCAGCTAGCCCGCCAAAGGCTGGGCGAGGACGCGGACCTTCGCGTCGCGGACCTTGGTGCGCCCCTGCCCTATCCCGACGACGCGTTCGACCTCGTGGTCGCATCGTTGTCCCTGCACTACGTCAAGGATTGGGCCTCGGCACTGGCCGAGCTGCGGCGTGTGCTTGAGCCCGGCGGTCGGCTCATCGTCTCGATCATCCACCCCACGGTCTACGCGATTGTGTACCCCGAGGCCGACTACTTCGCCCTCACGCAGTACTCCGAGGACTACGACTTCGGCGAAGGGACCGTGTGGATGACCTACTGGCACCGACCCCTGCAGGACGTCATCAACACGTTCATCGCGGCGGGGTTCGGCATCAGGACGGTCACTGAGCCGCCGCCCGCGGCCAACACTCCAGCGGAACTGCTGCCCAACGCGGACGGTCGCTCATTTATCTGCTTCCTGTTCTTCGAGCTGGAAGCGCGCTGAACAGGTGCGGCGCTGTTGCGGCTCCCGCCGCTGCCGCTTCTTGGTTCTAAGCCGACGGCGACACCGTGACCGTCGGCGTGGCGGAGCGACTGCCCGAGTACTCAGAGAAGATCTCGTCGAGCACGCGCTTCGCACTCGCATACTCCTCCGCGTCCTCGGGATCCTCGTATACGTGCGAGCAGGTGGCGAGCGTCTTCCACAGGGCCCAGCCCCGGCCGCGTGCCCAGGACGCCGCATCCACCGAGAGTCGATCCCGAAACGCCTGCCGAGCATCGTCGGGCAGCAACGTCCAGGCGATGGCCAGATCGCAGGCCGGGTCGCCGACGCCGCATGTCCCGAAGTCAATAACCGCGGCCAACTGCCCGTCTCGAAGCAGGAGATTCCTCTCGGCGACGTCTCCGTGGAACCAACGGTCCACGCCGTCCCAGGGTGCGGCTAGTGCGTTCGCCCAGATCGTGCGAGCCAGTTCCACGTTGACGTGGCCGGCCAACTCCTCGAGCGCGCGCTGGGTGTCATTGTCATAGGTGCGCAAAGTGCCGCCCCGGAACCAGTTGTGGACTCCCGGCTGTGGGCCTTCAGCGGCATCGATGCTCTGCAGGGCGGCCAGGAAGTCGGCGAGGTCGAGGGCGAACCGGACCGGCTCAGCGATGCGGTCCGCTGTCGCAGTCACGCCGTCGAGCCACCCATAGATGGACCATGCGTGTGGGTATTCGGGGTCGGGCTCGCCTTTCGCGAGCGGCACGGGGATCGGCAACGGCAGTTGCGGGTTGAGCGCTGGAAGCCAGCGATGTTCCTTCTCAACCGCCTGGGCGTACTCAGACGCGCTGGGCAGGCGCACCAACATGTCGGTGCCGAGGTGGAAGGTCCAGTTGTCCCAGCCGCCGTTGGCCACCGGTTCGATCGGAAGATCGCTCCACTGCGGGAACTGCGCTGCCACCAGACGCCGCGCCAGCTTCTCGGTGACGGGGATACGGGTCGGCACAGGCCCCAGGTCGAAGGCGTCGTCGGCAGGCACGGAACCAGAGCCTGACGCGATCGTCATGATCGGACAACTTGATATTTCGGCATCGGGCGCATGCGCGGTCGCACCGAAAGGTCTCTGTCGGCGGCATGTCCGCGCGGTCGGTTAGTCCCTGTCCAAGACCGAAATCGGTAGCAGGCCATTTTGCAGCGCGTGCGCGATCCACAATCTGTTGGATGAAACTAGTCTTCGCCCGCGTGTACTCCACGCCCCAAACACCCGCGGTGCAGAGTTGCTGCTTCAAAGCGACGTATGCGTCGCGGTCTTCGGAGTGTTCACGCAACCAAGCGGCGATCAAGCGCTGGTGTGCCGGGGGCCGACAAGCTGGCTGTTCGGTCGAGGGCGTAGGACCCCGCCGGGATCCGAGCAGCGATGTCGATGACGGGCTTGGCCGCCAGGCCAGCACGGAGGTCGAGCCGATGTGCTCCGTCAGCCAACCACCCAACGCAGCAGTGAGCCCCGTCGACTGCTGTCGGTATATCTCGGGCCAGTGGGGGTCGTACGAGGTGACGCCACGCGTGGGATAGATGGACTCCACACTCACCTCACGAATCTTAGGCGTGGGAGCGGTCGCTGGACGGTCCTGGCAAGTGAAGAACCAAAAGCCAGACCGGAAAGCTCCTCTTCACGGTAGATGAGTGCGTCCCCGAGTGGACCGCGCGCCTCGTTGGTGTACACATGCATTCCGGATAGAAACCGTGCATGCCTGATTCGGTGAGCGAGTCCGTTGCCCCTGTCGCTGACTACGACAGTTTCGCGTCCGCGTACTCGGCCAGCAACGAGAACAACCTCTTCAATGCTTACTACGCGCGTCCCGAGATGATTCGTCTCGCCGGCGAGGTCGCAGGCTTGCGGATCCTTGACGCCGGATGCGGGTCAGGCCCCTTGATGGAAGCCCTGCGAGCCAAGGATGCGGCCGTGTCCGGCTTCGACCTGAGCCCGGCCATGGTGCAGCTAGCCCGCCAAAGGCTGGGCGAGGACGCGGACCTTCGCGTCGCGGACCTTGGTGCGCCCCTGCCCTATCCCGACGACGCGTTCGACCTCGTGGTCGCATCGTTGTCCCTGCACTACGTCAAGGATTGGCCCTCGGCACTGGCCGAACTGCGGCGTGTGCTTGAGCCCGGCGGTCGGCTCATCGTCTCGATCATCCACCCCACGGTCTACGCGATTGTGTACCCCGAGGCCGACTACTTCGCCCTCACGCAGTACTCCGAGGACTACGACTTCGGCGAAGGGACCGTGTGGATGACCTACTGGCACCGACCCCTGCAGGACGTCATCAACACGTTCATCGATGCGGGGTTCGGCATCAGGACGGTCACTGAGCCGCCGCCCGCGGCCAACGCTCCAGCGGAACTGCTGCCCAACGCGGACGGTCGCTCATTTATCTGCTTCCTGTTCTTCGAGCTGGAAGCGCGCTGAACAGGTGCGGCGCTGCCTGTGA
>CAVSSL010000013.1:0-260171 GCA_963730585.1 uncultured Actinomycetota bacterium | reverse complement strand
CGTGCGCGACCTCGGGGACGAGGAGCTCGTGAAGCTCCGCGACTACCTCGACGCGAACGTCAAGATCGAGGGTGACCTCCGTCGCGAGATCCAGGCCGACATCCGCCGCAAGGTCGAGATCGGCTCCTACGAGGGGCTGCGCCACCGCCGCGGTCTCCCGGTGCGCGGACAGCGCACCAAGACCAACGCGCGCACCCGCAAGGGCCCCAAGCGCACTGTGGCCGGCAAGAAGAAGGTTGGTAAGTAATGCCCCCCAAGAGCCGCACCGCGGCCGGCGCCAAGAAGGTGCGCCGCAAGGAGAAGAAGAACGTCGCCCACGGGCACGCTCACATCAAGAGCACGTTCAACAACACCATCATCTCGATCACGGACCCGACCGGCGCTGTGATCTCGTGGGCCTCGGCCGGCCAGGTCGGCTTCAAGGGCTCGCGCAAGTCCACCCCGTTCGCCGCGCAGATGGCCGCCGAGGCTGCCGCCCGCCGCGCGATGGAGCACGGCATGCGCAAGGTCGACGTCTTCGTCAAGGGCCCGGGTTCCGGTCGTGAGACCGCCATCCGCTCCCTGACCGCCACCGGCCTCGAGGTCGGCGCGATCAGCGACGTCACGCCCTCGCCGCACAACGGTGTCCGTCCGCCCAAGCGCCGCCGCGTCTGACTAACGGGAAAGGTAGATAACAACTCATGGCCCGTTACACCGGACCGATCACCAAGAAGTCGCGTCGCCTCAAGGTCGACCTCGTCGGCGGCGACAAGAACTTCGAGCTCCGTCCCTTCCCGCCCGGCCAGCACGGCCGTCGCCGGATGCAGGAGAAGGAGTACCTCACCCAGCTGCAGGAGAAGCAGAAGGCCCGCTTCACCTACGGCGTCATGGAGAAGCAGTTCCGCGGGTACTACGAGGAGGCCTCGCGCCGCTCGGGCAAGACCGGTGACAACCTGCTGCAGATCCTCGAGTCCCGCCTGGACAACGTGGTCTACCGCGCCGGCCTGGCCCGCACCCGTCGTGCGGCCCGCCAGCTGGTGACCCACGGCCACTTCGAGGTCAACGGCGTGCGCGTGGACGTCCCGTCCTACCGCGTCGAGCAGTACGACATCATCACCGTGCGCAAGCAGTCGGTCGAGACCTTCCCGTTCGAGCTGGCCCGCCAGACGTACGGCGAGCGTCCCGTCCCGGCCTGGATGCAGGTCGTGCCCGGCTCGCTGCAGATCCTCATCCACCAGCTGCCCGTGCGTGAGCAGATCGACACGATCCTCACCGAGCAGCTCATCGTCGAGCTCTACTCCAAGAGCTGACCCACCACGCGCGTATGCCGCGTGCGCCCCGTGCGCACGCGGCATACGGGCGCACTGGTCTGGTCTGCGGACAGAGGCAGCCAGGCAGCCGGTCGGACCGGCACTTTCACAAGGCGTCAAATAGCGGTCGCCTGTGGGAAGGAAGATCACCGTGCTCATTGCACAGCGCCCCACCCTCAGCGAAGAGGTCGTTGCGGACAACCGCAGCCGCTTCGTCATCGAGCCCCTCGAGCCCGGCTTCGGCTACACGCTCGGCAACTCCCTGCGCCGCACCCTGCTCTCGAGCATCCCGGGTGCGTCGGTGACCAGCATCCGCATCGACGGTGTGCTGCACGAGTTCTCCACGATCCCCGGGGTCAAGGAGGACGTCACCGAGATCATCCTCAACATCAAGGGCCTGGTCGTCTCCTCGGAGCACGACGAGCCGGTCGTGATGTACCTGCGCAAGCAGGGCCCCGGCGCGGTCACCGCTGCCGACATCGCCCCGCCCGCGGGTGTCGAGGTGCACAACCCCGACCTGCACATCGCCACGCTGAACGGCAAGGGCAAGGTCGAGATGGAGCTGACCGTCGAGCGCGGTCGCGGCTACGTCTCCGCCGCCCAGAACAAGGCCGGCGACCAGGAGATCGGCCGCATCCCGGTCGACTCCATCTACAGCCCGGTCCTGGCCGTGACCTACAAGGTCGAGGCGACCCGTGTCGAGCAGCGCACCGACTTCGACAAGCTGATCGTCGACGTCGAGACGAAGAACTCGATGGCTCCGCGCGACGCGATGGCCTCCGCCGGCAAGACCCTGGTCGAGCTGTTCGGCCTGGCCCGTGAGCTCAACGTCGAGGCCGAGGGCATCGACATGGGCCCGTCGCCGACCGACGCGGCCCTGGCCGCCGACCTCGCGCTGCCGATCGAGGACCTCGACCTGACCGTCCGGTCGTACAACTGCCTCAAGCGCGAGGGCATCCACACCGTGGGTGAGCTCGTCAGCCGCAGCGAGGCCGACCTGCTCGACATCCGCAACTTCGGTGCGAAGTCGATCGACGAGGTCAAGGCGAAGCTCGTCGGCATGGGCCTGGCGCTCAAGGACAGCCCGCCCGGGTTCGACCCGAGCGCGATCGCTGACTCCTACGGCGACGACTACGACGAGACGGCCGACGACGACCAGTCGTTCGCCGAGGACGAGCAGCTCTGACCGACCCGCGTCGGTCCCCATCCAAGGAGAACCTGAACCATGCCCACCCCCACCAAGGGTCCCCGTCTCGGCGGCGGTCCGGCTCACGAGCGGCACATCCTGGCCAACCTGGCCACCTCGCTGTTCGAGCACGACTCGATCACCACCACCGAGGCCAAGGCCAAGCGGCTGCGTCCCCTCGCCGAGCGTCTGGTCACCTTCGCCAAGCGCGGTGACCTGCACGCCCGCCGTCGGGTCATGACCGTCGTCCGCGACAAGGGCGTCGTGCACCGTCTCTTCACCGAGATCGCGCCCGACATGGCCGAGCGTCCCGGCGGCTACACCCGCATCACCAAGATCGGTGCGCGCAAGGGTGACAACGCCCCCATGGCCGTGATCGAGCTCGTCCGCGAGCCCATCGCGAAGAAGGCCACCGTCAAGGAGGCCGAGGCCGCGACCAAGCGCGCCGCCAAGGACGCCAAGAAGGCGGAGAAGCCCGCCAAGGACGAGGAGATCGTCGAGGTCGAGGTCGAGCAGACCGAGGCCGCGGCCGTCGAGATCCCCGAGGGCGCGGTCGCCGCGAACGAGGACGGCTCGTCCCCCGACGAGGCCTACACGTCAAGGGCAACCTCAACTCGATGAAGTACCACGAGCCCGACGGCCAGTGGTTCGAGCAGACGGTCGCCGAGGTCTGGTTCCAGACCGCCGAGGCCGCGGAGGCCGCTGGCTTCACCAAGGCCGGCGCCTGACACCAGCCTGACCACGAAGGCCGCTCGCCCCTCCCGGGGCGGGCGGCCTTCGCGCTGTTCAGGTGCCCGTCGCCGCACCGCCACGTCTCCGTCACCGGCGCCCCCTTGGGTGCTGTCGTGACCACGGCACCCCTCGCCCCTGCGCCGGCCCCGTCGCGACGAGCGCGTACCGGTGCGACCCCGGCGCCGTCCGCGGCCACTCCAGACGCGTCCGCGGCTTCGGCCCCGCCCGCACCACGGGCGCACCGCCGCGAGATCCAGGGCCTGCGGGCGCTGGCGGTGCTGTTGGTGGTCGTCTACCACGTGTGGCTCGGCCGGGTCTCCGGCGGGATCGACGTGTTCCTCGTGCTCTCGGCGTTCCTGATGACCTCCTCGCTGGTGGCGCGCCTCGAGGCGCGGGAACGCGTGCGGCTCGGCGCCCACTGGGGCCGCACGTTCTGGAGGCTGGTGCCGGCGGCGGCCGTCGTGGTGCTCCTGACCCTGGCCGCCAGCGCGGTGCTGCTGCCGGCCACGCGCTGGCCCGAGGTCGTCGACCAGGGCTGGGCCAGCCTGCTGTACGGCGAGAACTGGCTGCTGGCGCACCGGGCGGTCGACTACTACGCCGCCGACCACAGTGTCGCCAGCCCGTTCCAGCACTTCTGGTCGCTGTCGGTGCAGGGGCAGGTGTTCGTGGTGTGGCCGGCACTGCTCGTGGGGCTGGGGTGGGTCGCGCGGCGGTGGCGGCTGAAGTTGCGGCCCCTCGTGGCCGTCGTGTTCGCCGGCCTGTTCGCGGTCTCGCTCGGGTGGTCCGTGGTGGCCACGGCCGCGCACCAGCAGTCCGCCTACTTCGACACGCGCGCCCGGCTCTGGGAGTTCTGTGCCGGGTCGCTGCTGGCGCTGCTCGGAGCCCTGCGGCTCCCGACGGCGGTCCGGGTGGGCCTGGGCTGGCTCGGAGTCGTGGGCCTGGTGGCCTGTGGACTGGTGCTGGAGGTGACGCGTTCCTTCCCCGGCTACCTGGCCCTGTGGCCGGTGCTCTGTGGCGCCGCGGTGGTGCTGGCCGGGGGCACCGGGCACCGCCTGGGTGTCGACCGCCTGCTCGGCTCGGCTCCTCTGGGGTGGCTCGGTGACCGCTCGTACGCGCTGTACCTGGTGCACTGGCCGGTGCTGGTGCTGTGGCTGGGCGCCTCGGGACGTGGCCGGGCGGGGCTGTGGGATGGCGGCCTCGTCGTCCTGGCGTCGGTGGTGCTCGCGACCGTCCTTGCGGCGGTGGTGGAAGCCCCACTCCGACGGGCGGCCTGGCCACGGCACACGACCGGGCGCACCTGGGCCGCCCTCGCCACGGCGTTTGCGGTGGCTGCCGTCCCGCTGGCGCTGTGGAAGGCCGACCTCGACCGCGGCATCGGGGGCGCGGCGGCGGTCGCGCTGACCGGTGCGCGGACCGCGCATCCGGGAGCGGCAGCGTTGGCGCCGGGCGCCCCCACCCCGCCGGCGGACACCGACCCCCTCCCGGACGTCGCGGCGCTCCGCAAGGAGTTCGCCTCGCTGCCGGGTCGGTGCGGCGGCAGCTGGCGCCCTTCCGACCCCGTGCTGGTCTGCGGCGAGCAGGTGCCGGACGGGCCCGTGGGCAGGACGGTGGTCGTCGTCGGGGACTCCCACGCCGAGCAGTGGCTGCCCTCCCTGCAGCCCCTCGCGCAGCGGCACGGCTGGCGGCTGGTGTCGCTGCTCAAGGGTGGGTGCAGCTTCGGCGAGCCGGGCTCCCGCACGGGCTCCTGCGACGCGTTCAACCGGGCGGCGCTGGCCTACCTGCTCGAGCGGCGGCCGGACGCCGTGGTCACGGTGGCGACGGCCGCGCACCGCACCACTGCGGCCGAGCGCCTGGTCGACGGCTACCCCGGCGTGGTGCGCTCGCTGACGGCGCAGGGCCTCGTCGTGGTCGGGCTGCGGGACAACCCCCGCTTCACCAGCGGACCGGTTGCGTGCGCCCTCGAACGGGGCGTCGAGGCCCCGGAGTGCGCCCCGCCCCGCACCACCAAGCTCGCTGCGCGCAACCCGGCCGGTGCGCTGCAGGCCACGGCCCGGTTCGTCGCCGTCGACCTCAACGACCGCATCTGCAGCGATCGCTGTCGCGCCCAGGTGGGCAACGTCTGGGTCTACCTCGACGACAACCACCTCACGAGGACGTATGCCGCGACGCTCGCGCCCGTGCTGGGGGAGCGGCTGGGGGCCGCCCTGGGGTGGCCCGAGCTCGGCGGCGCGCGCGGCTAGGCTGCCTCCCATGGAGCACCCGGCACCGACGAGCGCGTCGTTGCGGGTGCGGCTCGACCTCGCCTACGACGGCACCGAGTTCTCGGGCTGGGCGGCCCAGCCGGGCCGCCGCACCGTCGAGGGCGAGCTGTCCGCAGCGGTCACGACGCTGCTGCGCGCACCGGAGCCGGTGCGTCTGACGGTGGCCGGCCGCACCGACGCGGGGGTGCATGCTCGCGGGCAGGTGGCCCACGCCGACCTCGACCCCGCGGTCTGGGCCACGGTGCCCGGACGCTCCGACCGCACGCCCGAAGCCGCCGCCGTCACCCGGCTGAACGGCATACTGCCTCCCGACGTCGTGGTGCGACGGGTGGGGGTGGCGCCGGAGGGCTTCGACGCCCGCTTCTCCGCGGTGCGGCGGCGCTACCTCTACCGGCTCTGTGACGACGCGGCCTCGCTCGACCCGCTGCGGCGACGTGACACGGCCGTCACCAAGCACCGGCTCGACGTCGCGGCGATGGACGCCGCCGCGGGCAGCCTGGTCGGGCTCTCCGACTTCGCCGCGTTCTGCAAGAAGAGGGAAGGCGCCACGACCGTGCGCACGCTGCTGACCTACTCGTGGCGGCGCCTGCCGGACGGCACGATCGCGGGCACCGTGGAGGCCGACGCGTTCTGCCACTCGATGGTGCGTGCCCTCGTCGGGGCCGTGGTGCCGGTGGGTGAGGGACGTCGCCCCGTGGAGTGGCCTGCACAGGTTCTGGCAGGGCGCCGGCGCGACCCCTCGGTGGCGGTCATGCCGGCGCTCGGGCTGTCGCTGGAGGAGGTCGTCTACCCGCCCGACGACGAGCTCGCCGCTCGGGCCGAGCAGGCGCGCGCGGTGCGGGTCCTCTCGGACTAGACCGCCGCTCGGACTGGGTCGCGGCCGTGCGGTCGGGCCGGCGAGTGTCGCTAGGGCGCCAGTGCGGCGTAGCCCACGGAGTCGTGGATGGCGATGCCGGCGTAGCCGGGCTGCCCGGCGAAGGCCGGCCCGATCTGCGCGAGCTGCTGCTCGAGCTCGGTGCGGCTCTGGCCGTAGAAGGTCTGCTTCGCGGCGGCCGGGGCAGCTGCCGAGACGATGGAGTCGAGGGCGCCGAGGGCGCCGAGGTAGCGGCCCACGACACCCGCCCGGTCGGTCTGCCAGGCGCTCGTGGTGTAGGGCTCGACGTCGACATGGACCCCCGTGAACAGGCCGGTGCCCATCGCGGGCCCCAGCCAGTTGTCCACCACCCAGCCCGGGTTGTCGACCCAGCCCGGGTCGCCGCCGAGCGCATCGACGCGGATGCCGGCGGCCGCAGCACGGCGGCGAGCCTAGCCAGGGGGCGCGAGGGACGACGCGTGGTGGCGAGGCGGTGGGGCACTTCAGTCCTTCCCAGTGCCCGGTCGCGTGGCACACCGGAAAACCTCGTGAACGAGGCGTCGCCGATGCACCAGACTTGACCCTCGTGGGCCACGTCGACATCAACTCCGTCAGCTTCACCCTGCCCGACGGCAGGCCTCTGCTCAACGACGTCAGCCTGCGGGTGGGCGAGGGGGCCAAGGTGGCCCTCATCGGCCCCAACGGCACCGGCAAGACCACGCTGGGCCGCATCGTGGCCGGTGACGTCGCCGCGCACGAAGGAGCCGTCACGCGCTCCGGCGGACTGGGGGTCATGCGCCAGTTCGTGGGCAAGGTGCGCGACGAGTCGACGGTGCGCGACCTGCTGGTCTCGGTGGCGCCCGAGCCGGTGCGCCGGGCCGCGGCCGCAGTCGACCGCTCCGAGCTGCTGATGATGGAGCGCGACAGCGAGCAGGACCAGCTCGACTACGCCCAGGCGCTGGTCGACTGGGCCGACGCGGGCGGCTACGACTACGAGACGCTCTGGGACGTGTGCACCGTGGCAGCGCTCGGGGTGCCGTTCGAGAAGGCGCAGTGGCGCAAGGTCACCACCCTCTCCGGCGGCGAGCAGAAGCGGCTGGTGCTCGAGGCGCTGCTGCGCGGCCCGGAGGAGGTGCTGCTGCTCGACGAGCCGGACAACTACCTCGACGTGCCCGCCAAGCGGTGGCTCGAGGAGCGGTTGGTCGAGTCGCCCAAGACCGTGCTCTTCATCAGCCACGACCGCGAGCTGCTCGACCGCGTGGCCACGCGGATCGCGACCCTGGAGCCCGGCGCTGCGGGGTCGACGCTGTGGGTGCACCCGGGCCGGTTCTCGACCTACCACCAGGCGCGGGTCGACCGCTTCGAGAAGCTCGACGAGATGCGACGCCGCTGGGACGAGGAGCACGCCAAGCTGAAGGCGCTGGTCGTGATGTACAAGCAGAAGGCGGCCTACAACTCCGACATGGCCGCCCGGCTGCAGGCGGCCCGCACCAGGCTGCGCCGCTTCGAGGAGGCGGGGCCGCCGGAGGCGCTGCCTCTGAAGCAGAACGTGCGGATGCGGCTCACCGGCGGACGCACCGCCAAGCGGGCGGTCATCGCCGAGGGCCTCGAGCTCACCGGGCTCATGAAGCCCTTCGACCTCGAGGTCTGGTACGGCGAGCGGGTCGCGGTGCTCGGCAGCAACGGGTCGGGCAAGTCGCACTTCCTCCGACTGGTCGCGGCCGGCGGCACCGACCCCGAGCCGGAGCACCTGCCGGTCGGCGACGTGCGGCCGGCGCCCGTGGCGCACACGGGGCGGCTCCGCCTCGGTTCGCGGGTGCGTCCGGGGTGGTTCGCGCAGACGCACGAGCACCCGACGCTGATGGGCCGGACCCTGCTCGAGATCCTGCACCGGGGCGACGAGCACCGGGCCGGCAAGCCGCGCGACGAGGCGGCCCGGGCGCTCGACCGCTACGGGCTGGCCAGGTCGAGCGAGCAGACGTTCGACTCGCTGTCGGGCGGTCAGCAGGCGCGGTTCCAGATCCTGCTGCTCGAGCTCAGTGGGGCGACCTGCCTGCTGCTCGACGAGCCGACCGACAACCTCGACCTGCACTCGGCCGAGGCGCTGGAGGAGGGGCTCGCGGCCTTCGAGGGCACGGTCCTCGCGGTGACTCACGACCGGTGGTTCGCCCGGGGCTTCGACCGGTTCCTCGTCTTCGGGGCAGACGGGCGGGTCTACGAGGCCGACGAACCGGTGTGGGACGAGGGGCGGGTCGAGCGCGCCCGCTGACGCCGCGCTCCCGCTGGCCCAAGCGGCCATTGCCCCACAGCTGTGGGGCAACGCCGCAGGTCAAGAGACTGCAAAAACTTGCAGCAACTTGCGATCAGGTCTGGCGCAACTATCTGACGTGGGCCTAAGGTGACCCGGCAGCCGCTGACGGCTGCGTGTCTTCGCAGCAGGGTGCACCACACGGGACAACCTGCGCTCTTCAGCAGCAAGGGAGCTGTCCGTGGCCGTCCGTCGCCCCGCCCTCGTCGCCCTCGTCAGCGGCCTCGCCGTCATCGCCTCGGGGCTCACGGTCCCGCTCTCCGCCGGTCCAGCCCGGGCGGCGGAGCGCACCGCCACCCTGGTCGGCTCGCTGCAGAGCGAGCTCGGCTGCTCCGCCGACTGGCAGCCGGAGTGCACGCAGACCCGGCTGACCCGCGACGGCGACTCCACGGCATACCGGAAGGTCTTCGACGTGCCGGCCGGCTCCTTCGAGCTCAAGGTGGCCATCAACGGCTCCTGGGACGAGAGCTACGGCAAGGACGGTGCGAAGGGCGGCGCCAACATCCCCCTGGCGCTCGAGGGTCCCGCGAAGCTCGAGGTGTCCTACGACGACGAGACGCACCGCATCGGCATCGCGCCGGTGGAGCTGTCCGGGCCCGCGACGAAGGCCGACAAGCCCCTGGCGGCCGACTCGCTGCGCGCTCCGCTGACCAAGGAGCGCTTCTACTTCCTCATGGCCGACCGGTTCGCCAACGGCGACACCGCCAACGACAGGGGCGGCCTCGTGGGTGGCCGCATGGAGACCGGCTTCGACCCCACCGACAAGGGCTTCTACCACGGTGGCGACCTCAAGGGCGTGACGCAGAAGCTCGACTACATCAAGGGCCTCGGCACCAGCGCCATCTGGCTGACGCCGTCGTTCAAGAACCGCCCCGTCCAGGGCGAGGGTGACAATGCCAGCGCCGGCTACCACGGCTACTGGATCACCGACTTCACCCAGATCGACCCGCACCTCGGCAGCAACGAGGACATGAAGGCCCTCATCGACGCCGCCCACGCCAAGGGCATGAAGGTCTTCTTCGACATCATCACGAACCACACGGCCGACGTCATCAGCTACGCCGAGGGGCAGTACTCCTACCGCAGCAAGGCCGACTACCCCTACAAGGACGCGGCCGGGAAGACCTTCGACGACCGGGACTACGCGGGCAAGGACACCTTCCCCTCGCTCGACCCGAAGACGTCGTTCCCCTACACGCCGGTCTTCCGCAACGACGCCGACCGCACCGCCAAGACACCGTCGTGGCTCAACGACCCGACGATGTACCACAACCGCGGTGACTCGACCTTCGCCGGCGAGTCCAGCGAGTACGGCGACTTCGTGGGCCTCGACGACCTGTTCACCGAGCGGCCCGAGGTCGTCGAGGGCATGGGCGAGGTCTACAAGGCGTGGGTCGACCTCGGCATCGACGGCTTCCGCATCGACACCGTCAAGCACGTCAACATGGACTTCTGGAAGAAGTTCAGCCCCGACGTGATGAGCCACGCCAAGGCTGTCGGCAACGACGACTTCTTCATGTTCGGCGAGGTCTACGACTCGCGCGCCGAGCTCATGAGCCAGTACACGACGGCCGGCAAGCTCCCCGCCACCCTCGACTTCGGCTTCCAGGCCAGCGCGGTCGACTTCGCCAAGGGCGCGGCCACCACCAAGCTGCGCGACTTCTTCGCCAGCGACGACTGGTACACCGACACCGACTCCAACGTCTACGAGACGCCGACCTTCCTCGGCAACCACGACATGGGCCGCGTCGCCATGATGCTCGGCAAGTCCGCGAGCGGCGACGAGCTGGTGAAGCGCACGGAACTCGCCAACAGCCTGATGTACCTCACCCGCGGTCAGCCCGTCGTCTACTACGGCGACGAGCAGGGCTTCATGGGCGCCGGCGGCGACAAGGACGCCCGCCAGGACATGTTCGCGACGAAGACCGAGCAGTATGCCGCGGAGCCGGTCCTCGGCGGCACCTCCGGTTCGCGCGACCGCTACGACACGAGCAGCCCTCTCTACCAGCAGATCTCGACCCTGGCGAAGGTGCGCGCGGCCAACCCGGCGCTGACCGACGGTGCGCAGGTGCACCGCTACGCCAGCGACGGTGCGGGCATCTACGCCTTCTCCCGTGTCGACCGTGCGAGCGGCACGGAGTACCTCGTCGTCGCCAACAACGCGACGACCGAGAAGAAGGCCACGTTCTCGACCTACAGCGCCAAGGAGCGGTTCCAGCCGGTCTTCGGCGCGGCCGAGGGCGTGACGTCGGGCAAGGACAGCCGCGTCTCGGTGAGCGTCCCCGCCCTCTCCGTGCAGGTGTTCAAGGCAGCCTCCCGGTTCGCCAAGCGCGACGCGGCGCCTTCTGTCTACCTGACCTCGCCCCAGCCGGGCGCGGTCGTGGGTGGTCGCGCAGAGATCGGTGCTGCCATCACCGAGAACACCTTCGCGCAGACCACGTTCCTCTACCGCCCCGTCGGGACCACGGAGTGGAAGACGGTCGGCACCGACGACAGCGCGCCCTACCGCGTCTTCCACGACGTGTCGGGCATCGCCAAGGGCACGCTGCTCGAGTACCGCGCCCTCGTGAAGGACAGCAGCGGCAACGTCTCGGCGACCTCGTCCTACGGCATCGTCGGTGACCCGGCCGCAGGCGGCAGCGGTGGTGACGGCGGCGGCGTCGGGCCGGTCGTGCAGCCGGCCAACGTCAGCGTGGCCGGCGACCACAACTCCGAGATGGGGTGTCCCGGTGACTGGCAGCCGGACTGCGACCAGGCCCAGCTGACGCTGGATGCGAAGGACCAGATCTGGAAGGGCACCTACACGCTCCCGGCCGGGCCTTACGCCTACAAGGCGGCCATCAACAAGAGCTGGGACGAGAACTACGGTGCAGGCGCCGTGAAGGGCGGCAGCAACATCGAGTACACCGCACCCGCCGGACCCGTCACGTTCTACTACGACCACGCGACGCACTGGGTGACCTCCGACGCGCAGGGCCCGATCATCACCGCGCCCGGCTCGTTCCAGAGCGAGCTCGGCTGCCCCGGCGACTGGAGCCCGGACTGCATGCGGCCCTGGATGCAGGACCCGGACGGCGACGGCACCTACACCTGGTCGACGGACCAGATCCCCGCCGGCTCCTACGAGTTCAAGGTCGCGCACGGCCTGAGCTGGAACGAGAACTACGGTGACGGTGGCGCGGCCGGCGGATCGAACGTCTCGCTGTCGGTGCCGTCCGACGGTGTGGTCGTCACGCTGTCGTACGTGCTCGCCACGCACCAGATCTCGGCCAAGGTCTCCAAGCCCGGTGCCGCGCCGGACCTGAAGAAGGCCAAGGCGTTCTGGGTCGAGCCGGGCCTCCTGGCCTGGCCCGCGAACGGCGTCCCGGCAGGGGCGAACCCCGCCCTGCTCGACTGGCGCCTGCACTGGTCGCCCGACGGCGGCCTCGCCGTCGACGCCGAGGCGGTGACCGGCGGCTCCGTGGCCGACCTCGCCTACGACCCGTCCGGCCTGCCCGCAGAGGTCACCACGGCGCACCCCGAGCTGAAGGGCTACCTTGCCCTTCGTCTGTCGGACAAGGTCGCTCGCAAGGCCGACGACATCCTGCGCGGGCAGGTCGCCGTCGCGATGTACGACAACAACGGCGCACTGCTCGACGCCACTGGCGTCCAGACCGCCTACGTCCTCGACAGCCTGTATGCCGCCAAGGCCAGCACCCGCAGGTACGGCACCACCTTCGATGGTGACCAGCCGGCATACCGTCTGTGGGCGCCGACGGCGAAGCAGGTTGCCGTGCTGACCTGGCCGGCGGGTGCCGCCTCGGACGCCCCTGTGGCACAGGCGAAGCGCACCCCGATGGAGCGTGCCGCGGACGGATCCTGGTCGGCGACAGCGGGGGAGCGCAACGGGCGCTACCTCTACGAGGTGACGGTGTTCGTGCCCTCGACGGGCGAGGTCGAGACGAACGTGGTCACCGACCCGTACTCCACCGCGCTGACGCTGAACTCGACCCGCTCGGTCGCGGTCGACCTGCGGGACAAGGCGTTCCAGCCCTCGCTGTGGAGCCAGACTGCGTCGCCGCAGCTCGCCCAGAACGTCGACTCGACGATCTACGAGCTGCACGTGCGCGACTTCTCCGTCGGGGACAAGACCGTCAGCGCCGAGAAGCGCGGCTCGTACCTGGCGTTCGCGGAGAACGGGGACGGCACCAAGCACCTCAAGGCCCTCGCCGACGCCGGGCTCAACACGGTGCACCTGCTGCCGACCTTCGACATCGCCTCGATCGAGGAGGACCCGGCCAAGCAGGCGACCCCTGACTGCGACCTGGAGTCCTACGCACCCGACAGCGACCAGCAGCAGGCCTGCGTCGATGCGGTGCGCGAGAAGGACGCCTTCAACTGGGGCTACGACCCGTGGCACTTCATGGCGCCCGAGGGGTCGTACGCCTCCACTCCGGCACAGGCCGACGGCGGCTCGCGGGTGGCCGAGTTCCGCACCATGGTCGGCGGCCTGCACCGCGACGGCCTGCGCGTGGTGCTCGACCAGGTGTTCAACCACACGGCGGCCTCGGGCCAGGACGCGAAGTCGGTGCTCGACAAGATCGTCCCGGGCTACTACCACCGCCTGAACGCGACCGGCGCCGTCGAGACGAGCACCTGCTGCCAGAACGTCGCCACCGAGCACGCGATGGCGCAGAAGCTCATGGTCGACGCCGTGGTGCTGTGGGCGCGTGACTACAAGGTCGACGGCTTCCGCTTCGACCTCATGGGTCACCACTCCCGCGAGAACATGCTCGCGGTGCGGGCCGCGCTCGACGCGCTCACCCTGAGCAGGGACGGCGTCGACGGGAAGTCGGTCTACCTCTACGGCGAGGGCTGGAACTTCGGCGAGGTGGCCAACAACGCCCGCTTCACCCAGGCGACCCAGGGCCAGCTCGGCGGCACCCACGTCGGCTCGTTCTCCGACCGGCTGCGCGACGCCGTCCGTGGTGGCGGACCGTTCGACGACGACCCGCGCAAGCAGGGCTTCGGCAGCGGTGAGGCCACCGACCCCAACGAGGCGCCCGTCAACGGCGACGCCTCGGCCTCGCTGAAGCACGACACCGACCTCGTGCAGCTGGGCCTGGCGGGCAACCTGCGTTCGTTCGCCTTCCGCAGCAACGAGTTCGGCGAGCAGCGCAGGGGCGACCAGCTGAAGTACGGCGACGCGCCGGCCGGGTACGCCGACCAGCCCGACGAGGTCGTCACGTACGTCGACGCGCACGACAACGAGACGCTGTTCGACAGCCTGACCTTCAAGCTGCCGAAGGCCACGACGATGACCGACCGCGTCCGGATGAACACCGTCTCGCTGGCGACCACCGCGCTGTCGCAGACGCCGTCGTTCTGGCACGCCGGTGCCGACCTGCTGCGCTCGAAGTCGTTGGACCGCAACAGCTACGACAGCGGTGACTGGTTCAACACGCTCGACTGGACGGGCAAGGACAACGGCTTCGGCCACGGGTTGCCGCTCAAGGGCGACAACGAGAAGAAGTGGTCGTACATGAAGCCGCTGCTCGCCGACCCGGCGCTGAAGCCGGCCGCCGCGGACGTCAGGTCCGCCAGCGCGCAGGCGCAGGACCTGCTGCGGCTGCGGTTCTCCTCGCCGCTGTTCCGGCTCGGCTCCGCCGAGGCGATCAACGCCAAGGTCTCGTTCCCCGCGAGTGGCTCGGCCGACGCGCACCAGGGCGTCATCGCGATGCGTATCGACGACACCAGGGGTGCCGACGTCGACCCGGCCCTGAAGGGGCTCGTGGTGGTCTTCAACGCCTCCGACGAGGCCGTCACCCAGAAGGTCCCGGGCCTGGCGGGCGCGGCGCTGTCGCTCTCACCGGTGCAGGCCAACGGCTCCGACGCGGTCGTCAAGACCTCGACGTGGGACGCCTCGACGGGCTCGGCCACCGTGCCGGCGCGCACCGTGGCGGTGTTCGTCCAGCGCTGACGTCTCTGGCTTCACCCGACTAAGGGTCGCTTCACCCCAGGTGCCACCTGGAGTGAAGCGACCCTTTCTCGGGTCACCCGATAACGGTCAGACCATGTACTGGTCGTGGCGGCGGTAGAGCTCGGTCCACTCCTCGGGGCTGAGGGTGCGCTCACCGCGGGCCACCTCCGCGACCGCCTCGAAGTAGGACTCGCGCGGTGCGCCGGGGGCGAAGTGCAGGAGCATCGAGACCGGCTCGCCGGACTCGTTGCGGAAACCGTGTATGCCGCCGGGCGGCACGTGCGCGAAGTCGCCCTCTCCGAGGTCGCGCCAGCCGGTGCCGTCGTGGAGGCGCAGCGTCCCCCGCAGGACGTAGAACGACTCCGCCATCGTCTTGTGGAAGTGCGGGTCCGGGCCGCTGCGGGCCGCGCTCATCTCGTAGCGGTAGAGGCCGAACAGCCCACCGGTGGTCGAGCCCGTCGCGAGGTAGTGCACCTGCGTGTTCGCGCTCCGCAGCTCGGGCGGGGTGTCCACGGGTCGCAGCCAGGCGCTGGCCTCGCCGCTGTCGCCGGAGTAGATCGGTGGCGGGTAGCTCATGGCGCCAGTGTGCCGTCAGGGCGCGGCGCTCGGCCCCTGAACGAGGTGCTCCCGGGTCCGGCGGCGGGGAGGACGTCCGCAGCCGGACCCGGGAGGTCGGTGGGGGCAGGTGGCCCGGTCAGACGACGGCCGGCTCTGGTTCGGCCACCGTGTCAGCGGATCGCTCGTGGCGGATCGCGGGCAGGTAGAGCACCGCGCCGATGATGCTGAAAGCACCACACACGACGATCGCGAGGGCCGTCGACGTGTGCTCGGCCAGCGGGCCGAGGGCCAGCAGCCCGAGGCTGTAGGCCCCGCCCGCGACCATGGAGTTCATCGACAGCACGGTGGCGCGGTTCGTCGGCGCGGCCTGCCGGTGCAGCAGCGTGCTGTGCACCGGCCCCGCGAAGCCGTGCAGCGTGTAGGTGATGAGGAATGCCGTGATGAGTCCGACCGGGCCCCCCATGAGGCCCATGACGACGATGAAGACGCCCTGCAGGACCCGGGCGGCCAGGGCAGTCCACCCGACCCCGATGCGCCGGCTGGCCAGCCCGGCAGCCGCGGACCCTGCGGCGAACAGGCCCCAGGCCGCCGAGGACACCGGACCCATGAGGGCGCCGGCGCGGTCCTCACCGCCGACCAGCTCGGAGAGCCGGATGGGGTTGAAGGTCTCGAAGGCGATCATCCCGATGCTCCAGAACACCTCCACGAGCACGAGGGCGAGCAGGACCCGCGAGGTGCCCAGCAGCCGTATGCCGCTGGCGACCGTCCGCGGGGCCTGCCTCGCCGAGCTGATGGCCCGGTGGAAGCCCGTGGCGTCGACGTGGGTGCGGGGCTCGCGCATGAACAGCGCGATGGCCAGCAGGTGCACGACGCCGAGCCCCATCGCGACGTAGACGGGCAGCTCGATGGCCGTGACCGCGGTGACCGGGTGCCAGGCGATGAGCCCGCCGGAGATCAGGGCACCGGTGGCGATGCTGGCCCCGACCGCCATGCCGGCAGCCGAGAGCGCGCGCTCCACCGGGACCGTCGGGTCGTCGGCGTGGGCGGTGTCGACGTACCACGCCTCCAGCGGGCCGGAGTCCAGGGCGCGGAAGACACCCTGCAGCGCCCAGGCCAGGACGAACACCCAGAAGCTGTGGGCCGCCAGGAACAGCGCCAACGACACCAGGCTGACCACGGCGGAGGCGAGCAGCACCGGCCGGCGCCCCAACGCGTCGGCGAAACCGCCGGTCGGGAGCTCGAGGGCCAGGACGACGAAGCCCTGCGCGGACAGGATGACGCCCACCTGGGCGATGCTCATGCCGCGCTGCAGCGCGACCAGGGTCAGCACGCCGATGACGAGGCCCACAGGGAACCACCGGGTCACGTGCAGCAGCAGGAAGACCCGGCGCGCGGCCGCCGCCGACAGGGGAGCGTGGCTCGTGCTCATGACTGCTCCTTCTTCCTGGGCGCCTTGTCGAGGTCGAGCGGGTAGGCGATGGAGTAGACGGCGACCCGGCGTGCCTCGGGGTTGCCCTGGCCGACGCGGCGGTACCGGCTGACCAGGTCGGTCATCTCGCGGCGCATCTCCTCGAGCTGGGCCGGGGTCGCGATGACGTAGGTGTCGCCCATGCCGACCGCGTCGCGCCACTCGACCGGCCAGTCCTGCTCGACGTCGAGCCACCGCTCGTACTGCTCCGCGAAGTGGCGCACGTAGTCGCGGGTCAGCCAGTTGAGTGCGGTCTCGGAGTCCTCGTCGCCGGCGAAGTCCGAGGCCCAGAACGAGTGCGACTCGGTGGCTGCCTTCCACAGCCGCCGCTTGCCCTCACCCTCCCCGGTGTCGGCGACGAGGCCGACCGACTCGAGCTTGCGCAGGTGGTAGGAGGTGGCACCGGAGTTGGTGCCGAGCGCGGTGGCCAGCTTGGTGGCCGTGGCAGGACCGCCGCGGCGCAGGGTGGCCAGCAGCCGGGAGCGCAGCGGGTGGGCCAGCACCTTCAGCGCCGTGGCGTCGAGGCGGATGCCGGTGTAGACCGGGTCGAGGTCCGGGTGGTGATGAGGGCGCGGGTCGTGCTCGCGGGTGGCCATGTGTGCACAATACCTTTGCACAGTTTGTTTGCACAAGAGTTGTGCATGCATTCTATGCGGATGCGTCACCGCAGGTCAGGCCCTGTTTCAGGCCGCTCCGGCGGCGATTTGGGTCGGCGACCGCCCACCCGTAAACTTGAGGACTGTTGTGTCGCGCGCCCTCCAGGGCGACATCGGCGCCCTCGGGAGCACGCGGCATACGCACGTCCTCTGAATCACCGAAACGTAAGGTCAGACACTTGCGCACCTACACACCGAAGCCGGCCGAGGTCACTCGCACCTGGCACGTGATCGACGCGACGGACGTCGTGCTGGGCCGCCTCGCGAGCCAGACCGCCATCCTGCTGCGCGGCAAGCACAAGCCCACCTTCGCCCCGCACGTCGACGGTGGTGACTTCGTCATCATCATCAACGCCGAGAAGGTCGCCCTCACCGGCGCCAAGCTCGAGAAGAAGAAGGCCTACCGCCACTCGGGCTTCCCGGGCGGCCTGAAGAGCACCTCGTACACCGAGCTCCTCGCCAAGAGCCCCGCGAAGGCAGTCGAGAAGGCCGTCCGCGGCATGCTCCCGCACACCACGCTCGGCCGCGAGCAGCTGACGCACCTCAAGGTGTACGCCGGCGCTGAGCACCCCCACGCTGCGCAGAAGCCGCAGCCCTTCGAGATCTCACAGGTCGCGCAGTAAGTCCGCAAGGGCCTGTGCAGAAAACGAATTGAGGATATTTCGTGGCTGACACCACCGAGAACACTGACGTCCAGGGCGACGAGGTCGAGCTGACCGAGTACACCTCCGAGTCCGAGGGCCCCGTTTCCGGCGAGCCCGCCCGCCGCCCGAGCGCCTCCGCGCCCGGCGCTGCGACCGGTCGCCGCAAGCAGGCCATCGCCCGCGTGCGCATCGTCCCCGGCACCGGCGAGTGGAAGATCAACGGGCGCACGCTCGAGCAGTACTTCCCCAACAAGGTCCACCAGCAGCTCGTCAACGAGCCGCTCACGCTGCTCGAGCTCGACGGCGCCTACGACGTGCTCGTGCGCGTGCACGGCGGTGGCCCCTCCGGCCAGGCCGGCGCGGTGCGCCTCGGCGTGGCCCGCTCGCTGAACGGCGTGGACGAGGAGCTGAACCGTCCGGCACTCAAGAAGGCTGGCTTCCTGACCCGCGACGCCCGCGTCCCGGAGCGCAAGAAGGCTGGTCTCAAGAAGGCCCGCAAGGCTCCGCAGTACTCCAAGCGCTGATCCCGGCTGGCGCCGGGCTCACCGCTTGGCTCCATCCGCGCTGATCCTGGCGCTACCACCGATGGCGGCACCCGGGTTCCCGGGTGCCGCCATCGGCGCTTTGGGGGGTAGGTTCGCCCAGATGCCCCCCGCTGAAACATCGAAAGGCACTTGTTGACATGGCACGACTCTTCGGGACCGACGGCGTCCGCGGCCTCGCGAACGTCGACATCACGGCCGAGCTCGCCCTGAGCCTGTCGGTGGCAGCAGCCCACGTCCTCGGTGACGGCTCGCTCGCCCAGGGCCGCCGCCCGAAGGCCGTGGTCGGTCGGGACCCGCGTGCGTCCGGGGAGTTCCTGTCCGCCGCGGTCGTGGCCGGTCTGGCCTCCGCCGGCGTCGACGTGTACGACGCCGGCGTGCTCCCCACGCCGGCCGTCGCCTACCTCACGGCCGACACCCACGCCGACTTCGGCGTGATGCTCTCGGCCTCGCACAACGCGATGCCCGACAACGGGATCAAGTTCTTCGCCGAGGGCGGGCACAAGCTGCCCGACGAGGTCGAGGACGAGATCGCGGCTCGGGTCGACCAGGAGTGGAAGCGCCCGACCGGTGCCGACGTGGGGCGTATCCACCAGATGCGCGACGGCCACACCCGCTACATCAGCCACCTGCTCACCGTGCTGCCCAACCGCCTCGACGGCCTGAAGATCGTCATCGACGGCGCCCACGGAGCCGCCAGCCAGGTCTCCCCGGAGGTGTTCCGCCTCGCCGGGGCCACGGTCCACGAGATCGGCACCGAGCCCGACGGCCTCAACATCAACGACGGCTACGGCTCGACCCACCTCGAGCACCTCCAGGAGGCCGTCATCGCCCGCGGTGCCGACCTCGGCATCGCGCACGACGGCGACGCCGACCGCTGCCTGGCGGTCGACGCCGCCGGCACGGAGGTCGACGGTGACCAGATCATGGCCATCCTCGCCCTCGCCATGAAGTCCCGTGGCGCGCTGGCGGAGGACACCCTCGTCACCACGGTCATGAGCAACCTCGGGCTCCTGCAGGCGATGGAGCGCGAAGGCGTCTCCATCGTGCAGACCGGCGTGGGCGACCGCTACGTGCTCGAGGAGATGCGCCGCTCCGCGTTCTCCCTCGGTGGCGAGCAGTCCGGCCACGTCATCTTCCTCGACCACGGCACCACCGGCGACGGCGTCCTCACCGGCCTCATGCTCGCCGCACGGGTGGCCGAGACGAAGCAGCCCCTCGCCGAGCTGGCGGGCGTCATGACCCGCCTGCCGCAGGTGCTCGTCAACGTCAAGGGCGTCGACAAGTCCCGCGTCGAGTCCGACGAGGAGCTCCAGATGGCCGTCAAGGCCGAGGAGGCCGCGCTGGCGGGGTCCGGCCGGGTGCTCCTGCGCAAGTCGGGCACCGAGCCGGTCGTGCGTGTCATGGTCGAGGCCGCCGACCAGCACCAGGCGCAGGCCGTGGCCGAGCGCCTCGTGGAGGTCGTGCGCACCCGGCTGTCGCTCTCGTAGCCGAGCCGGCCACCCGGCATACGCACTGGTGCGTATGGCGCACCGGTCCGGCTCCGGCGACCCTAGGTGCAGTCCGAGGCAGGGGGATCGGGTCTGGTCAGTGGTCGGGGGACCTGAGCAGGCCTCGTCGCTGGGCGCTGAGGACCGCTGAGAGGCGGTCCACAGCGCCCAGCTTGCGGTAGAGGTGCTCCTGGTGCTTGTGGACCGTGCGCGGCGAGATGACCAGCCGTGCCGCGATGCCCTCCACCGTGTGGCCCTCGGCGACGAGGTCGAGCACCACGCGCTCGCGCGGCGTGAGCGGCACGCAGGTGAAATCGGGCGCCTGCTCACCGTGGGCGAGGGCAGCTCCCAACAGGCGCACGTGCGAGTCCAGCCCAGCCACCAGGGGCTGGACCGCTGCGGCGTGCTCGACGTCCTCGGCGAGGTACGGCACCTCGCTGACGAGGGCGTAGGCGTCGCGCGCCCCGTGCGGGTTCCTGGCCAGCGGGATCGTCATCTGGTGCTCGGTGAAGCCGAGCTCCTCCATGAGGGCGACGACCGGTTCGGTGAGCTCCCACCCGTCGGCGACGACCTGGGACATGGTGGCCGGTCGCGACGTGAGGGTGCTGGCGTTGTAGGCGTAGAGCGGGTGCGCCAGTGCGGCGGACTCGACGACCGACTCCCAGGTCGGCGTGTGCTCCCACGGGGCCGGCGGGTAGATGGCCACCTCGTCAGGGTGGATGACGGGCTTGGTCACGGTGCGCACGGTCAGGTAGGCGTGGCCCCAGGACCGCAGGCCCTCGGCCAGGAGGTGTTCGGCCGTCTGCGGGTCGGGCTCGCCGAGGACGTCGGCAGCCAGCACCAGCCACTGCTGCACGTCGTCCATCGGACCCCCCGTCAGTCGGAACAGGTCCCTTCAGGGTAGGACCGGACCGGTCCGAGGGGGAGGGGTCGCCGGCGAGCCGCTCAGCCGATCGGCTCGAGCAGGCCGGTGTCGACGTCGTAGAGGAAGCCGCCGACGGCCACGGAGTCGGGCACGAGGGGGTGGGAGCGCACCTTCGCGAGGTCCTGGCGCAGCGCCTCCGCCTGGTCCTCGACCACGCCGAACGGCTGCCACGAGGCGTCCTGCCCGGCCGACTCGCTCACCGCGGCGTGGAGCTCCTCCTCGGTGTGCGAGGCCATGGCGCACCGGGTGTGGGGGACGACGAGGATGCGCTTGACGCGCAGCAGGTGCACCCCCAGGACGAGGGCCTCGAGGGCCTGTGGGGTGATGCGGCCACCGGGGTTGCGGAAGATCTTGGCGTCACCCGGCTTGAGCCCCACCATGCCGAGCGGGTCGATCCTCGAGTCCATGCAGGTCACGATGGCGACCCCTGCATGGGCGATGCCGTCGAAGCCGCTCAGCGCGAACGTCCTGGCGAACTCGCGGTTGGCCTCGAGAAGGTCGTCGAAGGCACTCGTGTCCATGCTGTCCTCCTGTCAGAGCAGGCCCGGTCGCCTGCTGATGCTCATGGCCATGGGCTTGGCCGTCTCGGCGAAGAAGTCGTTGCCCTTGTCGTCGACGACGATGAAGGCCGGGAAGTCCTCGACCTCGATCTTCCAGACGGCCTCCATGCCGAGCTCGGGGTACTCGATCACCTCGACGGACTTGATGCAGTCCTGGGCGAGCCGCGCCGCCGGGCCGCCGATCGAGCCGAGGTAGAAGCCGCCGTGCGCGCGGCAGGCGTCGGTGACCTGCTGGGAGCGGTTGCCCTTGGCCAGCATGACCATCGAGCCGCCGGCGGCCTGGAACTGGTCGACGTAGCTGTCCATGCGCCCGGCCGTCGTCGGCCCGAACGAGCCGCTGGCGTAGCCCTCGGGGGTCTTGGCCGGCCCGGCGTAGTAGACCGCGTGGTCCTTGAGGTACTGCGGCATGGCCTCGCCGGCGTCGAGGCGCTCCTTGATCTTGGCGTGCGCGATGTCGCGGGCGACCACGAGGGGGCCGGTCAGCGAGAGGCGGGTCTTGACGGGGTACTTCGACAGCTCCGCGCGGATCTGGTCCATCGGCCGGTTGAGGTCGATGCGCACGACGTCGTCGGAGACGCCCTCGCCCTCGGCGGCCTCGAGGTGCTCGTCGGTGGTCTCCGGCAGGAACCGGGCCGGGTCGCGCTCGAGCTGCTCGAGGAAGACGCCCTCCGGCGTGATCTTGCCCAGCACCTGGCGGTCGGCGGAGCAGGAGACGGCGATGGCCACCGGCAGCGAGGCGCCGTGGCGGGGCAGGCGGACCACGCGCACGTCGTGGCAGAAGTACTTCCCGCCGAACTGGGCGCCGATCCCGAAGTTGCGGGTGAGCTCGAGCACCCGCTCCTCGAGCTCGGTGTCGCGGAAGCCGCGACCGGTCTCGGCCGAGCCGGTGGTGGGCAGCTCGTCGAGGTACTTCGCCGAGGCGTACTTCGCCGTCTTCAGGGCGAACTCGGCGCTCGTGCCGCCGATGACGATGGCGAGGTGGTACGGCGGGCAGGCGGCGGTGCCGAGGGAGCGCAGCTTCTCGTCGAGGAAGGCGATCATCCGCTCGGGGTTCAGGACCGCCTTGGTCTCCTGGTAGAGGAACGACTTGTTCGCGCTGCCGCCGCCCTTGGCCATGAAGAGGAACTTGTAGGTGTTCTCGTGCCCCGGGGCGGTGTCGGCGTAGAGCTCGATCTGCGCCGGGAGGTTGGAGCCGGTGTTCTTCTCCTCCCACGTCGTGACCGGGGCCATCTGCGAGTAGCGCAGGTTCAGCTTGGTGTAGGCGTCGTAGACGCCCTGGGCGACGGCGGCCTCGTCGGTGCCCTCGGTCAGGACGTGCTGGCCGCGCTTGCCCATGACGATCGCGGTGCCGGTGTCCTGGCACATCGGCAGGATGCCGCCGGCGGCGATGTTGGCGTTCTTCAGCAGGTCGAGGGCGACGAACTTGTCGTTGTTGGAGGCATCCGGGTCGTCGATGATCCGGCGCAGCTGGGTGAGGTGGGCGGGGCGCAGGTAGTGCGCGATGTCGTGCATGGCCTCGGCCGTCAGGGTGCGCAGCGCCTCCGGCGACACCTCGAGGAACGTGCGGCCGCCCGGACCCTCGACCGTGCGCACACCCTCGGTGGTGACGAGGCGGTACTCGGTCTGGTCGGGACCGATCGGCAGCAGGTCTTCGTAGGCGAACTCGGCCATGGGCAGGTTGCTCCTCAGGGACGCGGCGGACTCGGGGTCACTCTACGACCGGCGCCGGGTCGGCCCGTGCCCGGCTCCACGCAGCGGTATGCCGCGGGCCCCAGACCGGCCGCGCGGCATACCGGGCGGTTGCACCGCCCTCGCGCCACCCGGGAGGTTCAGAGCTCGTCGAGGCTGGGCGCGTAGGCGCCGGCCCGCGCGACCGTGGCGGCCGCGCAGGCCAGCGCGCGGTCGATGGCGTGGCGCACGTCGGCGAGGGTCGCCTCGGCGAGCCGCTTGCGGCCCTCGGCGCCGGTCAGGCCGGCCGACGCCAGCCCCGAGAGCAGCCCGGCCATGAACGAGTCACCGGCGCCGACGGTGTCGACGACGGCCTCGGCCAGCGTCGGTGCGGCGGCGAGCTCGCCGGTGGTGCTGAGCCCGAAGACGACGCCCTCGGGGCCCCTGGTGACCACGACGAGCGCGGGGCCGAGGGTGGCCCAGCGGCGGAGCACCTCCGAGACCGCGGACCCGGGGTAGAGCAGGATGAGGTCGTCCTCGCTGGCCTTGACGACGTCGGAGAGCGCGATGATCTCCTCGACGCGCTCGCGCACCACGGCGAGGTCGCCCATGATGTCGGGCCGGATGTTCGGGTCGTAGGAGACCGTGGCGTGTTCACGCGCCTGCTGCAGCGCCGCCAGCACCGAGTCGGCGCCGGGCTGCAGGATCGCCGCGATCGAGCCGGTGTGGACGTGCCCGGTGCCGGCCGGGACGTCGAGGTGCGGCAGGTCCCAGTGCAGGTCGAAGGTGTAGTCGGCGGCGCCGGCCGCGTCGAGGTGGGCCTCGGCCACCGAGGTGGCCTCTTCACCGGTCGTCGTGCTCAACAGCGAGACGCCGTGCCGGGTCAGGTGGTCGGCGATGCGGGTGCCGCGCGCGTCAGGGCCGAGGCGCGTGGCGAAGTCGACCGGCTGGTCGAGGCGGGCCAGGCCGACGGCGACGTTGGCGGGGCTGCCGCCCGGGTGCTCGACGACGTCACCGTCGGCGTCACGGACGCGGTCGATGAGGGCCTCGCCGATGACGAGGATGCGGCCGTGGGCAGCGTGCTCGCTCCCAGCGTGCTCGCTCACGGCTGGCCGGCCGAGGTGCCGTGCTCGAAGTCGATGGAGCTGTAGGCCCGCAGCTTCTCGAGCTGGTGGTGGCTCTCGATGAGGCGGATGGTGCCCGACTTCGAGCGCATGACCAGGGAGTGGGTGGTGATGCTGCCCGCGCGGTAGCGGACGCCGCGGAGCAGCTCGCCGTCGGTGATGCCGGTGGCCACGAAGAAGCAGTTCTCGCTCGTGACGAGGTCGTCGGTCGAGAGCACCGCGTCGAGGTCGTGGCCGGCGTCGATGGCGCGCTGGCGCTCGTCGTCGTCCTTGGGCCACAGCCGGCCCTGGATCACGCCGCCGAGGCACTTGATCGCGCAGGCGGCGATGATGCCCTCGGGGGTGCCACCGATGCCGAGCAGCAGGTCGATGCCGGTGTCGTCGCGGGCCGCCATGATGGCGCCGGCGACGTCGCCGTCGGAGATGAACCGGAGCCGGGCGCCGGCCTCACGGACCTCCTTGGCGATCCCCTCGTGGCGGGGGCGGTCGAGCATGACGACGGTGACGTCCTCGGGGCTCTCGCGCTTGGCCTTGGCGATGCGGCGGATGTTCTCCTTCACCGGGAGGCGGATGTCGACGACGTCGGCGGCCTCGGGTCCGGTGACGAGCTTGTCCATGTAGAAGACGGCGCTGGGGTCGTACATCGAGCCGCGCTCCGAGACGGCGAGCACGGAGACCGCGTTGGACATGCCCTTGGCGGTCAGGGTGGTGCCGTCGATCGGGTCGACCGCGACGTCGCACTCCGGGCCGTTGCCGTCACCGACCTGCTCGCCGTTGTAGAGCATCGGGGCGTCGTCCTTCTCGCCCTCGCCGATCACGACGACGCCCTTCATCGAGACCGTCGAGATCAGGGTGCGCATGGCCTCCACGGCCGCACCGTCGGCGCCGTTCTTGTCGCCGCGGCCGACCCAGCGGCCGCCCGCCATGGCCGCGGCCTCGGTGACGCGGACCAGCTCGAGGGCGAGGTTGCGGTCCGGGGCCTCGCCACCCACGCGGAGGGCACTGGGCAGGGTGTCTTCGGGCATGCGGCATTCCTTCACGCGGCAGCGGGTGATGCGCCCGACTCTAGCGGGGTGGGGCGGTTCGCGTGGCGACGCGTCCGTCAGGGACCATAGGGGGGTGAGCACGTCGTCGCCCCGCAGTTCCTACGCCGCCGGTTCGGTGGCCAACATGGCCCGTTCCCTGCTGGTGGTGGCTGCCCTGGTGGCCCTGCTCATCGCGATCGTCCCGCGGGTCAGCACGGTCTCGCAGCCGCCCGTGGACGTGGCGGCAGCGGCGGTCGGGGTGGCCCGCGAGAGCGGCTGGACGATCGAGCAGCCGGTCGGCCTGCCCGAGGGGTGGAAGGCCACCAGCGTCCGCTACGTCCGCAGCACGGACGGCCTCCAGACCTGGCACGCCGGCTACACGGCACCCAGTGGCAACTACGTCGCGCTCGAGCAGACCAAGGACGCCACCCAGGGGTGGGTCGAGGCGCAGACCAACCGCGCCAAGCGCACCGGCGAGGTGCAGGCCGCCGGCCGGACGTGGACGACCTTCGAGCGCAGCCCCAAGGTGCAGCGCAGCCTGCTCGACACGCAGGAGACGGCCGACGGGCTGACCACCCTCATCACCGGGACGGGCACCTTCGACGAGCTCAAGGCCTTCGCCGAGACGCTCCAGCCGGTCAAGCCGGAGTAGCGGGCCGGGTCCGGCGGTCGGGCGGGCTGCTGCCGGCTCAGTCCTCGGCGGCGGCGCCGCCGAGGGAGGCCTCGGCCTCGTCGAGCCAGGTGCTGCAGTGGGCGGCCAGGGCCTCGCCCCGGCGCCACAGCCGCATGCTGTCCTCCAGGCCCGCCTGCCCGCCCTCGAGCTGGGCCACGATGGCGACGAGCTCGTCGCGCGCGGCCTCGTAGGGCAGCTCCGCGATGTCGGGGAACTCCTCTTGCGGGGTGGGGGGCGCCTGGGTGTCCTTCGCCATGGCGACCACCCTAGGGCAGCCCCACGACACGGGCTGCGAAGTCCCCACGGGCCACTCGCACGCGCAGCATCTCCTCGACCTCGAGGTCGGCCTGGTCCATGACGATCCGTCCGTCGGCGTGCTGCACGACGGCATACCCGCGCTCCAGCGTCGACAGGGGCGAGAGGGTGCGCACCTGGGCGCGCAGGTGCTCCACCTGGTCGGCGGCGCGGTGCACCGCCGCCGTCACCCGGTGGCGGGCGCGCTGCCGCAGCGCCTCGAGCTCCTCGCGCCGGGCCCGGATGATCGCCGTCGGGTCGGCCATGACCGGCCGCGAGCGGACGGCGGTCAGGTGCCGGCGCTCGCCCTCGATGCGGCCGACGAGGGCACGCCGGGCCCGAACTCGCGACTGCTGTATGCCGCGGCGCTCGTCCGCGGCGTCCGGCACCACCCGTTTGCCGGCGTCGGTGGGGGTGGAGGCGCGCCAGTCCGCGACGTGGTCGAGCAGCGGGGTGTCGACGTCGTGGCCGATCGCGCTGATGACGGGGGTGCGGGCGGCCGCGACGGCGCGCAGCAGGCTCTCGTTGCTGAACGCCAGGAGGTCCTCGACCGACCCGCCGCCGCGGGCGATGACGATGACGTCGACGGCCGGGTCGTCGTCGAGCTCCTCGAGGGCGGCGGTGACCTCGGTGACGGCGGTCGGTCCCTGCACGGCGACCTCGCGGATGGCGAAGCGCACCGTGGGCCAGCGGCGGCGCGCGTTCTCGACCACGTCCTTCTCGGCGGCGCTGGCCCGGCCGCAGACCAGCCCGACGGTGCGGGGCAGGAACGGCAACGGCTTCTTGCGGTCGCGGTCGAACAGGCCCTCCGCGGCCAAAGTGCGCTTGAGGTGCTCGATGCGGGCGAGGAGCTCACCCACGCCGACCGGTCGGATCTGGCGGGCGTCGAGCATCAGCGAGCCGCGTTGGGTCCAGAAGACCGGCTTGGCCTGGAGCACGACGCGAGCACCCTGGGCGAGGGGCGTCGGCATCGCGTCGAGCGCGTTGACCTGGATCGCCACCGAGAGCGACATGTCGACGTCGGGGTCGCGCAGGGTGAGGTAGGCGGTGCGGGCGCCGGGGCGGCGGTTGAGCTGGACGACCTGGCCCTCGACCCAGAGCACGGACATCTTCTCGACGTACTCGGCGATCCGCATGCTCAGCAGCCGCACCGGCCACGGCTGGTCGGCCGTGGTGTCGGCGGCCCGCTCGGGCAGGTCTGGCGGCGTCACGGACGCCACTCTAGGAGTCGGCGCCGACGCCGGGGTGGCGCACCACGCCCCCGGTGGGGCCCGGGCGGCGCTCGCGGTCCGGCCCACCGTCGTGCCACGCCTCAGCCGCGCCCGCGGCATACCGGTCCCGGGGATTCGGGCGTTCCGGACGCGCCACCTACGATGGAGGCATGACCTCTGCCCCGAAACGCGTCCTGCTGGCTGCCCCGCGCGGGTACTGCGCCGGCGTCGACCGAGCCGTGGTGACGGTCGAGAAGGCTCTGGAGCTCTACGGCCCGCCGGTCTACGTGCGCAAGGAGATCGTGCACAACAAGCACGTCGTGACGACCCTGCAGAAGCGGGGCGCGATCTTCGTCGAGGAGACCGACGAGGTGCCGGAGGGCGCCACGGTCATCTTCTCCGCCCACGGTGTCGCCCCCGTGGTGCACGAGGAGGCCAAGGCCCTCAGCCTGAAGACGATCGACGCGACCTGCCCGCTGGTCACCAAGGTCCACCGCGAGGCCGTCCGGTTCGCCAACGACGACTACGACATCCTCCTCATCGGCCACGAGGGCCACGAGGAGGTCGTCGGCACCTCCGGTGAGGCGCCCGAGCACATCACGCTGGTCGACGGCCCGGACGACGTCGAGAACGTCACGGTGCGCGACCCCGAGAAGGTCGTCTGGCTCTCGCAGACGACGCTCTCGGTCGACGAGACGATGGAGACGGTCCGGCGGCTCAAGGAGCGCTTCCCCGCGCTGCAGAACCCGCCGAGCGACGACATCTGCTACGCCACCCAGAACCGCCAGCTGGCCGTGAAGCAGATGGCCCCCGACACCGACCTCATGATCGTGGTCGGCTCGCGGAACTCGTCCAACTCCGTGCGGCTCGTCGAGGTCGCGCTGGAGCACGGAGCCCGCGCCGGGCACCTGGTCGACTACGCCGACGAGATCGACGAGGCCTGGTTGGAGGGCGTGCAGACGGTCGGCGTGACCTCGGGCGCCTCGGTGCCGGAGGTGCTCGTGCGCGACGTGCTCGACTTCCTGGCCCAGCGCGGCTACGAGGACGTGGAGCCCGTCGTGGCGGCCGAGGAGAGCCTGCTCTTCGCCCTGCCCAACGAGATCCGTCGCGACCTGAAATCGCGCGGCCTGTCGGACAAGATGCGCCACGACGGCTCGTTCAGCGAGGCGGGCAGTCTCCACTAGCCGCGCGGCCACGGCGGGCCCCACCTAGGATGAAAGTGCAGGTCAGGGCCTGCAACCCGTCCGAGGAAAGGCCGTCGATGTCGCATGCCGTCGTGGGCTCCGTCGAGGAGCTCGAGGAGCTGCTGTCCGAGCGCGTGCTCGGACCCGACTACCCCTGCCTGGGGGCCAAGTCGGTCTTTCGGCGCGACCGGGCGACCGTCGTCCTGCACGACGACATGGAGAGCCCGCAGACGGCTCGCCGCCTGTTCGAGCAGCTGCGGGACTACGCCGCGGGCATTGACCTCGACGAGGGCTTCGCCTCCTTCGTCGCCGGGTTCCGCGGGCCGCAGGTGCGCGACGAGAAGCACTTCGAGGACATGCTGTGGTCGCTGTTGCAGCAGCTGCACGACGTCGACGAGGAGCCCTGGGCGCCCGAGGTCTCGGCCGACCCGAACGACCCGCACTTCGGCTTCAGCGTGGCCGGCACGCCGTTCTTCATCGTGGGACTCAACCCGGAGGCGTCCCGTGAGGCCCGGCGGTTCCCCATCCCCGTCCTGGTGTTCAACCTCCACGAGCAGTTCGACGCGCTGCGGGAGAGCGGCGCCTTCGAGCGGATGCGCGACACCATCCGCCGCCGGGACGAAGAACTGCAGGGCAGCGTGAATCCGATGGTCAGCGACTACGGCACCGTCTCCGAGGCGCGCCAGTACTCGGGTCGCGAGCTGGAGGAGGGCTGGGAGCCGCCGTTCGAGCCCGACCCTGATGCCGTGCCCGACAGCGAAGGAGCGCCGGCATGACGCAGACACCCCAGGCTGCCGGCCCGGCCGAGGGCTTCACGAGGCTCGCCCCGCAGACGGGCACCGGGTTCCTGCTGCGGGCCGGACAGGTGCTGACCGTGGTGGACCCGACCGGGGTGCAGGTGAGCGACTTCTTCGCCTTCAGCGCCGACGACCACCGGGAGTGGCTCTCCAGTGGGCGCACGATCGACTACGGCAACAAGGTCTACTTCACCACCGGTGACGTGCTCTACAGCAACCGCAGCCGGCCCATGGCGACCGTCGTCGAGGACACCTGCGGTCGGCACGACTTCCTGCTGACCCCGTGCAGCCAGCAGACCTTCGACCTGCTCTACCCCGAGTTCGAGGGTGCCTACCACCCCAGCTGCTTCGAGAACCTGTGCCTCGGGCTCGAGCAGTTCGGCATCGAGCCCGACCAGATCAGCACCACGCTCAACATCTTCATGAACGTGTGGACCGACGAGGCCGGGGAGCTGCACATCGACCCGCCGACCTCGAAGCCGGGGGACCGGTTCTCGGTGCGGGCCGAGATGGACCTGCACGTCGGCCTGACGGCCTGCTCCGCCGAGAAGTCGAACGGTGGGGTCTGCAAGCCGATCGACTACGCGATCTCCGACTGAGCCGGTTCTGCTGCAGGACTGAGCCGGTTCACTGCCGCAGGGGCCGGTTGCCCTGGCTCCAGTAGCCCGCCGTGCGGGACGCGGACCAGGTCGTCCCGATGCGACCGACGTAGGTGAACTTGGTGCGCGATCCGTTGTAGGCGGGGATGTAGTAGAGGTGTGCCTGCTTCACGGCCTTCTTCACCGCGATCAGCGCCCAGCCCGACCCGCAGTTCGTCACCGCGAGGTCATCGAAGTACCACGTCGAGGACCGCAGCACAGTCGTCTTGGGGGCGAAGGAGCCGGACCGCGGGATGGTGATGAGGAGCAGGGCGCCCTTGCTGGTGGTGGCCAGCAGCGCGTCCTGCCCGTCGGCCGCCCAGGGACGGTACTGGTAGGCGAGGGTCAGGGACCGGACGCTGCCGAACCCGGTCTTCGAGCCTGTGTGGCTCAGGACCGGCTTCCCCCAGGTGCGCTCGCGCACCTGGTAGCGGTTGAGGGTTCCCGTCTGGCTGTTGACGCCGTAGAAGGAGCCCGCCTTCCTGGGAGTCGTCCAGGAGTCCGAGGCGTCAGCCAGGTGGCGGAACGGCTGCCAGCTCGAGCCCACCTGGCGGGACGTGAAGCTCTTGGTCTGCTTGACCGTGTTGTAGGCCGTGGTGCCGAAGTAGAGGGCGCCGCTGCGCACGAAGAACTGTCGGCTGTAGAGGTAGACGGGTGGGTAGTTCACCTCGTCCCACTGGGTGGAGGTGTTCGCGAGGGCGGTGACCGTGCCCGCCGGCGCGATCGAGCGGTAGACGTCCTCCGGGTAGGGCGCCCGCAGCGCGTTGCCGTAGTCGGTGATCATCTCAACCAGCTGGCCCGTCGGCATGAGGGCTGAGGCGAGCGGCTGGCAGCCCTGGGGCAGCCCCGGCGTGGCAGACGGCACGGCCGCGTGGACCGACGAGCTACCCGCTGTCACCGGAGAGGCTGAGGCGGCCGGAGCGACAGAGGCCAGCGGTACGGCGGCCGCGGCTACGAGTGCCACACACGCGAGGAGCGCGCGGTGAGCAGAGAAGCGCATGTCGGATCCCCCCAGATCGATGCGGAACGGCCCGTGCAGTCTGGCAGGTCAGGAGACCTGGCGGGCGGAATCGGTCGTCTCGGTCTTCGTGTCCTGGCCCTGGGTTGCTGAGCCAAGGTCCAGCTCGGGCCGCCCGTCGTCAGCCGTGACCGCTTCGATGAGCTCCATCGCGGTCAGGACCCGGGGGCCCACCTCGACGGGAGCGGGTTGGGGCAGCTCGGCCTCGACGACGTCGAGGTCGCGCATCTTGCGGGCCGAGACCAGCACGCGGGACTCGAGCGCGCCCACCATCTGGTTGTAGGCCTCCACCGACCGCTGCAGGGCTGTGCCCATCTTGGCGGTGTGCGACCCCAGCGTGCCGAGGCGGTCGTAGAGGTCTCGACCGAGCTTCATGAGCTCGCGGGCGTTGGCCGTCAGGGCGTCCTGCTGCCAGGTGAAGGCCACCGTGCGGAGCAGGGCGAGGAGGGCGCCAGGCCCGACGAGGACCACGCGCCGTGCCATGGCCTCCTCGTGCAGGCTGGGGTCGGCTGCCAGCGCCGCCGAGAGCATGGCCTCGCTGGGGACGAAGCAGACCACCATCTCGGGGGTGGTCTCGAAGGCGGACCAGTAGTCCTTGTCGGCCAGCGAGCGGACGTGCCCCTTGAGGTGGGCGGCGTGCTGGCGCAGCAGCTCGCCGCGCTGCTCGGCGGGCAGCTCGTCGGCCTGGGCCTGGAGGAAGGCCGTCATGGGTGCCTTCGAGTCGACGACGAGGTGCTTGCTGCCGGGCAGCTGCACCACGACGTCCGGGCGCACCTGCTTGCCGTGCCGGCTGACCCGCGACACCTGCTCGTCGAAGTCGCACCGGGCGAGCAGGCCGGCGTGCTCGAGCACCCGTCGGAGCTGGACCTCTCCCCAGGCGCCGCGCACCGTGGAGGCGTTGAGCGAGCCGGCGAGGCTCTGGGTCTGCCGATCGAGCGAGGCGGTGGAGGCGTGCACCTGGGCCAGGGTGCGCTCGAGGGCGGCGAACTGGTGGGTGCGGTCACGCTCCAGGGTGCCGACCTGGGTCTCGACGCGAGCCAGGGTGTCGCGCAACGGTGCCAGGGCCGCTGCCGTCTGGGCGTCGTCGGCCAGTGCCGCCTCGAGGTCGAGCACACGCTCGCGGAGCAGGTCGCGCTCGGCGGTCGTCGCTGCGGCCCTGACGGCCCCGAGCTGGCGGACGACGGCGGCGGAGGCGAGGGCGCCGACCACGAGGCCGACGAGCAGGGCGAGCAGGAGTTCCATGCCGCAGACCCTGCCAGCGACCGGTGACAGCCCGCCGTAGGCTGGCGGCATGTCCCTGCTCCGAGCAGCCCCGCCTGCGTGACGGCGACCTCGTGCTGCGGGCGTGCGGCCCTGACGACCCCGCGCCGGAACAGCTGCGCTTCGTCTGCGAATGGGAGGGCCGGCCCGTGGGGTCGGTCGGGGTGGAGCTGCGTGACCACCACGTCGGGGACCTGACCTGGGCGGTCGACGAGCCCTACCGCGGTAGGGGGCTGGCCTCGCGGGCCGTGCGGCTGCTGGTGCGGTTCGCCTTCGACCAGCTCGGGCTCGAGCGGGTCGAGGCCCACGTGAACCCGTTGAATCGCGCCTCCCTGAGGGTGGCCCACCGCGCCGGGCTGCGCCGTGAGGGGCTCATGCGCGGCAACACCACGCTGGGTGACCAGCGGCACGACACCGTCGTGCTCGGACGGCTGCGCGACGACCCGGACCCGCAGACCCGGGAGGGCTTCATCGGGATCCTGAACTCCACGCTGCCCACCAAGCGCGCCATCGCCCAGGGCGTGCTGCGCAACGCCGACAGGCAGGTGCTGCTCTGCGAGCTCACCTACAAGGGCGAATGGGATCTCCCCGGTGGGGTGGTGGACCCGACCGAGTCGCCCTCGGAATGCCTGGTGCGCGAGGTGCGTGAGGAGCTCGGCCTGGAGGTGCGCCCCCAGGGGCTGCTGGCGGTCAACTGGCTCCCGCCGTGGCGCGGCTGGACCGACGCGACCGTCTTCGTCTTCGACCTCGGCGTGGCAGACACCGATCTCCTCGCGCGAACAGTGTTGCAGCCGAGGGAGATTCGTGCGCTGCACTGGGTCGGCGAGGAGGAGCTCGAGGAGCGCGTCGCACCCTACAACCAGCGGCTGCTGGCCTTCCTGTCCACGCACGCCGGCCCCACGGCATACCTCGAGGACGGCCTTCCGGCCCTGTGACGGCGTAACCCCTCCGTCGCCTGTCGTTGGGTGGGTGACGCGAACCCGCTCGTCGTTCGAGTGGTGGGTCTCGGGGTCGCCCCAGGCTCCGGAACTGCCGACGCGAGCCGGGGAAGCAGCGTCGAACGACAGGAGAGCTTCGAACCACGTCTGCGCGGTGATCCCGCGCGGGAGGAGCAGGGGAGAACGATGAGCGACGCAGAGCTGCAACCGCTGTCCGACGAGGAGCTGGCTGCCGAGGGCGGCACCGCCCTTCCCGACAAGGAGGTCATCAGCCTCCTCGACCTCAACGCCGACCTCGACCTCGGGCTCGACGCCGCCGCGCCCATCGACCTCGCGGTGGCCGCCAACGCCAACGTGGCCGCCCCCATCGACGCCGCCGTGGGGGCCAACGTGCTCTCCAGCGGTTCGCAGGCCCAGGCGCTCGCGGACCAGGGCGTGATGATCGACCAGGGCATCACCGGCGAGGCCGTGGCGGAGGGCAACCAGGACAGCGCCATCGACCAGACGGGCGACCTGTCCGGCACGGACAGCGCCACCGACGGCGGTACGACGGACGGGACCACCGACTCGGGCACCGGCGTCGACGCGACCGACCCGACCGACACGGGGTCCGTGCTCGACGGCGACCTGCTCGACGTGGACGTCGACCTCGCCGCCGACCTCGACATCGCGGCCCCCATCGGCGGCGCCGTCGCGGCCAACGCCAACGTCGCCGCGCCGATCGACGCGGCTGTCGCGGCCAACGTGGCCTCGGTCGACTCGGACGCCACGGCGATCGCCCAGCAGGACGCGATCATCACCCAGGACATCGACGCCGACGCCGAGGCCACGACCAACCAGACGTCGGACATCACCCAGTAGCGCGGCGTGAGTGCCCTCCACGAGGCGAGTGGCACGACGACCGGCGACGCTGCCCCCGCAGCGTCGCCGGCCGACGTGCCGGTGCGGGCCTCCGGGCTCGAGCTGATCGGCGAGATCCCGGGGTCCGGCTACAAGGAGCCGCCGTCCCTGGTGCGCCGGGGCGACGGCCAGACCATGACGCTGACGCCACTGCTGTATGCCGTGCTGGCGGCGGTGGACGGTCGGCGGGACCACGGCGAGATCGCTGCCGTCGTCGGGCCGGCGGTCGGCCGGCAGGTCACGGCCGAGAACGTGCAGACGCTGTGCGAGCGACTGCGGACGCTCGGAGCGCTCCAGCGCGCCGACGGGTCCGAGCCCGTGCTGAAGCGCTCGAACCCGTTGCTGGCGTTGCGGTTTCGCTATGTCGTCTCCGACCCCGACGTCACCAACCGCGTGACGGCGCCGTTCGCCCGGCTGTTCGCCCCGGTGGTGGTGGCCGTCGTCTGCGTCGCGTTCGTCGCGGTCTGCGGCTGGGTGCTGTTCGGGAAGGGGCTGGCCTCGGCGACGCACCAGGCGTTCGACCAGCCGGTGCTGCTGCTCGTCGTCTTCGCGCTGACGGTCGTCTCCGCCGGCTTCCACGAGTTCGGTCACGCGTCGGCGGCACGATACGGCGGCGCCACGCCCGGTGCGATGGGCACCGGCCTCTATCTCGTGTGGCCGGCGTTCTACACCGACGTCACCGACAGCTACCGCCTGGGGCGGGCCGGCCGCGTGCGCACCGACCTCGGCGGGCTGTACTTCAACGCCATCGTCGCCCTCGTCATGTTCGGGGTGTGGTGGGCGACCCGGTGGGACGCCGTCCTGCTCATCATCGCGACCCAGGTGCTGCAGATGCTGCGCCAGCTGGCTCCTCTCGTGCGGTTCGACGGCTACCACGTGCTGGCGGACGTCACGGGGGTCCCCGACCTCTACCACCGCATCGGGCCGACCCTGAAGGGCCTGCTCCCCGGGCGCTGGAGGTCGCCCGAGGCGTCGGTGCTCAAGCCGTGGGCGCGCGCCGTCGTCACGACGTGGGTGCTCGTGGTGGTGCCCGTGCTCGCAGGCACGCTCGTGCTCATGGTGCTGGCCCTGCCGAGGCTGCTCGGCACCGCGGCACACAGCCTGTCGGAGCAGGCGTCACTGCTGGCCGAGCAGTTCGGCCAGGGCGACGTCGCCGGGGTGGGCGTGCGGGTGCTGTCGCTCGTGGCCATCGCCTTTCCCACCATGGGCACCCTGCTCATCCTCGGGCGCACCGCCACCCAGGTGGCGCGACGCGCCTGGCGGGCGACCGAGGGGCGGCCGGGTCGTCGCGCGGTGGCCGGGGCCGTCGCGGCCGCAGTCGTCGCCGGCCTGGCCTGGGCCTGGTGGCCCGACGCCGGCACCTACCGGCCGATCCGTCCCTACGAGCGCGGTGTCGTGCAGGACGTGCTGCCGACCTCGCTGCGCAGCGCGACGCCGTCAGGCCTCGTCGAGGGACGCGGAGGAAGTGCGCGGACGATCTGGCCCGCGGACGCCGACCTGCCCTCTGCCGACGACCCGCAGCTGGCCGTCGTGCTGGTGCCTCGTCACGGGGCAGACGCCGGCGAGGCGTCGGGCGACGCCAGCGATCCCGGAGCCGGGCAAGCCGCACCGACCTGGGTGTTCCCGTTCAACCGACCACTACCCCCGGGTGAGGGTGACAACCAGGCCCTCGCGGTCAACACCACTGACGGCAGCACCGTCTACGACGTCGCCTTCGCGCTCGTCTGGGCCGACGACGACACCGTCCTCAACACCAACGAGGCCTACGCCCTTGCGAGCTGCACAGGCTGCCGCACAGTCGCGGTGGCGTTCCAGGTGGTCCTCGTCCTGGGGTCGGCCGACGTCGTGGTGCCGCAGAACCTGTCCGGCGCGGTCAACTACGCGTGCGTCGAGTGCGTGACCACGGCGGTGGCCCGGCAGCTCGTCGTCAGCGTGCCGGAGGCGCTCGACGCGGCCACCATGGCCGAGCTGGAGGCGCTCTGGCAGGAGATCGCGGCGTTCGGCGCGAGCCTGGAGGACCTTCCCCTGTCAGAGATCCAGGCACGGCTGACCGACTACGAGCAGCAGATCCTGACCGTCCTGGGTGTCGACCCGTCGTCCTCCTCGTCCTCGACGTCGACCCCCTCGGCCCCCCACGGGACGGCAACGGGGGAGCCGAGCGCCACCAGCCCGGCCGCCGGCACCACCGGGACGGTGGCCCCGGAACCGACCGACGGAGCCACGGCGCCCGGCTCGACGGCCACGGCGACCGCGACCTCCACGGCGACCTCGACCTCCACGGCCGAGCCGGAGGACTCCGGCACCACCACGCCCTCCCCGACCGAGACCGCCTCTGCCTCCCCGACGGAGGAGGCGACCGCCACAGCCGTGGCTGAGACGACCGCGCCCTGACCCTCGCGACGCGGCCTTGACCCCCGCGGGGACGGCGGCCGGTGCCGGTGCAGACTGTGCGAGGGCCTCGTCCGGCCCGTTGTCAGCGCAGCCAGGAGGCGTGATGCCCGCTCAGAGCGAGTTCGACCGTGAGATCGCGCTGGAGCCCGCGCGGGCCGAGGCCGGCACGGGCTCGGCCGGCACCTACCGCGGCACCTTGGGAGAGGGGTGGCGCATCGGTGGCGGCGTCAACGGCGGCCTGCTCCTCGCGCTCGCCGGCCACGCGCTGAGGCGCGAGCTGGGCGAGACGTCCGCCGACGGCATACCGGGGCACTCCGACCCCATGGCCATCAGCGCCTACTTCCTCACTCCCGGTGCACCCGGTCCGGTCACGGTGCGGACCCAGGCGGTGCGACGGGGACGGGCCGTGTCCACGGGGCAGGCGTCCCTGCTCCAGGACGACGGCACAGGTGGGGAGGTCGAGCGGGTGCGGGTGCTGGCGACGTACGGCGACCTCGGGTCCGTGGACGGCGACGCCAGCACCACCGCGACCCCACCGGAGCTGCCCGAGCCGGACGCGTGCGTGTCCGCCGCGCAGGCACCGCCGGAGTTCCTCAAGCACGCCTCGCTGCTCGAGCGGCTCGACCTGCGGCTCGACCCGGCCACGACCGGCTGGGCGGTGGGCAAGCCCTCGGGCAACGGGGTCATCCGGGGTTGGTTCCGGATGGCCGACGGGCGCGAGCCCGACCCCCTGCTGCTCCTGCTGGCGGTCGACGCCCTGCCCCCGGTGGCCTTCGAGCTCGGCCTGCCCGGCTGGACGCCGACGCTGGAGCTCACAGCCCACGTGCGGTGCCGCCCCGCGCCCGGGTGGCTGCGGGTCAACCTCACCAGCCGCACGCTGTCCGGGGGCTACCTCGAGGAGGACGCCGAGGTGTGGGACAGCGAGGGCCGGCTGGTCGCCCTGTCGCGGCAGCTGGCTCGGGCGACGTCGCCGCGCCGGTAGAATCCTCTCCTTGTGGCTCTCACTATCGGAATCGTCGGTCTCCCGAACGTCGGCAAGTCGACGCTCTTCAACGCGCTGACCAAGAACAACGTGCTCGCCGCGAACTACCCGTTCGCGACCATCGAGCCCAACGTCGGCGTCGTCCCGCTGCCCGACCCGCGGCTCGCGAAGCTCGCCGAGATCTTCGGCTCCGAGCGGGTCCTGCCGGCCACGGTCTCCTTCGTCGACATCGCCGGCATCGTGCGCGGCGCGTCCGAGGGGGAGGGCCTGGGCAACAAGTTCCTCGCCAACATCCGTGAGGCCGACGCCATCTGCCAGGTCGTGCGCGCGTTCCACGACGACGACGTGCACCACGTCGAGGGGAAGGTCTCCCCGAAGGACGACATCGAGACCATCCACACCGAGCTGATCCTCGCCGACCTCCAGACCCTCGAGAAGGCCGTGCCCCGCCTCGAGAAGGAGGTCAAGGGCAAGAAGACCGACAAGGCCGTGCTCGACACCGCGCTCGCCGCCCAGAAGGTGCTCGAGGAGGGCAACACCCTGTATGCCGTGGGCGCGGCTTCCGGGGTCGACATGGACCTGGCGAGGGAGCTGGGCCTGCTCACCACCAAGCCGTTCCTCTACGTCTTCAACGTCGACGAGGAGCAGCTCACGGACGAGGCCCTGCAGAAGGAGCTGGCGGCGATGGTGGCTCCGGCTGACGCGATCTTCCTCAACGCCAAGCTGGAGTCCGAGCTCGCGGAGCTCGACGACGAGGAGGCGCGCGAGCTGCTCGAGTCGGTCGGTGTCTCCGAGCCAGGCCTGAACCAGCTGGCGCACAAGGGTTTTCACACCCTCGGGCTGCAGACCTACCTGACGGCGGGGCCGAAGGAGTCGCGCGCCTGGACGATCCGCAAGGGCTGGACCGCCCCGCAGGCCGCCGGCGTGATCCACACCGACTTCCAGCGCGGCTTCATCAAGGCCGAGATCGTCTCCTTCAACGACCTGGTCGAGGCCGGCTCGATGAACGCCGCCAAGGCGGCCGGCAAGGTCCGCATGGAGGGCAAGGAGTACGTCATGTCCGACGGGGACGTGGTGGAGTTCCGCTTCAACGTCTGAAACACGCCATCACCGCAGGTCAGCGACCTGCGACCTGCCCGTGGGGCACTGACGCGCTCGGCGAGTCAGATCTCGACCAAGGTCGCGTGGCCGATCTGCTCGTCGTCCGCATCGGCCACTGACGGGCTGAACCCTCTGGCCAGCAACCACACCGCCAAGACCATCTCCTGGAGCGCCAACGGCATGTTGAACACGGTGTTGAGCGTCGAGAAGCCGAAGTCCTGGGTGAACCCGGAGTAGACCGTGGCCACCAAGGACAGGGCGCCCGCAGCAAGACCCCAGCCGGAGAGCCACCGGGGAACGAGTCTCGTCCTGTAGAGCACGTAGTAGTACAGGAGGGCTCCGGTGAGGAAGGCGAGCAGCCCGACAAACCCGTGCACCCAGTCGCGTACTGCGAGCAACGCGTCGCCGGTGGCCTGGAACGTTGACGCTGGGGATCCTGCCGCCAGCGACTCCTGGCTCACGCTCAGCAGCACCAGCAGGCTGAGCGTCCCGATCAGGACGAACACCCCCTCGACGACTCGGCCCGCGACAGAGCCAAGAGCCAGGGCGCGGTTGCGCCTCCGGATGACCGGGTACAGGCCGATCGCGATGCCCGCGCCCGTTGCGGCCCAGACGAACTCGATGAGCGCCGTCAGGACCACGCGGCTGTCGCTTGTCGCCACCGTGGCGAGGTAGTCGGGATCATCGAGAGTCGAGCCCAAGGGGACGGCGCTGAGAATGCTGCTTGCGGTGCACGCGATGAGCAGGAGCCCCACCGCGATCGCGTTTCCTCTGTAGCGCTTCATCGTTTCCCGCCTTCTGCCTGGATGCCGCCTTTTCGCAAGCCCGGCTCCAGGAGGGCCGCACTCACGACTTGGGACCCTTGACTCACGCTAGGCAGCCCCCCGTGGGTGGGGGGCAGAGGCCAAGGTCCCTGCCGGGCCGACCGCTGCCGGGTACTGATGCCGCAGCGCTCACCTGGCCCAGCGGCCGAGATCCCGGAGCGAATACTCCGTCATGGATGAGGTGGGGCCACACCCCGTGCACGTAGGAAGGACAGCAGGGCAGTGTGCCCACCGCCGTGTGCCTACCCAGGAGGAGAACCGATGAAGACCGTGATCGTTGGAGGGGTGGCAGCGGGCGCGTCGACGGGGGCCAGGCTGCGTCGGCTGGACGAGTCCGCAGAGATCGTCATCCTCGAGCGAGACCACTACGTCTCGTTCGCCAACTGCGGACTGCCGTACCACATCGGCGGGGAGATCCCCGAGCGCGACAGCCTGCTCCTGCAGACGCCGGAGAGCCTGGCCAAGAGCCTGCGCCTCGACGTCCGAACCGGGCAGCTGGTCACCGGGATCGACCGGGACGCCAAGGAGGTCGAGGTGCGCGACGACGCGCAGGGCCGCACCTACCGGGAGTCCTACGACACGCTGGTGCTCTGCCTCGGGGCCGAGCCGATGCGTCCTCCCATCCCCGGTGCCGACGATCCGCGCGTGGACGTGCTGCGCAACATCCCGGACATGGACCACATCATCGCCCAGCTCGAGAAGGGCGCCACCAGCGCTGCCGTGGTGGGGGGCAGCTACATCGGGCTCGAGCTCACCGAGGCGTTCCGGGCCCGCGGTCTGAAGACCACGGTCGTCGAGCGCACCGAGCGGCTCATGCCCTGGCTCGATCCCGAGCTGACCCGCATCCTCGACTACCACGTGACCACCCACGACGTGGACCTGCGGTTGGGCACGTCAGCCACAGCGGTCCGCCGGACGCCTCAGGACCGGCTCGTGCTCGACCTCTCCGACGGCACGTCGGTCGAGGCGGACGTCGTCGTGATGGCCGCTGGCGCCCGACCCAAGGTCGACCTGGCTCGCGACGCCGGACTGGAGATCGGCCCACGAGGCGGCATCGTCGTCGACGCGCACATGCGCACCTCTGCCCCTGACATCCTGGCTGCCGGCGACGCCGTTGAGACGCCCCACTTCATGACTGGTGAGCCCGTGCTGTCGATGCTGGCCGGGCCTGCGAACCGGCAGGGCCGCATCGCCGCCGACACCATCGCCGGTCGCGACAGCAGCTACCGCGGCACCCAGGGGACCGCAGTGGTCAAGGTCTTCGACATGACCGCCGGCGGCACCGGCATGACCGAGACCGAGCTGCGCGCGGCTGGCATCGACTACCGCAAGGTGTACGACCACCACAACGGCCACGCCGCCTACTACCCCGGCACCGCACCGCTGTTCCTCAAGGTCCTCTTCGCGCCCGATGACGGCCGTCTCCTCGGCGGACAGGTGCTCGGCTGGGACGGGGTCGACAAGCGCATCGACGTGCTCGCCGTCGCCGTTCGCGCGGGCATGACCGTCTATGACCTCGAGCACCTCGAGCTCGCCTACGCACCGCCCTACGGGTCGGCGAAGGACCCGGTCAACATGGCCGGCTTCCTCGGCGCGAACCTGCTGCGGGGTGACATCGACCTCTGGTACCCCGAGGACTACCCGGCCTGCGCCGACCAGGTGACCATCCTGGACACGCGTACCCAGGCCGAGTACGACGCGTGGCACATCCCCGAGGCAGTCCTCATCCCGTACACCGAGCTGCGCCAGCGGCTTGACGAGGTCCCGCGGGACAAGCCGGTCTACACCTACTGCCGCTCGGGGTTCCGCAGCTACATCGCCTACTGCGTGCTGAAGCAGAACGGCTTCGACGACGTCGCGTTTCTCTCCGGCGGGATGATGACCTTCCACGGCTACCACCGCACTCCGCTGGCCGTGGGCCTGGGTGGCATGCCGATGGTCGAGTACGCCGAGGACGAGCTGGCCCAGCGACCGGGTGCTCTCGAGCACGTCTGACCCGGCGACCACCGCAGAAGGAGAACATCCCGTGATCACGCGAATGGTCCTGCTCGGCGCCTCTGGCGACCTCACCAGCCGGTTGCTGTTGCCGGCGATCGCCCAGGTCGCGGAGGCCGGGCTGCTGCCACCGGGGTTCAGCATCGTCGGGGCCTCCAACGTCGACTGGTCGACGGAGGACTTCCGTGACCACATCGCCACCGGTCTGGACAAGCACGCCTCGGTCACCGCGGACACCCGCGACGCGGTGGTCGCGATGCTGACCTACCAGCCGTGCGACGTCACCCAGCCAGCAGAGCTCAGCGCGCTGATAGGACAAGGGAAGGACCGCGCGGACACGCTCGTCTACCTGGCGCTGCCACCCTTCCTGTTCGAGCCCGTCCTGCAGACACTCGCGGCCGCCCAGCTGCGCACCACCGACGCGGTCGCGATCGAGAAGCCGTTCGGCACCGACCTGGCCTCCGCGCAACACCTCAACGAGATCCTCCGGCTCCGGCTGCCCGAGCCCACCATCTTCCGCATCGACCACTTCCTCTCCAACGACCTCGTCCGACGCGTTGTGGCCCTCCGGTTCCTCAACCGCGTCTTCGAGCCAATGCTCAACGCTGCCAACGTCGAGAGCGTCGACATCAGCTGGCTGGAGAGCCTGACCCTGGAGGGAAGAGCCGGCTACTACGACACCGCCGGAGCCATGAAAGACATGGTGCAGAACCACCTCATGGAGGCCATGGCACTGGTGCTCATGGAGCAACCTGCCCGCATCGACGCCCAGTCCTTCCGCGACGTCCGCGTCGAGGCACTGCGAGCTGTGGCCACACCGACCCGGGACCGGATGCGCGCGGACACCGTCCGCGCCCGCTACAGCGAGGGTGCCATCGGCACCCGGGTCGTGCCCTCGTACATCGACGAGCCGGGCGTCGACCCGAGCCGCAACACCGAGACGTATGCCGCGCTGACCGTGCACGTCAACAGCCCTCGCTGGGATGGTGTGCCCTTCACCCTCCGCTCCGGCAAGGCCCTCGCTTCAGACGCCGCCGAGGTCGCCATCCACTTCCGGCCCATCCCGAGCTACCTGACGCAGAAGTGGCCGGGGGTCGAACCCAATGTTCTGCGGATCGGTCTGACCGAGCCGTATGTCCGGCTCTCCACCACGCTCAACGGACCGGGGCGCACGGCCGAGGTCCGTCACCTGGCCACACAGTCGACGCCACCGCAGTTCGGCGCCTACGCCAACCTGATCACCGAGATGCTCCAGCGCGACCCCATGCTGTTCATCCGCGGCGACGAGGCCGAGGAGTCCTGGCGCATCGTCGACCCCGTCATGCAGGCCTGGGCGGCTGGCCAGGTCCCGATGCAGGAGTACGCGGCCGGGCAGGAGCCACCTCCCGTGTGGTCGGCAGCCGGACCGTGAAGGTCGCCCCGTGCCCGGGCCCGGCGCTGGTGGCGGAGAGGCCGCCACCGTGGGCCTCGACGAGGGCGCGGCTGATGGTGAGGCCGATGCCGCTTCCTCCGCGCGAGCGGCCTCGGGCAGGGTCGGCGCGGTAGAAGCGCTCGAACACGTGGGGGAGGTGGGCCGGATCGATGCCCTCGCCGGTGTCGCGCACCTCCAGCTCGACCCACCGCCCGTCAGGTTGACTGACGGTGAGCCTCACAGAGCCGCCGGGTGGCGTGTGGCGCAATGCGTTGTCCAGGAGGTTGCCGAGGACCTGGGCCATGCGCTGCGGGTCGACGAGGACAGTGCCCACGCGGGTGTCCGCCTCGACGAGCAGCTCGACCCCCTTGGCATCGAAAGCGTCTCGCGCAGCAGCGGCTGCTGACTCCAGCAGTGCCCCGGGCATCGTCTGAACGGGTCGTGACTCCAGCCTTCCCTCCTCGGCGTGGGAGACGGCGCTGATGTCCTCGGCCAGACGCCGGAGCCGTTGAGTGCCCTCGTGCAACACAGCCAGCGTCGCGTCGTCGAGGTCGCGCACCCCGTCCTCCACCGCCTCAAGGTGAGCCTCGATGCTGGCCAGCGGTGTCCGCATCTCGTGGGCGAGGTCGGCCAGGATGCGGCGACGGGTTGTCTCGACGTCGCCGAGGCGCTCGGCGAGCTCGTTGATGGTGGTCGCGAGCTGGTCGAACTCCGACCCCAGCCCGGGGCTGGGGACCCGCGCGGCGTACTGGCCGGACGCGATGTCGGCCGCGGACTCGGAGACGGCAGCCGTGGAGCGCTGCACCCGACGGGTGAAGTACGCGGTGACGCCGAGGGCCATCAGCACCGACGTCAAGAGGGCGACGCTGAGGCCGATGATGAGGGAGTCATTGAACGCGCGTTCGACGTGGGCTGTCTCGGCGGCCGTGTGGGCAACCCCCGCCCGTTGCAGGTGGGCGTGGAAGATTCCCGGCGCGACTGTCGACGCGACCACCCACGACGTCGCAGCTCCAGCCAGCAGCACCAGGGTCTGGGCGCCGAGGAGACGGGTCGCCAGGCCCCGACCCCGACGTGCCTGGTCGCGCCCGCGCTCGACCGTCACTCTCCGGTTCCCATCCGGTAGCCGACCCCGCGCACAGTGCGGATGAACCGCGGCTCTGCGGCGTCGTCTTTGAGCTTGCGCCGGAGGTGACCGATGTGGACGTCGACCAGGTGCTCGTCGCCCACCCAGGCCTCGCCCCAGACGGCGTCCACGAGCTGCCTGCGGCTGAACGCCATCCGAGGTCGCGCGGACAGGGCGGCCAAGACGTCGAACTCGGTGCGGGTCAGGGACACGGGTTCCCCGTCCAGCCACACGTCTCGCCCCACAGGGTCGACGGTCAGGGACCCGAACGACCGGGCGCCCGCCGGGTCCAGCCCCGGTGTCGCCCCGATCGGCCGGGGACGCCGGAGCATCGCGCGCAGCCGTGCGACGAGCTCGCGAGGGCTGAAGGGCTTGGTCATGTAGTCGTCGGCACCGACCGACAGCCCCACCACGGTGTCCACCTCGTCGGTGCGGGCGGTGAGCATGACCACGTAGGCGTCGGAGAAGGTCCGGAGCTGGCGGCATACCTCGACACCGTCCTGGCCCGGCAGTCCCAGGTCGAGCACGACGATGTCCGGATCCACCTCACGGGCCCGCTGCACCGCGTCCAGCCCGTCGTGGCTCAGGGTCACCTCGAAGCCCTCCCGCTCGAGGTAGCTGCCGACCAGGCCTGCCATGTGGGCATCGTCCTCGACGACCAGGGCGCGGATCCCGCTGTGCAGCGGCGCCCCGGCACGGTCCGCGTTCGGCGTCGACTCGGCGGAGCTGGTGGCTGCCATGACCACATCGTGTCAGCCGCCCGGTGCGCCCACCTGCTTCACGCCTGGCGGGACAGGCATCTTCAGAGAACCTTCATGGAACTGCCACACGTGCGTCGGGGGGCGAGGTGCACCGTGGAGACAGCCACCAGGAGAGGTGAGGAACATGATGTGGAGCAACGGTATGGGCTGGGGCGGATGGTTTCTGATGTCCGTGGTCACGGTGGCGTTCTGGGCGCTGGTGGTCTTCGGGATCGTCGCCCTCTTCCGCGGCACACGTGACGGCGGGTCCCGGTCGCCTCGGCGCGACGAGGCCAGCGCGCAGCACATCCTCGATGAGCGCTTCGCCCGTGGAGAGATCGATGCCGAGGAGTACCACCGTCGGCAACAGGTCCTGCACTCCAGCCATTGAGGCGTTGACCATCACCACCGCCCCTCCGCCGGAAGGAGTCCCCGTGTCGCCGATCAGTCGTCGCTCGCTCCTGCTCGGGTCCGCCGCTGGCGCGCTCTCGCTGGTGGGCCTGTCGGCCTGCAGCCCTTCGGGTACGGCGGTCGGTGCGGAGTCCGAGAGCGTGCGCCGGGCGGAGGCGGCGCGGCGCTCAGCGCGCCAACGAGTGGTCACTGCAGGACTGTCTGCCCGGGCGACCACCATCGACCTCGGCGGAGTCGCCGTGGAGACATGGGCCTATGGCGAGTCGGTGCCCGGGCCCCTGGTCCGTGCCACGGCCGGCGACCTGCTGCGGGTGACGGTGGACAACGGCCTGCCGGCGGACACCAGCGTCCACTGGCACGGGGTCGCGCTGCGCAACGACATGGACGGCGTGCCCGGTATGACGCAGAAGCCCATCGGCACCGGCGGGCGGTTCCTCTACGAGTTCACCGCCCCCGACCCGGGCACGTACTTCTACCACCCGCACAGCGGTGTCCAGCTCGACCGGGGCCTGTACGGCGTGCTGGTCGTGGAAGACCCTGCGGAGCCGGGTGACTACGACCTCGAGTGGGTCGTCGTGCTCGACGACTGGGTCGACGGCACCGGCCGCACCCCCGACGACGTCCTCGCGGCCTCCAGGCCGGCGGAGCCTCGAACGGGATGGGCCACGGGGGCATGCCTGGAATCGGGGGCATGGGCCACGGTCCATGGGCATGGGCGGCATGGATGGCATGGGCATGGGCATGGGCATGGGGCGGGGGAGACCCTGACCTCTCCGCTCCTCGGCGGAGCGGGCGACGTGGTCTACCCGCACTACCTCGTGAACGGTAGGGTGCCCACCTCCCCAATCACCTTGCGGGGCAAGGCGGGCCAGCGGGTGCGTGTGCGCATCGTCAACGCCGGCAGCGACACCGCCTTTCGAGTCGCTCTCGGCGGCCACCGGCTGACCGTCACCCACACGGACGGCTTCCCGGTGCAGCCCGCTGAGACGGACGCGCTCGTGGTGGGGATGGGCGAGCGCTACGACGTCCACGTCACGTTGCAGGACGGTGCCTTTCCCCTCGTCGCGGCCGCGGAGGGCAAGCAGGGGCAGGGGATGGCCGTGGTGCGAACCGCAGCCGGGGCTCCACCGCCGGCCTCAGTCCGGCCCGCGGAGCTCGATGGGGAGGTCATCACGGCGATGGACCTCGTCGCGACTCCGGCTGCCCGACTTCCCGACCGGGCGGTCGACCGCAGGCACGACCTCGTGCTGAGCGGCTCGATGGCGCCCTACCGGTGGACCCTCAACGGCAAGACTTTCGAGGAAGCCGACCCGCTCGAGGTGCACCGGGGGGAGCGGGTGCAGCTGCGGTTCCGCAACATGTCGATGATGTTCCACCCCATGCACGTGCACGGTCACACCTTCGCCGTCAACGCGAACGGTGTACGGAAGGACACGGTCATCGTGCGGCCGATGCAGGGCCTCGTGGTCGACCTCGAGGCCGAGAACCCCGGCCAGTGGGCGACCCACTGCCACAACATCTACCACGCCGAGGCGGGCATGATGACGACCCTCTCGTACCGCACCTGACGGCCTCCTGCCAGGTGCAGGAATACCCACGGGGGGTATCTGGTTGGAGTCGATGGAAGGTTCCGACGAGGGAAGCGAGCGCGCCATGAGCCAGACCACCGTTCTGCACGTGGGGGGCCTGCACTGGGCGACCAGTGAGCGGGCGGTCGAGACGGCCCTGCTGCGAAGGCCGGGCGTGGAGGCCGTGGAGGCCAACGCGGTGAACCAGACCGCGTCGGTCACCTTCGACCCCAGCGCGACGTCCCTCGCGGAGCTGGCGGGCTGGGTCCGTGACTGTGGTTACCACTGCGCGGGACGCTCGGTGCCCAACCACGTCTGCTCGCCCATGGAGGAGCCCGCCATCCACGAACGGCATGCCGCTGAGCACGCCGCCGAGGAGGGGCACGCAGCCCACGGAGCCGGCGCACGGCATACGCCCGCGACGTCTGCGCGGTCGCACGGCGAGCACACTGCGCAGGAGCTGATGGGCCACGGCGGCCACGCCGGCATGTCGATGGACGACATGGTCCGCGACATGCGCAACCGGTTCGTCGTCGCCGCCGTGCTGACCCTGGGCATCACGCTGTGGTCGCCGATGGGCCGAGACATGCTCGGTTTCACCGTGCCGGCACCGTTCGGCCTGCGCGACGACGTCTTCGCGCTGCTGCTCAGCCTGCCGGTGGTGTTCTACTCCGCCTGGATCTTCTTCGACGGGGCCTACCGTGCGCTGCGCAACCGCACGCTCGACATGATGGTGCTCGTCGCCGTGGCGGTCGGCAGCGGGCTGGCTGTACAGCGTGGGCGTGACCCTCACCGGCGGTGGCGAGGTCTTCTACGAGGCCGCGGCCATGCTGACCACCTTCGTGCTCCTCGGCCACTGGTTCGAGATGCGGGCCCGCGGTGGCGCCAACGACGCCATCCGGGCGCTGATGGACCTCGCCCCGCCCATGGCCACGGTGCTGCGCGACGGCCAGCCGGTGGAGGTGCCCACCGCCGAGGTGCGGGCCGGCGACCTGCTGCTGGTCGCGCCCGGCGGCAAGGTGCCGGTCGACGGCGTCGTCGAGGAGGGCGTCTCCGAGATCGACGAGTCGATGGTCACCGGGGAGAGCCTTCCCGTCGCCAAGTCGCCGGGTTCGGAGGTCATCGGCGCGTCCATCAACACCACCGGGACCCTGCGCGTCCGGGCGACGAAGGTCGGCTCGGACACCGCGCTGGCCCAGATCGTCGCCCTGGTGCAGGAGGCGCAGAACTCCAAGGCGCCCGGGCAACGACTCGCCGACCGCGCCGCCTTCTGGCTGGTGCTGGTCGCCCTGGTCGGCGGCCTCGGGACCTTCCTCGTCTGGCTCTGGTCCGGGGCGAGCGTGGAGACCGCGCTGCTGTTCGCCATCACGGTCGTCGTGATCACCTGCCCCGACGCGCTGGGCCTGGCGACGCCGACGGCGATCATGGTCGGCACCGGTCTCGGCGCCAAGCGGGGCGTCCTGGTCAAGAACGCCGCCGCCCTCGAGGCGTCGGCCCGCATCGACACCGTCGTGATGGACAAGACCGGCACCCTGACCAAGGGCGAGCCCGAGGTGACCGACGTCATCGCCGACGGCATCGACGAGGCGCAGCTGCTCTCGCTGGTCGCCTCCGTCGAGCACGAGTCCGAGCACCCGCTCGCGGGCGCGATCGTCCGGTATGCCGTGGAGCACGGTGTCGTGCGTCGCGGCACCCTCCGCGCTTCCGCAACGTTCCCGGGCACGGGGCCGTCGGCGACGTGGCCGGTCGGGCAGTCGTGGTCGGCAACCGCAAGCTCATGGCGCAGGAGGGCGTCGAGATGGGCACCCTGCTCGCCGCGTCGCGACGAGCTGGCCGAGTCGGGCCGCACCGCTGTGCTGGTGGCCGTGGACGGTCGCGGTGTCGGGGTCATCGGGCTGGCCGATGCCGTGCGGGAGACCTCCGCGCAGGCCGTGAAGGCGCTGCACGAGCTCGGTGTCGAGGTGGTCATGCTCAGCGGCGACAACGAGGCCACCGCACGTCGCATCGCGGGCCAGCTGGGCATCGACACCGTCATCGCCGAGGTCCTCCCCGGCGAGAAGGCCGAGAAGGTGGCCGAGCTGCAGAAGGCCGGCAGGCGAGTGGCCATGGTCGGTGACGGCGTCAACGACGCCCCTGCGCTTGCCCAGGCAGACCTCGGCATCGCCATCGGTGCGGGCACCGACGTCGCCATCGAGACCGCCGACGTGGTGCTGATGCGCTCGGACCCGCTCGACGTCCCGATCGCGCTGCGGATCGGGCGCGGCACCCTGCGCAAGATGCGCCAGAACCTCGGCTGGGCGGTCGGGCTACAACGCCGTCGCCCTGCCCATCGCCGCAGGTGTCTTCGAGCCGTCGCTCGGCCTGGTGCTGCGACCGGAGATGGCGGCCCTGGCGATGTCCGGGTCGAGCGTCATCGTGGCCGTCAACGCACTCCTCCTGAAGCGGCTCAGCCTCCCCGAACCGCCGGCTCCCGCAAGCCAGGGCGCGGAGCAGCGACCCCCGGTGCCGGCCGGCAGCGTCGGCTAGACCGGCCCCGGCCGAGTGCGATGGAGCCACCGCCCGCGGGCATCTTCATCGAATCTTCAGCGAGCCCCTGACCGCGAAAGCTCCTCACAGCGGAACCTCGCCCGCCATCGCACAGCCTGCTGCGGGCCACCGCAATTGCCGTGACCCGCAGCGAAGCGGTCTGGGCAGGGGGGTACGGCCGGCCCCGACGTCGTTCGGTCAGCTGCGGCCGAAGAGGCGGCCGAAGACCGAGCCGCTGGGAGCGCTCTGCTCCTGGGCGTGGCCCTGGCAGCGGTCGGCGCGGGGCACCCCGGCCATGACCTGGTCGACGTGCTGGCCGCAGCCGGCCCAGGTGGTCTTGCCGCAGCTCTTGCAGGTGGCGGGTCGGCACATGGTGGTTCTCCTTGGTTTCGAGTGGTGGAGGGGATGTGGGGTGGTGGCTCAGGCGCTGACGATCGGCAGGCCTGCGGCGGCGGCGTGCTCGCCGAAGCTGTCGTCGACGGCGACGACCCGGGTGCCGTGGGCTGCGATGACCGACGCCGCGATGGAGGCGCGGTAGCCACCGGCGCAGTGCACCCAGACCTCACCGGCGGGGACGTCGTCGAGGCGGCGGAGCAGGTCGTGCAGGGGGATGTTGACGGCTCCGTCGATGTGTCCGTCGTCGTACTCGCTGGCGCGACGGACGTCGAGGACGGCCACCTCGCGGTGGTGACGGACCTGGGCCAGGTCGGCGAACTCGGCGCGCTGGAAGGAGCCCAGCTCGTCGTCGGTCCAGTCCTGCGGTGTGCCGGTGGCGGCGCCCTCGAGTCGGTCGATGCCGATGCGGACCAGCTCTCGCTGCGCCTCGGCGACCTGCTCGGGCGAGTCGCCCAGCAGCGTCAGCGGGGTGCCCCACGGGATGAGCCAGCCGAGGTAGGTGGCGAACTGTCCGTCGAGGCCGAAGTTGAGGGTGCCCGTGACGTGGCCGGCGGCGAACGCGGTGCGGGTGCGCAGGTCGACGACCCACTCGCCGTTGGCGATCCGCTTGGCCAGCACGTCCTTGTCGGCACTCTCCGGAGCGCTCAGGTCAGCCGGACCCGGGCCGTCGCTGTTGGCCGGACCCATGTGCGCGTAGTAGGCGGGGTAGGCGTCCAGGCCGGCCAGCGTGTCGGCCACCCAACGCTCCTCGTCCTGGGTCAGCGCCGGGTTGGCGCGCTTCTCCTGGCCGATCGTGGACGCGGTGGTCTCGCCGGTGGAGCCGGCAGAGCAGAAGCTGCCGAAGCCGTGCGTCGGCAGCACCTGTGCCTGCTCGGGCAGCTCCTCGGCCAGGCGGTGCGCGGACGCGAACTGGTGGTGGACCAGGTCGTGGGTGTGGTCGTGGCCCAGCAGGTCGGGGCGGCCGGTCGCGCCGAAGAGCAGCGACCCGCCGGTGAAGACGCCGACCGCCTCGCCGTCGGCCTCGAGCGCGTACGAGAGGTGCGTGTAGGTGTGGCCGGGCGTGGCGATGGCGCGCACGCGCAGGCTGGGGGAGGCCTCGACGACGTCGCCGTCACGGATCGGGTTCCGCTCATAGGAGACGAGGTCGTCGGCGTTGACGTGGTATGCCGCACCGGTCGCCTGCGCGAGGGCCAGGCCGCCGGTGACGTAGTCGTTGTGGATGTGCGTCTCGAAGACGTGGGTGATGCGCACGCCGGCCTCGTCGGCGAGGGACAGCACCCGGTCGATGTCGCGCTGCGGGTCGATGACGACGGCGACCTGGCCGTCGTGGGCGAGGTAGCTGCGGTCGCCGAGGCTCGGGGTGTCGATCGGGATGATGGTGGCCATCAGGGGCGGTCCTTTCGTGGGAAGAGAGGGGCTGGGCTGCTCGGCGGGGTCAGGCAGCGCTGGCGCGGGTGCCGAACACCACGGGGCGGCCGGAGCTGGTCCACGCCGAGGTGCCGCCCTCCACGGACCGCGCGTCGAACCCTGCCCGGGTGAGGTAGTCGGCCATGGCGCTGCTGCGGTTGCCGCTGGCGCAGATCACGAAGACGGGCTGGCGGCGGTCGAGCTCCTGGATGCGGGACGGGAGCTGACCCATCGGGATCAGGCGGGCACCGGGCACGTGGCCCCCGACGTACTCGTAGGGCTCACGGACGTCGACAACCGTCGCGCCGTCGGCGAGGGCTGCCGCGAACTGGGAGATCGTGACGTTGGACAAGGGGTGACTCCTTCATGCGGAGATACCCAGGGGGGTATCGACGTCGACAACAGTAAGGGTTGTCCGGACATTCCCGCAAGCCGTGGCGCGCGGGTCAGGGGGCCGCTTGAGAAATACCCCACCCGGGTAGTCCACGCTGGGAGCCCCCGGGCCGCCACCCGACGTGAGAGCGCTTCGCCGACTAGGGCTTCCGCAGCCAGCGCAGGTGCTCGCGGTCGTCCAGGAGGTCGAGACGGCGCCACAGGACACTGCCGGGCACGGCCTGGCTGGGGTGGCAGGCCACCGCGAGTCGTTGACGTTCCCGCGACACGGTCAGCGCGACGTCGATCTCGTCGTCGGGGTGCCCCGTGAAGTGGGCGCCGAACTCGGCATGGAGCTGGCGGGCGACCTCTGTGGGAAGGGTCCACGCGAGGACCGGAAGCGAGAGCCGCTCTGCCGCGACGACCGCGGCCCGGGTGGCGGCTGCATGGTCCGGGTGGCCGGTCACACCTGAGCTGTCGAACACCACGAGGCCGTCTGCGCGAGTGCGGGAGGCAGCCGCCAGCACCCGCGCCACGAGGGACTCGACGGCGACGGCGGCCAGTGTGCCGTCGGGAAAGTCGAGCAGGTCCACGTCGTCCGCGCCCAGAGCCTGAGCCGCAGCGCGCAGCTCTGACTCCCGGACCGTCGCCAGGTCCCCCTCGACGCCGTGGAGGGTCGAGGCCTCGCCCTGGGTCAGGCACACGACGTGGACCCGAGCTCCCGCGTCGACGAAGGTCGACAGCACCGCGCCCAGGCCGAACGACTCGTCGTCCGGGTGCGCCACGACGGCGAGCACCGCGCTCCAGCGGGGCAGGTGCGCTTCAGGCATGAGTCCACCCTCTCGCGGGTTCACGAGATCTTCACGGTCGAGCGCGTGGTCCTCTCATGCGACGGACGTGAACTGAGGATGAAACGAGAGAAGGAGGCGAGCGTGATGACGCTCCGAATGTTCACCACAGGACGGGCCCTGGCCGTGGCGGCCGCGGGGGCGGCCGTCGTCGGCTTCGGTGTTCCCACCGCGGTCCAGGCTGCGAGCAGCGACACGGCCACGGGCCTCAGCAACGCACAGCTGACCGAGATGCGTGAGGAGGAGCGGATGGCCCGCGACCTGTACACGCAGCTGGCCGCATCCTCCGGTGAGGCGATCTTCACGAGGATCGCCGGGGCGGAGCAGCGGCACCTCGACGCCGTCGAGCGCCTCATGACCAGCCAGGGAATGAACCCTGACGCCGCCGGGAACACGGTCGGCCGGTATGCCGTGGCCGACCTGCAGGCGGCCTACACCACGTGGCTTTCCCAGGGCAGGGCCTCGGACCAGGCGGCCTACAAGGTCGGGGTCGAGCTCGAGAAGCAGGACATCGCCGACCTGCAGAACCTGAAGGTGGCCTCGGGCACCACCGGAGCGCGGGTGGTGGCCGCCCTCCTGAGGGGCTCCGAGCACCACCTGGCAGCCTTCACCAAGGCCGTCAACGGCGACGTCACGGGGATGGGGCCCGGGATGTCGCAGGGGATGGGCATGGGTCGAAGCGGCCGCGGCGACGCGGACCGGGAAGCCTGTCCCTACCGGGACGAGCCGGGTGCGGGCCAGCCGGGGAACGGCCCGGGTGCGGGCCAGCCTGGGTACGGCGCGGGGACGCGTCAGGGCCGGGGCATGGGCTGGTCGAGCTGACCGTTGGGCGGGGGCGCCGGGTCGTCTGCGACGGGCAGGGTGAGCACGAACTCGGCGCCCTGCCCGAGGCCGGGGGACCCGGCGGTGAGGGATCCGCCCATGGCCTGCACCAGCCCCCGGCTGACGGTCAGGCCGATGCCGGTCCCGCCCTCGCGTGAGCCTCCCGCGGAGTCGTCGGTCACGCGGTAGAACCGTTCGAAGATGCGCTCGAGGTCCTCGGGCGCCAGGCCGCGACCCGAGTCGGCGACGTGCAGGTGGGCGTGGCCGCCCGTCCGAGTCACCCGGACCCGCAGCCGACCGCCGTCGGGCATGGCGTGGCGGGCGTTGTCGAGCAGGTTGGTGGCCACCTGGACCAGCCGTTGCTCGTCGCCGAGCACGACGACGGGTGCAGGGGGCAGGTCCTCCTCCACGGAGATGCCGGCTGCCGCCAGACCGGCTCCGAGCCGTCCCGCGACGGTGGTGACGACGGACCGGAGGTCCACCGGCTCGAGGCGCAGCTCGATCCTCCCCTCGGCAACCCGGGAGAGGTCGCTGAGGTCCCCGGCGAGGCGACGCATGCGGCCGACCTCCGCCTCCAGGTCTGCCCAGACGGCTGGACCGGGCTCGAACACCCCGTCCGCCAGCCCCTCGATCTGTCCCTCCATCACGGTGAGCGGGGTGCGCAGCTCGTGGGCGATGTCGCCGAGCAGCCGCACGCGCCGCGCCTCGGTCTGCCCCAGCGCGGACCCGAGGGCGTTGACGTCCTCGGCCAGCGCGGCCAGCTCGGGCTCGTCGGGCACCGGCACGCGGTGGGCGTAGTCGCCGCGGGCGATCTGCCGAGTGGCGGTCCGGACGTCCTCCACCGGGCGCAGCAGCCGGCGCCCCAGCAGTGCCGCAGCGGCAGCCGCGACCAGCAGGCTGAGCAGCACGCCGACGACCATGGCGGTGTTGACGGCGGAGACGAAGGTCTCACGCAGCTGGCCCTGCCCCTGCCCCGGGCCGCGCATCATGCCGGGCATCGTGTTGACGTTGCGTTCGAACAGGGCTGCCGCCCCGAACCGGACGATCGCGAACGTCGTCACCGCTCCCACTGCGGCGACCAGCACGTGCGAGAGGAACAGGCGGGTCGACAGGCGCCTCACGGCTCCGGCTCCCCGACGAAGCGGTAGCCCACCCCGCGCACGGTCCCGATGTAGGTGGGGTGGTTGGCGTCGTCACCCAGCCGCTGGCGCAGGCTCCGGATGTGCACGTCCACCAGCCGGTCGTCCCCGACGTGGTGAGGGCCCCACACGTGCTCGAGGACCTGTCGGCGGGAGAAGACCCGTCGTGGGTTTCGGGCCAGCAGGACCAGCAGGTCGAACTCGAGCGCCGACAGTCCTGTCTCGCGGCCGTCCCGCCTGACCTCGTGCCGTTGCTCGTCGATGGTCAGCCCCGCGAAGGCGAGCACCGCGCCGTCAGGCGAGGGCGAGCTGCGCGGACGGCGCAGCACGGCCTTGACGCGCGCGACGACCTCACGAGGGCTGAACGGCTTGGTGATGTAGTCGTCGGCTCCCACGCCCAGGCCGACGAGACGGTCGACCTCCTCGGCCCGCGCCGTCACGAGCAGGACGTAGACGTCGGAGGTGGCGCGCAGCCGGCGCAACACCTCGAGCCCGTCCACGCCGGGCAGGCCGATGTCGAGCAGCACCAGGTCTGGTGCGGGCTCTCCCGTCGTGAAGTGCGTGATCGCGGACTGGCCGTCGACGGCCTCGTCGACGAGGAAACCCTCCCGCTCGAGATAGGCGCGCAGCACCTTGCGGATCCCGGGTTCGTCGTCGACGACCAACACCCGCTGTGCGGCCATGGGTCCATCGTGGCCGACGACGTGGGTGGCGCGCTGCCAACCTGGCCGGATTCGCGGCATACGACCTGCTCGCTGCCGCGAGTCAGGGCCGGACGTAGGCCCATCCGTCGAGCTGGCGACGCGCCAGGTGGCCGACGCCGGACCGCACCGTGCCCACGCGGGGGAGCAGCCCCTCGGGTGTGAGCGCGCGGCTGGCCAGGGTGTTGAGGCAGGCCACGGGGGTGACGCCGATGGCAACCACCTGGGCCACGCCCTCAGCCAGGCCTGACTCTCCGGTCAGCAGTTCGACGCCGGCGCCGAGGGCGACCAGCTCGAGGGCGACGTCAGGCCCCAGGTCGGCCCGGAGGTTGACCACGTTGCGCAACACCGCAGCCTGCCGTTCGGGATCGCCTTCGGCCAGGTGCACCACCACGCCGCTCACGGGTGCGCCTCGTCACGGTCGTCTCGGGGGGCGGACTGGGCGCGCCGGGCCGCCCAGACGGCCGCAGCGATGGTGAGTATGCCGCTCACGGCCCAGGCCGGGATGCCGCCCAGGAGATCAGCAGCCTTCTGCTGCAACGTGAACTCGAGGTCCGAGGTGTCCCCAAGGCCCAGCACTCCGGTGATGCCCGCCGTGCCGTCGAAGCGCAGGAACAGGACGCCGATGACCACCAGCAGGAGGCCGGCGACGAGTGAGGTCGAGTGGACGGTCAGCGGCCCGATGCGGACCAGGCGTCCGCGCAGGGCGCGTCGGCGGCCCAGGTCGAACCGGTCCCAGAACGCGGCGAGGACGAACAGGGGCGCTGCCATGCCCAAGGCGTAGGCGGCCAGCAGCAGGCCTCCGCGGACCGGGGTGTCCTGCGTGGCCGCCATGGTGAGGATGGCCCCCAGGACAGGCCCGGAACAGAACCCAGCCAGGCCGTAGACGGCTCCGAGCAGCACCGTGGACAGGAGACCAGTGCGCGGCGACGTCTTCCGGCTTGCCAGCGACTGCAGCCGTCCGGAGAAGGGGAGGGCGAAGCCGCGCCCCATCAGCAGGAGGACACCCATCGCGATGATCGACCACCCGGCGACCGCGATCAGCACCTGCCGGTGGCCGTAGAACAGGGTGGATGCGAAACCTGCCCCGATCCCCAGCGGCACCAGGGTCAGCACGAGGCCGACGTAGAACGCCGCCGTCCGCACCAGCAGGGTCGTCCTCGACGTGAACGCGTAGGCGAAGAACGACGGCAGCAGCAGGGCGCTGCACGGCGACAGCAGGCTCAGCACGCCGGCTGCGACGGCAGCCAGCAGCCCGACGTCACTCACGACGCGGCCTTTGCCGCCTGCTCGATCACCTTCTGGAACTCGGCCGTGGGCTGGGCGCCGATGATCGGCTGTCCGTTCACCAGGAACGCAGGGGTGCCGGTGACGCCGATGGACTGCCCTTCCTGGAAGTCGCGCTGAACTGCGCCGGCGAGCTCGGGCGAGCTCAGGTCCTTGTTGAAGCGCTGGACGTCCAGGCCGATCTTCTTGGCGATCGCGGCGACGTAGTCCTTCGTGAGGCGCCCGCTGTTCGGAGGCAGCTGCGACTCGTACATCGCGTCGTGGAACTCCCAGAACTTGCCTTGTGCCCCAGCCGCTCTCGCTGCCTTCGCCGCGGTGAGCGACTCCTCTCCGAGGTACGGGAAGTCGCGCCACTCGATGCGCAGGATGCCCTTGTCGACGTACTCCTTGACCAGCGTCGGCTCGGTGTCGCGGGCGAACTTGCCGCAGAACGGGCACTGGAACTCGGAGTAGGAGACCATCACGACCGGCGCATCGGTATCGCCCATGGCCAGGGGGTCCTCGGGATGCCGCCGAGCCAGTGCCGCCAGGGGCGCTTCCGTGGGCTGCGTCGATCCCTGCGTGGGCGACGACGACGAGGCGCCGGCCCCGGGGCGTGCGTCGTCCTTCTGGCGGGGCATCATGACCAGGGCAGCCGTGATGAGGGCGAGCGAGACCGCGACGACGACGGGCACGACGAGACGGCTGCTGCGCGTGGAGCTAGGCCTGGGCAAGGGGTGTCCTCTCGGAAGGGGTTGCGGGACAGAAGCGCTCGCCACGGAGCCGCCTGAGCAGGGCATAGGCGAGCAGGGCGGTCGCGGCCACCTGGAGCACCGGCTGCACGGGCTCGAACCACGTGACCGCGCCGGAGCTGCCCAGCGCGAGCAGCACGAGCTTGTTGCACACCGGGCAACCGACCGCGAAGTACGTGAGGAGGCCACCGGCATAGCCACCGCGCCGCTCGACGGGCTCGTCGGGGGTCGCCGGGTTGACGTAGGTGGCCGCGAGCAGCCCGCCCAGCACGGCGGACGTGATCAGGGCCGGCCAGGACCACCAGGTGGGCGGGATCTCGCGGCCGAACACGGGGGTGTCGACCAGGTCGGTCGGGATGGCGACCACCAGCGTGAAGAACACGGCAGTGGCGGCCGCGGCGGCCCAGCGGCGCCGGGTCCAGGAGCCAAGGGTGGCAAGGTCTTCGAGCACCCCTCGCATGACGCGCACGCTCAGGCACCGGCCTCGACGGGGTGCCCCTCGAGGCGCCACTCGAGAAGGCCGTCCTGGAGGCGACGCGCCCGCCGCCCGCGGGCCCGCAGCAGCCGGACGGCGTCGTGCGCGAGCACGCAGTAGGCCCCACGGCAGTAGGCGACGATGTCGGCCTCCTCGTCGAGCGAGGAGATCGCCTCCTCGATGTCCGCGAACGGCAGCGAGCGCGCGCCGGGGATGTGCCCGGCGGCATACTCCTCCTCCGGCCGCACGTCGAGGAGCACCACGTCGCCCTGCTCCATCCGCTCGAGGAGCTCGGCGCGCGTGACCTCGTCGACATCGCCGAGTCCGCCGGCTCCGAGGTAGGAGCTGAGGGCGCGCTCCACGTCTGCCGAGTGGAGCCGCGCCACGGCGCGCAGCGACGCGTAGAGCGTGGCCACGTCCTCGCCGGCGAGGCTGTAGTAGACCCGCGTGCCCACCTTGCGCGTCCTCACCAGGCTCGAGAGCTTGAGCACCTGCAGGTGTGCCGAGGCAGTCGTGACGCCGAGCCCCGCCTCGCGAGCCAGCGAGTCCACCGTCCGCTCGCCCTGGGACAGCAGCTCGACCAGCTCGAGCCGCTTGGCGTTGGCGAAGGCCTTGCCGACGACGGCGAGCTGGTCGAAGAGGTCAGTGCGTTCGGTTTCGTGACGGGTGTCGCCCACGGCATCCTCCAAAGTTCTTTGGAATACCGTAGGGCATGGACGCGCCACGGTGGAGACCGACCCTGGCCAAGGACCGCGGGGCTGCGGCGTCAGCCTGGAGAAGGCCTACAGCGAACGGGTGGCTGCAGCCGGCGGCCCCACCTTGGCCAACAGGCTGTGGTGGATGGTGGCGACCAGCCACAGGACGAGCATGGCGGCCATCAGGACGGCAAGGCCGACCTCGCTCCCGCCAACCAGCACCAGGCCGCCCGCAACGGCCGCACCCAGGCCGATGAGGGACGTCACTGCCATGTAGGTCCTGCTGCCCTGCATCAGCTCGGTGAACCCCGGCACGACCGCCGTCGCCGATGCTGCGAACCCCAGCACCAGGATGGCGGCTCCGGTCGCACGGACCCCACTCAGCATCGCCGGTGAGGTGTCACTGACCCACAACAGGTACAGAACACCAGCGGCAGCAACGAGGACCGTGGCGATGACGTCCTTCTTCTGGAGGTTCATCTCTCCTCCTTCCTCCACGAGGTCTCGATGACCGCGGGGTCACCTGCCCTTGCGCATCTCGCGCTGGATGTCGTCCTCGGTCACGTCGTGGCGGTAGTAGACGTCCCACGCCGCCAGGACGAGCCCGAGGCCCCATGCGGCAAGAACCCAGCCCGGCCAGAAGTAGCCGGAACCCGAGACCGCCCAGATGCCGATGAGGAAGGCATTGATGACGACGTAGGCCACCAGGTCACTGCGGAACTTGCGTTTCCTCTCCACCCGCGCTCGTGCCCGGGCGTACTCCGACGTCGTGTCGCTCTGTGTCATGGTCCACCTCCTGCACCCCCTGCACTTTCAGGCTCCCTCGGCACCACGCACGCTGCAGGGCCTTTCGTCCCCTCGAACGCGTGTTTCGCCCACCTCACCTGTTCTGCCAGGCGTCGGGGGCTGAGGCGAGGGCCTGCACGTTGGCCGGGAGGTCTCCGCTGAGCACCTCGGCCAGGCTCGTCCCGTCGAGCACCTGCCGCAGGCTGGCGCGCACCGCCACCCACACGGTGGGGAGGTGCTCCGCCACCCCCTCGTAGCGGGTCTCGTGGGGACGCAGGCCACGGACCTCGGCGAGCGGCCCGTCGACGGCGCGGAACACGTCGCCGAGCGAGATGCGGGACGCGTCGCGGGTGAGCGAGTAGCCCCCGCGCGCGCCCCGGGTGCTCGTGACCAGCCCCGCCCGCCGCAGGTCGCCGACGATGGCCTCGAGGAACTTGCGGGGCAGGTCCTGGGCAGTGGCGAGGGCATCGACGCTGACCGGGCCCGAACCGCTCGAGGACGCCCTGGCCAGCGTCAGCATGGCCCGGATCGCGTACTCGGTGCGCGCGGAGATGTCCACGGGCGCATTCTCCTGCATCGTCGACGGGGGCCCGGCCGACGATCCCAAGACGCTGACGGGTGCGCCGCGGCAGCACTATCGTCGTCTGCAGCCGGGACGCGCGCACGGCACCGCGCCGTGCAGGGGGCGCACGGGCCCGTGGGCGAAGGGCGCACGGTGGCGGAGTCGCAGCGGACCGGACACCGGCTCCCGGCTGGCTTCGTCACGTTCGTGATGACCGACATCGAGAGCTCCACGCGGTTGTTCCGCGAGCTGGGCGAGGACTACGTGGCCCTGCTGGAGACGCACCACCGGCTCCTGTCGGAGGCGTTCGAGCGGCACGGGGGTGTGGAGGTCGCCACCGAGGGGGACGCGCTCGTGGTGGCCTTCGACGACGCGGCCGAGGCGTTGAGCGGGTGCGTGGAGGCCCAGCTCGCGCTGGAGTCGCACTCCTGGCCGGCAGGAGCCGTCATCCGGGTACGGATCGGTCTGCACAGCGCCGAGGCCGAACCGGTGGGCGACAACTACGTCTCGCTCGGGCTGCACCAGGCGGCCCGCATCTGTGCCGGCGCCCACGGCGGCCAGATCCTGCTGTCCGAGGCGACGGCGGGGCAGGTGCGGCACCGGCTCCCGGCGGACGTTGGCCTGGCACCCCTCGGCTCGTTCCAGCTGCGCGGTTTCGTCGAGCCGGCGCGGCTCTTCCAGGTGAACCACCCCGCCCTGCAGTCACAGTTCCCGCCCCTGCGCGTGCAGGGCGTCGTCCACCACAACCTGCCGTTCCACCGGTCCGCCTTCGTCGGCCGGGCCGCGGAGCGCGCCTCGCTCGCCGCCATGGTCCGACGCACCGGCGTGGTCACGGTGGTCGGTGTCGGAGGCGTCGGCAAGACCCGGCTGGCCGTCCAGGTGGCGTTCGACCTGCTCGACGAGTTCGACGACGGGGCCTGGCTGGTCGAGCTGGCCTCGGCGACGGACCGGCGGGGCGTCGCCGGCGCGGTGGCCTCGGCCCTGAACCTCGCCGAGGTGGCCGGGCGCAGCCTCGAGGACGTGGTCGTCGACGACCTGTCCGCCAAGTCCGCCCTGGTGGTGCTGGACAACTGCGAGCAGGTGCTGGAACCGGTGGCGGTCTTCACCGAGGAGCTGACGCGACGCAGCCCCCACGTCGTCGTGGTGGCCACCAGCCGTGAGCCGCTCGCCGTCGAGGGCGAGGTCGTATGCCGTCTGGAGCCGCTTCCCGTGCCCGGTCCGGGCACGGACGCGGCGGACGAGCTCAGACGGGCGGACGCCGTCCGACTCTTCGAGGAGCGCGCCGCCCTCGCGCGCCCCGGCTTCGAGGTCTCCGACGCCAACGCACACGACGTCGCCACGATCGTGCGCCAGGTGGACGGCATACCGCTGGCCGTCGAGCTCGCGGCGGCGGCCCTTGCCGACCGGTCGCTCGCCGGCGTGGTCGCGGGGCTGTCCGACCGGTTCGGGCTGCTCACCTACGGGCGCCGGACGGCGCCGGAGCGGCACCAGACCCTGCGGGCCGCGCTGGAGTGGAGCCTCGACCTGCTCGGCGCCGACGAGCGCCTGCTCTTCGCGCGGCTCGGCTCGTTCGCCCGCGCCGGCGGCGTCGACGCGGCCCGGGAGGTCTGCGGCACAGCGCCGTTGGACGAGGCCGACGTGCCCCGCCTGCTCCGGCGGCTCATGCGCGCGTCGCTGCTGTCGATGGGAGACGACGACCGCTGGACCATGCTCGGCTCCGTCCACGAGCTCGCCGTCCTGGAGCTGAGGAGGGTCGGTGAGGCGGCAGACCTGGCGGCCCGGCACCGCGGCTGGTTCGCGCGCCAGGTGGAGGTGCTCGGTCCCCAGATCGGCCTGAGTGGACGTGGCGAGGTGATGGCCGACCTGGCCTCCGACCTCGACAACGTCCGTCAGGCGCTCGACACCGGTGCCGCGGCAGCGGACGCCGACCACACGCTCCGGCTCGCCGCCGCGATGGGGCCGTTCTGGACCTCCCACGGGGACTGGAGCGACGGCATACACCACCTGCACGAGGCCCTGGCGCTCGAAGGCGGGACCGACGCCGCGCGCGGACGGGCCCTGGCCGCCCTCGGCAGCCTCCTCATCCTGCGCGGCGACCTGGCCGACGCGGAAGCCTGCCTCAGGCAGGCGGAGGCGCTCGCCGACGCGCAGCACGACGAGACCACGATGGCGCGCTCGGCGTCGGGCCTGGGCTACGTCGCCTTCCGCCGCTCCGACCTCGACGGCGCCGAGCTCCGCTGGCGCGAGGCCCTCGAGCACGCCGAACGGGCGGGGGACGAACGGGTCTCGGCCGGGATCCTGCGCAGCCTCGCGATCGCCGCGGGCAGCCGGGGCGACCAGGTCGCCGCCGGCGAGCTGCTCGACCGCGGCATCCGCTCGGCGGAGCACGTCCACGACGACCAGCTGCTCCGCCTGCTCTTGGGGTCCAGGGCCGAGATCGACCTCTGGACCGGGCGCTACCCCGAGGCGCAGCACCTCTACGGCGAGGCGCTTGACCTGGCGTCGACGGTGGGAGACCTGTCCGCCCGACCCCTGCTGCTGTGCGAGCTGGGCTGGGTCGCCCTGCTCACCGGCGACCTCGGCACGAGCGAGCGGCTCGCGTCCGAAGCGGCCGAGCTCGCCGAGGACCTCGGCAACCGCCGAACCCTGGCCAGCGCCCTCCGGCTCCGCGCCGAGGTGCTCGTGCGCCGGGGCGGCTTCGCGCAGGCCGGCGACGACCTCGACCGCGCCCTCGAGGTGGCCGAAGCACTGTCCGCCCCGGTCGAGGTCGCCGGAGTGCTGTGCTCCCAGGCGTTCGCCGCCCTCGAGCAGCAGGACCTCACGTCAGCACAGCGCCTGGCCGAGGCAGCGCGGGACCGGGCGGCTCTGGCCTACGCCATGCGGTCGGTCTTCCCGCAATGGGTCCTGGGCGTCGTGGCGCTGTCCACCGGCGAGCTCGAGGAGGCGGCCCGACGGTTCCGGTCGGGCGTGGAGCACACCACGACCGAGGCGTCACCGCGGCACCAGGCCAACAGCCTCTGGGGACTCGCCTGTGTCGACGCGGCGTCCGGGAGGCAGGGGGAGGCGGCCCGCCTCCACCGCGAGGCCCTCTCGATCCGCCACGCCATCGGCGACCGGCTCGGGGTGGCTGAGTCGCTCACGGCCGCAGCCACGCTGGTGGCGCCGACGGACCTCGCGGTCGCGCGCAGCCTGGTGAAGGGTGCCCAGTCGCTGCGCGCCGACTGTGGGGCAGTGCCGACGCCGCGCCAGTCGGCCGAGGAGTCGGCTGCCTGGTCGCTCCTCGGCGGTCTGGGGCCTGGTCCCATCGACCGGGCAGGAGCGGGTCCGGCGGACCCCGAGGGGCAAGGCCTCGACGCCGCGGTGCGTCTGGCGACCCACGCACTCCAGGTGCTCGAGGACGCCGAGGTGTCGGCGGCCGGGTGAGAAGAAGGGACGATCTGATGGGATGGCTGGATGGCGACGTCGCGCTGGTCACCGGCGCTGGCTCGGGTTTGGGCAGGGCCCTGGTCGACCGCTTCGTGGCCGAGGGTGCCAAGGTGGTGGCCTTCGACAGGAGCCCGGAGCGGGTTGCCGCCGTGGAGGCGGCCCACGAGGGCAGCGTCGCCGGGGTGGCGGGTGACGTCACCGTGCCGGAGGACAACGAAACCGCTGTGGCGCGGGCGATCTCGACCTTCGGCCGCCTCGACACCTTCATCGGAAACGCCGGGCTCTTCGACTACGGCGCCCGCGTCCTCGACACGCCCATCGAGACCCTGGCCCGCGGCTTCGACGAGCTGTTCGCGGTCAACGTCAAGGGCTACCTGCTCGGCGTGAAGGCCGCTTCGGCGGCACTCGTGGAGTCCTCCGGGAGCGTGGTGCTGACCGCGTCGCTGTCCTCGCGCAACGCCGGGGTCGGCGGGGCGGTCTACACCGCGTCGAAGCACGCTGTCGTCGGGCTCGTGGAGCAGCTGGCCTTCGAGCTCGCGCCGGCGGTGCGGGTCAACGGGGTCGCCCCGGGCTTCATGCGCACCGACATCCGCGGCCCCAGCGCGCTCGGGCAGGCCGACCGGACCCTGGCCTCGATGCCCGACCTGGACGAGCTCGCGCGCCTGCTGCTGCCCCTGCGGTTCCTGCCGGACCCGGCCGACTACACCGGTCACTACGTCCAGCTGGCCTCGCGGGCGAATGCTGCCGCCACCACCGGTGTCGTCGTCGACTGCGACGGGGGCTTCTCCGTTCGCGGTATGCCGCCGCCCCCGGCACCCTGAGACCGTGCCCTGGGACGCGACTGAGCTCGCGCGGCGCTTCGACCTCGGAGGAGCCGCGCGACTGTCCGACGGGCCGGTGGCCCGGGGGAAGCAGGGGCTGGTCTGGCGGCTGGACACGGCCGACGGGCGCGTGGGCGGTGAAGGTTCCCCTGCGCCGGAGCACCGAGGAGGAGGTGCGGCGGCCCACTGAGTTTCACGAGAAGGCTTGGGCGGCAGGCGTTCCCACACCGCAGGTGCGCCGCACCGTGGAGGGGTCGGTCTTCGCTGACGTCGACGGGCGTCAGGCGCGCGTCTACGAGTGGGTCGACCTGCTGCCCCCGGACCCGCAGGTCGACCCCGAGCTGGTGGGAGCGCTGGTGGCGGCCCTGCACCAGGTCGTGGTGGAGCCGGACGGCCCGTCGCACGCCTGGAACCGCGAGCCGGTGGGCGCGGCGCGCTGGGACGACCTGGTGGCCAGGCTGACGGCGGCGGGAGCGCCGTTCGCGGGCAGGCTGGCCGGCCTTCGTGACGAGCTGGTCGCCCTGGAGTCATGGCTCGAGCCGCCGAGCACCCTCCAGACGTGTCACTGCGACCTGTGGGCCGACAACGTCCTGGCGACGGCCGACGGTGGCCTCTGCGTCATCGACTGGGACAACAGTGGACCTGCCGACCCGCACCACGAGTTGGGTTGTGTGCTCTTCGAGTTCGCGCGGTTCGACCCGGGGCGGGCGCGGTCGCTCGTGGCGGCTTACCGCGCCGCCGGCGGGGCTGCTGCGGTGCAGCGGCGCGGGCACTTCACCATGCTCATCGCCCAGCTAGGCCACATCACGGAGATCGCGGCCTGCGACTGGCTCGAGCCCAACCCGAGGACCCCGCGCCGCGAGGACGCCGAAGCATGGATCAGCGAGGTCTTCGACGAGCCGCACACGCGCGAGGCGCTCGACAGCCTGCTCGAGGCCGCCCGGCAGGCGGGTGCTCCTGGCGAAGCGTGAGTCAGCGCCCGACGGCGTCGAGGGCCGACTGCAGGCGCCCCCTGGCGTCCGTGGCGACCTTCGAGAGGTCGTCGTTGCCCGTCAGCTCCACCATCGTGTCCGGGTCGAGGGCCTCGACGACGGTGCGGTCGGTGCCGGCGCTCCGCACCACGACGTTGCAGGGGAGCAGGAGCCCGATCGACGGCTCGGCCTGCAGGGCGGCGTGGGCCAGGGGAGGGCGGCACGCTCCGAGGATGACCTGCGGCTCGATGTCGACATCGAGCTTGGCCTTGAGGGTCGCCCTCAGGTCGATCTCGGTCAGCACGCCGAACCCCTGGTCCTGCAGGGCAGCCCGCACGGCCTCGAGGGTGTCGTCGAAGGGTCGGTCGACGGTGGTGCTCAGGGCGTACCCCATGGATGCCTCCTCGGTGCGACGTCACAGGCTTCGCAGCATACCTGCCGGGGTATGGATCGGCGCAGTCGTGAACTTGGGGCCGGGCGTCAGCGGCGCGGCAGCCGGAGCACGTAGTGGGCAGCGCCGACCATGACGACCGCGAGCACGGCCATCACGCCGTCGAGCAGCGTCTGTGCGGCGGACGAGCTGAGGTGCAGCGGCTCCTGCAGTCCGACGGCTGCGAGGGGCAGCGTCAGGCAGAGCGCCACGACGACGCCGAAAGCCTTGTGCCACAGGGAAAGCCGCTGCATGACTCATGGTCGAGCCTCTCGGTGGTGCCACACCCGCCCCATCAGGACGAGATCGCCGGGCTGCGCGTCACCCGTTTGGGGGACGGGGGCGCGCCCCTCACGAGGCCGGGGCCACGTCGTGGACCCGGTGCACCAGCCACGCGGAGCTCGCCATGATGACGGCGAGCACCACTCCGAGCGCACGCCAGCCGGGGCCGGCGATGACGACGCCACCGACGACGGCGCCCACCAGGTAGCCGGACTGGGTGGCCGCCGTGCGCGCCGAGGCCATCGCGGCGGGGTGCTCGGGCAGCTGCTCCAGCGCCAGCCCGGCGGAGGCGGGGGTGCGGATGCCGGCCACCAGCGCGACCAGGCAGAAGGTCGCCACCGCCGTCAGGGGTGCGCGCACGACCCCCAGCAGCAGCGGGATGACCGCGGCCATGGCCAGGGCCGACGTCCACACCAGGCGTCGCTGCGGCAGCCTTCGCGCCAGCCGTCCGGCTCGGCTGGAGGCCAGCAGGTAGGCCGTCGCGCCGGCGGCCAGCACCCAGCCCACCGCCGACTGCGCGACCCCGACGACCTCGATGAAGAAGGCGCCGGCGAAGGTCAGCAGGCAGGTCCAGGCGGCGAAGGCGGTGACCTCGCTCCCGATCCAACGTCGAGCCGGCACCACCCGGAGGGGCTCCCACAGGCTCGCGGCGGAGGGCCCCACCGGTGCCGGTGCTGCTTCACCCGAGGTGACCAGGGCCGCGAGGGCGACGGCGGCGGGGGCGGCCAGGGCGACCCGCCACGACAGGGAGGCCGTCAGGCCGGCCGCCAGCGGGTTCACCACGATCCAGGCGAGGGCGTTGGCTCCCGCGACGTAGCCGGTCGCCCACGCGCGCCGCTCCGGGGAGAAGGCCGCGAGGCCGGCGAAGCCACCGGAGAGCAGCGGGGCGAAGGCGAGGCCCACCAGCACGTGCGCGGCGAGGAAGACCGCGGTGGAGGCGGCGGTCGCCACCACGGCGCACGCCGCGATGGCCAGCACCGCACCCCACCTCAGGAGGGAGCGCACTGGCAGGCGGTCCGCCCTGCCCGTCAGCGCCAAGGAGGCGACCACGGAGACGAGGGCGGTGACCGAGCGCGCCTGCCCCACGGTGGCCACGGACACGCCCAGGTCGGCGGCGATGGCGACGATCGTGGGCGCGAGCACCACGAGCAGCGACTGTGACGCCATCGTCGCCAGGACGAGGGGGAGCAGCATCCGCCACGGCCGGGCGTCCACCCTGCCGACTCTAGACCGGTGGGTGCCCGGGCCGGATGGCGCGGCGCTGCCCGCCCCCGCATGAGAGTGCCGGGCGGCGGTTGCAGGCGCCCGGCACCCCTTCCGGCTGAAGGTCTACAGCGGGACGGCGTCCTCTGCGCCAAGGGGCGTCACGCCCGCTGGCCCGCCACGCTGGCCGGTGGCGACGGCGACCATGGACGAAACCGTCGCCACGGCGGCCAGCGCGATGAGGTCCAGCGAACACCGGCCCGAGTGGGCCGCCGGCCAGAGTCCCGCATGCGCGGTGTCGGCGTGGTCCGCTGTCCTCATGTCGCCATGCTTTCGGGGCCGGGTCACGAGCCCCAGAGTCCAAAGGCCCCAGCGGTATGCCGTCAGTCCCCTCCCAGCGCCTTGCGCACCGCCGCCTCCAGGCGGCCGGGGTCCTGCTCGCGGAGGTCGTACCTCGCCCGTACCACCGGCTTGGACACCGTGAGCACGCGGCGCAGGTCGATGGGCGTCCCGGAGACCACGACGTCGCAGGGGGTGGCCTCGATGGTGGCGGCGAGGTCGGCCACCTGCTGCGCGCCGTACCCCATGGCGGGGAGCACCCCCCGTGCGTTGGGGTACTGGACGTAGGTGTCGGCGAGGGAGCCGACGGCATACGGGCTGGGGTCGACGATGGCGGCGGCGCCGCCCGCCCTGGCGCCCACCACCCCGGCTCCCCACGACATGGACCCGTGCGTCAGCGTCGGCCCGTCCTCCACGACGACGACCCGGCGGCCCGAGACCGGCTCGCCGTCCTCGAGGGTGACGGGGCTGTCGGCGCGCAGGAGCGTCGCGTGGGGGTTGAGCAGCCGCACCGATGCCTCGACGGCCTCGATGTCCGCCTTCTCGGCGGAGTCGCACTTGCCGACGATGACGAGGTCGGCCATGCGCACGTTGGTCTCACCGGGGTGGTAGGACTGCTCGTCACCAGGCCGCAACGGGTCCGCGACGACGACGTGCAGGTCGGGCGCGTAGAAGGGCAGGTCGTTGTTGCCGCCGTCCCAGAGGATGACGTCGGCCTCCTGCTCGGCGGCGGCGAGGATCTGCGCGTAGTCGACACCCGCGTAGACCACGGCACCGCTGTCGATGTGGGGCTCGTACTCCTCACGTTCCTCGATCGTGCACTCGTGCCGGTCGAGGTCGGCGTAGTCGGCGAAGCGCTGGCAGGCCTGCCGTTCGAGGTCGCCATAGGGCATGGGGTGACGCACGGCGACCACGCGCTTTCCCATGTCGCGCAACAGCTGTGCGATGTATCGCGTGGTCTGGCTCTTCCCCGCCCCGGTGCGCACCGCAGTGACGGCGATGACCGGCACCGAGGACCGGAGCATGGTGTGCGCCGCGCTCTGCAGCAGGAAGTCGGCCCCGGCGGCGAGGCACTGGGAGGCCAGGTGCATGACGCGGGTGTGCGGCACGTCCGAGTAGGCGAAGACTGCCACGTCGACGTCCTCGCGACCGATGAGGCCGGTCAGCTCGGACTCCGGCACGATCGGTATGCCGCGGGGGTACCGTGGGCCCGCGAGTCCCGGGGGGTACGCGCGGCCCGAGATGTTGGGGATCTGGGTGGCGGTGAAGGCGACGACGACGTCGTCGTCACTGTCACGGAAGACGGTGTTGAAGTTGTGGAAGTCGCGGCCAGCGGCCCCGAGGATGACGACTCTGCGCGGTCTGCCCATGGCCGAAGGCTAGGGACGACAGCGGAGGCTGTCCCGGGGCGGAAGTCCCGGAACAGCCCCCGTCTGGTGGCGTGCGTCAGTCGCTGGATCAGCCGGCCGGCGTGACTCCGTAGTCGGCGAGCCAGTCCTGCACCACGGGGATGTCGACGCGCTGGAGGCCGTCGAGGTAGCGGCAGTTGCTGGTGTAGCCGTAGCTGGTCACGGTGACCTGGTACCCGTTCTTGAAGGTCGGGCCGCCCGAGTCGCCGAAGCAGCTCCCGCCGTCGCCGCGGTTGTCGTGCTCGTTGCCGTTGACCTGGAGGATCTGCTCGGTGAGCTTCTGGCCCGGCGCGTCGCCGTAGCGGCGCACGATCGGGTAGCTCATCGGGGTGGGCTTCATGTTGCCGTTGGCGGCGGCGTCCTGCCGCACCTCGGTGCCGTAGCCGACGATCGTGAAGAGCGTCTTGTTGAGGATGCTGGGGGTGTACTGGTTGAGGTAGTTCTTCGGCGCCAGCTTGGCCGGCTCGATCCCAACGACCGCCTTGTCGAGCACCACGACACCGACGTCGTTCCAGTTCTTGAGGTCGGTGAAGTTGGAGTAGTTCGGGTGCGCGTGCGGCGTGCCGAACGCGTAGGCCGCGGACTCGGTGCCGGTGTAGCCCTTGGTGGTGTCCGCCGCGGCCGGCAGGCCCGACGGCGCCTGTCGCGCCACCACCGGCTCGAAGGTGACCGCAACCTTGCCCGTCACGTCCGCCGTGCAGTGCGCCGCCGTCAGCAGCACCGTCGGGGTGACCAGGGTGGCCGTGCACCGGTACCGGCTGCCACCTTCGTAGAAGGCGATCATCCCGACGTTCGAGTACTTGTTGGCGGTGTCCTCGGTGCCGCCGGTGATCGCGGATGCGGCCAGGGCCGTGCCGGCGAGCAGGGTTCCGGTCACGGCTGCCACGGCGGCTGAGCGGGCAAGTCTCATCTGTCCTCCAGGAATGAGTCGGTGTTCCCTCACGGCGCCGCCGTCGCGCCGGCGCCGAAGGCAGTCAATCCGTCGTAGGCGCCGGTGTCCATGACTAGTGCGGCGCGGTGCCGAACTCTGTCCGGGACATACCCACAAACCATCCCGTACCGGGGCAACCAGCACGGCGAAGGACTACGGCAAAGGACGGTCGGCGGCGTCCCGTGTCGGCGGGAGGATGGCACCGTGGTGCGGCAGAAGCGACGGTGGCAGGACCTCAGCGACCAGCAGCGGATGATGGTCGTGGCGGGCACGGTCGTCCAGCTCACCCTGCAGTTCGTGGCCCTGCGCGACCTGCACAAGCGGTCGCCGGCCGAGGTGCGGGGCCCGAAGTGGGCGTGGGTGCCGCTGACGTCGGTGAACTTCTTCGGCCCCATCGCGTACTTCGTCCTCGGCCGCCGGCGCACGCCGACGGTGGAGTGACCCGCGCGCGGTCGGTGCGGCCGGGGCACAAAGGCCCTACGCGGCATACCGGCGTCGGGGCGACGCTGACGTCATGACGGGCACGTCCATCGTGCGCACGCACGGCCTGACCAAGCACTACGGACACACGGTCGCCCTGCGCGACCTGGACCTCGAGGTGGAGCGCGGCGAGGTCTTCGGCTACCTCGGCCCCAACGGCGCCGGCAAGACCACCACCCTGAGGCTGCTCATGGGTCTGCTGCGCCCGACGCGTGGTGCGGCGGAGGTCGACGGGCTCGACACCTGGCGCCAGTCGGTCGAGGTGCGCCGACGGGTCGGCTACCTCTCGGGCGAGCCGGCCCTCTACGGCAAGCTCACCGGGACCCAGCACGTCGACTACCTCGGCCACCTCCGCGGCACCGACTGCGGCGCGGTCGCCCGCCGCTTCTCCGAGCGGCTCGACCTCGACCTCGGCCGGCCGTCGCGGGAGCTGTCGAAGGGCAACCGGCAGAAGCTCGCCCTGGTGCTCGCCCTCATGTCGATGCCCGACCTGCTGGTGCTGGACGAGCCCACCGGCGGGCTGGATCCCCTTGGGCAGCAGGAGTTCTACGCGATCATGCGGGAGACGACAGCCGAGGGCCGGTCGGTGCTGCTCAGCTCCCACGTGCTCAGCGAGGTGCAGCGCGTCGCCGACCGGGTGGGCGTGCTGCGTGAGGGTCGGCTCATCGCCGTCGACCGGCTCGACAACCTGAGGGAGCGCTCGCTGCACCACATCAGGGCGACGTTCGCCGACGTCGTCGACCCGGCCGCCTTCGCCGTGCTCCCGGGCGTGCGCGACCTGCACTTCGACGACCACTCGCTGAGGTGCAGCGCCCCGGAGACGGCGCTCGACGCCGTGATCAAGGAGGTGGGCCGGCACACCGTCGTCGACTTCGAGTGCGCCGAGGCCGAGCTAGAGGAGACCTTCCTCGCCTACTACGAGAAGGAGGCCGTCCATGCTTCGTAGCGTCTTCGCCAAGACCGCCTACGAGCAGCGGCGCTCGCTGCTGGGCTGGGTGACCGCGATCGTGCTGCTGGTGCTGATGTACGCCGCCATCTGGCCGGGGATCCGCGACCAGCCGTCACTCAACGACTTCCTCGACACCATGCCCGAGGCGTTCCGTTCGCTCTTCGCCTCCTCCGGCGCCGACATGTCGACACCCGCCGGCTACATCCAGATCGAGCTCATGTCCTTCATGGGTCCGATCCTCGTGATCCTGTATGCCGTGGCGCAGGGTTCGCGGGGCGTGGCCGGCGAGGAGGACCGCCGGACCATGGACCTGCTCCTCGCCGAGCCGGTCAGCCGCTCCCGCGTGCTGCTCGAGAAGGCCGCCGCCATGGTGGTCGGCACGTTCGTGCTGTCGGCGACGCTCGGTCTCGCGCTGGTCCTGGAGGGCAGGCTCTTCGACATGGTGATCCCGATCGACCGGATCGCCGCCGCCATGCTGCACCTCGCGCTGCTGGGTGTGGTGTTCGGCGCCATGGCCCTGGCCGTCGGGGCCGTGACCGGCGATGTCGGCCTGAGTCGTGCCGTGCCGACAGGTGTCGCCGTCGTGACCTACCTCGTCAACGGACTGGGCCCGATGGTCTCGTGGCTGGAGCCGCTCCAGCGGTACTCGCCGTTCTTCCAGTACGTCGGCCACGACCCGCTGCGGACCGGGGTGTCCGGTCCCGCGGCCGCCGTCGCGGCCCTGACCATCGCCGTGCTCGTCGCGGTCGCGGTGTGGGGGTTCCAGCGCCGCGACGTCCGGGGCTGACTCGCTCACGCCCCATCGACCACACCTCGACCACACACCACCACTTGGGGGACACCATGGGAAAGCTCACCGCTCGACGCGTGCTGGTCGGGGTCGCCGTGCTCCTGCTGCTGGGCGCCTGCGCCGCTGGAGCCAACGCCGAGTCCAGCGACAGCGGCGCCGGCTTCTGGCTGGGCCTGTGGCACGGGATGATCCTCCCGGTCACGTTCGTGATCTCACTGTTCAACGACAACGTGAACATCTACGAGGTCGACAACAACGGGAACTGGTACGACTTCGGCTTCGTCCTCGGCCTGACCTTCCCGTACGGCGGGGTGGCCGGCGGCTCGGCGGCCCGGGGCCGGCGCTAGGCCGAGTCGCCGTTAGGACCCGTCGCCTCAGGAGGGCGCGCCGCCGGGTGACGCATCGACAGCCCGGGTGAGCCGCACGCGGGTGATGGCGTGGTGGCCGACCTCGAGCACCTCGACCCGCCAACCGTCCACGGTCACCTCGTCGCCGGGCCGGTCGGGAATGCGGCCGAGCAGCACGAGCACCAGCCCGGCGACCGTCGTGTAGTCGCCGGAGGCGGACTCGAGCCGCACGCCGACGTCCTCGAGGTCATGGACCGGGAAGGTGCCCGGAAGGGTGAGTGCACCGTCGGCCGAGCGCTCCGCGCCGATGACGTCACGGTCGGTCTCGTCCCAGATCTCGCCCACGATCTCCTCGAGGAGGTCCTCCAGGGTCACGATGCCGTCGACCGCGCCGTGCTCGTCGATGACGAGCGCCATCTGCTGGCGCTCGGCCTTGAAGTGGCGCAGGGCCTCGGAGATGCGCACCGTGTCGGGCAGCACGAGGGCGGGCGTGGCGACGGTCGACACCGGCTCGTCGCCGCCCTCGAGGACGGAGGCCCAGTGCACGATGCCCACCACGTCGTCGAGGTGGTGGCGGCGGGTGACCGGCATCCGCGAGTGGCCCGACGCCGCCATGGCCGACCGGGCCTCGCTCAGGGTGGCCTCGCCGTTCACGGTGAACACGGAACCGCGGGGGACGAACACCTCGCGGAGCTTGCGCTCGTGGAGCTCCAGGGCCCCGCTGATGATCTCCCGCTGCTCGGGGTTGAGGTCGCGGTGGCTGGTGACGAGGTCGCGGAGCTCCTCGGGGGAGATCTCCTCGACCTCGGACTCCGACCGCCCGCCCAGCAGCCTCACGACGGCGTTCGTCGACGCGCCCAGCAGGGCCACAGCAGGCCGCGAGACGGCCGACAGCACGTCGAGCGGCCGGGCGACGGTGAGCGCCCAGGGGAGCGCCATCTGCATGGCCAGGCGCTTGGGCGCCAGCTCGCCGAAGACCAGCGTCACGAAGGTCAGCACCAGGGTGACGCCGGCGACGGCGACCGGCTCCGCTGCCGACCCGAGGGCCGACAGGTGGGGCACCAGGGGCTCCGCGAGCGAGACCGCCGCGGTCGCCGAGGCCAGGAAGCCGGCCAGGGTGATGCCGATCTGGATCGTCGCCAGGAACCGGTTGGGGTCGCGGGCCAGGTGCACCAGGCGCAGGGCCCGCGCACCGCCCTGCCGTTCGAGCTGCTTCAGCTGTCCCTCCCTCAGTGACACGAGGGCCATCTCGCTTCCGGCGAAGCCGGCGTTGAGGAGGACGAGGATGCCGACGAGGGCGATGTCGAGCCAATAGCCAGACATGGAGGGTGAGCTCACCGCTTCCGGTAGGGGGTGGAGGCCTGAGAACGACCGGGACCTGTCCGCGGTTCCCTGGCTGTCCGTGGGGAGGGCGCTCCGGCGCACCCCGGCCGTTCGGTCGAGAGGCGGCTGGGGTGCATGTGGCCAGAGAGGCGACGTCCTAGCCTGTACCCCTGATGTCCTCGCCCACACCGTCACGCCGCAGCTGGTTCCTCGGCTGCGGCCTCCTCCTGGTCGCCGCCCTCGTGTGGCCCGCCCTGTCCGGCCGGGCCGACCCCGCTGGTTCGGCCGGCACGGGTTCCTCGGTCGGAGGGGCCGCCGCTCCCGCCACGAGCGGGGCCGCCGCGACACCAACCCGGTCGACGCCGGCGGGCCCGACGTCAGCGACCGCGACGCTGACGACTTCGACGGCCCCACCGCGCAGCACTCCCGTGACTCGCAGCGCGCCACCGACACCGCGGGCGGGAACGGCGCTGGCCGCGCTGGAGAGCCTCCCGGTCAAGGGACGTGCGCCGCGCACCGGGTACGAGCGGGAGCTGTTCGGGCAGGCGTGGTCCGACGTCGACCGCAACGGCTGCGACACCCGCAACGACGTCCTCCGCCGCGACCTCACGGCATACACCCTCAAGGCCGGGACGCACGGGTGCGTCGTCCTGCGCGGCACCTTGGACGACCCCTACACCGGCGACACCATCGCGTTCGTGCGCGGGCCGTCCACCTCCAGCCGGGTGCAGGTCGACCACGTGGTCGCGCTCTCCGACGCCTGGCAGAAGGGCGCCCAGCAGCTGGCCTTCGCCCGGCGCACGGCGTTCGCCAACGACCCGCTGAACCTGCTCGCCGTCGGCGGCGCGGTCAACCAGGGCAAGGGCGACGGGGACGCCGCCACCTGGCTGCCCCCGAAGCGGTCCTTCCGCTGCGCCTACGTCGCCCGCCAGGTGGCGGTGAAGCAGCGCTACGACCTGTGGGTCACCGCGGCCGAACGCGACGCCGTGCGCCGGGTGCTCGCCGCCTGCCCCGACGAGCCGCTGCCCACGGCGGGACCGGTGCCGCTCGGTGGCGGCCCGGAGGAGGCGTCCGCCAGCCGCAGTCGCCGCCGCGCGACCACCGCCGCGACGCACCACCTCCACGGCGGAGCCTGTGGCCGGGGGAGGCGGTGCGACCGACCCCCGCTTCGACACCTGTCGTTCGGCGACAGCGGCCGGCTACGGGCCCTACGTCTCCGGCAGTGACCCGGAGTACGCGTGGTACCAAGACCGTGACGGAGATGGCACCGTCTGCGAATGACGTTGTGAACCGTCCCTTTTCGCCCCGGTTAAGGCTGAAGTTCGGTTGCAATTCGGTGAACGCGGACCCCGCTCTGGTGACCTGTGGAGGTCGGCGGGTCTACCGTCCCAAGTGAGCGGTACGGCTAGAGCGGAACGGCTGACGGGGGCGGAAGTCAGGTCGTTCTCCGCACCGGAACTGGTGGCTGCACGCGTGCCTGCACGCGCGTCAGCCCTGACCAAGGTGCGGGTGGCACATGTCGGACAGGACTGCTTCACGAGGACCGCAGCGCGACGCGCCGGTCGACTCCCTCGAGGCCGACTCCCTCATCCTCGACGAGTCGGCTGAGCAGGTCATCGCCGGCAAGACCCCCTGGCAGCTGGCTCGGGCCAGGCTCTACCGCGACAAGACCACGATGGCCATGCTCGGCGTGGTCCTCCTCGCCGTGCTGACGGGGATCGCTGCACCGATCCTCTCCAAGGCCGGAGTCCTCGACCCCTACACCTTCCACCCCGAGCTCATCGACGCGAACACCGGCGGCCTCCCCAAGGGCCCTGCGGGGGGAATCAGCCTCGCTCACCCGCTGGGAGTCGAGCCCGGCACCGGGCGCGATGTCCTCTCCCGCCTGGTCCTCGGCATCACCTTCTCCCTCGTGGTCGCCACCTCGGCGACCTGCATCGCGGTCTTCCTCGGCACGCTGCTCGGGCTGATCTCCGGCTTCCTCGGCCGGTGGCCCGACTTCACGATCACGCGGCTCATCGACATCACCCTGGCCTTCCCCCAGACGCTGATGCTGCTGGCCCTGTCCGGCATGCTCATCGACCGACTCACCTCGCTGGGCGTTCCCGAAGGCAACGCCAGCAACGGTCTCTACATCATCCTGGTGCTCGGCCTCTTCGGCTGGCCCTACATCGCCCGCATCATCCGCGGGCAGGTGCTGTCGCTGCGGGAGCGGGAGTTCATCGAGGCTGCCCGCAGCCTGGGGGCGCGGAACAGCCGGATCTACACCAAGGAGCTCATCCCGAACCTGTGGGCGCCGCTCCTCGTGTACTTCACGCTGCTGCTGCCCACCTACATCTCCGCAGAGGCGGCGCTGAGCTACCTGGGGGTCGGCATCCAGCCGCCCACCCCGACGCTGGGCAACATCCTGAAGTACTCGGTCAACTACGCCCCGGCCGACTTCGCGTTCTTCTTCTTCCCGGCCCTCATCATCGCGGTCCTCGTCATCTCGTTCAGCCTGCTCGGCGACGGGCTGCGCGACGCCTTCGACCCGAAGGCGGACCGGTGAGCGACCGGCCGGTGAGCCGGCCCCTGCGCTGCAGCAGCGCACCACCAGACACCCCTTGCCGCACGACCGGGGGACCGAGCACCGCCACCGCGGTGCGCAAGCCGAAGGAGAGGCCATGACCACCAGGATGAGAACCGCCGGGCTGACCGCCGTGGCGTCGGCCGGGCTGCTGGCCGTCGCCGCCTGCAGCGGCACCACCGCGCCCAGCGGCGGGGGGACCAGCGGCGGCGCCAGCGCCACCAAGGGCGGGACGCTGTACTACCTGACCCGGCGACCGGCGGAGCACCTCGACCCACAGCGCATCTACATCGGTCGCGACCTCGCCAACATGAACCGGATGGTCTACCGCGACCTCGTGGGGTTCCCCATCACCACGGACCCGAAGCAGGGCACCACCCCGGTGCCCGACCTGGCGACCGACACCGGCACCTCCACCGAGGGAGGGAAGGTCTGGTCGTTCACCCTGCGCGACGGGGTCAAGTGGCAGGACGGCAAGGAGATCACCTGTGAGGACCTGAAGTACGGCTTCTCGCGTGGTTTCGCCACCGACGTCATCACCGGTGGCCCGAACTACGCGCTGGCCTACCTCGACGTGCCCCAGAAGAACGGGCTGCCCGTCTACAACGGCCCGTACAAGAAGGGCAGGCCAGGCCGAGTTCGACAAGGCGGTCACCTGCGAGGGCAAGAAGATCACCTACCGGTTCAACAAGCCCTGGGTCGACTTCCCTCTGGCCATCGCGTCGCTGCGCTTCGCCGCTCCCTACCGCGCAGACCAGGACAAGGGCGACCAGTCCAACTACGCGATCTTCGCCAACGGCCCCTACAAGATCGAGGGCACCTGGAAGAAGGGCGTGGGCGGCACCTTCGTGCGCAACGAGAACTACGACGCCTCGACGGACACCCAGACCCTCCGCAAAGCCCTTCCCGACAAGATCGTCTTCATCGAGGGGCTGACCAACGAGATCATCTCGCAGCGCCTGATCGCCGACAGCGGCAACGACAAGTTCGCCGTGACCGATCGCCGCATCCCCGCCTCGCTGTTCAGCCAGATCGAGGGCAACCCCACCGTGAAGTCGCGCTCGACTCTCGTCGACGCGCCCTTCATCGACTACGTGCTGCCGAACTTCAACCGGATGAAGGACCTCAAGGTGCGTCAGGCCCTGGCCATGGCCACCGACCAGAACGCCTACATCACCGCGCAGGGTGGCGACAAGTTCGGCAAGCCCGCCAAGTCGATCGTCAGCCCGTCCCTCATCGGCTACAAGGACAACCCCAACTTCACGGCCCCGCCGAGCGGTGACCCCGCAGCCGCGAAGAAGCTGCTCGAGGAAGCCGGCGTCACGCTTCCGTACCCCATCCGGTACACCTACAACGGCGGGACGACCGAGGTGGACAACGCCGCGGCCGGTATGAAGGCGACGTGGGACAAGGCCGGTTTCAAGGTCACCCTCGACCCGCTGACCGACACCTACTACGACGTCATCCAGAACCCCGCCAACGACAAGTCCGATGTCGTGTGGGGTGGTTGGGGCGCTGACTGGCCCTCGCAGGCGACCGTCCTGCCCCCGCTCTTCGACTCCCGGATCAACCTCACCGAGAAGTCGAACGGCCAGGACTACGGGAACTACAAGAGCGACGCGGCCAACAAGCTGATCGACGAGGCAGCGCTCAAGCCGGACATCGAGTCGGCGGCGACGGTCTACAACCAGCTCGACGACCAGCTCGGCAAGGACGTCGCCTACATCCCGCTGGTGGCGCAGAAGTTCTACTTCCTGCACGGCTCCGGGGTGACGAACTACACCCAGACGCCGGCGTCCAACGGCTACCCCGAGCTGGGTGCCATCGGTGTCGGCAGCAAGTGACCACCCACTGAGCCCGGTCGTGGGAAGCCGGAGTGCTTCCCACGACCCGGGACCTCAAGGTCCGGCGGGGTGCGAGCCACCCCGCCGGACCGACACCACAGCCACCGCCGCCGAGCAGCACTGAGAGGTGTCGCGTGTTCGCCTTCGTCGTCCGCCGGTTGCTCGTGGGCTTCGTCATGCTCTTCGTGATGTCGCTCGTGACCTACCTGCTGTTCTTCGCCGCGCCGACTGACCCGGCGCGCTTCACCTGCGGCAAGAACTGCACACCGGAGCTGGTCGAGCAGAACCGAAAGGCACTCGGCTACGACAAGCCGGTCCTGGTGCAGTACGCCGACTTCGTCAAAGGCGTCTTCGTCGGTCGGGACTATCCCGACGACCCGGAGGTCGCCAAGACCGCGCCGCAGACCGTCGTGCACTGCCCGGCGCCCTGCCTGGGCTACTCGCCGCTGATGAGCCAGAACGTCACGCCCCTGCTGGCCAGCAAGCTCCCGGTCACCGCCTCGCTGGCCATCGTCGCCTTCATCATGTGGATGGTCCTGGGCGTCAGCGGAGGGGTGGTCGCAGCCCTCAACAGGGGGCGGTTCCTCGACCGCGCGCTGGTGGGCACCTCGCTCGTCTTCTACGCCTTCCCGACGTTCTTCATCGGCCTGTGGCTGTACATCTACGTGGCGATCAAGTGGCAGCTGACGCCGGTGCCGGTCTACACCCCGCTGAGCGAGAACCCCGCAGCCTGGCTGTCCGGGCTGATGCTGCCGAGCCTGACGCTGGCCCTGATCTTCATCGCCTCCTACGTGCGCATCACCCGGGCGTTCGTGCTCGAGACGCTGGGGGAGGACTACCTGCGCACCGCCCAGGCGAAGGGACTGCCCAAGGGCAAGATCCTCAGGAAGCACACGATGCGCGCGTCACTGACGCCGATCGCCACCGTGGCGGGCATCGACCTCGGCGTGCTGCTGGCCGGGGCGATCATCACCGAGACCGTCTTCAACTACGACGGGCTCGGCAAGCTGGCGGTGCAGGCCGCGACGACCTTCGACCTTCCCACGATGGTCGGCATCGTCATCCTGGCGGCCTTCTTCATCATCACCTCGAACATCATCGTCGACGTGCTCTACGCCTACATCGACCCGCGCGTGAAGTACGGCTGAGGGGGAGCGGCATGAGCACTGACGTCAGCGCCGAGCGACCGGCCGGTGCCACGGGCAAGGACATGCTGCTGTCCGTCCGGGACCTGAAGGTGCACTTCCCGACCGAGGACGGCCTGGTGCACGCCGTCGACGGACTGAGCTTCGACCTGCGGCAGGGCGAGATCCTCGGCATCGTCGGCGAGTCCGGCTCGGGCAAGTCGGTGACCAGCCAGGCGATCATGGGTCTCTACCGGGGCACCCGCGCCCGGCTCAGCGGCATCATCGAGCTCGACGGCGTCGACCTGCTGACCCTGAGCGACGAGGAGCTGCGGCTGCGGCGCGGCAAGGACATCGCGATGGTCTTCCAGGACCCGCTCTCGGCCCTGCACCCCTACTACACCGTGGGCAACCAGGTCATGGAGGCCTACCTGGTTCACAACGACACGTCCAAGCAGGAGGCGCGGGCGCGCACCATCGAGATGCTCGACCGGGTCGGCATCCCCAACCCGGCCCAGCGCGTCGACCAGTACCCGCACGAGTTCTCCGGCGGGATGCGCCAGCGGGCCATGATCGCGATGGCCCTGATCAACAACCCGCGGCTGATCATCGCCGACGAGCCGACGACGGCGCTCGACGTCACCGTGCAGGCCCAGATCCTCGACCTCCTCGTGAGTCTGCAGAAGGAGTTCCGCGCCTCGATCGTCATCATCACCCACGACCTCGGGGTCGTGGCAGAGATGGCCGACACGATCATGGTCATGTACGCCGGCATGGCGGTGGAGCGGGGCGACGCCGACACCCTCTTCTACTCCCCAGAGCACCCGTACACGTGGGGACTGCTCTCGTCCATGCCCCGGATGGACCGGCTCCGGCTGGAGCGGCTGCGACCCATCCGGGGCAACCCGCCCTCGCTGATCTCGCGTCCGAAGGGGTGTCCCTTCCACCCCCGGTGCGACTACCGCGACGACGCCCGCCTGGGGTGCAACAGCGTGGTCCCCGAGTTCGACGCCACGTCGTCGCACCCCGTGCGCTGCCTCATCGACCCCGACGAGCGCCGGCGCATCTTCGAGGAAGAGGTGAAGCCGACGCTATGAGCACCGCGACACCAGACCAGGGCAACGGTCCGGCCCGGCAGCGCCACGAGCCAGGGCAGGCTCGCCCGTCCTCCGGCGCCGAGGAGATCCCGCGCGGACGCCGGCGGTTCAGCGGCCACCGGGCGCGAGGCGGCGGCAGCGTCGAGCTCGGCGACGTGCTCCTCGAGGTGGAGGGCCTCAAGAAGCACTTCCCCATGCGCAGCAGCGGCATCATCCGCCGCCCCACCGACCCGGTGAAGGCCGTCGACGGCATCAGCTTCACCTTGCGCAAGGGTGAGACGCTCGGGGTGGTCGGCGAGTCGGGGTGCGGCAAGTCCACCGCGGGTCGCACCGTCCTCCAGCTGCTCGAGCCGACCGCCGGCACGATCCGCTACCAGGGCCGCGACATCACGGGGCTCAAGGGCGGTGACCTGCGCCGGTTGCGCACCGAGATGCAGATGGTCTTCCAGGACCCCTACGGGTCGCTCAACCCGCGGCAGAGCGTCGGCGCGATCGTCGGCGCCCCGTTCGCGATCCAGGGCATCGAGCCGGCGGGTGGGGTGCGGCCCGCGGTGCAGGGGCTCATGGAGCGGGTGGGCCTCAACCCGGAGCACTACAACCGCTATCCGCACGAGTTCTCCGGGGGGCAGCGGCAGCGGATCGGCATCGCCCGGGCCATCGCGCTTCGGCCGTCGCTGATCGTGTGCGACGAGCCGGTGTCGGCCCTCGACGTGTCCATCCAGGCCCAGGTCGTCAACCTGCTCGAGGACGTGCAGAACGAGTACGACCTGACGTTCATCTTCATCGCCCACGACCTGTCCGTGGTGCGCCACATCAGCGACCGGGTCGCCGTCATGTACCTCGGCAAGATCATGGAGACCGCCGACCGCGACGAGCTCTACGCCAACCCGCTGCACCCGTACACGCAGGCGCTGCTCTCTGCCGTGCCGCTGCCCGATCCGCGCAAGGAGCACAAGCGGTCGCGCATCCTGCTCAAGGGTGACCTGCCGTCTCCGGTGAACCCACCGAGCGGCTGCGTCTTCCACACCCGGTGCCCGAAGTACCGCCAGGAGCTGACCGACGAGCAGCGGCAGCGGTGCGTCGCGGAGGTGCCCGTGCCCACCAGCCACGGCCCCGACCACGACGTGGCCTGCCACTTCGCGGGGCCGGCCTCCTTCGAGGTGCTCGGGCCGGAAGCAGTGGGGTCGGAGCCCGTCGGCGAGGGCGGCGGGAGCGGCTGAGGACCAGAGGGGTTTGGGCGAATAGTCCCTTCGGCCGACTCCGGGGGCGTTCCGCCCTCACGTGAGCTCGCGTCGCTCCTAGCCTCCGGGTATGCCGCGCCGCCCCCGCCGCCTGCCCCGTGTCCTGCTCGCCTCGGCGGTCGCCGCCGCGGTCGCTGCCACCGGAGTGGCTGCCGGGGGAGTGGCCACCGCCGCAGCCGCCGGCACCGCGGCCCCGGGCGCGGTGACATGGAACGCGCCGACCTCGGGCACGACGACCTCTGGCCGCCGGAGCACGAGCCGGGTGGACCCGGCCTACGTGCGGACGGCCGCCGACAAGCGGATCTCCAGCTACCTGACGACCCGGGCGACGACCACGCGCTTCGGGTCGGCCTTCTCCGGCGCCGTCATGGACGCCGGTTCCAACACACTGGTGTGGGCCAGGAACGGCGACACCGCCCTGATGCCGGCCTCGACGACCAAGCTCGTCACGGCCAGCAACGCGCTGACGACCTTCGGCCCGGCCCACCGGTTCACCACCACCGTGCGGCAGGGATCGGCCGCCAACCGGGTCGTGCTCGTCGGCTCGGGTGACCCCACCCTCACCAGCGCCGCGGTCGACCGGCTCGCCGCGGCCACCGCGACGTCCGTGCGCGCCAGGGGCATCACGTCGGTGCGGGTGTACGCCGACGACTACCTCTTCCCGGCGCCGAGCCTCGCCTATGGGTGGAAGTCCACCTACGTGCCCACGGACATCACGCCGGTGCGGGCGCTGGTGCGCAGCCAGCGCGACGTCACCGACACCACGGTCGATGCTGCGACCTACTTCCGCGACCGGCTCAAGGCCCACGGCGTCACCGCGACGTATGCCGGCCGGACCCGTGCCGCCGCCGGCGCCGCGACGCTGGCCTCCTCGGCGGGGTTCCGGCTCGACACGATCGTGGGGCAGATGCTGCTGGACTCCGACAACGAGCACGCCGAGGCCCTGCACAAGCTCGTCGGACTGCGCCTCGGCGTGGGGGCGAGCTGGGCCGGTGCGGCAAAGGCCCAGCGCGCGCGGATGGCCAGCCGCGGCCTGGCCATGACGGCGCTGTACGACGGCTCCGGTCTGTCGCGGGCCGACCGGCTGACTGCCGTGCAGCTCGCCCGTGTCGTCGACGCCGCCTTCGACGCCCGCAACACCACCGCGCTCGCCCCGTTGCGCTCGACCTCCGCCATGCCGACCGCGGGGCAGACCGGAACGCTCAAGGCCTCCTACGGCCGGTTCGTGACCGCCCAGTCGAAGTGCGCCGTCGGCAAGGTCTACGCCAAGACGGGAAGCCTCACCGACGCGGCCAGCCTGTCGGGCTGGACCCTCGGCACCGACGGCCGGGTCAAGACCTTCGCGTTCGTCGTCAACGGGCGGTCGAACACGCCTGACGCTCAGGCAGAACCTCGACATGCTGGCAGCCACGGTCAACGGCTGCTACTGACCGGCCGGTCGCCAGCAGCGCCGCCAGAGGCGGTCCCGCCAGCCGGCCCGACACCCCGTCCGCCGAGCAGCCACGCAGCCGCGAGCAGGACGGCACCCGCGGCAGGGGTGAACTGCTGCCCGGCCAGCGCGACGCCGCTGCGCTCGAGCGGGTCGGCGAAGCCCGCGCAGGCGACCATGGTCAGCCCTGCGACCGCCAGCAGGGCAGCCGCCCGACCCCACCGCACCGACGCCGACCCTGCTCGTGCCGCCGCCGCCCTCTCCACCGGGCCGAACAGCACCACCAGGCCGGCCGTGACCACGGCGGCGGCCACCAGCCAGAGCGGCTTCTCCGCCCACCAGCGCGCCGAGCCGATGGCGGGCAGCGGCAGGCCCAGCAGGTAGGCCGCACCGGCCGCCAGAACCAGCCCGGTGATGTGCCACAGGAAAAGGGTCATCACCACAGCGTTCGCGGCCACCGTCGCGCGCCAGGCCCGCGGCCGCTCCAGCCACCGCAGCAGCGCGGGGCGCGCCAGCATCACGACACCGAGCTGCACCACTGCCGACGGCGATGACGCACACGCTGGGCGGCAGCATGTTCGACACCCGCTGCCCGGGGAGCCCCAACATGCTCACCGGGTAGGGCCCCGGACCGGTGAGCAGCACCAGCGACCCGAGGGCCGCGGCCGTGGCCAGCAGCCACCAACGGCGACGGGCGCGCACGAGCGCCCCGTCGGCATACAGGAAACCCAGCTCCTGGCTGAACCCGAACACCACCAGGTAGTTGAGGTAGCCGAGCGGTGCCAGCCCGGTGCCCTGCAGCCGGTCGAGCAGCAGCGCGAGCACCGGCAGCACCGGCAGCAGGAGCCACGGCCACCGCCGGTGCAGGGCGTACTGCACCGGGGCCACCATGGCCAGGAGCAGGAAGACGGCGAGGAACCACAGCGGCATCGCCGCGGCGTCGCCCGCCGAGTCGACGACGCCGGCCGGCACCCCGACACGCACAAGGGCCCAGGACAGCACCAGCCACACCGCGACGAAGACCACCGTCGGTGGCAGCACCCGCTGGAGGCGCGTCGCCGCGAACGCCGACCAGGTGCGGGGCCGCCGCCGCAGGGCGAGGGCGCTGGTGAACCCGGCCGCGAAGAAGAACAGCGGCATGACCTGGAAGACCCAGGTCAGCGCGTGGGCCCACGGCGTGACCTCGAGGATGTTGCGCACCCGCAGGCCGCCGTCCGCACGGGGCTCGAGCGCGGCCATGGTCCAGTGGCCGAGGGCCACCACGAGGATGCTCGCGGCGCGGACCAGGTCGACGAGGCGGTCGCGGCCCGCCGGCGTGGCGTCGGCGAGCGCGGCAAGCCCAGGGGTCGCTGGTCGGCGCGCTCGCATGGCACCAGTGTCAGATGCCGAGCCCCACCAGGGAGCCGATTCCGTAGGTCACGGCCATGGCGAGCGCACCACCGGCGACGTTGCGCACGACGGCCGGGCGCAGTGCCGCTCCGCCCATGCGGGCGCTGACCCAGCCCGTGATGGCCAGGGCGACGACCACCGACACCGCGGTCAGGGGGATGCGGGCGGTGGTCGGCGGCAGCAGGATCGCGAGCAGCGGCAGCAGTGCACCCACCGTGAAGGCGGCCATCGACGCCCAGGCTGCGTGCCACGGGTTGGTCAGCTCCTCCGGGTCGATGCCCAGCTCGACCTCGGCGTGGGCGGCCAGCGCGTCGTGCTCGGTCAGCTCCACGGCCACCTGCTGCGCCAGCGCTGGGCTCAGCCCGCGCTGCTCGTAGAGGGCGGCGAGCTCGGCGAGCTCCTCCTCCGGCATCTCCCGCAGCTCGCGGCGCTCCTTGGCCAGCAGGGCCTGCTCGGTGTCGCGCTGGGTGCTGACCGAGACGTACTCCCCGGCGGCCATGCTCATGGCGCCCGCGGCCAGCCCGGCCAGGCCCGCCGTGAGGATCGCGGCCCGGTCGCTCGTGGCGGCGGCGACACCGATGACCAGGCCCGCGGTGGAGACGATGCCGTCGTTGGCCCCGAGCACGCCGGCGCGCAGCCAGTTGAGCCGGGCGGCGTGGTTCTGCTCGTGCGGCTCGTCGCCGTGCAGCTGCGCCTCAGCCACGGGTGCGCACTCCCAGCCGGGCGGCGGCCTGGGCGACCCGGTGGGCGAGCTCGACGTCGAGCTGCGTCACGCCACCCTCGGAGTGCGTCGACAGGCTCCAGCGGGTGGTGCGCCACCGGATGTCGATGTCGGGGTGGTGGTCCATCTCCTCGGCCTCGACCGCCACCTCGTCGACGAGGCGGATCGCGGTGGGGAAGTCGGGCGCCTCGAGGGTGGCCACGAGGGCCGGCCCCTCCCGGGTCCAGCCGGGCAGGTCGTCGAGCTGCCGCTCGACCTCGTCGTCAGTCAGCAGGCGGGCCATGGGCACACTCTGGCAAACAGCAGGCCCGCTGTCATGGAAGGGGGTGCTTCCCTGACAGCGGGCCCGTGGAGCTGCTGCGGCCGACCGGCTGCGTTGGTGAGCTGCGGGTATGCCGGGTGGCTGCTACAGCGCCTCGGTCACCGAGGCCGGGCCGACGAAGTCGTCGTCGCCGCCGGGGGCGTGCTGCTCGGTGAGCGTGGCGGTCACCTCGTGCGGCTGGATCTCGCCGGACTCGATCTGCTCCGCCCAGTGGCACGCCACCCGGTGGGAGGCGGGCACCCCGTCGATCTCCACGACCCGCAGCTGCGGGCGCTCGGTGTCGCAGCGGGTCTCCTGCCGCCACGGGCAGCGGGTGTGGAACCGGCAGCCCTTCGGGGGGTTCGCGGGGGAGGGCAGGTCGCCCTTGAGCAGGATGCGCTCGCGGCGGTCCTCGACCAGCGGGTCGGGCACCGGCACGGCCGACATCAGCGCCCGCGTGTAGGGGTGCAGCGGCTGCGAGTACAGGTCGTCGGCCTCGGCCTCCTCGACGAGCGCACCGAGGTACATCACGCCGATGCGGTCGCTGATGTGCCGCACCACCGCGAGGTCGTGGGCCACGACGAGGTAGGTCAGGCCGAACTCCTCCTGGAGGTCCACGAGGAGGTTGATGACCTGCGCCTGCACCGAGACGTCGAGGGCACTGACCGGCTCGTCGGCGACGATGAGCTTCGGGTTCACGGACAGTGCCCGGGCAATGCCGATGCGCTGCCGCTGGCCGCCCGAGAACTCGTGCGGGTACTTCTTCAGGGCCGCCGGGGGCAGGCCGACCGCATCGAGGAGCTCGCGCAGCCGCTTGGCGGCGCCCTTCTCGTCCTTGGCCAGGCCGTGGGCCTTCATGCCCTCGATGAGGAGCGACTCGACCGACTGCCGCGGGTCCAGGCTGCCCATCGGGTCCTGGAACACCATCTGGATGTCCTTGCGCTTGCGGCGCAGGTCCTCACCGCTGAGCGAGGCGATGTCCTCGCCGTCGAAGACCACCGAGCCCTCGGTGGGGGTCTCCAGGTTGAGGATGGCGCGGCCCAGGGTCGACTTGCCACAGCCCGACTCGCCGACGAGGCCGTAGGTCTCGCCGCGGCGGATCTGCAGGTCCACCCCGTCGACCGCGTAGACGAAGCCCACGACCTTGTCGAAGATGACGCCCCTCTTGATGGGGAAGTGGACCTTCACGCCACGGACGTCGACGAGGATGTCGTCGCCAGTGGTCGGGTTCTCGGTGGTGGCCGTCTCGCTGACGGTCATCGGGTCACCTCCAGGGGGTTCTCCACGGGGTTGTGGCAGCGCAGCCAGCGGCCGTCGCCGTCGTCGAGCAGCTCCGGGCGCACCTCGCGGCACGTCTCCAGGGCGTTGGGGCAGCGCGGCGCGAAGGCGCAGGCGTGGTCCCAGGGGAGGTTGTCCGACACCGACCCCGGGATCGGCGTCAGCTTCTCCCCGCGTGCCCCGTCGAGCCGGGGGATCGAGCCGAGCAGGCCCACGGTGTAGGGGTGCCGCGGGTGGGCGAACAGCGGGTGCCGGTCACCGCGCTCGACGATCTTGCCGCCGTAGAGGACGTTGACCCGGTCACAGAGGCCGGCCACGACGCCGAGGTCGTGGGTGATCATGACCAGCGCGGTGCCGGTGTCCTCGACGAGCTCCTTGAGCAGGGCCAGGATCTGCGCCTGGATCGTCACGTCGAGGGCCGTGGTCGGCTCGTCGGCGATGAGCAGGCGCGGCTGGCACGCCAGGGCCATCGCGATGAGCGCGCGCTGGCGCATGCCGCCGGACAGCTGGTGCGGGTAGTCCTTCAGCCGCCGCTCCGGGTCGGGGATGCCGACCTTGTCGAGCATCTCGCGGGCCACGGGGATGGCGGCCTTGCGCGGCATACCCCGGTGGCGCTCGAGCACCTCGGTGACCTGGAGGCCGATGGGCACGACCGGGTTCAGCGACGACAGCGGGTCCTGGAAGATCATGCCCAGGTCGCGGCCGCGGCGGTCGCGCATCTGCTCGTCGGACTGGCGGAGCAGGTCCGTGCCCTGGAAGCTGACCTCACCCTCGACCTTGACGCCGCGCTTGGGCAGCAGGCCCATGATGGCGAGCGAGGTCACGGACTTGCCGCAACCGGACTCGCCGACGAGGCCGACGGTCTCACCGGGGCGGACGTCGAAGCTCACGCCGTCGACGGCCACGAACGGCTTCTCGCCCTGGCGCTGGAAGGTCACCCGCAGGTCGCGGACGCTGAGCAGCGCCTCGCCGCGGTTCGCCTGTGCCTGGACGTTCTCGATGGTCTCGGTCATGTCCTACCTCCGAGTCTTCGGGTCGAGCGCCTCGCGCAGCGACTCGCCCATGAGCGTGAAGCCGAGGGCGACGATGATGATGCAGGCGGCCGGGTAGAACGCCAGGTGGGGGTAGTCAGCCAGGAACTCCGTCGAGGCTCCGAGCATCTGGCCCCACTCCGGCTGCCGGTCGTCGGGGTTGCCCAGCCCCAGGAAGGACAGCGCGGCCGCGTCGATGATCGCGGTGGCCAGCACGATCGTCGCCTGGACGATCACCGGCGCCAGCGAGTTGGGGATGATGTGCCGGAACACGATCGCCGACTGCTTGACGCCCAGGGCCCTCGCCGCGAGCACGTGGTCGCTGCTCCTCACCGCGAGCATCGACCCACGCAGGAGTCGGGCGAAGATCGGGATCTCGACGATGGCGATGGCGAGGATGACGGTCATCTGGCTGGGACGCGCGGCGATGGCCGCGATCGACATGGCCAGCAGCAGCGACGGGATGGAGAGCATCACGTCGACGATGCGCATGATGAACGAGTCGACCCAGCCACCGAAGGCGCCGGCGAGCGTGCCCAGGGTCAGGCCGCCGATGAGGCCGATCACCGTGGCGCCCACGCCGACGATGAGGGTCTGCTGCGCGCCGACGAGCAGTCGCGAGAGCAGGTCGCGCCCGCGGTTGTCGGCGCCGAGCGGGAAGCCCGGCTCAGGTCCGGGGATCGGGTTGGACTGCTGGCGCACCTTGTCGAGGAGCAGTCCCTCGGTGGGGTCGTGTGGCGCGATGAACGGGGCGATGACGGCCAGCACGATGAAGGCAAGCGTGATGCCCGCCCCGACGAGGAACACGGGGTTGCGCCGCAGCCGGCGCCACGCGCTCGCGATGAGGGAGACGCCGGGCGCCTCCTCGATCTCTCCCGCGCCAGTGACGGTGCCGGTGCCGGCGGTCGCCGCGAGGTCGTCGATGCGCTCCTTGCGCCGGTCGGTCTGGGTCTTCAGGGGGTTGCTGTTCATGCGGCTCACCTCGTGCGGACGCGCGGGTCGATGACGGCGTACAGGATGTCGACGACCAGGTTCACCAGGACGAAGATGATGGCCGAGGCCAGGAGGATCATCTGGAGCACGGCGTAGTCACGCAGCGTGAACGCGCCAGCCAGGGCGTCGCCGACACCGCCGAACGAGAAGACCCGCTCGGTGAGCACGGCACCGACCAGGAGCCCACCGGTCTGGAGGCCGATGGTCGTGATGACGGGCAGCAGGGCGTTGCGAAGGATGTGGCGGCCGCGGATGGTGCTGTTGCTCAGGCCCTTGGACTCGGCGGTGCGCACGTAGTCCTCGTCCATCACCTCGAGCACCGAGGCGCGGGTGATGCGGAAGATCACCGCGAACGGGATGCTCGACAGCGCGAGGGCCGGCAGGATCAGGTGCTTGACGGCGTCCCAAGCCGCGTCCCACTCGCGGGTGAGGATCCCGTCGAGGACGAAGAAGCCGGTGACGCGGGTCGCGTCGAGGCCGGTGCTCTGGCGGCCGGACACCGGCAGCCAGCCGAGCTCCACCGCGAAGAGGAACTTCAGCAGGAACGCCAGGAAGAAGACCGGCACCGCCACCCCGACGAGCGAGCCCACGATCGAGACGTTGTCCAGCATGGACGCCCGGCGTCGCGCCGCGAGGTAGCCGAGGGGGATGCCCGCTGCCACCGCGATCACCAGCGCGAAGATGGCCAGCTCGATGGTCGCGGGGAAGCGGGTCAGGAAGATGTCGAGCGCGTCGCGGCCCGGCAGCACGCCGGTCGAGACGCCGAAGTCGCCGGTGAGCACGCGCTGCACGAAGCGGCCGTACTGCACCCAGATCGGCTGGTCGAGCCCCAGCTCCTTGGTCAGCCGGGCCGTCGTCTCGGGCGTCGCCCGGTCACCCAGCATGGCCGAGACCGTGCCCCCCGGCAGGGATCTCAACCAGACGAACACGAGCATTGACAGGACGATGACCACCCCCACCATCTGGATCAGTCGCCGCACAATGAACCTCAGCACGCGGTGGTCTCCTCACTTCTTCGTGACGGTGGCCGCCCCAGCGTAGTGCTGGGACGGCCACCGGTTACTACACGGATCGGGTGCTAGCCGTCGAAACGGCGGACACCTTACTTGCCGACGGTCACGCCCGAGAACTCCTCGGCGGTCAGCGGCGACGGGACGACGCCCTGGACCTTCGGGCCGGTGACGAGCGCCGGCGGGGAGTGGCTGATGGCCAGCGCCGGGAGGTACTCCTCCATGATCTGCTGGTTCAGCTTCTCGTAGGCGGCGGTGCGCTCGCCCTCGTCGACGATGCCGTCGGCCTTGGCAAGGTCGTCAGCGAGCGTCTTGCCGTAGTCGGTGACCTTGGTGTGGAAGTCGTTGCTCGCCAAGTTGCCGAAGAAGGTGCCGATGAAGTTGTCGGCCGAGTCGTAGTCACCGGTCCAGCCGAGCAGGAACGCGTCGAACTGGCCGTTGTCGACTCCGTCGAGGTAGCCGCCGTTCCACGGCTTGGTGACGACGTTGACCTTGATGCCGACCTTCTCGAGGTCCGAGCGCAGGGCGTCGTGGATCTTCTGCGGGCTCGGCATGTACGGACGCGACACCTCGGACGGGTACGCGAACGTCAGGGTCATGCCCTCGGCGCCGGCCTCCTTGAGCAGGCTCTTGGCCTTCTCCGGGTCGTAGGCGTAGGGCTTGAGGTCCTTGTTGTAGCCCTTGACGGCCTCCGGCATGAACTGGGTGGCCACGGTGGCGCCCTCGGGCAGCTGGGTCTTGACCAGCTGGTCACGGTTCAGGGCGTAGTAGAGGGCCTGGCGGACCTTGAGGTCCTTCAGCTTCGGGTTCTTCTCCGGGTTCAGGCCCATGTAGAGGATGTTGAACGCGGGACGGACCTCGACCTTGTTGCCGTCGCTCTCGAGGCCCTTCCAGTCGACCGGGTTCGGCAGGTCGTAGGCGTCGATGCTGCCGGCCTTGAGCTCCTGGCGACGGGTGCTCTCGTCGGGGATGACCTTGAAGACGATCTTCGGGGTCTTGGCCTTCTCGCCCCAGTAGTCGTCGTTGCGCACGAGGGTGATCGTCTTGTTGGCCTCGTCGTACTTGTCGAGCTTGTACGGGCCGGTGCCGACCGGGGCCTGCGAGTAGGCCGGGTAGGCGAAGCCCTCACCCTGGGTCTTGACCTCGTTGGCGTTGCCCGCCTTCAGCGCCTTCGGCGACTGCATCGAGAAGGAGTCCAGCGAGAGCATCGTCGGGAACTTCGAGGTGGCGCGCGTGACCTTGAGGACCGCGGTGGACTCGTCCTTGGCCTCGCAGCCCTGGTAGAGCGAGTCCTTGGCCTTGTCCTTGAACGCACCCATCGTGTAGCCCCAGTACTCGGCCGGACCCGCCTGGGCCGCCGCGTTCTGGTCGAACATGCGCTCGAAGTTGTAGCAGACGGCCTCGGCGTTGAACGGCTCGCCGTCGGAGAACTTCACGCCCTTGCGGAGGGTGAACGTCCAGGTCTTGCCGTCGTCCGAGGGCTCCCACTTCTCCGCGAGCTCCGGCTCGACCTCGGCGGTGCCCGCCTTGATGCCGACCAGGCCCTCCATCATCTGCCGGGTGATCCGGAAGGTCTCACCGTCGGTGGCGTAGAAGGGGTCGAAGACCTCGGGGGCACCAGCGGCGCCGAAGGTGAAGGTGTCCTTGGTGTCGCTTGCGCCGGCGGTGCCGTTGTCGCCGGAGTCGCGCTCCGACTGCGCGCAGGCCGTCAGCGTCAACGCCAAGGCCGTCGCCAAGACGACCGGGGTCGCCTTCCGCGTGTACGTCATCGAATACCTCGCTTGGTGTACGAACTCCCGGGGCCCGGTCGGGCACAGGGGATGTGCGATGTGATGTGGTGCGCCGCAGGGCGTGACAGCACGTCTTCTACGGTTGGTGGCAGACCATAGCGAGATATGCGGTGGCCACGAGGGTGCGCCGCAGATATTTACCGGAGTGAAACACGATGGCGTCAGGGGAGCACGGCACCCGCCGTGAGGTCGTGGGAGCGGCCATCGTCGACGACCTCGGGCGTCCGTCGCGGCTGCTCTCGGCCCGCCGCACGGAGCCCTCGGCCCTGGCCGGGGGGTGGGAGTTCCCCGGCGGCAAGGTCGACCCGGGGGAGCGGCACGCCGAGGCGCTGCGCCGCGAGCTGCGGGAGGAGCTCGGCGTCGAGGTCGAGCTCGGCGACCTGCTCGAGGGCCCGCTCGAGGGTCCGCTGGAGCGGGGCGGCTGGCCGCTGGGGGAGGACTTCGTGATCTGGGTGTGGTGGGCCGCCGTCACCGACGGCGAGCCCGCGCCCCTCGAGGACCACGACGCGCTGCGCTGGCTCAGCCGGGACGACCTGTATGCCGTGCCGTGGCTGCCCGCCGACCTCCCCATCGTGCGCGCGGTCGAGGAGCGGCTGGCCCGCTGAGCCGGCGTCCGCGGGCAGTCGAACCGCCGGAGGACTACAGACCGGCACAGCGACACCGGTATGTCCGCGTGCTCAGCCTCCACAGCGACCGGCACCGGGCAGTCCAGTCCGCCGGCACACGAACGGCTCCCCACGGCATACAGGGTGGTGGGAGCGGGTGGTCCTGTGGGCGTGCTCACGGGGCCAGGCGTGCGTGGTTCGGAGCATCCCCGAAACCCTGAGACAATGGAGCACATGCCCATGAAGACCCGCGGTGACATCCGCAATGTCGCCATCGTTGCCCACGTCGACCACGGAAAGACCACGCTGGTCGACAAGATGCTCTGGCAGGCCGGTGCGTTCGGCGAGCACCAGCACGTCGACGAGCGCGCGATGGACTCCGGCGACCTCGAGCGCGAGAAGGGCATCACCATCCTCGCCAAGAACACGGCGATCCACTACGCCGGCAAGGCGGCGGCAGACGCCGGCCTCACCGACGGCGTCACCATCAACATCATCGACACCCCCGGCCACGCCGACTTCGGCGGCGAGGTCGAGCGCGGCCTGTCCATGGTCGACGGCGTCGTGCTGCTCGTCGACGCCTCCGAGGGCCCGCTGCCGCAGACCCGCTTCGTGCTGCGCAAGGCGCTCGCCGCGAAGATGCCGGTCATCCTCTGCATCAACAAGGTCGACCGCCCCGACTCCCGCATCGCCGAGGTCGTCGACGAGGCCTACGAGCTCTTCATGGACCTCGACGCCACCGAGGAGCAGATCGACTTCCCGATCGTCTACGCCTCGGCCAAGGCCGGCCGCGCCTCGATGAACCGCCCCGACAACGGCGGCCTGCCGGACGGCGAGGACCTCGAGGCGCTGTTCGCGACCATCCTCGAGACCATCCCGGCGCCGACCTACGACGACGAGGCGCCCCTGCAGGCCCACGTCACCAACCTCGACGCCTCCAACTTCCTCGGCCGCCTGGCGCTGCTGCGGGTGCACAACGGCACCATCAAGAAGGGCCAGCAGGTCGCCTGGTGCAAGACCGACGGCTCCGTCGAGCGGGTCAAGATCACCGAGCTGCTCATGACCGAGGCGCTCGAGCGCAAGCCCGCCGAGCAGGCCGGCCCCGGCGACATCATCGCCATCGCGGGCATCCCCGAGATCATGATCGGCGAGACCCTCGCCGACGCCGAGAACCCCGTGCCGCTGCCGGTCATCACCGTCGACGAGCCGGCCATCTCCATGACCATCGGCACCAACACCAGCCCGATGGTGGGCCGGGTCCGCGGGGCGAAGGTCACCGCGCGCATGGTCAAGGACCGCCTCGACAAGGAGCTCGTCGGCAACGTCTCGTTGCGCGTGCTGCCCACCGAGCGCCCCGACGCGTGGGAGGTGCAGGGCCGTGGCGAGCTCGCGCTGGCCATCCTCGTCGAGCAGATGCGTCGCGAGGGCTACGAGCTCACCGTCGGCAAGCCGCAGGTCGTCACCCGCGAGGTCGACGGCAAGACCCACGAGCCGGTCGAGCGCCTGACGATCGACACCCCCGAGGAGTTCCTCGGCCCGATCACCCAGATCCTCGCCGCCCGCAAGGGCCGCATGGAGCAGATGACCAACCACGGCACCGGGTGGATCCGCATGGAGTTCCTCGTGCCGTCGCGTGGCCTCATCGGCTTCCGCACCGAGTTCCTCACCGAGACGCGGGGCACGGGCATCGCCCACCACGTGTTCGAGGACTACGAGCCGTGGTTCGGCACCATCACGACCCGCACCAGCGGCTCGCTGGTCTCCGACCGCACCGGCGTCGTCACGGCCTACGCGATGGTCAACCTCCAGGAGCGCGGCACGCTGTTCGTGGAGCCGACCACCGAGGTCTACGAGGGCATGATCGTCGGCGAGAACTCCCGCGCCGACGACATGGACGTCAACATCACCAAGGAGAAGAAGCTCACCAACGTGCGCGCCTCCTCCTCGGACAACTTCGAGAAGATCGTGCCGCCGCGCAAGCTCTCGCCTCGAGCAGTCGCTGGAGTTCTGCCGCGAGGACGAGTGCGTCGAGGTGACGCCCGAGGCCGTGCGCATCCGCAAGGTCGAGCTCGACCAGACCGTGCGGGCCCGGACGGCGGCGCGCGCTCGCAACAAGTAGGTCCGCCGGCTGGCATGGCGCGCCCAACGCGACGACTCTTCGTCCCCGCAGCTGTGGTCGGGGCCCTGGTGGCCCCGACCATGGTTGCCGGCTGCTCGGCGGTGTCCCTGGAGCGCACCAGCAGCAGCATCGACGACGCGACCGTGACCGCGGTGTCGCTCGGCCCGGTCTCGACCTGGGACCCCCAGCGGATGACGTCCAAGAAGGACATGGCCTTCGCGGGCCGGGTCTTCATGCGCACGCTGACCGCCTTCCCGGCCGGCCCCGACGCGGCGGCCCAGAGCCGCCTCGTCGGCGACCTCGCCACCGACACCGGCCGGCCGAGCAAGGACCTCCGGACGTGGTCCTTCACCCTGCGCGACGGGGTGACGTGGCAGGACGGCTCGCCCGTCACGTGCGACGACGTGCGCCACGGCGTGGCGCGGTCGTTCGCTGAGCCGTTCGCGACGGAGGGCCTCAACTACCCGCTGGCGGCGCTCGACATCCCGAAGAAGCCCGACGGCAGCTCCACCTACCGCGGGCCATGGAGCGGCACGAGCGGCAAGAGCAGCGCCGGGGCCAAGGCGTTCGCCAACGCGGTGTCCTGCAAGGACCGGACCGTGACGTTCCGCCTCACCGAGCCGCGCGGCGACTTCAACCAGATGGTCTCGCTGGCGCCCTTCGCGCCCTACAAGAAGAGCGCCGACAAGCGGGCGGCCGCCCAGCACGCCGTGTTCTCCAACGGCCCCTACCTGCTCAAGGGCAGCTGGGACGAGGGCACCGGCGGCACCTTCGAGCGCAACCCGCGCTGGCAGCAGTCCTCCGACCCGGTGCGCAGGCCGTCAGCCGAGCGGATCCGCTACCAGGAGGGTGTGGAGTCGCAGACCGCCGCGCAGCGGATCATGGCCGACGAGAAGGACAACCGCCGGGCGGTGGCGCTCGACTCCGCGCCGCCGGCCATGCAGCACGGGATCACGGGCAGCGACGCGCTCCGCGCCCGCTCGGTGAACCCCCACCTCGGTCTCGTCGACTACCTCGCGCTCAACGTCGGCAGCGGGCCGCTCGCCCGCGAGAAGGCCCGTCGGGCGCTGGCCATCGCGACCAACCGTGAGGGCTACGTCGCCGCCCTCGGCGGCTCGACCGCCGCCTCGCCGGCCTGGTCGGTGGTCGGCAGGACGATGCCGGGCCACGCCGGTGACGACGTGCTGCGCTCGGGTCCCCGGGGCGACGCTGCGGCAGCCCGCTCGCTGCTGCAGGAGAGCGGGCTCACCCTGCCGGTGAAGGTGCGTGTCGCGTACCGGTCGACCCCGACCGCCGACAAGGCGATGGCCGCACTCAAGAACGGCTGGGAGGCCGGCGGGTTCGAAGTCGTGCTCCAGCCGGTGAAGAAGGACTACTTCGCCTCCGTGTCGTCGCCGCAGCGCACCCGGCAGAGCGACGTCATCTGGGCCAACTGGGCCGCCGACTGGCCGTCGGCCTCCACGGTGCTCGCCCCGCTGTTCGACAGCCGGGTCAACCTGTCCGACGCGGGCTCCGGCCGCGACCTCGGCCGGTTCTCCGACGCCAAGGTCAACGACCGGATGAGTGAGATCACCGCGCTCCCCGACCCGGCTGCGCGGGAGAAGGCGTGGGCCGAGGTCGACGCCGGCCTGCTGAAGCGGGGCATCTACGTGCCGCTCGCCCAGCACCGGGCCCTCTTCACGGCCGGCTCCGAGGTCGCCGGGCTGGCGGCCAACGAGGCCCTCGGCGGCTACGTCGACCTCGCGCGGGTCGGGGTGCGGTGAGCCCGCAGACACTGCTGTTCGTCCACGCCCACCCGGACGACGAGAGCCTCGCCACCGGTGTGGCGCTCGCGCACCACGCCCGGCAGGGCCACGAGGTGCACGTGCTCACCTGCACCCTCGGCGAGGAGGGCGAGGTCATCCCGGTGGAGCTGGCCCACCTGGCGTCGGACCGCGACGACACCCTCGGTCCCTGGCGCCGCGAGGAGCTGCGCCAGGCCATGGCCGCCCTCGGAGTGCGGCACCGCGTGCTCGGCGAGGACCCGCAGCGGGGCGTGCTCTCGCGCTGGCGCGACTCGGGCATGGCAGGCACGCCCACGGCGCAGCACCCGGACGCGTTCGTGAACGCCGACCTCGACGAGGCGGCGCGACTGGTGGCCGACGTCGTCGCCGAGCTCCGCCCGGCCGTCGTCGTCACCTACGACGAGCACGGCGGCTACGGCCACCCGGACCACATCCAGACCCACCGCGTCACCTGCGCAGCCGTGGCGGGCCTTCCCGCGTCGGAGCGCCCCGCCCTGTATGCCGTGCTGACGCCCCGCTCGTGGGCCCAGGAGGACCGCGCGTGGCTGGCGGAGCACGTGCCGGCCACCTCCGGCTGGCACGTCCCTGGCCCCGGTGAGGCATTCCCGCCGTCCGTCGTCGACGATGGGCTCGTGAGCCACGAGATCATCGACCCGGACGCGGTGCCGGCCCAGGAGGCGGCGCTGCGCGCGCACCGCACCCAGGTCAGCGTGGGGGAGCGCTGCTACGCGTTGTCCAACGATGTCGCAGCCCGCCTGCCCGGGCGCGAGGGGTTCGCGCTGCTGGACCCGGCAACCGGGGCCCTGGTGCCGGGTCCTGCCGGTGCCCCCCGCCTCACCTCGCTGCTCCCCGGTGGCGCCGCATGAGGGAGGAGCCCACCAGGGATCGGTTCCGCCTGGCCATGGGCCGCTTCGCCACCGGCGTCGCCATCCTGACCACGGTCACGGAGGGCCACGACCACGCGATGACGGCCAACGCCGTGGCGTCGGTGTCGATGGAGCCGATGCTGGTGCTCGCCTGCATCGAGGTCGACGCCCGGTTCCACGACGCAGTGACGGACGCGGGGAGGTGGGGCCTCAGCGTGCTCAGCTCCGACCAGCGCCCGACCGCGGAGTGGCTCGCCACCCAGGGCAGGCCCCTGCACGGCCAGCTCGACCGGGTGCCCCACCACCGCGGGAGCACCGGCGTGGCGCTGCTGGACGGGGCGTTGGCAACGATTGAGTGTCAGACCACCGACATCCACCCAGCCGGCGACCACAGCATCGTGGTCGGCGAAGTAGTGTCGCTCGGAGTTGCTGAGCACCCCGGAGCGGCCCTGACCTACTACCGCAGCCGCTACGGGTCCCTTGCCTGAGACGGAGCGTGACGTAGTGCGACGTGGTGAACGGGGCGGCGCCGCCCTGCGCCTGGCCATTGCCCTGGCGGTGCTGGCCGCGGGCTACATCGGCCTGGCCGCCTTCCTCGGCCGGCACGTCCCCGCCAACGCCTCGGTGGCCGGCATCCCGATCGGCGGCAAGTCGCCTGCCGACGCCGAGGCCACGCTGAAGCGCCAGCTGGCCTCGCGCGCCTCCGCGCCCGTCCGGCTCCAGGCCGCGGGGCGGACCATCGACATCGACCCCTCCGCCGCGGGGCTCTCCCTCGACCTCGAGGAGACCCTCCAGGGACTGAGCGGCTTCTCCCTCAAGCCGGGCGACCTGTGGAACCACCTCAACGGTGGCGACGACGAGCCGCTGAGGACCGACGTCGACCGCGACCGGTTGCGTGCGGTGCTGACCGAGACGGCCAAGGGCGTCGACAAGGGCGCCCAGGAAGGTTCGATCACCTTCCCCGAGGGGCGGGTGAAGGTCGTCGCCCCCGTGACGGGTGTGTCGCTCAAGGTCGAGGAGACCGCCGACGCGATCGCCGCAGCCTGGCCCGCCAGCACGCCCGTCAAGGGTGTCGTGAACACGGTCCAGCCCAAGGTCTCCGCCGAGGAGGTCCAGCGCGCCCGCACCGAGTTCGCGGACAAGGCGATGTCGGCCCCGGTGAAGGTCTCGGTCGGCGCGACCACGCTCGCGCTGCGGCCCGCCGAGTTCGCCCCCGCCGTCACGATGAAGGCCGGTGGCGACGGGCGTCTCGCGCCGGCATACGACAGCAAGAAGCTGCTGGCCGCCGTGCGCGCCGCCGCCGCGGAGAAGGGGCTGGAGCCCAAGGCGGAGGACGCCTCCTTCCGGCTCGAGGGCAGCAGGGCGGTGCTCGTGCCGGCCAAGACCGGTCTGCAGATCGACGAGAAGTCGCTGGTCGGCGGGTTCGGCCCGGCCCTGACGTCGAGCAGCCGCACCGTCGCCGTCAAGACCACGATCGTGCAGCCCGACCTCACGACCGACGAGGCCAAGAAGATCGCGCCGACCGAGGTCATCTCGACCTTCACGACGCAGTTCCCGTACAACCCTCCGCGCACCGAGAACATCACCATCGCCGCGCGCACCCTCAACGGCACCTTCGTGGCGCCGGGGAAGACGTTCAGCCTCAACGGCCTGCTCGGCCAGCGGACCGGTGCCAAGGGCTACAACGAGGCCCCCGTCATCATCAACGGCCGGCTCGTCAAGGACTACGGCGGCGGCATCTCGCAGCTGTCGACGACGCTGTTCAACGCGATCTTCTTCTCGGGTGCGCGGATCGAGGAGCACCACCCGCACAGCTTCTACATCGCGCGCTACCCCGAGGGGCGTGAGGCCACCATCTCCTGGCCGGACGTCGACAACCGGTTCACCAACGACACCGGCAGCGGCATCCTCATCCAGGCCTCCGTGTCCGGCAACAGCGTCACGGTGACCTTCCACGGCAGGAAGACCTGGGACGTCGAGGCCGTCAAGGGCCCGCGGCGCAACGTGGTCAAGCCCAAGAAGATCGTCGACGACCGCCCCACGTGCGTGCCGCAGAGCCCCACGCCCGGCTTCGACGTGACGGTGACCCGGATCTTCAAGAAGGCCGGCAAAGAGGTGAAGCGCTCGACCTTCAACACCCACTACATCCCCGAGGACGACGTCACCTGCACCCACCCCAAGGCGGACTAGCGGTCAGCCGGTCGGCGACGCCGACGGGTCAGCGGACCAGGTGGGCGTAGGGGTCCGGCCTCTCCGCCTCGCTGCGCAGCACGCAGAACTCGTTCCCCTCCGGGTCGGCCAGGGTGGCCCAGCCGGTGCCGGGGCCGCGGTGGTCGCGCAGGTCGTGGACCATCGTCGCGCCCAGGTCCAGCAGCCGGTCGACCTCCGCGTTCATCGTCCGGTCGGTGGGCCACAGGTCGAAGTGCAGCCGGTTCTTCACGGCCTTGTCCTCGGGCACCTCGATGAACAGCACGCGCTGGCGGCCGTCCGACGAGAAGATCATGCACTCCTCGTGGCCGGGCTCGTTCGGGTCGCGCGGGTCTTCCGAGAAGCCGAGCACCTGCCCCCACCAGACGGACTGGGCGTGCGCGTCACGGGAGTCGACGGTCGTGTGCGAGATGCGGGAGGCCATGGGCCACACCTTCGCGGCCTCAGCGAGGACGCGCCACAGGTTTAGGGCGCGGTGAGGTACGCGTAGGACGAGTGCACCTCGAACCCGAGGCGCCGGTAGAGCCGGATCGCCGTGGCGTTGTCGTGCTCGACCTGCAGGTGCATCAGGTGCACGCCGTCGCCGCGCACCTGCGCCGCCAGCTGCGCGGTGAGGTGCGAGGCCAGGCCGCGACCCCGGTATGCCGGGTCCGTCCAGACCGCACCCAGCCCCGCCCAACCCTGGGCGATCCCCAGGCGTCCCAGGGCGATCGGTGTGGTGCCGGCCGCGTCGGCGGCGCGCAGGCCGAGCTGCTGCGACAGGCCGCCGCCCGGGAGGATGTGGCCGAACAGCTGGCGTGGACTGCCCCGGAGGACGGCCTCCGTGGCGCCGGGGATGGTCGTCCGGGTGCGGTGGTAGGTCTCCAGCCAGCGGTCCGACAGCTCAGGGGCGGTGACGACCGCCGGGCCGCCGGGATCGGCCGCCGCCACGGTGTCGGTGGGAGCCGTGAGGTTCAGGGTCAGGCTGGCGGCGGTATAGCGGCGCGACAGCAGCAGGGAGCCCAGCGGGTCGTCGGCCGGGTCGAACCCCTGCGGTCCCGCGACGGCGAACTTCGCCGGGAGGCCGCGCGCGGCATACCACTGCTCCACCCGCTCGACGGCGGTGGCGAGGGGGAGTCCCGGGTCCCCCACGGGGACCACCGAGTTGCCGCGCTGGGTGTAGCCGGAGGACGCGCGCAGCATCCAGTCGCCGAGCTGCTCGCGCTCGACCGCACCCCAGGACGGCGCCATGACGCGCTGGAGGTCGTCGATGCCGATGGCGCGGTGCGGGGCGCCGCGACGGACCGGCTTCGGGGGCAGCTCCTTGGCCGCCACGACCCGTGCGCGTTCGACCACGACCGGTCCGCGGCGGGTGTCCACCGTGAGCGTGTGCTCGTCGGCCGCGGACAGGGTGCCGACCGCGTCGGTGAGGGTCGCCCCGGTGGCCTCGTCGACAGTCTCGAGCCGCCACCTGACCACGACACGAGCACCGATGGGGAGCGCTGCGGCAAGGTCGGGCACGCGTGCATAGTATGTGCGCTATGACCTACGTGATCGCCCAGCCTTGCGTCGACCTGAAGGACAAGGCGTGCATCGAGGAATGCCCCGTCGACTGCATCTACGAGGGTGAGCGGTCGCTCTACATCCACCCCGACGAGTGCGTCGACTGCGGTGCCTGTGAGCCGGTCTGCCCGGTCGAGGCGATCTACTACGAGGACGACGTGCCCGAGCAGTGGGCCGACTACTACAAGGCCAACGTCGAGTTCTTCGACGACCTCGGCAGCCCCGGTGGCGCCGCCAAGCTCGGCCTGATCAACAAGGACCACCCGCTCATCTCCGCCCTGCCGCCGCAGGAGCACGACGAGTGACCTGTGCGTCTTCCTGACTTTCCCTGGGACTCGCTCGCTCCGTACAAGGAGCGGGCGAGCGCCGTCTCCGCCGACCTGCCCGGCGGCGCCCTCGTCGACCTGTCGGTCGGCACGCCTGTCGACCCCACCCCGGTGGTCGTGCAGGAGGCCCTGCGGTCGGCTGCCGACGCTCCGGGGTACCCCCAGACCTGGGGCACGCCCGAGCTGCGTGAGGCTGTGGCCCGGTGGTTCGAGCGGCGTCGCGGCGTGCCGGGTCTCGACCCCGACGGCGTGATGCCGACCATCGGCAGCAAGGAGCTGGTCGCCTGGCTGCCCACCCTCCTCGAGCTGGGAGCCGGTGACGTGGTCGGCTACCCCCGCATCGCGTACCCCACCTACGACGTCGGCGCCCGGCTGGCCGGGGCCGTGCCGGCCGTCGTCGACGGGCTCGCTGCGCTGGGGCCGCTCACCCCGTCCACCGCGCCGAAACTGTTGTGGCTCAACAGTCCTGGCAACCCGACCGGAAAGGTGCTCGGCGTCGAGCACCTGGCCAAGGTGGTCGACTGGGCGCGCCGTCACGGAGTCGTCGTCGCCAGCGACGAGTGCTACGCCGAGCTCGACTGGCGCGAGCGTGACCCGTCGAGCACGGAGCCGCCGACCACACCGAGCATCCTCGACCCCCGTGTCACGGGCGGCAGCCACGAGGGGCTGCTGGCCGTCTACTCGCTGAGCAAGCAGTCGAACCTCGCCGGCTACCGCGCGGCGTTCGTGGCCGGCGACCCCGCGCTGGTCAAGCGTCTGCTCGAGGTGCGCAAGCACGCGGGCATGATCATGCCCGCGCCCGTGCAGCACGCCATGGCCGCCGCGCTCGGCGACGACAGCCACGTGGCCGAGCAGAAGGCGCGGTATGCCGCCCGCCGCGCCCGCCTCAAGGCGGCCGTCGAGGGGGCCGGCCTCCGCGTCGACGACTCCGAGGCGGGGCTCTACCTGTGGTGCACCCGGGGCGAGGACGCGTGGGCCACCGTCGGCTGGCTCGCCGACCGCGGCATCCTCGCCGCACCCGGCACGTTCTACGGCGTCGCCGGCGGACAGCACGTGCGAATCGCCTTGACCGCCAGTGACGCAAGCATCGAGGCGGCTGCGGCTCGCCTGAGCTGACGACGCGGGGCTCCTGGCCTGAGGGCACGGCGCCGGGGCGGTGCCGGAGCACGTCCGGACTGCCCGTTTTTTCTGCCTGGGAGCACCTGGGGTACCGTCGCTGTTGCGCTGGGCGCGCCAAGCCAGGGTGCCCACATTCACACTTCGAGGATGGGTTGATGAGCAACGACGTAACCGGAGCCACTCTGAAGACCGGGGACAAGGAGCTGTCCCTCCCCCTGGTCGAGGCCACCGAGGGCAACCACGGGTACGACGTCTCCAAGCTGCTCAAGGAGACCGGCAACGTCACCCTCGACATCGGTTTCGTCAACACCGCCTCGTGCACCAGCGAGATCACCTACATCGACGGTGACGCCGGCATCCTGCGCTACCGCGGCTACCCGATCGAGCAGCTGGCCGAGAAGTCGAGCTTCCTCGAGACCTCCTACCTGCTGATCTACGGCGAGCTCCCCACCCCGCAGCAGCTGGCCGACTTCGACCAGCGCATCCGTCGCCACACCCTGCTGCACGAGGACCTCAAGGCCTTCTTCGGCGGCTTCCCGCGCGACGCGCACCCGATGCCGGTGCTGTCCTCCGCGGTCTCGGCGCTGTCCACCTTCTACCAGGACAGCCTCGACCCGTTCGACGAGGAGCAGGTCGAGATCTCGACGGTGCGTCTCATGGCCAAGCTGCCGACGATCGCGGCCTACGCCTACAAGAAGAGCGTCGGGCAGCCGTTCCTCTACCCGGACAACTCGCTGTCGCTGACCGAGAACTTCCTGCGCATGACGTTCGGGTTCCCGGCCGAGCCGTACGACCTCGACCCCGACCTCGTCAAGGCGCTCGACCTGCTGCTCATCCTCCACGCCGACCACGAGCAGAACTGCTCGACCTCCACGGTCCGCCTGGTCGGCTCGTCGCAGGCCAACCTCTTCGCCTCGATCTCGGCCGGCATCAACGCGCTCTTCGGCCCGCTGCACGGTGGTGCCAACCAGTCGGTGCTCGAGATGCTCGAGGGCATCCAGAAGGACGGCGGCGACGTCGACACCTTCGTGCGCAAGGTGAAGAACAAGGAAGACGGTGTGAAGCTCATGGGCTTCGGGCACCGCGTCTACAAGAACTACGACCCCCGTGCGGCCATCGTGAAGGAGACCGCCCACCGCATCCTCAACAAGGACGGTGTCTCCGACCCGATGCTCGACATCGCGATGAAGCTCGAGCAGACCGCCCTCGAGGACGACTACTTCGTCGAGCGCAAGCTCTACCCGAACGTCGACTTCTACACGGGCCTGATCTACAAGTCGATGGGCTTCCCGACCCGGATGTTCACCGTGCTCTTCGCGCTCGGCCGCCTGCCCGGCTGGATCGCCCAGTGGCGCGAGATGATCAACGACCCGCAGACGAAGATCGGCCGTCCCCGCCAGATCTACGTCGGCGCCAGCGAGCGTGACTACGTCGCGCTCGACCAGCGCTGACGTCTCGGTCGCTCCAGGCCGAACACGAGGCCCGCACCGCAGGACACGGTGCGGGCCTCGACCTTTGCCACGGGGGCCGCTGAGACGGATGGCCGCGGCGTCACAGGCCCCAGGCGTCCGGCAGCGCCTCGATGTCGTCCCGCGGGCCCACGAGCCGGTCCCACGCGATGGTGACCTCGAGGGGCGGCAGCGCGCAGGCGAGCACGCACTGGTCGCCGGTGACGTGCAGCCCGGCCCTGGTCGGGTAGACGTGCAGCTCGTCTCGGGTGAGCGTGGCCACCTCTGGCGCGTCGGGGAGCTGCCGAGTGACGGCTCGGCGCAGCTCGCGCTCGAAGTCCCACGCCGGTCCACCCGCCTGCTGGAGCTGGCCGAGCAACCCGGCGTCGGTGACCGTGCGGCCGTGGGCCACGTCGACGGTCACCGACCGGAGCACCGCCAGCGGATGGGCCCCGCCGGTGTAGACGGAGGCGCGCCACGCCACCACGGCGAGCTCCGCCTCGTTGACGGGCACGGAGACCTGCTCGGTCGAGACACTGCCCTCGGGCTCGCTGCCCGCCTCCGCGGCCGCCTCCCAGTCGGTGGCGACCGCTGCGACCTGGGCCTCGAGCGCCCGCTGGAGGGCTCGAGCCGCGCGGCCGGCCACAGCGTCGTCGGTCAGGGCCTCGACGGTGAAGGCAGGCAGGCGAAGCTGTCGTCCGCGGCTGTCGGGCACGACGCGGTGGGAGATCCGCAGACGTGGCCCGGACGCAGCGGTCGGGGTCGGGGTCGCTGGCTCAGGGGTGGACCGCGCCGTCGGGGTCGCGGCGCTGTGGCTGGCCGTTGCGCTGGGTGTGGAGCTGGCCGGCGCGGTGGACGTGGGGCTGGGCGGCGCGACGGCGCTGCTGCGGCCGGCTGCCGTGACGGTCACGGTGCTGCCCCCGGGAAAGCCGTCGCCTCCGCAGGCCCCGAGGGCGGCAGCCCCGAGGCACACGACCGACGTCGTCACCGCTGCGCGCCAGCGCACTCGCCCCATGGCCCCTCCGCGTCCTCCCGAGGCTGATGGTGTCAGCCGCAGTCGGGGGTGGGCTCGGCCGATAGGACGAGACCTGGCGTCGTGACCGCCGGCGGACTACACGCCGGCGCGGTCACGCGGGGAGGTGAGCACGCGGCATACCGCTGGGTGGACTGCCGGTCTGTCGTCCGCCGGCAGCTCACGGAGGTGGGCATGCCGTGTCGTTGTGCCCGGCGGGTATGCCGCGGGGCCGGTCCGGCGGCGGTCAGGACTGGGGGGCGGGGGCGAAGGTGATGCTCACCGTGCGGGCCGCCGCAGGGGAGACCTTCTTCCACGACCAGCCGTCCTCGTCGCGGGTGCGGGTCCACTCGCGGTCAGCGACCTTCACGCCGGTCACCCCGTGCACGCTCGCCTTGGCCACGGCCCAGGCGCCGACGTTCCACGCCTGCAGGTCGGAGTTGGCGCGGACGGTGACCGTGCGTCCCTTCACGGTGGCACCGACGCCCAGCTCGGTCTTCAGCGCCGAGGCCAGGGCTTGGGGGTCGCCGCTGTCGGCAGCGTCGAGCCGGCAGCCGATCCCTCCGGGGGAGTGGCCGCTGATCGTCGAGGCGAGGATCCGCCCCTCCTGCTCGTGGTCGGCGTACGCCTCGGGGTAGGCGCTCTTCTGCACCTCCTGGGCGACCTTGGTGATCTCCATCTGCTCGTAGCCCTTGACCTTCACGAGCGCGTCGTAGAAGGCGTTGGTCGCGTGCACCGGGTCGAGGATCTGGTCCTCGGTGCCCCAGCCCTGCGACGGCCGCTGCTGGAACAGCCCGAGCGAGTCGCGGTCGCCGTAGCGCAGGTTGCGCAGCTTCGACTCCTGGATGGCCGTGGCGATGGCGATGGTCGCCGCCCGCGGGGGCAGGCCGCGCTTGACCGCCAGACTGGTGATCGTGGCGGCGTAGCCGGTCTGCGACGGGTCGAAGTCGACGGTGTTGCCCAGCGCCGTGGCCTGGCAGCGCGGGCCGCCGAAGTTGCGGACCACGCCCTGCCAGCCGAGGTAGCCGGCAACGACGAGGCTGAGGGCGAACAGCGCGAGGACCGCTCGGGTCAGGACGCGTCGACGACGCGAACGGGGCCGCTCCTCGGAGAGGACCAGCCCGCCGCGCCTGCCGTCACGCCTAGTCGTTCGCATGCAGTGCCGAGTTCAGGACGATGCCGTGCCCGTCGCGGGCGCGGGCCTCGACGGTGCCGGTGACGGAGTTGCGGAGGAAGAGCAGGCTGTCCTGGCCGGAGAGCTCGCGGGCCTTGACGACCTGGCCGTCGGGCAGGGTGACCTTGGTGCCGGCGGTCAGGTAGAGGCCGGCCTCGACGACGCAGTCGTCCCCGAGCGCGATGCCCAGGCCCGACTCGGCGCCGAGCAGGCAGCGCTCGCCGATGCGGACCCGCTCGGTGCCGCCCCCGGAGAGGGTGCCCATGGTGGAGGCGCCGCCGCCGATGTCGGAGCCGTCGCCGACGACGACGCCCTGGCTGATGCGGCCCTCGACCATGGAGGTGCCGAGCGTGCCGGCGTTGAAGTTGACGAAGCCCTCGTGCATGACGGTCGTGCCGGGCGCAAGGTGGGCGCCGAGCCGCACGCGGTCGGCGTCGCCGATGCGCACCCCGGCGGGCACGACGTAGTCGGTCATGCGGGGAAACTTGTCGACGCCGAAGACCTGCACGGGACCGCGGGCGCGCATGCGGGCACGCGTCATCTCGAAGCCCTCGACGGCGCACGGGCCCTGGCTGGTCCAGACGACGTTGGACAGGATGCCGAACAGGCCGTCGAGGTTCACGGTGTTCGGCTCGACGAGGCAGTGGGAGAGCAGGTGCAGGCGCAGGTAGGCGTCCGCGGCGTCGGCCGGCGCGGAGTCGAGGTCGATGCTGGTCTGCACGAGCTCGCGGCGCACGCGGCGGACCTCGTCCTTGCCCACGAGGGCCTGCAGCTCCTCGGGGGCGGTCGCGTCGGTCGGGGCCTGGCCCAGCGCGGGCTCGGGGTACCAGGTGTCGAGGGTGACACCGTCGTCGGTGGTGGTCGCCAGTCCGAATCCCCATGCGCTGCGCTCGTTGCTCATGGCGCACAGCGTAGGCGAGTCGGCGGGCTGGTCCGTGCGCGGGCGCCAGCGCTCTGCGCCCTCGGCCTCACCAGTCCACGCACCGGCCTCACCGGTCCGTGCACCGGCCTCACCGGTCCGTGCACCGGCGCTGGCTAGGCTGGCGCCCATGACCTCAGCGCCCTCGACCGTGCCCGTCCTCGACCTGTCGGCCGACGTCACCACCCTGACGGCCGCCGTGTGCGACATCGAGTCGGTGAGCCACGACGAGGCCACCCTCTGCGACGCCATCGAGGCCGCCCTGCGCCCGCTGGCCCACCTCGAGGTCACCCGCATCGGCAACTCGCTGGTCGCCCGCACGTCACTCGGCCGTCCCGAGCGCGTCGTGCTCGCGGGACACATTGACACGGTGCCGCTGACCAAGGACCCGGTGAACCTCCCCACCCGCATGGAGGGCGACGACCTCGTGGGCCGAGGCACCGTCGACATGAAGGGCGGCGTCGCGGTCCAGCTGAAGGTCGCCGCGCAGGTGACCGAGCCCCCGAGCGACCTCACCTTCGTCTTCTACGAAGGCGAGGAGGTCGACAGCCAGTACAACGGACTGCGCCTCATCCAGGAGGCCCGCCCCGACCTGCTCGAGGCGGACTTCGCCGTGCTGCTCGAGCCGACCGCGGCCCAGGTCGAGGGCGGCTGCAAGGGCACGCTGCGGGCGCTGGTCACGACGCGCGGGGTCGCCGCGCACTCAGCCCGGCCGTGGAAGGGGCACAACGCGATCCACGACGCGGGCGAGGTCATCGCCCGCCTCACGGCATACGAGCCCCGCACGGTCACCGTCGACGGGCTCGAGTACCGCGAGGCCCTCAACGCGACCGGCATCACCGGCGGCATCGCCGGCAACGTCATCCCCGACGAGTGCGTCGTGACGGTCAACTACCGCTACGCGCCCGACCTGTCGGAGGACGAGGCCGCCGAGCACGTGCGGCAGCTCTTCGACGGGTTCGACGTCGACGTCGTCGACAACGCCGCCGGGGCGCGGCCCGGCCTGGACCTCCCGGCGGCCAAGGCCTTCGTCGACGCGCTCGGCGTGACGGTGGTGGCCAAGGAGGGCTGGACCGACGTGGCGCGCTTCGCCGCCCTCGGCATCCCGGCCGTCAACTTCGGCCCGGGCGACCCGAACCTCGCCCACCACGACGACGAGCGCTGCCCGGTGGGCCAGCTGGTGGCCGCCGAGGCGGCGCTGCTGCGCTGGCTGGCATAGGTTCCCCGCATGACCGAGAGGGAGACGACGGAGCCGGAGCGCGGGCAGGGGCCGCGGTCCCGCCGCGAGGACGGCGACGAGTGGGAGTACCACACCGGGCCGGTCACGCTGCGCCGCTCGCGGCTGCCCGGCACCACCACCGACCAGCGACTGCTCGACAACAAGGGCCGTGCCGACTGGGTGCACACCGACCCGTGGCGGGTCATGCGCATCCAGAGCGAGTTCGTCGAGGGCTTCGGCGCGCTCGCCGAGCTCGGGCCGGCGGTCAGCGTCTTCGGCTCGGCCCGCACGAAGGTGGACAGCCCGCACTACGCCCTCGGCGTGCAGGTCGGGCGCGCGCTGGCCAAGGCCGGGTATGCCGTGATCACCGGCGGTGGGCCGGGCGCCATGGAGGCCGCGAACCGTGGTGCCCTCGAGGCCGGCGGCGCCTCGGTCGGGCTGGGCATCGAGCTCCCGTTCGAGGCGGGGCTGAACCCGTACGTCGACCTCGGCGTCAACTTCCGCTACTTCTTCGCCCGCAAGACGATGTTCGTCAAGTACGCGCAGGGCTTCATCGTGCTGCCCGGCGGCTTCGGCACCCTCGACGAGCTCTTCGAGGCGCTCACGCTGGTGCAGACGCAGAAGGTCACCTCCTTCCCCCTGGTGCTGCTCGGCAGCGACTACTGGGGCGGCCTGCTCGACTGGCTGAAGGGGACGCTCGCCGACCACGGCATGATCAACGGCGAGGACCTGGGGCTGCTCCAGCTCACCGACGACGTGGACGAGGCGGTGCGCATCATCATCGAGTCCGACCCCAACGTGAGGCCCAAGCGCCCGGAGTGACCCGACACCGGCGGGTGGATGTGTCGCCGGCGTCGTGACATGCGACGATCTCGTCGTGATCTGGGTCCTGTTCAGCGTCGTCGCCGTGCTCCTCGTCGGCGTGTTCGCGGGTTTGCTCGCCGGACGCATCGGCTACGACCCGCTCTCCGAGCCGGTCACCTCCCAACCCGACCCCGGCCTGGGGGAGGACTTCACGGCCCGCACGGTCTCCGACGTGCACTTCGACACGGCGCTGCGGGGATACCGCATGGACCAGGTCGACCGGGTGCTCGACGCCCTCCAGGAACGGCTCGCCGAGCAGGAGCGCCAGCTCGCCGAGCTCAGGGCCACCGGTCGCGAAGCCACCGACGGGGACATCCCGCGCCAGGAAGCCGTCCGCAGGAAGCCGTCCAGCAGGAAGCCGTCCAGCAGGAAGCCCATCGCCAGGAGCACGACGCCTGACCATGACCGTCTTCAGCCTCCACCGCACGAGCCCGGCCACCCCGGCGCAGGTGTGGGACGTCCTCACCGACTTCGTGGGCCACGAGCGGTGGATCCCCATGACGACGATGCGCGTCGACCCCGGGGAGCCGCGGGTCGGCTGGGGCTGGGCGGGCGTGAGCGGCATCGGCCCGCTCGGTTTCGCCGACGCCATGGTGCTCACCCGGTGGGAGCCGCCCTCGGAGGCCGTGGAGAAGGCGGGGGAGGAAGCCGTGGCGGAGGTGGGGGAGGAAGCGGTGGAGGAGCAGGGCGGGGGCCGTTTCTCGATGCTCAAGGTGGGCCGCGTCCTCGACGGCTGGGCCGACGTGCGCGTCGAGCCGGCGCCGGGTGGCGGCGCCACGGTGACGTGGACCGAGGACATCTCGCTGCGGCCGCGCCCCGTGCGCCGGCTCAGCCAGCCGCTGGTCGACCGCGCCGCGCGGGCCATGTTCGCCTCGGCCCTCGACGCGATGCTGGACGAGGCCGCGCGCCGCGCCGCCCGGACCGCCGCATGAGCGCCCTGCTCGTCGGCGAGGACGGCCTCGCCCGGTGCGCGTGGGCCGGCAGCACGCCTGACTACCTCGCCTACCACGACACCGAGTGGGGCGTGCCCGTGCGGGGCGAGCAGGCGCTCTACGAGCGGCTCACCCTCGAGGCGTTCCAGTCCGGCCTGTCGTGGCTGACCATCCTGCGCAAGCGGGAGGCCTTCCGGAACGCCTTCGCGCGCTTCGACCCCGAGACGGTGGCCGCCTTCGACGACGCCGACCGCTCGCGGCTGATGGCCGACGCCTCGATCGTGCGCAACCGCCTGAAGATCGACGCCGCGATCACCAACGCCCGCGCCGTGGTCGCCCTGCGCGACGCCGGTGGCCTCGACGACCTCTTCTGGTCGTTCGCCCCCGCCGAGCACGTGCGGCCCACCGGCCCCGGCGACCTGCCCGCCGCCTCGGCGGAGTCGAGGGCGCTCGCGAAGGCGCTCAAGCGCGCGGGCTTCGTCTTCGTCGGACCGACGACCATGTATGCCGCGATGCAGGCCTGCGGTGTCGTCGACGACCACCTCGAGGGGTGCCACCGGGCTGGTGACCGGTGAGTCGAACCCTCGCCCTGCGCGCCGCCGCCGTCTACCTCGTGCTGCGTGCGGTCACCACGCTGATGCTGCTCATGGCGGTGGACCGGCAGGTGCCGGTGGCGTCGTGGACCGGCCCGAGCGTCGACTACTTCGACATGACCGTCCTCTGGGACGGCAGCTGGTACCGCACGGTGGCCGAGCAGGGCTACCCGCACGCGCTGCCCCTCGACCCCGTCAGCGGCACGCCCTCGCAGAACGCCTGGGCCTTCTACCCGCTGTTCCCGATGCTGGCCCGCGGGCTGATGGGCGTCACCGGCCTGTCCTTCCCCGTGGTGGCCTCCACCCTGGCCCTCGTCTGCGGGCTCGGGGCCGCGGTGCTGATGGCGGGGCTCCTCGCCGAGCGGGTCCAGGGCAGGGTGGCGCTGGCCGCGGTCGCCGTCTGGGCAGCCTTCCCGGCCTCGGTGTCGCTCCAGCTGGCCTACACCGAGTCGCTCGCGATGCTCGTCCTCTGCGGCTTCCTGTGGGCGGTGGTGCGCGGGCGGTGGTCCGTGGCCGCGGCCCTGGCGCTGGTGCTGGGGGTCACCCGGCCGATCGCCCTTCCTGCGGCGGCCGTGGTGGTCGTCGCCCTGGTCATGCGGTGGCGCTCCCGCCGCGCCCGGCGCATCACCGCCGGGGAGTACACCGCCGGCGCGGCCGCGCTCGTCGCGTGCGGCGTCTCCGGGCTGGTGTGGCCGACCATCGCGTGGGCCGTCACCGGGTCGCCCACCGCCTACACCGACACCATGGCTGCCTGGCGGGCCGGGGGCGAGATCGTCCCGCTCAAGCCGTGGCTGTGGATGTCGGAGTGGGTCTTCCGCGACTTCGACCTGGCCGCGACCTACGGGCCGGTCGCGCTGGCGCTGGTCGTGACCACGGTGGTGGTCATGGTGCTGGGGCCGTGGGCTCGTGCGCTGGGACCGGAGCTGCGGGCCTGGTGCCTGGCCTACCCGGCATACCTCGCCCTGGTCCTCGACCCGTTCACGAGCATCTTCCGCTACCTGCTGCCGCTGTTCCCGCTGCTCGTGGTCGTGCTGGGCGGGGGCTGGGTCGGGAGGTCGGCGCGCTGGCTCTCGTGGCGCACGGGCACGCTCGTCGTGCTGGGGGTGGTCGGCCAGGCGTTCTGGATCACCGAGCTGCTGGTGTTCGTGCCGCCGTCGGACTACCCGCCGTGATGACGGCCCTGCTCACCGCCGAGCGGCGCAGCGAGATCGCGGGACAGGCGCTGCGGCGCCCGGTCCTCACGCTGCTGACGTGCTACGCCCTCACCCGGGTGCTGGTCGTCGTCGCGATGGCGGTGGCGGCCAGGTGGTTCCAGACGCCGGCCGGGGTCGGGCACCTCCGGCCGACCGTGGGCGACGTCCTCGGCCTCTGGGACAGCGTCTGGTACCGGCGGATCGCCGAGGGCGGCTACCCCCTCCCGCTGCCGGCCGACCCCGAGACCGGCCTGCTCACCTACAGCGCCTGGGCCTTCTACCCCGGCTTCCCGCTCCTCGTGCGCGGCCTCATGCTGACCGGGCTGCCGTTCACCGCCGCCGCGGTGGCCCTGAACCTCGTGCTCGGCGCGGTCGCCGTCCTGCTGGTCTGGCAGGCCTTCCGCTTCGCCCTCCACGCCGCGCCCCAGCCGGCCCGCGAGCGGCTCGCCCTGGTCGCCGCGGCGCTGTGGTGCCTCTACCCCGCCACCGGCATCCTCGTCATGCCCTACACCGAGGCGCTCGCCTGCGTGCTGGTGCCGGCAGCCCTGCTGCTGCTCATGCGACGGCAGTACCTCTGGGTCGGTGTCGTTGCCATCGCGCTCGGCTTCACCCGGGGCGTCGCGCCCGCCCTGGCGTGTGCGGCGCTGGCGCACCTGGTGATCCGGTGGCGGGAGGACCGCGCCGCGGGCCTGGTGCCGTTGCGTGGCCAGCGGGCCAGCGCCGTGGTCATGCTGGGGGCGACAGCGGTCTCGGCGGTCGCGTGGCCCGTGCTGGTCGGTTTCGCCAGCGGCCTGCCCACGGCGTTCTTCGACGTCCAGGCGGCCTGGGGCCAGCAGCCCGACAAGGGCCCGTTCGTGCTGTGGGTGGCCTGGGCCTGGGACGAGCGCGGGTTCTTCGGCCTCGCGGTGCTGCTCGCCCTCGTGGCGACCTACGTCGCGCTGGTGCTCGGACGGCACGGTCGGTGGCTCGCCATCGAGCTGCGGGCCTGGGCGCTGGCCTACCCGCTCTACCTCATGGCGGTCGTGCGGCCGATCACCAGCATGTGGCGTTTCCTGCTGCTGGACTTCCCGATCGCCGCCCTCGTCGCCAGCGTCGCCATGCGCACCTCCACCGGCGCCTCGGTGGTGGCGCACTGGCGGCGCCGGGTCGCCGTCGTCGTGGTGGCGCTGGCTGCCGGGGTCTTCTGGTTCACGGCGGCGCTGCTCACCTTCACGCCCTGGGACGCCGCCCCGCCGTGACCCGGCCGGCCTCCCCGGTCAGGCGCCGGTGAAGACGGGCTTCTCCTTGGCGAGGAACGCGTCGACCGCCGCCTTGTGGTCGGCGCTCTCGCCGGTGCGGTTCATGTACTCGCCCTCCCGGGCGAGCGACTCGCTCAGCGGGTGGCCCGCGCTGTAGGCGACCGCGTTGCGGATGCAGCCGTAGGCCATCGTCGGTCCGGCGGCCAGCGTCGAGGTGAGCTGCTCGACCGCGGCGTCGAACCCGTCGGCGGGCACCACCGAGGTGACCAGCCCGAGGTCGAGGCACTCCTGCGCCGGGATCGTGCGCGGCAGCAGCAGCAGCTCCTTGGCCCGGGCGGGCCCGACCAGCCGCGGCAGGGTCCAGGACGACCCGCTGTCGCACGAGAGCGCGATGCCGGCGAAGGCCAGGTTGATGCCGCCGGTGTCGACCATGACCCGGAAGTCGGCGGCGAACGCGAACGAGGCGCCCGCGCCGGCGGCGACGCCGTTGACGGCCGCGACGACCGGCTTCTCCATGGTGACGAGCAGCTCGACGATGGGGTTGTAGTGCTCGGCGACGGTGGCGAACAACGCCTGGTCGGCCGACTGGAGCAGCTCGACGTGCTCGCGCAGGTCCTGCCCGACGCAGAAGGCCCGTCCGCTGCCGGTCAGCACCACGCAGCGCACCGCAGGGTCCTCGGCCACCTGCCGCAGCGTCTGGAGCAGCAGCTCCTTGGTCTCGACGTCGAGGGCGTTCATCGCCTCGGGCCGGTTGAGCCGCACCGTGGCCACGCCCTCGGGCGAGGTCTCGAGCAGGACGGGCGGCTGGGTCTGCGGGGTCTGGCCTGTCATGGCCCCCATCATTCCTATAGTGAAGGCGTGGGACAGCACCGGGCCGACCGTGTCGCGGGCAGCGACGTCAACGGGGTCACCGACCCCCCGATCCTCCAGCGCATCCGGGAGTCGGTCATCGGTGACGACCAGGTGATGGTCGGGCCCTACGGCCCACGGCGGGTGACGTATGCCGACTACACGGCTTCCGGTCGCGCCCTCACCTTCATCGAGGACTTCATCCGCGACGAGGTGCTGCCCCGCTACGCCAACACCCACACCGAGAGCTCCGGCACCGGCCTGCAGACGACCAGGCTGCGGGAGGACGCCCGGCGCATCATCCGCGACGCGGTCGGCGGCGACGAGGACACCATCGTGATGTTCGCCGGCTCGGGGTGCACGGGGGCCATCGACAAGCTGGTCGGGATGCTCGGCCTGCGGGTGCCGTCGAACCTCGAGGACCGCTACCACTTCGCCGAGTCGATCGCCCCGCACCAGCGGCCGGTCGTCTTCATCGGCCCCTACGAGCACCACAGCAACGAGCTCGTGTGGCGCGAGTCGATCGCCGACGTCGTCGTCATCCCGCAGGACCACGACGGCCACATCGACCTGCGACGGCTGGAGCAGGAGCTCGAGCACCACGCGGAGCGCCCGCTGAAGATCGGGTCGTTCTCGGCCGCCAGCAACGTCACCGGCATCGTCAGCGACACCGACGCCATCGCGACCCTGCTGCACGACCACGGTGCGCTGTCCTTCTGGGACTGCGCGGCCGCCGGCCCCTACGTCGACATCGAGATGTACGGCTCCCGGGAAGCCGGCCCGGCGGCATACAAGGACGCGGTCTTCCTCAGCCCGCACAAGTTCATCGGCGGCCCCGCGACCCCGGGCGTGCTGGTGGTGCGCCGCGAGCTGACGACGAACCGGGTGCCCGACGTGCCGGGCGGGGGCACGGTCACCTTCGTCAACCAGGACGAGCACCGCTACCTCGCCGACCCCGCCCACCGCGAGGAGGGCGGCACCCCGGCCATCATCGAGTCCATCCGCGCCGGGCTCGTCTTCCAGCTCAAGCAGGCCGTCGGGGTCCGCACCATCCGTGAGCGCGAGGAGCACTTCCTGCGCCGGGCCGTGGAGGCCTGGCAGGCGGAGCCGGCCATCGAGATCCTCGGCAACCTCGACGCCGACCGGCTCTCGATCGTCTCGTTCGTCGTGCGCGCGCCGGGGGAGCGGGGCCGCTTCCTGCACCACAACTTCGTCGTCGCGGTGCTCAACGACCTCTTCGGCATCCAGTCCCGCGGCGGGTGCTCGTGCGCGGGCCCCTACGGCCACTACCTGCTCGGCATCGACATCGACCGCAGCCACGAGTTCGAGCGCGAGATCGGCCACGGCTGCGAGGGCATCAAGCCGGGCTGGGTGCGCGTGAACTTCAACTACTTCATCTCCGAGGTGGTCTTCGAGTACGTCGTGGAGGCCGTGCGGCTCGTGGCCCGCGAGGGCTGGCGCCTGCTCGGCGACTACCGTTTCGACCCGGCGACCGGGCGCTGGCACCACCGGGAGGGCCCGGTCGAGCCGCCCCTGCGCCTGGACCAGGTGGGCTACGACGCCGACGGCGAGCTGACCTACCCGCGGCAGCACGACACCGCGCCCGAGTCGGCGCTGGAGGGCTACCTGCGCGAGGCGGAGCGGATCTTCGCCGAGGCGACGCCGTGCGACGGGGAGGCCGAGGTCAATGCCGACTTCGACCACCTGCGCTGGTTCGACCTGCCGCCGGCGAGCCTGTCAGGCGCCTGAGCGCCGCTGGCTGCCCGAGCCGGCCGGCCCGACGCCCAGCCACGCGTCGACCCACGCGCTGGCCTGCGGCATGAGCGCCTGCGCCTGTCGGTCGAAGAGCGCCGCCGCCTCGCGGCCCGGCCACTGCTCGGGCAGCACCTCCTCGGGCAGTCCGGGGTCGCTGAAGAGGAAGAGCCGCCAGGCGTGCACCAACCCGGACCGGGACGCGAACGCCTGCTCGGGGTCGTCGGGCACGCCGGCCTCGCCGGCCGCCTCTGCGAACCGCCGGTATGCCGCGGCCAGCGACTCCAGGTCCCAGACCCGGCCCACGAGGGTGGCGGCCTCGCCCTGGAAGCGGGCGGTGAAGCCGTCGTGCTGGACACCCTCGCGGCGCAGCACCTCGGCCAGCTCGGGGCTCTCGCGGGGTGCCACCCAGGTGTCGGCGGCGAGGGCCCCGTAGCCGAGGAAGCGCAGCGACTGGGCCACCCGCGCCCGGGTGTTGCGGTCGACCTGGTGCTGGACCGTCACGACGTGCCAGTGGCCGTCCCACGGTGTGGCGTCCGTCCGGTAGATGCGCCCGTGCGCCTCGGCGAGGCGGCCACGGGCCCGGGCGGACACGGCATACCCGCGCACCTCCCGTTCCTCGGGCTCGAGCCAGCCCTCGCGCACCATCCGGGACACCGCCGTGCGCACGGCCGGCGCGGTGATGTCGAGGCTGCCGAGCAGACCCACGACGGCCGAGATCGGCGCCCACCCGCCGCGTGCCAGCAGGTGGTCGCCGTAGAGGTCGAAGAGGGCCGAACGTGCGTGCACGATCGACAGTGTGCCGGATGACAGGGTGGCGGATTTCACCATCGGCGCAGTTCACGGGATAATGAGCCGACATCTGGCGCGACCGGGACGACAACTGTTCGGCGTGGACCCGCGTGCCGTCAACAGATCCACGCCCACGGAAGGGGAGCCCCGATGGCGGCAATGAAGCCGAGGACCGGAGATGGCCCGCTCGAGGTCACCAAGGAAGGTCGCGGAATCGTTCTGCGCATGCCGCTCGAGGGTGGCGGCCGCCTCGTCGTCGAGATGACCCCCGAGGAGGCCAAGGAGCTCGGCGCGGCGATCGACAACTGCGAGGGCCTGGCCTGAGCGCTCCGGCGCCTCACACAGCACTGACGAAGCCCCCACCGGCAGCACACCGGCGGGGGCTTCGTCGTCTGCTGGGTAGGCTCGCGGCGTGCCCGCCAACAACACTTCCGACACCGCCAACACCCCGGACCTGCTGAACCCCGCTGCGAGCCAGTGGTCGGCCACGGGTCAGGCCCCGGCCGACCTGCTCGGCCACGCCGACCGCACCGGCCTGGTGCTGGCGCTGCCCGTCCCCGAGGGTGGGCTGGACAGCACGGGCGAGACCGCCGCGGCACTGGCCCTGCTCGACCTCGACGCGGTGTCCGTCGCGCAGACGTGGGAGCCGGACGCCAAGCCCGGGTCGGTCACCCGGGTGCCCCTGCCGCCGCAGAGCCCGGCGCAGGTCCTGCTGCTCGTCGGCACCGGCGCGGGCTCGGCCGACGACCTGCGCAGTGCCGGCGCCGCCGTCGGGCGGGAGAGCCGCGGCCGCGAGCACGTCGTCACCTCCCTCGCCGCGGGCGCCGACGCGACGGCGGTGGCCGCCTTCGTCGAGGGCTGCTGCCTCGGCGGCTACACCCCGCCGCGCTGGAGCGGGAAGCCCGCCGACCCCAAGGCGGCCCCGGTGGCCGCGGTCACCATGACCGGCCTCGGGCGGGACGGTGACGACGACGTCGTCCGCCACGCGGTGGCGCGGGCCCGCGCCACCATGCTGGCCCGCAACCTCGGCGTCACCCCCTCGAACATCAAGAACCCCGCCTGGATGGCCACGCAGGCCGAAGCGGTCGGCGCAGCGGCGGGCCTCGACGTGCGTGTGTGGTCCGACGACGACCTTCGCCGCGAGGGCTTCGGCGGCCTGCTCGCGGTCGGCGGTGGCTCGGCGACGCCGCCGCGGCTGGTGCAGCTCGACTACACGCCCCGGAAGGCCTCGCGGAAGACCCCGCGGGTCGTGCTCGTGGGCAAGGGCATCACCTTCGACACCGGCGGCCTCGACATCAAGCCGGCCGAGGGCATGCTCGCCATGAAGACCGACATGTCGGGGTCCGCGATCGTGCTCGCCGTGCTGGCCGCCTGCCGCGACCTCGACGTGCCCGTGCGCGTGACCGGGCTGCTCGCGCTGGCCGAGAACGCCGTCGGAGCGGCGTCCTACCGGCCCGGCGACGTCATCACGCAGTACGGCGGCCGCACCGTCGAGATCGGGAACACCGACGCCGAGGGTCGCATCGTCATGGCCGACGCGCTCGCCTACGCCGACCGGCACCTCGACCCCGACGTGCTCCTCGACATCGCGACGCTGACCGGTGCCGCCCGCGTGGCGTTCGGGCGCAGCATGGCGCCGGTCTACGCCACCGACGACGCGCTGCGCGAGCAGCTCGTCGCCGCAGGTCAGCGCACCGGCGAGACCCTCTGGCCCCTCCCTCTCGTGGACGACTACCGGCCCGCGCTCGACAGCGAGGTCGCCGACATCAACCACATAGCGGGACCGAAGAGCGGCGCGGGCTCGATCACGGCAGCCTTGTTCCTGCGCGAGTTCGCCGGCGACCGCCGGTGGGCGCACCTCGACATCGCGGGCACTGGCCGCAGCGATGTCGACCGCGGACTGCTGAGCAAGGGAGCCACCGGCTTCGGAGCCCGGCTGCTGCTGACCTGGCTGGAGGACATGCAATGAATGCCGGATACGGACTGACCGTGCGCTGGTCGCTCGAGGACAGCGACCCCGGGGTGGGCCAGAAGCTGCGCGACTACGTCATCGGCACGTCGATGGCCAAGTTCATGTTCCTCGACGGGCTGGCCTTCAAGACCTGGCGGATGAGCGAGGGCCGCTGGTTCGAGGGCACCTACGTCTTCGACGAGGCCGTCTACCGCGACGACTTCCAGGACGAGTTCGAGAAGGAGGCGGCCGACTCGGCCGGCAGCAGGATCATCGGGTCGGCGCCGGTCGCCATCGAGCCGTTCGAGGTCGTGGCGATCGCCGAGGGCCCGGCGGGCTTCCGCCGCGGCCCCGGGCCCGGCACCGCCTGAGCCACGACGACGAAGGCGCGGTATGCCGGCGGGCTCAGCCCCACGGCATACCGCGCCTTTTCGTGTGTTGGAGGCCCGCTAGCGCTTGACGGCGGCGAGGACGCCGTCGCCGACCGGCAGCAGGGCAGGAACCAGGCGCTCGTCGTCGCGCAGGGCCTTGCCGAGGTCGCGCAGGGTGGTCGTCTGCTCGTCGCGGGCGGCGGGGTCGGCCACGCGGTCGTGCCACAGCATGTTGTCGAGGACGAGCACCCCACCGGAGCGCAGCAGGCGGATGGCGTGCTCGACGTAGGCCGGGTACTCCGACTTCTCGGCGTCGACGACGACCATGTCGTAGGCGCCATCGGTCATGCGGGGCAGCACGTCCAGGGCGCGGCCGCTGATGACGCGGGTGCGCTGCGGTGCGATGCCGGCCTCGCGGTACGCCTGCCGGGCCGCGGCCTGGTGCTCGGGCTCGACGTCGATGGTCGTGAGGATGCCGTCGGCGGGCATGCCCTGCAGCAGCCACAGCCCGGACGTGCCGGCGCCGGTGCCGATCTCGATGACCGACTTGGCCTTGGACGCGGCCGCCAGCAGGCGCAGCACCACTCCGGCGCCGTTGCCCACCGCGGAGGCGCCGAGCTCCTCGCCGCGACGGCGAGCCTGCTCCACCACCGGCGTCTCGGTGACGAACTCCTCGGCGTAGGCCCAGCTGGCAGGCTTCTGTGCGGTCATGCGGGCAACCCTAGCGCCGCGGATGCCCCGGTTCGTGCACCCATCCGCGCAGCCGCGCCGCACGAACACCGGGTGGAGGCTGGCGAGGTGCGCCCGCGGCATACAGGCAACACTCAGGTTGTTGCGGAACCATCAGGGGTGCACGGTCGTCCAGACCGGCAACCAGTGCGCGCAGCGCGCGCCCAACGGAGGTGAGCGACGTGACCGCGACCGACCAGATCGGCGCGCCGGACCGGGCTGCCGTGGCTGTATCGCCCGAGCAGCCGTGGGTCCCCCCGACCTGGGAGGAGATCGTCGAGCAGCACTCCGCGCGCGTGTACCGGCTGGCCTACCGCCTGACCGGCAACGTCCACGACGCCGAGGACCTCACGCACGACGTCTTCATCCGGGTCTTCCGGTCGCTGCACTCCTACCAGCCGGGCACCTTCGAGGGCTGGCTGCACCGCATCACCACCAACGTCTTCCTCGACCGGATGCGCCGGAAGCAGCGCATCCGGTTCGACGCCCTCTCCGAGGAGTCGGCCGCCCGCCTGCCGACCCGCGAGGCCGGCCCGGAGCAGGCCTTCGACGCCACCCACTTCGACGACGACGTGCAGCGCGCCCTCGACGCGCTGCCGCCGGACTTCCGTGCCGCCGTCGTGCTGTGTGACATCGAGGGACTGTCCTACGAGGAGATCGCCACGACCCTGGGCATCAAGCTCGGCACGGTGCGCTCGCGCATCCACCGCGGCCGCGCCCTGCTCCGCGAGGCCTTGGCGCATCGCGCCCCCGGCACGCGCCCGGTGGAGCCGACCTCCCCGGCCGAGGCCAGGTCGAGCACCCGCCGGCGCCTGCCGGTGCTGCGACGCACGGTGCCGGAGGCGCGGTGAGCAGGACCCCCACCGGCCGCGGGCGCACCCAGCGCTGCCTCGGCCCCGAGCTGACCGCGTATGCCGACCGGGCCATGTGCCCGGCCGAGCTGCGTGCGTGGGACCGCCACCTCGTGGCGTGCACCGCCTGCCGGCAGGCGGTCGAAGCGGAGCGTCGCGTGCTCGCGTCCCTGCGGGGACCGGCCCAGCCAGCGGTGCCCGGCGACCTGCGGGCGATGCTGCTGTCGATGGCCTCGGGAGCCGTTGCCCCCGGCGCGGTCGCCGCCGGTCCTGAGGCGGTCGCCGGACGGGAGGCGCGATTCGAGCCCCTGCGTCTCGACGCCCGTCCACTGCGCATCCCCCCGCCACCGGTGCCGGTGGTCGACCGGTGCGCCCCCGCGCACCACCGTTCCGCCATGCGTGCCACCGTCTTCGCCGGGCTGGCCGCGGGCGCCTCCGCCGCCGCCGCGTGGAGCTTTGCCGTCGTCGGCAGCCCCCTGGCACCCACGAACCCCACCACCCCCGCGCCGGGCACGGCCGTGCAGCGCAGCCGCCCCGCCGGCCCGAACTTCATGACCGCGTCGTTCGGCGCCTCCCTGCGGGCCCGCACACCTCTGCCGGTCTCGGGCACCACGGTCGTCTTCGGCGGCGCCGGCCGACCCGTCGTGAGCGGCGTGCACCGGGCTTCGGCAGAATCACTGCCATGACCGAGCCCCGCGACCGCTGGCCCGACCCGTCGGAGGAGAACAGCGGCGACTGGACGCCGCCCGCCCCCGCGCACCAGCCCGCTGGCACGGACGACCAGACCCAGCCGGTCGAGCAGACCCAGCCGGTCGACCTGCACAACACGCAGGCGATCCCGCCGCTCCCGGTCGGCCAGGGTGAGCCCGCCCCCCAGCCGGCGTGGACCTATGACCCGCCGCCGGCGGACCACCCTTCGCGCGGACAGCAGTGGGACCAGCAGCAGTGGCACCAGGGCTGGGCCCAGAACGCGGCTGCGGACTCCGCCCAGGCCCCCGCCCCCCACGACTGGACACAGGCGCACCACGCGTCGACGCCCGGCACGCCCCAGCGCCGCGGCCCCGGCTGGCCGGCGCTCATCGCGGTGGCGGCCGTCACCGCGCTGCTCGCCGGCCTCCTCGGTGGACTCGCCGGCGGCTGGCTCGGCTCGACGGACCGGCTCGGCTTCGACCGCCTCGGGGGCTCGTCCCCCCTGCCGACCGTGGGCAGCGGGGCGACCAAGCGGCCCGACGGCTCCATCCCCAACATCGCGGCCAAGGCGCTGCCGAGCGTCGTCACCATCAAGGTGCAGGGCGCCGACGGCAACGGCACCGGCTCGGGGTTCGTGGCCGACGACCAGGGCCACATCATCACCAACAACCACGTCGTCGCCGGTGCCGCCGACTCGGGCACCATCAAGGTCGAGCTGTCCAACGGCACGGAGATCAACGCGACCGTCGCCGGACGTGACGGCTCCTACGACCTCGCGGTGCTCAAGACCGGCCGCACCGACCTCCAGCCACTGGTCATGGGGTCCTCGGCCGACGTGGTGGTCGGCGACCAGGTGATCGCGCTCGGTGCGCCGCTCGGCCTCGAGAACACCGTGACCTCGGGCATCGTCAGCGCCCTCAACCGGCCGGTCAGCCCGGGCGGTGACGGCGACGAGCAGTCCTTCATCAACGCCATCCAGACCGACGCCGCGATCAACCCTGGCAACTCCGGTGGCCCGCTGCTCGACATGCAGGGCCGCGTCATCGGGGTGAACTCGGCCATCGCGCGGGTGCCCGGCACGTCCGGTGAGCAGTCCGGCAACATCGGCGTGGGCTTCTCCATCCCCAGCGACCAGGTCCGCAAGACCGCGGACCAGCTCATCCGCACCGGCAAGGCCGAGCACCCGATCATCGGCGTCATCCTCGACCGCCAGTACAACCGCGCCGACGGCGTGAAGATCGTCGAGGCGTCGGCCCAGCAGCGACAGCCGGTGACCCCGAGCGGCCCGGCGGGCAAGGCAGGCGTCAAGCCCGGCGACCTCATCCTCGAGTTCGACGGCAGGCGGGTGACCGACCCCGACGACCTCGTGGTGCTCATCCGGGCCAAGAGCGTCGGCGACGAGGTGACCATGAAGGTGCGTCGCGGTTCACGCGAGATCAGTGTCAGGATGACCTTGCAAGGCACGACCGACCAGTGACGAGGGCAGGTTTCACCGCGTGAACATCACCGGGTGGGAGTTCATCCTCCTCATCGTGCTCGCCGTGGTCATCCTCGGACCCGAGCGGTTGCCGGAGTATGCCGCGAAGCTGGGCCGGCTGGTGCGCCAGGCGAAGGGCATGGCGGAGTCGGCCAAGGGGCAGCTCCGCGAGCAGATGGGTCCGGAGTTCGACGACATCGACTGGCGGCAGTACGACCCGCGCCAGTACGACCCGCGCCGCATCGTGCGCGAGGCGCTGCTCGACGACAGCCCGCTCGACGCGGAGGCTCCGGTCGCCGGGGGAGCGCAGGGCAACGGCGCGAAGGGCTACGACCCCACGCGCCCGACCCCGTACGACCTCGACGCCACCTGACGCGACCCCGACTTTGTCTGCAGGAGGAGCGGGCTGAGCCCGCCCAAGGCAGCCCAGCCGCTCCCGCGGCATACAAGGTCGTATGCCGTCAGCGGCCTGACGGGGTGAGGCCCAGGGAGCGGCCGGCCAGGCCGCGGGCCCGCGTGCCGAGCCCACGGGCAATCGCCCGCAGGGAGACGGCGGCGGGGCTGTCGGGGTCGCGCAGCACGACCGGGGTGCCCTGGTCGCCGCACTCGCGCAGGTTGGTGTCGAGCGGCACCTGGCCGAGCAGCGGCACCTCCGCGCCGACCGAGCGGGTGAGCGACTCGGCGACGGCCCGGCCGCCGCCGGAGCCGAAGATCTCCTGGCGCGAGCCGTCGGGCAGCTCGAGCCAGGACATGTTCTCGATGACGCCGACGATGCGCTGGTGCGTCTGGATGGCGATGGAGCCGGCCCGCTCGGCCACCTCGGCGGCGGCCTGCTGCGGCGTGGTCACGACGAGGATCTCGGCGCCGGGGATCAGCTGGGCCACCGAGATGGCGATGTCGCCGGTGCCGGGCGGCAGGTCGAGCAGCAGCACGTCGAGGTCGCCCCAGAACACGTCGCCGAGGAACTGCTGCAGCGCACGGTGCAGCATGGGGCCGCGCCAGACCACGGGCTGGTTGCCGGGCACGAACATGCCGATCGAGATGACCTTCACGTCGTGGCTGACCGGCGGCAGGATCATGTCGTCGACCTGCGTGGGGCGGTGCTCCACGCCGAGCATGCGCGGCACCGAGAAGCCGTAGACGTCGGCGTCGACGACACCGACCCGCAGGCCGCTCTCGGCGAGCGCCGCGGCGAGGTTGACGGTGACCGAGGACTTGCCGACGCCGCCCTTGCCGGACGCCACGGCATACACGCGGGTGAGGCTGTTGGGCTTGGCGAAGGGGATCTCGCGCTCGGGAGCGCCGCCGCGCAGCTGCTCGCGCAGAGCGGTGCGCTGTTCGTCGCTCATGACCCCGAGGGTGACCTTGACGCCGTTGACGCCCGGCACCTTGGCCAGCGCCGCGGTCGTGTCCTTGGTCAGCGTGTCCTTCATCGGGCAGCCCGACACGGTGAGCAGGATCGTCACCGCCACGTGCCCCGCCTCGTCGACCGAGACGCTCTCGACCATGCCGAGCTCGGTCACGGGCTTGCGGATCTCGGGGTCGATGACCGTCGAGAGGGCCTCGTGGAGGGCGTCGTCGGTCACGGGGGCTGCAGGGGCGGACATGCCCCCATGCTAGGTCGCGGGCTGCTCCGTCGAGGAACCGGTGGCCTCCGGCCCGCTGTCGCCCTCGTCACGCCGGCGCACCTCGAGGCCGCGCTCCTCGAAGTCCTCGAGCAGGCCGCGGAGCTCGGAGCGCACGAAGTCGCGGGTCGCCGTCTCGCTGAGGGCCAGTCGCAGCGCCGCCACCTCGCGGGTGAGGAACTCGGTGTCGGCGAGGTTGCGCTCGTCGCGAGCCCGGTCCTGCTCGAGCGCCACCCGGTCGCGGTCGGCCTGCCGGTTCTGGGCGAGCAGGATCAGCGGCGCGGCATACGAGGCCTGCAGGCTCAGCATGAGCGTGAGGAAGATGAAGGCGTAGGGGTCCCAGCGCAGGTCCGGCGGTCCGAAGGCGTTCCAGCCGATCCACAGCACCACGAACGCGGTCATGTAGATGAGGAAGCGCGGCGTGCCCATGAAGCGGGCGAATCGCTCGCTCCAGACGCCGAAGGTCTCCTGGTTCATCGTCGGCCGCGGCAGGAGCGCGCGGCGGACCTCGCGGGGCTGGTCGAGCCGGGTGGGAGCGGTGCGGCTGGGGCGCTCAGTCACGGGTCACCTCGTGCCGCTCCTCACGCCAGTCGTCGGGAAGGATGTGGTCGAGCACGTCGTCGACCGTGACCGCCCCCACGAGCCGGCCGTCCTCGTCGACCACGGGGACCCCGGTGAGGTTGTAGGTGGCCAGCACCCGGGTCACCTGGCCCAGCGGGGAGTGCGGGCGCAGCGGCTCGAGCTCCTTGTCGAGGATGCCGCCGATGGGGTTGTGCGGGGGCTCGCGCAGCAGGCGCTGGATGTGGACGATGCCGAGGAACTTGCCGGTCGGCGTCTCCAGCGGCGGCCGGCACACGAACACGGTGGAGGCCAGGGCGGGGGACAGCTCGGCCTTGCGGACCACGGCCAGGGCGTGGGCGATGCTCGCGTCGGGGGCGAGGATGACCGGCTCGGTGGTCATGAGCCCACCGGCGGTGTTCTCGTCGTAGGTCAGCAGCCGGCGCAGCGGGGCGGCCTCGTCGGGCTCCATGTGCCCGAGCAGCTCCTCACGCTGCTCGGGGGTGAGCTCCTTGAGCAGGTCGGTGGCGTCGTCGGGCTCCATGGCCTCGAGGACGTCGGCGGCCCGCTCCCGCTGGAGGCCGCTGAGGATCTCGACCTGGTCGTCCTCGGGCAGCTCCTCGAGGACGTCGGCGAGCTTCTCGTCGTCGAGGGCGGCGGCGACCTCGGCCCGGCGCTTGGGCGTCAGGTCGTGGATGACCTCCGCGAGGTCGGCGGGCTTGAGGTCGTCGTAGGTCTCGAGCAGCTTGGCCGCGCTCTGCGCGTGCCCGGAGCGGTGTATGCCGGTGACGTCCTCGATCGGCACGACCGTCGTCGCGCCACGCCGGCGCCGGAACGGCCCGATCGAGCTGCGCGCGGCTCCCTCCCGGACGAACACCTTGGAGATGACCCAGTCACGGGTGCGCTCGCGCTCGATGGCGATGTCCTCGACCGTGGCGGTGTAGTCGCCCTCGGGGTCGCGCACCGTCACCTGCCGGTCGAGCAGCTCGGCCATGACGAGCACCTCGTTGGTGCGCTGCTCGAAGCGGCGCATGTTGACCAGGCCGGTGGTGATGACCTGGCCGCCGTCGACCGAGGTGACGCGGGTCATGGGCACGAAGACGCGTCGGCGGCCGGGCACCTCGACCACGAGACCGATCACGCGCGGGCGCCGGCGGGAGGCCCCGAAGGTGACGACGACGTCGCGGACGCGACCGACCTGGTCGCCGAGCGGGTCGAACACGCTCAGGCTGGTCAGGCGGCCGACGAAGACGCGCGACGGAGTGCTCACGCGAGCAAGGCTATCCGGCGCCGCCCCGGTCGTCGGGCAGGCGCGTGCCGCGGCGCCGCAGGGGGCGGCCGCCGAGGTGCCAGGGCCGCCAGCCGGTGGTGGTCGCCTCGCTCGGCGGCACGGGAGCGGCACCCGAGGTGTCGCGGTAGTGGCCCGGCGCCTCCAGTGGTGTGCCGAAGGGGCGCACCGCATGGACCGTGCACGAGCTCGCCCACCGGGCCACGACGTCGTCGGTGGCGTTGAGGCGGCTGCCCTTCAGCGCCTCGGTGGCCGTCTCCCACTGCGGGTCGTCGGGGCCGATGGTGCGGGCCGTGGCGTGCACGGTGAGCAGCCGGCCGCCGGTGTCCTTGCTGCGCAGGATGAGCACGACCTCGTCGGGCAGCCAGGGCAGGGACTGCTCCCCGGGACCCGAGACGACGAAGACGGTGTCCTCGGCCCAGGCGTGCCACGCCGGCCACGCTCGGTCGCCGGGCACGTCGATCCACAGCAGGCCGGACTTGCCCGCGGCCTCGGCGAAGAGCGCGGTCACGTTGACGTGCGACTGCTCGGTCGCGGTCACGTCGCCGGGCTCGGTCACACCGTGAACTGTGTCATAACCGCCGCTGTGGTGTCTGCGCTAGCGTCCGCGCCATGCGCAGCGCCAAGGACTTCTTCAAGCCCCTCGCCGTCGGGGCCCCGCGGCCGGTCACCGAGGTGCCCGCCCGGCCCTCGCGGGTCATCCACTTCTTCGACCCGAGCAACGAGAAGATGGCGGCCAAGATCCCCGCGATGGTCGGCACCGTCGACGTGCTGCTCGGCAACCTCGAGGACGCGGTCAAGGCCGACAAGAAGATCGCCGCCCGCGAGGGCCTGGTGAAGATCGCCAAGGCCACCGACTTCGGCGAGAACACCCAGCTGTGGACCCGCGTCAACGCGCTCGACAGCCCGTGGGTGCTCGACGACCTCGTCACCCTCGTCACCGAGATCGGCGACAAGCTCGACGTCATCATGGTGCCGAAGGTCGAGGGCCCTGAGGACATCCACTACGTCGACCGGCTGCTCGCGCAGCTCGAGGCCCGGGCCGGCCTGCAGCGCCCGATCCTGGTGCACGCCATCCTCGAGACGGCCCGCGGCATGGCCAACGTCGAGGAGATCTGCGGCGCGAGCCCGCGCATGCAGGGCCTGTCGCTCGGCCCCGCCGACCTCGCGGCCGACCGCCGCATGAAGACGACCCGCGTCGGTGGTGGGCACCCCGGCTACCTCGTCCGCCAGGACCCGCCGGCCGGCGTGGAGGACGCCGTCCACGCCGACCGTCCCACCTACCAGCAGGACCTGTGGCACTACACGATCGCCCGCATGGTCGACGCCTGCGCGATGCACGGGATCCTGCCGTACTACGGCCCGTTCGGTGACATCAAGGACGTCGTCGCCTGCGAGGACCAGTTCCGCAACGCGTTCCTGCTCGGCTGCGTCGGCACGTGGTCGCTGCACCCGGTGCAGATCGAGATCGCCAAGCGCGTCTTCAGCCCCTCGGCCGACGACGTCGCGCACGCCCGCCGCGTCGTCGCGGCCATGGGAGACGGCACCGGCGCCGTCATGCTCGACGGCAAGATGGAGGACGACGCCAGCCTCAAACAGTGCCTGGTGATCGTCGAGCTCGCGGAACGCCTCTCGCGCACCGACCCCGAGCTCGCCGAGCTGTATGCCGCCGTGCCCGACGGCGGCGCGGAGGGCGGCGCTGCCGCCGCCGAGGGGAGCGCGAAGTGAGCGGCACGCACACGGCATACCGGCCCCGTCGTTCGGTGCTCTACATGCCCGCCTCCAACGAGCGGGCGCTGGAGAAGGCCAAGACCCTCATGGTCGACGCCTTGATCCTCGACCTCGAGGACGCCGTCGCGCCCGACGCGAAGGAACAGGCGCGCGAGAACGCCTGTGCCGCAGCGCGATCGGGCGACTACGGCCGACGAGAGATCACCATCCGCGTCAACGGCATCGGCACCCAGTGGCACGAGGCCGACCTCGCCGCAGCGTGCGCGGCCGGCCCCGACGGCGTCGTCGTGCCGAAGGTGAGCTCCGCTGACGAGGTGCGCCGGCTGGTGGCGGCGATGGAGGCCGCCGGCGCTCCGGAGCACACGAAGCTCTGGGCCATGGTCGAGACCCCGCAGGCGATGCTGCACTGCGAGGAGATCGCGGGGGCGTCCGAGCGACTGGAGGTGCTGGTGATGGGCACCAACGACCTCGCCAAGGAGCTGCACGCCGAGCACGTGCCCGGGCGGCAGCCGCTGCTGACCGGGCTGGGCCTGTGCCTGCTGGCGGCCCGTGCCACGGGGACGGTGATCCTCGACGGCGTCTACAACAACGTCAAGGACACCCAGGGCTTCGAGGCCGAGTGCCTCCAGGGCCGGCAGATGGGCTTCGACGGCAAGACGCTCATCCACCCCGGGCAGGTCGAGGCGTGCAACGCCGCGTTCGCGCCCAGCGAGGCCCAGGTCGAGGAGGCGCGCGGGATCCTCCAGGCGTGGGAGGCCGGCGCCGGCTCGGGCGTGGTCACCTACGACGGGCGGATGATCGAGAACCTGCACGTCGAGACGGCGCGCCGGGTGCTCGAGACCGACGAGGCCATCCGCGCCCTGGAGTCCGAGACGCCCTGACGCAACCTTCTGCCCGCGCTGGGCGTCTGAGTGGGTGCGGCCGCCCCTCAGTGGGGCGGTCGACCAGCACGTGGCGCGGAAGGTCTCGATCTGTTCACGATCGAGGAGCTGCCGCGCGGCACTCGGCACAGCTGGTCCGACGCCCGTCGAGGATGGGTGCCGGTCCAGACGACAGGCGTCAAGCACGGCGTCGGAACGGGGGACAGCGATGGTGCGACGGCTGCGTGGGGCATCGGCGGCGCGGGGGGCCCGGGCAGCGGCCCTGCTCGCTGCGGCTGCCCTGGGTCTGACGGGCTGCGGCATGGTCTCCCTCGAGCAGGTCGACGACACCGCCGCCGCTCCCACGTCCTCGGTGTCGACGCCCTCGTCGACACCGAGCCCTTGGCCGACGCCGGACCAGCCGACCACCACGCCGAGCGCGCCGGTTCCGTCGCCGACGACGGCCACCGCGACCCCGACGAAGACGACCACGAACCCGGCCCCGAAGCCGAGCACGGCCGCTCCCGAGCCCACCCCCAAGCCCACCCCCACGGTGAAGCCGACGCCGAAGGAGGGCGACACCCTGCACCCGGGCGACACCGGCGCCTACGTGCTGGCGGTGCAGCAGCGGCTGTCGTCGCTCGGCTACTGGCTGGGCACGCCCGACGGCACCTACGGCTACCTCACGAGCCAGGCGGTGATGGCGCTCCAGAAGTCCGCCGGCCTCGGCCGGGACGGTGTCTTCGGCCCTGCCACGCGCCGCGCGCTCGACGCGGGGGCCCGGCCGCAGTCGCGGATCGGCGGTACCGGTGTGGAGATCGACCTGCAGCGCCAGGTGCTCCTCGTCGTCCGCGGGGGCGCGGTCACCACGATCCTCAACACCAGCACCGGCAACGGGCAGCCGTTCGAGTCCTACGGGCAGCAGCACGTCGCGGTGACGCCCAAGGGCACCTACTCGGTCTTCCGCACCGTCGACGGCAACGACGAGGGCCCGCTCGGTGACCTCTGGCGGCCGCGCTACTTCAACGGCGGGATCGCGGTCCACGGCGCCGCCTCGGTGCCGGCCTACCCGGCCTCGCACGGGTGCGCCCGGGTCAGCAACCCCGCGATGGACATGATCTGGGCGCGCGGCCTGATGCCCGTCGGCAGCCGGGTCGTCGTCTACTGACGTCCGGCTACTGAGGTTGGGAGGCGCCGCCGAGCCGGGCCGCCACCCAGTCCAGCTGCGCGCCGGCGTGGCTGCGCCAGTAGTCCGTGTCGTGGCCGCCCTCGTCGACGGTGAGCCGCGCCGACGGCAGCTTGGCGGCGAAGCTCCGGTTGGCGGCGACGAACGGGTCGGCGTCGCCGCAGTCGAGCCTGACCGGGATGCGCGCCAGCACGCGCAGGCATGACGGCGCGAAGACGTCGTGCGACTCGAAGTCCTCGCGGTCGTCGAACGCGCCCGGGGCGCTGGCGCCGGGCTCGGTCCACAGCGCCGCCGACTCGGCGACCACCGCGCCGACCACGCGGGGCCCGAGCGCGCTGGCCAGCAGCAGGGAGCCGTATCCACCCATCGACCACCCCAGGAAGGCGACCGGCCCGGCATACCCCGTCTGGTCGCGCAGGAGCGGCAGCAGGTCGTCGGTGACCGCTGCCCCCGGGTCGGCGCCGGAGCGGCGGCGGTGCCAGTAGTGGTCGCCGCCGTCGACGGACGCGACCGCCAGACCGGTGCGCGTGACGTGGTCCTGGAGGCCGAGCCCGTCGAAGGCCGTGTCGGCGGTGCCGCCCCGGCCGTGCAGCACCACGACGAGCGGGGTCGGCCCGGCCGCTGCGGTGGGAAGCGCCAGGCGCCACCGGGGTGCGTGACCGGGCCAGTGCGAGGTGCTCAGCCGGCCCGAGCGCCAGGTGACCTCGTCGCCGCAGGCCGCGAGCAGGGCCGTGGCCCCCGCGCCCAGCGCAGCACCGAGGACGCTGCGTCGGGTCGCGGAGGCCATGCCGCCACCGTAGGTGCCCCGACCTCGTGGCGCGGCCGGTTGGCTACCAGCGCGCGGTGGCCGCGGCGACGAGGTCGCCGAGCACCTCGCCCTCCTCGACGTCCAGTCCGCGGCTGCGGAACCACCGGCACATGTTCGCGACGTCGCGCTCGAGGAACTCGAAGCCGCGCGGGTTGCCGATGACGTCGACGATCTGCGGCCAGTCGATGAGCACGAGCCGCTCGCCGTCGAGCAGGACGTTGTACGGCGAGAGGTCGCCGTGCGCCCAGCCGCGTTGCGCGAGCACGGTCAGGGCGTCCCGGAGCTGCTCGAACAGCTCGGCCAGCAGGTCGGGTCCGGGCCGGGTCTGGGCGAGCCGGGGAGCGGCCTGGCCGTCGTCGCCGATGAACTCCATCAGCATCTCGCGGTCGCTGAGCTGCACCGGGTAGGGGACCGGCAGGCCGATCTCCCACAACGTGCCCAGCGCCTCGAACTCCGCCGAGGCCCACTGCCCCGAGAGCAGCTCGCGGCCGAACTCGGTGCGCCGGGCCATGGCCCGCATCTCCCGGCTGCGGCGGACCCGGCGGCCTTCCTGGTAGCCGGCGTCGCGGTGGAACATGCGGTGCTCGCTGGTGCGGTAGCGCTTGGCGGCGAGCAGGGTGTCGTGCTCGGGGCTGTCGGTCCCGTCGGGGATCCACCGGCGGACGACGTGGACGTCGGCCTCCTTGCCGGTCTTCAGGATCCCCAGGTCGGACTCGACGGCGCCGAGCGCCGTGATGACCCAGTCGGGCCGCGGTTTCGGCCCGTGGGTGGCGCCGTCCCAAGAGGACCAGCGCTCGCCCTCAGGTGGGGCGTCGGGACGGCTGTCAAACGAGAACTGTGCGTTCTCCGAGAATGCGTGCAAGACAAGACTCCAGGGTGAGAAGGGTGTGGGCGCTCGTGAGGCCCGCGACAGTCGTGGACATGTCACGCCTCCCTTCTTCCGAGAGCGGAGTGGTTCCGCGGTGGAGTCGGTGCACAGCCGGTATGCCGTGCGGCTGGCTCCCAGCGTGACAGTCGCCGGCGCCTCGGCGCCACCGGGTTTTCTGTGGGTTCCGTCAGGGGGTTCCGCGACGGCGCTCAGAGGCGTACCTTGACCCGCGGTCACCAGTGCGGTGACAGGGGTACGAACCAGAGGGGAACAGTCATGCGTCGTTCGATCGCCACTGCCGTCACAGCCCTGGCCGCGGGGGGAGCCGCCGCCGTGGCGTTGGCCCTGCCGGCGTCGGCCATCAACAGCTACAACGCCCAGCCCGCTCCCGAGCGCACCGAGGTCGGTGCCTTCGTCGCCCTCTGGGACCGCGACGAGGACGGCACCTACGACCGCTTCGACTGGGTCTGCAGCGGCGCCATGGTCGATGACGACACCTTCCTGACGGCCGCGCACTGCACCGACGACTGGCCCACGGGGACGCGGTTCTTCGTCTCGCTCGAGCAGGACGTCCAGAGCATGCTCGACGACGCGACTGTCAAGGACGGCCTGACTGCGCAGGAGCAGGCCGACCTGTTCCTCGACAAGGGCTGGATCGTCGAGGGCGACCCGCACCAGGACGCGGCCTACCCCGGCAACTCCGCCGACTCCCACGACATCGGTGTCCTCGACTTCGCCGACCGTGACGTCACCCCGCAGGACGTCTGGGACTTCACGCCGGCGACGCTGCCCACCGCCGGGCAGCTCGACGAGCTCGGTGCCCGGGCGCTCGACGCCGCGGACTGGTGGGCGGTCGGCTACGGCACGCGAGGAGGCCGAGCGTGGAAAGGGCGGCCAGACCCACCCTGGTGGGGGTGTGCGCATGAAGGGTCTGGAGGACTTCGACGCCCTCAACAAGACCTGGGTGCGCCTGGCGATGAACGAGTCCCGTGACCTCGGCGGCGCCTGCTACGGCGACTCCGGCGGCCCGAACTTCGTTGTCCTGGACGGCAAGTGGGTCCTCGCCGGCACCACGATCACCGGTGATGTGCCCTGCTACGCGACCAACGTCGCCTACCGGATGGACACCCCGAGCGCCCGGGACTTCCTGGAGGACTTCGTCACCCTGCCCTGACGGCCGCTCCCTCCTTCCCCGGCCCCCCTCGGGGAAGGAGGGGTGGTGGGACTCACACGGGGTTCCACTGTCCCCTCCGGTGGCCACTCGGCATACTCGCGGCAGACCCTGTCAACGCGACGCAAGGTGGCGAACGCGCATGTCCCGACTGCAGCAGACCGAAGGCCTGACCGAGGAGCAGAACGAGCTCATCAAGCTCGTGCGCGAGTTCGTGGACGAGCAGATCATCCCGGTCGCCACCGAGCTGGAGCACAAGGACGAGTACCCCACCCAGATCGTCGAGGGCATGAAGGAGATGGGGATCTTCGGGCTGATGATCCCCGAGGAGTACGGCGGCCTGGGTGAGTCGCTGCTGACCTACGCGCTGTGTGTGGAGGAGATCGCGCGGGGTTGGATGTCGGTCAGCGGCATCATCAACACGCACTTCATCGTGGCCTACATGATCCTCCAGCACGGCACCGACGAGCAGAAGCAGCACTACCTGCCGAAGATGGCGACCGGCGAGATCCGCGGCGCCTTCTCGATGTCGGAGCCGGGGTGCGGCTCGGACGTCTCGGCGATCAAGACCAAGGCCGTTCGCGACGGCGACAGCGACAACTGGACCATCAACGGCCAGAAGATGTGGCTGACCAACGGCGGCTCGGCGAACCTCGTCGCGGTGCTGGTCAAGACCGACACCGGCGCAGACTCGGTCTACAAGAACATGACGACCTTCCTCATCGACAAGACCGAGGGCTTCGGCGAGACCGCCCAGGGCGTCACGGTGCCCGGGAAGATCGACAAGATGGGCTACAAGGGCGTCGACACCACCGAGCTCGTCTTCGAGGGCCACCGGACCACGTCGGCGCAGATCCTCGGCGGTGAGCCGGGCAAGGGCTTCTACCAGATGATGGACGGCGTCGAGGTGGGCCGAGTCAACGTCGCGGCCCGCGGCTGTGGCGTCGCCCGCCGCGCCTTCGAGCTCGGTGTCTCCTACGCCCAGCAGCGCGAGACGTTCGGCAAGAAGATCGCCGAGCACCAGGCGGTGCTGTTCCGTCTCGCCGACATGGCGGTCAAGGTCGAGGCGGCCCACGAGATGATGGTCAAGGCGGCCCGGAAGAAGGACTCGGGGGAGCGCAACGACCTCGAGGCCGGCATGGCGAAGTACCTTGCGTCCGAGTACTGCTCGCAGGTCGTCGAGGACTCGTTCCGCATCCACGGCGGCTACGGCTACTCCAAGGAGTACGAGATCGAGCGGCTCTACCGCGAGGCGCCGATGCTGCTGATCGGCGAGGGCACGGCCGACATCCAGCGCATGATCATCGGCCGCCGCCTGCTCGAGGACTACAAGCTCAAGGGCTGAGCCACCGCGAGGGGGCGCGGACTCAGGCCGGGTCGCGGGGGTCGGCTCGGCCTGGACGCGGCGTCAGTACCTCGGGGCGGGAGGCAGGCCGAAGTACGCCTCCAGGCTGTGGAACCCGCCCTCGTGGTAGTCCCGGGCCAGGGCGGTGCCGACGTAGCGCAGGTGCCAGGGCTCCGGGTTGTAGCCGGTGACCTCGGTCTGGCCCTTCTCGTAGCGCACGACGAAGCCGTACCGCCAGGCGTTCGCCGCGATCCAGCGGCCCTGCGGGGTGCTGCCGATGCACGTGTAGGAGCTGCAGTTCGACGCGCCCACGGGGGAGACGTCCGTGCCGAGGCCGGTCTGGTGCTCGGAGTAGCCGGGCCGGGCGACCCAGCGGTCGGCCTCCGCACGTCCCACACTGGCGAGCTTGTTCGCGTAGACGGTGGACTGGTAGCCGTACGAGCGGTACCCGCTGAGCATCGCGATCCGTCCTGCACCCGCGTCGCGCGAGCCGGCGGCCAGCCTGGCCAGGGCCGTGGCCGCGTCCGAGCGCAGGCTCTGCCCGTTGATGTTCGAGATCGACGGCTTCACCAGTGGCGACGGCGCGTACTTCAGGGGGTTGAGTGGTCGCTTCTTGTTGACCACGACCCACAGGCTCGAGGCTGCACCGGTGCTGCGGCACGGCTCCAGCCGGCCCACCAGGCCACGGATCGCGCCCGCGCCGCCGACGAGGCGCACGCGGGTGGTCGCGGTGCGCGTCATCTCCGAGCGGAGGGCGGTGCTGGCGCAGTAGGGGATCGAGAGGTAGAGCGGGCGCTTGGACCGTCCTGCCAGCACCGACACCGAGAGTGCGTCGGCGTAGCCGAGCCCGGTGGCGACATAGGCGTCACCCGAGGCGAGGTCGGGAAAAGCCAGGCGGTTCACGGCGATCGCCGTCGCGTAGCGGTCAGGTCCGGCGGCCCTGCTGACCGCCGTCGTGCCGAGCACGGTGGTGCCGAGCGCCTCCCGCAGGCCCGACTCGACTCCCGCCGACACCACACCCGTGCCACCCACGATGGTGGCGGTCTGGATCCCGAGCTCGCGCAGCAGGTCCCGCGTGCCCGCCGAGAGCCCCGGGGCGCGGCCGTCGACGAGCACCACCGGACTCGCGCCGGCGCCCGCCGCCGGTCCGGCCGCCAGCGCGTCGGCATAGCCCCGCCCGGTGGCGATGTATGCCGTGGGGGCGCCAGTGGCGCCGAAGGCTGCTCGCGCGAGCGCCGCCGAGGTGGCGTAGCGGTCGGCTCCGCCGATGCGCTCCACGGTGGGGGCGATCGCCCGGGCTGCCTTCACGACGGCGTCGCTGACGGCGCCCTGCCCGCCGACCACGACGACACGCTCCGGGGAGAGCCGTTCGAGCTCCGCGGCGGTCACGTCGGTGAGCCGGTCCGCCTGGGTCAGCAGCATGGCCGCGCCCTGGACCACGGCGGCCGGGCCGGCGCTCAAGGCGTCGTAGGCGCTCTGCCCGGAGACGAGGTAGACGGTGTCCACCGAACCGGCGGTCGGAAAAGCCTTGCGGCTCAAGGCGACCGAGGTGGCATAGCGGTCGGGGCCGCTGATGCGGTCAGTGCCGGGGGCTGCCTGCGCGGGCCCGGCCCCGAAGACCGCCCCGGGGAGGGCAGCGGGCAGCGCGAGCGCGACGGCAGCCCCCCAGCGCGCAAGTCGTCCCCCTCCGTGCATGCCTCCAGTGTCGCAGCGATGGTGTGAGGCTGCTTCCACATACAGGAAACATCCAGCGTCCTTTGACAGACTGACGCCATGAGCACGCAGCCGAACGCCCTGTCACGGTCCCGGGCCAGCCTGACGCTGGAGTACCCGATGAGCGTGGGCCGGTACGACCGCTACGAGGAAGCGCAGAAGGCGGTCGACTACCTGTCGGACCACGAGTTCCCGGTGCAGAACGTGCTGATCGTCGGCACCGACCTCAAGCAGCTCGAGCGGGTCACCGGTCGGCTCACCCGGGGGCGCGTGGCGGCGGGCGGCATCCTGTCGGGCATGTGGCTCGGCCTCTTCGTCGGCCTGGTCTTCTCGTTGTTCGACCCGCAGGCCTCGGGGGTCGGGACGATCCTGATGACGGTGCTCTTCGGCGCCGGCTTCGGCCTCATGTGGGCGCTGATCGGCTACCAGTTCACCGGTGGCCACCGCGACTTCACCAGCGTCACCCAGGTCGTCGCGACGCAGTACGAGGTGCTCGTCGAGCACCGCCACGTGCAGCGGGCCCGCGAGCTGCTCACGCAGATGGACCCGATGGCCGCCGCGCAGGCGGAGGTCCAGGCGGCCCGCGAGGCGGAGGCGGCAGCCGCCGCTGCCGCGCAGCGGGCGCAGACGACCGCGCCCTCGGCGTCGCCGACGGGTGAGACGCCTCGACCCCCGCAGCAGCCCCAGCCGCCCACCGGCCTCTGATCCGAACCGGCCCGCGCAGGCGGGCACCCGGCATACCGTGGGCGCATGAGCGAGCGCCCGCAGCTGAGCGAGCTGAGCGACGACTTCTCCAGCGTGCTGTGCGTCGTCGCGCACCCGGACGACATCGAGTACGGCACCGCTGCGGCCGTCGACCGCTGGACCAAGGCGGGCAAGACGGTCACGTACTTCCTGCTGACTCGCGGTGAGGCGGGCATCGACACGATGCAGCCGGCCAAGGCCGGGCCGCTGCGCGAGCAGGAGGAGCGCGACGGGGCAGCGCTGGTCGGGGTGACCGAGGTCGACTTCGGAGACTGGCGTGACGGACACATCGAGTACGGGCTGGACCTGCGCCGCGCCATCGCCCGGGAGATCCGTCGTCGCCGACCGGAGTTCGTCATCACCGGCGACTACCACGACCGGTTCTTCGGGGGCATGCCCAACCAGGCCGACCACCGCGCGGTCGGGCTCGCGACGCTCGACGCCGTGGCCGACGCGGGCAACCGGTGGATCTTCCCCGAGCTGTCGGCCGAGGGGTTCGAGCCCTGGGGTGGGGTCAGGCTGGTCGGCTTCGGCGGGTCACCGCAGCCGACGCACTACGTCGACGTCACCGGACACTTCGACGCCGCCGTGGCGTCGCTGGAGGCGCACCGGGAGTACAACGCGGCCCTGGGGCCGGACTTCCCGGCGCCCCGCGACCTCATCCAGATGATCCTGGGCGGAGGCGGCGAGGCTGCCGGGGTCGAGCACGCGCTGCTGCTCGACGTCATCCAGCGCCGCTGAGCCCCAGCAGCGCCCATCGGTGACGGCCGGTCAGCGGTTCCAGATGCGGGCGATCCAGGCCTCGACGTCGGTGGACGTCCGCGGCATGGCTGCCGAGAGGTTCTCGCAGCCGTCCTCGGTGACGAGCACGTCGTCCTCGATGCGCACGCCGATGCCGCGGAACCGCTCGGGGGCCTTGAGGTCGTCGGCCTTGAAGTAGAGGCCGGGCTCGACGGTCAGGACCATTCCGGGTCGGAGCTCGGCGTCCATGTACTGCTCGCGGGTCGCGAGGGCGCAGTCGTGGACGTCGATGCCGAGGTGGTGCGAGGTGCCGTGCACCATCCAGCGCCGGTGGTACTGGCCGTGCTCCTTGTCGAGGGTGCCCTCGACGTCGACGCCCTCGGGCAGCAGGCCCCACTTCTCGAGGTACTCGGCGATGACCCGGATGGCGGCGGCGTGCACGTCGGAGAACTTGTTGCCGGGCTTGACCGCGGCCAGGCCGGCCTCCTGCGCGGCATACACGGCGTCGTAGATCTCGCGCTGGGCGTCGGTGAAGGTGCCGTTCGCCGGCAGGGTGCGGGTGATGTCGGCGGTGAAGAGCGAGTCCACCTCGACCCCCGCGTCGAGCAGGATGAGGTCGCCCTCCTTGAGGTCACCGGTGTTCTTGATCCAGTGCAGCGTCGTCGCGTGGTCGCCGGCGGCGCAGATGGAGTCGTAGCCGATGCCGTTGCCCTGGTGGCGGGCGTGGAGACCGAAGACGCCCTCGACCCAGCGCTCGCCGCGGCCACGGGCCACGGCCTCGGGCAGGTCGGCGATGACGGCCTCGAAGCCGACGTGGGTGGCGGCGACCGCCTTGCGCATCTCACCGACCTCCCACTCGTCCTTGACCAGCCGCAGGGTGGAGAGGAACGCCGCGAGCTCGTCGTCGGCCTCCTCCAGCGTGGCCTCGTCGGCGCCCTCGGTGGTGCGGGCGGCGTCGAGCTGCCGGGCCAGGTCGCGGTCGGCGTCACGCACCAGGCGCACGGTCACCTCGCCGGCGTCCTTGGCCGCGGCGTCCGCGAACTCGTCGATGTGGCGGGCGGTCAGGCCCAGCTCGGTCTCGATGTCCTCGATGGTGGGGCGCGCGCCGACCCAGAACTCGCCGTAGCGGGTGTCGGCGAAGAACTCGTCGGTGTCGCGTCCGGCGAGCGGGCGGAAGTACAGGACCGCCTCGTGGCCGCCGCCGTGCTCACCGTCCCGCGGCTCCAGGACGAGCACGGCGTCCGGCTCGCGGTCGCCGCCGAGGCCGGTGAGGTGCGCGAACGCGCTGTGGGGGCGGAACACGTAGTCGGTGTCGTTGCTGCGCACCTTCAGCCCGCCGGCGGGCACGATCAGCCGCTCACCCGGGAAGGCCTCGCTGACGCGGGCCCGCCGCTGCGCGGCATACGGGGCGGCCTCGGACTGCGCGGTGGCGCCGGGGCGTCGCGGCGCCCAGTCCTCGGCCACGAAGGCGCGGAACTCGTCGGTGGTGGGGCGGGCCCGGTTGTCGGCCTGCTTCTGCTCTTCGCTGGTCACCGGCCCATGGTCGCACGAGCGGTATGCCGCGTGGACGCGGCCGGCGAAGCGCGCTGCCGGTGGTGTGGCGTCCGGTGCGGTGCGGGAGTGTGAGGGAGCGCACGGCCGGCGCAGGTGCCGGAGTGCGGCGCCAGTCGGCAGGATGGGGCGCAGTCAGCCGCAGCAGCACCACCGCACAAGGGAGTCGGAATGCAGTTCGGGCGCACGTACGAGGAGTTCGAGGTCGGCGCGGTCTACAAGCACTGGCCCGGGAAGACGGTCACCGAGTACGACGACCACCTCTTCTGCCTCATCACGATGAACCACCACCCGCTGCACCTGGACTCGCACTACGCGGAGGAGACCACGCAGTTCGGCAAGAACGTGGTGGTGGGCAACTACGTCTACTCGCTGCTGCTCGGCATGAGCGTGCCCGACGTCTCCGGCAAGGCCATCGCCAACCTCGAGGTCGAGTCACTGCGCCACGTGGCCCCGACCTTCCACGGCGACACCATCTACGGCGAGACCACCGTGCTCGACAAGTGGGAGTCGACGAGCAAGGACGACCGCGGCGTCGTCCACGTCGAGACCATCGGCTACAACCAGGACGGCAAGGTCGTCTGCATCTTCCGCCGCAAGGTCATGGTGCCCAAGCAGAACTACCTCGACGCCCGCGGCGGCGAGCAGCCCGGCCGGCCCGCACCCCAGCCCGACAAGAACTGGTCGGGGGCGCCTGCTCGGCCGTGACCTCCGCGGCCTCCGCCCGAGAGGGTGCGATGCCGTCCTTCTGGTGGGCGTCGCCGCAGACCAGCCAGGCCGACTTCAGGAGCCGTGGGGCGGCGCCCCGGGCGAACTCGGCGAACTCCTCGTCGAGCTCGCGCTGGCGCTGCCGTCCCATCCGTCTCCCCTCACCGGCACCGGGTGATGGTGCCACCCACATCAACGGCGCCTTCGGCCGGAAGGTTGAGTCGCGGCCCGGACGGTATCCGGTGCAGTTAGCCCTTGCTGCCCGCTGGGTAGCTGTGGCCGTGCTGCTTGCCGTCGGGGCCGGTGAAGGTGATGGAGCGCAGCAGCGGCTCGGGGAGCTCCCCGTCGGTGGTGATCACGGCGTGGAAGGCGGTGAGGTTCGTCGCCGTTGCGGAGGCGGGCTGTCCCGGCGCCGTGGCGAGTCGCTCGGCCCGCAGGGGTGTGTGCACCGTGACCCCGGGGGCCCAGGTGGCGCTCAGCTTCGAGGCGTCGACGTCGGGGAGCAGCCCGGTGATGACGAACGTGCCCCGCCCCGCGTTCGCTGAGCCGGCCGGCTCGAAGCTGCCCATGCTGTTCACGGTCCACGGCTCCAGCGGCTTCTCGCTGAGGGTCCCGCCCACGGGGTCGGAGGTGCCCCAGGTCTGGTTCGCGTCGTCCACCCACACCAGCTGCGGGACGGAGGAGCCGTCCGGCGGGTCGAACAGGGCGGTGGGCAGACTGCGCGAGCCGTCCCACACCTCACCACTCAGCGACCACAGGATGCGTGGCTCGCCGGTGACGCGGGCGGCGTCGTCGAAGCGGACCGCGAAGATCGTGAGGTCGGGTCCGAGCCTCTGGGCGTCGCTGCGGTAACCGCCCTCTCGGGACGGGGCGTCGGTGTCCGCCTTCAGGAGGTGCCCGCCGGTCGGCAGGAGCCCGACGACGGTGCCGGTGCCGGGCACCGCCGCGGTGGTGACGTCGAAGCGCTCGCCGGGACCCGGCGCCCGGAGGGTGGCGACGACGGGACGGGAGGAGCCGGACGCGTCGAGGACGCGCACCGTCGTCCTGTCCCGGTCGAGCTCGGCGAGGAACCGCGCGGAGCCGTCGTCAGTGAGGTTCAGGACCGCGCGGTTCAGGGGCGGGGCACTCGTCGACGGGGCGGCGGGCGGGGCGGTCGTGGTGCGGTCGGTGTCGGTGGCGAGGAAGCCGCCGACACCGATGGCCGCGACGGCTGCCGCTGCGCCGAGCGCCTGCAGGCGGTGGCGTCGGCGCACCACGCGCCGCCCCTCGCCGATGACCTCGGTCGGGTCGATGGAGTCGTATGCCGCGCGGCCGGCCGCGGTGTGCAGGTCGGCGCGCAGCTGGTCCTCGAAGACGTCGTTCACCGGGTGCTCCCTTCGGTGGTGGGAGAGGTCAGTTCTGTTGAGGGGAGCGGGTACTGGGCGCGGAGGCTGGCCAGTCCGCGGGAGGCGGCGCTCTTGACGGCGCCGACGGAGATGCCGAGCAGGTCGGCGGTGGCCTGTTCGGACAGGTCGCTGTAGTAGCGCAGCACCACGACCCGTCGCTGCTGGGCGGGGAGCGTGGCCAGCAGACGGACGATGTCGTCGCGGTGGTCCGCGCCGGAGACGTCGTGGTGCGACTGCTCCGGGAGGTCGGGCACCAGGTGCTCGCCGCGTCGCCGTCGCCACGTGTCGGTGTTGTGGTTGACCAGCACGCGCCGGGTGTACGCGACGGCCTCGTCCGGGCGCACGCGGTGCCACGCGGCATACGTCTTGACGAGCGAAGCCTGCACGAGCTCGCGGGCTGCGTCCGTCGACCCGGTGAGCAGCCACGCCGTGCGCATCAGCGACGGCGTCGCCTGCTCGACGAACGTGGCGAAGGCTGCGTCACCTGCGGCCTTGTCGCGTCCCCTCATCGTGCCCCCTGTCGACTGGCAAGTCCTTCACCCTGCCCTACGGCGAGGTGCCCGGAAAGGTTGCCTCGCCGGCGGACGGACGTCAGTCGGGGTCGCGTCCGACCGGGATGGCCGGGCCGTCGGGGGAGCGGGAGGGCTGGCGCTGCTCGTAGGCGAGGGCTCGGCAGACCCCGAGCAGGGCGAGGTCGACGAAGACGGTCACGAACCCGCTGAACTCGACCTCGAGCAGCCGGAAGAACTGCACGACGAGCAGCTGCACCAGCAGCGAGGCCTCGAACAGGCGCAGTGCCCGCGCGCGCTGGTCGCGCAACCAGAGCCGCACGCCCACCAGGGCCACGACCAGTGACCCGACCGCGAAGGCGGCATAGACGAGGTTGCGGACGCCCGGCTCGTCGACGAGCAGCCGCACCGGCAACACCACCGCCTGGGCCACGGCCAGCACGATGGCCAGAACCGCGACCCGCTGGACCACCTCGATGCGGGGCAGATTCGTGATGAAGCCGCGCACGCCGGCATACCCCCGGGCGATGAGCGACCGCGAGGGCTCCTCGCTCGGCAGCGACTCCAGTGCCTGCCGCAGCGGGGCGGCGAGCGGTTCGGACGGACCCACGCTGCCCAGCAGCTCGATGGCGCGCCGCCGTTCGGCGTGGTCCATGTCGTGCGCCGCCGACTCCTTGAGCAGCTCGACCGCGTTGACGACCCGCTCGCGGTCGGTGAGCGGGTGGCGCTGCACCACGAACGTCACAGCCAGGTAGGTGCCGACGAAGGTGCCGTAGATGATGGCCGCGACCGGCTCGTAGAAGTAGTTGTTGTCACCGGTGACGAACTTGCCGACCTCGTCGATGAACAGCCCGAAGCCGATACCGGCGAACACGGTGGCGGCGTTCCGCACCGCCCGGCTGAGGAACAGCATGAACAGCAGCTGGGCCACGAGCATCGCCAGCCCGCCCCAGAGCAGGTGGGCCAGGTGCAGGCCGTCCCCGCCGAGCTGCGGGAAGCCGGTGGCTGCCAGGAAGACCCGCGTCAGCGCGATCGACAGGATGGACGAGACGAGGAAGACCTCGAACCGGTCTGCACCCTCGGCGTCGCGGATCGGCAGGCGGGTCGTCGCGGCCACCCATCGGTTCGTCACGGCCACCCCTCGATCATGGCACGCCGCGGTGGCCCAGCCCGGCTGCCCTACCCTTGCCCCGTGGCGATCGACCTGCACACCCACTCCAACGCGAGTGACGGCACCCACGACCCCGCCCAGGTCGTCGCCGAGGCCGCAGCCCACGGGCTCACCGCCATCGCCCTCACCGACCACGACACCACCGCCGGCTGGGCCGAGGCGTCCCGGGCCGGGCTGGAGCTCGGCGTCGACCTCGTGCCGGGCGTCGAGCTCTCCACGCAGCACCACGGGATCAGCGTCCACCTCCTCGGCTACCTCATCGACCCCGACCACCCCGGGCTGCGCCACGAGATGGAGCGGGCCCGCGCGAGCCGGAGCACCCGGATGGAGCGGATGGTCGCCCTGCTGGCCGCCGACGGCATACCGGTCACCCTCGAGGCGGTGCGCGCCCAGGCCAGGCCGGGGGCGACGCTCGGCCGTCCCCACGTCGCCGACGCGCTCGTCGAGGCCGGCTACGTCAGGGACCGCGACGCCGCGTTCGCGGACCTGCTGCATGACCGCAGTCCCTACTACGTGCACCACTACGCCCCGGACGTCGTGCGCGCCGTGGAGCTGGTGCGTGAGGCGGGTGGGGTGCCCGTGATGGCGCACCCCTTCGCGAACCGGCGCGGCCGCACCGTCACCGACCACGTGATCGAGCAGATGGCCGAGGCGGGCCTCGGCGGCCTCGAGGCCTACCACCGTGACCACCTCGGGCCCGAGCGGGCGCACGCGGTGGCGCTCGCCGAGCGGCTCGGGCTGTTCGTCACCGGCTCCAGCGACTACCACGGCACCGGCAAGGAGAACCGGATCGGCGAGAACACCACCGATCCGGCCGTGCTCGCCCAGATCGAGGAGCAGGCCACCAGCGGCACCACGGTGGTGCGCGCGTGAGCGCTCCCGTGGACATCGAGGTGCTGGTCTCGATGTTCGTCACGCTGCTCGTGATCATGGACCCGCCCGGCATCCTGCCGGTGTTCCTCGGCCTCACCAAGAGCCTGACCCACAGGCAGCGGGTGGCCGCCGCGCGGCGCGCGGCCCTCGTGGCGCTGGGGGTCATCACCGCGTTCGCGCTGTTCGGCCAGCAGATCCTCCAGTACCTCCACATCTCGCTGCCCGCGCTCCAGGGCGCCGGTGGCCTGCTGCTGCTCCTCGTGGCGCTCGAGCTGCTGACCGGCAAGGAGTCTGAGCAGCACGCCGACGTCGGGGTCAACGTGGCGATGGTGCCGCTCGGCACGCCGCTCCTGGCCGGTCCCGGCGCCATCGTCGCGACGATGCTCGGGGTGCAGAAGGCCGACCAGCCGAGCGAGTACACCGCGGTCGCGTTCGCGCTGTTCGGGGCCCTTCTCGTGGTCTGGCTCTTCCTGCGCTTCGCGAGCCGGGTGCACGGCCTGCTCCGCGACAGCGGCACGACCTTGCTCACCCGCATCGCCGGCCTGCTGCTGTCGGCCATCGCCGTGCAGATGCTCGCCAACAGCGTCCGGGCCTTTGTCATGGGTGAGGGATAACCTGCGCGCATGACGGCGGGGGTGCAGCGTTTCGAGCAGCAGGAGTTCGGCGGTATGCCGGTGCGCCTGTTCCGCGCCAGCCCTTCCCGGCTGCACGCGTGGCTCGACTGCCCGAGGCGCTACCGCCTGCAGTACCTCGACCGCCCGCGACCGCCGGCCCGCCCGCAGCGCGCGCACACCTCGGTCGGCGTCGCGGTCCACAACGCGCTGCGCGACTGGTGGGACCTGCCGCCCGCCCAGCGCACGGCGGCGGCCGGCGCCGAGCTGGTGCGCACCTCGTGGATCGAGCTCGGCTTCCGCGACACCGACCAGTCGCAGCGCTGGCGAGCCAAGGCGCAGGAGCAGGTCACGACCTACCTGCAGGGAGTCGACCCGTCCCGCCAGCCGCTCGGCATCGAGCGCACCGTGTCGCTCAAGACCGAGCGGCTCGCGCTGCAGGGCCGCATCGACCGGCTCGACGAGCGCGACGGCGAGCTCGTCGTCGTCGACTACAAGACCAGCCGCGTCCCGTCCACCGACGACGAGGCCCGCACCTCCCTGCCGCTGGCGCTGTATGCCGCGGCGGCCTGGAAGATGTTCCGTCGCCGGTGCGTGCGGGTCGAGCTGCACCACCTGCCGACCGGCACCGTCGCGACCCACGAGCACACCGGCGAGTCGCTGAAGCGCAAGGTCGACGAGGCCGAGTCGATCGCCCGCGACGCGCAGAAGGCCGAGGCCGACTACGCCGAGTTCGGGGTCGACTCGGGCCGTTTCCCGGCGAACGTGACCCCGCTGTGCCAGTGGTGCGACTTCCGCGCCCACTGCCCGGCCGGTCAGGCGGCCGGCCCGGAGAAGAGCGACTGGGCCGCCCTCGACGGGGAGCAGCCGTGAGTGCTCGGTGGCCGGTGCCGTGACCGCCGAGACCCTGCAGACACCCAGGCTCCTGCTGCGGCAGTGGCGGGAGGACGACCTCGTCCCCTTCGCGGCCCTGAACCGCGACCCCGAGGTGATGCGCTTCTTCGAGGAGCCGCTGAGTCGCGAGCGGTCCGACGCGTGGGCGCGCGCGATCGCGGCGGCCATCGACGACCAGGGCTGGGGCCTCTGGGCGCTCGAGCGGCGCGACACCGGCGAGTTCATCGGGTTCACCGGGCTGCAGGTGCCGCGGCACCCGTTGCCGTGCCTGCCCTGCGTCGAGGTCGGCTGGCGCCTGGCCCGCTCGGCCTGGGGCCACGGCTTCGCCACCGAGGCGGGACGGGCCTCGCTCGCCCACGCCTTCGGCCCGCTGGCGCTCGACGAGGTGGTCTCGCTGACTGCCGTGCCCAACACACCGTCGCGGCGCGTGATGGAGCGCCTGGGCATGGAGCGCGACGAGCACGGCGACTTCGACCACCCCGCCGTCTCGCCCGGACACCCGCTGCGACGGCACGTGCTCTACCGGATCAACGCCGAGCGGTGGCGCGGACAGCCCGTCCCAGCAGTCGAGACGTGACCGAGATCGCCCCGCTCGAACCCCGGAGGGCGCGCTCGGGACCCGCGGACACCTGAGACACTGGGCCGCACGGCATACGGGCCTTGTGGTCCTGCCCAGAACCCCCTCGAAGCGAAAGGTCACCACGTGGCGAAGCCCCGCACGAAGAAGCCGGCCACGGTCATCTCCGTCGCGAACCAGAAGGGGGGCGTCGCCAAGACCACGTCCGTGGCGTCGCTGGGCGCTGCGTTCGCCGAGCACGGCAAGCGCGTGCTGCTCGTCGACCTCGACGCCCAGGCCTGCCTCACCTTCAGCCTCGGCGTCGACCCCGACGTCGTGGAGCTGTCGGTCAACGAGGTGCTGCTGGGCCAGGCGTCCGTGGAGGAGGCCCGGGTCGAGTGCGAGGACGGCGTCGACCTCGTCCCCAGCGTCATCGACCTCGCCGGCGCCGAGGCCCAGCTGCTGCCGCGCCCCGGGCGCGAGTACGTGCTGCGGACCGCGCTGGAGGACGTGCGCGACGACTACGACGTGATCCTGCTCGACTGCTCGCCCAGCCTCGGTGTGCTCACCCTCAACGCGCTGACCGCCAGCCAGGGCCTGATCATCCCCATGCCCTGCGAGATGCTCAGCCACCGAGGCGTCGGCCAGCTGCTCGACACCGTGACCGACGTCAAGAAGATCCTCAACAAGGACCTCGCCGTCCTGGGCATCCTGCCCACGCTCTTCGACGGGCGCAGCAACCACGCGCAGGAGGTGCTGGCCGACGTGGGCGAGCGCTACAGCCTGCCGGTGCTCGAGCCCCCGATCCCGAAGACCGTCCGCTTCGCCGAGGCCCCCGCCGTGGGCCGCTCGATCCTCGCGACCTCACGCACCTCCAAGGGAGCCCAGGCCTACCGCGCGGTGGCCAAGAACCTGCTCAGCAAGGTCTGACCTGACCCGAACGGACCAGCCCGAACGGCGCAGCCCGGAGAAGCGCCCTCGCCCCAACGGTCGAGGGCGCTTCGCCATTCGGCTCTAGGCACGGTGCCGGTTCCCCGCCACCCGTCCGCAGCAGAGGGTGGAGGCAGGTGGCTGGGGAGGGGATGACCTGGCGGCCGCCGCAGCGCACCGTCTCGTCGAGGAGCCGGCCATGGGGATGCCAGGGGGAGGTCGCAGGACGGTCGCGGCTGCCAGGGCGGAGGGCGGACCACTGCGGCTCGCCGCGCTCCTGTCGCTGGGGGTCGTGCTCGCTGCACCGCTGGCAGTCGAGGTGCGGCCCTCCCGCCAGAGCCAGAGCCCATCGCCGACACCCACCGCGACACCGGTGCCGACCGCGGTGCCGACAGCAGTACCCACGGTCGCCTCACCGCTGCCGACAGCGGTGCCCACGAACACTCCGGCCGAGGCGGTCCTGCCGGGGGCGGCCCTGTCGGGGGCCGCTGTCGAGCAGGTGGCCATCCGCACGCCGGCGCCGAACCCCAAGCATCCCTACAGCAACCCCGTCTGGTCCCCGGTCCGTGAGTCCGCGAAGATCACCTGCGTCCGGACGAACTGCCGCAAGAGCAACGGCGACCTCTTCCACGGGTACTGGGCCATCGAGTTCATCGGCCGACGCGGTGCCCCGGTCCACGCGGCAGGGGCGGGCGTGTTCCACGTCGGCGCCCGCTACGCCAGCTGCAGCTCGACCCCGGGGAAGATGGCCGAGGGCACCTGGGGCTGGGTGGACCACGGAGGGGGGCTCGTCAGCAGGTACCACCACCTCGACCGCCTCACGGCGCGGGAGGGGCAGCTCGTCACGCCCGCCACCATGATCGGGCGGATGGGCCACTGGGGCGACATGCCGCCGTGCACCACGGACTACCTGCACTACGAGGTGCGCTACGGCGGCGTGAAGGGCACCCGCATCGACCCGAAGTCGCTGCGCGCGTGCACCGCCTCGGGAGCGGTCAGGATGCCGCAGGTCTTCGGCGCCACGTCCTTCGACCACCTGGTGCGTGGCCGGAACTGGACCCCGCCGGCCACCTCCTCGTGCGTCACCGCGCTGTGGAACCGGACACCGGCAGCGCCCCGGCTGACGGTCACCCCCCGGTCCGCGAGGGCAGGGCTCAGCTGGGGGCGGCCGCCGAAGGGGACCACCGGGGTCCGGGTGTCCTACGAGGTGTGGAGCCCCAGCCAGCGCCGCTACGGCTTGCCCCGGTACACGACCTTCTCGGGCTCGCGGACCGGCGGCACCCTCGGGCCGCTCACCAACGGGCGCACCTACCGGGTCAAGGTCGCCTTCCGGAACGCCTACGGCTTCAGCGCCTGGTCCACCGCCCGGACAGTCGTGCCCCGGCGCTGATCGACCCCACCGGAACATCCCCCACCGGAACATCCCTGCCGGAAGACGAGGGTGGAATACAGGGGTGGAATACGAGGGTGCGGCAGTGACTTGTCCCTTGACGGACCATTCGCGACCGCAAAGGAGACCACGTGTCCCGCACTGCAGCCCTGTCCGCCCCTTCCGCCGGTGCCCCGCTCGAGGCGACCACCATCGAACGGCGTGACCTCCGCGACGACGACATCCGCATCGACATCCGGTTCGCCGGCATCTGCCACAGCGACATCCACCAGGTGCGCGAGGAGTGGGGCACGGCCCAGTTCCCGATGGTGCCCGGTCACGAGATCGCCGGTGTCGTCTCGGCCGTCGGCGACGGTGTGACGAAGTACAAGGTCGGCGACCGCGTGGGCGTCGGCTGCATGGTCGACTCCTGTGGCGAGTGCGCCCAGTGCAAGGACGGCCACGAGAACTTCTGCGAGAACAAGACCGTCTGGACCTACAACGACGTGAACCTCGACGGCGAGCCGGCCATGGGCGGCTACAGCCAGCAGATCGTCGTCTCGGAGCGGTTCGCGGTGCGCATCCCCGACGCGCTCGAGCTCGACGTGGCGGCGCCCCTGCTGTGCGCCGGCATCACGCTCTACACCCCGCTCAAGCGCTGGGGCGCCGGTCCGGGCAGGAAGGTCGCCATCGTGGGCATGGGCGGTCTCGGCCACATGGGCGTCAAGATCGCCAGCGCCATGGGCGCCGACGTCACGGTGCTCAGCCAGGGCATGAGCAAGGAGGGTGACGGCCGCCGCTTCGGCGCGGTCGACTACCGCGCCACCGCGGACGGCAGCGTCTTCGACGACCTGCGCGGCCAGTTCGACCTCATCATCAGCACCATCAGCGCGAGCTTCGACGTCAACGCCTACCTCGGCCTGCTCAAGCCCTTCGGCGCGCTGGTCAGCGTCGGCCTGCCGCCGGAGGCGCAGTCGGTGCGGTTCGGAGCGCTCGGCAGCGGCGACAAGGTGCTCGCCGGGTCGAACATCGGCGGCATCGCGCTGACCCAGGAGATGCTCGACTTCTGCGCCGAGCACGGCATCGGCGCCGAGATCGAGAAGATCTCCGCCGACGAGGTGAACGAGGCCTACGACCGCGTCGTGAGCTCCGACGTGCGCTACCGGTTCGTCATCGACACCGCCACGATCAGCCCCGCGAGCTGACCGGGCCTGCCGAACGTTGCCATGGTCGGTCCACCGGGCGGGTATGCCGTGGAGTTCCGGCGCGTCGAGCGCGCCGACTTCCCGGTGCTCGCCCGGTGGCTGGCCACCGAGCCCGTGCGGCGCTGGTGGTGCCACGAGTGGTCGGACGAGGCGGTCGAGCGCGACTTCGGCCCCAGCGCCGACGGCCTCGAGCGGGGCGAGGACTGGCTCGCGCTGCTCGACGGCGAGCCCATCGGGCTCGTCCAGCGCTCCCGGGTGGCCGACTACGAGGAGAACCTGCGCGACTTCGCCTCGCTCGTGGAGGTGCCGCCCGGCGCGGTGACGCTCGACTACCTGCTCGGTGACCCGCAGCGGCTCGGCCGGGGTCTCGGCTCAGCGATGATCGCCGCGATGGTCGAGAAGACCTGGCGCGAGATGCCCGACGCCCCAGCTGTGCTGGTGGCCGTCGTCGCGGCCAACACCGCCTCGTGGCGCGCCCTGGAGAAGGCCGGGTTCCGCCGCGTCGCCGAGGGCGACCTTCCGCCCGACAACCCGGTCGACGATCCCCTGCATCACGTCTACCGGCTTGACCAGCCCTGACCGGGCGCTGCTGACCTGCCAGCCCCTGCGCCGAAGCCCACCTCACATGGTCGATGCCTCTTCAGGTGGACGTGCACTCAACTACCGGTTTGCGGTCGCCCTCGTTCGTCACGCCGGGTCACCAGGGGATCGATGCGATGACCTATGCCTCTGGGGGGTGGGCATTCGTCGCGCGACCGTGGACCTGAAGAGGGAAGGGAGTCGGCATGGACCGCTGGGAGTACAAAGTCGCTGATCTGACCAAGGTGGAGAAGGATGTCGGTGAACTGAATCGGCTGGGCGCCGAAGGATGGGAAGCCGTCGGGATGGTGTCCACGTGGGGTGCCGGAGGCTTCAAGTTTGTTCACCCGATCGCTCTGCTGAAGCGGCGCTTGGCTGAGGGCTGAACCCACGCCGGTCAGCCAGAGAGCTCTGACGTCTGCGCCCTCATGCCGATGAGCGGTCCTTATGTGGTCATCGTTGAGTGCCCATGCGGATGCCGGTTCAACGCCTGTTGAGTTGCGCGACAGTGCCGTGCAGCCGCCAGAACATTGAGGCCGGAAGCGGTGTGCCGAGCGCCGCAGCCTCCAGGTAGCTCAGGTGAACGCACCACCCATCCCGGTATGACTCCGCGAGGTCACCGAGACCACTGTGGCTCAGCCGGAGGTCGGTGATGCCGTCAGTCTCCTCGAGCACCAGGGCGACCTTCGAGGGTGGCTCATCGGGGAAATGCCAGGTGAAGTCGAGGCTGCTGGGCTCGGCGCAGGCCACGACGGTCGAGCGGCAGCAGTAACCCTCGCCGTGGTCGACCGCGAAGTCGGAGTCAGCCCTGACCGCACCACTGACCAGCTCGCCCAGCCACTGACCGAGCAGGTCGGCATTCGTGACGCATTCCCAAAGCCGAGCCCGAGGGACGTCGATACGCCACAAGAGGCTGACGTCGACCGATTCTGCGACTTGGATCAACGGCACGGCAGCGAGCCTATTGGAGTGCCGTTGGAGGAGGTCCCCATCCGCCGGCGAGCGGTACGGATCATGTCGATGATCGTGTGGACCGCATCGCTATGCCTCGCCGACGTCGAGGTCTCGCCGCTCCACATGACGAAGGATCTCGTCGACTACCTCCGAGAGCGACCGTGTCGCGTCGATCACCACTGCGTCACTCGGGATGTCTTCCTTGGTCCGGTGGACCCGGACGATGAGGTCGCGCTCGGATGGTTTCGAGCCCCACTCGTCGTGGGGGCGCTGGTCGAGGCGCCGGTGCAAGGTTTCCAGATCTATGTCGAGAACGAAGACCTCGTCGAACAAGCCAATGAACTGCACGAGGTTGCGGGATCCCCCGCAGAAGAAGGTGACGGGCGCGGCACTGTCGGCCACCAGGGCCCGCACTCGACCGACGTCCCAGATGTGGTTCTGGTGCAGGGCGGTGTCGGTCGCCTCCCCAGTCTGGGGGTCGCCCTGGTAGGCAAGTTTCCTGTCGCCGTTGATGGCCTGGTAGCCACGCCGGTTCAGTTCACGGCATACCGAGGTCTTGCCCGTTCCGGAGACACCCTCGACGAGATAGTTCCGCACACCCATCAGGGCAGTATTCATCCCAGTGGGTCGTGAACCAACCAACGTACGCTCAAAGCCGCCGTCCGGTCGTGCCGATGAGCGCTCGTGGGCCTGCCCGCGACGGATCGCCTGGTCCTGGGTATGCGGTGCCTTTGGTGCCCAGGGCAGCAGGGCCGGAGTGCGGCTCATTGCAGGAGCCCGTGTTCCGTCGACGAAGCCCGTCAGCGAGATATGGGTATGCCGTGTGGCCCCCGATCGGGGCCACACGGCATACGTCGTGGTGGGGGAGGTGTCAGCCCTGCTGCGCCTCGCCGGCGGGGTTGCCGCCACGGGTGCGGCGACGGTTGCGCTGACGGCGAGGCTTGGCCTCGGCCTCGCTCGAGGCAGCCTTCGGGCGCTCGCTGCCACCGGAGCCGTTGCGGCTGCCGCCGCGACCACCCTGGCCGGTGCTCTGCCCACCGCGGCTGCCACCGCGACGGCCAGCGCCCTTGCCGGTCTCGCCGAGGTCCTCGAGAACCTCCGCCTCGAGACCGGCCAGCTTCTGCGCGCCCTTGGGCAGACGGCCCTTGGCCTCCCGCGGGATGTCGAGCTGCTCGTAGAAGTGGTCGGACGAGGAGTAGGTCTCCTCGGGCTCGGGGATGCCGAGGTCGAGGGCCTTGTTGATCATGCCCCAGCGGTGCAGGTCGTCCCAGTCCACGAACGTGACCGCGATGCCGGTGTTGCCCGCCCGTGCCGTGCGGCCGATGCGGTGCAGGTAGGTCTTCTCGTCCTCGGGGCACTGGTAGTTGATGACGTGCGTGACGTTGTCGACGTCGATGCCGCGAGCGGCGACGTCGGTCGCGACGAGGATGTCGACCTTGCCGTTGCGGAAGGCGCGCAGGGCCTGCTCGCGGGCGCCCTGGCCGAGGTCGCCGTGGATGGGCGCAGCGGCGAAGCCGCGGTCGACGAGCTCGTCGGCGACCTTGGCGGCTGTCCGCTTGGTGCGGCTGAAGATGATCGTCAGCCCGCGGCCCTCGGCCTGGAGCATGCGGGCGAGCATCTCGGTCTTGTCCATGGCGTGCGCGCGGTAGACGAACTGCTCGACCGCCTTGACCGTGTGGGCGTTCTCCTGGTCGTCGCCCATCGCGCGGATGTGGGTCGGCTGGCTCATGTAGCGGCGCGCGAGGGCCACGACGGCGCCCGGCATCGTGGCCGAGAACAGCATGGTGTGGCGCGAGGCGGCGGTCATGGCCAGGAGCTTCTCGACGTCGGGCAGGAAGCCGAGGTCGAGCATCTCGTCGGCCTCGTCGAGCACGACGGTCTTGGCGCGGGAGAGGTCGAGGTGGCCCTGCTGGGCGAGGTCGATGAGGCGACCGGGCGTGCCGACGACGATCTCGACGCCCTTCTTCAGGGCCTCGATCTGCGGCTCGTAGGCGCGGCCGCCGTAGACGGTGAGGACGCGGACACCGCGCAGCTTGCCCGCTCGCTCGATGTCGGCGGCCACCTGGACGGCGAGCTCGCGGGTCGGGGCGACCGCGAGCGCCTGCGGCTTGCCGGCGTGCGGCATGTCGGCGAACGCGGGGTCGCGCGGGGAGATGACGCGGTTGAGCATCGGCACGCCGAAACCGAGGGTCTTGCCCGTGCCGGTCTTGGCCTGGCCGATGATGTCGTGGCCAGCGAGGGCGACCGGAAGGGTCATCGCCTGGATGGGGAACGGGTGGACGATGCCGGCCTCGGCCAGCGAGGCGACGATGTCGGGGTGGACGTCGAAGTCGGCGAAGGTGGGTGTGGGTACGGGCGTGGTCGTGTCAGTCACTCAGGTATCTCTCGATCGGGGACCGTCTCCGCCTCGTGCGGGAGGTCGCTGCGCACAGCGGGCCGATCGGAGGTCTTCGAGGTGGGGGCCGCGGGAGCCGTCCCGCGGTGCTGAGTCGTGCCGACCGGGCACCGATAACACCCCCAGTGTAGCCGCAGCGCCGCTTGCCGCCCCACCAGCACGTCTAGGGTTGGCCTCATGACCACGGAGGAGAGCACGCCAGGGCACCCCACCGATGCCACCGCACCCCAGGGAACCCCGCCGCCGGACCCGCAGCCTTCGGACTCGCAGGAGTGGCTGGACGACCCGCAGTACCGCGAGGCCGTCGTCGACCTGCTCGGTGTCCTCGCCTACGGCGAGCTGACCGCCTTCACCCGGCTCGCGGGCGACTCCGACCTGGCGCCGACCCAGCCGTTGAAGGCGGCCGTGGCCGGCCTCGCCGTCGCAGAGTTCCGGCACTACGAGCGCCTGGTGAAGCGCCTGGAGGAGATGGGGGCGGAGCCCGAGGCGGCGATGGCGCCCTTCATCTCGGCGGTCGACGCCTTCCACGAGCGCACCCGGCCCAGCACCTGGCTGGAGGGCCTGGTCAAGGCGTACGTCGGCGACGGCATCGCGACGGACTTCTACCGCGAGATCAGCGCCTACGTCGACCCCTCGACGGCGGCCCTGGTGCACGACGTCATGCAGGACGTCGGCCAGGCCGAGTTCGTCGTCAAGGTGGTGCGCGAGGCGATCAAGGCCGACGAGCGCGTGGCCGGACGCCTCGCGCTGTGGGGCCGCCGCCTGGTGGGCGAGGCGCTCTCGCAGGCGCAGCAGGTGGCGGTGGAGCGGGACGCCCTGTCGTCGCTGCTCGTCGGTGGGGTGGGCGCGCAGGACCGCCCGAGCGCCGACCTCGCCGAGCTCGGCCGCATGTTCGCCCGGCTGACCGACGAGCACACCCGCCGGATGGGTCGCCTCGGCCTCGCCGCCTAGACCCCACCTTGTATGCCGCGGGAGCGGCTTCGGTGCCGTGGCGCCCCCATAGGCGCTCCTGCGGCATACGAGGTCCGGCACGACGAAGGCCCCGTCCAGTGGACGGGGCCTTCGTTGAGCAGGATGCGTGTGTCAGACGTGGGTGATGTGTCTGCGACCGGTCAGCGCGATGTAACCGGCGATGAGCGCGGCGGCAACGATGATGCTGATGATCCAGCGGATCCAGTCGATCCCACTGGTGGACTCGACTCCGAGCGCTGCGGCGAGGTACCAGCCGATGAGGACGCCGAAGACGCCCAGCACCACGGTGATGAGTGCGCTGATGTTCTGTCGGCCAGGCATGCACGACTGAGCGAGAACGCCAATGACGATGCCGGCGATGATGACACCGATGACTTCCATCGTCAGCCTCCTTCTGCGCGGGGTTGCCGCGTTGTCTGGGCCGGTTACCCGGCTCACGACAACTGGACCACGGGTGTCCGGAAAGCGCATTTCGAAGCCGAAGGTGGACGGGCCCCGGGGCGCGGAGGTTCCGGCAGACGAGTGTGGGGGATCACCGACGTCATCGCGTCGGTGATCCCCCACAGTCGTGAGAGAGGGGCGGGTGAGCGCTCAGAGGGTGCCGAAGCCGACCCCGCGGCGCTCGCTCTCGCCCAGGGAGACGTAGCCGAGCGAGGGGCCGGGCACGAGCAGCTGGCGGCCCTTGTCGTCGGTCAGGGTCAGCAGGGTGCCCTTCTCGATCGCCTCGGCCACCGCCTTGGCGACCTCCTGCGAGCTGGCGTCGGTTTCGAACGTGATCTCGCGCGCGACGTTCTGCACGCCGATCTTGACCTCCACGTCAGTGGCCTTTCGTCGAAGCGGTGGCACACGGCATACCGTCGTGCGCCTGTCTGCCCACAGGCTAACCAGCCTGGGGGGCGGTTCCTTCCCCGGACACCTTCGGGAAGTAGCCCAGCCCGCGCCACGCCAGCGTGCCGACCAGGCGGGCTGCCTCGTCCTGCGGGATGGCGGGACCCTGGGCCAGCCAGTGGCGGGCGCTGACCTGGGCGAGCCCGGTGAGGGCCATGCCGAGCAGGGAGGCCTCGGCCTCGGGCATGTCGGTGTCCTCGGCGATGACCTCGGCGACGGCCTCGGCGCAGATGAGCCCGATGGTGTCGAGGCGGTTGCGGACGGCCGACTCGTTCGTCAGGTCGGACTCGAAGATCAGGCGGAACGCGGCGCCGTCACGGGAGACGAAGTCGAAGTAGGCCGCGATGGCGGCGTAGACGCGCTCCTTGTTGTCGGTGGTCGACGCCAGGGCCTCGCGCACCAGGCCCTCGAGGATGTCCGTGTGGCTGTCGAGCAGGGCGAGGTAGAGCTCCAGCTTGCCCGGGAAGTGCTGGTAGAGAACGGGCTTGGAGACGCCGGCGCGCTCGGCGATGTCGTCCATCGCGGCGGCGTGGTAGCCGTTCTCGACGAACGCGGCCTGCGCGGCCTCGAGGAGCTGGGCGCGGCGGGCCGAGCGGGGGAGCCGCTGGCCCCGTGACGCGTCGGCTCGCGAGTCTGCGCTGATCGACATGGTGGGCTCTCTCCTGCTCTCCCTCGGGCGTGTGGGGCCATGGTACGGGTGGGTAACCTCGGTCACATGACCATCCCGCCACTGGTCGAGCCGGCGCCCGACCTCACCACCGAGGAACGGGCTCGCTACGCACGACACATCCTGCTGCCCGACATCGGGCTGGTGGGCCAGCGGCGACTGAAGAACGCCCGGGTGCTGGTCGTGGGCGCGGGCGGGCTCGGGTCGCCGGCCCTGCTCTACCTCGCCGCCGCGGGCGTGGGCACCATCGGGGTGGTCGACGACGACGTGGTCGACGCCTCCAACCTCCAGCGCCAGGTCGTCCACGGCACCGGTGACGTCGGGCGTGCGAAGACGGAGTCCGCCGCCGAGACCGTTGCCGCGGTCAACCCCCTCGTGCGCGTCGTGCGCCACGACCTGCGGCTCGACTCGACCAACGCCCTCGACGTGATCCGCGACTACGACGTCGTCCTCGACGGCACCGACAACTTCCCGACCCGCTACCTCGTCAACGACGCCTGCGCCCTGCTCGGCAAGCCGCACGTCTGGGGGTCGATCTACCGGTTCGACGGCCAGGTGAGCGTGTGGTTCGCCGGGCACGGCCCCTGCTACCGGTGCGTGTTCACCGACCCCCCGCCGCCCGGCTCGGTGCCGTCGTGCGCCACCGGTGGCGTGCTCGGTGTGCTGTGCGCGGCGATCGGCTCCGTCCAGGTCGCCGAGACCATCAAGCTCATTGTCGGACAAGGCGATCCGCTCGTCGGCCGGTTGCTGGTGCACGACTCCTTGCGCCAGTCGTGGGACACCCTGCGCGTCGCGCGGAACCCTGCCTGCCCCCTCTGCGGAGACCACCCCACCATCACGGAACTCGTCGACTACGAGGCATTCTGTGGTGTGACGGGCGGCGTCGACGCCGTGACGTCCGGTATGCCGCGCGGCGAGTCCGCGGTCGGCGCAGGTGAGGAAGTGGGCACCTTCGGGGAGGTCTCGGCGCGCGAGCTCGCGGAGATGCTCGGCCAGCGGGATCGGGGCGAGGGGACGTTCGAGCTGGTCGACGTCCGCGACGAGGGCGAGCTGCAGGTCGTCTCCATCCCCGGCGCCCGCGCCATCCACCTCGAGGAGTTCCGCGCCGGTACCGCCCTCGAGAAGCTGCCCGACGGCATACCGGTCGTCCTCATGTGCAAGTCCGGGCGTGCGGTCGGCGGAGGCCGCCGGGCTGCTGGCTCGGACGGGTCGCGGCGGACGTGCACAACCTCACCGGCGGGGTGCTCGCGTGGGTGCGCGACGTCGACCCGAGCCTGCCGGTGTACTGACCGCATGGTGACGACCGCCCGCGACTTCGGACCACCCAGCGAGTTCGCCGACGACGTTCTCGACGTCGTCGACCAGATCCCCGAGGGCATGGTGATGACCTACGGCGACATCGCCGAGCTGCTCGGCCGGGGCGGCGCGCGGGGAGTCGGGACGGTGATGGCGAGGTACGGCTCCGACGTGCCGTGGTGGCGCGTGGTGCGTGCCGGCGGTGGCTTCCCGCAGGGGCTCGAGGACGAGGCGCTCGCGCACTACCGCGAGGAGGGCACGCCGCTGGTCGGTGGGACGCTCACCGGGCGCCGCGTCGACATGTCCCTCGCCCGGTGGTCCGGTCCGACGGCCCACGCGGTCGGACAGCCGCGCTGACGACACGGCTGACCACCGCTCGACAGGGCTGTCGGGCCCGGATGATGGAATCTGGGGCGTGCTGACGCTGCGCCGCTCCCCGGGCCTCGTCGTCGACGCCCCGCGGCTCGACGCGCAGCAGCGTGCTGCCGTGGAGCACCGCGGGCGGCTGCTGCGGGTGCTGGGCGGCCCGGGCACGGGCAAGAGCACCGTCGCGGTGGAGGTCGTCGTCGATCGCGTGGCCGCAGGTGAGGTGGACCCGGACCACTGCCTGCTGCTGACGTCGTCCCGCCTGGCGGCGGCCGCGCTGCGCGAGCGGGTCACCGCCCGGCTGGCCCGCACGTCCACCGAGCCGCTGGCCCGCACCCACCAGTCCTTCGGGTTCGGCATCCTGCGCCAGGCGGCCGCCCTGCGCGGCGACCCGGCGCCGCGGCTGCTCAGCGGCCCGGAGCAGGACGTCATCCTGCGCGACCTGCTCGAGGGGCACCGCCGCGGAGACAGCCCCGGTCCCGACTGGCCCGAGCGCGTCCACGAGGCGCTGACGACCCGCGGGTTCCGGGCCGAGCTGCGCGACCTGCTGATGCGCGCCGTCGAGCACGGCCTCGAGGCCGTCGACCTCGCCGCCCTCGGACGCGCGCACGGGCGGGCCGAGTGGCTGGCCGCGGCCCAGGTGCTCGCCGAGTACGACGAGGTGACCGCGCTGTCGGCACCCGGCGCCTACGACCCGGCCTGGATCCTGGGCGCTGCCGCCGACCTGCTCGAGGACGACGCCGACGCGCTCGACCGGGTCCGCTCGTCGATCCGCCTGGTCGTGGTCGACGACGCCCAGGAGATGACCGCGGCCGCCGCCCGGCTGCTGCAGGTGGTGGCGGGGCCGGCGACCGACGTCGTCCTGCTCGGCGACCCCGACAGCGCCGTCCAGACCTTCCGCGGAGCCGACCCGCGCTGGCTCGCGACCGGGTGGACCGCTCTGGGTGAGGGACCCACCGTCGTGCTGCCCACGGCATACCGGCTGCCGGAGGCGGTGGCCCGTGCCGCCGCCGCGGTGGCCCCCAAGATCGGTGCGCTCGGCGGCGGGCTGCAGCGCGACGCGACCCCGAAGTCGCCCGGCGGTCGCGTCGACGTGCACCTGCTGCGCGCCGTGTCGCAGGAGGCGACGATGGTGGCGGCCGAGCTGCGCGAGGCGCACCTGCGCGGCGGTATGCCGTGGTCGGACATGGCGGTCATCGTGCGGGGGCAGGGGCGCACCGCGACGCTGCGACGCGTGCTGATGGCCTCGGGCGTGCCGGTGGCGGGCTCGGCCACCGACCTGCCGGTGCGCGACGAGGTGGCCGTGCGGCCGTTGCTCGCGCTGCTGCGGGTCGTGCTCGACCTCGCCCGCGGTGAGGCCGAGGGCGTGGACCCGCAGGTGGCCGTCGACACCCTGCTGTCGCCGATCGGTGGCGCGGACGCCGTGGCCCTGCGCCGCCTGCGTCGTGCCCTGCGCCGCGAGGAGCTCGCCGGGGGCGGGGGCCGCACCAGCGACGAGCTGCTGGCCGAGGCGCTCGTGCACCCCGACCGGCTGGCGTCCCTCGGCGCGGAGGCCTTCCCGGCACGGCGGGTGGCGCGCACGATCGCGGCAGGCGTCGCAGCGGCCGGGGTGCGGGACGACGGCGGCGTGGTGCGCTGGGAGACCGGGGTCAGCGCCGAGTCGGTGCTGTGGGCCATGTGGTCGGCCACCGGGCTGGCGAGCGCCTGGCAGGAGACCGCGCTCGGCGGTGGACCGGGAGCCCTGCGGGCCGACCGCGACCTCGACGCCGTGGTGGGGCTGTTCGACGCGGCCGCCAAGTTCGCCGACCGGCTGCCGCAGGCCGGGCCGGAGGAGTTCCTCACCCACATCCAGAGCCAGGACATCCCCGGTGACACCCTCGTCGCGCGCTCGCCGGTGGGCGAGAGCGTCACGCTGATCACCCCCCAGGCCGCGGCCGGGCGGGAGTGGCGCTTCGTGGTCGTCGCCGGCGTGCAGGAGGGCGTGTGGCCCGACCTGCGGCTGCGCGGGTCGCTGCTGGGGTCCGAGCAGCTCGTCGACGTGGTGACCGGGCGCAGCGGCTCCTTCCGCGGTGCCCAGGCGGCCGTCCGCTACGACGAGACCCGGCTCTTCCTCGTGGCGCTGACCCGTGCGAAGGAGCGGGTGCTCGTCACCGCGGTGCGCAGCGACGACGAGCAGCCCTCGGTCTACCTCGACATCGTCGACCCGCTGCCCGACGAGAGCGACGGGCTGCGGCCGTTCACCGAGGTGCGCCGGGCGATGACGCTTCCGACGCTGGTCGCGCAGCTGCGGCGCGAGCTGGTCGACGACGACGAGCAGACGCGGGCCGTGGCCGTGGGTGCGCTGGCGCGGCTGGCGGCCGAGGGCGTACCGGGCGCCGACCCGGCGGGCTGGTGGGCGCTGCGCGACCTCAGCGACGACCGACCGCTGCGCGGGCCCGACGAGCCGGTGCGGGTGTCGCCGTCGAAGGTGGAGTCGTTCGGGCAGTGCGGGCTGCGCTGGCTGTTCACGGCCTGCGGTGGCGACGGGCCGTCCGTCGGCGCCGCCAGCATCGGCACCCTCGTCCACGACATCGCGTCCGAGCTCGGTGACGTGGACGAGGCCCGGATGCGCGCCGAGGTCGACGCCCGGTGGGGACGTCTCGGGCTGCCCGCCGGCTGGGCCTCGGACCGCAAGCGCACCGAGGCCCATGCGATGGTCCGGTGGCTGGCGCGGTACTTCGACCGGGCCGAACGGGAGGGCTGGCAGCGGCTCGGCGCCGAGCTCGACATGAAGGTGACGCTCGGTCGAGCCGTCGTGAGCGGCCGGGTCGACCGGCTCGAGCGGCTGCCCGACGGCTCGCTGCGGGTCATCGACTACAAGACCGGGTCGTCCAAGCCGCGCGAGGACGACCTGCCCACCCATCCGCAGCTCGGCGCCTACCAGGTGGCCGTCGACGGCGGCGCCTTCGGCGAGCACGGCACCACCTCGGGCGGAGCCGCGCTGCTCCAGATCGGCAAGGGCGCCAACAAGCGCGACATCACCCTGCAGGAGCAGCGACCGCTGCACACCCACGACGACCCGCAGTGGGCGGAGCGGCTCATCACCGAGACTGCCGACGGCATGGCGGCCGCGACGTTCACCGCCACGGTCGGCACGTGGTGCGACCAGTGCTCCGTGAAGGCGAGCTGCCCCGCGCAGCCGGAGGGGAAGACGCTGTGACGACCCGGACCGACCTCGACGGCACCTCGCAGACGGCCGTCGCCACGCTGGCCTACAGCGCCGACGACATCGCGACCGCGCTCGAGATGCACCGACCGACTGACGAACAGCGAGCCGTCATCGAGGCGCCCCTCGCGCCCCTGCTCGTCGTGGCCGGCGCCGGCTCCGGGAAGACCGAGACCATGGCCTCCCGCGTCGTGTGGCTGGTGGCCAACGGGCTCGTCGACCCCGACCAGGTGCTCGGCCTGACCTTCACCCGCAAGGCGGCCACCGAGCTCGCTGAGCGCATCACCCAGCGCCTGCGCCGCCTCCAGCGTGCCGGCCTGTGGACCCCAGAGGACGAGGACGACGCCGAGACCCTCGGCGGCACCCCCACCGTCTCCACCTACCACTCGTATGCCGGTCGGCTGGTTCGCGAGCACGCGCTGCGGCTGGGCTACGAGTCCGAGTCCCGGCTGCTCTCGGAGGCCGCCGCCTGGCAGTACGCCGCCGAGGTGGTCGCCTCCTACGACGGGCCGATGGACGCCGTCACCAAGGCCGAGAGCACCATCACCGCCGCGGTCGTCGACCTGGCCGGCGAGATGGCCGAGCACCTGCTCACCCCCGCCGACGTGGGTGGCTACCTGGCCCGCGTCGATGCCGCACTCGCCGCGCTGCCCAAGGGCTCCAGCCGTGCCAAGGACCTGCCCAAGGAGACCAAGGCCGCGCGCGACGCCCTGCGCGAGAGAGCCGCCGTGCTGCCCATCGTGGAGCGCTACCTCCGGCTCAAGCGCGAGCGCGACGCCATGGACTTCGCCGACCAGATGGCGCTCGCCGCCCGTCTGGCGACCCGGTTCGACGACATCGGCGCCATCGAGCGGCAGCGGTTCAGGGCCGTGCTGCTCGACGAGTTCCAGGACACCTCCGAGGCCCAGCTCGAGCTGCTGCGGGCGCTGTTCGTGGCGCCGGGGGAGCCGGTGCCCGTGACCGCGGTCGGCGACCCCAACCAGTCGATCTACGGCTGGCGCGGGGCCAGCGCGACGACCCTCAGCCGGTTCCCTCGCGCCTTCCGCGAGGAGCAGGACGCGCTCCAGCTGCCGCTGTCGACCAGCTGGCGCAACCACCAGGCGATCCTCACCGTGGCCAACCACGTCGCGGCCCCGCTGCGGGAGGCCGCCAAGGTGCACGTCGAGGAGCTGCGGCCGTCGCCCACCGCCGGGCCGGGCCGGGTCGGCGTGGCGCGGCTGCTCACGGTCGAGGACGAGGCGGCCCACGTGGCCGAGTGGATCGCCGGCCGGCGGGCCGCCGGGGCCAAGACCGCGGCGGTGCTGTGCCGCAAGCGGTCGCAGTTCGCCCCGGTGATCGACGCCCTCGAGAGCCGGGACATCCCCTACGAGGTGGTCGGGCTCGGCGGGCTGCTGCTGACCCCCGAGGTCGAGGACATCGTGGCCCTGCTGCACGTCGTGCAGGACCCGACCCGCGGCGACCAGCTGATGCGGCTGCTGACGGGTCCGCTGTGCCGCCTCGGCCCGGCCGACCTCGACGGGCTCATGGCCTGGGCGCGCCACCAGCAGCGGGTCCGCAGCGGTCTGGCCCCGGTGGACGAGGCGGCCGCCGGCGCGGGCGGCCCGGCGTCGGCCACCGGTGTCGCGACGGGTGCCCCGCACGCACCCGCTGGCACCGGTGACGACGACACGGCGGCCACCGACTCCTCAGGGGTGCGCGAGCAGGCGCCGGACGCCGTCGACCAGCCGAGCATCGTCGAGGCCATCGACGAGCTCCCTCGGCCGGGGTGGCGCAGCCACGCCGGGCAGTGGGTCAGCGAGCCGGCCCTGGCACGGCTCGGTGGGCTGCAGCGGGTCATCCGCCGGCTGCGTTCGCTCACCGGGCTGCCGCTGGCCGACCTGGTGGGCGAGGCCGAGCGGGCGCTGGGCCTCGACATCGAGGTGCTGTCGCGGCCGGGGTACAGCCCGGCGGCGGCCCGGGCCCACCTCGACGCCTTCGCCGACGTCGCGGCCGGCTTCACCGCCAGCGCCGACCGGCCCAACCTCGCGGGCTTCCTCAGCTGGCTCGAGGCCGCCCTGAAGGAGGAGCGCGGCCTCGACAAGGGCTACATCGAGGCCTCGCCCGACGCGGTGCAGATCCTCACGGTGCATGCCGCCAAGGGGCTGGAGTGGGACGCCGTGGCGGTGCCCGGTCTGGTCGAGGGGTCGTTCCCGGCGCTCAACTACGCCAGGTCGACCCACGACGGCACCGAGTGGGTCGTGGCCGCCCCCAAGGACCGCGGCTGGTGCGGCGGGCTCTCCGGGGTCCCCTACGACCTGCGCGGCGACCGCGACGGACTGCCGGTGTGGGAGTGGCGCGGCGCCGAGGACTGGGCCGATGTCGAGGCCAAGGCCAGCACCTTCATCCGGGCCGGTGGCGAGCACGGCGTGGTGGAGGAGCGGCGGCTGGCCTACGTCGCCTTCACCCGCGCCCGGGGCGAGATGCTGCTGACCGCCCCGGTGTGGGCCGGGCCCGGCACCCCGAGGGTGACCTCCCGCTTCCTGACCGAGGTGGTCGAGACGCCCGGGCTGCCCGTCGAGCGGCAGGTGTGGGTCGACATGCCCGACCCGGAGCAGCCGGAGACCTGCCAGAACCCGCGCGACGCCGAAGCCCTCGCGGTGCAGTGGCCGGCCCAGCCCGAGCGGGCCGCTGCCCTGGTGCAGGCGGCAGCGGCCGTCCGGTCGGCCGTGGAGACGGCCGCACCGGCCCACAGCGAGCAGCGCGGGGCCGACGGCCAGGCGCCCCTGCCGATCCCCGGCGAGGAGGTGCCGATCCTCGAGGAGCTCGAGCTGCTGCTCGCCGAGCGGGCGCGGCTGGCCCAGCGTCGTGAGCAGGTCGTGGCCGTGCCGCGCCACCTGTCGACGTCGGCGCTGGTGGCGCTCGCGCAGGACGCCGACGCCTTCGCCACCTCGCTGCGCCGGCCGATGCCGCAGCCGCCGGCCCTCGCCGCCCGCCGGGGCACCGCCTTCCACGCCTGGGTCGAGCAGCACTACGCGCGGGCGGCCATGGTCGACCTGCTCGAGCTCCCCGGCAGCGCCGACGAGGACCCCGGTGACGACGCGGAGCTCCCCGCGATGAAGGAGCACTTCCTCGCCAGCGAGTGGGCCGGCCGGGCCCCGGTGGAGATCGAGATCGCCGTCGAGACCGTCATCGACGGGATGGCGGTGCGTGGGCGCATCGACGCGGTCTTCCGGCGGCCCGACGGCGGGTTCACCGTCGTGGACTGGAAGACCGGTGCCAAGCCGACCGGGGAGGCCGCCCGAACCCGGGCCCTCCAGCTCGCGGCATACCGGGTGGCGTTCGCCCGCCTGCGCGGCCTGGACCTCGACCAGGTGGACGCGGCGTTCTACTACGCCGTCAGCGGCGAGACCGTCTGGCCCGACCTGCCGGACGAGGAGGGCCTGGCCGCGGTGCTCGGCACGATCGAGCCGTAGCCGGAGCCAGCCGCGTGACGTTGCGCCGCGTCAGCGGCGGGCGTCGTAGCCGGGCTCGAACTCCGGGCCCGGCTCCTCGAGGTCGTCGAGCTCCTCGAACTGCACCTCGCCGCGCTCGGTGCCCGCGACCTCCTGGTGCTCCGGCACGTCCTCGGTGGTGTGGGCGGCGTGGGTGTCCTCGGTGCTGAGGGGGGCGGAGTCCTCCGCGGCGAGGTCCGCCGAGGTGGGGTCCTCTCCGGTCGCCGCATCCTCATTCGCGGTCCAGCCCTCCACAGCCTCCTCGGGCGCGGTCTTGGCGAACATCAGCGCCACGTCGTCCTCGTCGTCGGGCTCGTGGTCGTCCCCGAGGTGCGGGGGCACGAGCACCTGACCGGTGTGGGCGGGGCGGACGCCGACCTCCCGACGGTAGTCGTCGGCCGCCTCCTCCTCGGCGTGCACGCGGTCGTCGAGGCGGCGCAGCGCGGCGGCGTGCCGGTCGACGAGCCGGCGGTCGTCGGACGAGACCGCGGACATGAGCTCAGTGACGAGGCGCATCTCGGCGGCGAGCCGGGCCCGCTGCTCCAGGTGCTTGTCGGGGCGCTCGACCCGGGCGTGGGCGTAGGCCTCCATCACCGTCTCGAACGCCTCCGGCGATGCCTGCCAGACCAGGGACGCGAAGTCGTCGGCCGGGTCGGCGACCTTGGCGTCCTCCCAGCCGGTGAGCGCGCGGATGCGGCCGGTGCCGGCGTCGTGGTCGTCGTCGAAGACCGCGAGCACCTGGTCGCCGGTGAGGTCGCCGTGCGTCGGGGTGGGCGCGAACCGCCACAACGAGACGTCCTCGAGGGCCCGCTCCCACCGCGCCAGCAGTGCGGTCGGCACGTGCCCGGTGGCCGCGGCCCGGTCGAGCTCGGCGAGGCGACGGGTGCGGTAAGTGTCGGGGTCGTAGGCAGGCAGGCCCGCCTCGTCGAAGATCTGGAGGTCGGCGTTGTGGAGGGCCGCGATGGTGCGGCCGAGCTCTGCGGCCAGGCCGGGCCCGGGGGGCAGTGCGTCGAAGCCGATGTTCTGCCCGGGCAGGTAGGGGTAGACGGCGGCGCGGCCACCACCCTTCAGGGCCGCGAAGCCCTTGGGGGTCGGCACCGCGAAGGGCAGCCGACGGGAGAGCAGGCCCAGCAGCGCGACCGTGACGTCCATCTGCGCCCCGGCTGCCTGCGTGCGCGGCGCCCGGACGACCCACCGGCGGTGCTGGGTGTCCTGCACGAAGGCCACGTCGAACTGCTGGCCCTCCTCGCTCGGCAGGGCTTCGACGCTCGCGGGGTCGAGTCCCGGCACGGCAGCACTGGCCAGGGCGGCGAGGTAGAGGGGGCTGCGGTCCACGCGCCCCACCGTAGGCGCTGGACGCGCCCTAGGGTGGCACCTGTGGGCCGACCCCCCGAAAGTCTCGCGAATCTGTCCCTCGCCCGGACCGCGCTCGACCGTGCGGCGCACCGGCGTGCCGACCCGGAGCTGCTCGAGCACCTGCTCGCCGACCCGGCGACGCGCGTGCTCGCGGTCGTCGACGGCTCCGCCGAGGTGTGCCAGCAGGACGGGCGCCCGAGCCTGGCGCTGAGGAGCCCGCTGCCCTCGGACCGGACCGCGCTCGCCGTCTTCCTGGGCGAGGACGGTGACGGCACGGCATACGTCGCCGTGGACGAGACGGCGGCCGACAGTGCCGACGCCCGCGACCTGCGCACCCTGCGCCAGGTGGGGGTCGAGCTCGACGACCGGGACGCCGGCCTGATGACGACGGCGCTGGGCCTGCTCAACTGGCACCGCGCCCACGGCCACTGCCCGCGCTGCGGCACGCCGACGCAGCCGCAGCAGGGCGGCTGGCTGCGGCGCTGCCCGGCCGACGGCAGCGAGCACTACCCGCGCACCGACCCGGCCGTGATCATGGCGGTGGTCGACGACGACGGGCGGCTGCTCCTGGCGCGCGGCCCGCAGTGGGCCGAGCGGCGCTACTCGGTGCTGGCCGGGTTCGTGGAGCCGGGGGAGAGCCTGGAGGCGGCCGTGGCCCGTGAGGTCCACGAGGAGGTGGGGGTGCGCGTGACTGACGTGCGCTTCCTCGGCAACCAGCCGTGGCCGTTCCCGTCGTCGCTGATGCTGGGCTTCACCGCGCGAGCGCTCGACACCGACCTCGTGCTGCAGGACGGCGAGATCGCCGAGGCCCGGTGGGTCACCCGCGAGGAGCTGGTGGCCGAGCTGGCGGCGGGCACCACGGGCATCCCGCCGCGGCTGTCGATCGCGCGCAGCCTGATCGAGCACTGGCTGGGCGAGGCGCCGCCCGTCCCGTGAGGGGCAGGAGCGGCGGGGGCGGCCTCAGGAGAGGCGGGCCTTGACCTCGTTGATCGAGGGGTTGGTGGCCGCCGAACCGTCGGGGAAGAGCAGGGTCGGCACCGTCTGGTTGCCACCGTTGACCTTCATGACGAACTCCGCGCTCGACGGGTGCTCCTCGATGTTCACCTCGGTGTAGTTGATCCCCTCACGGCCCATCTGCGACTTGAGCCGGACGCAGTAGCCGCACCAGGAGGTGGTGAACATGGTGACGGTGCCGGGGGCGGGTGCCTCGATGGTCATGAATCTGCTCTCGTTGAGGGGTCAATTACCAGGGGCGTCAACGCCGCAATCCTCCCAAAACTTCCCGGGCGAGTCGCGTCGGTGGCATCTGAGAGACTCACCTGCGATGCCGACGCCCAGCCCCGCCCTCCCTGCCCACCCCTCCGCCGACGCCGTGCTCGCCGCCCTCGACCCGGAGCAGCGCGAGGTGGCGGCGAGCCCGCTGGGGCCGATGTGCGTGCTCGCCGGCGCGGGCACCGGCAAGACCCGCGCGATCACCCACCGCATCGCCTACGGCGTCCTCTCCGGCGCCTACCAGCCGCAGCGGGTGCTGGCCGTGACCTTCACGGCGCGGGCCGCCGGTGAGATGCGCTCGCGCCTGCGCGACCTCGGCGTGGGCGGGGTGCAGGCCCGCACGTTCCACGCCGCGGCGCTGCGCCAGCTGCACTACTTCTGGCCGCAGGCGATCGGCGGCGCGGCGCCCGAGGTGATGAGCCACAAGGCGCCGGCGGTGGCCCAGGCAGCGGCCTCGCTGCGGCTCCAGTTCGACCGCACCGGCCTCCGCGACCTCGCCGCCGAGGTGGAGTGGGCCAAGGTCAACATGCTCACCCCCGAGACGTATGCCGCGGCCGCCACCGCCGCGCGCCGGGAGCCCCCGGGCATCGACGCCACCGGCATGGCCCGTCTCCTGGAGGTCTACGAGGAGGTCAAGGCCGACCGGGGCGTCATCGACTTCGAGGACGTCCTGCTCGTCACCGTCGGCATCCTCGCCGAGCACGACGACATCGCCCGCACCGTGCGGCAGCAGTACCGCCACTTCGTCGTCGACGAGTACCAGGACGTCAACACCCTCCAGCAGCGGCTGCTCGACCTCTGGGTGGGGGAGCGCGACGACGTGTGCGTCGTCGGCGACCCGGCCCAGACGATCTACTCCTTCACGGGGGCCAGCCCGCGGCACCTGCTCGGCTTCACCACGAAGCACCCGAAGGCCCGGGTGGTGCGGCTCGTGCGCAACTACCGCTCCACCCCGCAGATCGTCTCGCTGGCCAACCTGGTCGTGCGGGGGCCGGGAGGCCAGGCCCGCAGCCACAGCGTCCAGCTCGAGGCGCAGGGCGCCCCCGGACCCCAGCCGGTGCTCTCGGCCCATCCTGACGACCCGGCCGAGGCGGCGGCCATCGCCGGCGAGATCGCCGAGCGCGTGGCGTCTGGCGCCTCGCCCGCCGACATCGCCATCCTGTTCCGCACCAACGGACAGTCCGAGGCCTTCGAGTCGGCGCTCGCCGAGCGCGACATCCCCTACCTCGTGCGCGGCGGCGAACGCTTCTTCGCCCGCAAGGAGGTGCGCGACGCCATCCTCCTGATGCGGGGGGCGGCCCGCTCCGACGACGCGAGCAAGCCGCTGCCGGAGCTCGTGCGCGACGTCCTCGTCGGCGCCGGGTGGAGCCGTGAGGCGCCGAACAGCGGCGGGGCCACCCGTGAGCGGTGGGAGTCGCTCGCTGCGCTCGCGGCCCTGGCCGACGAGCTGGAGGCCACGAACCCGGACGCGCGGATGCCGGAGTTCGTGCGCGAGCTCGATGAACGGGCGGCAGCCCAGCACGCCCCCACGGTGCAGGGCGTGACGTTGGCGTCGCTCCACGCGGCCAAGGGCCTGGAGTGGGACACCGTCTTCCTCGCCGGGTGCTCCGACGGCTTCCTGCCCATCACGATGGCCGACACCGCGGAGGCGATCGAGGAGGAGCGGCGCCTGATGTACGTCGGCATGACGCGCGCCCGCCGCGAGCTGCGCCTGTCATGGGCCGGCGCCCGCACACCGGGGGCGCGGGCGTCGCGGAGGCCGTCGCGGTTCCTCGACGGCACCACCAGCATCCTCGGTGACGGCGCGCGGGCCCAGCGCAAGACCGCCCGAGCGGCCGGGAGCCGGGGGAGCAGCCTCAAGCCCTCGCTGCCCGCGAAGTGCAAGGGCTGCGGCGCGGAGCTGGTCACCGCCGCCCAGCGCAAGACCGGCCGCTGCGACGAGTGCCCGCCGAGCTACAACGAGGCGACCTTCGAACGGCTGCGCGAGTGGCGGCTGGCCACGGCGCGCGGGGCCAGCGTCCCTGCCTACGTCGTCTTCACCGACGCCACCCTGACCGCCATTGCCGAGGCCGAGCCCGCGAGCGAGTCCGATCTGTCCCGGATCGCCGGAGTGGGGGCGCGCAAGCTCGGTCTCTACGGCGCGCAGGTCCTCGCGATCCTCGGTGGTGCCGACGTCTCGGAGGTCGTCGCCAGTGCTGTCGACGGTGATGTTGAAAGTGCCTCTGCGGCAACGGAGTTGGCGAACTGACGAGAAGATCTGTCAATTCTTGGCAGAAATCTCGATAAATACGTTGCTGGCCCTTCTCGGCAGCGGCTACTCTTTTCGAACGTCAAGCCCGACGGCCCAGGTGGCCGGCGACCTGACCAGAGACCAAGTCCCAGCGAGACACAGAAGGAGGGGTGGCCCTGATGGAGAGCATCACCATGACGATCGCGACGCAGATCTCCGGCGTCGGTTCCGTGTGCCCGCAGGCCAACCCGATTCGTCTCGCGGCCACCGGCGCCTCGGCCCAGGGGACCCGTGTGTCCACCGTCGCCTCCGATGCCCGCGGTGTGTCCGGCGTCAAGGTGCGCCCGGCCTTCTACGCCGGTCGCTTCGGCGCCACCGCCCCGCAGACCACCGTTCTCACCCACATGGATGTCGTACACCTCCGCACTGGAGAGCCACCTGTCTAGGCGAAAGCCCCCAGGTCTCTTTCAAGGCCGCGGAACCCGACATCCGGGATCCGCGGCCTTTCTGTTTCCCCGTACGGGGTTCCACAGACGGGTTTGCCTCGGACCACCGACAGAAAAGGCAGACCAGCACCACCGATGGCAGCAACACCGATGAGTTGGCAGGACAGCACCGATCAGTACGGGTCGAAGGCTCCCCACCAGGGGGACGGAGACCAGACCAGCAGCCGAGAAGCCGTCAACACCATGACGGGGACGACAAGGGGAGGTGACACCCGATGCAACTGAGCGCACTCCACGACCTGAACGAGCAGGCCGCCGTGGCTGGCGACGGCATCCCGTGTCGAGAGAACGACGCCGAGCTGTGGTTCGCCGAGAGCCCGGAGGGAGTCGAGTTCGCCAAGGCGCTCTGCGGGACCTGCCCGGCCCGCGCCGCCTGCCTGGCGGGAGCCATCGACCGCGCAGAGCCGTGGGGCGTCTGGGGCGGTGAGCTCTTCATCCAGGGAGCGATCGTCGCCCGCAAGCGTCCCCGTGGGCGTCCGCGCAAGAACCCGGTGGCCGCTTGATGACGACCACCACCGCCCTCCACACCTCCGGTGCGCTCGTGGGCTCGGCCGTTGCCGCCGATCCCACGGGTCGCACCCACCCTATCCGACTTCACACTCGTCCTCACCAGGAGATCCACCATGTTCCAGGCCTTGCACGCCGACCTCGCCCGCGCCCATCGCCGGCGCCGCCAGCGGGAGTTCCAGCGCCAGCTCGAGCGGCGCGCGCAGCAGGAGCTGATGCTGCAGCTGCCGCGCATGCTGGCTCGTTGAGGTCACGCACCCGATGACCTCCCGCACCAGGAAGCGAACCCACCCGGACATCGTGTCCGGGTGGGTTCGTCGTTGTCGAGGCCGGCTGCGCCCCTAGGGTGTCGCCCTGTGAACATGAAAGCCGGGTCCCGCGACGCCGTCATCGCAGCCCTCTGCGCTCCCGAGCTCGCCCCGATGGTCGACCTCGTCCTGTGGGTGGAACCCGGCGGCGACGGCCAGCCGGTGGCCCACGCCGCCAACCACCTCGGCCGGGTGCGCCTGCACCCCGGCGGCCGGCACGAGGTGCTCGAGGGCGCCGACCCCGTGGCCAGCGAGGACCCGATGGCCTTCCTGCCCTACGAGCGCGAGATCGAGCAGGAGGGGCCGCGGGTCTCGACCGACAACGCCTACCCGTATGCCGCCGAGCGCATCCTCTCGCTGTTCGCGCACCCCGAGCGCAGCCCCGACGTCGCCGTGGTGCACACGCCGCGCCACTTCTTCCCGGACGAGGGCGGCCACCATGGCGAGCACGGCTCGCTCGACGTCATCCAGTCGCGCGCCCCGCTGATCCTCTCCGGGGCCCGCGTCACCCGCCGCTCGTTCGTCGACGAGCACGCCCGGCTGATCGACGTCGGCCCGACGCTGGCACACCTCGCCGGCGTCCCCGACGCGGATCTCGTTGACGGAGAGGGTGATCCGCTCGACGGAAGGCCGCTCACGGCATACCTCGAGCCGCTGCCCGAAGGGCAGCGGCGCCGGGTGGTCGGCATCCTGTGGGACGGCGCCCACTGCAGCGACCTGCTGCACCTGGCGGAGACCGGTGAGCTGCCGGGTGTCGCCCGCCTCATCGAGCGGGGCGTCGCCCTGCGCGGTGGTGCGGTGGCCGAGTTCCCCAGCGTGACGCTGACCAACCACACCTCGATCCTCACGGGTCTCGGGCCCGGGAGGCACGGCGTGCTCGGCAACGTCTACTTCGACCGGGCGACCGGCGAGCGCGTCGTGCCCAACGACGAGGCGACGTGGCACCGCAGTGCCGAGTGGCTGCACCCGGAGGCGCGCACCGTGTTCGAGATGGTGAACGACCACGTCGAGCCCCGCGAGGCCCCGCGCACCGCCAGCGTCGACGAGGCGATCGACCGGGGTGCGGACTACGCGACCATGCAGATCATCCGCGCCAGCGGCAACAGCCGGGGCGCCGGCGGCCTGGGCGACCAGCTGCCCGACCCGCACACCTCGCCGTTCCTCGGCAACGCCGACTACCTCGCACGACCGCTACTTCCGCTGGGGCGTGCAGGTCGACGACCTCGGCCTCCAGCAGATGCTCCAGCTGTTCGCGGACCCGGCGGCGGCGCCGGTGCTGACCTGGTGGGCCAACGTCGTCACCGACGCCGGTCACCACGGGGGCGGTCCGCGCTCGGACATGGCGCGCGACTCGCTGCGCCAGGCCGACCGCCGGCTCGTCGCGTTCCTCGACCACCTCGACGCGCTCGGCCTCACCGACGAGGTGACGTTCCTGCTGACCGCCGACCACGGGTTCGAGGGAGCCGACCAGACGGTGACCGGCTCGTGGGCGCCGGCGCTCGACGCGCTGGGGATCCCCTACCGCGACGAGGGGCCCGGCTTCATCTACCTGCACTGAGTCGTCTACCTGCACCGAGACGCGCTGGCTACGCTGCGGCCATGGCCACCGCGCAGCCCACGATCCGCATCGCCCAGGACGCCCACGCCGACGAGGTGCTGAGCAGCGACCCGTTCGCGCTGCTCGTGGGCATGCTGCTCGACCAGCAGTACCCCATGGAGCACGCCTTCCGGGGGCCGGCCAAGATCCTCGACCGGTTCGGCACCCTCGACCCGGCGCGCATCGCCGAGGCCGAGCCGGAGGCCTTCGCCGACCTGTGCTCGACGCCGCCGGCGATCCACCGCTACGGCCGCTCGATGGCCGGGCGCGTCCAGGCGCTCGCGGCCGTCGTGCGCGACGAGTACGGCGGTCGCGCCGAGACGATCTGGACCGAGGCCGCCGACGGCCCCGACCTGCTGGCCAGGCTCAAGGCGCTGCCCGGCTTCGGCGACCAGAAGGCGCGCATCTTCGCAGCCCTGCTCGGCAAGCAGCTCGGCGTCCAGCCCTCCGGCTGGCAGGAGGCCATCGGCCCCTACGCCGAGGACGGCTCCTTCCGCTCGGTCGCCGACGTCGTCGACGACGTCTCGCTCCAGAAGGTGCGGGCCTTCAAACAGTCCGCCAAGCAGGCCGCCAAGGCGGCGGCCAAGACTTCCGGCGCGAAGAAGGCCTGACCGGTATGCCGCCGGGCCGCGACCCCTCCGACGCGCCGTCCGAGGTGGTGGCCGGGGTGCCGACGGAGGGGCAGTCCGCGCCTCCGGTGTGCGCCACGTGCGGCGCCGTGCCGGCCGACGAGGCGCTCGCCCGCCTGACGTGGGCGCGCGGTGTCGAGAACGGGCGTGACGTCTGGACCTGCGAGACCTGCAGCCGGCGCCACCTGCGCAGCATCGAGGGCAAGCTCGACTCGTCCTGGTGGTGACGCCAGCGCGGCGGGTCAGTCGGCGGTGGGCGGCAGGTGCCGCAGCCGCATACCCGGCATGTGCTCGACGACGATCGCCCGGGCCGGCACCCTGCCGTCGAGCTGGCAGAGCACGCCGATGCCGCCGAGCCAGACGCGGTGGATCAGCAGGTAGGCCGGGGGCAGGTTGAGCTTCATGCCGGTGAGGAACTCCGGCTGCCGGACGTCGTTGATGTGCTGGGCCACGCTGCGCAGCCAGGCGCGGCTGAACTCGAACTCGTCATGCCGCATCGGGTCGATGAGCGGGTCGAGGTAGGCCAGCACCGCATGGGGGTCGACCTGCATGGACGGCTTGATGAACCCCTCGCGGCGCAGGCCGTCGGCCAGGGTGAGGGCGTCTCCCTCGAGGGCGTCGGAGATCAGCTCGCCCATGGCCGACGGCAGTCCGCCGGGGAGCCGGTTGACGGCACCGAAGTCGATGACGCCGAGCCGGCCGTCGGGGGTGAGCCGGAAGTTGCCGGGGTGGGGGTCGGCGTGGAGCAGGCCGGCTCGGTGCGGGCCGACCATGAGGAACTCGAGGTAGAGGCGCGAGGCCTCGTCGCGCTGCTCGCGCGTGCCCTTGGCGACGATCTGTGACAGCGGGGTGCCGTCGAGCCACTCCGAGACGATGACGTGCTCGCTGTGGGCCAGCACGTCGGGCACGACGAAGTGCGGGTCGTTGCGGAAGACCTTGGCGAAGGTGTGCTGGTTGGTCGCCTCGAGGTTGTAGTCGAGCTCCTCCGACATCCGCGACTTGAGCTCGTCGGTGATCGGCTTGATGTCGATGCCGGGGATCCAGCCGCCGGCCACGCGGGCCACCCGGGCCAGCTGGTTCAGGTCGCTGACCAGGGCCTCGGCGGCTCCGGGGTACTGGATCTTCACCGCGACCGGCCGACCGTCACGCCAGACCGCCCGGTGGACCTGGCCGATCGAGGCCGCTGCCGCGGGCGTGTCGTCGAACGACTGGAACTTCGAGGTCCGCCAGCGCGGGCCGAGCTCGGCCGCCAGCACCTTGTGCACCGTCGAGGCGGGCATGGGCGGCGCCGCCTCCTGCAGCTTGGTGAGGGTCGCCCGGTAGGGACCGGCGACCTCCTCCGGCATGGCCGCCTCCATGACCGAGAGGGCCTGGCCGAACTTCATGGCCCCGCCCTTGAGCTCGCCGAGGACCTTGAACAGCTGCTCCGCCGTGCGCGCCTGCAGCTCGGCCGCCACAGCCTCCGCGGGCTTGCCGCCGACCCGCTTGCCGAAGCCGACTGCCGTGCGCCCGGCGAACCCCAGCGGCAGGCTGGCGAGGCGGGCGGTACGGCTGACCGCTTTGCGCGGAAGGTCACTCACCCCACCATTGTCGCTGACGCCGGCGGGGAACCGCGCTCCGGTCCGGCAGTTCTGCCCGGGTCGGCGCCGCCACAGCCGCACTGCGGGTGCGGCAGCCACACCTGCTCGGTCAGCCGGGGCACCGGCAGCCCGACCCGGAAGGACGTGCCGGGAGGGTGGGGGTGGCCGTCGAGGGCGGCGAGCGCCGTCATCGCCGCCAAGCCGGCCGTCGCGAAGACGAGGGACGTCTCACCGGAGGCCTCCGCCGCCGGACCCACGGCGGTGGGGGCGAGCTGGGCGAGCACGGCGGGCCAGCCGGGGTCGTGGTCGGCCCGCGTGAGGTCGAGGCACCGCAGGCAGGGACCGGTGCCGGGCACGACCAGCGGGCCCACCTCGGCGCAGGTCCCGTGGAGCACCACGGGCAGGTGTGGCACGCGCCCGCGCCGCCACCGCGAGGCCGCCTCGGTGTCGAGGGCGCCCACCCCCACCAGCACCACAGGTCGGGCCAGCCCGCCTCCGCGGGCGGGTCGCCGGCATACCGGCCGCTGAGGACGTGCCCGACACCTGCCTGCCGCAGCGCCTGCACGAGCACGGTGGGCAGGCTGCCGGTGCCGGAGACGACGACGCGACGGCGGGCGCGGCGGCCGAGCACGGCATACCCGTCGTCGGTGCTGCGGTAGGCGCAGGCGAGCGCCGCGGCGTCCGGTCGGAGGGTGTCGCGCAGCGCCGGCGCCAACCCGGCGAGGTCGAGCCGGTGGGCGGGCGACTCCACGGTCAGGGCGTGGCTGCGCAGCGTCTGCAGGAGGGCGGCCACGCGCTCGGCCGGGATCCCGTGCCGGACCGCCCACGCGGTGGTGGCGGCCTCGTCGAGGCTGCCGTCGAGGTGCTCGAGCAGCAGGATCTCGTCGTCGCTGAGGCCCTCGAGCACCACGCCGACTGCCGGGTCGAGCCCGAGCTGCACGCGGCCGCCCCCGCGCCGCAGCGGGCGGAACTGCTCCTTCAGGCGCGGACGTGCGGCCATGCCTGCGCCTCCTCGTGGCTCGGGACCCCAGCGGCTCCAATCTGGCACAGCGAGGGGGCGCCGAGCCGGTCGTCCACAGGCCAGCGTCGTGCTGCGGGCACGCGAGAGGGGCGGGACCCGGCCGAAGCCGCAGGTCCCGCCCCTCGCGCGTTGGCTAGCTGGGTGAGGCTGTGCCTCAGGCCTTGCCGAGAATGCGGTTGAGGTTGGTGCCGCAGACGGGGCACACACCCTTGGCCATGCGGCGGCCGTTGGTCTCGACGACCTTGCCCTCGGCCTCGCGCTTCTCCTTGCACTTCACGCAGTAGAACTCGCCCTTGTAGGTCTCGTCAGCCATCGCGTCTGTCTCCTTGTCGATATCACCGCTCGGTTGCGGTGCTGGACTTCGGCCACCGTAGACCATGCTGAGCACAAAATCGCGCAGCGGGGCGTGTCGCTCGTGCTCAGGGGGCGCCCCCTAGGCTCTCGCCCATGACCGACCCCAACGACCTGGCGCAGTGGTGGAACACCCCGTACGAGGACCTGCGGGTGGAGGCACGGGAGGCCTCGGGGCGGCGGATCGCCGTCGTCACCTTCGACCTCCCCGAGCGCCGGAACTCGATGAGCACGGCGATGACGCGGTCGTGGGTGCGCCTGATGGGGCTGCTGCGACAGGACCCCGAGCTGGCCGCCGTGGTGGTGACCGGCGAGGGCTCGGCCTTCAACGCCGGGGGTGACCTGTCGTGGATCGTCTCCGAGCCCGACGCCCAGGTGGTCGACCTGCGCGACCAGGATGCTCGCCTTCTACCGCTCGTGGCTGTCGGTCAAGCAGCTCGAGGTGCCCACCATCGCGGCGATCAACGGCCACGCGATCGGCGCCGGGTTCGCGCTGGCCCTCGCGATGGACATCCGGTATGCCGCCGCTGACGCCAGGCTGGGCGTGCCGTTCACCTCCCTGGGGCTGCACCCGGGCATGGCGACGACCTGGTCGCTGCCCGACGTCGCGGGGCACGCCGTGGCCCGCGACCTGCTGCTCACCGGCCGCATCGTCACTGGTCAGGAGGCTGTGGGGCTGGGCCTGGTGTCGCTCGCGGCGCCGGCCGACGAGGTGCTCGGGCACGCGCTCGCGGCCGCCGAACGGGTGGCCGCGGCGGCTCCGATCGCCACCCGGTTCACCCTGCAGGCCGTCCGCGACGGGGGCCATGCGTCCTACGAGAGGGCCCTGGAGTGGGAGGCCCTCGCCCAGGCCGTCACGCTGGCGAGTGAGGACCTGCACGAGGGCATCGCGGCGGCCGCGGAGAAGCGCCCGCCGACCTTCCACGGCCGCTGACCCCGGGCGGACCCCTCCCGATTGCCCGTTCCCGGTTCGGGGTATCTCTGCGCGTCATGGCGACCGGCAATACCCCCACCCCGGTGTGGGGTCGACCCCAAATCCCTAGGTCAGCGGCCATCTGTGGCCTATGTTCGGGGAGTGGACACGCCCGAGGTCGAGGTCCGGCGCAGTCGCCGGCGCCGTCGCACGGTGAGCGCCTACCGCGAGGAGGGGCGCACCGTCGTGCTGATCCCGGCGCGCTTCACCAAGGCCGAGGAGCGCCAGTGGGTGGCCGCGATGCTCGACCGGCTGGCCGCCGGTGACCGCCGTCGCAGCCCGAGCGACGAGGAGCTGACCACGCGTGCCGAGGAGCTGTCCCGCCGCTACCTCGGCGGCCTCGCCAAGCCGGCCAGCATCCGGTGGGTCGACAACCAGCAGTCGCGCTGGGGCTCCTGCACCCCGGCCGACGGCACGATCCGCATCTCGACGCGGGTGCGGGGCATGCCCGGCTACGTGCTCGACTACGTCGTGCTGCACGAGCTCGCGCACCTCATCGTGCCGGGCCACGGCAAGGACTTCTGGTCCCTGGTCGGCGGTTTCCCCCGCACGGACCGGGCCCGCGGCTACCTCGAGGGGATCGCCGCGGCCGCCCACCTCGACCTCGCGCAGCCCGTCCCGGGCAGCGGGCAGGCCGAGGAGGTCACCGAGCAGGACGGCGTCGCAGCGCTGGAGGTCGGCACAGTGCTCGACGTCAACAGCGGGGCCGACTCAGCCGACTCAGCCGAGTAGTCGCCTCGCCGCGACCGCGAGCGGCCGGATCTCGTCGCCGCTCTCCGCGGGCAGGTCGTCGACCGGCCACCACCGCACGTCCAGCGACTCCTCGCTCACGGCGTAGCCGGCCTCGTCCGTGGCCACGCCGGCGTACCGGAGGTCCAGGTGCTCACGGCACCGCCCGAAGCCCGAGGCGATGAGGCGGTGGCGGTCCACGTGCACCAGCTGCGGGGCCAGCTCCAGACCGCCGAGGCCTGACTCCTCCCGCGCCTCACGGGTGGCTGCGGCCAGCACCGAGGTGTCCTGCGGCTCGAAGTGGCCCCCGAACTGCAGCCACAGGCCCGCCTTGGCGTGCAGGGTCAGCAGCACCTTGTCGAGGCTGGAGTTCAGCACGAGGGCGCTCGCCGTGAGGTGGGCCGGCGGGCCCTGCTTCCACATCGCGTCCTCGTGGGCGTCGAGGTGCTCGAGCAGCTCGACGCGCAGGGCTTCCTGCTGGGCGTCGGGGGCGTCCCAGCCGGACAGCACCGCCCGCGCGTCCTCGCGCAGCGCCAGGTATGCCGTGGGGACGCCCTCCGCGGGCGCCGTCACCGGCCGTCCCCGCCCGGCCCGCCGCCGGGCTCGCCGTCGGTGCCGCTCTCGCCGGCACCCCCGGCCCCGCCCTCGCGGAGCAGCTCGTCGAGCGCGGCGTCCATGTCGCCGCCGGTGGGGGAGCCGACGCGCTCGACGTAGCCGAGCGGGTCGTCGAGGTCGGCCGCGGTCGGCGCGACGTCGGGGTGGCCCCAGGCCGCGTCACGGGCCGCAGCGCCGTGCCTGGCCTCGACCGCGGCGAACAGGTTCGCCGCGTCGCGCAGGCGGCGAGGCCTCAGCTCGAGGCCGACGAGGCCGCTGAACACCTTCTCCGCCGGCCCGCCGGTGGCGCGGCGTCGGCGGACGGCCTCCCCGAGGGCCGCCGTCTGGGGCAGGTGCTCGCGGGTGGCCCGCTCGGTCACGACGTCGACCCAGCCCTCGACGAGGGCGAGGTAGGTCTCGAGCCGCGAGAGCGCGGCCTTCTGCGCGGGGCTGGGGTCGGGGCGGAAGAGCTGGTCCTGCAGGGCCGCTTGCAGGGCCTCGGCGTTGGTGGGGTCGACCTGCTGCAGGCCGGCCTCGATCCCCTCGGTGTCGATGGTGATGTCGCGGGCGTAGTCGCGCACCGCAGCCAGCAGCTGGGGTCCGAGCCAGGGCACGTCGGCGAACAGCCGCACCCGGGCGGCCTCGCGCACGGCGAGGTAGAGGCGGACCTGGTCGAGGTCGACCTCGAGGCCCTCCGCGAAGGCCGCGACGTTGGACGGCAGCAGCGCCACGGCCTGGTCGCTCACGAGCGGGAGGCCCACCTCGGTGCCGCTGACGATCTCCTGGGCGAGCGCCCCCACGGCCTGCCCGACCTGGAGGCCGAACATCGAGCCGCTCATCCGCGCCAGCATCGGCTCCATCTGGCCGAGCAGCGCCCTGGGGTCGACCCCTGCGGGGAGCATGCCCTCCGGCAGGGCGCCCTCTCCGAGCTGCTCGAGCTGGCCGCGCATGGCGGTGCTGATGGCCCGTCCGACGCCCTCGGCCACGGGCTCGACGAGGCTGCGCCAGGTCGGCATGGTCGCCTCGACCCACTCGGCCCGGCTCCACGCGTGGGTGCTGATGCCGGGCGGGCCGAAGTCGGTGACCTGGTCGAGCCACAGTCCGGCCACCTGGGCGGCCTCGGCGACCTTGGCCGCCTCCGGGGCCGAGACCGAGGGGTCGCCGGCCTCGGCGACGGCCTTGCGGGCGGTGTCGGTGGCCATCTCGACGTTGAACGGCTCGTCGGCGTTGCCGGAGAACATGGCCTGCACCTGCGCCGTCATCATCTGCAGCATGGCGGGGTCGATGTTCTCGATGCCCATGCCCTGCAGCATCCTGGCCATCTCCGGGTCGACGCCCTGCCCTCCGGTGAGCTGCGAGATCATCGCCTCGAGCTCCGGCGGGAGCCCTGAGCCGGTGCCCCCGGTGCCCCCGCTGCCCTCACCGGGCGTCGCCCCGGCACCGGCACCGAAGCCGGCGGGACGGGAGGCCGGGGGCGGGTCGGACCGGCCGGGACCGCTCGGCCGCAACGGCTCGAACCGCGGGGAGCCCTGCTCGTCATCCGGCTGCTGGTCTTCGGGATCCGGTGTTCCGGGGGTGATGGGCTGGTCTGGCACGACGGCTCCTGTGGCCTGCTGCGATCATGTGTCTCCACTAGACAACCACGCGGAGGCCAGAGTGAGTTCCCCCCGGGGCGCGGTTCGCTCCCGGCGTAGCGCCATCGACGTTGCCGTGGTCGGCGCGTCGGGGCCGGTCGGGCGCGCGGTGCTGCGCGAGCTCGTGGGAGCCGCGGCCCGCGGCGGCGCGGGGGAGCGCGGTGGCGCCCGCATCGCGACGGTCGTCGCCATCGACACCGAGCCGCCCGAGGTGGGCGGCACCGAGTGGCGCCACGGCGACCCGGGCGACCCGTCGCTGGCCGCTGCGCTGCACGACGTCGACACGGCCGTCTACGTCGCGGTGCGCACCGACCTCGCCGGCGAGCTGGCCGAGGGGCGGGTGGCCCGCCGCGAGCGCAGCCTCCGTCGCGCCCAGACGGTCATCACCGCCGCGGCCGCCGCGGGGGTCAGCCACCTGGTCGTGGTGTCGAGCGCCAAGGTGTTCGGCGCCCGGCCGGACAACCCGGTGCCGCTGGACGACGACGCCCCGCTGCGCGCGGTCGCGGACGGCGGCAGCGTCGGCGACCTGATGGACGTCGAGCAGCTCGTGGCCGTGGCGCGCGAGGTGCACCCCGGCCTGCGCATCACGGTGCTGCGGCCGGCCGCCCTGGTCGGGGACGGGGTCGACACGGTCATCACCCGGCACTTCGAGGCCCCGCGCCTGCTCACCGTGAAGGGGGCCGAGCCGGTCTGGCAGTTCTGCCACGTCGACGACCTCGGGTCGGCCGTCGCCGTGGTCACGAGCCACGGCCTCGGGCCGGCGCTGACGGTGGCCAGCGACGGCTGGCTGACCCAGGAGGAGGTCGAGCGCCTCACGGGGATGCGCCGCGTGGAGCTGAGCCTGGCCGTCGCCCAGGGAACCGCCGACCGGCTCCACCGCGTTGGGGTGTTGCCGACCCCGGCCAGCGACCTCGCGTTCGTGCTCCATCCGTGGGCGGTGTCCTCCGGGGCCCTCCGTGCGCACGGTTGGGAACCGGCATACGACAATGCAACCTGCCTCGGTGTCCTGCTCGACGGGATCCGGGGCTCGCACGCGGTGGCCGCCCGTAGGCTCGACCGCAAGGACGCGGCGCTCGGCGCCGCCAGCGCCGCAGTGGCCATGGTGGGCACGGCGGCGATCATGCGGCGCAGGCGCCGCAGGGGAGGTGGATCGTGACCATGCTGACGGATGTCGTGCTGTGCGACGTGCGTGAGGAGCCGCTGTCGGTGGACGAGGTGCTCGCCGCCGTGCGCCACCCGCAGTGCGGCGGCATCGCGCTGTTCGTCGGGGTGGTGCGCGACCACGACCACGGGGCCGACGTGGCGGCGCTCGACTACTCGGCGCACCCGAGCGCGGTCGACACGCTGCAGCGGGTGTGCCACGAGGTGGGTGCCCGCCACGGCGTCGCGCGCCTGGCCGCGGTGCACCGCACCGGTCACCTCGAGGTCGGCGACACGGCCGTCGTCGTCGCCGTGGCAGCCCCCCACCGGGGCGAGGCCTTCACGGCCTGCCGCGACCTCATCGACACCCTCAAGTCGACCGTGCCCATCTGGAAGCACCAGCGGTTCGCCGACGGCTCCGACGAGTGGGTCGGACTCCCGTGAGCCGGATGCCGCACCTGCCGCCCTCGTCGACCGAACCCGCTCCTCCCGCGTTCACCGAGCCGGACCCCTACCGGCTGTCCCGGAAGTCCGTCTACACCCTGGCCGGGGTCTTCCTCGGCATCGCGCTCGCGGCCGTGCTGTCGATCGTGGCCCTGCCCTACGTCGTCATGCAGCCCGGGCCGATCTCCAACACGCTCGGCAAGATCGAGGGCCAGCAGCTCATCACGGTCAAGGGCGCCGAGACCTACCCGACGACGGGCGCCCTCGACTTCACCACGGTGCGGGTGCTCGGCGGCCCGGGCGACAAGGTCAACGCCTGGGAGGTGCTCTGGGCCGCGATCGACCCGACCAGCGACGTCTACGACGAGGACCTGATCTTCCCCAAGGGCCTGACCAGCAAGCAGGTCGAGGAGGAGAACACCGCCGAGATGGTCGGCTCGCAGCAGGAGGCGATCGCCGTCGCGCTCAAGGCGCTCGGCAAGCCGGTCACCGAGCGGGTCACCATCGCCCAGGTCGCCAAGGACGCGCCGTCGGCGGGTCAGCTCAAGGAGGGCGACCAGATCGTGGCCGTCGACGGGCAGGTGATCCGCAGCTCCGAGGACGTGCGCACCGCCATCCAGAAGCACCAGCCGGGGGAGGCGGTGGAGCTGCAGCTGCGCCGCGGTGGCTCCCTCGTCGACGTGACCGCGACGACCCGCGAGTCCGACGGGCGCGCCACCATCGGCGTCTTCCTCGGCCGCAAGTTCGACTTCCCCGTCGACGTGCAGATCCACGCCGGCGACGTCGGCGGGCCCTCGGCGGGCACGATGTTCGCGCTCGGCATCTACGACACGCTCACGCCGGGCTCGTTGACCGGTGGCCAGAAGGTCGCCGGCACCGGGACGATCGACTCCTCCGGCTCGGTCGGCCCGATCGGCGGCATCCGGCAGAAGCTGGTGGGAGCCCGCGACGGCGGGGCCGACTGGTTCCTCGCGCCGGCCGACAACTGCGACGAGGTCGTCGACCACGTGCCCGACGGGCTGCGGGTCGTGCGCATCGCGACGTTCGACGAGGCGCGCAAGGCCGTGCAGGACATCGCGGCCAGGAAGGCCGACAGCCTGCCCACCTGCACCCGCTGACCTCACCTCCGCGGCCTGACCGCACCTCTCGCGGCCGGCGGGGTGGGCCGGGACCTTGGTATGCCGCGGGCGCGGCTCAGTCCTGCAGCGTGGCCTTCAGCGCGTGCACCAGCCCGGGCGCGATGTCGTCGCCCATGGCGACCTGGTCGTCGCGGTCGTGGGCGCGCTGGCGCAGCAGGCAGCGGCTCCGCCCGTCACGGGTGACGGCCACCAGCAGCCGCACGTCGCGCCGGTCGGGGTGGCTGGCGAGGGCCTCCATCGCCTGGTCCGGGTTGTCCGGCAGGTCGCGCTCGGCCTCCGGCGGCACCACGACGCGCTCGACCGCGAGGGCGACGCCGACCACGGCGTCGGGCCACGACATCCGGCCCAGCAGCGACTCCATCGACGAGGTGCGGGGCAGGTCCTCCTGCTCGATGGCCGACAGGGCGCCGGGCGCCAGGTCCGCGCCGCTCAGGCCGGCGCGCAGGTGCGGCTCGCGCTCGATCAGGTCGGCAGTCGGCACCAGGGCGAAGACGCGGGGGTTCTGGTCCCAGCCGGCGGCGGCCACGTGCTTCTCGGTGTCGAGGGCGGCGATGGTGAGCGGGTCGGCGACGGGCTGCGGCTGGGAGGTCACGGGGCCATCGTGCCGCATGCGCCGCGGCATACGTGAAATGGCGGTCGGACGCACGACGGGTCGACCCAGTCCGCCGGAACCGTGCCGGGAACCGCAGCCGCGCTCGGTAAGTTGGCACTGAGACAGGCGGTGCGACGGATGCGCCGTCCGAGGCAGATCGGGCGTGTGGTGAGTTCTTCTGAGTGGTTCGGCGCAGGTGGCCCTCCTCCTGAGGGTGGGCGCCCGACGCCTCCGGGCGCAGGACGGCCGGGTGGCGGTCGGCCCGGCGGGCGCGGTCCGCTCGGCCTGCGCCGCAGCCGGGGGCCCCTCGGACCGACCATCGCGATCCTCGCGGCGCTGGCGGTCCTGGTCTCCATCGCCGCCGGGGTGTGGACCGACATCCTGTGGTTCGACTCCGTCGGCTTCACCACGGTCTACACCACCGAGCTGGTCACCAAGGTGGTGCTCTTCACGGTCGGCTTCGTCCTGACCGCGGCGTTGGTCGCCTCCAGCCTCGTCGTCGGCTACCGCACCCGGCCCGTCTACGCGCCGGTGACGCCCCAGCAGCAGAACCTCGACCAGTACCGCGAGGCCATCGAGCCGCTGCGCCGGGTCGCGACGATCGGCATCCCGCTCGTGCTCGGCTTCCTCGCCGGCACGGGTGCCGCCGGCCAGTGGAAGACGTTCCTGCTGTGGCGCAACCAGGTGTCCTTCGGCAAGACCGACCCGCAGTTCGGGATGGACATCTCGTTCTTCGTCTTCACGCTGCCGTGGCTGCGGTTCGTGCTCGGCTTCCTGACGATGATGCTGATCATGGCGCTCATCGCCGCCGCCTTCACCCACTACGTCTACGGCGGGGTGCAGCTGCAGGGACGGGGCGAGCGCACGACCCGCGCCGCCCGGACCCACCTGGCGGTCCTGCTCGCGGCCATCGTCGTCGTGCGGGCCGGCTCCTACTGGGTCGACCGCTACTCGCTGGTGACGAAGGAGTCGCCGCTGCTGACGGGGATCCGCTACACCGACGCCAACGCCGTCATGCCGACCAAGGCCATCCTGGCGGTCGCGTCGCTGATGACGGCAGGTCTGTTCATCGCCTCCATCTGGACGCGGTCGTGGCGGCTCCCGATCATCGGCGTCGCCCTCCTGACGGTGACCGCTGTCGTGGTCGGCGGGATCTACCCGGCGCTGATCCAGAACTTCAGCGTCAAGCCCTCCGAGAAGTCCAAGGAGGCGAAGTACCTCGACCGCAGCATCAAGGCGACGAGAGCCGCCTACGGGCTCGACGAGGTGGAGACCCAGACGTACGAGGCGGGCACGACGGCCACGCGCAACCAGCTGCGGGACGACGCCGACACCATCCCCGGCATCCGGCTGGTCGACCCCAACGTCGTCTCGCCGACCTTCAAGCAGCTGCAGTCGGTGAAGTCGTACTACGGCTTCCCGGACTCGCTCGACGTCGACCGCTACAACATCGACGGCAAGGTCAACGACACCGTCATCGCGGTGCGTGAGCTCGACCTCGACGGCGTGCCGGCCAACCAGCGCAACTGGATCAACGACCACACCGTCTACACCCACGGGTTCGGCGTCGTCGCGGCCTACGGCAACCGGCGCGGCGAGGACGGCCAGCCGGTGTTCTACGAGAACAACATCCCGCCGGTCGGCAAGCTGGGCGCCTTCGAGCCGCGGATCTACTTCGGTGAGCAGTCCCCGGCGTACTCGATCGTCGGTGCACCTGCCGGCGCCCGACCGCGCGAGTTCGACTACCCGGACGGCAGCGCGGCCGGCCAGAAGAACAACACCTACGAGGGCAACGGTGGCGTCGAGATCGGCTCGTTCATGCGCCGGGCCGCCTACGCCATCAAGTACCGCGAGCTCAAGTTCCTCCTCTCGGACGCGGTCAACGAGCAGTCCCGGCTGCTGTACAACCGCCAGCCGCTCGAGCGGGTCCGCAAGGTCGCCCCGTGGCTGACCCCGGACGGCAACCCGTACCCCGCAGTGGTCGGTGGCCGCATCCAGTGGATCGTCGACGGCTACACGACGTCGGCGGACTACCCCTACTCCCGCCTGCAGGACATCGACAACGCGACCTCGGACTCGGTGACGGAGACCTCCAGCGCCGTCCGCGCGATCAGCACCGGGCAGGTCAACTACATCCGCAACTCGGTGAAGGCGACCGTCGACGCGTTCGACGGCACGGTGCGGCTCTACACGTGGGACGAGCAGGACCCGGTGCTCAAGGCCTGGTCCAAGGCGTTCGACGGGACGGTGCGCCCCATGAGCGAGATCAGCGGCGACCTGATGTCGCACCTGCGCTACCCGGAGGACCTCTTCAAGGTCCAACGGATGATGCTGGCGCGCTACCACGTGACCGACGCCGACTCGTTCTACGGCGGTCAGGACTTCTGGCGGGTGCCCAACGACCCGACCCAGGAGGAGGCTGCCGTCTACCAGCCGCCCTACTACCTGACGCTCGCCCTGCCCGGGCAGAAGTCGCCCAGCTTCTCGCTGACGACGACCTTCCAGCCGACCGGTGACCGCGAGGTGCTCTCCGGCTTCCTGGCCGTGGACGCCAACGCAGGCTCCGAGGACGGCAAGCGGCGGGAGGACTACGGCAAGCTGCGGCTGCTCGAGCTGCCGCGCGACACGACGGTGAAGGGCCCGGGCCAGGTCTCGAACGACATCAACAGCTCGAACGTGACGTCCGAGGCGTTCACACTGACGCTGAACCAGTTCCTCAACCAGAGCCGGCAGCAGGGCTCGCGGGTCACCTTCGGCAACCTGCTGACCCTCCCCGTCGGCGGTGGCCTGCTCTACGTGCAGCCGATCTACGTGCGGGCCAGCGGCAGCTCGGCCTACCCGCTGTCGCGGGCGACCGTGGTGGCGTTCGGCGACAAGCTGGCGTGGTCGGACACCCTGACCGGCGCCCTCGACGGACTCTTCGGCGGCAGCGCCGGGGTGAAGGCAGGCGACTCCGGCACCGGTTCGGGCCCGACGACGCCGACGAAGCCGCCGTCCGGCAGCGACGCGGCGGCGCTCGACCAGGCGCTGAAGGACATCCAGGCCGCCTACGACGACGGCCGGGAGGCGCTCAAGAACGGCGACTTCGCGGCCTACGGCGAGGCGCAGAAGAAGCTCGACGACGCGATCCAGCGGGCGGTCGAGGCGGCGCCGCAGGGCGGCACCGCCACCGTCACCCCGAGCCCGAGCGGGACCGCCACGGCGACGCCGTCGCCGACCACCAGCAAGTGACGGTATGCCGCGCGCACCGCTCCCGGTGCGCGCGGCACCGTGCGGGGAGCAGGCTTGGGGGCCGATTTGGCGTGAAAGCCCCGTTCCCGTAAGGTTGTGTCTACCGACGCGGGGTGGAGCAGCTCGGTAGCTCGCCGGGCTCATAACCCGGAGGTCGCAGGTTCAAATCCTGCCCCCGCTACCAAACGCGTCAGCGCGTCGAAGGCCCGGACCACACGGTCCGGGCCTTCGACGTTGTCCATGGGCGGTGCCCGGCGGTCCGGGCGCGGTGTGCGGGCGGCGCTGGGAGGCACAGGTCAGTCCCCCTAGGGTGGCCTCGCCCTGACTCACTCCCGCACCAGAGAGACGACATGGACTCCGTAGAGCACGTGGTCATACCCGCCCGGGTTCCGAGCCCCGCCACACCTGGCGAACCCGGCGGCGCGGTGCAGCGGTGGCTTCTCGAGCACCGTGTCCAGCCGGTGGGCCCGGAATCGGGGGAGGATCACGCCAAGCCGCAGGCGTGGTGGAAGGTGATGTGCCTGACGGGGGTCGACTACTTCTCCACCCTGGCGTACCTGCCCGGCATCGCGGCCCTCGCCGCTGGCGCCCTGTCGCCGCTGGCGACGCTGCTCATCGTGGCGCTGACGCTGCTGGGCATGCTGCCGATGTACAGCCGAGTTGCTCGGGAGAGCCCGCACGGGCAGGGGTCCGTGGCCATGCTGGAGGACCTGCTGCCGTTCTGGCGCGGCAAGGTCTTCGTCCTGGTCCTCCTCGGGTTCGTCGCCACGTCGTGGATCATCACCATCACCCTGTCCGCCGCGGACGCGTCCGTGCACGTCCTGGAGAGCCCGTTCTTCCCTCACGCCCTCCACGGGCACGCCGTTGCCATCACCGTGTTCCTGCTGATCGTCCTCGGGGGCGTGTTCCTGCTCGGGTTCAGCGAGGCCGTCGGTGTCGCCATCCCCCTCGTGGGCGTCTTCCTCCTCCTGAACGCGATCGTCGTGGTCCGCGGCCTGGTCGAGGTGTTCACCACCGAGGGCGCCCTGTCCACCTGGACGTCAGCGCTGACCGACAGCGGCGGCATCGGTGGGGTCATCGGCCCAGCTGTCCTCGCGTTCCCGCTGCTCGTGCTGGGCCTGTCCGGGTTCGAGACCGGGGTGAGCATGATGCCGCTGGTCGCCGCCGAGGGGAAGACCCCGAAGGAGAAGCTGCGTTCGCGCATCCGGAACACGCGCAAGCTGCTGGCCGGCGCGGCCCTCATCATGTCCGTGTACCTGCTCAGCACCAGCTTCGTGACGACCGTCCTGATCCCAGCGCAGGAGTTCGAGGCCGGAGGCGAGGCCAACGGCCGAGCTCTGGCCTACCTGGCCCACCAGCAGTTCGGCGACGCGTTCGGCACCGTCTACGACATCAGCACCATCCTCATCCTGTGGTTCGCCGGAGCGTCGGCGATGGCCGGCCTCATCAACATCGTGCCCCGCTACCTCCCCTCCTACGGGATGGCGCCGGAGTGGGGTCGCGCGGTGCGCCCGGTCGTGCTCGTCTACACGCTCATCTCCATCGTCATCACCGTCGCGTTCGGCGCCGACGTCAACGCCCAGGCCGGCGCGTACGCCACCGGCATCCTCGCCATGATGGTCTCCGGCGCGGTCGCGGTGACCATCTCTGCGTACCGGTACCGGCAGAAGGCCGCGGCCGCAGGGTTCGCGGTTCTGACGCTCATCCTGCTGTATGCCCTGGGCGAGAACATCCGCGAGAAGCCGGACGGCATCGCCATCTCTGCCCTGTTCATCCTCGGCATCGTCGTGATCTCCCTGGTCTCGCGCATCTCGCGAACGACCGAGCTGCGGGTGGACCACATCGAGTTCGACCATGCGGCGCGCGAGTTCATCCAGGCGTCTCTGGCGTTCGACGGCGGCCTGCACCTCATCGCGAACAAGCGCCAGGCCGGGGATGAGGCCGAGTACGCCGCGAAGGAGGCCGAGCAGCGGGCGATGAACCCCGTCCCGGGCCGGGCGGACGTGCTGTTCCTCGAGGTCGACATCGACGACCCGTCCGACTTCAGCGACGTGCTGCGCGTGCGTGGCGCGACCATCGGCCACCACCGCATCCTGCGCGTGTCCAGCCCGGCCGCACCGAACGCCATCGCGGCTGTCCTCCTGGCGCTGCGGGATGCGACCGGGGTGCGCCCTCACGCGTTCTTCGAGTGGTCCGAGGGCTCGCCGGTGGCACACCTGCTGCGCTACCTGCTCCTCGGCCGCGGCGACACCCCACCCGTCGTCCGGGAGATCATCCGCAAGGTGGAACCCGACCCGCAACGCCGCCCCGGCATCCACGTCAGTTGAGACCCCACTCAGGTGAGAGGGTCCCGCAGCACGGTAGGGCGCCACAGTGGTCCGAGCGCTCGGGCCTGTTCGGGCGCCTGGGATAGCGTGCCCGTCGACCTGCCAGGAGGAACCATGACTCATCGTGACGCGGCGCTGCTGGGGCGCGCCGAGGACAGGGTGCGCGAGATGCTCGCCCGGGCCACCGCGGCCCGCGCTGGTGAGCGAGCGCCGGTGCAGGACGCGACCATCGGCCATTCGTCGCGTCAGCTGGCCGGGGTCATCGGCGACTGTGCCGTGTACGAGCGTGGAGCCCGACGGCCGGGCGCCCTTGCCTTGGAAGGGGCCGGGGCTGCGGCTCGAGGCACCGACGGGTTCGTGTGGATTGGGCTGCAGCAGCCAACCGCGGATGAGGTGGCTCAGGTCGCAGCGGAGTTCGACCTGCCCGCCCTGGCGGTCGAGGACGCGGTCAAGGCGCACCAGCGGCCCAAGCTCGAGGTGTACGGCAACGTCGTGTTCGCGGTGCTGAAACCGGTCCGGTACGTCGACTCCAACGAGGTGGTCGAGGTCGCCGAGGTCGCCATCTTCATCGGTGAGCACTTCGTCGTCACCGTCCGCCACGGGGACACCGACGTGCTGCGTCAGGTGCGAACCGAGCTCGACTCCGGCGCCGGCGACCTGCCGGCACGTGGGCCGCTCGGGGTGCTGTACCGGGCCGCGGACCTCGTCGTCGACCAGTACGAGCACGCCGTCGAGGGCATCACCGAGGACGTCGACGAGATCGAGTCGCAGGTTTTCAGCGGCGCCGACGCGGACCACTCCGAACGCATCTACAAGCTCAAGCGCGAGGTGGCCGAGTTCCGCCGGGCCGCTCTGCCGTTGGCGGTGCCCCTGGAACACCTGGCCGAGCAGCGCGTCCTCGGAGTGACCGACCAGAGCGCACCGTACTTCCGCGACGTGCACGACCACCTGCTGCGCGCCACCGACGCCATCGAGGCCTTCGACCGGCTCCTGACCGACGTGCTTCAGGCGAACCTGGCCCGGGTCGGTGTACGCCAGAACGCCACGGCGGTGCGCCAGAACGAGGACATGCGCCGCATCTCCGCATGGGCGGCCATCGCCCTCGTGCCGACCGCTGTCGCCGGCATCTACGGGATGAACTTCGACAACATGCCCGAGCTCCGCTGGCGGTACGGGTACTTCGCCGTCGTGGGCATCATCGCGGTGACGTGCCTGGTACTGCACCGGCTGTTCCGCCGCAACGGCTGGCTGTAGGTCCCCGCACGTCCCGCTCGGATGCAGACCTCGATCGACGCCTCAGGTCGCGGAGGCCGGTCGCGGTGGTACGGCTGACCCGTGGAGCGACGGGTCGGCGATCGACGTGTGAAACCCGCCGTGGCCGCCGGGGCTGGCTGATGCCCTCCGTGAGCGCGAAGATGGGGCGGTCGCGGAAGACGTCGACAGCCCCTGCGTGACCGGGTGTGGAGGATTGCGATGGGTGAGGATCCGGCGAGGCGCAGGGATGCGCGGGACGAGCGAGCCGAACGGGCCGACTACCACGTGGAGGCGCAGCGGCGCCGCGAGGCAGAGGAGTCGGCGAAGGCCCAGGTGCTGCTCGACCGGTTCGTCGCGCGGGCGAAGGAGGCTGGTCTGCCGACCGAGCAGCTGACGGCGCGTCCGTGGTCGGGGCGAGGCCGCTACCGAACTGGTGTCGTCGGCTGGTACCTGCGTCCCGACCGCTCCGTCGGCGTCGGGCAGGACGGCCGCTACTACGTGCTGGTCGTGCCGCCGCAACGGTTCGGCCGCTGGCGCACCGTGCCGGTCGACCCCACCCCTCCGCCGCTCCAGGTCGGCAAGGGCGCGCGTGACGGCGAGTCGATCGCCCTCGAGGCCCTGCTGGAGAAGCGGCTGACGACACCGACGACGTAGCCGCCTACTTGAGGCGCCCGGCGTTGGCGATGATGACCGCGACCGGCGGGATGAAGGCGGCCACGACGCTCATGCCGATGGCCAGCGGCACGGACCAGAGCCTGACGAGGAACCAGGCGAGCGCCAAGATGGTCACGCAGCTGCCCATCAGCCACAGGTACCAGCGCATCTGCCTGTCCACCCTTCCATTGGATCCCTGACCAGCGGTCCGAGCGAATCGGGTCGGGCGCTGCCGGCCACCGACCGTGGCGTTCTTGGGGTGTTGGTGGTGCTGGTGGGGGCGATGGGGTTCGCGGGTCGAGAGGTGGCGCTCCCACCTGGCTCTCAGACTCCTCCCGCATACTGCAGAAGGCCGAGCTTGACCGACCAGAAGGACTGCTGCGTGGATCGACGTCTCCAGCGCTCTCGTCGACCTCACGACAGGGCGGCCGGACGGCCCTCACGACGGCGCCTGCGCGATCGGCTCGCCCTGGCTGCTGCCACCCTGGCGGCCGTCGTGGTCGGCGCGGCGCCCGCCGTCGGCCAGTCCATCAGCGACGGCGCGCCCGTGAAGGTCGCCGGTCCCGCCGCCACGGTGCTGAGCGCGAGCCACCACGGCCAGGGCCGCGTCGTCGAGGCGTTCGGGGACGTGGGCCGGGCCCGCAACATCGCCGTGATCGTCCCCGGCGTCGGCTGGACCGGCCCGCTGTTGAGTGACGAGCGCGAGGCCAGTCGCCGGCACCCGGCCGTCCAGGCGCGCAGCCTCCTCGCTGAGATGGAGAAGCGCGCGGCGGGCACGCCGGCTGCGGTCATCGTCTGGCTCGACTACGACCCGCCAGCCGGTCTCGACGCCGATGCGGCGCGGTCCGAGCGCGCGGTCGCCGGTGCCCCTCGCCTCGCTGCCTTCGTCGACGCCCTCCCGCACACCGCCACCGTGAGCCTGGTGTGCCACAGCTACGGGTCCGTCGTCTGCGGGCACGCCGCTCCGCAGCTGGACGTCTCCTCGATGGTCGTCATCGGCTCACCGGGGATGGACGTCGGGTCGCGGGCCGGTCTGCGCACCTCCGCCGACGTCTGGGCCGGCCTCGCGTCGGAGGACCCGATCGGCGTCGTGCCCCACACCCGCGTCAACGGCTTCGGGCACGCGGCCGACCCCACCGACCCTGCGTTCGGCGCGCGTGCCCTGCCCGTCGGCGGCGCCCGCGGGCACAACGGCTACCTCGTCGCCGGCACCGAGTCGCTGCGAGCCATCGCGCAGATCGCCGTGGGCCGGGACCCGAAGGTCGCCCCGCCCGCACCGTAGGAGAGGGATCCCCTGCGAGATTCGAACGCATGTTCGAATCTCTGGCATGCTGGGTGCGTGGCAGGAGGCATGGGGTACCGCAGGGGTGTCCCGCTGGGTCAGCGACCTGTCGAGACCGGGGCAGCGCCCGCCGCAGCGCCCGCAACCCAGGGTGGTCGAAGCGCCCCGGCCCGCCGGCACTGCTGGGTCCGTGGCGTCGACGGCGCGCCGGGTCCGCACCCCGGGCTCGTGGTGGAGTGGCGGCGCGGAGCCGTCCAGTGGGAGGCGCTGGTGGTGTATGCCGTGGAGGACCGCGGTTCCGTCACCCTCGTGCAGCAGTGGCTGGCGTCCTCGCTGGTCACGCCGTCCTAGGGCCGCCCCGCCAGCAGGCGCGGCGAGGCCGGCGCCCGTTGTGCCCCCTCTTGTGCGACGGGAGGGGCCTGTTGTAACTTTCGCGTCCTTGGACCTCTCTCGCGAGGGGTCGCCGTCCAGCAGCCGGCGGCTGGTCACCCCAGACCCCGGTGCCCCCTGTTCGAGTTCTCACGTGGGGAGATGGACATGAGCGACCGCGACACCTCCGACGCCTCAATCCGGATGGTGGCCACCACGAGCACCTGACGACCACCAGTGGTGTGCGCGCCGCCTGTCGGGGGACATGGGACGCACGCCCTGGTCGGCGGTTCGCCACGGCGGGTTCGGGGGAACCTGTGGCACACCGCCCGCGCGGCCCCGGACCGGCAGGTCCGGGGCCGCGCCCTTCCGGCGGCGCGCCGACTGGCGCCGACACGGCATACCGGCCTCGCTGCACCGCGACTCGGCCGGAAGGGGCAGGGAGCGGTATCATCGAGCGGTGAAGGGGACCGGCCACGCCACCCTCGCCACCTCGGCGGTTGGCGGCTCGTCATCGACGAGTGGCCGGAAGGTCACCACTGGAGGTCCGTCGAGGGTCGCCTCTCGGCTGTACTGGCAGCACGAACGCCGCCAGCTCGACCGGGGTTCGCCCTGGAGCACCCAGCGGTTGCCGATCCCTTTCGTTGCCACATCGCCCCGACCGCAGGGCCGGGGGCGCGGGTATGCCGCGTTCCCACCGCCTGCGTCGTGGCACCCCTGAGGAGGAGTTCTTGGCTCAACGAGGCCAGCGCCAGTCCGGCGCCACCCGCACCGCCCCCCGCGCCCAGCGGCGAGTCCGCGACGAGGAGGGGCTGTTCCCCGTGCTCGCCAAGGCGGTGCGCGAGGTCGAGGGAGCGGCGCAGCGCGGGCGGCTGAGGCCGTCGTCGCGGACCAAGTTCCAGGTCATCGCGCTGCTCGTGCGCGAGGAGCGGACGCGGGTCAAGGGTGACACCTCGATCACCGAGGGGCAGCGGGCCGAACAGCTCAAGCGGCTCGACGGCATCGCGACGATCCTCGCCAAGACCGCCGCGCGCGACACCTCGCTGCTGTCGCTGCTGGCCGAGGACGCCCTCGTCACGGGGGCCGCCAAGTCGCTGCGGCTGGAGATGCTCCAGGCCGCCGGCATGGAGGCCGAGCCCGAGCCGGAGCCCGAGCCGGAGGCCGTGACGACGACGTCCGCACCGACGGAGCGCCGGGTCGTTCCGCAGTCGGTGATCTCGCGCCAGCTGGCCAACCCCTTCCTCGCCCCCGACTTCTCCGCCGTGCAGCACCAGCGCGTGCGCCACGGCCGTCTCTCCGGCTGGGAGCTGCTCGGCCCGCTGTTCCGCTCGTTCGAGGAGGGTGGTGGCTCGTCCTGCATGGACCTGCCCGAGCCGACCTCCCTGCAGGCGCCCGGCGGCCAGGTGCTGATGCACCACCAGGCCCAGGTCGTCGAGGCGGCGCGCGAGGGTCACCGCACCTTCCTCCTCGCCGACGAGCCGGGCCTGGGCAAGACCGCGCAGGCGCTGTTGGCGGCGCAGGCCGCCGACGCCTACCCCCTGCTCGCGGTCGTCCCGAACGTCGTCAAGGCCAACTGGGCCCGCGAGGCGCAGCTGTGGACGCCGAAGCACAAGGCCACCGTCATCCATGGCGACGGCCACACGATCGACGGCTTCGCCGACATCATCGTCGTCAACTACGAGGTGCTCGACCGGCACGTCGGCTGGCTGGGCGACCTCGGCTTCCGCGGCATGGTGGTCGACGAGGCGCACTTCATCAAGAACAAGTCGTCGCAGCGCTCGCAGCACGTGCTCCAGCTCGCGGACCGCCTCCGTCAGCGCACCGCCAACCCGCTGCTGATGGCGCTGACCGGCACCCCGCTGATCAACGACATCGAGGACTTCCGCGCCATCTGGCAGTTCCTCGGCTGGATCGACGACAAGCAGCCCCGGCCCCGCCTCATGGAGAAGCTCGAGGAGGTCGGGCTGAGCCCGGCCGACACCGGCTTCTACGCCTCCGCCCGCGCGACCGTCGTCGACCTCGGCATCGTCCGCCGGCGCAAGGTCGACGTGGCCTCCGACATCCCGGCCCGCCGCATCGCCGACCTGCCGGTCGAGCTCGACGACGAGGCCGGGCGGTCCATCCGCGCCGCCGAGCGCGAGCTGGCCCGTCGCCTGGTCCAGCGCTACGAGAGCGCGCTGGCCGCCCGCGGCACCGGCGTGCCGGCCGAGGGCATCGACCACGACCTCGTGCGGCGCGTCGCCACGTGGGAGCGCGAGGAGGCCAGCTCCAGCAAGGCCGACGGCAACGTCTTCGGCATGCTGCGCCGCATCGGCAAGGCCAAGGCCGAGCTCGCCGCCGACTACGCCGCCCAGCTCGCGCGCAGCGTGGGCAAGGTCGTCTTCTTCGCCAAGCACGTCGACGTCATGGACGCGGCCGAGGAGCTCTTCGCCCGGCGCGGCATCCGCTACTCCTCGATCCGCGGCGACCAGACCTCCAAGGTGCGCCAGCAGCAGGTCGACGCGTTCGTGCAGGACCCCGACGTCGCCGTCGCGGTCTGCTCGCTCACCGCCGCCGGTGTCGGCCTGAACCTGCAGGTCGCCTCCAACGTCGTGCTCGCCGAGCTGTCGTGGACCGACGCCGAGCAGACCCAGGCGATCGACCGCGTGCACCGCATCGGTCAGAGCGACCCCGTCACGGCGTGGCGCATCATCGCCGCGCAGACCATGGACACCAAGATCGCCCAGCTGATCGACAGCAAGGCCGGCCTGGCCGCCCGGGCCCTCGACGGCTCCGACGAGGAGATCTCCTCGTCGGCCGACATCCAGCTCGAGGCCCTGGTGGCGCTGCTGACCGAGGCGCTGACCGCGCAGCTGCCCGCCTCCCCGTAGACCGAAGTCCCAGCTCTCGGGTCACGACGCGGGTCTTGGCCCGAGAGCTGGGACCTCGGCTGGACGGCGGTCCCGCCGCTACTGCCGGGCCATGGCGACCCGCAGCTCGCTCTCCTTGTCCTGGATCAGCTCTCCGGAGAGGTCCACCGTGACCTTGCGCAGCGTGCCGGTGAAGCGGAACGGCGCGGCATACGCGGAGGTGACCGTGGAACCCGGGTCGGCACCACAGGTCAGCGCGCCGGGGTTGAACGCGAAGGGCGTGGTCCAGGGGACGTCCCGGGACCCGACGAGCTCGTTGTCCACGTAGAGCTGGAAGCGGCCGGGCATGCCGTGGCCCTTGGCGAGGTCTGGCTCGCCCTGCGGCTCGAACTCGAAGCGCAGCTCGTGGTCGCCGGGTGGCACTGGCTCGGTGGACGCGACGTCGAACATCTCGCGACCCACCCAGTTGTGCACGTAGCGCAGGCGCCCGTCCTGGACGTAGAGCGAGAACCCACCGGCCCCCGTGCCCTGGGCCAGCAGCACGCCCTCGGCGCCCGCGTCGGGGATGCGCACCGTCGCCGAGATGCTGTGGGGGCGGTTGAGCAGGCGCGGCCCCGCGAAGAAGGGCACCGACTGCGTGTTGGGGTAGAAGGTGTAGGAGCTGCGGGGCGGCGCCACCAGCGGCTTGTCCAGCGCGAAGCGGGCCAGCCCGCTGCCGTCGATGGGAAGGACGTCGTACTTGCCTGCCTCGGCGTACCAGGTGGCGATGAGCGCGATCAGCCTGTCGCGGTTGCCCTCGGCGACGTCGTGGCACTCCGCGAAGTCCTCGGCGACGTGGTAGAGCTCCCAGCCGTGCGCGTCGAGGTCGCTGAGCGTGCTCGTGGAGATCGGCTCGCCGAACCCCTTGCCCGCCTCGGCGAAGGACGGCCCCGGCCAGGGGCACACCGCCCGCCATCCGTCGTGGTAGAGCGAACGGTGGCCCATCATCTCGAAGTACTGCGTCCGGTGACGGCTCGCCGCCTCGGCCTCCTTGAGGGAGTAGCCGAAGCTCACGCCCTGCAGCGGTGACTGGGTGACCCCGCGGATGGTGCTCGGCGGCTCGATGCCCAGCAGCTCGAGGACGGTCGGCACGATGTCGATGATGTGGGTGTACTGAGGGCGCACCTCGCCCATCGCATTGATTCCCCGCGGCCAGCTCACGATGAACGGGTCGGAGGTGCCACCGCGGTACGTCTCGCGCTTCCAGCGGCGGAAGGGAGTGTTCCCCGCCCACGTCCATCCCCACGGGTAGTGGTTGAAGTGGTGGGGACCGCCGATCTCGTCGATCACGGCGAGGCTGTCCTCGAAGGGCTCGGGCGCGTTGTTGAAGAACTGCGCCTCGTTGGTCGTGCCCGTCGGTCCGCCCTCGGAGCTGGCGCCGTTGTCGGAGACCACCATCACGAGGGTGTTGTCGAGCTCACCGATGCTCTCGAGGTAGTCGAGGACCCGACCGAGGTGGTGGTCCGTGTGCGAGAGGAACCCGGCGAAGACCTCCATCATGCGGGCGTACAACCGGCGCTGGTCGTCACTCAGGGTGCTCCACTCCGGGACGTCGGGGTCGTGCCGCGACAGCTCCGCGGTCTCAGGCACGATGCCGAGCTCCTTCTGCCGGGTGAACACGCGTTCGCGGTAGGCCTCCCAGCCGTCGTCGAAGGCCCCCCGGTAGCGGTCCGCCCACTCCTTCGGGACGTGGTGCGGCGCGTGCGTGGCACCCGGGCAGAAGTGGAGGTAGAAGGGCTTGCCCGGGTCGATCTGCTTGGCGTCGGCGATGAACTCGATCGCCTTGTCGGCAAGGTCTTCGGTGAGGTGGTACCCCTCCGCCGCTGTCCTCGGCGGTTCGACCTGGTGGTTGTCGTAGACGAGGTCGGGATCCCACTGGCTGGTGTCGCCCCCGAGGAAGCCGTAGTAGCGCTGGAAGCCCCGACCGAGCGGCCAGCGGTCGTAGGGGCCCGCGGGGGTCTCCTCGCTGCTCGGCAGCAGGTGGTACTTCCCGACCATGTAGGTGTTGTAGCCGTGCTGCAGCAGCATCTCCGACAGGAAGCCGTTCTCGAACGGGATCGACCCGTTGTAGCCCGGGTAGCCGGTGGCGGCCTCGGTGATGCAGGCCATGGCGTTGCTGTGGTGGTTGCGCCCGGTCAGGATGCACGCCCGGCTCGGCGAGCACAGGGCCGTCGTGTGCATGTTGTTGTAGCGCAGCCCGCGGGCGGCCAGGCGGTCCAGGTTCGGCGTGGCGATGGGGCTGCCGTAGCACCCGAGCTGCCCGAAGCCGGTGTCGTCCAGCACGACGATCATGACGTTGGGCGATCCCGCGACGGCGCGCACCGGCCGGGGCCAGGCAGGTTCCGACTCGTCAGCAGTGCGTCCGATGACGCCGGGGAAGCTCGTGCCCGGGTCGTACTCCGTGAAAGCCATGGGAGAGACACCTTTCCGTAGAAGCGTTCTCTCCACAGTCCAGTGAGCTGGCGTCCCTCGGCATCACCCGAGAGGGGTGAGCTGCAGCGGCGCTAGCGGGGCACGTCGTCGAGCAGCGGGAGCAGCTGCCGGCCGAGTGCGCCGGCCGTGAGGTGCTTCCACCGGTGCGCCGCCAGGTGGGCCTCGAGGGCGTCGGCGCGCGGGTCATCGACGGGTGCGGGCGCGACCTCGCCCCAGGTGCCGGGAGACGCGCCCGGCACGTCGGCCAGGAGGCGCTCCACGGCAAGGCGGTCCCACTGGGCCAGGACCATCCGTGCGAGCAGTCGCGGGGTGAAGCTGCGCCAGAGGTGGCGGCGGAGGGTGAGGCCCAGGGCGGTCACGAAGGAGTCGTCGTGGGGACGGGTGGTGGTCATGGTGCTATTCGCCTCGGGGTGTGCTTTGCGTGCTTTGTTCCCCTGCACGGCAGCACCCTCTCACCCCGAGGGGGTGATGTGGGGACTACGGGCCCGAGCAGAACATGGCAGGACCGCGAGGACCGCTTTCCCAGGTCCTTGCCCATGAGTGCAGGAGGCCTGACCATGACCGACCAGCTGAGCAGAGAGACCGCTGAGTCCGTAGACGAGCTCGGCCCGGTCGACTGGCTGGTGGTGGAGTTTCCGGGGAGCCGCTTCAAGGGGGAGATCGCCCCGGCGCTCGACGACCTCGTGGAGGCGGGCACCATCCGGGTGCTCGACCTCGTCCTGATCAAGAAGGCTGACGACGGGTCAATCGACCTCTTCGAGATCAACGACCTCGACGAGAGCGAGCTCGGCGGCATCGTCGCCTACGAGACGGAGCTGGCGATGCTGCTCGGGGCCGAGGACGTCGAGGCGGTGGCCGCGGCCGTGGAGCCCGGCAGCAGCGCGGCCCTCCTGGTGTGGGAGAACACCTGGGCGGCGCCCTTCGCGTCAGCCGTGCGCCGGGCTGGGGGGCAACTGGTCGCCAACGGCCGCATACCGGTACAGGCGATCCTCGCCGCCATCGAGGCGGACGCGGACCAGGACGACGACAGCGCACAGCGGACCGAAGGAGAATGACATGCCACTTGCAGCACGAAGGGCACGCCGGGGCGTGATCGGGCCGGCGCCCGTGGCGCGCACAGCCGCCACGGTGGCCACGGTCGCAGTCGTGGCCCACGGGGTCGATCGACGTGGTGACCGGCGGGACGACCGCAGGGACCGGAGGCGTTGAGCCTGACCGCACCCGCGGCCTTCCACGTGATGGCGAAACCGACTGGCGCCATCTGCAACCTGGACTGCGAGTACTGCTTCTTCCTCTCGAAGGACCAGCTCTACCCGGACAGCGCCTTTCGCATGGACCCTGCGGTCCACGCGGCATACGTCAGCCAGCTCCTCGCAGCGCACAGCCAGGCCGACGAGGTGGTCGTCGCGTTCCAGGGTGGGGAGCCGACCCTCATGGGTCTCGACTTCATGCGCCGCACCCTGGAGCTCGAGGAGCAGTTTCGCCGTCCCGGGCAGCGGGTGCTCAACACCCTGCAGACCAACGGCACGCTGCTCGACGACGACTGGGGTGCGTTCCTGAAGGAGCACGGCTTCCTGGTGGGCCTGTCCATCGACGGCCCGCGCGAGATGCACGACGCCTACCGCGTCGACAAGGGTGGCAAGCCCACCTTCGACCGCGTCCTGCGCGGCCTCGGGGTCCTGCAGCGCCACGGAGTCGAGTGGAACGCCCTCACCACCATCAATGCGGCCAACGGTGACCACGGCCGGGAGGTCTACGCGTTCCTGCGGGACGAGCTCGGCGCGCAGTACATCCAGCTCATCCCCATCGTCGAGCGGGTGACGGCCGAGCAGCTCCCGCTGGCCGAGACCGGGTGGGGCCGGCGCAGCGGCGAGCGTCCGCTGTACCGCCAGGAGGGGGACCTCGTCACCCACCGCACGGTTGGCGCCGAGCAGTTCGGGCAGTTCCTCGTCGACGTGTTCGAGGAGTGGGCGCGCCACGACGTCGGCGACGTCTTCGTGCAGATGTTCGACACCGCGCTGGCCCACTGGATGGGCATGGACCAGATGGGGATGTGCGTCCATGCCCGGACGTGCGGCTCCGCCCTCGCGCTCGAGCACAACGGCGACCTGTACTCGTGTGACCACTACGTCGAGGAGAAGTACCTCCTGGGCAACATCAGGGGCGACCGGACCTTGCTGCAGCTGGCGGTGTCACCGCAGCAACAGGCCTTCGGGCAGGCCAAGTCGACCACCCTGCCGGCGTACTGCCTTCAGTGCGACGTGCGGTTCGCCTGCAACGGCGGCTGCCCCAAGGACCGGTTCCTCACGACACCTGACGGTGAGCCCGGACTGCACTACCTCTGTGCCGGCTACCAGCGCTTCTTCCGCCACGTCGACGAGCCGATGCGGGTGATGGCCACGTTGCTGCAGCAGGGATCGGACGCCAGCGGAATCCGCGACTGGTATGCCGCGCGGGACGCGCGCGGGGATCGCGCCCTGTCGTCGACCACTGGGTAGGACCAGGCGGCGCGGGCCGTTGACCGCTCGCGCACACCGGGCGGATCATCGAGGGCGTGGAACCGCAGACGCGGTACGCCCGCAGCGGTGACCTCTCGATCGCCTACCAGGTGGTGGGCGACGGCCCGCACGACATGGTCCTCGCCCCCGGCTACATCTCGCACGTCGAGCTGGTCTGGGAGCAGCCGGCCCTGCGCCGGTTCCTGCTGCGGCTGGCCGCTTTCAGCCGGCTCGTCATCTTCGACAAGCGCGGGCACCGGGCTGTCCGACCCGGTGGCGACTGCGCCGACCCTGGAGGAGCGGGCCGACGACCTGCGCGCCGTCATGGACGCCGCAGGCATGGAACGAGCCGCGGTGCTCGGTGTCTCCGAGGGCGGGACCATGGCTCTGATGTTCGCGGCGAGCCACCCCGAACGGACCTCGGCGATCGTGCTCTACGGCACCTGGGCCCGGCTGGCTGTGGGGCCGGACTACCCCGAGGGCGTCGACCCGGCCCTGCTCGAGGGCCTGGTCGGGCTCGTCGACCGGTGGGGCACGGGGGTGGGCCTGTCCGCCTGGGCGCCGTCGCGTTCGCGGGACCTGCAGCTGCGCGACTGGTGGGCCCGGCTCCAGCGCTCGTCCGCCAGCCCGGCGATGGCCCGCACCCTCTTCGCGTCCTACGCAGACCTCGACGCCCGCTGCCTGCTCCCCACGATCCAGGCGCCGGCCCTGGTGCTGCACCGGCGGGGCGACCGGCTCGTGCCGTTCGCCATGGGCCGCTACCTCGCGGAGCACCTCCCGCACGCCACGCTCGTGGAGCTGCCGGGCGACGACCACCTCTTCTTCGTCGGTGACACCGACACCGTCCTCGACGAGATCGAGCTCTTCCTCACCGGTGCGCGTCCGGCCCAGCCCGTCGACCGCGTGGTCACCACCGTGCTCTTCACCGACGTGGTGGGCTCCACGGCCCTGGCAGCCGACCTCGGGGACCAGCGTTGGCGCGAGCTCCTCGAGGGGTTCAAGGACGCGGTGCGCCGCGAGGTGGAGCGGGGCGGCGGTCGGGTGGTCGACTTCGCCGGCGACGGCGCGCTGGCCGCCTTCGACGGCCCCGCCCGCGCCATCCGGTGCGGCGTCGCCCTGCACAAGGCGGTGGCACCCCTGGGCCTGGAGCTGCGGGTGGGCATCCACACGGGAGAGGTGGAGCACCTGCGCGGCGGCGACCTCGGCGGGCTCGCGGTGCACCTGGCGGCCCGTGTCATGGGCGAGGCTGGGGCGGGCGAGGTGCTGGTGTCGAGCACAGTGCGCGACCTGGTGGTCGGCTCGGGCATCGGCTTCACCCCCCGTGGCACCCGCACGCTCAAGGGCATCCCGGGGGAGTGGTCCCTGCTCGCCGTGGACGCATGAGACGCCGGGCGGGCAGGCTGCCTCACCACCCAGGGGTGAGGCAGGTCCACCCCCTGCGGCAGGACGCTGGACACACGCGGGACACCAGGAGGACCCGATGCGCGAGCAGCACGTGTTCGAGACCCCGGAGGCCAGGGCGGCGAAGGGGGTGGCGGCACGCAAGCGGCTGCCGCCGGAGGCCCACGCGGCGCTGGACCTGCGCGCCGACCGCGACCCCGTGAGCGTGCTGGCCCAGCAGCTGCCCTCGCGCCTGCCCGACCTGGTCGGCCTGCGCAACGAGCGGATGTCGGCCTCACCCTTCGCCTTCTTCCGTGGGGGTGCCGCGGTGATGGCGGCGGACCTCGCCCCGCGCCCCCACACCGGCCTCTACGCGCAGCTGTGCGGTGACGCCCACCTGGCGAACTTCGGCATGTTCGCCTCCCCGGAGCGCAACCTGCTGTTCGACGTCAACGACTTCGACGAGACCTGCCCCGGCCCCTGGGAGTGGGACGTCAAGCGCCTGGTGGCGAGCCTGGTCGTGGCTGGGCGGGCCAACGGGTTCACGGAGAAGCAGAACCGCAAGGTCGTCGTCGCGGCCGCGCGCCGCTACCAGGACGCCATGAACGGTTTCGCCGCCCAGGGCAACCTCGCGGTCTGGTACGCCCGGGTGTCGGTCACCGAGCTGCGCCGCCTGCTCGCCGACGACATCGACGCCAAGGCGAGCAAGCGGTTCGACAAGGCCATCGCCAAGGCCATGGGCCGCGACCACCTCCGCTCGGTGGCCACCCTGACGGAGGTCGTCGACGGCGTCCGCCGCATCGTCAGCGACCCGCCCCTGCTGGTCCCGGTCGCCGAGCTGGCGCCCGGGGTGGCGCGCGACGAGCTCGAGGAGTCGATGGAGAACCTGCTGTGGGACTACGCCGACTCCCTCGCCCCCGGCCACCGCGAGCTGGCCCGCTCGTACTCGTTCGTCGACATGGCCCGCAAGGTGGTCGGCGTCGGCAGCGTCGGGACCCGCTGCTGGGTGGTGCTCATGCGCGGCCGCGACGACGGCGACCCGTTGCTGCTGCAGGTGAAGGAGGCGCAGCCGTCCGTGATCGCCGCGCACCTCGGGCTCCCGAAGCAGCGGCACGAGGGGGTGCGGGTCGTCGCCGGCCAGCGGGTCATGCAGGCGGCCAGCGACATGTTCCTCGGCTGGCAGCGGGCCATGGGCCTCGACCAGAAGATCCGCGACTTCTACGTCCGGCAGCTGCACGACTGGAAGGGTTCGGCCTCGATCGAGGACATGGTCCCCAAGGGCCTGCGTCTCTACGGCGAGGTCTGCGCGTGGACGCTGGCCCGGGCGCACGCCCGCTCCGGCGACCGCATCGCCATGGCGGCCTACCTCGGCGAGGACGAGCAGTTCGCGGAGGCCATGGCGTCCTTCGCCGACTCCTACGCCGACGTGAACGCCCGCGACCACGCGCGGTTCGTCCAGGCGGTGCGCAACGGGGCGCCCATGCTCACGGCCTGACGCCGGCGCCGCTCACGGCCTGACGCCGCCGCCGGCCGCAACGGCCACACGGGCCTGCCGGTCGCTCCGGCCGCTCCGGCCGGGCCTCCCGTCATGGGTGGCGGTACTCAGGTCGAGGTCACCGCCGGCGGCGGAGCAGGGAGCGGATGACCAGCGCCGTGACGATCGCGACGAGCTGGGCCCCGACCACCACGCGGTTGACGTCGACCGACGGGCGCCAGGTGACCTCGCCGTTCTTGACGACGTAGACCCCGGCCGGTTCGGCCGTGAACCCGCCACCGCCACCGCTGCCCGACCCCTCGTTGTCGGGGCCGGTGCCGGTGCCACCGCCCCCGCCGGCGCGCACGCGCGCCACAGGAACGAGCATCACGTCCCCCTCGTGGATCGGGTCGCCGAAGACGCGGGAGACCTTGGCGGCGTCAGTGGCCTGGCTCAGGAGCTGCTGGATGTCCATGCCGCCACGCTAGGTGCCGGGTCGCTGCCCGCCGCAGGTCCAAAAGTCCTAGCCCACCGCCATCTCACAGCACCCGGCGCAGCCCCGGCAGGCGGACGAGCAGCCGGGCGAGCGCGAACGACACGACCACGCCGCCGCCCGCCACCACCAGGGCCTTGACCTCTGCGGGCACCGGCACCGGGCGCAGGGCCAGCGCGAGGCCGAACAGCGGCACGCCCTGCACCAGGAACGCGGCATACGAGGAGCGGGCCAGCTCACGCCCGCGGCGGTGGAGCCGGTTCAGCCGTCGCTGCGCCACCGAGAGCAGCCAGACCGAGCCGAACACGGTCAGCGTCCCCTCCAGCCCGGCGAACAGCAGTGCCTCCCAACGAAGCCCGCCGACGAGGTTGGTGAACTCGATGCCGAGAGGACCAGCCAAGGACGCGTATGCCGCGGTGCCGAGCGCCGCGGCGACCGTCACCGTCCGTGCCCTCCCGGCCAGTGCGGAGGGCACCCCCGCAAGCCACCCCTGCCGGGCGGCGACGACGCCGAGACCGAAGAGGCCGGCGCACTCGGGCCACTGCCACTCGTTGAGGTCGAGCGGGGCCTCGCTGGCGTACGGCAGCCACAGCCGGATCACGAACGACGCCACGGCGATGCCGGCCGCGAGCAGCCCGAGGACTCGCGCGGTGAGGGCCACCCGGCGCCGCGCGGAGGCGCGGCGGGGCCGGAGGGCCGACCACGCGGCATACAGGAGGGAGAGGACGAGCAGGACGCCGATGAACCATGCCGGCCCGGTGTCGGGGATGTTCAGGCGCGTCTCGGTCCAGAAGGACCCCGTGACGTGGTCGAGCGGCCGGTAGAGCGCGTAGAGGAGGACCGGCCAGAGCACTGCCACGAAGAACAGGAACGGCACCCCGAGCCGCAGCAGCCGGTCGCGGATGAAGCGTCGAGAACCCTTGCGCTGCAAGGACTGTGGCGTGAGCAGACCGGCGACCAGGAACAGCAGCGCCATGAGGAAGATGGCGAAGGGCCCGGCGACGGCAAGGGTGAGGACCCGCGTCGGCGCGGCCATGGTCGTCTCGCGCACCAGCGTGTAGGGCCACACCTCGAGGTCGGAGTAGCCCAACAGCCCGTGCACCGCGATCACGCCGGCGATGAGCACCACCTTGAGGTTGTCGAGGTAGGTCCACCTCATGGAGCCAGCCTGTGCCGCCCGGTGCGTCGCCCACAGGGGACAAGTACCCGGGGCGCAACGACCGGGCTGAGGGTCTCGTGAGAGCTCAGCGGTGGGTGCCGCGCACCAGGGTGACGAGGGCGACCACGATGCCGATGGCGCTGCCCACGATCCCGATGGCGAGGAACCAGCGGAACACCGTCTCCCACGGGAAGCCGCCCTCCTCGAAGGAGAACGGGAAGACCTGCCAGATGCGCACCATCGCGGCGAGCCCGATGCCGGTCGTGACGAGGTCGCCGAGGGACCGCAGCCGGGGAGGGTCGGCGACGACGTAGACGAGGTTCGCGACGAGTCCGGCGATGATCGAGGCGTTGACGAGCCCGAGCACCTTCTCGGTGTCAGGGGTGAGGAACGGGAGGGCCTCCCAGCCGGGGCGTCGGTTGACCAGGTAGAGCATCAAGCCGCTGAGACCGGCGGCGACCAGGTAGCCGCTGCGCCGCGCGGCGACGCCCGGTCGCCTGCGGGACTGGGCGGTGGCCATGGGGCTCGTCAGGTGCTGCTCGGCCGGCTGCAGGTCAGCCGACGGCGTGCAGGCCGAGCAGCGTGATGCGCGAGGACTCGTTGACGAGGAAGGGGACGGCGTCGTTGATGGTGCGCAGGCTGTCGGCGTCGGCGTCGTCGAGGTGCACCTCGAAGCCCGCCAGGTCGCTGAGCTTCAGGACGAAGCGACGGAACCGGTCCGGGTCGAGCTGGCACACGTAGCGCACGTCGGCGCCGGCGCGGACGGCCTCGAGGTCCGCGTCCGGGGCAACCTTGCGGACGGCCTTCAGGTAGATCGTGCGGGCCTTGTCGGGGGTCACAGTCACCTCGCGCGTCGGGCCGGACCATCGGGCGTCCGGCTGTTTTCTCTCCCCCTGCACTCTGCAATATGGGTGAGGGGGTTGTCCGCGAAACAGGGACGAAGGGCCCTGTCGAGCCAGGCGAATGGTCAATCGTGGCTGTCGGGCCGTCCGTTGGGTCCCGGTCTGTCCGAAAGGTCCGGCCGGGCCCGGGAGACCGGTGAGACGGCCGGTCCGCGCCGTCGGGAGGTCCGCGCCGTCGGAGCTCAGTCGCGCAGCGCCCAGGAGTCGCCCGGGTGCAGCACGACCGGCTCGCAGTCCGGCGCAAGCCTCCGCACGTCGCGGGCGAAGGCCAGGCCCGGGCGGTCCATCCAGCCCCGGGGGAGGTGCTTGCCGGCCGGGACGTGCAGGGTGCCCCAGTGCACCGGGATGGCGTGCCGGGCGCCGACCATGGCGCAGGCCCGGGCCGCCCCCTCGTGGTTCATGTGGCCACCCGACAGGCGTGGCGCCCAGCCCGAGACCGGCACCACGGCGAGGTCGATGGGCGCCCCGGCGAGCTCGGCGAGGTGCGCCATCTCGGGGTAGAGCTCGGTGTCGCCGGCCACCCACACCGTCGTGGTGTCCGACTGCACGAGGTGCCCGTGCGCGTCGTTGGGTCGGTGCGGCATGGGTCGGTGCGCGTGCACGGCGCGCACCAGGCGGACCCGGGCCTGCCCGCGGACGCCGACCGTGGCCCACTGGCCCTCCTCGAGCCCGGCGCCGCCGTCGACTCCCTTGCCGGCCAGCCACCGCGCGCTGGCGGGGGCGGTGAGCACGGGTGTGCCGGAGAGCTGGCGCAACGACGACAGGTGGGCGTGGTCGTGGTGGAGGTGGGAGAGCAGCACCGCGTCGGCACCCGCCCAGGCCGCGCTCGCCGGGGTGTCGAACCGTCGGCGCAGGATGCCCACGTGCCGGTCCAGCAGGGGGTCGGCGACCAGCCTGGCGCCGTCGATGTCGATGACGACGGTGGAGTGGCCGAGCCAGGTCACCCGCAGGCTCACGGGCGCACCTCCAGCCGCCGAAGCCAGACCGCGAGCTGGTGGTGCAGGGCCTCCGCACCGACCAGGGGCCCGTCCTGCAGGGGCAGGTCGGCGGGGTAGAGCAGCACGGCCTCATTCTGCTGCCCACCGATGCCGCCGTGCGAGCCCACCTGCTCCTCGAAGGCGTGCACCTGGCCGGAGTCGTCGACCGAGGAGACGACGATGAGGTCGCCCGCGTTGTCGAGCCGGGCGGCGCGCAGCAGGTCGGCCCGGCCGTGCGGGCCGTACTGGCGCAGCGGGTCCTCGCCGTCGACGTGTCCGTCCCCCAGCACGCACAGCCCCGCCCTGCCGACGGCGACGGGCCCCCTGTCCTCGGTCTCGGCCACCACCACGCCGATCGAGTCGCGGCTGACGAGGCCCGGCACCAGTCGCGGCCAGCGCTCGTGGACCTCCTCGAGGGTCAGCCGTCCGGGCAGCCGCGGGAACCACACCACGCCGAGGTTTCCGGAGGCGACCACGGCCAGCTCGGGCAGCGTGTGGGTGCCGGCCGTCTCGGGGCGCTGCCGGTCCGGGCCCACCACCACGGTCCGGCGCGCGGGGCGGGTGCTGAGCAGGGTGGTGAGCAGGGTGTTCACGGGTCCCCACGCCTCGCCCTCGGAGGCCTCGACCAGCTCGCTGTCCGGCACCTCGAGGAGGCCACGGCAGACCGCCCCGAGGTCGGCGCCCTCGACCTGCCGGAACGTCGCCCCCAGGCTCTGTCCGTGGTCGGAGAGCACCGCGATGCGGTAGGTGCGACCGGACGTCAGGAGCACCTGCTCGAGCAGGGCCAGGACCCCGTCGAGGCCCTCGAGGGCCCGCAGCGCCTCGGGCCGGCTGGGGCCGGCGTGGTGGGCGATCTCGTCGTAGTCGACGAGGTTGACGTAGATGACCGGGGTGCCGCGCACCAGGTGCTCGGCGACGAGCGAGACGTTGAGGTCGCGCAGCAGCACGTTGCTGATGCCGCGGAGCACGACGTACCAGCCACGCCGCTGCACGCGGGGCTCGACCTGCCGCACGCGCTGCCGGCGGCCCTGGTAGAGCTCCTTGACCATCTCGAGGACGCTGCGGCTGACCGCCCGGGAGAGGACGAAGGGGCTGGCGAAGAAGCGCAGGAAGCTCGGCCCCGGGCCGAGGCCGCCACCGCCACCCGCCGCGCTCATGACGAGCAGGCGCGTCGGGGCGTCGCCGGAGAACATCGTGCTGATGGCCGCGCCGCCGTGGGCGAGCAGGCCGTTGCCGTCGCTGACGCGCGACTCCACGAGGGCCGAGTCCGGGGGCCGGTTGGTCACGACCAGGCGGCCGAGCTCCTTGTCCCACCACCGGAAGGCCGGGACGGGCTGGCTGTTGCCGTGCAGCACGCCGGCCTGCACCGACGGGGTGGTCGACGGCACCTGGGACCACCAGCTGGTGAGGCGGTGGCTGCCGTCGCGGAGCCACCGGGCCATGGTCGGCGCGAGGCCGCCCTCGATGGCCTGCTGGAGCGCGCTGTGCGACAGGCCGTCGAGCTGCACGATGAGCAGTCCCGCCTCGCTCGGGAGAGCGGCCTCGCCGCGGCGCTCGCGGGCCCGGGCCCGCGACCGGGCGCGACGCAGGATGTCGCCGAGCACGTAGGAGCTGTCGTTGGCCCCGACGAGCCAGCGGCCCAGCGCCATGGTCACCGAGGCGACGACGAGCACGACGAACACGGCGGGCCAGTCCGTGACGCCGATGCCCGGCACGAGCAGGAGCACGCACCACGCGAGCGCGACCTGGGCGACCAGCCCGGCCACCATCGCGCCGATGGCTCCGACGCCGAGGGCCAGCAGACGCAGCAGCGGGCGCAGCAGGAAGTCGCCGGCGGCGACGGTGACCGCGACGAGGATGACGGGCAGCGGGCCGTCGGCCGTGACGCCGTCGACCAGGGCGATGGCCGCGCCCAGCCCCAAGCTCGTCGTGAGCAGCCCCCAAGCGGCGTCGGCGAGATCGCGCAGCGTGGGGACGAGGTCCCCCGGGCGGCCCAGGTGAGGCACGTCCCGACCCTATCGACCGGCGTGTCCGGTGACGGCCAGCTCAGCGAAATGCCGTGCCCGAGACGCCAACCGGCGCCCATACTCCTGACCGTGGCACTGCGCCGGATGGCCGCCGAGCCCACGTGGTTCGTGTATGCCGCCGTGTGGGCTTTCGTCGGCACGCTCTCGTGGACGACCGCCGCCGTGCTCTTCGTGCGCCAGACGGGGCTCTCGCCGCTCCAGCTCGTGCTGGCCGGCACCGCGCTCGAGGTCGCCTACTTCGTCTCGGAGGTGCCGACGGGGGTGCTCGCCGACCTCTGGTCGCGCCGACTCTCGCTCGTCGTGTCGGCGCTGGTCTGCGGACTCGGCATGGTCGTCGTCGGCCTGGCCGGCGGCGCGACGGTGGTGCTGGCCGGCATGGCGCTGTGGGGATTCGGCTGGACGTTCCGCAGCGGCGCGGAGGACGCCTGGCTGGCCGACGAGGTGGGCAGCGAACGGCTCGGCGCGGCATACCAGCGCGGTGCCCAGGTGGAGCGGGTCGCCGGGCTCGCCGGCATCGGTGCCGCCGTGGCGCTCGCCGCCGTCGACCTGCGCCTGCCGCTGCTGTGCGCGGGAGCGGTCGCCGGCCTGCTCGGGGTCTTCATCGCGGTGGCCATGCCCGAGCACGGCTTCACCCGTCCGGAGCGTGTGCCGGGGCCGGGGTCGTCGGTGCGGGCCGCGGTGGCGACGGTGCGCGCCGGCCGGCGGGAGGTGCTGGCCCGGCCGCTGCTGCTCGCCGTGCTGGGCGTCGCCCTGGCGGTGGGGGCGTGGAGCGAGGGCTGGGACCGGTTGTGGGAGGCGCACCTGCTGCTCGACGTCGGTCTGCCCGGCCTCTTCGGGCTCGACGACGTGGCGTGGTTCGGCGTCCTGGCCGCGGGCACCCTGGTGATCTCCTTCGTGGTGGCGGCGCCCCTGGTGGCGCGCATCGAGCGGCTCGGGCCGGCCCGGCTGGCGCGGCTGCTGGTGGTGCTGCACGTCCTGCTGCTCGGCTCGGCGCTCGCCTTCGCGCTGGCCGACCGGCTGTGGCTGGCCGTGAGTGCCTACTGGGCCACCACGGTCGCGCGGTCGCTGGCCTCGGCGCCGTTCCGCACCTGGCTCAACCTCGGCATCGCGGAGTCGTCGTCGCGGGCCACGGTGCTCTCGATCACGAACCTCGCGGGCAGCGCCGGGGAGTGGGGCGGCGGTCCGGCGCTCGGCTGGGTGGGCACGCGGTGGAGTGTCCGCGCAGCACTGGCCACCGGTGCCGTGGCGCTGCTGCCTGCCGTGCTGCTGCTGGCCCGCGCCGGTCGCCGTCACGGCGTGGTGCCGTCTGCGGAGGTGCCCGGCGGCGCGGGACGCGAGGTCACACCGGGTGGGGCGTCCCGCGGCTGAGCAGGCCGACGATGGCGTCGATCGTGCGCAGGTCCTCGTCCTCCTCGATGCGGAACCCGGCGCCCTGGCTGAGCCGCTCGACGACCTCCACGAAGTCGAGGGAGTCGAGCTCGAAGCGGTCGCGCAGGTCGGTGTCGCCCGGCAGGCCCGTCAGGTCGGCGTCGGGGACGATCACCCGCAGCGACTGTTCCAGCAGCTCTCGTGCCTGGTCAGGTGTCACAGCTCCTCCGGTCTCTGCAGCAGTCGGTCGAGGTGCTTGAGGAAGCGGGCGCCGACCGCGCCGTCGCTGGCGCGGTGGTCACCGGCCAGGGTGGCCGTCACCAGCGGCCGCACGCCCAGCAGGCCGTCGACCGCCCACGGCCGTTCGGAGACCGCGCCGAAGCCGACGAGGGCGACCTGCGGCGGGTAGATCACGCCGAGCACGCTCTCGACGCCCTGGTCGCCGAGGTTCGAGGCGGTGAGGCTCGGCTGCGTGAGGTCGGAGCCGCGGAGCCGCCCGGCCCTCGCCCGCGTCGTCAGCTCGCGCATCGCGGCCATCATCTCGGTGACCGACAGCGTGTCGGCGCGGGGGATCGCGGGCACCAGCAGGCCACCTCGCCGCAGCGACAGGATCAACCCGAGGTCGACGGTCTCGCTCGGGCGGAACCGGTCGTCGACCCAGTGCCCGTTCAGCTCGGGCACAGCGCGGGCCGAGCGCGCGGCGGCGACGAGCAGCAGGGCCGACGGCACGAGGCGCTGCTCCACCGGGAGCTCGCGGTTGCGGACCCGCATCCACTCCAGTGCGGCGGCCAGGTCCACGGTGCTGCTGAGGTAGTAGTGGGGGATCTCCCGGTTCGACACCGTCATCAGCGCGGCGATGCTCTGGCGCATGGTGTCGGCGTCCGCCCGGCGTGCCTCGCCGGCGGGTGGCGCCGCCGGCGGTGGCGGAGGGGCTGCTGGGGGCGGCGCTGCGGACGGGGCCGGTGCCGCCGCAGCGAGGCGCACGTCCGTTGCTGTGACGGCGCCGCCGGCGCCGGTGCCCTGTATGCCGTCGAGCGGGGTTCCCAGCTCGGTGGCCAGCCTGCGGGCATAGGGCGAGACCCGCTGCCGCGCAGGCGCTTTCGACGTGCGGGCCGCAGCGGCGTGCTCGAGGTCGGCGCGGGTCACGGCGCCGTGGCGGCCGGTGCCGGTGACCGCGGCCAGGTCGATGCCGAGCTCGTGGGCCCGGTGTCGCAGCACGGGGGAGACCGGTGAGGGGTGACGCCGTGCGGGCGCCAGGGGTGCGGCCGTCACGACGCCCGCCGCGGACGTCGGGACGGCACGGCAGCGGCGGGCAGGGGTGCCACGGCCGGCGCCGGCAGTGGTGCTGGCGCCTCCACCGGGGCGGGGCCGCCTGCCAGGCGGGCGAGCACGCCGCCCACGGGCACGACGTCGCCCTCCCGAGCCACCAGCTCGTCGACGGTGCCGTCCTCGAAGCACTCGACCTCGACGGCCGACTTCGGCGTCTCCACGACCGCGATGACGTCGCCGCGCTTCACGTGGTCGCCCGGCGACACCAGCCACTCGAGGAAGGTGCCCTCCACCATGTCGGCCCCCAGGGAGGGCATGACGAAGTCACCCATCGCCCTGCCCGTCGCCACGGACCGCACGCCGTGCGGCAGCGGCGATCCCCTCCGGCTGCGGCAGCGCCGCCTGCTCGAGGTGCGCGGCATACGGCAGGGGGACCTCGGCGCCGCACACCCGCTCCACCGGGGCGTCGAGGTCGTAGAAGCCCTTCTCGGACAGCCGGGCCGACACCTCGGCCGCGAGGCTGCCCGAGCGCCACGCCTCGTCGACGACGACGGCGCGGTGGGTCTTCGCGAGCGAGCGGAGCAGGGCCTCCTCGTCGAGCGGGCGGAGCACGCGCAGGTCGACGACCTCGGCGTCGATGCCCTCTGCCGCAAGGAGTTTCGCGGCCTCCACGGTCTTGCCCAACCCTCCGCCGTAGGCAACCAGGGTGACGTCGGTTCCGGGTCGGCGTACGGCCGCGTGCGCGATGTCCACCTCCGGCGGAGGGTCGGGAAGCGAACCCTTGAGCGGGTAGAGCGAGCCGTGCTCGAAGATCAGCACGGGGTCGGGGTCCTGCAGGGCCGGCCACAGCATGCCCCGGGCGTCCTCGAGGGTGGCCGGTGCGAGCACCCGCAGGCCGGGGATGTGGGCGTACCAGCCCTCGAGCGAGTGGGAGTGCTGGGCCGCGAGCTGGCGGCCGCCACCGGTGGTCATGCGGATGACGAGCGGCACGGCGAGCTGGCCACCGGACATGTGCAGCAACGTCGCCGCGTTGTTGAGGATCTGGTCGAGGGCCAGCAGGCTGAAGTTGACCGTCATGATCTCGACGATCGGGCGCATGCCCCGCAGCGCGGCGCCGATGCCGGCGCCGGTGAAGGCCGACTCCGAGAGCGGGGTGTCGCGGATGCGTTCCTCACCGAACTCCTCGACGAGGCCCAGGCTGACGGCGAACGAGCCGCCGTAGCGGGCGACGTCCTCACCCATGAGGAAGACGCGGGGGTCGCGCCGGAGCGCCTCGCGGTGGGCCTCGCGCAGGGCCTCGCGGTAGGTCGTGACGGCCGCCTCCGGTGACGTCGCGGCGGCAGGTCTGGCCGAGGTGGTCGTCATGGTGCCGGTCTCTCGCTCGTCACGAAACGCGTGAGGTCGGAGACCGGTTCGAGCGGCGCGGCCTCGGCGGCCTCCACGGCGGCGTCGATCTCCCGCGCGATCTCGGCCTCCCAGGTCGCCACCTCGTCGTCGGTGACGGCCCCCAGCGCCACCAGCTCGGCGGTCAGGCGCGGGATGGGGTCCGACTCGCGCCAGCGCTCGACCTCGGCCTTCTCGCGGTAGCGGTCGGGGTCGTACATCGAGTGCGCGCGGAACCGGTAGGTGCGCAGCTCGAGGAAGCACGGACCGCCACCTCCGCGCACCAGGGCGATGGCGCGCCGGGCGGCCTCCTGCACGGCCAGGACGTCCATGCCGTCGACCGACCAGGCCACCATCCCGTAGGACGCGGCGCGCACGGTGAGGTCGGTCTCGGCGTGCTCGCGGGCGAGGGCCGTGCCCATGGCGTAGCGGTTGTTCTCGCAGACGAACAGCACCGGCAGGTGCCACAGCGCGGCGAGGTTGGCGCTCTCGTGGAACTCGCCCTCGGCCATGGCCCCCTCGCCGAAGATGCAGGCCGTGACGTCGCTGCGGTCGTTCATCCGGTCGGCCAGCGCCATCCCGACCGAGGGAGGCATCCCGCCGCCGACGATGGCGTTGCCGCCGTAGAAGCGCAGGGCGGCGTCGAAGAGGTGCATCGAGCCGCCACGACCGCGGCTGCACCCGGTGACCTTGCCGAACATCTCGGCCATGACCGCCTCCATCGGCACCCCGCGCGCCAGGGCGTGTCCGTGCTCACGGTAGGTCGAGACCACGGCGTCACCCGGGCCCAGCGACGAGATCACCCCCACCGCGACGGCCTCCTCGCCGATGCACAGATGGAGGAAACCGCGGATCTTGGTGGCGCTGTAGAGCTCGACGCACTTCTCCTCGAAGCGCCGCACGCGGATCATCTGGCGCAGCAACGTCGGGGCCCCCTGCTCCAGCAGGGCCTCGCGGTCGTGGGCCAGCGCCGTCATGTCGGGCGCTCCACGGTGGACAGGTCACCCTCGGGCAGGCCGAGCTCCCGGGCCTTCAGCAGCCGGCGCATCACCTTGCCGCTGCGGGTGTGCGGGAGGTGCTCCTCGAACGCGATCTCACGAGGAGCCACGGACCCCAGTCGTTTTCGACCGAAGGTGATGAGCTCGCGCCGCAGTGACTCGCTCGGCGACGTGTCGGCCTTGAGGGTCACGAAGGCCTTGACGATCTCGCCGGCCAACGCGTCGGGCTTGCCGATCACGCCGACCTCGGCCACTGCCGGGTGCTCCATGAGCGCGCTCTCCACCTCGAACGGGCCGATGAGGTGCCCGGCCGACTTGATCACGTCGTCCGCCCGGCCGACGAACCACAGGTAGCCGTCGGCGTCCAGCCGGGCGAGGTCGCCGGTGAGGTACCAGCCGTCGACGAACGCCTTGGCGTAGCGCTCCGGCTCGCCGAGGTAGTCGCGGAACATCGAGGGCCAGCCGGGCCGGATCGCCAGCTCGCCCACGGCGCGGGGGTCGTCGAGCGTGCGCACGTGGCCGTCGACGACGGCTGCGCGCCCGTCCGCCCCGCGCTCGAGGACCCCCACCTCCACCCCGGGCATCGCACGTCCCATGGAACCCGGCCGCACCGGCATACCGGGGTAGTTGCTGACGATGATCGCGCCGGTCTCGGTCTGCCACCACGTGTCGTGCACGGGGAGCCCGAACGCCTCCAGGCCCCACACCACGGCCTCCGGGTTCAGGGGCTCGCCGACACTGACGACGTGGCGCAGCGACGACAGGTCGTAGTCGCCGGCCAGCTCGGCGCCCTTGCGCATCAACATCCGCAGGGCGGTGGGTGCGGTGTAGAAGACCTCGATGTGCTCGTCCTGCAGGATCGAGTACCACCGCTTGGCGTCGAAGTCCGCCGCGTCGGTCACGATGGTCGCGCCGCAGGTGAGCGGGCCGATGATGCCGTAGGAGGTGCCGGTCACCCAGCCCGGGTCGGCCGTGCACCAGTAGCGGTCGCCGGGGGAGAGGTCGAGCGAGAAGCGGGCGGTGGCGTGGTGGGCGACGACCGCCTCGTGCACGTGCACGGCTCCCTTGGGGCGGCCGGTCGTGCCGCTCGTGAAGTGCAGCAGCGCGGGCTCGTCCGGCCGGGTGGCCACGATCTCGAAACCGTTGTCTGACAGGTGTTGAGCCGCCTCGGCCATGACCTTGCCCCACGCGGTGGTGCCGGGGCCTGTGGCGGTGCCGGGGTCTGCGGTGGTGCCGGGGCCGGCCTCGTCTCCGGCGACGTCGACGAGCACCACGGTCTGGAGGTCGGGCAGGCGGTCGCGCGCCGGGGCGACCTTCCGCTCGTACGACTCACGGTCGGTGACGAGCACCCGCACCCCACCGAGCTCGAGGCGCTGGCGCACCGGCTCCATGCCGAAGGCGGGGAACAGCGGGCAGTAGACCGCGCCGACCTTCAGGCTGCCCAGCGCCGTGAGGTAGAGCTCCGGCGAGCGGGGGAGCAGGGTGCACACGCGGTCACCCCTGCCGACGCCCAGCTGCTGCAGCGCCACGGCGGTGACGTCGGTGTGCCGGGCCAGCTCGGCGTAGGTGAGCTGCGTGGTGGGCTGGGTGCGGCTGAGGAAGCGCACGGCCACGGTGTCGGCCAGTGCGCCGCGGGCGTGCCGGTCGACCGCCTCGTGGGCGATGTTGAGGGCGCCGCCGGGCAGGCCGTCGAGCCAGCCGCGGGCCTGCTTCCAGGTGAACGTCCGCCGGCGGACGGCGTAGTCGCCGATGAGCGGGGGACGGAAGGGGGCCATGGTGATCGGAGGTCGCTGGCCCTCGCTGCCACCGGCCGCTTCGCCGCGTTCGAGCACCACGTCACCCATGGCATCACGATGCGCCGCCGGCCTCGTCCCGTGACAGGGACCTAAGCCACTGTTTGGGTCAGGGGGCCCGGCGTGGACTGGGCAGTGGCCCCGGCGAGCAGCCGCGGGACCGAACCCGATTCGCCCACGACAGGAGATCGCCGATGACTACGAACCCCACAAGCCGCTCCACCGAGCTGCGGCGCCACACACCGTGGGAGGAGTTCTCCCTCGCGCCCTGGAGCCACCGGATGCGTGAGCTGATGGAGGACGTCTTCCAGGGGCTGCCCGCGGGCGTGGACTTCGCGCCCGGTGGTGAGCTGAAGGAGACCGACGACGCCTTCATGGTCGAGCTGGACCTGCCCGGTGTCGACAAGAAGGACATCAACATCGAGATGTCGGACCGGCGGCTCACCGTGCGTGGTGAGCGCGTCGTCAAGGAGAAGGAAGGCGTGCTGCGGCACACGACCCGGGTGACGGGGACGTTCAGCTACGAGGCGGTCCTGCCCTGCCCGATCGACGAGCCCAAGGTGAGCGCTGCGCTCAGCGACGGCGTGCTGACCATCACCATGCCCAAGGCCAGCGAGGCCAAGAGCACCCACATCACGGTGAAGTGAGCCGACGGCACCATCGCGGCACAATGGCCCCGTGAGCGGTGGCCACGTGAGCGGTGACGTCATGCGGGCTTGGGCGGTCGCCCGTCCGGGCCCGCTTGCCGAACGGCCGCTGCGGCTCGTGGAGCGGCAGCGGCCGACGCCTGCCCCGGGTGAGGTGCTCGTGCGGGTGCGCGTGTGCGGGGTGTGCCGCACCGACCTCCACCTCGCCGAGGGCGACCTCGCACCGCGGCGGCCCGACACCGTGCCCGGCCACGAGGTCGTGGGCGAGGTCGTGTCCAGCGGGCCCGGTGCCCACCGGTTCGCGCCCGGCGACCGCGTCGGCATCGCCTGGCTGCGGCACACCTGCGGGTCGTGCCGGTGGTGCCGCAGCGGCCGCGAGAACCTGTGCGAGCAGTCGCGCTACACCGGGTGGGACGACGACGGGGGCTACGCCGAGTTCGCCGTCGTGCCAGAGGCTTTCGCGTACCGGCTGCCCGACGAGTTCACCGACGAGCAGGCGGCGCCGCTGCTGTGCGCCGGGATCATCGGCTACCGGTCGCTGCTGCGCGCGCGGGTGCCGGCCGGCGGGACGCTGGGCATCTACGGGTTCGGCGCGAGCGCCCACCTGACCGCGCAGGTCGCCATGGCGCAGGGCGCCGAGGTGCACGTCCTCACCCGCGGCGAGGGCGCCCGGGCGCTGGCCCGCGAGCTGGGCGCGGCGTCGGTCGGTGACGCGCGAGACGCCCCGCCGGTGCCGCTCGACTCGGCCATCATCTTCGCGCCCGCCGGCGACCTGGTGCCCTTGGCGCTCCAGGCCCTCGAGTCCGGGGGCACGGTCGCGTGCGCCGGGATCCACATGAGCGACATCCCCGTGCTCGACTACCAGCGGCACCTGTTCCGCGAGAAGACCCTCTGCTCGGTCACCAGCAACACCCGGCGTGACGGCGAGGAGTTCCTCGCGCTCGCGGCGAGGCTGGGCCTGCGACCCAGCACCACGGCATACCCGCTGGAACGCGCCGACGAGGCGCTCGCGCACGTCGCCGCCGGCGACCTGCGCGGTGCCGCCGTCCTCCGCGTCAGCACCTAGTCGACCGGACGCGCTCGACCTAGTCGACCAGCACCCGCTCCCCGAGGCGGGGCACCGCGACGGTCCAGCCGGTCTCCTTGCGGATGCGGTCGGCCAGCGACTCCGCCGCCACCAGCTCACCGTGCACGACGTAGACGGTCTCGGGCGGCTCCGGGATCCGCAGCAGCCACTCCATGAGCTCGGAGCAGTCGGCGTGCACGGAGAACTCCTCGTCGAGGACGACCTCGGCGCGCACCGGCACGTAGCGGCCCATGATCTTCACCTCGTGCGCCCCGTCGACGAGCGACCGACCGCGGGTGCCGGCGGCCTGGTAGCCGGTGAGCACCACGCTGTTGCGCGGGTCGGGCAGCAGCGACTGCAGGTGGTGCACGACGCGGCCGCCGGAGGCCATGCCCGAGGCCGAGATGATGATCGACGGCTTGCGCGGGTGGTTGAGGGCGCGCGACTCGTCGGCGGTGTGCGCCGTGTGCAGCCCCGGCCACCGCTCGAGCCCCGCCACGGAGCCCGGTCGGAGCTCGTCCTGGTGGCGGGCGCTCCGGTAGACGTGCAGGGCCGCGAGGGCCATGGGGCTGTCGACGTAGATCGGTGCGGACGGGATGACCCCGCGCTCGAGCATGTCGGCCAGCGCCGCCAGCACGAGCTCGGTGCGGTCGACCGCGAACGCCGGGATGACCACCGACCCGCCCCGGCGGATGGTGCGACGGACCGCGTCGGCGAAGGCGGCGTGCGGCTCGGCGCCCGGCTCGGGGTGGTCGCGGTCGCCGTAGGTCGACTCGAGCACGACGGTCCGGGCCGCCGGCGGGTCCTCCCGGGACAGCAGGACGGGGTGGTCGGTCCGGCCGAGGTCGCCGGAGAAGAGGATGGTGCCGCCGTCGGCCTCCACCGCCACCGTCGCGGAGCCCAGGATGTGCCCGGCCCGGCCGAACCGGAAGCTCAGCCCGTCACCGAGCTGCTTCACCTGGTGGAACGGATGGGGGCGCAGCGTCTGGATCGCCACCTCGGCGTCGGCCTCGGTGTAGAGCGGCAGGGGAGGGTCGTGGCGCGAGTACCCGCCGCGCCGGGCGTACTCGGCGTCCTCCTCCTGGAGGTGGGCGCTGTCACGCAGGATGATCGCCGCCAGCTCGGCGGTGCCCTCGGTGGCCCAGGTCGGTCCCGCGAAGCCCTGCTTGACGAGGGCGGGCAGGTAGCCGCAGTGGTCGAGGTGCGAGTGGGTCAGCACGACGTCGTTGATGCTGCTCGGGGCCAGGGGAAGGGGCTTCCAGTTCAGCCGCCGCCACTCGCGCTCGCCCTGGTAGAGGCCGCAGTCGACCATCACCCGGTGGGGGCCGTGGTCGATGAGGAACTTGCTGCCGGTCACCGTCCCGGCCGCTCCGAGGAAGGTCAGCGAGGTGGGCATCAGGCGCTCCGCCTGCGCTGTGCCGCGGCCCGCCTCCGGGAGTTCCACTCCTCGCGCAGGTCGGGGTCGGAGGTGACGAGGTAGACGAGCCCGCAGTCCTGCGGCCCGCTCACACCGGGGACGCACAGCGAGCACGGGTCGCCGTCGCGGATCGGGCAGGCGGGCGTGGGCGGTCGGTCGGTCACGGGACCGACGCTACGGCCGGTGAGTCCGCGGCATACAGGGTCGTATGGACCCTTTGGTCGGGCAGGAGTCCAAGGCTGCCCTACGACGAACAGTGGATCCCCGCTCCGAGACCCCGTGCGAGGGTCGGTGGGCAACCCGTCACCGCGTCGTCACTCCCCGCTGCCAGTCGGCAGCCGCGGCCGGTGAGACGAGGCGAGCGCGACGAAGGGTGGGGTCGAAGGTGAACGCAGGAGAGACGAACACCGTCTCGTACGACAGGACCGACCGGACGGCCACGGGGTGGACGCGTCCGGTGGGCTACGGCAACTACCAGTGGCTCGCCCCGGGCAGCCGGACGCTGCGGCTGATGGACGCCGGCGACGACGTGAAGTTCCTCCAGCGCCACATCGGCGCCGAGCCGGACGGCTACTTCGGGCCGGAGACGGCCCAGGCCCTCACGGAGTTCCGCGAGCGGCAGGGCCTCGGTGGTGCGGGCGAGTCTGCCGAGCCGGCCGAGCCGTCGACGGCGGACCCCGTCGGGGTCGTCGTCGGCCGCGACGTGTGGTCGGCGATCCTCGGCAGCCGCAGCCCGCTGCCGCGCACGCGACGGCGCTGGCGGCTGGGCGGCGACCCGAGGATGACCCGCCGCTGACCGAGGCGCCGCACCGCGTGGCGCTGACCGAGGCGCCGCTGAGCGAGGCCCGGCTGACCGACGGGCCTAGGCTCGCCTCCGTGAGCTGCGTCTTCTGCGCCATCGCCGAGGGGTCGGTGCACGCCCATGTGGTGCTCGACGAGCCCGACGTCGTGGGCTTCCTCGACGCCCGGCCGGTGTTCAAGGGGCACGTGCTCGTCGCGCCGCGGGCCCACGTGCCGACGCTGCTCGAGGTGTCGGCGGAGCTGATGCCGGTGCTGATGGGGGCGGCCCAGCGGGTGGCCGCCGCCGCGGTCGAGGGCCTCGGGTCGCAGGGCTCGTTCGTGGCGATGAACAACGTGGTGAGCCAGAGCGTCCCCCACCTGCACGTGCACGTCGTGCCGCGCACCAGGGGCGACGGCCTGCGCGGGTTCTTCTGGCCCCGCACGAAGTACGTCGACAGCGACGAGGCCGAGGCGTATGCCGCGCGGCTGCGGTCCGCGCTCGCCCCACCTCCCTGAATCGCCGCAAACGTGTCACGAGCACCCCTGTCACGCGCTTACCCTTGTGGGGCTGGAGTGCGCGGAAGGGACAGGCGTGGCGCAGGGTGCGGGGGGCTCCCGATGGGGAGTGCGGGGTCGAGTGGTGGCCGTGGGGGCCGTCCTCATGACCTTTCTTGTGGTGGCGGTCGGCGTGCCGGCGGTGGTGCTCTCGCGCGACCCCGCGAGCGCCGCGAGCCCCGAGAGCCCCCCGGCGGTCCCGGCGGTCGCGGCCCCCGGCGTCGTCGCCATCGGCGCCCCCACCACCGCTGCCGCGGAGGCGCCACGGTGGGTCGGCACGTGGTCGACGGCGGTCACGAGGCCGGCGGCGGGACAGGCCCTCGCCGGCTTCCGCGCCGCGACCATCCGGCAGCGGGTGCACGTCTCGCTCGGCGGGCCGTCCCTGCGGGTGCGGCTGACCAACGTCTACGGCACGCGACCCCTGCAGGTCGGCGCGGTCACGGTCGCGCTCGCCCGGGGCCGCGACGGGGTGGCGCAGCGGGGCAGCCTGACCCCGGTGACGTTCGACGGCGCCAGGGCCACGTCCGTCCCGGTCGGCACCGAGCTGGCCTCCGACCCGGTCGCCCTCGCGGTGCCCGCCGACAGCGACCTGCTCGTCAGCCTCTACGTCCCGGGCCGCACGGGGCCCGCGACCTACCACCCCGCCGCCCGGGCCACCGGCTGGACGGCGTCGGGCAACCACACCGCCGACCTGACGGCCGACGCCTTCGCCGGTCGCACCACGTCCTCGTGGTTCCTCGACGGCGTCGACGTGGAGTCGACGGCCGCGGGGGCGGTGGCCTTCGTGGGCGACTCCATCACCGACGGCACCGGCTCCACGCCGGGGGCGAACCGGCGCTGGACCGACTACCTCGCCGACCGCATGCTCGCTCGCCCGGCCGACCAGCGGTTCGGGGTGCTCAACGCCGGGATCGCCGGCAACCGGGTGCTCCTCGACGCCGGTGCGCCCGGCCAGGGCGACCGGGTGCCGGTGCGGCTGCAGCGTGACGCCTTCGGCCAGACCGGCGTGCGCACGGTGGTTCTCTTCGAGGGCGTCAACGACATCCAGCAGGCGCCCGTGCAGGAGGACCCCGCCGCGATCATCGCCGGCCTCGAGCAGGTTGCCGCGCGGGGCCGGGCCGACGGCCTCCGCGTGGTGGGGGCGACGATCGCGCCCTTCGAGGGGTGGCGGCAGTGGACGCCGCAGCGCGACGCGGTGCGCCAGCAGGTCAACGCGTGGATCCGCACCTCCACCGCCTACGACCACGTCCTCGACTTCGACGCCGTGCTGCGCGACCCTGACCGCCCGCAGAGGCTGCGGCCGGCGTTCGACTCGGGCGACCACCTGCACCCCAACGACGCCGCGTATGCCGCGATGGCGGCCTCCGTGGACCTCGACGCACTGGTGCCCTGAGGGCGGCTACGACACTGATCGCGTAACGCGATCAGTGTCGTAGCCGCTGGCGAGGGGGCGGCGCGGGGCTGCTTCAACGCCGCCAGGAGGCACGCGGCCAGCGGCCCGGGTCAGGCGCGGGCGGTCGACGTCAGCGGCACCCACCACACGACCTCGGTGCCGCCCTTCGGCCCGGGGGAGATGGTGAGGTTGCCGCCGTGGGCCTCGGCCCGGGCCTGGAGGTTCGCCAGGCCGCTGCGGCGCGACAGGCTGGCCGGCATGCCGTTCCCGTTGTCGGTGACCGACGCCTCCAGCGCGCTGCCGACCCGCACCTCGACCTGCACCGACGTCGCGTCGGCGTGCTTGGCGACGTTGGTCAGCGACTCTCGGAGCACGGCGATGAGGTCGGCGCCCACCTCGTCGGGCACCGCGCTGAGCGGGCCCTCGGTGCGCAGCGACGGCGCGAAGCCGAGGGCGTCCTCGGCGTGCTCGAGCACCTCGTCCAGCTCGGAGCGCAGGCCGCCGGTGCCCGGGGTGGCGTGCAGCTGGTAGATCGTGCGCCGGACGTCCTTGATCGTCTCGTCGAGGTCGTCGACCACGCGCTCGAGCCGCTGCGCGACCATCGGCTTCACGGCGTCGCGGGCGGCCCCCTGCACCGAGAGCCCGACGGCGAAGAGCCGCTGGATCACCAGGTCGTGCAGGTCGCGGGCGATGCGGTCACGGTCCTCGAGCACGGCGATGCGCTCGCGGTCGGCCTGCGCCTCGGCGACGGCCATGGCCAGCGCGACCCGCTCCCCGAACGTGGTGGCCTGGAAGAGGTCGATCGGCGTCGACGGGTTGGCCTCGGGCCAGAGGAAGAGCACCACACCCTCGAGCCGCTCGCCGGCCCACATCGGCGCTCCGACGGCCGACTGGGGGATCTTGCAGCCCAGCAGGTCGGCCACCTCCTGCGGCTCGAGCTGGCAGGCCGCGCGGCTGTCGACCATCCGCACCAGTCCCTCGGGCACGGTGCTCGTGGGGGTCTCGGTGATGTCGAGCAGCCCACGCTGCGCCACGGCATACAGGCTGCCCGCCGGGTCGAGCTCGGGCTCGGCCGGGCGCAGCAGCAGGACCACCGGCGCCATGGAGGCGGTGTGCGCCGACGAGACCACCTGCTCGTAGCCGGTGCGCACCTGCGTCTCGCTGGTGAGGGTGCGGGTGCACTCGGCGGCGGCGCGCAGCCAGGCCTCGCGGTTGCGGCTCTGCTCGTAGAGGCGGGCGTTCTCGACCGCGACACCGGCGGCCGCGGCCAGGGCGGTCACGACCTCCTCGTCGGCGGGGGAGAAGTCTTCGCCGCTCGCCTTGTCGGAGAGGTAGAGGTTGCCGAACACCTCTTCGCGCACCAGCAGCGGCACCCCCAGGAAGCTGTGCATGGGTGGGTGGTTCGGGGGGAAGCCGACCGACTTGGGGTGCTCGGAGATCTCGTGCAGCCGCAGCGCCTTGGGCTCCTTGATGAGCAGGCCGAGCACGCCGTGGCCGTGGGGGATGTCGCCGATCCGGGCGCGCGTCTCGTCGTCGAGCCCGTGGGTGATGAACTGCACGAGCTCGTCGCGCTCGGGCCCGAGCACGCCGAGGGCGCCGTAGCGCGCGCCGACGAGGGAGCAGGCCGTGGTGATGATCCGCTGGAGCACGGCGGCGAGGTCGAGCTCGCTGGAGACGGCGACGACGGCGCCGAGCAGACCGCTCAGGCGCTCGTGGGCCTCGCGGACGGCGCCCGCGCGCTCGCGCAGCTCACCGAGCAGGTCGTCGAGGTCGATGCCCGACAGGGACGGGACGAAGCCGCTACTGCCCAGTTCCCTCTCCATGGCCCAAGTCTATGAGGGGGCAGGTCGGGCGTCCGGGACTCGCCCGAGAAGGGGGACGTCCGCGCGTCGATGTGCCTGCGCGTCTGTGTGCCTGCGCGTCTAGCTGCCTGCGTGCCTGCTTGCCTGTGAGGCGACGACCTCCTCGGCCAGGATTCGGCGGCCGGAGAGGATGCCCGGGGTGATCCGGACGAAGTGTCGCCGGTCGCCGCCCGCCCAGGGGGCCAGCGGCAGCTGCTCCGCCCGCAGCACGGCACTGACCGCGGTGACCTCCCGCAGCGTGCCGGTGATGAGCACCGACCAGCCGGTCATGGTGCTCTCGTCGAGGTTGTCGACCTCGAAGGCGACGACGGCGCCACCGGCCCGGGCGGCCCGCAGGACGGCGCCGTCGGTGGTCCGGATCAGGATCGAGCCGCCGTCCATCGCGTAGTTCACGGGGAGGATCACGGGGAGCGCGTCACGGGTCACGGCAATGCGGCCCACACTGGTCGTCGACAGCAGGTGCAGGCACTCCTCAGTGCTCAGGGCCTGGATTCGTTCCACGCGTTCGAGTATCAGCGGGCCCGCCGGGTGCGGGGAGGGCCAATGGTCCCTTTGCGCCCGATCCGGCGAGGCGCCTGTGCGGACGGTCGGCACTGGGGCGAGAATGTGCCGCATGGAGAACGAGTCCACGACGGACACCGGCCAGGCCCGGAAAGTTCGCGTCTACCTGCTCGACGACCACGAGATCGTGCGGCGTGGTCTGCGCGAGCTGCTCGAGAACGACGGACGCATCGAGGTCGTCGGCGAGTCCGGCCTGGCCGAGGAGGCCACCCGTCGCATCCCGGCGCTGCGCCCGGACGTCGCCGTGCTCGACGGACGGCTGCCCGACGGCAGCGGCATCGACGTGTGCCGTGACGTGCGGTCCGTGGACCCGTCCATCGCCTGCCTCATCCTCACCTCGTACGACGACGACGAGGCGCTGTTCCACGCGATCATGGCCGGTGCCGCCGGCTACGTGCTCAAGCAGATCCGGGGCAACGAGCTGGTCGACGCGATCCTCCGGGTCGCCCAGGGCCAGTCGCTGCTCGACCCGCAGGTCACCGCCCGGGTGCTCGAGCGACTGCGCGGCAGCCACGAGGAGGACTCGGCGCTCTCCGGCCTCACCGAGCAGGAGCGCCGGGTGCTCATGCACATCGCCGACGGGCTGACGAACCGGCAGATCGGCAAGGAGATGTTCCTCGCCGAGAAGACGGTGAAGAACTACGTCTCGAGCATCCTCGCCAAGCTCGGCATGGAGCGCCGCACCCAGGCGGCCGTCTTCGCCTCCAAGCTGCGCGAGAAGGAGTCGTAGGCACCTTCGTTCGTCTGGCGCGTTCCCTTCCCGTCTGGGGGCGTTCCCTTCCGTTGCCCGACCGCGCCTGACCGGTGCCCCACCTGCCGGGGCACCGTTCAGCCGACTGACGGGGTGCCCACGTCGCCGGGCGGAGGCCGGATCTGGACGTCCCCTCATCCTTATCGCGCAGGGGCTGGCGGGTCGCGGGTGGCCCGTTGTGGCTGGTGTGACGCCTGTTTAGCCCTTTCTGACCATTTCGCCTGCTGGGGGTGTTCACCCTCGGGAGCGCGGGGTGAGTATGGCCGGAACGGGGAGCGCGAAGGGGGAACTCCATTGCATATTCGGCTCACGGCGGTCCTGCTGGCCGGCTTGGTCGCATTCGCGGGCAGTGAGCTGCCCGCGCCCTCGGAACCGACCGAACCGCCGAGCTCGCCCTACGCCCTCCCCGCGATCGACCGGTTCGACGACCTGCGCCCGACGGTGCCGCCCTCCGTGACGACCACCCAGCGGGAGCGCGTCACCCTGACGACGCGTCCGATCGTGCGTCCCGCGTCGCGCTCGGAGCACGCCGTGACCCGGGCCGACCTCGACCGGGCCGGGCTGCTCGTGGCGGCCTACCGCTCGGCCGCCGCGGAGGCACCGCAGTCCTGCAACCTGCCCGTGGCGCTGCTCGCCGCGATCGGCCAGATCGAGTCCGGGTCGGCCGGCGGTCGCCAGATCGGGCGCGACCACGTCGTGCGGCCCGGCATCTTCGGCCCGCTGCTCGACGGGGGACCCTTCGCGGTCATCCGCGACACCGACGGCGGCGCCTACGACGGCGACCGCGAGTGGGACCGGGCCGTCGGCCCGCTGCAGTTCATCCCGAGCACCTGGGCGTGGGCCGGGGTCGACGGCGACGGTGACGGGCGGGCCGACCCGCAGAACGTCTACGACGCCGCGCACTCCGCCGCCGGCTACCTCTGCCGCTACGGCCGCGACCTCTCCCACCCGGGTGACCTGCGTGCCGCCATCTGGTCCTACAACCAGTCCACCGACTACGTGATCGCGGTGCTGGAGTGGCTCGCCTACTTCCAGGGCAAGGGCCTCGAGGCGGTCGGTTCCGTCGGCTTCGAGGTCGGGTCGGGCGGCCGGGCCAGCCAGCTCCCGGCGGTCGAGAGCAGCACGATCACGGACTCCGAGCCCGACCCCAGCACCGCGGCCACGACCTCGCCGAGCAGCAGCGAGACCACGACGCCGGAGCCGGTCACCACGACACCGAGCAGCACCGCGACCACGAGTCCGACCACGGCACCGGCGCCGACCACCACGACGGCGACGACCGGCACGACGGGCACCCCGACCACCGGCACGACGACCGGCACGCCGACCACCAGCACCACCACCGCCTGCCCGTCGCCCACCGTCACGGTCACGGTCACCCCGACGCCGACCACCACGACCACCACGGCCACGCCGACCACCACGGCCACGCCGACCACCACGACCCCGACCAGCACGCCGACGGCCTGCCCCTCGACGGTGACGGTCACGCCCACGACGACGGCGGGCGTCGCCACGGGCTCCACCAGCACGACGGCGGCAACGGAAGGGTCCGCGACGTCCACTCCCTGACGGCGTCCACCTGTTGAGAAGGCCCGCGGCTTCCGCGGACAGGGAACGTGACGCACGTCGCACCCCGCGCACGCACGCCGACCAGGCGGCATACGGCCTGCCCTAGCGTTGTTGACGCGAGTGCACCCACCAGCGTCAGCGAGGACGGCACCCCGAGACCGGGGTGGCCGTCCTTGTGCGTGAAGAGGAGAGTTTCGGTATGCCGTCGCAGGAGTCAGCAGCCAACCAGCGCCACCGCGTGGTCGTCATCGGGTCCGGGTTCGGTGGCCTGTTCGGGACCCAGGCGCTCAAGCGGGCGGATGTCGACATCACGCTCGTCGCCAAGACGACCCACCACCTGTTCCAGCCGCTGCTGTACCAGGTGGCCACCGGCATCCTCTCCGAGGGCGAGATCGCCCCGACCACCCGTGAGGTGCTGGCCCGCCAGAAGAACGCCCGGGTGGTGCTCGGCACGGTCACCGACATCGACCTCGAGAAGAAGACCGTCACCTCGCGCGTGCTCGACCGCGACACGGTGACGCCCTACGACACGCTGCTCGTCGCCGCCGGCGCCGGCCAGTCCTACTTCGGCAACGACCAGTTCTCCCGCTACGCGCCGGGCATGAAGAGCATCGACGACGCCCTCGAGCTGCGCGGCCGCATCTTCGGCGCGTTCGAGTACGCCGAGCTCGCCAGCACGCCCAAGGAGATCGAGCGCCTGATGACCTTCGTCGTCGTCGGTGCCGGCCCGACCGGGGTGGAGATGGCCGGCCAGATCGCCGAGCTCGCGCACCGCACCCTCAAGCGCGACTTCCGGAAGATCGACCCCAGCCGCGCGCGGATCATCCTGCTCGACGCCGCGCCCCAGGTGCTCCCGGCGTTCGGTGAGGACCTCGGTGCCAAGGCCACCCGCAAGCTCCAGCAGCTCGGGGTCGAGGTGCAGCTCGGCGCCAAGGTCGTCGACGTCGACGCCACCGGCATCGAGGTCGAGGACGCCAAGGGGCAGCGCCGCCGCATCGAGTCGGTCACCAAGGTGTGGGCCGCCGGTGTGCAGGCCTCCGAGCTCGGCACGATGCTCGCCGAGCAGTCCGGCGCCGAGGTCGACCGCGCCGGCCGCGTCCAGGTGAACGACGACCTCACCCTGCCGGGCCACCCCGAGGTCTTCGTCGTGGGTGACATGGCCGCCCTGAAGGGCTACCCCGGCGTGGCGCAGGTCGCCATCCAGGGCGCCCGGTATGCCGCCGACCAGGTCAAGCGCCGGCTCGCCGGCCAGCCGCCGCGGGGCCCGTTCGAGTACAAGGACAAGGGCTCGATGGCGACGATCTCGCGGTTCAGCGCGGTCGCGAGCATCGGCAAGCTGCGCTTCTCCGGGTTCGCCGCCTGGGTGCTGTGGCTCGCCGTGCACCTCGTCTACATCATCGGCTTCAAGCACCGGCTGACCACGCTGCTGCACTGGGCGGTCAGCTTCCTCGGCCGCGGCCGGTCCGAGCGCACGGTCACCGAGCAGCAGGTGTTCGCCCGCACCGCGATCGAGGACCTCGGCGACGAGTACGCACCGTCGCTGCCGCGGGTGCCCGCCGACAGGAAGCCCGAGCACCTCTCGGTCGCCGAGGCCCGCGAACGCGCCTCCCGCTCCTCCTGACCCCGACTTTGTATGCCGCGGGAGCGCCTCGGCGCCCGCGTGCCGGCGACATCCGCTCCCGCGGCATACAAGGTCGAAGCGTTGTCGTGCGCCGTCACCTAGGGTGTCGGCATGCCGCTGGACTACCCGATCCACGAGAAGACCCTGCCCAACGGGCTGCGGGTCATCGTCTCGCCCGACACGAGCGTTCCCAACGTGACCGTGAACCTCTGGGTCAACGTGGGCTCCCGGCACGAGGCGCCCGGCCGCACCGGCTTCGCCCACCTCTTCGAGCACCTGATGTTCCAGGGGTCGCGCAACGTCGCCAGCGGCGAGCACTTCACGCGGCTCATGGCCGAGGGCGGGCGGCTCAACGCCACCACGTGGTTCGACCGCACCAACTACTTCGAGACCGTCCCCAAGGGCGCCTACGAGCTGGCGCTGTGGATGGAGGCCGACCGGCACGGCTACCTGCTCGACGCCGTCAACCAGGCCAACCTCGACAACCAGCGCGACGTGGTCAAGGAGGAGAAGCGGCAGCGCTACGACAACGTGCCCTACGGCAACGCGCTCATCGACACGTATGCCGCGGTGTTCCCTCCCGAGCACCCCTACCACCACCCGACGATCGGGTCGATGGAGGACCTCGACGCCGCCAGCCTCGAGGACGTCCACGCGTTCTTCCGCCGCTACTACGGCCCCAACAACACGGTGCTCACCCTCGTCGGCGACCTCACCCCGGAGGAGGGGTTCGCCGCGGCGGAGCGCTACTTCGGTGAGCTGCCGGCCTCGGCCGAGCCCTCGCGCGACAACCACGACCAGCTCGACCCGATCACCGAGCCGGTGCGGTTCGAGCGGCGCGACCAGGTGCCCAACGACCGTCTGCACCTGGCCTTCCGCCTGCCGGTCGACAACACCGACGACTTCTTCGCCGCCTCGCTGGCCCTCGACGTCATCGGCGGGCTGACGACCTCGCGCCTGGTGCAGCGGCTGGTCCGCCGCGAGCAGGTCGCCAACGCGGTGCAGGCCCACAGCATGGGCTTCGTCGACGGCGTCTCGCTCGGCTTCGTCGTGCTCGACATCGCCGACGGCCAGGACCCCGACGTCGTCGAGGCCCGCGCCTGCGAGGAGCTCGAGCGGTTCGCCGCGGAGGGCCCCACCGAGGTCGAGATGGAGTCGGCTCTCGCCCAGGCCGAGCGCTCGTGGCTGCACTCGCTGGCCAGCCAGGAGGAGCGCGCCGACTCCATCAGCCAGCACGCCCTGCTGCACGACGACGCGCAGTTCATCAACACCTACCTCGACCGGCTGAACGCCGTCACCGCCGAGCAGGTGCAGGCCATGGCGAGGGAGTGGCTGCGCCCGCAGAACCGAGCCGTCGTCGCCCATCTCGTCGCCACGGAGGAGGAGGCCGCGTGAGCGCCCGTCCCGAGGTCGTCCCGCCCCAGCCCTGGGCGTTCCCGGAGCCGGAGCGCCACACCCTGTCGAACGGCATCTCCCTGGTGGCCTACGACATCCCCGGCCAGTACGTCATCTCCGTGCGCACGGTGCTGCCGCTCCCGCTGACCGTGGAGCCCCGTCGCATCGAGGGTGTCGCGGCCCTGACGGCGCGGCTGCTCGACGAGGGGACGGAGCGGCACTCCTCCGAGGAGTTCGCCCAGCTGTTGGAGCGCAAGGGGATCGCGCTCGGCGCGGGCATGTCCGACTCCGGCCTCGGCGTCGACCTCGACGTGCCGAAGCGCCGTCTCGGCGAGGCCCTCGACCTGCTCCAGCAGGCGCTGGGGGAGCCGGTGTTCCCCGAGGCCGAGGTGAGCCGGCACGTGAAGACGCGGCTCGCGGAGATCGAGCAGGAGCGGGCGATGGCGCCGCACCGGGCCGCCCGCGAGTTCATCGCCACCTTCTTCGACAGCGGCGACCGGGCGTCGCGGCCGAGCGCCGGCACGCACGAGACGATCTCGGCGCTGACCCGCGACGACTTCGTCGACTTCCACCGCCGCTTCATCGGCCCGCAGGGCATGACCGTCGTCGTCGCCGGCGACCTGTCCGGTGTCGACGTCCGCGCCGTGGCCGACGAGGTGCTCGGCCAGTGGCGCACCGAGGCGCAGGAGGTCGCCCCGCCCAGCACCGAGCCGCCCGTGCGCGCGGCCGACGCCGCCCGCATCGTGCTCGTCGACCGCCCCGGCTCCGTGCAGAGCGAGCTCTCGGTGGGCTGCGCCGGACCGGACCGGCGCGCGGAAGGCGGCTGGGCGGCATACCCCGTGCTTGCCTTCGTCGTCGGCGGCTCCCCGAACGCGCGCGTCGACGCGGTGCTGCGCGAGGAGAAGGGCTTCACCTACGGCATCCGCTCCGGCTTCCGGCCGCGCCGCCGCGGTGGGCTGTTCGTCACCAACGGCTCGGTGCGCGCCGACTCGACCGTGGAGTCGGTGAAGCTGCTGCTCGAGATCCTCGAGTCAGGCCGAGAAGGCTTCAACGACAACGAGGTTCGCGCGGGCATCGACTTCATCAGCAAGACCGCCCCGGGCCGCTACGCCACTGCTGACGCCGTGGCCGACGAGGCCGCCACGATGGCGCTCGACGGGCTGACGACGCAGTTCACCACCGACAACCTGCTCGCCATGCAGTCGCTCGACAGCGACGCCCTCGTCGAGGCCTACCGCCGCTGGGTCGACGGGCAGTGGACCGTGGTGGTCGTCGGCGACGCCAGCCTCTACGCCGACCAGCTCACGGAGCTCGGCAGGGGAGAGGTCACGGTCATCCCCAACTGACCCCCCAACGACTTTGTATGCCGTGGGCGCGGTTTCGCGGCCACGTGGCGCCGGTTTCCGCGCCTCCCGCATACAAAGTCGAGGTCAGGCGTCGGGAGGGTCAGGCGGTGCCGATGCGCTCGAGCACCTCGTCGTGGAGCAGGCCGTTGGTGGCCACCGCGTTGCCGCCCCACGGGCCCGGCTTGCCGGCGAGCGAGGTGAAGCGGCCACCGGCCTCGGTGACGATCGGCACCAGGGCGGCCATGTCGTAGACCGCGAGCTCCGGCTCGGCCGCGATGTCGACGGCGCCCTCGGCGACGAGCATGTAGGACCAGAAGTCGCCGTAGGCCCGGGTGCGCCAGCAGTCCTCGGTCAGCGACAGGAACTCGTCGTGGCGGTCGAGCCCGCGCCAGCCCTTGAGGCTGGAGTAGGACAGCGAGGCGTCCTCGATGCGCGAGACCTTCGAGACATGGATGCGCTTGGCGGCGGCGAGGCTGCGGCCGGACCAGGCGCCCGAGCCGTTGGCGGCCCACCAGCGGCGCCCGAGCGCCGGTGCCGCGACGAGGCCGAGCACCGGCATCTCGTTGTCCACCAACGAGATCAGCGTCCCCCACACCGGCACGCCGCGCACGAAGTTGTGGGTGCCGTCGATCGGGTCGATGACCCAGCGGCGGGGGCCGTGGCCGGTGGTCTCGAACTCCTCGCCCTCGACCGCGTCGCGTGGACGGGTGCGCTTGAGCTGCATCCGGACGAGCTCCTCCGCCGCCTTGTCGGCGTCGCTGACGAGCGTGAGGTCCGGCTTGGACTCGACGCTCAGGTCCTCGGCGCGGAAACGCGCCATGGTGATCCGCTCCACCGCGTCGGCGAGCACGTGCGCGAGGCGGAGGTCGTCGTCATAGGCCACGCGGTCAAACTAGCCCGTCGCCACGTGGGGGTGGGGGACCGCCTCGACACGCGCGCCCACGGCATACCGGCCTGCGCCCCGCGCGGACGTGCGCCCGGTGCGGACGTGACGACAGGAGGTATGCCGTGTGGCCGGCTCCCAGCGAACTCACAGGTGTCGTCGGTCGTTGGAGGGGTGCCGCGCGGCTAGCGTCGGCTCAGCACGACGCACCACGAACGGTCCCCAGACAGCCTTCGGAAGGCGGCAACGGTGTTCGACACGGTCCTGGGCCTGCCCGTCCACGCACTCGTGGTGCACGGCGTCGTGGTGCTCCTGCCGCTGATGACGGTGGTGACGACGGTCTGGGCGTTCCTGCCCCGGGTGGGCCGCGTGGTCGGCTGGGGAGTGGTGGCCGCCAACGCCGGTGTCACCGTCCTGACCTTCGTCGGGAAGGAGAGCGGGGAGGCCCTGCAGGAGCGGCTCGGCGGCACGGTCGCAGCGGAGCACGCGGAGATCGCCGACGTGCTGCCCTTCTTCGCGTTCGCGCTGTTCTTCGCCTCGGTCCTGGTCCAGGCCCTGCGTGACCGTGAGGTGCGGGTGCCCGACCGGCTCCCCGCGGTGCTGACCGCCGTGGTCGCGCTGGTCGCCCTCATCTGGACGATCCGAGCCGGACATTCCGGGAGCGAGGCCGTCTGGAGCGGCATTGTGAGGCAGACCGGGGGCTAGGCCACCCTTTTTACGCACGAATCGCCCACCTGGCGCAGGGTCGGACCCGATTCGCCAACAACTGGGTCACGTTTCGATTTCGGCTTCGCGAGGGTTGTCGTATTTGGGGTGCGTCTGGTCTTTCATAGGGCCCACACAACGACGCCTTGAGCGTTACAGGGCTGCGCTCCACCCGGTGCGCGTCCGGACCCACCGTTCGACACGAACGGGCTGACCCTATGTAGGAGGACATCCATGCGAGGAACTGCTCGCACGGTGGCCGTGTTCGCCGGCATCTCCGCCACCGCGCTGCTCGCTGCAGCCTGTGGCGGCGGTAACGGCGGCGAGGCGGCCAACACCAGCGCTGGTGGCAAGACCGGCGGCTCGATCACCGTCCGGGGCTGCAACCCCGAGAACCCGCTGGTCCCCAGCAACACCACCGAGACCTGTGGTGGCAACGTCCTGGACGCCTCGACCGCGAAGCTGGTCCACTACAACCCGGAGACGGCTGCTCCCGAGAACGACATCGCGGAGTCCATCACCACGCAGGACAACCAGAACTTCACCGTCAAGCTCGTCAAGGGCTACAAGTTCCACGACGGCACCGAGGTCAAGGCGAAGAACTTCGTGGACGCGTGGAACTACGCCTCCTACGGCCCGAACGCCCAGTCCTCCGGCTACTTCATGGAGCCCATCGAGGGCTTCGCCGACATGCAGTGCTCCGACGACGAGTGCAAGGCCAAGCCGAAGGCTGACAAGCTGACCGGTCTGAAGGTCGTCGACGACTACACCTTCACCGTGAAGACCGCCGAGAAGGTCTCGAACCTCCCGGTCCGCTTCGGCTACACCGCCTTCGCGCCGCTCCCGGACGCGTTCTTCAAGGACCCGAAGGCCTACGGCGAGAAGCCGATCGGCGCCGGCCCCTACAAGGTCGACTCCTGGACCAAGAACACCGAGATCAAGCTCTCGAAGTTCTCCGACTACTCCGGCAAGTTCGCCGGCAAGGTCGACAACATCACCTTCAAGATCTACCAGGACTCTGACGCCGCCTACAACGACGTCATTGCCAGCCAGCTGGACATCACCGACGAGGTCCCGTCCAGCGCGCAGATCGACGACAAGTACAAGACGGACCTGCCTGACCGCAACGCCCAGAAGGCCGTTGGCGTCATCCAGACCGTCACGTTCCCGCCGGTCAAGGTCGACCCGAACTACGCCGACCCGAAGGTCCGCCAGGCGATCTCGATGGCGATCGACCGCGACACCATCATCAAGCAGATCTTCAACAACACCCGCAAGCCCGCCACCGGCTGGGTCTCCCCGGTCGTGGACGGCTACAAGGCCGACCAGTGTGGCGAGTACTGCAAGTTCGACCCGGCGAAGGCCAAGGCCAAGCTTGCTGAGGCCGGCGGCTTCAAGGGTGGCAAGATCACGCTGTCCTACAACGCTGACGCTTCCCACAAGGGTTGGACCGAGGCGACCTGCAACTCCATCAAGAGCGCCCTCGGTGTCGACTGTGTCGCCACCCCGGTCGTGGACTTCTCCACCTTCCGCACGCAGATCGGCGAGCGCAAGATGAAGGGCATGTTCCGCACCGGCTGGCAGATGGACTACCCGTCGATCGAGAACTTCCTGGCCCCGATCTTCAAGACCGGCGCGTCCTCCAACGACGGTGACTACAGCAACCCCGCCTTCGACAAGCTGCTCGTCGAGGCTGCTGCGTCCACCGACCCGGCCGAGGCCAACAAGAAGTACCAGGAGGCCGAGGCTCTCCTCGCCGACAACATGCCGGCCATCCCCATGTGGTACTCCACCGCCACCATGGGCTGGTCCGACAAGGTCACCGGCGTGAAGATCACCGCCTTCGGCACGATCGACTTCTCGTCGGTCTCCGTCAAGTAAGGCACCACCTGGTCTCCAGGTGACAGCAGTGCAGTCATCGGCCTGCCAGCTCCTGCAGCTGGCAGGCCGATGGCCTGCTCGGCAGCCGGCCCGACCGGACTGCCCCACCGCAGGCCCCAGCCTGCTCGGCGGAGGGCTTATCCTGTCCTACGCTGACCCCCACCCGATGCGACTACGTCGTCTAGTCACGACTGGTCACGGGGCCCCCAACGGGCACCCTCGCTGAAGGCGGATGGTTCCCACGACCACGCACCCGGTCCTCACCCCTGCACCGGTGCGTCAGATTCATGAGGAGGTGACGTGGGCAAGTACATCGTCCGGCGACTGCTCCAGATGATCCCGGTGATCCTTGGCGCTACGTTCCTGATTTTCGCCATGGTGTTCGCACTGCCTGGCGACCCCACCGCGGGCAAGTGCGGTGAGCGACCCTGCTCCCCGGCCTACGTCGCGAAGTTCAAAGAGGAGCACAACCTCAACGACCCGCTGCTCGTCCAGTACGGCAAGTACGTGGGCAAGCTGGTCCAGGGTGACCTCGGCACCAACTTCTACGGCATCCCCGTGAAGGACGAGCTGGCCAAGCGCTACGTCACCACCGGGAAGCTCGCCCTGATGGCAGTCGCCTGGGAGGCCGTCATCGGCATCCTCGCCGGTGTCCTGGCCGGTATCCGCAAGGGCAAGTTCATCGACAACCTGGTGCTGGTCAGCACGCTCTTCGTCATCTCCATCCCCATCTTCGTCATCGGCGCCACGTCGCAGATGTTCCTCGGCGTCCGGCTCGGCCTCTTCCCGGTCACCGTCTCGCCGCAGGCCACCTTCTACGAGCTGCTGCTGCCCTCCCTGGTGCTCGGCTCGGCGTCGGTCGCCTACATCGCCCGCCTGACCCGCACCAACATGGTCGAGAACCTGCGCGCCGACTACGTGCGCACGGCCATCGCCAAGGGCCTCACCCGGCGCCGTGCCGTCGGCCTGCACACCCTGCGCAACTCCCTGATCCCGGTCGTCACCTACCTCGGTGTCGACATCGGCGCCCTCCTCGGTGGCGCCATCGTCACGGAGCGCATCTTCAACATCCAGGGCGTCGGCGGCTTCCTCTTCCGCAGCATCGGTGCCCGTGACGGCGTCGCCGTCGTCGGCACGGTCACCGCGCTCGTGGTGGTGTACCTGTTCTGCAACCTGCTCGTCGACCTGCTGTACGGCGTGCTCGACCCGAGGATCAGCCATGACTGAGGCAACCACGCTGGCCGTCGGCCAGGAGACCCACGTCACGGAGGCCACCGAGGGCGGCGCGCGCTCCCTCGCCTCCGACGCGTGGCGCCAGCTCAAGAAGAACCCCGTCTTCTGGGTGTCGATCGTGCTGATCACGCTCTTCGTGGTCATGGCCGCGGTGCCGCAGCTCTTCACGCAGACCGACCCCACCGAGGCGGTCCTCAAGGACGCCCGCATGCGTCCGGGCTCCGAGGCCTGGTTCGGTCGCGACATCCAGGGCTACGACATCTACGCCCGCACCATCTACGGTGCCCGCGCCTCGATCCTCGTCGGCGTCTTCACCACCATCGGCACGGTGGTCCTGGGCTCGCTGCTGGGCATCATGGCCGGCTTCTACGGTGGCTGGGCCGACACGCTGATCTCGCGGATCACGGACGTCTTCCTGGCGATCCCGCTGCTCCTCGGCGGCATCCTGTTCATGTCGACCTTCCCGAACAACGCCAACTCGGCCTACCTCGTGGTCGTCTTCAAGGTGGTCCTCGCGCTCACCATCCTCGGCTGGCCGGGCCTCACGCGCCTCATGCGCTCGAGCGTGCTGCAGGTGAAGCCGAACGACTACGTGCAGGCGGCGCGTGCCCTCGGCGCGAGCCCGTGGCGGATCATCCGCTCGCACATCCTGCCCAACGCGATGGCGCCGGTCATCGTCGTCTCGACGATCAACCTCGGTGTCTACATCTCGGTGGAGGCGACCCTGTCGTTCCTCGGCATCGGCCTGACGCCGCCGGCGATCTCGTGGGGTGTCTCCATCTCCGACGCCCTCGTCGCGCTGCGGACCACTCCTCACATCCTGCTGTTCCCGAGCCTCTTCCTGAGCGCAACGGTCCTGGCCTTCATCATGCTCGGCGACGCCGTGCGTGACGCCTTCGACCCGAAGACGCGCTGACCAAGGTCGGCCAGGCGAGAACGCGAGAAAGACTCACATGACAACCACTGAATCCAGCACCGCCACCACCCGTGGCGAGGCGCGCCGGCAGCAGACGGCCGACTCGGCCTACAAGCCGAAGGACGGCCTGCTCCTCGAGGTCGACGACCTGTTCGTGGAGTTCCACACCGACGACGGCATCGCCAAGGCGATCAACGGCGTGTCGTTCGACCTCTACCAGGGCGAGACCCTCGCCATCCTCGGCGAGTCCGGCTCGGGCAAGTCGGTGACCGCGCAGGCCATCATGGGCATCCTCGACGTGCCCCCGGCCCGCATCACCGGCGGCCAGGTCCGCTACTGCGGCCAGGACCTGCTGACCATGCCGGACGAGCAGCGGCGCAAGACCCGCGGCCCGGAGATCTCGATGGTCTTCCAGGACGCGCTCTCGTCGCTGAACCCGGTCTTCCCGGTCGGCTGGCAGATCGCCGAGATGTTCCGCCAGCACCGCGGCATGAACAAGTCCGACGCCATGGAGCGCGCGATCAAGCTCATGCAGCGCGTGTCGATCCCGGCGGCGAAGGAGCGGGTCAAGGCCTACCCGCACCAGTTCTCCGGCGGCATGCGCCAGCGCATCATGATCGCGATGGCCATCGCGCTCGACCCGGCGGTGCTCATCGCCGACGAGCCGACCACGGCGCTCGACGTCACGGTGCAGGCGCAGATCATGGAGCTCCTCCAGGAGCTGCAGGAGGAGCGCCAGATGGGGCTCATCCTGATCACGCACGACCTCGGTGTGGTCGCCGACGTCGCCGACAAGATCGCGGTCATGTATGCCGGCCGCATCGTCGAGCGCGCCGACGTCTACGACCTCTACCGCCAGCCGGCCCACCCCTACACCAAGGGCCTGCTCGAGTCGATCCCGCGCCTGGACCTCAAGGGCCAGAACCTCGCGGCGATCGGTGGTCTCCCGCCGAACCTGATGCGGATCCCGCCGGGCTGCGCGTTCAACCCGCGCTGCCGCTACGCCCAGGACATCTGCAAGCAGGACCGGCCCGAGCTGCGCGAGGTCCTGCCCGGCCGCGAGGCGGCCTGCCACTTCTCCGAGGAGGTCCTCAATGGCTGAGGCCATTCTGACCGCGACCGACCTGGTCAAGCACTACCCGATCAAGGGCGGCGTCCTGCGTCGCACGGTGGGGCACGTCAAGGCGGTCGACGGGGTCAGCTTCGAGCTCTACAAGGGCGAGACGCTGGGCATCGTGGGCGAGTCCGGCTGTGGCAAGTCCACGCTGGGCCGCCTCCTGATGCGCCTGGAGGAGCCGACGTCGGGGTCGCTGGTCTTCGACGGCGTCGACGTCTACGCGCAGCGGGGCCGCGCCATGCGCAAGCTGCGCCGCGACATCCAGATCGTGTTCCAGGACCCCTACACCTCGCTGAACCCGCGCAAGACGGTCGGCGACATCATCGGTGAGCCCTTCGACATCCACCCCGACGTGGTGCCGAAGCAGGGTCGCCGCAAGAAGGTCCAGGAGCTGCTCGACCTCGTCGGCCTCAACCCGGAGCACATCAACCGCTACCCGCACCAGTTCTCCGGTGGCCAGCGCCAGCGCATCGGCATCGCCCGCGGCATCGCACTGAACCCCAAGGTGCTGATCTGCGACGAGCCGGTCTCGGCGCTCGACGTCTCGGTGCAGGCGCAGGTCGTCAACCTCATGGAGAAGCTCCAGGACGAGCTGGGCCTGTCCTACGTCTTCATCGCCCACGACCTGTCGGTGGTGCGCCACATCTCCGACCGCGTCGGCGTGATGTACCTCGGCAAGATGGCGGAGATCGGCAACGAGGACCAGGTGTACTCGCGACCGACGCACCCCTACACGCAGGCCCTGCTGTCTGCGGTGCCGGTGCCGGACCCGACGCTGCGCAACAAGCGCGAGCAGATCGTCCTGCAGGGTGACGTGCCCTCGCCGGCGAACCCGCCGTCGGGCTGCCGCTTCCACACCCGGTGCTTCAAGGCGCAGGAGAAGTGCAAGGTCGACGTGCCGGAGCTGATCCAGCGCCCGGACGGCGCCGGTGAGCACCCCTCCGCGTGCCACTTCGCCGCCCCGCGGGAGATCATCGAGACGATCGACGTCTCGCAGGTGCAGACGCCCGCCGGTGGCTGGGCGGCCACGGCCGACCAGGTCTGACGCGAGCTGGTCTGACGCACCGGCCGGGCCACCCGGCATACAGGCACGACAACGACACCGCGCCGTTCCCCGAGAAGGGGAGCGGCGCGGTGTCGTTGTGTGAGAAGGCCGGTATGCCGCGTGCGCGAGGACCATGGCCTGTCCGGGCCATTCCCGGCGCTTCCCGCCACGGGGACAATGACCAGCGGGGAGGGGGCGGGGAGAGAGGGCACGATGGGGCCGCGCCGCCGCCACATGTGGGCAGTCCGAAGCCGCTGGGTCGCCGGTCGACGACCGCTCACGTCGACGTGCGGAGTGGGCGTCCTGACCGTTCTGCTCCTGTGCCTGGCGGGCTGCGGGGGCTCCGAACCCGCTGGTGCCGGTGCGCAGGGTGTCCGGTCGGCGACGACGTCCTCGTCCAGTCCGGTGCTGCGGCTCGTGGCTGTCGGTGACTCGATTCCCTTCAACAGCCCCGAGGACTGCCCCGGGTGCACCGGGTTTGTCGAGAGGTACGCCACCGCACTCTCCCAGGCCACCGGCAGGAAGGTGGAGGTCTCCAACCTCAGCCAGCACAACGGGCTCACCCTGCCGATGCTCCTCGACGAGCTCGACACGTTCCGCGAGCAGCTGACTGGTGCCGACGCGATCATCGTCGGCGTCGCGCACAACAGCATCGAGCTCAACGCCGAGAAGCCATGCGGAAGCACCTTCAACGAGGCGACGAGCACGCTCGACGACTGGTCGAAGGTGGGCCCGGCCTGTGCAAGCCGCACCACGACAACCAACCGGCCCCTGTACGACAAGCTGTTCTCCACGATTGCCGGGTGGCGTGCCGGCAAGCCGACCATCCTTCGGACGATCAACAAGTACAGCGACTGGCTCGGTTGGAAGGACGCCCACCTCACGGCGGACCAGGAGGCACGCACCGTCCTGGTCCATGACGCGTGGAACGTCATGGTGTGCGACTCGGCAGAGGCCAACGGTTTCGCGTGTGCCGACATCTACCACGCGTTCAACGGCCCCCAAGGTCGGCGCCCGTCCGGAGGGCTGCTGGCAGGCGACTACACGCACCCGTCGGATGAGGGCAATGCCGTCATCGCTCGCGTCCTGACCTCGCTGGGCTTCGCTCCACTGGCCTGAGGCTGCGGCCGCTAGAGCCGGCCCACCTTGTCGGGGAGGCGGCGGTTGAGCGAGAACAGCCGGCCGAGCACCGGCATGAGCACGATGTTGAGGCCGTGCAGGATGCCGATGATGAGCAGGATGCCGCCGATGCGCTCGACCTCGAACTTCAGCTGCCCGGCGGTGGCGTCGGTGACGAGGTTGGTGTGCGACCACGAGTTCTCGGGCTCGAAGCGCACCGTGAAGAGGATGTAGGCGGCGAAGATCAGGTAGTAGACGACGTCGGTGAGCACGATGTAGCTCTTGCCGGTGAGCGGGTTGTCGTGGAACACGTCGGCGGCGTAGGCGCGGCCGAACCGCTTGATGAACGGGCCCAGCCACAGCGCGATGCCGATGAGGCCGAGGGTGGTCGCGATCTCGAGAACCCACCAGGGCATGCCGATTCCTTCTCTCTGCAGGGTGATGACGGCCGTGGTGGCCAGCGCGACGGCGACCCCCCAGGCGATGGCGGTGCGGCGGAGGCGGCGCCGGCGGCGCCGGTCGTCGTCGATGCTGCCGACGACGCGCTCGAACAGGTCGGGGGAGAGCGCCCGGCCGGGGTCGTCCCCGGTCAGCGCGTCGTGCAGGCGGTCCTCGAGCGAGCTCATCGGCCCTCCTCCGTCTCAGCAGCGTTCAAGCTCTGGCGCTTCTCAGGCAGCACAGCCTTCTCCTGCAGGACGACCGCCATGCTGCGCAGTCCCCGCTGCAGGTGGGTCTTGACCGAGTTGACCGACAGCCCGAGCGTCTCGGCGATCTCCGGCACCGGCAGCTCGAGGTAGTAGCGCAGCGCCACGCAGTCGCGCTGCCGCTTGGGCAGGCCGCGCAGGGCGGCGACCACCTCGCGGCGCGACTCGCGGCCGGTGGCCTCCTCCTCGGCCGACGGCCCGTCCTCGGCGGCGGGCGGCCGGTGGCGCAGGGAGACCAGGCCGCGGCGGTTGTGGTCGCGGGCGAGGTTGATGACGATCGAGCGCAGGTATGCCGCGGCGCGCGCCTCGTCGTGGATGCGGTGCGAGCTGCGGGCGAGCCGGATGAAGGCCTCCTGGACGAGGTCCTCGGCGGCCGTGCGGTCGTCGACGAAGAAGCGGGCGAGTGACACCAGACGAGCAGCCTCCGTGGTGAAGAGCATGACGACGAGCGGGTCCACGCCCTGCGCGGACTCGTTTCGCTGTGCCCCCTGAGCGAGCACGCCCACAGCTCCCATCACCTCGACAGACGAAGCAGGTGGCGAGGTGGGTGACAGCGAAAACCCAGAAATAAAAAGTGGTTTCGGCTGTCGCCCGCGGCCGCCGGTGCCCCGTCGGTTGCAGTGTCAGACATCTTCTTACGAGCAAGGACTCGACCATGACCCGTTTCGCCAGTTCTGTTGGTAAACATGTCGCTGCCCGACGCACTGGCGTCGCCGCGGTCGCCATCGCCTCCGCCGCCGGCCTGTCGGCCGTGCTGCCGGCCTCGGCCCACGACTCGGGTGGGCACGAGCCCGACCGGGCGGGTGCACGGCCGCACGCTGGTGTTCCAGAGCCCGCTCAGCGACCTGCAGCCCGCGACGACCCAGGCGCTGGAGGGAGCCTCCGCCACGGTGCGGATGACGCTCGGCACCGACCAGTCCGCCGTCGTGCTCCGGGTCCGGGGCATCGACCGCTCGGCGGCCGGCACCACCTACGGCGCCCACCTGCACACCGGTCCGTGCGTGCCCGGTGACGGCGCCGCTGCCGGGCCCCACTACAACAGCGCCACCCCGCCGGTCGTCGACGACGACCACGAGGTCTGGCTCGACTTCACCGTGACCGCTGGGGGCACCGGCCGGGCGACTGCGGTGGTGCCGTTCGTGCCCGTCCACGGCGCCCGGTCGGTGGTCATCCACGAGATGGCGACCGATCACCACACCGGTGGTGCCGGTGCCCGCCTGGCCTGCCTGCCGGTGGTGTGGTGATGCGCCGCCACCCGGTGCTGCGAGGCGCCCTCGTCGGGGCCGGCCTCGGGGTGCTGTGGGGCGTCGGCGCCCGCGTGTTCATGCGCCTGGTGACCGACAACCCCGGGTTCAGCTGGGCCGGAACGTTGTTCATCCTCGGGCTGTCGGCGCTGATGGGCCTCGGGCTGGGGGTGGTCGCGGCGGCCAAGGCGAGCGGGGCCCGCCGCTGGTGGCTGCTGGTGCTGCTGCCCGGGCTGCTGCTGCTGGCGGGACAGGGCATGCCGTTCATCCCGGCCTTCGTGCTCGGCGGTCTGCTCTTCACCCGGCGGCACGTGGCGCTGCGCGCGCTGGGAGCCGTGGCGATCGCCAGCGGTGTGGCCGTGCTCTACAGCCTGATGTGGATCAACCAGGAGACCATGCTGAGCATGCCGCTGCCGAAGCTGGTGCGCGGCCTGGTCGCCTTCACGATGCTGTCGGTGGCCATGGCGGCGGGCTCCTCGGTGCTGTGGCGCCGCTGGGCTCCCCGGCCCGTGGGGGCGGTCCGAGGGACACGGACGTGGAGGCGGGGCCGGCCGGTCAGGAGCAGGTGCCGGTTCCGGCGTCGAGCGGCTTGCCGGCGCCGGCGGTGCCGACCAGCGCCCACCCGTAGCCACCGTCACGCAGGCGCAGCCGCAGCACCGCGTCGACGCCCGAGATCCGCTTCTGGCTGCCCCGGACCGTCGCGGCGAAGGCGCGGTGCTCGGCTCCGCCCGTGCCCACGACGAACTCGCGTATGCCGCGTGCGCTGGCCCGCCCGTCGGCCCGCAGGGGGGCGAACCGCTCGTAGTCGTGGTCGTGGCCGTTCAGCACGATGTCGGCGCCGGCCCTCTCCAGGGTCGACCAGAGGGTGGCCACCGAGCGGGCGGAGCCGTGCTGGCCCGAGCTGAACCGCGGGTGGTGCCAGTAGGCCAGGGTGCACCGGCTGGGGTGCTGCGCCAGGTCGGCCCGCAGCCAGCGCACCTGCGCCGAGCTCGGGCCGCAGCCGACGACGTCGCAGTTGGAGTTGAGCGCCACGACGTGCCAGGCGCCGACATCGAAGGAGTACCAACCCTTTCCGCGTGGACCGGCGGCCTTGCCGAAGTAGTCGAAGTAGCCGGTGGCCCCGGCCGTGCGGTACTCGTGGTTGCCCGGCACCGGGCGCAGCCGGCCGTCGAAGCGGCCCCAGCTCGGGCGGTAGCACCGGGCGAAGTCACGGGACGAGCCGCCCGGGTAGGCGAGGTCGCCCATGGCCAGCACGGGGGCGTTCGGTGAGGTCTTGAGGAGCCCGGCGGTGATGGCGGCGGTGCGTTCGTCGTGGCGGCCGTCGCACCGGGCGATGTCACCCACCGCGAGCACCGTGACGTCGGCGGGCTGTGCGCGGGTGGCGCGGTCCGCGGGGGTGGCGTGACGTGCCGACGACGATGGCACCGACGGGCTCGCCGACGGCGATGGCACCGACGGCGCCGGACGAGGACGGCACGACGCGGCCGACGACGACGGCGCAGTCCGGGCGGGGCCGGGTCTCCGTGCTGCAGCCCGCGGCCACCAGGACGCCCGCGACCGCAAGGGCAGCCAGTCGGCTCACACCCGGGCCCCCACCACCCGTTCGGCGATCATCTCGCCGATGGGCAGCGCCGACGTCGCGGCGGGGGAGGGCGCGTTGGCCACGTGCAGCTGGCGCGGGCTCTCGCGCAGCAGGAAGTCGTGCACCAGGGTGCCGTCGCGCATCACGGCCTGGGCCCGGATGCCGGCCTCGTGTGGCTGGAGGTCGTCGAGGGTGAGGTCGGGGCAGTAGCGCCGGCACTCGTTGAGGTACCCGCGACGCGAGAGCGAGTTCTTCATCTCGACGGCGCCGGTGCGCACGTTGGCCCGCGCGACCTTCCACATGCCGGGGAACCGCGCGTAGTCGGCGACGTCCCGCACCGAGACGCGGGTCTTGCGGTAGCCCTCGCGCGACAGGCCCAGCACCGCGTTGGGCCCCACCGTGATCCGGCCGTCGACGGTCGGGCTGAGGTGCACGCCGAGGAACGGCAGGTCGGGGTCGGGCACCGGGTAGATCAGGTGCTTCACCAGTCCCGCGCGCGAGGCGGGCAGCTCGTAGTACTCGCCGCGGAACGGCACGATGCGGAAGTCGGTGTCGAGGCCACCCATCCGGGCGACCCGGTCGGCCTGGAGCCCGGCGCAGGCCACGAGGTGCCGGGCGGTCAGCACCCCGTGCTCGGTGAGCACCTGCACGCCCTCGTCGTCCTCGCGGATCCCCGTGACGGCGATCCCGGTGCGCACCTCACCACCGGCGAGGCGCACCTCCTCGGCCATCGCGCGGCACACCTTGCGGTAGTCGACGATGCCGGTGCTGCGCACGAAGAGCGCCTCGAGTCCCCTGACGTAGGGCTCCATCTCGCGCAGCCGCGCCCCGCTGACCGGTTCGACGTCGATGCCGTTCTCGCCGGCCCGCTCCCGCAGGTCGTGCAGCCGCCGCACCTCGAGGTCGGAGGTGGCGACGACGAGCTTGCCGATGGTCTGGAACGGTATGCCGTGCGCCTGGCAGAACTCCTTGGTCGCCTTCTCGCCGGCGCGGCACAGCCGGGCCTTCAGCGAGCCGGGCGCGTAGTAGATGCCGGCGTGGATGACCCCGGAGTTGTGGCCGGTCTGGTGGGCGGCGAGCTCCGGCTCCTTCTCGAGCACGACCACGCTTGCGCCGGGCCGGCGCTGGAGCAGGTTGAGGGCGGTCGAGAGGCCGACGATCCCGCCCCCGATGACGACGAACTCGCGCTCCATGGCGATCCTCCCCAGCCGCGTGACCTCAGGCTAACCGCAGAACCCCCACTCTCCACCGGTTCGAGGTATTACCGCGCGGAAATGTGGGGCGCGAATACCTCGAACCAGGAGAGCTAATCAGCCTCGCCCGACCGCGCGCGCAGCAGCCGGCGCAGCGACTCCAGCCGTGAGGGGCCGGCCGGCCCGGCCTGGCCGGAGGCGACCCACTCGTCGAGGGCGCACTCCTCCTCGTCGTGCGAGCACGAGCGGGGGCAGTGGTCGGCGCCCGGCTCGAGGTCGGGGAAGTTCTCGATGATCCGGTGCAGGTCGACGTGCGCGAGCCCGAAGGAGCGCACGCCGGGGGTGTCGATGACCCAGCCCTGGTCGCCGGGCAGCCGCAGCGCCACCGCCGAGCTCGAGGTGTGCCGTCCGCGGCCGGTCACGATGTTGACGTTGCCGATGGCGCGGTGCGCCTCCGGGACGAGGCCGTTGACGAGCGTGGACTTGCCGACGCCGGAGTGGCCGACGAAGACGCTGACGCGCCCGATCAGCTTGTCCTGCAACGCCTCCAGGCCGTCGAAGCCGTCGCCGGCGGTGGACGTGACGATGTAGGGCACGTTGAGCGGGGCATAGTTGGCCAGGAAGTCCGACGGGTCCTGCAGGTCGGCCTTGGTCAGCACCAGCAGGGGGTCGAGCCCCGCGTCGTAGGCCGCCACGAGACAGCGGTCGATGAGCCGCGGCCTCGGCTCGGGGTTGGCGAGCGCGGAGACGATGACGAGCTGGTCGGGGTTGGCGACGATGACGCGCTCGACCGGGTCGGTGTCGTCAGCGGTGCGGCGCAGCACCGACTTTCGCGGCGACAGCTTGACGATGCGGGCCAGCGAGTCGGGGCCGCCGGAGGTGTCGCCCACCAGCTCGACCTCGTCGCCCACGACGATGCCCTTGCGCCCGAGCTCGCGGGCCTTCATGGCCATGACGACGCGCTCGGGCAGCTTCTTGCCGCCGACGCCCTCGCCGACGAGCACCGTGTAGCGGCCGCGGTCGACGGCGGTGACGAACCCGGGGATGGCGTCCTCGTGGGCGGGACGGTCCTTGGAGCGGGGCCTCGACCCTCGCCTGCCGGGCCGGATCCGGACGTCGCTCTCGTCGTAGTCCGACGCGCGGCGAGGGCTCATGCGGCCGGGCTCGTGCCGTCGATCGTGCGGAGGCTGCTCATGCGGTCGGTCATGCGGAGGCTGCGTCGGCGGTCCGCGCGGGGTGGGCACGGCCGAGCATGCCCTCCCACAGGTCGACGAAGGTCGGCAGCGTCTTGGCGACGGTGCCGACGTTCTCGACGACGACGCCCGGCACCCGCAGGCCCAGCACCGCGGCCGCCATGACCATCCGGTGGTCGGCGTAGGTGTGGAACATCCCGCCGGTGAGCGGGCGCGGCCGGATGAGCAACCCGTCGTCGGTCTCGCTGGCGTCGGCGCCGAGCGCCCCGAGCTCGCGGGACAGCGCGGCCAGCCGGTCGGTCTCGTGGCCGCGGATGTGGGCGACGCCGCGGATGACGGTGGGGGAGTCGGCGAGGGCCGCGATCGCCGCGACCACCGGGGTCAGCTCGCTGGCGTCGTGGAGGTCGACGTCGACGCCCGAGACGTCGCCGCTGCCGCTGACGGTCAGGCCCTCGCGCGTCAGCGAGACGTCGGCGCCCATGGCGTCGAGGATGTCGCGGATCGCGTCGCCGGCCTGCGTCGTGTGCTGCGGCCAGCCGGGCACGGTGACCCGCCCGCCGGTGACGAGGGCGGCGGCGAGGAAGGGCGCGGCGTTCGACAGGTCGGGCTCGACCTGCACGTCGAGGGCGTTGATCTCCGACGGCTCGACCCGCCAGGTGTTGGCGTCGCTGTCGTCGACGATGGCCCCGGCGTCGCGCAGGGTCTCGACGGTCATCTCGATGTGGGGCTCGGAGGGCACCGGCTTGCCGTCGTGGTGCACGGTGACGCCCTGCTCGTACCGCGGCCCGGCGAGCAGCAGCGCCGAGATGAACTGCGAGGAGGCGGAGGCGTCGAGCGTGACGTCGCCACCCGGCATGTGGCCGGTGCCGTTCACGGTGAAGGGGAGGGTGCCGCGGCCGTCGTCGTCGATGCTGGCCCCGAGGGTGCGCAGCGCCTCGAGCACCGGGCCCATGGGGCGCACCCGGGCCTGCTCGTCGCCGTCGAAGACGACCGGGCCGGCGCAGAGCGCGGCCACCGGCGGCAGGAAGCGCATGACCGTGCCGGCGAGACCGCAGTCGACGGTGCCGCCGCCGCGCAGGCTGGCGGGGGTGACGATCCAGTCGGCGCTGCCGGTGGAGTCGGTGGTGCCGTCGTCGATGCCGGCGCCGAGCGAGCGCAGGGCCTCGGCCATGAGCAGGGTGTCGCGCGAGCGCAGCGGCCGCCGGAGGCGGGACGTGCCGTTGGCGAGGGCGGCCAGGACGAGGAAACGGTTGGTCAGGGACTTGCTGCCGGGAAGGGTGACGAGCGCCTCGATCCGCTCATGCACCGCCGGCGCGTGCCAGTCAGGTGAGGGCATCGTGCGCCTGGGTCGCGCGGAGGCGGGCCTCCCGCTTGGCTGCCTTGGTGGCGTGGCGGGCCTCGCGACGCGTGGTCTTGGCGGCGCGCTCGGCCCGGTTGCTGAGCATGTGCATGCGGTAGGCGACGCCCGGGCGGCCCTCGGTGTCGACGGCGGCGAGCATGAGGCCGCCGAGCACGGCCAGGCTCTTCATGAAGGCCCTGCGCTCCTCGCGGCGCTGCGTGGAGTCCTTGGCGGCCCAGAACGGGTGGCTCACGTACGTGGAGGGCACCATGCTCGCGGCGAGCACGGTCGCGGCGGTGCGCGGCATACGGCCCATCGCCAGCATCGCGCCGCCGCCGACCTGCGCGGCGCCGTTGGCGCGCACGAGCAGCTCGGGGTCGTTGGGCAGGTGCAGGACGGGGGCGGCCTGGTCGGCGAGCGGGGCCACCTTGGCGGCCGACTTGGCCGGGTGGCGCAGCTGGTCGAGCCCGCTGGCGATGAAGCTTGCGGCGATCATCGGACGGGCCACGCGGCGGATCAGGCTCATGAGCACTCCTTGTGGGCTGGTGTCACAGCATTCCTACCGTAGTGGGCGCCGCGCTGCCGTGCGTAGGCTGCCCAGCATGTGCGGACGCTACGCAGCCACGGCCAACCCCGGCGAGCTCGTCGAGGAGTTCGAGGTCGAGCAGGACCGCACCGCCGAGCCGGCGCGCAGCGTCATGGCCCGTCCGCAGTCCCCGCCGCCCGGCACGCCCGACTACAACATGGCGCCCACCAAGCAGGCGCCCGTGATCCTCAGCCGGGTCCCCAAGGACGAGACCAAGGAGCGGTATGCCGAGGGCGCACCTCCCGTGCGCCAGCTGCGGCTGCTCACGTGGGGCCTGGTGCCGAGCTGGGCGAAGGACACCAAGATCGGCATGCGGATGATCAACGCGCGGGCCGAGTCGGTGCTGGAGAAGGGCTCGTTCGCCAAGGCGGCCGCCACGCGCAGGTGCCTGGTGCCGGCGGCCGGCTGGTACGAGTGGCAGAAGTCGCCGACGGTCACGGACGCCAAGGGCAAGCCGCGCAAGCAGCCGTTCTTCACGCACCGGGCCGACGGGCACCCGGTGGCGATGGCGGGGCTCTACGAGTTCTGGCGCGACAAGTCGGTCAAGGACAACGACGACCCCGACGCCTGGCTGACGACCTTCACGATCATCACGACCGACGCCGAGCCCGGCCTCGACCGCATCCACGACCGGCAGCCGCTCATCCTCGAGCCGGAGGACTGGGCCACCTGGCTCGACCCCACGATGCAGGACCTCGACGAGGTCAAGCGGCTGCTGTCGTTCCACCAGCCCGGGCGCTTCGAGGCCTACCCGATCTCGACCGCCGTCAACGCGACCGGCAACAACGGGGCGCACCTGCTCGACCCGGTGCCGGAGTCGGAGCTCGAGGGCGTCGTCGACCCGATGACGGGGGAGGTCATCGGCGGCGAGTCTCCCGAGGATGTCTCGCCCGAGGAGACGGAGCAGGGCAGGAACCCACAGTGACTCCACCCACCTCGGCCCCCCGCACCGCACGCACGGAGGTCGCGACGCCCGCTGGTCCGGCGAGGATCCACCTCACCCGTCCCGCGGGCGACCAGCGCGGGACCCTGGTGCTCACGCATGGAGCCGGTGGGCGGCTGACGGCTTCGGAGTTCGCCCCGATCCGCACCACGATGGTCGAGCTCGGTTGGGCGGTCGCGCTGGTCGAACAGGCGTGGGTGCTCGCCGGGCAGAAGCTGCCTCCGCAGCCGCCGAAACAGGACCCGGCCTGGCTGCCGGTCGTCGCCTCTCTGCGCTCCGGGCGCCGCCGGCTGCACGGCCCGTTCGTCGTCGGCGGCAAGAGCAACGGCGCCCGCGTGGCCTTCCGCACCGCCCACGTCTGCGGTGCCGACGCCGCGCTGGCCCTGTCGTTCCCCCTGCACCCGCCCGGCAAGCCGGAGGCCTCACGGGCGGAGGAGCTGCGCGCACCGCTGCCACACGGCATACCGCTGCACGTCGTCCAGGGCGCCAACGACCCCTTCGGGACCCCCGAGGAGGTGCGCGCCGAGCTGCCGGACCCCGCCCTGGTGACGGAGGTGGCCGGGGGACACTCGTTCCCGCGCAACCCGGTCGACGTGGTCGCGGCGGTGAGGGACTTCCTCGGCTCACTACGACACTGATCGCGCTGCGCGATCAGTGTCGTAGGGCCCTAGAGCGCTCCGCCGGCGACGGCCGGGGCGGAGGCGTCCTGGCCGCCGTCGCCCACGGTCTCGCGGGCGAGGTGGTCCTCGATCTGGAACCAGTCGTCGGCCGCGCGCTCGGCGATCGCGAGGAGGGTGTTCATCGAGGCGACCTCCTCGACCTGCTCCTTGAGGAACCAGAGCATGAACTGCTCGGAGAGCACGTCGCCCTCGGTGCGTGCCGCCTGGAAGAGGCGCTCGCACTGGCTGGTGACGGACTTCTCCTGGTGGAGGGCGAGCTCGATGGGCTCGGTGGGCTTGGAGAACGCGTTGCGCACCTCGTCGACGCCGGGGATGGCGACCGGCCAGCCGCGGTCGAGCTGGTACTGCACCATCATCATCGCGTGGTTGCGCTCCTCGACCGACTGCGCGTAGAAGTGCGCCGCGAGCCGGGGGAGGTCGTGGTCGTCGAACCAGACCGCCATGGCGAGGTACTGCTGGCTGGCGGTGAACTCGTGCCGGACCTGCTCGGTGAGCAGGTCGACGAACGTGGCGGCGGCGTCAGGGGTGGTGGCGCTGGGGGTCGACATGGCCGCAAATCTACCGGCGGGGCCGCGGTGCCCCGGAAAGCCTGCGGCCAACTGGTGGGGTGGGCTCGGGAATGAGCCGAGGGGAGGTGCCGTTGTTCTGCACAGATGCTGTCGAAGGGAGCCCCACCTGTGCTTGTGCTCGAAGTGCCGTCCGAAATGAGCCGTCGCTCGCCTGCCGGTCTAGGCTGGAGCGCGATGACCGAGACCCCTGCACCTGACGCACCTGCCTCTGACGCGACCGTCGACGTGGCTCGCGAGACCGCCGAGGAGCGGCACGCCCGCTTCGAGCGCGAGGCCATGCCGCTGCTGGACCAGCTCTACTCCGCCGCGCTGCGCACCACGCGCAACCCCGCCGACGCCGAGGACCTGGTCCAGGAGACCTACGCGAAGGCGTATGCCGCCTTCCACCAGTACAAGCCGGGCACCAACTTCAAGGCCTGGATGTACCGCATCCTCACCAACACCTACATCAACAGCTACCGCAAGAAGCAGCGCGAGCCCCAGCAGTCCGACGCCGCCGAGATCGAGGACTACCAGCTCGCCCGGGCGGAGTCGCACACCTCGAGCGGCCTGCGTTCGGCGGAGACCGAGGCGCTCGACCGGCTGCCGGACACCGAGGTGAAGCGCGCGCTGCAGGAGCTGCCCGAGGACTTCCGCATGGCGGTCTACCTCGCGGATGTCGAAGGGTTCGCCTACAAGGAGATCGCGGAGATCATGGACACCCCCATCGGCACGGTGATGTCGCGGCTGCACCGCGGCCGCCGCCAGCTGCGCGAGCTCCTGAACGACTACGCCGCTGAGCGCGGCTTCGTGAAGCAGGGAGCGGAGTCATGAGCGAGCACACCGACCACACCGACTGCTCGGAGACGCTGCACCGGGTGTACGAGTACCTCGACGGCGAGATGACGCCGGACGACACCCACAAGATCGCCCAGCACCTCGACGAGTGCGCCCCGTGCCTGCAGCAGTACAACCTCGACCAGGCCCTCAAGGCCCTCGTGAAGCGGTCGTGCGCGTGCGAGGAGGCCCCGGTGGCCCTGCGCACCCAGATCATGGCCCGCATCACGACGATCCGTCTGCAGACCTCCGACTGAGCTCACCCCAGAAGCCCGTCCCATCGGCCCCACGTGAAGGCCGGGTCGGGGCCGGGCTCGTAGACCCACTCCCAGCGGGTCGTGCCCTGCGGGGTCGGGCGAAGTGGTGGGCGGGGAAGCGGCGACCCGCCGGTCGCGGAACTGCCAGGTGTCGTAGACCGCGTCCCAGTCGTCGGCTTCGGCGTCGATCACGGCCAGGCGGAAGCCGGCCGCGGTCAGCACCCGCTGCAGCACCCGCAGGGGCTCGAGACCCTCGCCCTTCTCGAGCCGGGCCAGCGCTGACTTGCTGATGCCGACCAGCTGCGGCGAACTCCCGTTGGCTCATCCGCCGTCGCGCCCGCGCGAGGTGCAGCGCGTAGTCGATGTCGTCGAAGAGCTCGTCCTCGCCGTGGTCGGTGCCCGCGATGTCGCCCATCCCGAGAGGGTGTCCCGCCCTGCGCCTCCGCGGAGACCGGCGGCTGTGGCTGTGGACGGCGTGGCACGGGCGCGCGGATGGTGTGGACGAGCTGGCCGCCAGGCGATCCTCGCCCGGTTGACATGAGGTGCTCGGCCGGCTAACCCGTGCCCCGCCTGCTGGGGCACCGGTTAGCCGCCAGCACCGGTATGCCGCGGCCGTTCGCCACCGCGTGTTTCCAGGCGCGTGCCCGCTCGCGTGAACGAGAACGGGGCGCCGGTGCGAGTCCGTTTCGACTCGCTCCGGCGCCCCGTTCGGCGTCTCTGGCCTGCTCAGGCGTTGGGCTTGCGGCCGTGGTTGGCCGCGTTGCCCTTGCGCGAGCGGCGCTTGCGGGCGCGCTTGCTCATGGGTCACTCCGTTGCTGGTGGCTTCGGCGCGTGCGGCGCCGCGATCGCCGGTCATTCTCGCACACGTGCGTGCGAGGTCTTAATCGGCGGCGTTTCTTCAAGATTTGGTCAAGAAAGTCTCATGGTTCGTGAAAAAGGTGGGGTTGCGGGCATCATTGGTCGTGCTGAGGTGCCATACCCCCGCAGGTGCCGGAGTTGCCCTGCTTGCCGACGCATGTTTGTTAGCCCGCAGGACGCAGAAGGAGAACCCCCGCCATGAAGGCTCTCATCGACATCGACCCCACCACCGCTGTCGGCCCCCGCATCCAGACCATTTGGGGTTGGGGCGGCTAAGCCCGATCTACCGAGTTTGCCCCCGTTTGCCGTCTAGATTGATGCCATGACGGCGGGGACTCCAGGCGACAAGCCTGCGCGAGGCATGGGTGCCTTGGCGCAGGCTTTCGTCGTCTTCGTGGCCCTTCTGGCCGCAGCGCTGCTCACCGTCGGCTGGTGGCTGACCGATGGCCCCTACGACTGGGGTGCGCTCCTGGTGCTCGCCCTGCTCGGCGTGCTCAGCTGGGTCGTCCGCGACCCGGACATCGGCACACGGGTCCAGGTCTCCCTGACCAGCGTCATCCTCCTCGCCTCCGCGGTCATCGTCGGGCCCGTGGGGGCCGGCCTGGTCGGAGCGGCATCCACGGCCCTCGTGCCGCGGCGAGCCCCCTCATCGTGCGCGTACGTTCAACATCGCACTCGGTCAGCGTCATCGGATCCGTTGGTGGTCTGATCTACCTCGCCGTCGGCGGGGCGCGAGACCTCTCGGGCCTCGACGGGGAGCTGGAGATCGTCGCCTGGGTCGGTCTCCCGCTGATCGCCGCCGACGTCGCCCAGTGCCTCGTCAACGCGGTGCTGTTGGCGGGCATCATGCGGGTGGCCAACGGCATCCCGATGCGCGCCCAGATCATGAAGCTGCTCAGCACGACCGGCCCGGCCTACATCGGCTACGGCATCATCGGCTTCCTCTTCGTCGTGCTCTGGATCCCGGCCGGGGTGGGCTGGTTCAGCGCCGTGCTGGTGCTGGCGCCACTGGCCGTCGCCCAGTGGGCGTTCCGTCAGTACGGCGACGAGGTGCGTTCCCACGAGCGCACCCTCGACGCCCTGGTCGCCTCGATCGAGGCCAAGGACCCGGCCAGCGTCGGCCACAGCGCCCGCGTGGCCCAGCTCTGCGAGTGGATGGCCGAGGCCCTCGGGCTCGGCTTCCGCGAGACGCAGGAGGCGCGCACCGCCGGCATGCTGCACGACCTCGGCAAGCTCGCCATCCCGTCGCGGGTGGTGCGGCTGCCCCGGGAGCGCAACGAGGCCGAGCAGCAGGTGATGGCCGAGCACCCCATCCACGCGGTCGACATGCTCGGCGACATCGAGTTCGTGCGCGGCTCGCTCGACGGCATCGCCCACCACCACGAGCGCTACGACGGCCGCGGCTACCCCTCCGGCCTGGTGGGGGAGCAGATCCCGCTGGCGGCGCGGATCATCGCGGTCGCCGACGCCTTCGACGCCCTGACCACCGAGCGGTCCTACCGTGAGGCGTTCTCCCCGGCCGAGGCGATGGCCGAGCTGCACCGCCGCGCCGGCTCGCACCTGGACCCCCACGTGGTCTCCGCGCTCGAGCGGGCCCTCGCGCGGCATACCTGGTCTGTCACCGAACGCTCGGCCGACGTGCTGGCCGTCTCGGGCGCGAACCGGGACCACGACGACCCGGAGACCTCCGACGAGTACGCCGAGCGCGTGGACGTGCGATCGCGCGTCGCGCGCACGGCCCAGCGGCAGCTGCCCGTCGAGGCGCAGCCGTGAGGCGCCCGCCCCACGCGCCGCGGGTCGACGCGGCCAAGGCGACCATCGCCCTGGCCGCGGTGATCGTGCTGGCCTCGGTGATCTGGAGCCTCGACGACGTCGCGCTGCTGGGAGTCCCGGACGCGGCAGGCATGCTCGTGCTCTTCATGGTCGCCATCGCCATCGGCGAGGTGGCGCGCCTGACGATCCTGGGGCGTCGCGAGACGGCTCCGCTCTCGATGGCGGCGGCCCTGGCGCTGACCATGACGTCACTGGTGCCGAGCGACGAGGGCCTCTTCGTGCCGTCGTCGGTGGTGGTGGTGGCGACGGCGTTCGCGATGTTCATCGGGGTGCTGGTGCACGCGGTGCGCCGCCAGCCGGTCGGGCTGTCGGAGGTCGCCGCGCGGGTCGTGGGCCTGTCGGTGGCCTCGGTGCTCTACCGGCGCGTGCCGTTCCAGGGGGAGAGCCTGCTGACGTGGCAGGGCGCCTGGGAGGACCGCCGGTGGCTCATCGCGGTGGTCATGCTGGCCGTCTCGCTGGTCGCCGTGCTGGTGAGCCTCGGCCTCGAGGGCGCCATCCGCTCGCAGCAGGAGCACTCGCCGCTGCTGCGCACCATCGTCAACGAGTACCGCGAGGCCGTCGGCCTGACGACCGCGCTCGTGACGACGGGCGCGCTCATCGCCCTCGCGGAGGTGGCGCTCGAGGAGCTGGCGCTGCCGCTGTTCCTGTTCCCGCTGCTGCTGACCCAGTTCGCGGTGCGGCGCTACGGCGCGATCCGTGAGACCTACCGCCAGACCATCGGGGCGCTGTCGTGCCTGACCGAGCGGGCCGGCTACACCCGTGAGGCGCACGCGACGCGGGTCACCGAGCTCGCCGTGGCGATCGGGCGCGACCTCGGCATGACGCCGCGCGAGGTCACCGAGCTGGAGTATGCCGCGCTGCTGCACGACCTCGGCCAGGTCGCCCTGCGCGACCCGATCCCGGGTGGTTCGACGATCATGGCGGCGCCGGCCGACCAGCAGCGCATCGCCCACGACGGCGCCGAGATCGTGCGCCGCACCGGGGTGCTCGACAACGTCGCCCACATCCTCGAGGCGCAGACGACGCCCTACCGGCAGGTGCGCGAGTTCGGCCAGGACCTGCCGATGCCGAGCCGCATCATCAAGGTGGCCAACGCCTACGACGACCTGTCGGGCGGCCGGTACAGCGGCCCCGACCACGAGCGGGCGATGGAGCGCATCCACCTCGGGCTGGGCTACGAGTACGACCCGCGCGTGGTCGACGCCCTGTCGCGCGTGCTCGACCGCCGCAACGCGCGCACCAGCCCCTTCGCCCCTGCCTGACGCGACTTCCCTGGGTCGCCGCCGCTGGCCCATCAGCTGAGGGGCCCGACAAGCACTGTCTCGGGGTCGGTTTCGGTGCTTCTTGGGCCCCTCACCTGAGAGGGCCGCACCCCACACGGAGACGGGGGCCCGCACCTTTCGGTGCGAGCCCCCGTCCGTATGCCGTGCGGCCGGCTGCCCTTACTGGGTGCCGGTCTGCAGGTGGATGGGCGTGTCGACCTTCTCGACGCGGGGGTCGCCCGCGTCGGCGAAGTAGTCGCCCCTGATGGTCTCGTCGGTGCCGCGCTCGAGGTTCATCGCGTTGAAGATGAACGTGAGGACGACCGCGACGAGGATGTTGATGACGAAGGCGGTCAGGGCGATGTAGCCCAGGTCGCCGATCACCGGCATTTCCGCCAGGGAGCCGCCGAAGTGGCCCTTGGTGACGGGGTTGATGACGTTGTAGGCGGTGTAGGTGCCGTAGACCATGCCGACGGCCCAGCCGGCCAGCAGCGCCCAGCGGTGGAACCACCGGGTGTAGAGGCTGAAGACCAGCGCGGGGAAGGTCTGCAGGATCCAGATGCCGCCGAGGAGCTGGAAGTTGATCGCGTTCTGCTTGTCGAGCGTGAGCACGAAGACCAGGGCGAAGGCCTTGACCAGCAGGGAGACCAGCTTGCCGACACGGGCTTCCTCAGCGTGGGTGGCGTTGGGCTTGAGCCACTCCTTGTAGACGTTGCGGGTGAAGGTGTTGGCCGCCGCGATCGACATGATCGCCGCGGGGACCAGGGCACCGATGGCGATGGCCGCGAAGGCGACGCCGGCGAACCACGACGGGAAGGAGTCCTCGAACAGCTGGGGGATGACCAGCTGCGCGTTGGGCTTGCCGTCGAGGCCGATCGGCTTGGTGCCCGCGGCGATGGCGACCCAGCCGAGCAGGGCCAGCAGGCCGAGCACGAAGGAGTACGCCGGCAGGATCGAGGCGTTGCGGCGGATGGTGTTGCGGCTGCCGCTGGAGAGGGTCGCCGTGATCGAGTGCGGGTACATGAACAGCGCCAGGGCCGAGCCGAACGCGAGCGTCGCGTAGGCCCAGAACTGCTGGCTGTTCGGGATGAACGCACCGGTCGGCTTGCCGGTGGCCGGGTTGGGCTTGGCCATCTTCGTCTCGGCGGCGCCGAAGATCGCGTCCCAGCCGCCGAACTTCGACGGCAGGTAGATGACGGCGACGATGATGACGAGGTAGATCAGCGTGTCCTTGACGAACGCGATGACCGCCGGGGCGCGCAGGCCCGAGCTGTAGGTGTAGGCCGCCAGCAGGGCGAAGGCGATGAAGAGCGGCAGGTCCTTGGCGATGATGTTCTCGGACCCGCCGACGCCGGCCACCTCGAGCACCGCCTGGATGCCGACGAGCTGGAGGGCGATGTAGGGCATCGTCGCGAGGATGCCGGTGAGGGCCACGGCCAGCGACAGGCCGCGGGAGCCGTGGCGGCCGCGGACGAAGTCGGCCGGGGTGACGTAGCCGTGGCGGTGGCTGACCGACCACAGGCGCGACATGAAGATGAAGATGATCGGGTAGAGCACGATCGTGTAGGGGACCGCGAAGAACCCGGAGACCGAGCCGAGGGCGAACATCGCCGCCGGCACGGCGACGAAGGTGTATGCCGTGTAGAGGTCGCCTCCGAGGAGGAACCAGGTCACCCAGGTGCCGAACTTGCGGCCGCCGAGGCCCCACTCGTCGAGGGACTCCATGGAGGTGGCGGCGCGCCAGCGGGTGGCCCAGAAGCCCATCACGGTGACGAGCAGGAACAGGAAGATCAGCACCGCGAGCGCGACGTAGTTGACGCCGGTGTTGGTGGCGGCAGGCAGCAGGGCGGTCATCGGCCGGACTCCTCGTCGCGTCGGCGGGTCTCTTCGTCGCGGTGGCCCGGCATCGGGCGGTGCGGCCGGGCGCGGAGCACCAGCTTGTAGGCCGCGTAGGTCGCCGCCGAGCACAGGAAGACCCAGAGGAACTGGTACCAGATGAAGAACGGGAAGCCGGCCAGCTTCGGCTCGACCTTCGCGTAGCTGCCGACCCAGGCCAGCGCGATCATGGGCAGCGCCAGCAGCACACCGGCGACGGCGAGCAGGCCCTTGTTGGCGGGTGGGACGGTGTCGTGGTCGACGTCGTCGATCTCGGGATTCACCATTGAACCTCCAGGTGAGGCGGTCGCCTGCGGGTTGCAGACCGTCTCTCACCGTATTCAGTTACCCGCCGGAAATGGGGGACATGCGACCCGGGGTATGGGTAACAAATGGGATACAGGCCCCACCGGTCACAGGGGACGACGGCCGCGTGGGTTCGGCGGTCCCTCGCGCGGAGCGTGACCTCGCGCACCCCCGACGCCTTCTCGAGGCACCTGCCATGTATGCCGTCGAGCGCCACGGGTGCGCGGAGTCACCTCGCGCCACCGCAGATGACCGCGCCACGACAGAACCCCACTAACGCCAAGGCGCCCGCCCCCAGTTGGGGACGGGCGCCTCGCGTGGAGGAAGGCTCAGGCGGCCTTGGTCTCCTTGAAGATCCGGTCGATCTCGTCGATCTTGCCGAGCAGCGCCTGCGCCTGGTCGGCGTCGAACGAGCCCTTGGTGCCCGACGCGCCGGCGAGCTTGGTGGCCTCGTTGAAGAGGGTGTGCAGCTCGGGGTACTTCTCGAAGTGCGGGGGCTTGAAGTAGTCGGTCCACAGCACCCACAGGTGGTGCTTCACGAGCTCGGAGCGCTGCTCCTTGATGATCGCCGCACGGGTCCGGAAGTCCGGGTCGTTGTTGTCGGCGACCTTCTCGCAGATCTTGGCGATGGACTCGGCCTCGATGCGGGCCTGAGCGGGGTCGTACACGCCACAGGGAAGGTCGCAGTGGGCGCTGACCTCAACGGTGGTGAAGAAACGGGAGAGCATGCGAATCCCTTCTGCAAAGTCGGACGATCACGTGCACCCGCAAACCTACCCCCGCCCCGAACCACCCGCACGGCGCCCCCGGAACCCGATCGGCAGCCTCAGCCGGTGGGGGAGGCGGAACAGCACGCGGGCCCTGATGTCCTGCCGGGTCAGCGACTTCCCGAGCGTCCAGGAGTCGACGACCCCCTCGGCGGCCTGGTTGTCGGCCTCGACCCAGAACCGCGACGGGTCGTCCGGGTCGCGCATCGTCACCCGCTTGATGGCCAGCGGCCGCGGGGCACCCTGGTCGTCGTGCGGCAGGCGCACGATCGCGAGCCGGCCCAGCTTCGGCCGCAGCCCCGTGGAGCACGATCATGCGGTCACCGGTGTGCAGGGTCGGCTCCATCGAGCGACCCGTCACCTTCACCAGTCCCAGCCCGATCATCGGTTCCCGCTCCTCCCGACCGCCGCCCCTCGCTCGCTGGCCCCATCATGCCCCGGTATGCCGCCGACGGCCTCTTGCGTGCCGCTCACCTCTTCGTGGATCGGTCGTTCGGCGTGGCTTCCGGCAAATCGGGCGTGCCGCCAGACAAGCGCCTCTACCTTGTGCTCGGGCGGGGGAAAGCACTCAAACCGAAGGATGTAGACGCATGTACAAGAAGCGCGCAGTCGTCGCAGCAGCCACCACGGCGATTGCCCTGCTCGGCGCTGGCGTGGGCGCGGCCGTGGCCGACCCGACGCCGCTGACGACCACCGGCACCACGCGGATCGCCGGTGCCAACCGCTACGAGACCGCCGTCAAGGTCTCGCAGCAGAGCTTCAAGTCCCCTCAGGCTGTCGTCTTCGTCGCCTCGGGCGAGAACTTCGCCGACGCGCTCTCCGCCGGCCCGGCGGCGGCCATCTCCGAGGCCCCCATCCTCCTCGTGCCCAAGAACAGCCTCCCGTCTGTGGTGGTCACCGAGCTGCAGCGCCTCAAGCCGCAGGCGATCGCCGTCATCGGCGGCACCGGCGCGATCTCCGACGCCAACAAGACCGCCATCGCCAAGTACGCCCCGGCCGGCCAGACCCAGCGCATCTTCGGCGCCAACCGCTACGCCACGGCCGAGGAAGTGGCCATGGGCTTCGACCCCGGCATCAACGTCGCCTACGTCGCCTCGGGGGAGAACTTCGCCGACGCGCTCGGCGGTGGAGCGGCCGCGGCGGCCGAGCAGGGCGCGCTCCTGCTGACGGCGAAGAGCACCCTGCCGGTCGAGACCAAGCGAGCCCTGCAGTACCTCAAGCCCAAGGCGGTCGTCATCCTCGGCGGCACCGGCGCGGTCGCTCCCGCCGTCGCGACGGCGATCAAGAGCGCCACCGGCCTCACCCCCGACCGCTACGCGGGCGCCGACCGCTACGACACCGCCGCCATGGTGGCCAGCGACCTCTGGGGCACGACCGGGCGCCAAGGTGGTCTTCCGGGCCTCCGGCACCAGCTTCCCCGACGCGCTGGCGGCCACGCCCTCGGCCTACATCAACGACGCCCCGGTGCTGCTGACCAGGGGCACCTGCACCCCGCTGGTCACGCAGCAGGTCGAGAACGACCTCGCACCCGACCTGAAGGTCTTCCTCGGTGGCACGACCGTCACCTACGGCGGCACCAAGGTCTGCTGACGCGGCTCACCCAGCCCCACGGCATACCGCTGAACTGAAGCCGGCCCCGAGACCTCACGGTCTCGGGGCCGGCTTCGTTGCAGAACGAGCGTCAGACGCTCTTCGGGTCCTGCCGCATGCGCTGCAGGAAGCGGCGGGTGCGCTCGTGCTGCGGGGCGTCGATGCACTGGCTCGGCGGGCCCTCCTCGACGACGACGCCGGCGTCCATGAAGACGACCCGGTCGGCCACGTCGCGGGCGAACGACATCTCGTGGGTCACGACGATCATCGTCATGCCGGCCTTGGCCAGCTCCTTCATGACGTCGAGCACCTCGCCGACCAGCTCGGGGTCGAGCGCCGAGGTGGGCTCGTCGAAGAGCATCAGCTTGGGGTCCATCGCCAGGGCCCGGGCGATGGCCACGCGCTGCTGCTGGCCGCCGGAGAGCTGGGCGGGGTAGGCGTTGTGCTTGTCGGAGAGCCCGACCCGGTCGAGCAGCTCCAGGGCCCGCGTCTTGGCCTTCCCCTTCTTCTCGCTCTTGACCTGCACGGGCCCCTCCATGACGTTCTGGAGGGCGGTCATGTGCGGGAAGAGGTTGAACCGCTGGAACACCATGCCGATGTCGCGGCGCTGGGCGGCGATCTCCTTGTCGTGCAGCCGGTGCAGCCGGCCGCCCTTGTCGACGTAGCCCATGAGGTCGCCGTCGACCCAGATGCGGCCGCCGTCGATGGTCTCGAGCTGGTTGATGCAGCGCAGGAAGGTGGTCTTGCCCGACCCGGAGGGCCCGAGCAGGCAGACCACCTCGCCCTTGTGCACGTCCATGTCGATGCCCTTGAGCACCTCGTTGCCGTGGAAGGCCTTGGTCACGTTGACCGCGTGGACCAGCTTGCGGTGGTCGCCGTCGTCCACCCGGGCGGGGGCCGTGGCTTCCACAGGCTGCGTGGGCTCAGTGGGCTCAGCTGTGGTGCTCAATGCTGTCCACTCCTTCCGAGCAGGCGGGCGACGGTGCCGCCCTGCGCGCCGGCCGAGGGCTGGCCGAAGCCGCGGCCGAACCGCTTCTCCAGGAAGTACTGCCCGACCATGAAGGCGCTGGTGATGACCAGGTAGAAGAGGATCGCCGCGACGAACGACGGGAACACCTGGTAGGTGCGCGAGCCGATCGACTGGAGCTGGAAGAAGAGCTCGGTGATCAGCGGCAGGCCGATGAGCAGCGAGGTGTCCTTCACCATGGCGATCGTCTCGTTGCCGGTCGGCGGCACGATGACGCGCATCGCCTGCGGCAGCACGACGCGGCGCATGGTCTGGCTGCTGCTCATGCCGATCGCCTCGGCGGCCTCCCGCTGGCCCTGGTCGACCGAGAGGATGCCCGCGCGGGCGATCTCGGCCATGTAGGCCGCCTCGCTGAGTCCCAGCCCGATGGCACCGCCGGCGATGCCGACGAAGACCTGGTTGGCGTCCAGGGTGAGGAAGCGCAGGTCACCGTCGAGGCCGAGGGCGTTCATGATCTGGGTGTCGAAGGGCACGCCGAAGGAGAGCCCGCCCTGGAACAGGATGCCCAGGGCGCCCATGGTGGTCAGCAGCACCAGGCGGGGCACCGAGCGGAAGAACCAGGTGAACACCCAGGCGCTGTAGGAGAGCACCGGGTTGGGGGAGAGGCGCATCACCGCGAGGATGATGCCGCCGGAGATGCCGATCAGCATGGCCAGCACGGTGACGAGGATGGTGCCCTTCCACAGGCCCTCGAGCACGGCGTTCTGCTGCATCGCCTCGAAGACGAACGACCAGTTGAACGCCTCGTTGGTCAGCACCATGTTGAGGAACATGGCGATGAGCAGGGCGATGACCCCGACCGCCACCCACCGCACCGGGTGGCGCACCGGGACGGCGTCGATCCGTCCCGGGCGCTCCGCTGTCGTGGTGTGCTCGCTCATCAGGGGTTGACGGCGAAGTCGCTGATCGCGCCCGCCTCGACGCCGAAGTTGCTCAGCGCCTTCTTGTAGTCGCCGGAGGCGTCGAGGGCCTTGAGGGCCTCGACGACGGCGTCGGCGAAGTCCTTCTGGTCCTTGGGGAGGACGTAGCCGTAGGGGGCGGCGTCGTAGATGTCACCGACGGCCTCGACCTTGCCGCCGGACTGCTTCACCGCGTAGGCGACGATGGGGGAGTCGGCCAGCATGGCGTCGGCCTTGCCGGTGGCGACGGCCGAGGTGGCCTGGTCCTGGCCGGTGAAGGGCAGCACCTCGAGCGGCTTGCCCTCGGCCTGGCAGGCCTTGACCTTGGGCGGGAGGTCCTCCTCCTGCTGCACGGTGCCCTTCTGCACGGCGACCTTGAGGCCGCACGGCTTCTGCGGGTCGACCTTCTTGGGGTTGCCCGGGGCGGCGGCCCACTGGGTGCCGGCGTTGAAGTAGCTCACCATGTTGACCTGCTGCTTGCGCTTGTCGTTGATGGTGAAGCTCGAGACGCCGATGTCGTACTTGCCGGACTGGACGCCGACGATGATGGAGTCGAAGTTCGCCGGCACCCACTCGGTCTTGAGGCCGAACTGCTGGGCGACCGCGTCGAACAGGTCGACGTCGAAGCCCTTGACGGTCTTGCCGTCGGTGTCGAGGAACTCGTTGGGGGCGTAGGACGCGTCGACGCCGATGGTGATGGTGCCCTTGGACTTGATCTTCTCGGGGACCTTGGCGGCGAGGTCGGCGTTCGCGCTGCCGGAGGCGACGGGCTTGGAGGTGGCCGACTCACCCGTGGAGAGGGAGTCGGAGCCACAGGCGCTCAGGGCGAGGCCTGCCGAGGCCAGACCCGCCAGGAGCATGACGGCGGGACGGGTGCGTGAGGTCATCGAGGACGATCCTTCCGGGTATGCCGTGCGGCGGGTGACCGGGGGAGCGCCACCGCCTTTGTGGATAACGACAATCCTGCCATTCCCGTCCGCGATGCGCGTCACACTGGGGTAACACCTGTGGTGCAGGTTGTCCCGTCTGTGCCACAGTGGGTGGTGCGGGCAACCCCCGCCTTCTGTTTTTCGGACTCCGATATCGGATTCCACGCGTTCGAGTGGCCACACCCCCGGCTATCCCTGTCGTAGGTGCTGCTGTGAGCCCCACGCAACCTTCCTTTCTCGGCCCTCCGTCGAGGCCTTCCCCTTTGAGGTGATTCCGCAATGACTGCGCATCCGTCGTACCCGCTGTTC
>CAVSSL010000012.1:0-243670 GCA_963730585.1 uncultured Actinomycetota bacterium | reverse complement strand
ACTGAGATTGACCGAGGTAGCAGCGACCTTCACCCTCATTTGCCCGGCGGCGGGCGTCGGCAGGGGCACGTCCTCGACACGCAGCACATCAGGTTGCCCGTACCGGTCATAGACGACTGCCCTCACGCCCAACCCCGCTCTGCGACTCACCTGGCCATGGCGCCAACGTAGCAAGCCGTACCGGCCATCAAGGCCAATCCGAACCGGGCGTCATACCGCCGCGATCATGCTCGTCGAGCGTGACGTGCTCGAGAAGTGTGACCCTGGGCTCGCAGGGAGGATGCGGTAACGGCGTTCGTCGCTGCTGGGCCTGCGCACGTGGGGCGAGCGTCGTCCTCAGAGCGGCACGGTCTGTGACGGACTCGATGTCACCGCCCACTTTCGGGGAGACTCTCCATGTGTCCGAAGGCAGAGCCGCAGAGATCGCCTTGAACCGGGAGCTCTGGGCGATCGTGAACGAGCGCTTCACCAACGGTGCGGCCGAAAGCATGTGGGGCATGCCGCAGGTGGTGTGGGGCCTATTCGCCGTGCCCGAACGGGAACTCGGCGTCCTGGGCGACGTTCAGGGTATGGACGTCCTGGAGCTCGCCTGCGGAACTGCGTACTTCGCGGCCTGGCTCGCGCGCGCAGGCGCCCGCCCGGTCGCCCTGGATTTCTCCGGTGAGCAGCTCGCAACCGCGCGGCACCTCCAAGCCCGGCTCGGCCCCACCTTCCCTCTGGTCCACGCGGATGCCGAGCAAGTCCCGTTGGCCAGTGGGCTCTTTGACCTCGTGGTAAGCGAGCACGGTGTGGCTGCCTGGTGCGACCCTGAACGCTGGTTGCCCGAGGCCGCCAGGCTCTTGCGGCCGGGCGGACGCTTGGTCTTCTTGACGAACAGCAATCTGTCTACGCTGTGTGTCCCGGCCAATGGCGGGGTTGCTGGAGATCGGTTGCTTCGCGGTCAGCGGGAGGTGCGCCGAGTGCAATGGCCCGGCGGCGGCATCGAGTTCCATCCCTCGCACGGTGAGTGGGTGCGGCAACTGCGGAGTGCCGGTTTCCTCATCGAGGCAATGCACGAGATCTACGCGCCGGAAGACGGCATCGACCACCCGTTCTACGAGATCGTGTCCCGGGAGTGGGCGAATAGGTGGCCGGCCGAGGAGCTGTGGGTAGCGGTCCGCCCCTAGCTGGGCCGACCGCAGCCGCATCCGCCGGCCGTTGCCAACGCGCGTCATACCGCCGCGATCAACTCCCTCCCCTCGGGCACTCCAGCGGATCGGGCTCAACCGAATCGCCCGGGTCCCGCATCCCTTGCACTGGAAGCCGTGACGGCGGCATTCGACCGTCTCAGCAACCTCGCAGCGGGACGGGGCGGACCGGCGTTATGGTGCAATTCTGGTCCCTCCGCGTGGTGTAACTGTCGGCGTGTGCGACTTCGCGGGTCGGGTCTAACTATGACGCGATGAGTTCGGCGGTGGCTACCTCCTCGGCGATTGCGGGGGTGGAGTCGTTGGCCCCGACAGCGTCGATGAGGGCCATCGAGCCTTCGGAGAGGTAGCGGCGTTCGGAGACCTGCCACTCGTCGTGGACCTCGATCAGGACGCAACCGGCGAGGCGGAGCAACGCGGCGGGATTGGGGAAGACCCCGACGACGTCGGTGCGGCGCTTGATCTCCTTGTTGACCCGTTCCAACGGGTTGGTCGACCAGATCTTCTTCCAGTGCGCGACCGGGAAGTCGGCGAACGCTGTGAGGTCGTCGGCGGCCTCGCGCAGCATGGCTTCAACCTTGGGGAACTGCCGGCCGAGCATGGCGGCGATGACGTCGAGCTGGTCGCGGACGTGGTCGGCGTCGGGCTGGGCGAAGATCGTGCGGATCGCGGCGGCGACCATCTCGGCGGAGCCCTTGGGCACCTGGGCCAGCACGTTGCGCAGGAAGTGGACCCGACACCGTTGCCAACTCGAGCCGATCATCACCGCCGCGATCGCTGCCTTCAGCCCGGCGTGGGCATCGGAGATCACCAGCTTGGTCCCGGCCAGTCCGCGGGCCTTGAGCGTGCGCAGGAACGCGGTCCAGAACGCCCCGTCCTCACTGTCGCCGACCGCGAAGCCAAGGACCTCACGTCGCCCATCGGCACTGACGCCGGTGGCGACCACGATCGCCTGGGAGACCACCCGGGAGCCCTTGCCGTTGCGGGCGCCGCCGACGCGGGCCTTGCAGTAGGTCGCGTCGAGGAACACGTACGGGAACGCGGACTCGGACAGGTCCCGGTCGGCGAACCCGGCGACCTGCTCGTCGAGGTCGGCGCAGATCCGGGACACCTCGGACTTGGAGATCCCGGTGTCCGCACCGAGCGCCTTGACCAGGTCGTCGACCTTGCGCACGCTCGTGCCGGTCACGTACGCCTCCATGATCACCGCGAACAGGGCCTGATCGATCCGACGACGGCGCTCCAGCAACGAGGGGAAGAACGACCCGGTCCGCAGCTTGGTGATCGACAGATCGAGGTCACCGGCCGCGGTCGTGATCGTCTTGGCCCGGGAGCCGTTGCGCAGGTTCGTGCGTGCTTCGGAGCGCTCGTGCGGCTCGGCACCGATGAACGCGGCCGCCTCGGCATCGATCAGCTGCTGCAGCATCACCTGCAGGGCCCGGCGGATCACGTCGGTGGAATCCGATGCCTTGAGTGCGTCGAGCACCTCGAGCAAGGCAGACTGGGACAGGGCCATCGTGTGGTTCTCCTTCGAAAGATCCTTGGTCGGTTCTTACGAAGCCTCACACGGTGGCCCCCCTAACGTTCGGGAACCGGACCGGGAGTTACACCACCACCTGGGACGTCTCGTCCATGTGCCCATTTTGTGCCCACGGAGCCCCTCTGCGCCGCTTCGCCGTGGTCCTAGTGTCGTTGTTGCTCGCCCTCGCTGCTTCGGTTCAAACGGCCCTGACCAGCAGAAACGCCCTCCGGCGGACCGGAGGGCGTTGTCTGAGCCGCCTAAGGGAATCGAACCCTTGACCTATTCATTACGAGTGAATCGCTCTGGCCGACTGAGCTAAGGCGGCGGGTGCCCGAGGGCACGGGGCATGAGTATACGGATGCCGTCGTCAAACGCCGAACCGGCTCAGCACTTCAGCCCGTCGCGCGGGACCTGCTTCTTCACGTAGTAGTTGTCGATGGCGTCGTCGACGCACTCGTTGCTGCGCGTGTATGCCGTGTGGCCGTCCCCGTCGTACGTGATCAGGGAGCTGTTGGCGAGCTGGTCGTTGAGCCGCACCGACCACTCGTAGGGGGTGGCGGGGTCGCGGGTGGTGCCCACCACGACGATGGGGCCGCTGCCCTCGGCGGAGATCTTCTTCGGCTCGCCGGTGCTCTTGATCGGCCAGTAGCCGCAGGGCAGCGAGCTCCAGGCGAGGAACGGTCCCCAGGTGGGCGCCTCGGCGGTGAAGTCCTGGGCCTGCTTCTGGTAGACCGACAGGTCGGCGGTGTCGGGCTTGTCGAGGCAGTTGACCGCGTAGATGACCTCCATGATGTTGCCGGTGTAGCGACCGGTGTCGGTGCGGTCGGCGTAGGTGTTGGCCAGCGACATCAGCTGGCGCCCGTCGCGGTTCTTCACCGCCGCCCGCAGCGCGTCGGTGAGGATGCCCCACGAGCCCTGGTCGTACATCGCGGCGGCGATGCCGAGCGAGCCCCAGCCCTCGGTCAGCTGCGGGGCACGCGCGTCGCCGGACGGGATCGGGTTGGCGTCGAGGCCCTTGAGGAAGTCGCGCATGCCCTGCATGACCCCGTCGACGGAGCTGCCGAGCGGGCAGCTGCCCTCGTCGACGCAGTCCTTCGCCCAGGCGCGGGTCGCCAGCTCGAAGCCGGCGGCCTGCCCCTCGTTGACCTCGGCCGAGGTCAGGTCGGGCGGCACGACGCCGTCGAGCACGAACTGGCCGACCGTCTTGGGGAACAGGTCGGCGTACGTGGAGCCGAGGTACGTGCCGTAGGACTTGCCCAGGTAGTTCAGCTTGGGGTCACCGAGGGCGGCGCGCAGGATGTCCATGTCCTTGGCCGCGTCGACCGTCGACACGTGGCCGAGCAGCGGGCCGGCGTTGGCCTTGCACGCCTCGGCGAAAGACTTCGAGGTCTGCGCGAAGGACTGCTCCTCCGCGGCGGTGTCGGGCGTCGGGTCACCACCGAGGAAGCTGTCGAGCTGGCGGTCGTCGAGGCAGTTGACGGGCTCGGACCGGCCGACCCCCCGCGGGTCGAAGCCGACGATGTCGAAGCGCTGGCGCACCGGCTTGCCCACGATGAAGTCGGCCGCCTGCGCGTAGTCGACACCGGAGCCGCCCGGCCCGCCGGGGTTGACCACCAGGGAGCCGATGCGGCTCTTCTTGCGGGTGGCCGGCACCTTCAGGACCTTGACCTTGATGGTCTCCCCGTCCGGGGCGTCGTAGCTGAGGGGCACCGTGAGGTCGGCGCACTGCCCGCCGGGACACTTCTTCCACGCCAGCTTCTGGCCGTAGAACTGCCCGAGGTCCTCGGCTCCCGTCGGGGGCGTCTGCGGCGTCGTCGGCGTCGTCACCTCGGGCTCGGACCCGGCGTCGTCGAGGAGGGTGCAGCCGGACAGGCCGAGTGCCAGCACGGTCGCGGCCGCGGCGGCAGCGAGGGGGCGTCCCTTCAGGGTCATGCACCCGACCGTATCCCGACGCCCCGGGTACGGGCCTGTCGCCGTCCCGTCAGGCGGGCAGGCGCCCTGGCCGGGCGTGCTCAGGCGGGCAGCCGCAGCGACAGCGCCATCGCCTCGAGCGCCAGCAACGGGTTGACGTTGAGGCCGATCCGCTCGCGCGCGGTGCCGATGGCGTCGATGGCGTGCAGCAGCTGCTCCGGGCTCATCGCCTGGGCCAGCTGCTGGACTCCCGCCATGGTGTCCTGGTTGACGAGGTCGATCGGTGCGCCGGTGTGCAGCACCAGGGCGTCGCGGTAGATCGAGAGCAGGTCGAGCAGCGAGCGGTCGAGCACGTCGCGGGCGTAGCGCGTGGCCCGGGCCTTCTGCTCCTTCTCGAGCGACGCGAGCTGCGAGCGGATGTGGGGCGGCTGGGTCCGCGCGGTCGGGTCGGCGCCGAGCGTCTCCATGAGCCGCTGGCGCTCGGCCGCGTCGCGCTCCGTGGAGGCGGCACCCGACTCGTCCTCGGCGATCTTCGCGAGGTCGGACGCGGCGTCGATGGCGTGGCCGACACCGCGGATCTTGCCGGCGAGCGCGATGACGTCGCGGCGGCGGATGCGTGCCCCCTCGTCACGGGCCAGCCGGCGCGCGAGGCCGACGTGGCTCTGGGCCGCCCGCGCGGCATACATGGCCATCGGGGCGTCGATGCCGTCGCGGCGCACCAGCAGGTCGGCCACCGCCTCGGCGGGGGGCGTCCGCAGGCGCACGTGCCGCGAGCGGGAGCGGATGGTGATGACGACGTCCTCCACGGAGGGGGCGCACAGGATCCAGACCGTGCGGGCCACCGGCTCCTCGAGCGCCTTCAACAGGGCGTCGGCCGCCCGCTCGGTGAGGCGGTCGGCGTCCTCGATGATGATGACCCGCCACGGGCCCACGGACGGTCGGTGGGCCGAGAGCGCGGCGAGGTCGCGCGCCTGCTCGACCTTGATGGAGAGCCCTTCGGTGGCGATCACGTCGACGTCGGCGTGCGAGCCGTCGATCGCGGTGCGGCACTCGATGCACTCGCCGCAGCCGCCCGTCGGGCACTCCAGCGCCGCGGCGAAGGCCCGCGCGGCCACCGACCGCCCCGACCCCGGGGGGCCGGTGAGCAGCCAGGCGTGGGTCATCGCGTCGGGGTCGTTCGCCGCGCGGTGCAGGGTGGCGACCGCGGAGTCCTGCCCGATGACGTCGCGCCACACGGTCACGGCTCGACCACCCCCATCTTCTCGAGGCGGTTCATGACGTCGGCATGGATCTGCTCCGGGGGCAGGGTGCCGTCGACGACGAGGTAGCGCTCGGGGTTGCCGTGGGCCATGGAGAGGAAGTGCTGGCGGATCGCCTCGTGGAACGCGTCCTCCTCCGACTCGAGGCGGTCGTGCACCTCGCCGCGGCGGCGACGTCCCTCCTCGGCGCTGATGTCGACCACGACGGTCAGGTCGGGCACGAGGTCCTCGACGGCCCACATGTTGAGGTCGTGGACCTCCTGGGCGCCGAGCTCGCGGCCCGCGCCCTGGTAGGCCACGGAGGAGTCGGTGTAGCGGTCGCTGATGACGACCTCGCCGCGCTGCAGCGCCGGGCGCACCAGCGTCTCGACGTGGTGGGCCTTGTCGGCGGCGAAGAGCAGCGCCTCGGCGCGCGGGGCCACGTGGTCGCCGTGGAGCACGAGGTCGCGGATCTGCTGGCCGAGCGGGGTGCCCCCGGGCTGGCGGGTGACCGTGACCTGGCGACCGGCCCGCTCGAGGGCCTCGCGCAGCAGCGCCACCTGGGTGGACTTTCCGGCGCCGTCGCCGCCCTCGAAGACGATGAAAGATCCGCTGGTCACGCGAGGAGCCTATGCCAGGCCACCGTCAGCACGTCCTGCCGGCGCCGGGTGCCATGATGCGGCCATGGCTGTGCGCATCGTGAGGCTCGGGGAACCACGCGCCGAGGGTGAGGGCCTGCGCATCGGCACCGTCCGGCGACCGCCCCGCGGGGTGCCCAAGGAGGAGTTCGCCGCCCGCGACTTCTACGACACGTGGCTGCCCGAGCTCTCCCCCAGCCAGGAGCTGGTCAGCCGGGCGATGGCTGCGGAGACCGACCAGGAGTGGCAGGCGTTCGTCCGCGCCTACCGCAAGGAGATGTCGACGCCGGCGGCGCGCCACCTGCTCGAGCTGCTCGCCGCGCTGTCGCAGCGCACCGACGTCGCCGTCGGCTGCTACTGCGAGGACGAGTCCCGCTGCCACCGGTCGGTGCTGCGCGAGCTGCTCACTGAGCACGGCGCCGACGTCACCTCCGACTAGAACGTCCCCTCCTCGCCGCGAGAGACCGGTATGCCGCGTGCGCGCGGTGCGCACCCGGCATACCTTCTCCCCTGGTGAGGGCGTCGGCAGGCCTCAGCGGTGCACCGCCACGAGCGCACAGGTCGTCGCGACGGCGGAGACCAGGAGCACCGCAGCCGGCGCCATGGTCATTCGGAGCACCTCACCCGCTCGCCGGGCGGCACCCACGGCGCTGAGGCCGAGCAGGATGACCACGGGGGCGAGGGAGTTCCCGATGTTGCCTCCGGCCAGCTGCCCCGCCAGCAGGTCGTCCGGCCGGTCGCCGATCAGGTGCGCGACATCGGCCTGGAGCGACGAGAACAGCGCGTTCGAGCTCGTCGTCGACCCGGTGATGAAGGACCCGAGAGCCCCGACCAGGGGCGCGATGGCTGGGTAGGCGTGGCCGGTCGCGACGGCGGCCCCTTGCGCGACGGTGCGCACCATCCCGCTGTCCACCAGCACGCCGGCGACTGAGGCCAGCAGCACGACCGACGGCGATGACTTCCAGGCCTGGCGCAGGGCGCCACGCCACACCGGTCCCCAGGCCCCTCGGCCCCACACCCCCCGCCGTGACCACACGAGCACGCTGCCCGCGCAAGCGATCAACAGGAACGTGCCGGGGTGCCCCAGGAGAGCGATCGGGTTGTAGAGCTGGACCGCCTCGTTGACGGTCCCCCGAGAGGTGCTGGTGGAGGGGAAGGACGGGCCGATGAGCAGGTGGCCCTTCGCCCAGGCCCGCAGCGCCGGCGGAAGGAACACCGCGAGCGCGACGACGCCGAGCAGGACGTAGGGCACCGCCGCGGCACGCGCCTTGGCCTCCGTCTCATCGGCCTCGATGTCGTGCGCCGCGGTGTCATCGGCCTCGATGTCGCCGGAGGTCCCGTCCAGCGCGGCGCCGCTGGAGGACGCGCCACCCACCGACCCGCGCCCACCCTGGCTGCCGCCGTAGACGCGGTTCCTGCCCTCGGCTCGTTCGAGGACCTCAACCCGCTCGACGACGTCCTGCGCGGCCTCCGCATTCTCCTGCGGCCGGGAGAAGCGGCGCAGCACCATCACGACGGCGATCCCCGAGGCGCCGGCGCACAAGGCACCGATGCCGGGCTCGAGGCGCACCGTGCCGGCCTGCACCACCGCCATGACCGGCCCAGCCGTCGCCAGCATCCGCCAACCGTGGCGCAGACCGGTCCATCCACCGTCCATCAGGGCGACGAGCATCCCGGAGAGCACGCAGTTGATGCCGAGCACGACGGCCGCGGCGGCGGCATACCCGGCCCTCTCCGCGGTGTCGAGGTGGGCGGTCAGGGCACCCATGTAGAAGGAGGAGCCCATCGACCCGAAGCCCACGGCCCAGTGGTAGCCGATCAGCGGGAGCGCCACCGCGCGCGCCTTGCCGATGCCGAGGGCCACGAGCAGCGGCGCCGCGACGGCGATGGGCGTGCCGAACCCCGAGACCCCCTGGATGAAGGACGGCAGCACCCAGGCGAGCAGCAGGACGTTCTCCGTCCTGCGCGGCAGCAGGGTGGACAGCGCGCGCCCCAACGCGGCCATCCCCACCCGCGAGGCGAGGTGGTGCATCAGCAGGGCGGGCCAGATGACGTAGAGGATCCACAGGCCGACCCAGGCGCCCTTCCCGAGTCCCACCCCGACGGTCAGCGGACCGGCGCCGAAGGCCAGCGCCGCCACCACCACGCTGTAGGCGACCGTGACACCCGCGTTCACGATCGTCGAGTACCTGCCCCAGAGCACCAGGGCGAGGAGCAGCACCACCGGGCTGACGGCCAGCACCCAGCTGAGCACCGGCACCGCGGTCAACGTCTCGGTCGTGGCGGACGCAAAGGCAAGCGACATGAATTGTCTTTCGTATACGATTGGTCACGGATGGGTGAAGCTCTCGGCACCGAGGTGCGGGCCGCCCGAGTGAGGAGAAACGGGATGCCGCCCATGGGGCCCAGTGGAACGATCGGGAGCCAGCACCTCGCGCTGAGGGAGCAGGTGCTCGCGGAGCTGCGGCAACGGATCGTCGACGGCGACTACCCCCCCGGAGAGCGGCTGACCGAGGACCGCCTGGCGGCGGACTTCGGCGTCTCCCGGAACCCCGTTCGGGAGGCGCTGCGCATCGTCGAGGCGGATGGGCTGGTCACGATGCTGCCGCGCCGCGGCGCGGTGGTGTCGACGCCGGACGCCTCCACCATCGCCGACCTGTTCGCCGTGCGGTCGAGCCTGGAGTCGGTGGCCGCCCGCCTCGCCGCCGAGCGGGCAACACCGCAGGACGTGACCGACCTGCGGGCCCTGCTCGACGCCGCCCGGCTGGCCACCGAACAGGACGACTTCTCGCGCGTCGCCGAGCTCAACACCGCGCTGCACATGCGGGTCATCACCATCAGCGGGAACCGCTGGCTCACCTCGATCGCCGGCTCGCTGTACCTGCACGTGCAGTGGGTCTTCCGCATCGGAGCGGCCCACCGGGCGCCGCACTCCTGGCACGAGCACATCCGGCTCGTCGACGCCATCGAGGCCGGCGACGCCGACGAGGCCGAAGCTGCCGCCCGCGCGCACACCGACGCGGCAGCGCACGCGGCTCTGGAGCTGGCGGACGAGGCCTGAGCAGCGCCGAGTTCAGCGACCCACGGCATAGCCCTGCATCCCTCGGGGGTTGGCGCCAGCCCGCAGCACGCCCGACTCGGGGTCACGCGTGACGGCGCAGAGCCGTCCCAGGCTCCACGGGTCCGAGACCCGGACGCTGTGGCCGAGGCGTTCGAGATCCGCGATGGTGTCCGCGCCCAGCCGGTCCTCGACGACGATCACGCCGGGCTCCGTCTCCCGCGGGTAGAACGATCCCGGGAAGCTGGTGGTGTGCCAGCTCGGGGCGTCGATCGCCTCCTGGAGGTCCTCCCCCTGCGCCAACGTGCGCAGCAGGAAGAGCAGCTGCCACTGGTCCTGCTGGTCTCCACCGGGCGACCCGCAGGCCATGTAGGGCTGGCCGCCCCGCAGCACCAGTGTCGGAGTGAGCGTGGTGCGGGGCCGCTTGCCGGGAGCGAGTGACGACGCGAGCCCCTCCTCGAGCCAGAACATCTGCATGCGGCTGCCGAGGCAGAAGCCGAGCTCGGGGATGGTCGGGGAGCTCTGGAGCCAGCCGCCGCTCGGCGTCGCCGAGATCATGTTTCCCCAGCGGTCGACCACGTCGACGTGGCAGGTGTCGCCGCGCGTCACGCCGGAACGGGAGACGGTCGGCTCACCGGTCGTGGCGTCGCCACTCCCAGCGGTGCGGGCCCCGCCACCCCGGACGTATGCCGCGAGCACCGGCTCACGGCCGTCCGGGCGTCCGGGTCGGAGCGCGGTCGACGCCTGTTCACCCACCAGCGCGGAGCGCTCGGCGGCATACGCCTCGGACAGCAGGGTCTGCAACGGGACGTCCTCGCCGCCGTACCACGCCTCCCGGTCGGCAAAGGCCAGCTTGAGCGACTCGGCGATGGCGTGGATCCCCTTGCTGCTCGAGGGGTCCAGCGCCTCGGGCTGTCCCAGCGCGTCGAGGAGGCGCAGGGTCTGCAGCAGCACCGGCCCCTGGCCCCACGGACCGGTCTTGGCGACGGTGTGGCCCTGCCACTCGATCGTCGCGGGGTCCTCCCATGTCGCCGAGAAGGCGGCCAGGTCCGCTCCGGTCACCAAGCCTGCGTGCCGTTCTCCGCTCGAGTCACGAAAAGCCTTGCGCGAGAAGGCGTCGACCGCCTCGGCGACAAAGCCCTGGCTCCACGCCCGGCGCGCCCCGTCGATCTGCTGCTCGCGGGTGCCGCCTGCCGCCCTGCCCTCGTCGACAAGTCGCTGAAGGGTGTCGGCGTAGGCCGGGTTGCTGAACAGGGAGCCCGGCTCGGGGGCGCGGCCGTCGCGGAGCCAGAGGTCGGCTGAGGTGGACCAGTCGCTCTCGAACAGGTCGCGCACCGTCTCGATGGTCGCGCTGACCCGACCGATCAGGGGGTGGCCGTGCCGGGCATAACCGATCGCCGGTTCCAGCACCTCCTCGAGCGACCGAGTTCCCTTGTCCCGCAACAGGAGGAGCCACGCGTCCACCGCACCGGGGACGGCTGCTGCCAAGGGACCCGAACCCGGTATGAGCTCGAGGCCCTCGGAGCGGTAGTGCTCGATGGTGGCGCCTGCGGGTGCTGGCCCCTGGCCGCAGAGGACTCGCGGTGCCGGATCGTCCGCGGTGGCGATGATGGCGGGCACCTCGCCGCCAGGACCGTTGAGGTGCGGCTCCACCACGTGGAGGACGAACCCGGCGGCCACCGCCGCGTCGAACGCGTTGCCGCCGAGCTCGAGGATGCGCATGGCCGACTGCGACGCGATCCAGTGCGTCGACGAGACCATGCCGAACGTCCCCTCGAGGGTCGGGCGCGTGGTGAAGGTCATGCAGGGCTCCCTGTCGTGGCGGCGGGGGTGGCAGCGGACGTGGCGGAGTGGCCGGCGCGGATGTCGGGCGCGGTCCCGTCCTCGTTCACGAAGTGGCAGGCGGCCACGGCGCCTCCGGACTTCCTGAGGGCCGGCACCTCCTCCGCGCACTTGGCGACGGCGAGCGGGCAGCGCGTGTGGAACCGGCAACCGGACGGGGGGTCCATGGCCGAGGGGAGGTCGTCACCGAGCAGCACGGGCCGGCGCTCACGCTGGCGAGCGGGATCTGCGACCGGGGCGGCCGCGAGAAGGGCCTGGGTGTAGGGGTGCCTCGGCCGGGAGAAGATCTCCTCGCGGGTGCCCTGTTCCACCAGCTGCCCGAGGTACATCACGGCGATGTCGTCGGCGAGGTACTCGACGGCCGAGAGGTCGTGGGTGATGAACAGGCACGCGAAGCCGATGTCGCGCTGGAGGTCGGCCAGCAGGTTGAGCACCGACGCCTGGACCGAGACGTCCAGCGCACTCGTCGGCTCGTCCGCGACGAGGATCTTCGGCTCGGACATCAACGCCCTGGCGATGCTCACGCGCTGGCGCTGTCCACCGGACAGCTCGTGGGGGTAGCGCCGGGCGACCTCCGGTCGCAGGCCGACCCGCTGGAGGCCCTCGGCCACGCGCTCGGCCCGCTCCTTGCGGGACCGCCGTCCGCCCTGCAGCTGGAGGGGCTCGGCAATCACGTCGCCCACCAGCATGCGCGGGTCCAGGGACCCGGCCGGGTCCTGGAACACGATCGAGACGTCCCGCCGGTGTTCGCGCATCTGGGCGCGCGACAGGTGTGTCACGTCGGCGCCGTTCAGCAGCACCTGGCCACCTGTCGGCTCCACCAGGCGCACGATGCAGCGGCCGACCGTGGACTTCCCCGAGCCGCTCTCCCCCACCAGCGCGGTGACCTGGCCACGGCGGATCTGGAGGGACACCCCGTCCACGGCCCGAACAGCGCCGAAGTGCATGACGAGGTCCTGCAGCTCGAGGACGACCTCACTGCTGTCGGCGGCCGAGTCGGGGGCCGGGACGTGGCCTGCGGTCGGCCTGTCGTCCTGCGCTGCGTTGCGCTTGAAGACGCTCATCGAGGTGCCTCCGGGCTCCGGCGGGGCTGGTCGCCGCGGGGGTGCCAGCATGCTGTGAGGTGTTCGTGCCGCCCGAGCGGGCCACCAGCGACAGCGATGGGCTCCAGGGGCGGCGCCTTCACGCTGCACCGCTCGGAGGCCGCTGGGCAGCGCTCCGCGAAGGTGCAGGCGTCAGGTTGTGCGGACAGGACCGGGACCAGCCCGGGAATCTCCTGGAGCCGATGCGTGCCGGCGTGGCGGCCCGGTGTCGGTGACGCGGACAGCAGGCCGGCGGTGTAGTGGTGTTGGGGGCGTTCGAACAGCTCGTGGAGGCCCGCCTGCTCGACGACGCGGCCGGCATACATGACCACCACGCGGTCGGCGATGTCGGCGATCACTCCGAGGTCGTGCGTGATGATCAGGATGCTCGTCCCGAACCGGTCCCGCAGCCCCCTCAGCACGTCGAGGATCCCGGCCTGCACCGTCACGTCGAGGGCCGTCGTGGGCTCGTCCGCGATGAGCACCTTGGGGCTGCACGCGACCGCCATGGCGATCATGACGCGCTGGCGCATGCCGCCCGAGAGCTGGTGCGGGTAGTGCTTGACCCGCTCCCTGGGCGAGGGGATGCCCACCAGCTCCAGCAGCTCCACCGTCCGCTCACGAACTTCCTTGCGGGAGAGCCGCTCATGGACCTGGAGCACCTCTGCTATCTGCCGGCCCACGGTGAGCACCGGGTTCAGCGAGCTCATCGGCTCCTGGAAGATGTACGCGATGTCGCGGCCCCGGGCGGCTCGCAGCGCGCTCGGCTTGGCGCCCACGAGCTCCTGTCCCTGCAGGCGCACGGAGCCGTCGATCCTCGCGCTCCGGGGCAGCAGGCCGGCGAGGCTCATCGACGTGACGCTCTTGCCGCACCCGGACTCGCCGACGATGCCCACGATCTCCCCGGGCGCGAGGCTGAGGTTCACGTTGTCGACGGCGGAGACCGAGCCGGTCTCGGTCTGGAAGGTGACGCTGAGGTCCTCGATCTCCAGCACCGGCGGGGCGTCGACCACCGAGTGGGTCTGGGCTGTCGTCGTCATCGGCGGCTCGCCTTCGGGTCGAGAGCGTCGCGCAGGCTGTCGCCGAACACGTTGAAGGACAGGGCCAGGACCATGATGGCCAGGCCCGGCAGCACCGCTGCCCACGGTGCGCGCGCGGCGAACTGCTGCGCCGTCGACAGCATGGTGCCGAGGCTGGGAGCCGGCGGCTGGATGCCGAGGCCGAGGAAGGACAGGACCGCCTCACCGAGGATCGCCGCCGGGATGGCGACGGTTGCCTGAACGAGGACCACGGAGGTCGCGTTGGGCAGGATGTGCTTGCGGAGGACCCACAGGTCACTGGCGCCGTCGACGACCGCGGCAGCCACGAAGTCCAAGGACTTCAGCCGCAGGGCGTCGGAGCGCACCACGCGGATGACGCCCGGGATCTGCGCGATGCCGATCGCGACGGCCGCGTTGCCCAGGCTGGCGCCCCGGATGGCGGCGAAGCCGACCGCGAGGATGAGGAACGGGAAGGCGAGCATCAGGTCGGTCAGGCGGGAGATGACCGAGTCAGCCGCTCGGAAGTACCCGGCGACCAGCCCGAGCGGCACCCCGATCGCGAGTGCTGTCGCGACCGCGAGCACGGCGACCTGCAGGGAGGCTCGGACGCCGAGGATGATGCGCGAGAGGACATCCCGCCCGAGGTCGTCGGTGCCGAGCGGGTGGCCCGGCGTCCCGGGCGGCGCCAACGTGTTCGAGAAGTCGGTCTGCTCCGGCGCGTAGGGCGCGAGCCACGGCGCCAGCAGCGCCACCAGGACGGCGATCGCCAGCACCGTGAAGCTGGCCACTGCCAACGGGTTGCGCCGCAGCCGGCGCAACACCCGCGAGCGCTGCGACGCCTCCGCGGGCGCAGGGGCCACGGCCGGCTGGGTCAGGGCGGTGTCGACACTCATGATGCCTCCCCGGCAACGCGGACCCGCGGGTCGATCAGCGAGTAGAGCAGGTCCACCGCGAAGTTGATGAGGATGTAGGAGGTTGCCGTCACCAGGACGACCGCCTGGATCACGGGGTAGTCCCGTTGGAAGACGGCGTCGATGGTCATCTTGCCGAAGCCGGGGAGCCCGAAGATCTGCTCCGTCACGACCGCCCCGGAGATGAGGCCACCGAGCTGGAGGCCCACGATCGTCACGACGACGATCAGGCTGTTGCGCAGGGCGTGCCGGCGGATGACGGCGTGCGGCTTGAGGCCCTTCGCCTCGGCAGTGCGCACGAAGTCCGTGGAGAGGGCGTCCAGCATGGAGGAGCGGGTCTGCCGCATGATGACGGCCGCGAGCCCGGTGCCCAGGATGAGTGCCGGCAGGATGATGTGGTGCAGGTTGTCCGCGAGGCTCTCCCTGACCGGCACGAAGCCGGACGCGGGGAAGAGTCCGGTCGCCACCGACAGGTAGAGGATCGCGACGAGGCCGAGCCAGAAGTGGGGCACCGAGAGCCCGAGCAGGGCGAAGGCGTTGGCCACCCACTCGGCGGGTCGGCCCCGCCGCACCGCCGCCACGACACCGGCACCCACTCCGAGGACCACGGCGATCGCAATGGCCAGCAGCGAGAGCTCGAGGGTCACGGGCAGGGCGGTCTTCAGCATCGAGCTGACCGGCTGTCCGGTCCGGATCGAGATGCCCAGGTCACCCTGGAGGGCGTTGGTGACGAAGCGCCAGAACTGGACGGGCAGAGACTCGTCGAGGCCGTACTCCTTGCGGATGGCGGCGAGCGCCTCGGGGGTCCGGTCCTCGCCCGCGAGGGCGAGGGCCGGATCCCCGGGGAGGGCCCGGACGCCGAGGAACACGACCAGGGTGGCCAGCACCAGGGTGACCAGCGACTGCCAGGCCCGGTTGAACAGGTAGCTGCGCATCGCGCGCCTACTTGGCCGTCCCGGCGAAGCCAAGGCGGACGACGCCGTCGGGGTACACCTGCACGCCCTTGACCTTGGTCGACACGCCCGTGAGGTTCCGCTGGCGGTACAGGTAGATCAGCGGGTCGTCCTGGTGCAGCTTGTCGACGACCTGGCCGTAGAGGTCCTTGCGCTCGTTCAGGTCCTGCGCCTCGCGGGCCTTCTCGAGCAGGCTGTCGACCTCCTCGTTGTTGTACCCGGCGACGTTCTGGCTGCCGCCGGTGCCGACGAAGTTCGTGATGTTGGCGTCAGGGTCGATGCGGCCGGACCACCCGAGCTGCAGGAGGGAGAAGTCGCCCTGGTCCTGCTGGTCGAGCAGCGTGGCGTACTCCACCGGCTTGATGCGCAGGTCGAAGCCACCCTCCTTGACCATGGACTGGATCACCTGCGCGAGCCGCAGGCTGTCCGGGTTGTTGGAGGTGATCATGTCGATCGGGAAGGGCGTGGAGACCCCCGCCTCCTTGAGGAGGGACTTCGCCTTGGCCGGGTCGTGCGGCGTGCACTTCTGCACCGCCTCGGAGGAGAACTCGCTCTTGGGCGAGATCGGGGAGCACGCCACCGTGTTGTAGTCGTTGAAGACCACCTTCACCAGACCGGCGCGGTCGATGGCGTACTCGAACGCCTGGCGGATCTTCGGGTCCTTCGCCTCGGGACGGTCGATCGGCTTGGCCGGTGTGCCGACCCCGTCGACGTTCCCGACGTTGAACGTCACGCCCTGGTAGCCGAGGGACTGCGACTGCAGGATCTGCAGGGCCTTGTCCTTCTTCAGCTCGGGGACGTCCTGCGCGGAGAGGGAGTCCGCCACCTGCACGTCACCCGACCGCAGGTTGGCTGCACGGATGCTGGCGTCGGTGATGATGCGGTAGGTCACCTTGTCGAAGTTGACCTTGTCGGCGTCGTAGAAGTTGGGGTCCTTCACGAGCTCGATCGAGTTCTGCGGCACGCGCTTGGCGAACTTGAACGGTCCGACACAGACAGGGGCGCTGGCGAAGTCCTGGCCCAGCGCCTTGGCCGCCTTGGGGCTGACCACCATCCCCGCGCGGTCGGTGAGCGCTGCGGTGAGGGGCGCGAACGGCTTGGACAGGGTCACGACGACGGTCTTGCTGTCCTTGGCCTCCACCTTGGTGATCGGGCCGAGCTCGCTCTTGCGTCCGGAGCCCTCGAGGGTGAGGTTGCGCTCCAGCGTCGCCTTGACGGCCTCCGCGTTGAACGGCGTGCCGTCGGCGAACTTGACGTCGTCGCGCACGGGGATCGTGACGGTCTTGCCTCCGTCGCTGACCGTGGGCAGGTCGGTGGCGAGCTGCGGGACGATCTTGGCGTTCTGGTCGACGTCGTACAGCTTCTGGCACATGGCGTGGAAGACGTAGCGCGAGTAGAGGCTGCGCGACAGCGCGGGGTCGAGCTTGTCGGGCTCGGCCGACAGCGCCATGACGAGCGACCCACCCTTCGTGACCTCGCCGGCGCTGGCCGGCTCGCCGTACACGTCCTCACCGGCTGCGCCGGACGCACCCGTTGAGGCACCGCCGGCGCTCGAGTCGCCTTGGGCGCCACTGCTGGACCCGACGGCGCTGCAGCCGGTGAGCCCCAAGGCGAGTGCGGTGGCGACGACGGCCCCCGCGCGCACACCGCCCTGCGCCGCGTGGGCGGACAGGAAGTTCCTCATTGTCATCTCATGCTCCCGAGGGGGTTTTGAGGGGAATTTGCGCGATCGTATCCTGTATACAGTTCTCAGAACAGGCTCCGGCGGAACTTTTTTACCGGCCCCTCTCGACCTTTGGTCCCCGCCTTTGCTCGCAAACCCGGAGACCGGTTCAGGCCGCTTTCCCACGGTATGCCCGATTCCACGGAGCGACCAGATGAGGTCCATCCCCTGGCCCACCAGGGCTGCTGCACGCAGCAACAGGTATGCCGGGTGCGCGCGGTGCGCACCCGGCATACCTGTTCGTGCCGCCTGGCGGCTCAGCCCTGCTGCCGGTCGGCGTTGGCGTGGATGGCGTCTCGGACGTAGTGCGCCATGCCGGGCCGGATCTCGTCGTAGGTCGCGGTGAACCGCGGGTCGCCGACGTACATGTCGGCGAGGTTGCGGTGCATCTCGTAGGAGCAGTCGTAGAACCGCTGCATCGAGGCACGGTGCAGCTCGGCGGCCTCCATGGCCACCTCGCTCGTGGGCGGCTCGCCGGCGTCCATGGCGTCGGTGAAGGCCTGGTGGGTGCGGTCCGACTCGGCCTTCACCTCCTCCCAGTCGGCCTTGGTGTAGCCCTTGGTCCGCTCCTGCGACTGACGCCAGGCGTCGGTCTCACCCCAGCGCTCCTCGGCCTCGGCCTGGGCGTCGTGGAACCCCTCGCCGAACAGCTCCCGCATCTCGTCGGGGGTGGCTGGCTGGTTGCTCATCTCTCTCTCCAGTGCTCGGTCGATGGCTGTGACGAGGTCGCGCATCTCGTCGAGGCGGCGCAGGACCTCGGTGCGTTGGCGGGTCAGGTGCGCGCGCCGCGCTCTCGGGGTGCTCGAGGAGGAGGGCGACCTCCTCCAGCGCGAAGCCCAGCCGGCGGTAGACCACGACGTGCTGCAGGCGCGCCAGGTCGTCGTCGGTGTAGAGGCGGTAGCCCGCCCGCGAGCGGTCGCTGGGGCTGAGCAGGCCGATCTCGTCGTAGTGGTGCAGCGTGCGCACCGTGACACCGAACCGCTCGGCCACCTGGCCGACCGTCAGCGTCACCTGCTGCGTGCTCTCGGTCATGACCTCACTGTGGCGCCTGACGCCGCGTGAGGGTCAAGCCGTCTGGCGACCTGTCCGTGACGACCCCCTCCCCCAGGATGCCCGTGACCTCACGACGACGCCCTGCCCACCGAGTTCGGCGGGCAGGGCGTCAGGGCCTGGCAGAGCGTCCCGGGGACTAGAGGCGCTGGCCAGACTTCACCCGGCGGCGGTTCAGCCAGGCACTCAGGCCGTTGCGGGCCGTGCCCCAGATGCCGTGCCGGAAGGCGAGCACGATGACGACGAAGATCGTGCCGGTGATGATGCCGATGCCGTTGAAGCCGGAGGAGGCGAGCCGGTCCTCGAGCAGCACCACGACGGCCGCGCCGATCGGGCCGCCCCACAGGGTGCCGATGCCACCGAGCACGGTGATGAGCACGACCTTGCCGGAGGTGGTCCACACCAGCTCCTGCAGTGAGGCGAAGCCGTGGCTGATCGAGAACACGCCGCCGGCGAGGCCCGCCAGGCCGGCCGACAGCACGAACACCATGACCTTGTAGCGCTCGACGTCGTAGCCGAGGGCGCGGGCGCGGGCCGGGTTGTCACGGATCGCGACGAGCACCCGCCCGAACGGGCTGTTGACGATCCGCCAGGCGACGAAGATGCCGAGCAGGATGATCGGAATGGCCGCGTAGTAGAAGTAGAACGAGTCGGTCTCGACGAGCTCGACACCGAAGAAGGCCTTGGGGATGCCCTGCAGGCCGTTCTCCCCGCCGGTGACGTCGTCCCACTGGTTGGCGATGAAGTAGATCATCTGCGCGAACGCCAGCGTCACCATGGCGAAGTAGATGCCGGTGCGCCGCACGGCGAGGTAGCCGGTGGGGATGGCGATCACCATCGCCACGACCGCGCCGGCGAGGACCGCGACCGGGAACGGCAGGCCGAGCTTGGTGGCCACGAGGCCTGTGGCGTAGGCCGCTGTGCCCCAGAAGGCGGCGTGGCCGAACGACAGCAGGCCCGTGTAGCCGAGCAGCAGGTCGACCGAGATGGCGAACAGCGCCCAGGCGGCGATGTCCATGGCCACCGGCGGGTAGACGAACCACGGCAGGGCGAGCGCCACGAACAACCCGACGGCGAGCATGAGCCACCGCAGGCCGGGCCGGGCGCGAGGGATGACGGTCTGGGTGGGCAGGTCGACCTCGACCTTCTGGGTCAGCTGCTGGCTCATGCCGCCTCCTCCCTTCCGAACAGGCCCGCCGGCCGCACGAGGATCACCGCGGCCATGAGGACGAAGATGAGCACCTGCGCGTAGTGCTCGGCGTAGGCCTGGCCATAGGCCTCGACCAGCCCGACCAGGAAACCGGCGACGACCGCGCCGAGGATCGAGCCGAGGCCCCCGATCACGACGACGGCGAACAGGATGATGATGAAGTTGCTGCCCATGTCGGCGTTGATGGCGCGCATCGGCGCTGCGAGCACCCCGGCCAGGCCGGCGAGGGCGATGCCGAAGCCGAACACGGGGGTGACCCAGCGGCCGACGTTGATGCCCAACGCCCTTGAGCGCTCGGCGTTCTCGGTCGACGCCCGCACGATCATGCCGATCCGCGTCTTGGTCAGGAGCATCCACGCCGCGACGCACACCAGCACGGAGAACAGCGCGGCGAAGATGAGGTACTTCGACAAGCCGATCCCGGCGATCTCGACGCGGCCCTCGAGTCCGGCGGGGACCTGGTACGGCAGGCTCGAGACGCCGTAGCGGCGCTTGACGAAGTCGACGACGAACAGCGTGACGCCGAAGGTGAGCAGGAAGTTGTAGAGCGGGTCGAGCGCGAGGAGCCACCGCACGAGCAGCCGCTCCATCAGCACGCCGAACCCGAACATCAGGACCGTCACCAGCGGGAGGGCGACCCAGAAGCCGAGGCCGAGGGTGTCGAGCAGCACCGCCGAGACCACCGCGCCGAGCATGTAGCAGGCGCCGTGCGAGAAGTTGACGACGCCGAGGACGCCGAAGATCACGGCGAGGCCGAGGGCTGACAGGGCGTAGAACCCGCCGTTGGCGAGGCCCTGCAGCGTGTACTGGATGAAGGCGCTCATGGTGCTCCTGTTGTCAGCGCGAGTGTCCGGCTGGACCTGCTCGGCCCGCCCCGTGGGGGGCCGGTATGCCGCGGGCTCGGCCACGCGGCATACCGGCCATGGGTGGTGGGTCAGCTCAGGGGTCAGGTCACATCTTGCAGTCGGGCGAGACCGGGCCGAAGGCCTGCTGGGCCGGGATCGTGCTCACGACCTCCTCGTAGTCCCACTCCTCCTTGACCTGGTCCTTGGACTTCACCTTCACGAGGTAGGCGTCGTGCAGGACCCGGTGGTCGGCGGCGCGGACCTCGCCGTTGCGCAGGAAGATGTCGTCGATCTTCTTGCCCTCGAGCTTGGCGACGACGTCGTCGGAGTTGTCGGTGCCGGCCTCCTGGACGGCCTCGAGGTAGTTCAGCGCCGCGGAGTAGTTGCCGGCGTGGGCGAAGGAGGGACGGGTCTGGGTCTTCTCCTTGAACTTGTCGGCCCAGGCCTTGTTCTTCTCGTCGAAGTTCCAGTACCAGGCGTCGGTGAACTGGGTGCCCTCGAACTGCTCGACACCCAGGCTGTGGATGTCGGTGATGAACATCAGGCCCACGGCCAGCTGCGCCTTGTCCTTCATGCCGGCCTGGTTGTACTGCTTGACGAAGTTCACCAGGTCGCCGCCGGCGGCCATGATGCCGACCACGTCGGGGTTGGTGGAGGCCGCCTTGGTGATGAAGGTGGCGAAGTTGTCGTTGGGGAACGGCGTCGCGATCGACTGCTGGACCTTGCCGCCGGCCTTCTCGACCGCCGCGGTGAAGGACTTGGTCATGTCCTGGCCGAAGGCGTAGTCGGGGTAGACGATCGACCAGTTCTTGCCACCGTTCTGGACCGTGGTGCCACCCGTGCCCTGCGCGAGCATGTAGGTGTCGTAGGCCCAGTGGAACGTGTACTTGTTGCACGACTTGCCGGTCAGCGCGGTCGTGCCGGCACCGATGTCGATGAACAGCTTCTTCTTCGTCTTGGCCTGGGTGGCCACGGCCAGCGCCGCCGACGAGGTCGGCACGTCGAGGATGATGTCGGCCTTCTGGCGGTCGTACATCTCCTGCGCCTTGGTGTTGGCGATGTCGGGCTTGTTCTGGTGGTCGGCCTGGACGATCTCGATCTCCTTGGCCACCGCCTTGTCGCCGTACTTGGCCTTGTAGTCGTCGATCGCCATCTGGATCGCGACCTTCGAGTTGGGCCCGGACAGGTCCTTGTAGACACCGGACTGGTCGTTGAGCAGGCCGAGGACGACCTTGCCGTCGCTGATCTTCCCTCCGGCGGAGGCGGGTCCGCCGCCGCCGCAGGCCGCAAGCACGAGGCTGCCGGTGACGGCGGTGGCGGCCACCGCGATGGACTTGGTGCGCATGTCCCCTCCTGGGGTGAGGTGGTGCTGGCTGGTTGAGCGTGTTGAGACGAAACGGTGTGTGCCGGTTGGCGCGAGCTACATGCCGAGGTACTCGAGGAGCTCGGTGGTGCGGCCCTGGAAGGTCTCGTTGTCGAGCGACTCGACGACCTTCCCCTGGGCGAGCAGGTAGTGGCGGTCGGCCACCGTGGAGGCGAACTTCACGTTCTGCTCCACGAGGAGGACGGCCACGCCCTGGGCCTTGATCTGCCGGATGATCTCGCCGATCCGCTGCACGATGACCGGCGCGAGACCCTCGCTCGGTTCGTCGAGCAGCAGCAGGCGTGAGCCCATCCGCAGCACGCGGGCGATCGCGAGCATCTGCTGCTCGCCACCCGAGAGCTTGGTCCCGGGGAAGTCGCGGCGCTCGTGCAGCACCGGGAACTGCTCGTAGACCTGCTCGAGGCTCCACGCGTCCTTGTTCACGACCGGCGGCAGCGTGAGGTTCTCGGCGACGCTGAGGCTGGCGTAGATGCCGCGGTCGTCGGGCACCCAGCCGATGCCGGACTTGGCGCGCGAGTCCGGCGAGCTCTTGCCGAGGTCGCGGCCGTCGAAGGTCACGGTGCCCTCGACGTGGCGGTGCAGCCCCATGATCGAGCGCAGCAGGGTGGTCTTGCCGGCGCCGTTGCGGCCGACGAGGGTGACGACCTCGCCGGGCTGCACGGTGAGGGAGACGTCGGTCAGCACGCGCGCCTCGCCGTACCAGGCCGACAGTGCGTCGACGGCGAGGACCTGCCCGGACTGGACGGATCCAGCGGACTGCACGGATCCAGCGGACTGCTCAGACATGCGCGTCACCGGCCTGCCCGAGGTATGCCGTGATGACCCGTTCGTCGTTGCGCACCTGTTCGTAGGTCCCTTCCGCGAGGATCTGCCCGGACTGGAGCACCGTGACGGTGTCGGCCAGCGAGCCGACGACGTGCATGTTGTGGTCGACGAAGACGACGCTGCGGCCGGCAGCGACCTTCTTGACCAGCGCGATGGTGCGGTCGACGTCCTCGAGGCCCATGCCGGCGGTCGGCTCGTCGAGCAGCAGCAGCTGCGGGTCGAGGGCCAGGGCGAGGGCCAGCTCGAGGGCGCGCTTCTGTCCGTAGGCGAGAGAGCCCGCGGCCTGACCGGCGCGGTCGGCCAGCCCGACCTCGTCGAGCAGCTCCATGGCGCGGTCGCGGAACCGTCGCATCTGCCCACTGGAGCGCCAGAAGCGGTAACCCAGCCCGGTCGGCGAGGCGAGCGCGAGCTCGAGGTGGTCGACCAGGCTCATCTGGTCGAAGAGGCTGGTGATCTGGAACGAGCGGGCGATGCCCAGGTGGGCGATCTGCTCCGGCTGCTTGCCGGTGATGTCCTCGCCGCGGAACAGGATCTGTCCCGAGGTCGGCGTGAGGAAGCCGGTGAGCAGGTTGAACAGGGTGGTCTTGCCGGCGCCGTTGGGACCGACCAGCGCGTGGACGGTGCCCGCGGCGACGCTCAGGCTCACCTCGGACACAGCCCGGAAGCCGCGGAACTCCTTGGTCAGGGAGCGCGTCTCGAGCAGTGCTGCGGCAGTGGCCTCGGCAGGCACCGGCACCTCCTTGTGCAGGCTGGGCCGGCGGGGCTGCCGGCTCAGGTTCTGCTGAACACTAGGGGTGCCGACACCGCGGAGACATGTCGGGGTCGTCCACATACCGGCGTAATGCCATGTGGATGGCACACATATGTCGCGTATGCCGTGCGGGTGGGGGACGCGACCGGGTGGGTCGGTCGGAAGGACAGGTCAGAAGAAGTTGTGCCAGCCGTGGCCGATCTTCGTCCGGCTCGGGAACCAGCCCTTGCCGTTGCCCTTGTAGACGTACAGGTCGCCGGCCATGGTGACGGCACCGAGGTCCACGCGTCCGTCACCGGTCAGGTCGCGACCGGAGAACACAGCACCGAAGCTCCCCCAGCCCGGACCGACCACGCGTGACGTCGAGAAACCGCCCTTGCCGTTGCCGGGGTAGATCCGCAGCCTGCCGGCCGCGTCCACGGCCAGCAGGTCGGCCTTCCTGTCGCCGGTGACGTCAGTCGCCGCGAACACGGTCTGCATGGTGTCCCAGCCTGAGCCGACCCTCGTCTTGGCGGCGAACTTGGCGTTCCCGCGACCACGGTAGAGGTAGAGGGCACCCGACGGGTTGACGGCGACGATGTCGGCGACCTTGTCACCCGTGAAGTCGGCGCTCGCGTCGATGAACCGCATGCCGCCCCACCCCGTGCTGACGAGGCCTGACCCGATGCCGCGTCCGCTGCGGTCGACCGCCGCCATCTCGAGGTCACCCCAGTCTGCGAGGACCAGGTGGCTGCTGTAGACGTCGCCCCCCTCGGCCGGGTGGGGCCGGTACCCGCTCCAGTCGGCGACGTTGTTGGACGTGCCGAGACCCGGTTTGCCGGTGCCGCGGTAGAGCCTCACGACGCCGTTGGCCGGTGGCTGCGACATCCCGAAGAGGTCGTTGCGCCGGTCGCCGTTGACATCACCCGCGCCCCAGATGTTGCCGGACAGCAACGGCGTGGTGGAGACGGTGCTCGTCGGACCGGGGCCGACAGCGCTCTGCGGCGTGACCGTGAACGTGTACTTCTTCGCGTTGGTGAGGCCGGTGACGACGGTCTGCTGGTAGTCGCTTGCCGTTCGACGCGACAGAGAGCACGCGACCACCGGGTTGACCGTGATCCGGTACCCGGTCAACTGGCTTCCCACTCCGCCGGGCACTGACCAGCGCAGGGCAACGGACCGCGGGCGAGGCCGTGCCACGACGTCCAGGGCCGAGGGGGTGATCCGCAGGTCCATGGTCGAGAGATCGAGCCTGTGCCTGCTGCGGGGCTCGAAGGGTTGCCTGACAAGGGTGCCGTCTCGCTCATAGGTGGCGCTGATGGCCTTGGTGTCTGTCAGGGACACCGAGGCCAGCTGGAGGTCGCCGACCAGACGTCGCCAGGGAAGGAGTTGGTGAACGACCCCGACGCCGGCAGCGGGAACCGTAGAGCTCCAGCACGGTGGCCGTGGTGCCCGGCCTGACGTAGCGAAGGCCATCTGGCCCAGCGGCAGCGTGTCCTCGTCGACCCGGTAGGACACCGTGACACGGCCATTCGCCGGTGACGTGCGACGGTCGACCGAGATCGTCGTGAGGACCGGCGCCAGGTCGTCGCGGGTGGAGCCGGTCACCGAGAAGCCGACGGACGAGAAGTCGAGGGCATGGGTGCCGTCCTCCCTCCCCGCGTCGTAGGGCACGTTGGTCATCCGGCCGTCGGCGTACCAGGTGCTGAGGTTGCCCAGGGCGTCACGCAGGCTCACCGTGGAGAGGACGTGACGGTCGTTGTAGACGTCCGAGGAGAGAGGGCGAGTGATCCTGCCGGCCGAGAGCTCGCTCGCCACGTTCGACGACATCGCGAAGCGGCTGGGCTTCGTGGCACCGGTGAACGTGAAGCTCACGGACACCACAGGGTGGGCGTCGTCCGCGGTCCAGGCGACCGTGAGGGCCTGGCCCGGCTGCACGTCGGGGGTCAGGACCGAGACGCTCTTCAACGTCGGCCCCTGCAGGTCCTCGTCGGACCCCGCCACGGTGACGTCCAGCGAGGGCAGGTCGAAGGAGTGCGTCGCTCCCCGCGATGTCGTGCCATCGCGGTAGTAGATCGTGGCGGCGGTGAGGTCGGACGACATGACTGTCACCTGGCTCAGGCTGTAGGTGGCGTTGCGGAAGCCGTCCGGGATGTCCCAGGTCAGGACGCCGGTCAGTGGCGCCGGGCGAGCCTCGAGCGTCACCTGGCCCCGGTTGTGCACGGGCGACGTGTAGATGGCACGGACGTAACCGAGGGAGCTGTCCGAGGACGTGGCAACGTAGGACAGCCGCACGGTCGCTGGTGAGCCGACCGTCGTCGGCGTGACCGAGAGCGCGGTCAGCACCGGCGGGTCGGTCGCGGCCACGGCGACGGACGCCGTCCCGACGGTCGCGACCAGCGCGGCCACGACGGCCACGACGAGACGGCGGACACGCGAAGGCGCCATGAAGTTCCCCCAGAAGATGTGACGTCTGGGCGGAGACTAGGGGATCCAGGCGGCGGCGCGGAGCCGAACGGGACATTTCACCCCACGAGGTCACGACCGACAGGACGGTGTGTCAGTGCCAGCGGTCGGGGTGCACGTCTCCGGGGATGTCGGCCGCCGGGTCGTAGGGCGTGCGGGTGAAGCGGAAGGACCCGAGGTCGAGGTGGCTCACCCGGCCGGCCTCGTCGTGCACGACAGTCAGCAGCTCGCCCTCGAAGTAGCCGTCGAGGCCGACCCAGCCGCCCTCGACCGGCCGGAACCGCGAACCCCGCTGCACGCCGGGGGCGCCCAGCACCAGGTGCCCGTCACGGCCGAGCGAGAGGGTGTAGCCGGCGGTCCCCCAGTACCACTCGCCCACGAGTTCGAGCGAGGCCGCCTGCTCGGCGTCGGCCGACCACGGCTGCGGAGCCACGGGCTCGCGGTCGCGCAGGATCTCGAGCAGGTCCTGGATGAGGGTGGGCCGCATGCCCGAGGTGGCGTTGGCGAACACGACACAGCCGTCCCCGGACTCGATGTCGACCCGCAGGCCGGCGAGGAAGCCGGGCATCGAGCCGCCGTGCCCGGCGTACCGGGTGCCCTCGACGTTCCACACCTGCCACCCCAGCCCGTGGGCGCCCACCCACGCGCTGCCGGGGATGTCGTTGACCGCGATGGGCAGGCACATCTCTGCAAGCGTCTGCTCCGACAGCAGCCCGGCCGTGTCGCCGGCGAGGAAGGCCGCCCACCGGGTGAGGTCGTCGACGGTCGACCAGAACTGCCCCGCGGGGGCCATCGCGCCGGCGTCGTGCTCCGGCTCGACGTGCAGGACGTCCGCGAGCGGGTGCACGCCCCAACCGCGGGCTGCCGGCTCCTCGGGGCGGGTCGTGGTGCGCGCCATCCCGAGCGGGCCGAGCAGGCCCTCGGTCACCGCCTGGTGCCACGGCACTCCCCGCAGCCGTGCCACGAGCTCGCCGAGCACGGCATACCCGACGTTGGAGTAGTGGAACCGCGCCCCGGGACGGAACAACAGCTCGGGTCGCGAGGCGACGAGGTCGGCCCACGACCCGCCGGCCACCCGCTCCCACCACGGACCGGTCGTCTCGGCCTGGAGTCCCGGAGGTGTGCGAGAGCAGCTGCGCCACGGTGACCTCGCCGTGCGGGGCGTCGGCGAGGTGGGCCGCGATCGGGTCATTGAGCTCGAGCCGGCCCTCGTCACGCAGGCGCATGACCTCCACGGCCACGAAGGTCTTGGTGATCGAGCCGATCCGGTACTGCGTCTGCGGGGTCGCGCGGGTGCCGTCGGCGCGTCCGTCGATGGCACCGACCGCGCCAGACCACACGAGCACGCCGTCACGGACGAGCCCGGCGGCCACGGAGGGCAGCCGCTGCTCGGCCTGCTCCACCGCGAGCCGGTGCGACAGCGCCTGGGCGGTGCTCGCGTCGATGCCCATTCAGACGACCCCGGCCACGGTCACGCCTTCTTCGTGGCTCGCTTGGCCGTGGCCTTCTTGGCGGTGGACTTCTTCGCCGCGGTCTTCTTGGTGGTCGCCTTCTTGGTGGCGCGCTTGCGCGTGGTCGGGCCCTTGGCACGCTTCTCGGCGAGCAGCTCGGCACCACGCTCCGGTGTCAGCGCCTCGGGCTCGTCGCCCTTGCGCAGCGTCGCGTTGGTCTCGCCGTCGGTCACGTACGGGCCGAAGCGACCGTCCTTGACCACCATCGGCTTGCCGGACACCGGGTCGTTGCCGAGCTCCTTCAGCGGGGCGGTGCTCGCGCCACGCCCGCGCGTCTTGGGCTGGGCGTAGATCGCCAGTGCCTCCTCGAGCGTGATGTCGAACAGCTGCTGCTCGGTGGCGAGCGAACGCGAGTCGGAGCCCTTCTTCAGGTAGGGCCCGTAGCGCCCGTTCTGCGCGGTGATCTCGACCTCGGTGCCGTCCTCCTCGGTCGTCGTGCCGACGACGCGCGGCAGCGACAGCAGCTTCAGCGCCGCGTCGAGGTCGAGGCTCGCGAGGTCCATGTCCTTGAACAGAGAAGCGGTGCGCGGCTTGACCTTGGCCTTGCCCTTCAGCGCCGCCGTCTCCTCGTCGAGGACCTCGGTCACGTACGGCCCGTAGCGGCCCGCCTTCGCCACGATGTCGCGGCCGGTCTCGGGGTCCTGGCCGAGGACCCGGCCGTCCTCGGACGACTGCTCGAGCAGCTCGCGCGCCTTCTCGGGCGTCATCTCGTCGGGCGCGACGTCGTCGGTGATGGTGGCCCGGCGCGGCTGACCGGTCGCGCCCTCGGCGACCTCGCCCGTGGTGAGGTCGACGCCCTCGGGCGACGTCTCCTCGACGTAGGGCCCGTAGCGGCCCACCCGCACGACGATGCCGTCGCCGATCGGGATGGTGGAGATCTCGCGCGCGTCGATCTCACCGAGGTCCTCGACGAGTCGGCGCAGGCCCTCCTGGGTCTTCGCCTCGTCACCGAAGTAGAACCGGGCGAGCCAGCGGGCGCGCTCCTCGTCACCGTTCGCGATGCGGTCGAGGTCCTCCTCCATGGAGGCGGTGAAGTCGTAGTCGACCAGCGAGCCGAAGTGCTCCTCGAGCAGGCGGGTCACGGCGAACGCGAGCCAGGTCGGGATGAGGGCCGAGCCGCGGGTGTTGACGTAGCCGCGGTCCTGGATCGTCCCCATGATCGACGCGTACGTCGACGGGCGGCCGATCCCCTTCTCCTCCATGGCCTTCACGAGGGTCGCCTCGGTGTAGCGCGGGGGCGGGCTGGTCTCGTGACCGTCGGCCTCGGCGCGGATCACGGTGATCGCGACGCCCTCGCTGAGCTTGGGCAGGCGCCGCTCCTCCTCGGCGGCCGCGCTGCTGCGGCCCCCGTCGTCGTCGCGCCCCTCCTCGTATGCCGCGAGGAAGCCGCGGAAGGTGATGACCGTGCCGCTGGCGGAGAACTCCACCGACCGGCCGTCCTCGAGCGTGGCACCCAGCTTGACGGTGGCGGTGGAGCCGCGGGCGTCGGCCATCTGGGAGGCGACGGTGCGCTTCCAGATCAGCTCGTAGAGGGCGAACTCGTCGCCCCGCAGCTCACCGGCCACCTGAGCGGGGGTGCGGAAGCGGTCACCCGCGGGGCGGATCGCCTCGTGCGCCTCCTGGGCGTTCTTGACCTTCTTCTCGTACAGCCGCGGGCGACTGCGGGACGTACTCGGCGCCGTAGAGGTCACGGGCCTGCTGGCGGGCGGCGGTCAGGGCCGCCTCGGACAGCGTCGTGCTGTCCGTACGCATGTAGGTGATGTAGCCGTTCTCGTAGAGGCGCTGCGCCACCCGCATCGCGTTCTTCGACGACAGCCGCAGCTTGCGCGACGCCTCCTGCTGGAGCGTCGAGGTCGTGAACGGGGCCGAGGGGCGGCGGGTGTAGGGCTTCTCCTGCACCGACGTGACCGCGACGCTCGCGGCCTGCACGGCTTCGGCGATGGTGCGGGCGGCCGCCTCGTCGAGGTGGGCGACGCCCTTGGTCTTGAGGGTGCCGTCGTCGGCGAAGTCACGGCCGGTGGCCACGCGGGCACCGTCGACCATGGTCAGGCGGGCGGTGAACTGGCTCTTCTCGTCGCCGGGCGTGAAGTCGCCCTCGACGTCCCAGTAGGAGGACCGGACGAAGGCCATCCGCTCGCGCTCGCGCTCGACCACGAGGCGGGTCGCCACGGACTGCACACGACCCGCGGACAGGCCGGCCTTGACCTTGCGCCACAGCACCGGGGAGACCTCGTAGCCGTAGAGACGGTCGAGGATGCGCCGGGTCTCCTGCGCGTCGACGAGGCGGGTGTCGAGGTCGCGGGTGCTGTTGACCGCGCGCTGGATCGCCTCGCGGGTGATCTCGTGGAACACCATCCGCTTGACCGGCACCTTGGGCTTGAGCACCTCGAGCAGGTGCCAGGCGATGGCCTCGCCCTCGCGGTCCTCATCGGTGGCGAGGTAGAGCTCGTCGGCGTCCTTGAGCAGGCGCTTGAGCTCGGAGACCTTCTTCTTCTTGTCCGCGTCGACGACGTAGTAGGCCTCGAAGCCGCTGTCGACGTCGACGCCGAACCGGCCGAACGGGCCCTTCTTGACCTCGGCCGGCATCTCCGAGGGCGTCGGGATGTCGCGGATGTGGCCCACGGACGCCTCGACGTCGTAGTCCTTGCCCAGGTAGCCGCCGATGGTCTTGGCCTTGGCCGGCGACTCGACGATGACGAGCTTGCGCCCAGTGCTCACGTGTTACACCTCAGTCCTGCCGGCACGTGCAGCGGATTCGTCGCTGCGCGGACGTGCTCGACGGAAGGCACGGTAGCCGGTCGGCCCCCGCCGCCGTCCACCCGGCTGCGCGGAATGGGACGCCGACCACAGGGCTCGGCCGGCGGGCGAACCCACCCGCGGGCCCGCGGCATACGACATGTAGTTGAACTTTAAACTTCATTCGGCGTACACTGGATCCGTGACCGAGACCGCCACCCGCCAGCCCGTCCTCTACCTCAGCCACGGGGCGCCGCCGCTGGCCGACGACCCCGTGTGGACGCGGCAGCTCTCCGACTGGTCGGGCCGGTTCGGCAAGCCGACCAACATCCTCATGGTCTCCGCCCACTGGGAGGAGGCCCCGCTGGCCCTGAGCTCCACCTCGGGCCGCACCCCGCTGGTCTACGACTTCTGGGGTTTCCCGCAGAAGTACTACGAGGTCACCTACGACGCCCCCGGCGCCCCCGAGCTCGCCGACAAGGTCACCCGCCTGGTGCACGACCACGACACCCCGGTGCACCGCGACGAGACCCGCGGCCTCGACCACGGCGCCTACGTGCCGCTCGTGGAGATGTACCCGGACGCCGACGTGCCCGTGCTCCAGATGTCGATGCCGACCCTCGACCCGCAGCACCTCTTCCAGCTCGGCCGCCGGCTCGCCCCCCTGCGCGACGAGGGCACGCTGATCGTCGGCTCCGGCTTCACCACGCACAACCTGCGCTGGTTCAACCCGTCGGCGGGACCCAACGGCCCGGTGCCGCAGGCCTCGTCGGAGTTCGACCACTGGGCCGCCGAGGCGCTCGAGCGCCAGGACGTCGACGCGATCCTCGACTTCCTGCACAAGGCGCCGGCGGCCCACGCCGCGCACCCGCGCACCGAGCACTGGGCCCCGCTCTACGTCGCCCTCGGCGCGGCCTACGAGTCGGGCTCGCTCGAGAACGAGAGCGTCATCGACGGCTTCTGGTTCGGCCTGAGCAAGAGGTCGTGGCAGTTCGCCTGAGGGCGGAGTAGCGTGCGCCCCGACCGCCGGGGCCGCTGATCGGCGGCTGATCGGCGGGGGTTCCGCTACGCGCGGGTAGGTGCACACCATGGTTGATGGCTGTCTCAACCACCTCTCTCGGACGACGCGCCTTCTTCCGCTCGGCCACGGCCGCAGCCACCATCGCCACCATCGAGCTCACCGGGGCCGGCACCGCCACCGCGCACGACCGTCACCGGCCCCGACCACGACCACGACCGTGACCGCCGGCGTCGGCGGGCGCCCGAGACGGTCCGGCTGCCCGACGGCCTGCGCCCCGAGGGCATCACCTCCGGTCCCGGCACCCGCTACTACGTGGGGTCTGTGGCCGACGGCCGGATCGTGACCGGTGACCTGCTCGCCGGCACCTCCCGGGTGCTGCTCGCCAGCGCCACCGGACGCTCGCTGCGCGGCCTCTTCTGGGACCACCGCACCGATCTCGTGTGGGCGGCCGGCAGCGCCGGCTCGGCAGGTCATGTGTATGCCGTGCACGGGCGCACCGGTGCCATCGTCAAGGACGTGGTCGTGCCCGGCGCGGCGTTCCTCAACGACCTCGTCGTCACCCGTCGGGCAGTGTGGGTCACCGACTCCCGGGTCGACCGGCTGACCCGCATCGCGCTCGACCGCGGGGGCAGGCCCACCGGGGCCGGACCGACGTTCCTGGCCCTCGGCGGTGCGTGGCCGCGCTACAACGGGACGGACATCAACGCCAACGGCATCCGACAGCTGCCGGACGGCAGCCTGGTGCTCAACAGCAGCAAGGCGGGCGGCCTGTGGCAGGTGCAGCGCGCGACCGGCGTGGCGCGGTCCATTCCCGTGACCGGCGGACGGCTCACCTCGGGCGACGGGCTGGAGATCCGCGGCGACGTCCTCTACGACGTCCGGGGCACCGGCGGGAACGAGGTGGCCGTGCTGAGGCTGCACCGTCGCCGGGGCGGCTGGGAGGCCAGGTTCAAGGACGACCTCACCGACTCCACGCTCGACGTGCCGTCGACGGCGACGCTGGCCGGCGGCTGGCTGTGGGCGGTCAACGCCCGATTCGGGGTCGCCTCGCCCGACAAGGCGAAGTACTGGATCACCCGGCTCCCGGCCCGGCACCGCTGACGGCAGACCGTCAGCCCACTGGGTTCGCGGTGATGGCGACGGCGAGCACGTGCTTGCACGGACCCCGCCCGCCGTGGTGCTTGGCGTGCCACAGGCACGTGCAGGAGGCGGACTCACCCCGACCGCGCACCCAGTGGCGGTGGTCGTCGACGGTGACGACCCACCCGTCACCGTCGGGGGCCACGGCCCCTGCCGCCACGAGGGCGCGCGCCGCGACGAGGCGGGGGTTGTCCTTCTCGACCCGGTCCGCGGCGAGAGGCAGCTCGCGGTGGAACCAGCTCTGCTCGACCAGGTCGAACCCGACCCGGCCCGAGGTGGCCAGCACGGCCAGCCCCGAGTGCACCTCGCTCTCGGTGCGCCCGGTCAGGGCCGCGAGGCCAGCGGGGTCGATCTCCGCCTCCCACGCCAGGAACTCGAGAAGCTGCGCGGCCACGCCCTCGGCTCCGTCGGCACTCAGCGAGCGCAGCAGCCCTCCCTCGCCCGAGAAGCCGCGGTAGGGCTCGGGCGAGAGCAACAGGGTCAGCCGCGCGCCGGGCAGGTGAAGCACCCACGCGCTGGCCCCGCTGTCGCCACCGAAGACGTCGAGCGCCGCGGCATGACGCGCGATCCGCGCCGCGGCCGCGAGGCGGCCGGCGCCCGCCAGGTGCACCGAGCCTGCGGCGGGGCGGATCGACTGCCGGAAGCCTCCCGGCCCGGGCACCAGGTGCAGCGAAGGCCCCGGCATCTTCCTGGGCAGGGTCGCCAGGAAGCGCGGGACGGCCGCACCGGGCAGCGTGGCGCGGTGCCCGAGCCGCGCCGACAGCGCGGGCACCTCGGCGAAGCCGCGCACCCACCGGTCGGGCATCGCGACCTTTCGCTCCTCGTGGGTGGCCTCAGGGGTCGAGACGCGCAGCTCGTCCGCCCCGACCGCGAGGTGCATCAGGGCCTCGCGACCGACCGAGGCCAGCGCGGTCCGCAGCGGCTGGTTCACGTCGACGTTGGTGGTGCCGAAGCCGATCTCGCCGCTGTCGATGCCGTCGCCGAGGAGGTCGAGCCGGGCATAGACCCCGTTGCAGGCCGAGAAGGACTCGAAGCGCAGCCGGTCGCCGCTGGCCGTCACCACCGGGTCGAGGCTGGCGAGCCGCTGCATGAGGCTGGCGTCGAAGTACCGGGAGGCGGCCACGTCGGCCACGGCCAGCAGGCCGGCCGCGGCCACCTCTGGGCGGGCCAGCAGGCCCGTGAAGAAGTGGGGCTGGTCCACCAGCCCGGTCGGAGTGAGGCCGAGCGCGGTCTCCAGGGCCAGCAGCGACCCGTCCCCGCTGTCGGTGAGGGTCGACGGTGCGCGGTAGCCAGCAGTGGTCATCCGACGGCCGCCGCGTCCCGCACCCAGGCCCTGGCCTCGACGTGCACCTTGGAGGACCCCTTGGCCCGCGCCAGCTCCTCGACGCCGCGGGGAACCTGCCCGCCCGGGACCGCACCGGCATAGCGGCGGGCGACGGCGAGCAGCTCGTGCAGGCCCGCGGGCTTGCGCTCCTGGGCACACGCTGCGTCGACCACGGCGACGAGGGCGGGCCACAGGTGCCTGAGGCCGCCGCCGAGGATCAGCTGCTCCCACGCGGCCGCCGTTCGCGCCAGTCGCAGCTCGCCTCTCTCGAGCAGCCGCAGGCAGGCCTGCTCGAACAGCGCTGTGTCGAAACGCCCCTGGGACATGAGGGAAAGCGCGGCGTCCACGGCCAGCAACCTGCAGCGCTCGTCGGCATGGCTCAGCGTGGTGGCCAGCACGAGGTGTACGGCCGGACCTGCCTCGCCCGGAGCCTCGACGAGCCACTCCAGCCAGCGCGGCGCCATCTTCGACGACTGGTCGAACGACGAGTACGTCTTCGCCGCAATCAGGTCAGGCCAGCGCGGCACGACGTCGAGGGTGGTGTCGCCTGCCACCTGGTACTCGGAGAACTCCTTGTGCCGCCCGGGCTCGTGGCCCGCCACGAGGCCCGGCGGCACGGACGGGAAGGTGTCGAGCGGCACCGGGAGATCGACGGGGGCCACGTGCAGGCCTGCGTCGAGGGCCCGGACGTCGAGCGTGGGCAGCCCGCCACCGGCCACCCACTCCCGCACCATGGCCACGGCGTCGCCGCCGGGCGACGGGGTGGTGGACCGCAGCAGCCGGCGCAGCCCGGTGACCTCCTGTCCCCGCAGCGTCACGGCGACACCGTCGAGCTCACCGGCTCGCGCCGGGTCCACTGGCTCGAGGCGCATCAGGGCCTGGAAGAGGTCGAGCTCACCGCACGGAGCGCCGCCGTAGCGACGCAGCCGGCTGAGCAGGTCGTCGAAGGAGACCAGTCCGCTCTCGTCGGACGGGGTGCTGAGGAGGCAAGGCACCGCACCCGCGGCGAGCAGCGACTCGGAGACGTGCAGCCGCACCAGGGCCCACGTGACCGGCAACGACGACAGGTGCCAGTCCTCCGACACGTGGGGCCGGGCGACACCGCCGTGGTAGAAGCGGATCTTGGCGATCTCCTCCTGGTGCCGGGCCCGGTCGAGGCCGCCGTGGGCCCAGTCGGCGGCCCGGTTGACGACCTCGGGCTGCTGCCAGTCGTGGCGCTGCCAGGTGCTGCGGACGAAGGCGGTGAAGCCCGCACGGTCCTCCCAGGCCCAGCGGACGAAGACGTCGAGGAACCGTGCCGTCGAGTGACGGAGCCCTCCCGCGCTCCACGCCGACAGCGCCGCGGTCAGGGCCTCCGGGGTCGGCTCGAGCTGCCGGAAGGGCTGGGCCGGCGGGGCCGGGGGCGGGGAGCACCACAGGTCGGCGACGGGCTGCGGCTCCGACAGCTCGGCCTCCACCCCGAGCCCGGCCAGTGTGCGGCGGGCCCGCTCGGCCAGCGACTCGTCGTCGCACTCGGCTGCCGCGGCCAGGCCCGCCACGACTGCGTCGCGACCGAAGCGGTCCACCGCCTCGCGGTGCACCAGCGCCCGGAGCAGCTCGGTCCGCTGCCGCTTCTCCTTGCGGGAGAACACCGTCACCGCGAGCTCGGCCATCTCCTCCGGGCCCGCGACCGTGTCGAGGAGTACGGGCAGCAGCACCGCCGTGACCGGTCCGCGAGCCGTCGCCATCGCACCGAGCAGGAGCGGCACCCGGCCCTTGGCGTCCCCGGCCGAGAACCCGAGTGCGGTGAGCACCGTGGCAAGTGCCTTCTGGGTCCCGGCCGGCTCGTCACGCGTCAGGGCCTGCAGGCAGGACTCCAGCACGAGCTCGCGCTCGAGGCGTCCCTCGTCCACCATGGCCGACACCGCGGGGCCGAGCTCCCACCCCGGCACCGAGAGGCTCACGAGCGCGCCCAGCGTGCCGGGACGGTTGACCACCGCGTGGAACGCCTCCGGCAGCAGGGGGTCGGCTCGCCACTGTCCGACGAGCGTCTGCTCCGCCACGAGAGCTCGGTGGGCTCGCACGCGCCCGTCCTCGCCGAACCTCAGGCGAGTGGCCTCGGCTGCGGGAGGAGCCTGGTCGGCCAGCCGCCCCACCCCACCGGCGCCCCGTCGAGCCTCCCACGCGGCCTGCGACATCAGGTGCCGGTAGTGCTCAGCCCACCCCTGCGCGAACGAGTCCCCCATCGGCACCGGGAGGCCGTAGTACTCGGCGAGCGGCAGTCCGATGCGCGCGAGCCGGGCCGTCGTCGGACTCGAAGTCACCGCGGAACACCTTCACACTGGCGGCCTCGAGAAAGGCGGCGCACCAGCCGCGGCCCGCGTCGCCCATGCGCTGCACGAGAGTCTGCAGGAGGTCGCCCCCATCGGTGCGCCAGTAGTGGTGCCAGCCGAACCAGGCGGCCGCCTTCTCCGGGCCGGGAGCGAGCGCCACCGCGAGCAGGTCGCAGCACGCCCTGACCCCGTCGCGGTCGACGGACATGCTCCAGTCTCGAGCGACGGCGTTCAGCGGTGCGCGGTTGGTGCGATACCAGCGCTTGGCCTCCCGCACGCCGTCGGCGTCGAGGCGGCCGAGCAGGTCGTCGAGCGCACGCCACTCGCCCGATGCCGTGATCAGGTCGAGCTCTTCCCCCAGAGTCACGGCCGCCACCGTAGAGCCGGCGTCCGCAGCGTGCGGTCCGTTCCACACAGAACGAGCCGAACGACCGGTCAGGTCCGCGCTCCTACCCCGGCGGTCGCCTCCACGCCGCCGGGTTCGTCGGCGGCCGGCGCCTCGCCGGTGTCCACGTCGACGGCAGCGCCACTGAACTGCGCGGCATACAGGCGGGCGTAGGCCCCGTGTCGTGCGAGCAGCTCGGCGTGCGAACCCTTCTCGACGATCCGGCCGTTCTCCATCACCAGGATCAGGTCGGCGTCACGGATGGTCGAGAGACGGTGGGCGATGACGAAGCTGGTCCGGTCGCTGCGCAACGCGGCCATCGCCTGCTGCACGAGCCGCTCGGTGCGGGTGTCGACCGAGCTCGTCGCCTCGTCGAGGATGAGCAGGGCAGGGCCTGCGAGGAAGGCGCGAGCGATGGTCACGAGCTGTTTCTCACCGGCACTGATGTTGCCGCCCTCGGCGTCGAGCACGGTGTCGTAGCCGTCGGGCAGGGCGTGCACGAAGCGGTCGACATAGGTGGCGCGGGCCGCCGCGAGGACCTCCTCGTCGGTGGCGCCCGGCTTGCCGTAGGCGATGTTCTCGCGGATCGTCCCGCCGAAGAGCCACGCGTCCTGCAGCACCATGCCGACCTGTGACCGCAGGCTGTGCCGCGTCAGGTCCGTGATGTCCACGCCGTCGATGGTGATGCGGCCGGCGTCGAGCTCGTAGAACCGCATGACGAGGTTGACCAGCGTCGTCTTGCCGGCCCCGGTCGGGCCCACGATGGCGACGGTCTGGCCCGGCTCCACCACCAGGTCGAGGTGCTCGATGAGCGGGGCGTCCGGCCGGTAGGAGAACGAGACGTCCTCGAACTCCACCCGCCCGTGGGGCGCCTCGAGCGTGCGAGCGGTGGCCGGCTCGGGCCGCTGCTCCTCGGCGTCGAGGACCTCGAAGACCCTTTCGGCGGAGGCGACTCCGGACTGCATGAGGTTGGCCATGGAGGCCACCTGCGTCAGCGGCTGCGTGAACTGCCGCGAGTACTGGATGAACGCCTGCACGTCGCCGAGGCTCATCGCGCCACTCGCCACCCGCAGCCCGCCCACGACGGCGATCGCGACGTAGTTGAGGTTCCCGATGAACATCATCGTCGGCATGATGATGCCGCTGACGAACTGCGCGCCGAACCCGGCGGCATACAGGTCCTCGTTCTTGGCGGCGAACGCCGCCTCGGTCTCGCGCTGGCGCCCGAACACCTTCACGAGCCCGTGCCCGGTGAAGGTCTCCTCGACGACTGCGTTCAGCTCGCCGGTGCTCTTCCACTGCTGCACGAAGTGGCGCTGCGAGCGCTTGCCGATGACCGTCGTCACGACGATGGAGAGCGGGATCGTCACCAGGGCGATGAGGGCCAGCAGCGGCGAGATGACGAACATCATCGTCACCATCGCGACCACCGTCAGCAGGGACGTGAGCAGCTGGCTGAGGGTCTGCTGCAGGCTCTGGGCCATGTTGTCGATGTCGTTGGTGACGCGGCTGAGCAGCTCGCCACGGGGCTGGGCGTCGAAGTAGGGCAGCGGCAGCCGGGAGAGCTTGTCCTCGACGTCGCGACGGAGCGCGAAGATGGTGCGGTTGACCGCCCCGGTGAGGATCCAGCCCTGGGCCCAGGCGAGCACGGAGGCGACCACGTAGATCGCCAGCGCGCTGAGCAGCACACGGCCGACGGCGCCGAAGTCGATGCCCTGCCCCGGCACGACGTCGAGCGCCGAGAGCATGTCGGCGAGCGTGCCGTCGCCCCGGGCGCGCAACCCCTGCACGATCTCTTCCTTGGGCACACCGGCCGGCAGCTGGGCACCCACGACGCCGGAGAAGATGAGGTCAGTGGCGTGCCCGAGCACCTTCGGGCCGATCGCCGAGAGCGTGACGCTGACGACCGCGAAGGCCAGGACCGCGAGCAGTGCGGCCCGCTCGGGACGGAGCAGCCCGAGCAGCCGCTTCGCCGAGGGCAGGAAGTTCTTCGACCGCTCGACCGGCACCCCCACCGTCATGTGCGGACCGCGCCGCATCGCGCCGCCGGCCGGCCCACGCCGGGCCTCCGCGGCCTTCTCCTCCTCGGTCTTGACACCCTCGGTCATGCGGCCACCTCCTCGGCGCTCCGCTGGGACTCGACGATCTCGACGTAGGTCGGGCAGGTCTCCAGGAGCTCGTCGTGGCGGCCCGAGCCGACCACCCTGCCGCCCTCGAGCACGACGATGTGGTCGGCGTCGATGATGGTCGAGACCCGCTGGGCGACGACGATGACCGCGGCGTCGCGGGTGACCGGTCGCAGTGCGGCGCGAAGCCGGGCGTCGGTGGCGACGTCGAGCGCGGAGAACGCGTCGTCGAAGAGGTAGACGTCCGGCTTGGCGATGACGGCGCGCGCGATGGCGAGCCGCTGGCGCTGGCCGCCGGAGACGTTCGTCCCGCCCTGGGCGATGGGAGCGTCGAGGCCGCCGGGCATGGCCCGCACGAAGTCGTCGGCCTGGGCCACCCGCAGCGCCTCCCAGAGCTCGTCGTCGCTCGCCTCGGCGTCGCCGTAGCGCAGGTTGCTCGCGACCGTGCCCGAGAAGAGGTAGGGCCGCTGCGGCACCAGGCCGATGCGCGACCAGACGTCCTCGAGGGCGGCGTCGCGCACGTCCACACCCGCCAACAGCACCGAGCCGCCGGTGACGTCGTAGAGCCGCGGGACCAGCGACACGAGCGTCGACTTGCCCGAGCCGGTGCTGCCGATGATGGCGGTGGTGTGGCCCGGCTCGGCCGTCATCGACACACCGTGCAGCACCGGCGCATCGGCCCCGGGGTACGTGAACTCGACGTCGCGGAGCTCGACGGTGGTGCGGCCGGTGGGGAGCGCCAGCGCGGGCTCGCGCTCCACCACCGACGACGTGGTGTCCAGCACCTCCGTGATGCGCCCGGAGGACACCATGGCCCGCGGCAGCATCATCGACATGAAGGTCGCCATCATCACCGACATGAGGATCTGCATCAGGTAGGACATGAAGGCGGTCAGCTCACCGATCTGCATCTCGCCCGAGGCGACCCGGTGGGACCCGAACCAGAGCACGGCCACGGTCGAGGCGTTGAACACCAGCATCACGAGCGGGAAGGCGAGCGACATGAGGCGGCCCACCGCGAGGGCCGTCCCGGTGTACTGCGTGTTGGCCTCGCCGAACCGCTGCCGCTCGTGGTCCTCGCGGACGAAGGCGCGCACCACGCGGATGCCGGTGATCTGCTCGCGCAGGATGCGGTTGACCCAGTCGACCGACTCCTGCATCAGGCGGAACTGCGGGACCATGCGGCGGATCACCAGCCCCACGCAGAGCGCGAGCAGCGGCACCGCCACCGCCACCAGCCATGAGAGGCCGACATCCTCGCGCAGCGCCATGACGACGCCGCCGACCATCATGATCGGCGCCGACACCATGAAGGCCAGCGCCATGAAGACGGCCTGCTGCACCTGCGTGACGTCGTTGGTGTTGCGCGAGATCAGGGTGGGCGCGCCGAACCGGGAGACCTCCTGCGCGGAGAACTCCGTGACGCGGGCGAAGAGCGTGCCGCGCAGGTCGCGCCCCAGGCCCGCCGCCGACCGCGCACCGAGGTAGGTCGCACCGATCGTCGCGACGATCTGCACGAGCGAGACTGCCAACATCCAGGTGCCCGCACGCACGATGAAGCCGGTGTCGCCCGTGGCCACGCCCTCGTCGATGATTCGCCCGTTGAGGCTCGGCAGGTACAGCGAGGCCATCGTGCCGATGAGCTGGAGCACCACCAGCACGGCGACGAAGGTGCTGTAGGGACGCAGGTGGTCCCTCACCAGGCGTACGAGTGTCACGGTTGCTCCCCCTCCTGCAGGACCCCGTGCAGGACGAGGTCGACGATCTCCTCGGGCGAGGAGCTTCCCGGCGCCCAGCATCGGGTGGGCGTTCGAGAGGGTGAGCAGCCGGAGGTAGCCCACCAGACGTTCCGGTTCCACCCGCAGCCGCCCGGCGTCCTCCCCGACGAGGGCGACGATGTCGGCGTCGAGCTCGTCCTGCACCGCGCTGCGCCGCGCGTTCGCCCTCGCGTCGGGGCGCGGCCCGAAGTGCTTCCCGGCCGCGTGCATCGACGTCATCAGCGCGAAGGCGCTGTCGAGGTGGGCCTGCACGGCTTTCACCGCGGCGACGAGCCTCCTCTCCAACGGCTGGTCGAGGTTGATGGCCTGCAGCTCGCCGCGAACCGTCGTGGTGTCGAAGACGCTCTCCACGCAGGATCGGACCAGGTCGTCCTTGCTGTCGAAGACGCGGAAGATCGTGCCCTCGGCGACGCCGGCGGCCCGGGCGATCTCCCGGGTGCTCACCGCGGGCCCGTGCGACCGCAGCAGCGGCACGGTGCTGGCGACGAGGGCCGCGCGCCGCTCGTCGGCGCTCATGGCGGGGGCGCGTGGAGTCACGCCTTCGAGAGTAAGTGAGTGAGCACTCACTCACAATGATATTTCTGACCTGCGGGTATGCCGCGTGGTCGCCGGAGTGGGCGGGCGCCACTCACACCGGAGCCGCCGTCAGCGGACCAGCAGGCCGCCGGAGACCAGCTCACGGATGACGGGGAGCGCTGCAGCGCGCAGCTCCTCGTCGGGCACGTCGAGCAGCGAGGCGATGGCGGTCAGTGCCTGCCCCGCGGTGAGGTCGCCGTCGCAGACGCTGGCGAACGCTGCCATCGCCGTGTCGAGGCGCACGGTCCGGCCGAGCCCGCCACCCTGCCGCAGCAGGATCACGCTGGGGTCGTCGGCACCGGGACGCCCGTGCCGCTCCTCGGTCACGTCCGGGGCGCAGCGCCACCCCACCGAGAGCAGCTCGTCGTCGGAGTGCTCCGCCAGCCAGGTGCGGGCCTGCAGCCCCTCGAGCACCGCCGGCCCCATGGGACTGGCCACCCGCCCGGTGGCCTCCTCGAGGCAGACGAAGGGCTCGCGGTCCGTGGCCGGGCGCTGCAGGGTGATGACGCCGAAGCCGATCGACGTGACGCCGCGCGAGGCGAAGTCGTCCAGCCACGCGGCATACATCGCGGCGAACTCCGCTGTCGCACTGTGGTGCCCGCCGTCGCGGGCCCACGTCTCGGCATACTGCGCGGGGTCCTGCAGCTCGCGCTGCACCACCCAGGCGTCGAGGCCGGTGCCGGCCACCCAGCCCCGCACGCGGTCGCGCCAGTCGGCGTCGCCGACGATCTCCCAGTTGCCGAGGAACTGTGCGATGCCCCCGGGCTCGAGGTGCTCGCCGATCGAGCGCACGAGGTCGGCCACGATGGTGTCGCCGGAGGCGCCGCCGTCGCGGTACTCGAACAGCGGCACGCCGGCACGACGCGGCGTGATGACGAACGGCGGGTTGCTGACGATGAGCCCGAACCGTTCTCCCGCAAGGGGTTCGAGCATCGAGCCGGCGCGCAGCTCCCACTCCACCTCGTTGAGCACCGCGTTGAAGCGCGCGTAGGCGAGGGCCCGCTCGGAGATGTCCGTCGCGGTGATGTGCCGGGCGTGCGCACCCAGGTGGAGGGCCTGCACGCCACACCCGGTGCCGAGGTCGAGGGCGCGGTCCACCTGCGGCCGAGGCGTCCAGGAGGCGAGCGTGGTGGAGGCGCCGCCGATGCCGAGCACGTGGTCCTCGCGCAGTGGCTGGCGGGTGGCGATCTCCGAGAGGTCGGAGGCGACCCACCACTCGTGCTGCTCGTCGCCGTAGGGGCGCAGGTCGCAGGTGGCGACGACGCCCGGGCCCTGCAGGGTGACCAGGCCCAGCTCGAGCGCCCCCGTGACGCCCAGGGTCGGCAGGGCGTCACCGGCCTCGGCCTCGTCGACCGCGTCGCCGAGGGTGAACAGCCGCACGAGGGTGGCCACCGGGGTGTCGGCGTCGGCGGTCACCCGCTGTGCCGGGAGGGTCTGCTCACGGTCGAGGGCGGCGCCGGCGAGCGCGCCGAGCATGGCGGCCACGCCGTCGACGGTGTAGCCGGCGGAACGCAGGTCTGCCCGCAGGCGGTCGACGAGCCGGGCGTCGGCACGCGGCGGGGCGGTCGTGGAGGTGCTCACCTGTCTGCTCAGCCGTCCAGGAACCCGCCGAGGTTGAACCCGCCGCCGCCCTGCGCCTGCGCGGGTGAGCCGATCCACTCGCTCGGCTGGACGACGACGAAGCCCGGCCCCTGGAAGGCGTACTGGAACGCCTCACCAGATCCGCCGCGCAGCATGGAGCGGACGTTCATGCTCGAGACCAGCTGCGGCACCAGGTTGGCCGACCAGGCGACGCAGGCCTCGACGTCGACGTAGGTCGGCTGGGTGCTGCAGTCGAGCACCACCGGCTGCCCCACGGCCGTGATGGCCGCCGTGCCGGTGCCCTGCAGCGTCGTGTTGAACACGCCGCTGCCGGCCATCCCGGCGCCCTGCACGCGCTTGATGTCCCAGTCGACGCTGGAGTCGAAGGCGAGCAGGTTGCGCGCGTTGACCGACAGCCCGTCACCGGTGAGGTCGACGAGGAAGACGTAACCGGCCGCCGCCGCGAAGAACACGTCGCCCGTGCCGGAGACCCGCATGAGCGAGACGTCCTCGCCCGTGACGACCTTCTTGAACAGCTTGCCCATCGACCCGGACTTCTCGTGGTCGAAGCGGATCGCCCCCTGGTAGGCCACCATCGCGCCCTTGACGGCCAGGACGTCGCCGCCGAGGTGCACCCGCAGCATCTGGGGGTTCTGCAGTGCGAACCGCTGGTCCGCCTGGACCTCGAGGTTGGCCTGCTCGAACAGTGCACTGTGCATGCGCGACAGCCTATGCCGCCGTGCCCGGCCGGGGACGGCGGCATACGGCCGGCAGGCACGGCAGGAGAAACGACGGCGGCCGGCGCCACCCTGGGGTGACGCCGGCCGCCGACTGCTGTGCCGCGGGTCAGTGGCGCAGGTGCTCCTCCTCGAGCTCGCTGCCGCGCGCCTCGTCGCCCTCGGCGACGTTGCCCCGGCCCGGCGCGTGCACGTGGGCGTGGGCGACGGCGGCCTCCTCTTCCCCGAGCTCCTCGGGCGTCTCGCCACCGATCGCGAGGTCGCGGGACTTGGAGACGGCGACCGCGCCGATCACGATGACCAGGGCCGCGGCGGCGATGCCGTAGCGCAGGACCGGGCTCTCGCCGTTGCCGATGGTGAGGGTGACGATGGCGGGGGCGATCAGCACCGACACCAGGTTCATGACCTTGATGAGCGGGTTGATGGCAGGGCCGGCGGTGTCCTTGAACGGGTCCCCGACGGTGTCACCGATGACCGTCGCGGCGTGGGCCTCGCTGCCCTTGCCGCCGTGGTGGCCGTCCTCGACGATCTTCTTCGCGTTGTCCCACGACCCACCGGAGTTGGCGAGGAACACGGCCATCAGGCAGCCGCCGCCGATGGCGCCGGCCAGGAAGCCGGCCAGGGCGCCGATGCCGAGCCCGAAACCGACGGCCACGGGCATGAGCGCCGCGAGCAGACCGGGCGTCGCGAGCTCGCGCAGCGAGTCCTTGGTGCAGATGTCGACGACCTTGCCGTACTCCGGCTTGGTGGTGCCCTCCATGATGCCGGGGATCTCGCGGAACTGGCGGCGCACCTCGAAGACGATGGCCCCGGCCGCCCGGGTCACCGCGTTGATCGCCAGACCCGAGAAGAGGAACACGACGGCAACACCGATCAGCAGACCCACGAGCACGCTCGGCGTGACGACCGAGAGGTCGAACATCGACTGGACGTACTTGCTCGGCTCCTCGGTGAGCTCGTTGCCCTGGACGATCCGTCGCAGCTCGGTCTGCCAGGCGTCGCTGTAGGAGCCGAACAGCGCCGTGGCCGCCAGGACCGCCGTCGCGATCGCGATGCCCTTGGTGATCGCCTTGGTGGTGTTGCCCACCGCGTCGAGGTCGGTCAGGATCTGCGCGCCCTCGCCGTCGACGTCACCCGACATCTCGGCGATGCCCTGCGCGTTGTCGGAGACCGGGCCGAAGGTGTCCATGGCGACGATGACGCCGACCGTGGTCAGCAGGCCACAGCCGGCCAGCGCGATGAGGAACAGCGCCAGCGCGATGGAGCCGCCGCCGAGGAGGAAGGCGAGGTAGACCGCGCCGCCGATGATGGCCGCGGTGTAGACCGCCGACTCCAGGCCGACGCCGATGCCCGAGAGCACCACGGTGGCCGCGCCGGTCAGCGAGGTGCGGGCGACGTCCTTGGTGGGGCGCTTGTCCGTGCCGGTGAAGTGGCCGGTGAGCCAGAGGATGATCGCGGCGAGCACGATGCCGATGACGACGGCCCCGATGGCGACGATGCGCGGGTTGCCGTCGAGGGCCTGGATCTCCTGGTTGTCGCTGCCGAGGTCGGCGAAGGAGGCCGGCAGGTAGACGAAGGCCGCGACGGCCGACAGGAGCCCCGAGATCACCGCGGAGATGTAGAACCCGCGGTTGATGGCCTTCAGCGCGTTCTCACCCGGGCGGACCTTGGTGATGAAGACGCCGATGAGGGCCGTGATGGCGCCGATCGCCGGGACGATGAGCGGGAAGACCAGGCCGTACTCGCCGAAGGCGACCGAGCCGAGGATGAGCGCGGCCACCAGCGTGACGGCATACGACTCGAACAGGTCGGCGGCCATGCCGGCGCAGTCGCCGACGTTGTCGCCCACGTTGTCGGCGATCGTCGCCGCGTTGCGCGGGTCGTCCTCGGGGATGCCGGCCTCGACCTTGCCGACGAGGTCGGCGCCGACGTCGGCGGCCTTGGTGAAGATGCCGCCGCCGACACGCATGAACATCGCGAGCAGCGCCGCCCCGAAGCCGAAGCCCTCGAGCACCTTGGGTGCGTCGCCCTTGTAGAGCAGCACCACGACGGAGGCGCCGAGCAGGCCGAGGCCGACGGTCGCCATGCCCACCGTGCCGCCGGTGCGGAAGGCGATCCGCATGCCGGAGTCGCGGTCGCCGTCCCGGGCGGCCGAGGCCACGCGCACGTTGGCCTTCACGGCCAGGCTCATGCCGAGGTAGCCGATCGCGGCCGAGAACAGCGCGCCCACCACGAAGAAGCCGGACCGGCCCCAGCGCACCTCGGCGGTGTCGGCCGGGAGCAGGAGCAGCAGGCCGAAGACGAGGACGACGAAGATGCCGAGGGTCTTGAACTGCCGGGCCAGGTAGGCCTGGGCACCCTCCTCCACGGCGGCGCCGATGTTCTGCATGTTCTCGGTGCCGGGGTCGGCACGAAGCACCTGCTGCCGGAAGAAGACGCCCATGGCCAGGGCGATCACCGCGATGACGGCGACCACGACGGCCAGGGTGAGATTGGTGCCGGTCAGCGACAGATCAGCCGCTGCGGCGGACGCGAGGCCCGACATTCCATCCTCCTTGATGGGTGGCATGACGCCGTCCCCCTGGGCACGCCACAGAGTGCGGGCTTGGGACGGTTGTGGCGACAGTAATGCACATCACAACCGCATGGAGGTGCTGTGAGGACCTTCACACCGGCGATTTGCCTGAGTTCACGCAGGTTTCAGGGCAAGAGTGCCGTCGCTGCAGGGCAAGGAGTGCAGCCGTTGCGCGAACGCAGTCGTAGCCAGGCGCCGTCACCGCGAGGGGGCGGTCAGCCCTTGGCCGCCGCCTGGGCCACGTCGACCGAGTCGTAGATGTGGAACACCTTGTCGAGACCGGTGATCTTGAAGACCTTGAGGATCCGGTCCTGGCTGCTGACGATGCGCAGGGTGCCGTTCTGCCCGCGCACGAGCTTGAGGCGTCCGACGAGGACACCAAGGCCGGTGGAGTCCATGAAGGTGACGTCCTCGAGGTCGACGATGAGGTCGGTGCGACCCGCGGCGACCTGCCGGTCGAGTGCCTCGCGCAGCAGCGGAGCGGTGTAGACGTCGATCTCACCACCGACGTGGACGACAGTCAGCGCGCCATGCTCGCTGGTGGAGACCGAAAGGTCCACGGGCGCACCCCTTCTTCTCGCAGTGTCCGGTCAGGACGCACTGGCGTGGTCACCATGCGTCCGGTTTACCGTATCGGCAATGTCCAGCACTCAAGTACAGCGGATGTCCGGCGCGCCGTTCGACCCGGCCTCCGCGCTGGCTCGGCTGGCCTCCGGAGGCCGCGCCGGGCGGCTGCTGCACGTCCACGAGGTGCCGGCCCGCGCGGCTCGCCGCGCCGAGTGGCCGCAGTGGGTGCACCCCGCGGTGTATGCCGCGTTCGCCAGCTCCGGGATCACCTCCCTCTGGTCGCACCAGGCGGAGGCGGCGGAGCTGGCCCGGTCGGGCCAGCACGTGGTGATGGCGACCGGGACGGCCTCGGGCAAGAGCCTGGGCTACCTCACGCCGGTGCTCTCGTCGCTGGTCGAGGGCGCGGAGGCTCCGACCGGCCGCGGGGCCACGGCGCTGTACCTGTCGCCGACGAAGGCGCTCGCCGCAGACCAGGTCGCACGGCTGCAGGCGCTGGCGATCCCGGGGCTGCGGGCGGCCACCTATGACGGGGACACCCCGCAGGAGGAGCGGCGGTGGATCCGCGAGCACGCCCAGCTGGTGCTCTCCAACCCCGACCTGGTCCACCACTCGCTGCTGCCGCAGCACCAGCGCTGGGCACCCTTCCTGCGTGCCCTGCGGTACGTCGTGATCGACGAGTGCCACGTCTACCGGGGCGTCTTCGGCTCGCACCTCGCCGCGTTGCTGCGCCGGCTGAGGCGGGTGGCCGCCCGATACGGCGCCTCCCCCACCTTCGTGCTGGCGTCGGCGACGGTGCGCGACCCGGCCCTGCACGCCGGGCGCCTCACGGGGCTGCCGGTGCGCGCGGTGGAGCAGGACGGGTCGCCGCGCGAGGCGATGACCTTCGGGCTGTGGGAGCCCGGGGACCTGCCCGGCCGGACCGCGGCCGACCAACCCGGCGTCGGGCCGGGTGGGGGCCCGGGGGGTGGGGGCCACGACGCGGTCGGCCGGCGACGGGGTGGACACCTCGGGCGAGACACCGGTGCGGCGCAGCGCCACGAGCGAGGCGGCCGACCTCCTCGCCGACCTCGTCGCGGGCGGGGTCCAGACCGTGGCCTTCGCCCGCTCGCGGGCCGGGGTGGAGGCGCTCTCGGCGAGCGCGAGGCGGTCGCTCAGCGAGGTGGCGCCGGGGCTGGAAGGCGCCGTCGCGGCATACCGGGGTGGTTACCTCCCCGAGGAGCGCCGGGCCCTGGAGCGGTCGCTGCGCGACGGTTCGCTCGTCGGCCTGGCGGCGACCAACGCCCTCGAGCTCGGCATCGACATCAGCGGGCTCGACGCCGTGCTCCTGGCCGGCTGGCCGGGCACCCGGGCGTCCCTGTGGCAGCAGGCTGGGCGCGCCGGGAGGGCCGGCACCCGCTCGCTCGCGGTGTTCGTCGCGGCGGACGACCCCCTCGACACCTACCTGGTGCACCATCCGGAGGCCCTCTTCGGGCAGTCGGTGGAGGCGACCGTCCTGGACCCCGAGAACCCGCACGTGCTGGCGCCGCACCTGGCCGCCGCCGCGGCCGAGCTGCCGCTCACCGAGGCCGACCTGCCCATGTTCGGGCGTGACGCGCGGGCGCTCGTGGAGGCCTTGGTGGCGCGCGGCATCCTGCGTCGCCGGCCGACCGGCTGGTACTGGGCGCGGACCGACCGGGCGAGCGACCACGTCTCGCTGCGGGGCTCCGGCGAGGTGGTCGGGATCGTGGAGCGCCGGACGGGGCGGGTGCTCGGCACCATCGACGAGGCCTCGGCGCACTCGCAGGTGCACACCGGGGCGGTGCACGTGCACCAGGGCGAGACGTACGTCGTCACCGAGCTCGACCTCGACGGCGGCACCGCCAGCGTCGTGCGCGGAGACCCGGGGTGGAGCACCTTCGCGCAGTCGGTGAGCGCCTTCGACATCGTGGCCACCGAGCGGTCGTTCGCGTGGGGGCCGGTGACCGTGTCGTTCGGGCCGGTGAAGGTGCACACGCAGGTGACCTCGTTCCTGCGGCGGCTGCCCAGCGGCGAGATCATCGGCACCCACCCGCTGGAGCTGCCGCGGCGGACGCTGGCGACCAAGGCCGTGTGGTGGACCATGCCGGTCGAGGTGCTCGGCGCGAACGGCGTCGACGAGACGGCCATCCCGGGCTCGGCCCACGCGGCGGAGCACGCGGCCATCGGCATGCTGCCCCTCGTGGCGACCTCGGACCGGTGGGACATCGGCGGCGTCTCGACCGCGCTGCACCCGGACACCGGCCTGCCGACCATCCTCATCTACGACGGGCACCCCGGCGGGGCCGGCTTCGCCGAGCACGCCTTCGACGCGTTCGGCACCTGGCTGACCGCCACCCGCGACGCCATCGAGTCCTGTGGCTGCGAGCGCGGCTGCCCGGCCTGCGTGCAGTCGCCGAAGTGCGGCAACGGCAACGACCCGCTCGACAAGGCCGGCGCGGTGGCGCTGCTCTCGATGGTGCTCCGGTGGGGCGAGGCGGGCGACTCGGCGGCCTCGCGGGCCGCGGCCTCTGACCCGCGTTTCCGTGGAAAGGTGCATTCCTCTGGAAAGGCGCACACGCCCTCTGCGGGCTAATGTCGTCGGAAGGGCAAGGACGCGAAGAGCGTCCCCTGACGACGGAGGTACCCGACCGTGATCGTGCTCGGACTCATTCTCATCGTCCTGGCAGTGGCCGCCGGGGCCTTGTTGTTCATCGCGACCCAGCCACTGACCGACCCGGTGGCGCTCGAGGCGCTCGGCGTCCAGGCGAACGTGCTGCCCCTGGTGCTGTTGATCGCCGGTGCCGCCGTGATGGTCCTGCTCTGGCTGGGCCTGGTGATGATCCGCGGCAGCGTCCGCCGGAAGGCCCGCCGCCGCCGCGAGGCCAAGGAGCTGGAGCGCCAGGCGGAACGCGAGGCCGAGGCTCGTCGGGCCGCCGAGACCCGCGCCGAGGAGGCCAGGCTCGCGCAGGACCGTGTCGCACAGGACCGTGTCGCACAGGACCGTGTCGCGGACGAGCGTGCGGCGACCACCGTGCCGGCGGCGCGTTTCGCCGACACGCGCAGTCGTCCCGGCGACGGCTGGGTCGACGAGACCCCGCCCGGCCGGCACGCCGCGACCACCGACACGCAGGTCGACGAGCCGGCGACCCGGTCACCGAACCCCGGAGGCGCCGACGACCGCCGACCGAGCTGATGGGTCGCGACCACCACGAGACCCCTCGCGCCTGACCCCGACCTCACGGGACCGTTCCTGCACGCGCCCCTGCCCGCGCCGAGCCGAGAGCCAGCGCGGGCAGGGGCGTGTCCACCTCGGTGCTCACCTCGACGGTGACTCGTCCCTCTGCATCGACCGCGCACGACCTGAGGGCTCCGTCGTTGGCGGCGGCCACCTGACCGGCTCGCGCGCAGGCCGCCGGCGCCGAGGTGCCGTGCTGCACGAGAGCAGCGGCCGCCAGCGCGGACAGGTCGGCCGCCGCACGCGCGGTGTGGGCAGCACGCACGGCGGCGACGACGGCGAGTCCGCCCACCAGGCAGATGAGCAGGGCCCCGACCGAGGCCACGGCCAGCACCGTGCCGGAGCCCCGTTCCCTCCCCATCCGGCGCCTGCCATGTGCGTCGGTGCGGCGCCTGCCCGCACCGCTGACGAGCCGCGTCACGGGTGCTCGGCCGTCAGCGCGTCTTCCCGGGCAGCGACCGCGCCGGCCGTCGGCCGGAACGACACCCCGACCCACCGCAGCCCCGAGACCGGTGGCGCGGTGACGACCACCGTCACCTCGGCGGGCCCGGTGGAGACCCGGATCTCCGATCCCTCCGGTGCGAGACGCTGCCCCGCGGCGATCGCGGCAGGGCCGGGCTCCCCGCGCGCGGCGAGGCGGGCCGTGGCCCGGGCCGCGTCGATGCAGCGCACCTGGTCGGCGCCGGCCGTCAGTGCCGTCAGCCCCAGGCCCAGCACGAGCACCACGCTCGGCATGGCGACGGCCAGCTCGACCGTCGCCATGCCGCGGTCGCGCGCTACGAGCCGACCCCGAGCGCCGAGGTGATCACGCTGGCCAGTGCCGACTTCACCGGCCCCGACTTCACCACCGCGAGCAGCACCGCGGCGAAGGCGACCGCTGCAAGCGTGCCGACGGCGTACTCCGCCGTGGTCATCCCCGCCGCCCCCGTGGCTCGCACCGCGCGCACGCGGGACCGCATCGTGCGCCGCAGCGCGTGCATCGTCCGTGTCATGGTCTTCCCCTTTCCTCCGGCCTTGCGCCGGCTCCAACCCGGCCCTCATGGGCCGAGAACCGTGTGGGCGAGGGCGAGCACCACCGGCACGACGGCGGTGCACGCGAAGGCGGGCAGGAACGCCAGCCCGAGGGGCAGCACGAGCCGGACCCCTGCCCGCGCCGCGGCTGCCTGCAGGCGGCGGTCCTCCTGTTCGCGAACCCGCCACGACGCGTCCTCCACGAGCTGGGCGGGAGCCGCCCCGGCCCGCTCTGCGACCTCCCAGGCCAGCGCGGCCGGTCGCCAGGCAGCCGGGACGTACGACCAGGCCTGTGAGGCCGGCTGCCCCCACCGCAACGCGGCGGCCACCGACCCGAGGTGTGCCGCCACGGGCCCGCGGCTCGCCCGGGCCACCCGTTCGAGCGCCTCCTGCTGCCCCATGCCGGCGCGCAGCGCGAGCGAGAGGAGCACGAGGGCATCGGCGAGGTCGTAGGGCGTCGCGGACGACTGCCCCGCCGGGCCCGCCGAGGACGCCGCGGGTGACCTGCCGCGACCAGCGACGCTGCGCCCGAGGGCGAGCGACTCCTGCCTGCCGGGGAGCACCAGCACGGCGAAGGCCGCCAGCGCTGCGAGCGCCAGCCCGCTCATCGCTCGTCTCCGACGGTGGACGGCCGCAGAGCCCGGCTCACGATGGCGCGGCTCCACAGCCAGCCCACCAGCCCCAGCACGGCGCCGACCACCAGGCAGAGCGAAGCGGCGGGCGAGCTGCCGTAGAGGTCGAGCGGCGTCAGCCCGAAGAGCAGACCGATGGCCGGCCCGGCGGCCGGGAGCAGCGCGAGGAGCACCATCGAGGCCCGAGCTCCCGCGGTCGAGGCGGACAGGGACCGTGCTGCCGCCCCCTGCGCCCTGAGGCTCCGCGCTGCGGTGTCGAGGGCGAGCGACAGCGGAACGCCGGTCTCCTCGCTGAGGGCCCATGCCCGGGCGACGAAACCCACTCCCGGCGCCCCGGACCCCGAGGCAGCTCGGGTCCACACCGTCGCCAGCGACTCCCCGCCGCGCGCGGCACTCGACAGCTCCTCGACCAGGCCAGTGAGAGGACCACGGAGTCGACCATCCGGGGAACCGGTGGGACTCCTGGAGCCTTCGAACGGACCGCTGCGGCGGCCGTCCGTGGCCACGGCACGGCAGGCCATCTCGACGGCAGCGGCCTCGCTCGCGCCGGCCCGCAGCGCGGGCACGACCACCTCCAGGAGGTCGGCCAGTGCTTCGGGCTCGGTGGCGCCGCCGGGTCCGGGTCGCCGCCGGGATCTCAGCGTCCCGAGCAACGCCAGCGACGCCCGCAGCGACCGGCCTCCCCGGTCGACGCCGCCTGGTGCGAGCGCTCCGGCAGCCCGGCGTGACGGCCACACCAGGACGGCCGTCACCGCGAGACCGACCAACAAGCCCGAAGCGTGGCCCGTCATGCCGGCACCCCGAGCAGTCCCGCCAGGGCGCGCCAGCCTGGTCCGCGCACCCCGCTCGCCCCCGGCGCTGCTCCGCACTCCAGGGCGACCGAGACGTCGAGGCCCGCGGCACTGCCGGCAGCACCACGCTGCAGCACGGAGATCGAGGCGATCCGCCGACCCGCCCGCTCCCGCCGCAGGTGCACCACGGCCTGCACGGCGCTGGCGAGCTGCGCCTGCACCGCCTCCCGCCCCAACCCGGCCAGGGCCCCCAGGGCCTCGAAGCGGGGGACGACGTCGGCCGGGCTGTTCGCGTGCACGGTGCCGCCTCCACCGTCATGGCCGGTGTTGAGGGCCGACAACAGCTCGCGAACCTCGGCGCCCCTGACCTCGCCGACCACGAGCCGGTCGGGGCGCATCCGCAGGGCCTGGCGCACGAGGTCGACCAGCGTCACCTCACCCACCCCCTCGACATTGGCCGAGCGCGACTGGAGGCGGACCACGTGCGGGTGGGCGACGGACAGCTCGCGCACGTCCTCCACCAGCACGACGCGCTCGTCGCCGGGCACCTGGGCCAGCAGCGCGCCGAGCAGGGTGGTCTTCCCGCTGCCGGTGCCACCGGTCACCAGGAAGGACACCCGTCGGTCGACCAGTCGCCGCAGGAGGTCGCCGGTCGAGGCGTCGAACATGCCCGCGGCCGCCAGGTCGTCGAGCCGGCGCAGGGCACGTCGCGGGACGCGGAGGCTGAGGTGCGCGCCGCCCTCGACCAGCGGGGGCAGCACGGCGTGCAGCCGCACCCCTCCGGGCAGCAGTCCGTCGACCCATGGCTGGCTCTCGTCGAGGCGACGACCGGCCCGACCCGCCAGGCGCACCGCGAGCAGCCGTGCGGTCTCGGCACCCAGGGGCTCGTGCGCCGCCCGCTCGAGGCCGGCGCCGCGGTCGACCCACACGGAGCCGTCGCCGTTGACGAGGACGTCGGTCACCAACGGGTCCTGCAGGTGCTGCTCCAGGGGGCCGCTGCCGAGGAGCGCCGCTCCGAGGGCGGCCCGCACCTCCCCTGCCCCTGCTGTGCCGAGCCGCACGGCCTCCGCTGCGACGAGGTCGTCCAGCTCGTCCGGCGCGGGGCCCCGTCCCTGCAGGATCGCCTCCCGGATGCCGGTGCCGAGGGCCATCAGGCGACCCTCCGGTGACCGGCTGCGGCCACCCACTCGAGCAGGCCGCGGCACACCGAGGCCGTGGTGGACCGCCGGCTCTCACCGGGCGTGCGTCCGCGCTCGCCGTCGAGGACGACGCGGCCGTCGTTGCGCCAGCAGGACGCCAGCGGGAGGTCGAGGTGGTCGGCCATCGCCGACGGCAGGTCGCCGGCTCGAGGTGCACCCCGCACCACGAGCCCGATCGCACCACTGGCGGCACCGGGGGCTGCGGCGGCAAGGTGCGCCCGGGCAGCCACGGCGTCCGAGAGATGCCGTGGCGTCACCCCGGCGAGAAGGAGCACCACGTCGCAGGCCGCCAGGAGTGGCGCCTCGGCGCCCTCGGGCGCGGACCCGGTCCTCGGCAGGTCGACCACCACGACGCCGGACACCGACCGCAGGGCGCTCATCACCGAGGAGACGACCTGGGGTGCCGGCGTCGGCCCCTCCGCCCCAGCCGAGAGGAGCCGGGCGCCAGCCACCTGGGGCAGCTCGGCCACGAGGTCGGCGCCGGAGACGTCGCCCTTGGCGCCGGCGAGGTCGGGCCACCGCAGGCCGGGGACGTGCTCCACACACGCGGTGACGTCGAGCCCACCACTCGCCAGCACGCCGTCGACGGCCACCGCGGGGACGAAACCCGCGGGGACGAAACCCGAGAAGTCGTGGTCACCGGCGGCCGAGACCGCGAGCGCGGTCGTGAGCGTCGAGGCGCCGAGACCCCCGGACGCCCCGAGCACACCGATCACGAGTCCGGCGGAGGGAGCGGCGAGGGCGGGCATGGCGGCAACTCTCACCGCCACCGCCACGGTCCCAGAAGCCGCACCCGCCGCCCTGTGCACGGCGTGACGAGGGGTCCGCCGGGTGTGGACAACCGCGCACGAGCTGGTGCGGCCACGGCCGTACCGGCCACGAGAAGCCGGCCCGCGGCATACCGGCCGACGCGGCAGGCGCCGCTCGGCGCCCGACGGAAAGACCCCGGGAAAGGGGACGGCCCCGGTCGGGGGGACAACCGGGGCCGTCGACGCGCCTCGCTCCGGGGGGGAGGAGCTGGTGCGCCGGCTCGCTCGACCCCGAAGGGGAGCGAGCAACTGCAATGGTGGACCTTTAAACGGCCTAAAGCAACTCCTGACGCGCATTTCGCGTCACACAGTCCACGCGCCGACCCGGGACCGACCCCAGACATGAGATGGCACCCCGCCTGGACGGGGTGCCATCGGCCGTGAGTCGTCTCGGGTTACCAAGCGTGCAGACACGATGTCGCATCGGGACAAGCCCGCCACGACCGGTCCATCAGTGGACTTCCCGCACGTGGGTGCCCGTCGGGCTCACGGTGGTTCCTACAGGTCCTGTGTACCCCAGCCCGACGGCAAACGTAAGGCTTGACTTTTCGTACCGGTTCGGCCCGCAACAGCCCTTCAGAGCAGGCGACCTGCCCGCACCGCGTCGCAGATCCGCACGCCCTCCTCGGCGCCCGCGACGATGGCCTGCGAGCAGTGCCCGAGCCACAGCGCCACCCCTTCCGGGGTGCCCGTGCCGTATGCCGCGAGCGCGCCGAGGTAGGCCGGCCCGCCCTGGGCGCCGTGCCCGACCTCGGGCACCGCCACGCCGGTGGGGTCCAGGCCGGTCGACTGGATCACGGCCCGCTCCATGGCCCGCGCCACCGCCCCGTTGCCCCGGACGAAGGGACGGACGTGGGCGATCTCGGCGTGCACGACGGCCGCCACGACCACGGCCGGCACCTTGTCACCGGCCAGCAGCACGTCGACCAGCGCGGCCAGCCGCTCCTGCACGACCTCGACCCCCGGGGCGGGGCCGAGGTCGACGAACTCGGCGCACTCCTCGCCGGCCTGCCGCGGCCGGCCCAGCTGCGCGGGCTCGACCAGCCCGGACGCGGCGGCGACGTGCAGGCGGGCCAGCGCCTGCAGCGGCGCGGTGCGCACCATCGGGGCCAGCCGTTCGGTCTCGGCGGTCGCCTGGACGACCCCACGGGCGACCTGCTCGACCGGGTCGGGGTCCTCCGGCCACGCGGAGGCCCCGCGCATGAGGTCGCGGACGATCTCCACCGACAGGTTGGCGCCCTCGAGGGCAGCGCTCGCGTGCGCGCCGCGCACCCTCGACTCGGCGGCGGCCTCGGGGATCCGGCGCCGCAGCGCCTCGTGCCAGCGGAGCCGGGTGCAGGCCTCCCGTGCCGCGGCGGTCTGCTCGGGGACCCCCGGAAGGGAGGCGAGCCTGTTCAGCGAGGGGGCGACGTCCGACACGGGCAGCAGCCTAGAGTTCGCCGTGTGTCGGGCAGCTTCCACCTCCCCACGGCGATCGTGGTCACCGGGGCGTTCCTGCTGGTGCTGGGGCTGCTGCGGCTGCTCCGCCAGGGGCGCCGGGGCTCGCGGGGGTTCGTGTCCGACGTCGACCACGCCACCCACGCCACGCTGCACACGGCCTCGCTGGCGTCCCGGCACCTCCAGGACGGCCTGACGCCGGAGGGCACCGCCCGGGCCGCCAAGCACCTGCGGGCGCTGCTCGGGTCACCGGCCATCGCGGTGTGCGACCCGTTCTCCCTGCTGGCCTGGGAGGGCGCCGCCGACCACCACCGGGAGCACGCGCGGGCCGACGCCGAGGAGGTGCTCGCGACCGGGCGGACCATCGTGCTCGGCTACGACGCGGTGGGCTGCGACGACCCCGACTGCCCGGTGAAGACGGCGGTCATCGCACCCGTCGTCACCGAGGACCGGGTGGTGGCCTCGATCGCCGCCTACGGCCCGCAGGCCTCGGCCGGACTGGCCCGGGCCACCGAGGAGGTCGCCCGCTGGGTGTCCACCCAGGCCGAGCTGGCCGAGCTCGGCCGCGAGCGCACCCGCACCATGGAGGCGGAGCTGCGCGCGCTGCGGGCCCAGATCAGCCCGCACTTCATCTACAACTCGCTGGCCGCCATCGCCTCCTTCGTGCGCACCGACCCCGAGCGGGCCCGCGAGCTGCTGCTGGAGTTCGCCGACTTCACCCGCTACGCGCTGCGGCGGGGCGGCGCCTTCACGACCCTGGCCGAGGAGCTGCGCAACGTGGAGCGCTACCTCACCCTCGAGCAGGCGCGGTACGGCGACCGGATGCGGATCTCGCTCATGATCGCGCCCGAGGTGCTGCCGGTGACGGTGCCCTACCTCGCGATCCAGCCCATCGTCGAGAACGCGGTGCGCCACGGCATCGCCGGCAAGGAGGGCGGCGGCGCGGTCAGCATCGTGGCGACCGACCGCGGCTCCGAGGCGGAGATCTCCATCGAGGACGACGGAATGGGCTCCGACCCCGAGGCGATCCGGCGGGCGCTCGACGGTCAGGCCGACTCCGACAGCGTGGGCCTCGGCAACGTCGACGCCCGGCTGCGGCAGGTCTATGGCGACGACTTCGGGCTCGTGGTGGAGACGGCACCCGGCGCGGGCACCAAGGTCACCTTCCGGGTGCCGAAGTACGCCCCGGGCGTGCATGTCTGAGCCCCTAGGCTCCCTGCCGTGAGCCCCGCCCGCCCCGACCTGCCCCACGAGGCAGACCGCCCGACCGCCGACAGCAGGGCGGTCGTCGAACGTGAGCTCACCCGGCTGATGCGGCGCGCCCGCGCCTCCTCCGCCCGCATCGCCGCCGAGGTGCACCCCGACCTCGACGCCGCCGCGTATGCCGTGCTGGTCGCCGTCGTCGACCTCGCCGCCTCCTCGTCCGAGGGCGTGCACGCCGCCGACCTCGCGGCGGCGGTGGGGCTGCACAAGTCGACGATGAGCCGCAACCTCACGCAGCTCGAGCAGCTCGGGCTCCTCGAGCGCGTGCCCGACCCGGCTGACGCGCGGGCCCGCCTGCTGCGCCTCACCCCTGTGGGCAGGGAGTCGGTCGAGCGCTCGCGCCAGGGCCGGCGGCAGCGGCTCGCCGACCAGCTCGGCGACTGGTCGGACGCCGACGTCCGCCGGCTCGGCGCCCTGCTGGCGCGGCTCAACGACAGCATCTCCTGACGCCCGCCGCGCACCTCGCGCGGGCGGCATACCGGCCTCTGGCCCGCGACCTCTGGCCGCTCACTCGCTTTCTCGGCCTCCTTACGCCCTCGTATGCCGCGTCGATGGCCAGAAGTCGTAAGCGCCATGGGTTAGTTGCATATGGCAACCATCTTCTTTATAGTTGCTTACTGCAACCAAAGGAGCTCCATGTCCGCCGATGCTTCCCGCACCGAGGAGGCCGCCGCCCTCCTCTCCGCCGTCATCGACCTGGTCCGCACCTCACGTTCCGTGGGACACCGCCGGACCCAGGCCCTCGGCCCCAGCGGCACCCCGTATGCCGCGCTGAAGTGCCTCTCGCAACGGGACGCCCGCCCCGGTGACCTCGCCACCGCCCTCGGCGTCAGCCCCTCCGTGATCTCCCGGGCCCTGGTGCCGCTGGAGCAGGCGGGCCTGGTCGAACGGCGGCACGACGCCGGGGACGCCCGTGCCTGGGTCCTCACCCTCTCCGACCTCGGGCGGCAGACGCTCGAGGAGCAGCACGCCGAGCACATCCGGCTCTTCGTCGACGCCGTCGCCGACTGGGACGACGAGGAGATCCGCACCGCCACCACCGCTCTCACCCGCGTCGAGAAGGTGATCGCCCGGCAGGGCGACGCCTTCCGCACGGCCCCCAACCCGATCCCTGCACCACAGAAGGTGACCGCATGACCGCCGCCCCGCCCCAGCCCCGGACGTCGTCGCCGGTGACCGAACCGCCGGGAGCCGCCGGACCGAACACTGCCCCGATGTCGCACCGCGAGGTGCTCGAGGCCATGACCGGCCTGATGGCAGCACTGTTCACCGCGATGCTGTCGTCGACCATCGTCTCGACCGCCCTGCCCACGATCCTGGCCGACCTCAAGGGCACCCAGAGCCAGTACACGTGGATCATCACCGCGTCCCTGCTCGCGACCACGGTCAGCACCCCCATCTGGGGCAAGCTCTCCGACCTGGCCAGCAAGAAGGTCCTGGTCCAGCTCTCGATCGTCGTCTTCGTGCTGGGCTCCGTCGTCGCCGGCATGGCGCACACCGTGCCCCTGCTCATCGGCGCCCGGGTGCTCCAGGGCCTCGGCATGGGCGGGCTGACCGCGCTCGCGCAGTCGATCATGGGCGCGATCGTCGCCCCGCGGGAGCGCGGGCGGTACGGCGGCTACATGGGTGCCGTCATGGCGGTCAGCACCGTCAGCGGCCCGCTGCTCGGCGGCCTCATCGTCGACACCTCCTGGCTCGGCTGGCGGTGGACCTTCTACCTGTGCATCCCGCTCGCCGTCGTCTCCCTGGTGCTGCTGCAGAAGACCCTCCACCTGCCCACCGTCAAGCGCCGGATCCAGTTCGACTACCTCGGTGCGGTGCTCATCTCCGGTGGCGCCAGCCTGCCCCTGCTGTGGGTGACCTTCGCCGGCCACGACTTCGCCTGGGTGTCGTGGCAGACCGCCGCCTACCTCGGGTCGTCGCTCGTGCTGCTCGCGCTCGCCACCGTCGTCGAGCTGCGCCACCCCGAGCCGCTGGTCCCGCTGCGCGTGCTGGGCAACCGCACCGCCGTGCTGGTCATCATCGCCAGCATCTCCGTCGGCACCGCGATGTTCGGCGGCTCGGTCTTCCTCACGCAGTACCTCCAGGTCGCCCGCGACTACTCGCCGACCGAGGCGGGGCTGCTCACCATGCCGGTCATGCTGGGCTCCTTCGTCGCCGCGACGGTGGCCGGCCAGATCATCACGCGCACCGGCCGCTGGAAGGCCTTCCTCGTCATCGGTGGCGTGCTGCTGACGGCCGGGCTCGGGGGCCTGGGCGCGCTCGACCACGCCACCCCCATCTGGGAGGCCAGCGTCTTCATGGGCCTCATGGGCCTGGGCATGGGCTGCCTCATGCAGAACCTCATGCTCGCGGTCCAGAACACCGTCGACGTCTCGCAGGTCGGCGCGACGTCGGCCACCGTGTCGTTCTTCCGGACCCTCGGCGGTGCCGTGGGAGTCTCGGTGCTCGGCGCCGTGCTCGCCACCCGGGTCAAGGACGGGATCGCCGAGGGCCTGGCCGCCATGGGCGTGAGGCCGACCGGCGGCGGCGCGGCGGGCGCCAGCCTCGACATCGACGCCCTCCCTGACCCCCATCGCCCAGCTGGTGCGGGCCTCGTACGCCGACGCGACCGGTCACATCTTCGTGGTCGCCGCGATCATCTCGCTGGTCGCCCTGGCCGCGGTGGCGCTCATCAAGGAGGTGCCGCTGCGCACCTCGGTGCACCTCACCGAGGCCCAGGAGTCGGCGGCCGCCGCGAGCGCCGCGGTGCCGGACCTGGGCGAGGCCGCCGAGGTCGAGCTCTTCTCGCGCGAGGACCGCGCCGCCCGCACCGCCGAGCGGGCCTGACACCGCCGGGTCTGACACCGCCGGGTCTGACCCGTCGCGCCCGGCGCTCGTCGTAGGCTCCCCCTGTGGCGAGCGCCGGACCGGGTTTCCCCCGTGAGCGCCGCCCCGACCCCGCCAGCGACGGCGGGGCGGGCGGTGCCCGCCTGCGCGCCCTCGTCGTCGACGACGAGCTGCCCGCACTCGAGGAGCTCAGCTGGCTGCTGCGGCAGGACGACCGCATCGGCGAGCTGCGCACGGCGAGCAGCGGCACCGAGGCGCTGAGGGCCCTCGAGGAGGGCCCCGTCGACGTCGTCTTCAGCGACATCAACATGCCGGGCCTGAACGGCATGGACCTCGCCCGGGTCATCGCGCGGTTCGCGCAGCGTCCCAAGATCGTCTTCGTCACCGCCTACGACGAGCACGCGGTCGACGCCTTCGCCGTCGACGCCACCGACTACGTGATGAAGCCCGTGCGCGCCGACCGCCTGGCCGAGGCGGTGCGCCGCGTCGTCGAGGGCGCCGCCGAGGCCCCGGAGGCGAGCGCCGGCGCGCAGCCCGAGGACGAGACGATCCCCGTCGAGCTCGGCGGTGTCACCCGCTTCATCTCCCGCAGCCAGATCCGCTACGCGCAGGCGCAGGGCGACTACGCGCGCCTGCACACCGACACCGGGTCCCACCTCGTGCGCATTCCCCTCACCACGCTCGAGGAGCGTTGGGGCCCAGCCGGTTTCGTGCGCATCCACCGCAGCACGCTCGTCGCCCTGCCGCACGTGCGCGAGGTCCGCATGGAGCACGGCCGGTGCACGGTCGTGCTCGAAGGAGCCGAGCTCCAGGTGAGCCGCCGGCACACCCGCGAGCTGCGCGACCGGCTGCTGCGCGCCCCCCGACCCTCGGCGTCATGAGCCCGGGGAGGGCCGCGGAGCCCGCCGACCAGCCCGACCGGCTCGGCCGTCCCCCGAGGGTCCGGGTCACCAGCTCGCGCCGGGGCGCCGCCACGCGCCGTGACCAGCGGCCGCTGACCCGCGACCTCGACGAGCAGACCGACCTCGGCGAGGTCTACATGGCGGGGCTCATGTCGGCCCAGCTGCGGCTGGCGATGCGGGTCCTGCTCTTCGGTGCGGTCGGCCTCGGCGGCCTGCCGCTGCTGTTCCTGCTGGTGCCCGACACCCGCACGCTCGAGATCGCCGGCGTGCCCTTCCCCTGGCTCGTCCTGGGCGTGCTGGTCTACCCCGTGGCCCTGCTCGTCGCGCGCTACTACGTGCGGCAGTCCGAGCGCATCGAGCGCGAGTTCAGCCAGGTGGTGGGGCGCCGGTGAACTCGGTCTACGGCGTCACCGCGATCGTGCTGGTGTGCCTGGTCACCCTCGGGGTCGGCGCGTTCGGTCTGCGGCTCTCGCGCACCACCAGCGACTTCTACGTCGCGGGCCGCACCGTCACCCCCTACCGCAACGCGAGCGCCATCGGGGGTGAGTACCTCTCTGCCGCAAGCTTCCTCGGCATCGCCGGGCTGGTCTACTCCAGCGGCCTCGACATGCTGTGGTTCCCCGTGGGCTACACCGTCGGCTACGTCGTCCTGCTCGTGCTGGTCGCCGCGCCCCTGCGCCGCTCGGGCGCCTACACGCTGCCCGACTTCGCCGAGGCGAGGCTCGAGAGCAGCCGCATCCGGCTGCTCTCGTCGCTGCTCGTCGTCGGCATCGGCTGGCTCTACCTGCTGCCCCAGCTGCAGGGCGCCGGCCTGGCGCTGCGGGTGGTGACCGGGGCGCCGCCCTGGGTCGGCAGCCTGGTCGTGGTCGTGGTCGTCATCGCCAACGTGGCGGCCGGCGGCATGCGCTCGATCACCCTGGTGCAGGCGATGCAGTACTGGCTCAAGCTCACCGCCATCGCCATCCCCGCGTTCGTCCTGCTGGCGGTGTGGCTGGGCGACGGCCGTCCCGGGCCGCAGCTCACCGGCGGCACCGCGGTCGACTGGGCGCAGCCGCTCAGCGGCTTCGGCGGCCAGGACCACCCGGTCTACGCCACCTACAGCACCCTGCTCGCGCTGGCGCTCGGCACCATGGGCCTGCCCCACGTGCTGGTGCGCTTCTACACCAACCCCGACGGGCGGGCCGCCCGTCGCACGACGCTCACCGTGGTGGCGCTGCTGGGCCTCTTCTACCTCTTCCCCCCGGTCTACGGCGTGCTCGGGCGGGTCTACCTCCCGCAGCTGCCCGAGGGCCTGCGCGCCGACTCGATCGTCCTGGCCCTGCCGGAGGCCGTGGTGCCGGGCAGCCTGGGCGAGGTGCTGTCCGCGGTGCTCGCCGGCGGCGCCTTCGCCGCCTTCCTCTCGACCGCCTCCGGCCTGACCATGTCGGTGGCCGGCGTGCTCGACCAGGACGTGCTGCGCGGGCGGCTCGGCCGGATCACCGGCGAGGACGCCACCGTCGTGCAGGGGTTCCGGCTCGCCACCGTGCTCGCCATGGTGGTGCCGTATGCCGCGGCGCGGTTCGTCGAGCCCATCGGCCTCGCGACCACGGTCGGGCTCGCGTTCGCCGTGGCCGGATCGACGTTCTGCCCCCTGCTCGTGCTCGGGTCGTGGTGGCGCGGCCTCAGCACCGTGGGGGCGGCGGCCGGTCTGCTCTCCGGCGGGTTCCTCGCCGCCGGCGCCGTGCTCGTGACGATGCTGGCCGGCCCCATCGACGGCTGGCCGGGCGCCCTGCTCGGGCAGCCTGCGGCATGGACCATCCCCATCGCCTTCACGGTCGCGGTCATCGTCTCCCTCGCGACGCCCGGCCACATCCCCCGGAACACCTCGCGCACCATGGTGCGGCTGCACAGCCCCGAGGACCTGCAGCTCGAGCGCAGCCCCCGCCACCGCTGACCAGGCCTGCCGTCCGCCCCACCGCCCGACGGCATGACCGCTGGTCGCAGCCACCCGACCGTTCGGCGCAGTGTGACGCGCCACACACCTACGGTGACCGCCCACCCGGCGCGCACCCGCGCGCCTGCTCTTCTGCGCGGCATACGGACTCGCGACAGTGGCCTCAGCCGCGGGAGCCGCCCGCGTCAGGCCACGGAGGTGCACAGTGAGCAACGAGGCTCGCGAACACGCCGGAACCGAGTACATGCAGATGCAGCGCACCGAGGAGTTCGGTGACCTGCGTCGACGGTTCCGCAGGTTTGTCTTTCCCATGACCGCGCTGTTCCTGGCGTGGTACTTCCTCTACGTCCTGCTGGCGGCGTTCGCCCCGGACTTCATGTCGCAGAAGGTGTGGGGCGAGATCAACGTCGGCCTGCTCTTCGGCTTCGGCCAGTTCATCTCGACGTTCGCCATCACGGTCCTCTACGTGCGGTGGGCCGACCGCGAGTTCGACCCGCGCGCCGAGGCGCTGCACGACCGTCTTGAAGGAGGCCGTCCGTGAACGCCCTTGTCGTCCCGGCTGCGACCAACGTCGGCAGCCCCGCCCTGAACATCACGATCTTCGCGCTGTTCGTCGTCGTCACGCTCGTCATCGTGCTGCGCGCCGCGCGCAACAACAGCACAGCGGCCGACTACTACGCCGGCGGGCGCGCGTTCACCGGCCGCCAGAACGGCGTGGCCATCGCGGGTGACTACCTGTCGGCCGCGAGCTTCCTCGGCATCGCCGGCGCCATCGCCCTCAACGGCTACGACGGCTTCCTCTACTCCATCGGCTTCCTCGTGGCGTGGCTGGTGGCCCTGCTGCTGGTGGCCGAGCTGCTGCGCAACACCGGCCGTTTCACCATGGCCGACGTGCTCAGCTTCCGGCTGCGCCAGCGGCCCGTCCGCACCGCGGCCGCCATCTCGACGCTCGTCGTCAGCTTCTTCTACCTGCTGGCCCAGATGGCCGGCGCCGGTGGCCTGGTCTCACTGCTGCTCGGCCTGGACGGCGTCGGCGCCCAGCGGCTGGTGATCGCCGTCGTGGGCGCGATCATGATCGCCTACGTCCTCATCGGCGGCATGAAGGGCACGACGTGGGTGCAGATCGTCAAGGCCACCCTGCTGCTCGCCGGCACCGTCGTCATGGCGGTGTGGGTGCTCGGCAAGTACGGCTTCAGCCTCTCCAACGTGCTCGGTGCCGCGGTCGACAACTCGCCCGCCGCCGGCGAGAAGCTGCTCGGACCGGGCCTGCAGTACGGCAAGTCCACCCTCACCAAGGTCGACTTCATCTCCCTGTCGCTGGCCCTGGTGCTCGGCACCGCCGGCCTGCCGCACGTGCTGATGCGCTTCTACACGGTGCCCTCGAGCAAGGAGGCCCGGAAGTCGGTGGAGTGGGCCATCTGGCTGATCGGCGGGTTCTACCTGCTCAGCCTCGTCCTGGGCTACGGCGCTGCCGCCCTGGTCGGCCCCGACGCCATCAAGGCCGCTCCCGGCAAGGCGAACTCGGCGGCCCCACTGCTGGCCTTCGAGCTCGGTGGTGAGCTGCTGCTCGGCCTGATCTCGGCGATCGCGTTCGCGACGATCCTGGCGGTCGTGGCCGGCCTGACCATCACGGCCAGCGCCAGCTTCGCCCACGACATCTACGCGCAGGTGATCAAGAGGGGCGAGGTCGAGGCCGACGCCGAGGTGCGGGTCGCCCGCATGACCGCGGTGGTCATCGGCATCGTGGCGATCATCGGCGGCATCTTCGCCAACGGGCAGAACATCGCCTTCCTCGTCGCCCTCGCCTTCGCGGTGGCCGCGAGCGCGAACCTGCCGACGATCCTGTACTCGCTGTTCTGGAAGCGGTTCAACACCCGCGGCGCCCTGTGGAGCCTCTACGGCGGCCTCATCAGCGCCGTGACGCTGATCGTCTTCAGCCCGGTGGTCTCCGGCAAGCCGGTCGACCCGGCCACCGGGAAGTCGCTGTCGATGCTGCAGGGCGTGGACTTCCACTGGTTCCCGCTCGACAACCCGGGCATCGTCTCCATCCCGCTGGCCTTCTTCCTCGGCTGGCTGGGCACGGTGACCAGCAGCGAGAAGGCGAACGACGCGAAGTTCGCCGAGATGGAGGTGCGCAGCCTCACCGGCCACGGCGCCGAGAAGGCGGTCGCGCACTAGCCGCAACAGGCACCGACGACGGCGCGGTATGCCGGGTGGTCACCACCCGGCATACCGCGCCTCTTCTGTTGACGGGCACGTCTGTTGGTGGGGCTCGCGTGCAGCGGGCGTCAACCCGACCCCGCCCCACCACGTCTGTGGAGTGTCCGAAGGGAGGACACCATGGCACCCACCACCCGGGCGGTCGTCCGACCGCTCCTCGTCGCACTGGTCGCCGGCACCCTGCCGGTGGCCGCCGCCTCCGCCACGGCCACGGCAGCGCCGTACTGCGGGATCCACTGGGGCTCGCTCGCCAAGACCTCGACCACCTCCGTCGCCGGGCCGATCTCAGGCGTCCGCTCCGGCCGGCACACCTGCTACGACCGGCTGGTGATCGACCTCAAGGGCAAGGCCCCCGGCTACACGGTGAGGTACGTCAACACGTTCACCGGTGCCGCGTCCGGCCTGCCGCTCCCGCTGCGCGGCGGGGCGAAGCTGTCGGTCACGGTCAACGCACCGGCCTACACGCCGAAGGGCACCGCGAGCTACGCCCCGGCCAACCGGGCGGAGGTCGTGGACGTCACCGGCTACCGGACGTTCCGCCAGGTGCGGTGGGACAGCAGCTTCGAGGGTCAGACGAGCCTGGGGCTCGGGGTGCGGGCACGCCTGCCCTTCCGGGTCTTCACGCTGCAGGACGCGACGACGAGCCGGCTCGTCATCGACGTGGCGCACCACTGGTGACGCGGTCGGTCGGCTGACCGGTGCGGCCGGCGGGGGCGACCCTGCGGAGCACCGGTCCGGCGACCACCCGGCCCAGGACGAGCAGCACCGCGAGCACGGCGGCGACCCAGAACCAGCCGACGTGCGCCTCGAGGAGGCCGGTGGCGGCGCCGCGCCACTGGGTGCGCAGGAAGTCCCAGGCGGTCTCGAGCACCAGGCGCAGCTCGCCACGCTTGGAGCCGATGTTCATCTGCGGGTGCAGCACGTTCCAGCCGTGTCGCAGGGCCAGCGCCCCGAGTGAGGCCGCCAGCCACAGCAGGAGCACGCCGGCGACGCTCCACAGCGTCGGGGCCACCCGCTCCCACGTGGCGACGGCGAACGGCAGCGCCAGGGCCACCGCGAGCGCAGCACCGGTGGGCCAGGTCGCCTGGGTGAGGCCTGCCACGACGGCGAGCACCGTTGCGGAGGCGAGGGGTCCGCGGCCGGCCCGGCGGCCGACGAGCACACCGACGACGGCAGCGGCGAGGAGCAGGAGCACGAGCACCTCGCGCTCGTCGGGCGCGGTGTCGACCGCGGGCGCACTCAGCCACCACGTCAGGGCGCTGCACCCGGCGACGACCGCCAACCTCGGCCACGGGGCCGCCACGAGCGCGGCGACCACCGCCGCCGACGCGGTGGCCGACAGCACCACGACGTCACCCTCGATCGCCCGGAGTGGCGCGTGCAGCCAGTCGTCGAGGCCCCAGAAGCCGGTGGGCCACCACAGCAGGGCGGCCAGGACGACGGCGACCACCGGGCGGGCGCGCCTCCACGCGGCGCGCAGTGCCACCCGCCGGCCCTCGTGCGCGCGCTCCACGGCGTCGTCGGCCACAGGGCGAGGCTAGCGGCTGCCGCTGGTCTGCGGGGGACGCACCGCTCGTCGCAGCCACGGCCCGTCGGGCGAGCGTGCGCGGGGTTCCCCTTGATGCCGGAGACCTGAGGCGGTTGGGTGGTGCCTGTCACCGGCCGCGAGGATGCGGCCGCCGCGCCGTACCCAGGAGGGAAGCCGTGTCCGAGGAGAGCCTGTCGACCGTGCTGCAGCAGGACCACTCGTTCGAGCCCAGCGCCGAGTTCGCGGCCAACGCCAACGGCACCGCAGACATGTATGCCGCTGCCGAGGCCGACTACGAGGCCTTCTGGGCCGAGCAGGCGCGGAAGTACGTCACGTGGAGCAAGGACTTCGACACCACGCTCGACTGGAGTGAGGCGCCGTTCGCCAAGTGGTTCGTCGGTGGTGAGCTGAACGTCGCCTACAACTGCGTCGACCGCCACGTCGAGGCCGGCAACGGCGACCGCGTCGCGATCCACTTCGAGGGCGAGCAGGGCGACACCCGCACCGTCACCTACGCCGACCTGCAGAAGGACGTCGCCAAGGCGGCCAACGCCCTGGCGTCCCTCGGCGTCACCAAGGGCGACCGGGTCGCCATCTACATGCCGATGATCCCCGAGACCGTCGTGACCATGCTGGCCTGCGCCCGGCTCGGCGCGCCGCACTCGGTCATCTTCGGCGGCTTCTCGGCCGAGGCGCTGCACACCCGCATCGACGACGCCCAGGCCAAGGTCGTCGTCACCACCGACGGCCAGTGGCGCCGCGGCAAGGCCGCCCCGCTCAAGGCGGCCGTCGACGAGGCGCTGCAGCACGGCGAGAACCCGGTCGAGAAGGTGCTGGTGGTGCGGCGCACCGGCACCGACGTGGCCTGGGAGGACGACCGCGACATCTGGTGGCACGACCTCGTCGACGCCCAGCCCGACACCCACGAGGCGCAGCCGGTCGACAGCGAGCACCCGCTGTTCATCCTCTACACCTCGGGCACCACGGGTAAGCCGAAGGGCATCTTCCACACCACGGGCGGCTACCTCACGCAGGCGGCCTACACGAACCACATCGTGCACGACGTGCACCCCGAGACCGACGTCTACTGGTGCACCGCCGACGTGGGCTGGGTGACCGGCCACTCCTACATCGTCTACGGGCCGCTGGCCAACGGCGCGACCCAGGTGCTCTACGAGGGCACCCCCGACACCCCGCACCAGGGCCGCTGGTGGGAGATCGTCGAGAAGTACAAGGTCTCCATCCTCTACACCGCGCCCACCGCGATCCGCACGTTCATGAAGTGGGGCGACGACATCCCCGCCAAGTCCGACCTCTCCTCGCTGCGCCTGCTCGGCTCGGTCGGCGAGCCGATCAACCCCGAGGCGTGGCTCTGGTACCGCAAGCACATCGGCGGCGACCGCTGCCCGATCGTCGACACCTGGTGGCAGACCGAGACCGGCGCGATCATGATCAGCCCGCTCCCGGGCGTCACCGACCTCGAGCCCGGCTCGGCGCAGAAGCCGATCCCGGGCATCAGCGCCGAGATCCTCGACGACGAGGGCAAGCCGTTCACCGAGCCGGAGAAGGTCGGCTACCTCGTGCTGACCAAGCCGTGGCCGGCGATGCTGCGCGGCATCTGGGGCGACCCGGAGCGCTACAAGGAGACCTACTGGAGCCGGTTCGGGCCGAAGTACTACTTCGCCGGCGACGGCGCGAAGTACGACGCCAAGGGCAACATCTGGCTGCTCGGCCGGGTCGACGACGTCATGAACGTCTCGGGCCACCGCCTGTCGACCGCCGAGATCGAGTCGGCCCTGGTCTCGCACCCGAAGGTCGCCGAGGCCGCGGTCGTCGGCGCCGCCGACGAGACCACCGGGCAGGCCGTCTGCGCGTTCGTCATCCTGCGCAAGGAGGCGGTCGCGGAGGCCGACGAGCCGGGCGAGGGCAAGGACCTCGTCCAGGAGCTGCGCAACCACGTGGCCCACGAGATCGGCCCGATCGCCAAGCCGCGCTCGATCATGGTCGTGGCGGAGCTGCCCAAGACCCGCTCCGGCAAGATCATGCGCCGCCTGCTGCGCGACGTGGCCGAGAACCGCGAGGTCGGCGACGTCACCACGCTGGCCGACTCCTCGGTCATGAGCCTCATCAAGGAGGGCATGGCCGCGCCGGCCGCCGACTGAGCGGCCGGCGGCCCACCGCCACGACGTGTATGCCGCGCCGGCCCCGGAGAGGGGCGGGCGCGGCATACGTGTGGTTGGCTCCGGGCGTGGTCGCCCTTCGCATCCTCATCGCCAGCACCCGCCCCGGCCGGCTCGGCCCGACCGTGGCGGAGTGGGTGCTGAAGCAGGTGCCGGACTCCGGGTTCGAGGTGGAGGTGCTCGACCTCGCCGACTTCGCGCTGCCGTTCCTCGACGAGCCGCGTGAGCCGTCGGAGGGCGGCTACGCCCACGAGCACACCCGGCGCTGGTCGGCCGCGATCCGTGACGCCGAGGCGCTGCTGGTCGTGATGCCGGAGTACAACCGCGGCTACAACGCGGCGCTGAAGAACGCGATCGACTTCCTCTACGCCGAGTGGGAGGGCCTGCCCGTCGCGTGCGTCGGCTACGGCTGGTACGGCGCCCGCTACGCCAAGGCGGCCCTGCGGCAGACCCTCGAGCGGGTGAAGATGACCGTGGTCGACGCGCCCGGGCTGGCGTTCGGCACGACGCTGGTCGACCGACAGGTCGTGCCCGACGACGAGCTGGTCCGCGAGCTGGCCCAGACCTTCGAGGGGCTGCGCCTCGCTGCCGCCGAGTCGCCGCGCAGGCGCAGCCGATAGGCTGGACGTGGTGTGCCGGGAAGTCTGGTCGGCGGCGCCCGCTCCGGCGGGGGTCTGTGCAAGCCCCGACCCCAGGAGGCCACCCGTGACGCCCCCCACTCCGCCGCCCGGCGGACCCCGCATCTTCCGCCGCCCGAGCTGGACCGAGGCGCAGGCCGTCACCGCCGCGCTGCGAACCGAGACCGTCGGCGGGGCCCTGCTCCTCGTCGCCGCGGTGCTGGCACTGCTGTGGGCCAACTCCCCGTGGAGGGAGGGGTATGCCGCGTTGCGCGACACCGTGGTGGGTCCCCATGCGCTGCACCTCGACCTCACCCTCGGGCAGTGGGCAGCCGACGGGCTGCTCGCCATCTTCTTCTTCGTGGCCGGCCTCGAGCTCAAGCGCGAGTTCCTCGTCGGCGACCTGCGCGACCCGGCCAAGGCCGCTGTCCCCGTCGTGGCAGCGATCTGCGGGGTGGCCGTGCCGGCGCTGCTGTTCACGGCCGTCGTGCTGGGCCTGGGCCCCTCCGGTGACGCCCTGCGCGGGTGGGCCATCCCGACTGCCACCGACATCGCCTTCGCGCTGGCGGTGCTGGCCGTCATCGGCACGCACCTGCCGGTGGCGCTGCGCTCGTTCCTGCTCACGCTCGCCGTCGTCGACGACCTCGTGGCCATCACGATCATCGCGATCTTCTACACCTCGTCGCTCGAGCTGCCGATGCTGGCGCTGGCCCTCGTGCCGTTGGCCCTCTTCGCGTTCCTCGTGCAGCGCCGCCTCACGCAGTGGTGGCTGCTGCTCCCGCTCGCCCTGGCGACCTGGACGCTGGTGCACGCCTCCGGCATCCACGCCACCGTGGCCGGGGTGCTGCTCGGCCTCACCGTGCCGGTGCGGCCCCGTCAGAGCGTCCCCCGGTTGAGCACCCTGCCCGCCGCGATGGACGTCGCGCAGCGCTTCGAGCACCGGCTGCGCCCGCTCTCGGCCGGCGTGGCCGTGCCGGTCTTCGCGTTCTTCGCCGCGGGCGTCACCGTGGTCGGCGGTGGCTTCGCCTCGACCTTCGCCGACGAGGTCGCCCTCGGCATCATGGTCGGCCTCGTCGCGGGAAAGCTGGTCGGCGTGCTCGGCGGCACCTGGCTGCTGACGCGGTTCACCCGGGCCGAGCTCGACGACGAGCTGTCGTGGTGGGACGTGTTCGGCCTCTCGCTGCTGGCCGGCATCGGCTTCACCGTCTCGCTGCTCGTCGGCGAGCTCGCCTTCGGGGCGGGCAGCGAGCGCGACGACCACGTCAAGCTCGCCGTGCTGATGGGCTCGCTCCTCGCCGCCCTGCTGGCCTCGGTGGTGCTGCGCACCCGGAACCGGGTCTACCGGCGGATCGCGCTCGCGGAGAGCGCCGACCACGACCTCGACGGCATACCCGACGTCTTCCAGCGCTCAGATGTGGATACCCCGGGACGCGGCTAGGGTGGAGGCGGCCCGTGCGGGCCGCTGAAGACGACACAAAGGGGAACTGCCCATGGCCACCAGCACGCCCGGCCCCGAGCGCACCCTCGGCCAGCTGGTCGCGGACGCGACGGCCGACATCTCCACCATCGTCCGCAGCGAGATCGCCCTGGCCAAGGCCGAGATCACGGGTGAGGCCAAGCTCGCCGGCAAGGGCGCCGGCCTGCTCGCAGGGGCTGCCTTCCTCGGCCTGCTCGGCCTGATCTTCCTCTTCCACACGGTGGCCAACGTCATCGCCATCTGGCTGCCGATCTGGGCCGGCTACCTCATCACGACCGTGCTGCTCTTCCTGATCGCCGCGATCCTCGGCGTGGTGGGGAAGAACAGCGTCACGCGGGTGCAGCCCAAGCCCGAGCGGACCATCAAGAACGCGCAGGAGACCATCGAGGCGCTCAAGTCGGGCGACTGAGCCGCACCCACGCCCCACCTGACCCACCCGCTCCCGGACCCGACGCGCCGCGCGCACGCCGAGCCCGCACCTCGCAGACAGACCTGAGCCGCCGTGTTCCCCACCACTCCCGACGCCTCCATGGTGCTCGTCGACGGCCCGTGGGAGCACCGGTTCGTCGCCGCCAACGGCGCCCGCTTCCACGTCGCGGAGCAGGGCCAGGGGCCGCTGGTGCTGCTGCTGCACGGCTTCCCGCAGTTCTGGTGGGCCTGGCGCCACCAGATGCAGGCCCTCGCCGACGCCGGCTACCGCGCCTGCGCGCTCGACCTGCGCGGCTACGGCGCCTCGGACAAGCCGCCCCGCGGCTACGACACCCGGACGTCGGCCACCGACACGGCCAGTGTGATCCGCTCGCTCGGTGAGTCCCAGGCCGTGGTCGTCGGGCACGGCTGGGGCGGCTGGATCGCGTGGAGCATGGCCTCCCTCCAGCCCGCGGTCACCTCCGCCCTCGCGTCCCTGTCGATGCCGCACCCGCTCGTCTTCCGCCGGGCCTCGTTCACCAACGCCCGCCAGGCGCGGGCCAACGGCTACCTCGCCGGCCTGCAGCGGCCGTTCGTGCCGGAACGGGAGATGACGGTGCACGGCGGGTACGTCCAACGACTGCTGCGCGAGTGGGCCTCACCGCAGGGCATCTGGCCCAGCCTGGAGGAGGCCCGGATGTACTCCGACGCGATGGCCCTGCCGTTCGTGGCCCACTCCGCGGCCGAGTACTACCGCTGGGTGGTCCGCAGCCAGGTCCGGCCCGACGGGTGGCGGTTCGCCAAGCGGGTGAGCGGGCCGGTGCAGGTGCCGGTGCTCCAGGTCCACGGCGAGGACGACCCCGCCGTGCTGCCCGAGATCATGCCCGCCTCACGCGCGTGGTGCGCCGGCCCCTACGAGGAGCACCAGGTCGCCCGGGCCGGCCACTTCCTGCCCGAGGAGGCTCCCGAGGCGGTCAACGGCCACCTCATCAGCTGGCTCGACGGCCTCCACACCTGAGCCTGCCCGGGTCGGCCTCCGGCGCCTCGCACCTCAGCCCGCCGGCCGCGGACCTCCGCCCGGGCGCCTCGCACCTCAGCCCGCGACGCAGGGGCCGGTGCTCACCGGCTGGCTCGCCGACGCGGCCGCCCGCAGCACCGGTCGGGCCTCGTCGAGGGTGAGCGCGTAGCCGGTGCTGTTGTCGTCGAGCGACTTGGCGAAGATGACACCCACGACCTCGCCGGTCGTCGACAGCAGCGGGCCACCGGAGTTGCCGGGGCGGACCCGCGCGTAGAGCGAGTACACCTCGCGGTTGGTGCCGGGGGTGCCGTAGATGTCCGAGCCGCGGGCCTGCACCACGTCACGCACCCGGGCGGCGTCGAGGCGGTAGGGCCCGTCGAGCGGGAAGCCTGCGACGACGCCGCCGTCCCCACGCTCGAGCTGCGGACCGAGGTCGAGCGGCGCGGCGGGCAGGTCGGGGGCGGCGACCACCGCGAGGTCGCGTTCGGGGTCGAAGACGACGACGCGTCCCTCGTAGGACGGCCCGGTGCCCTTGACCCGCAGCGTGACGGTGCGCATGCCGGCGACGACGTGGGCGTTGGTGACGACCCGACCGGGCGAGACCACCCAGCCGCTGCCCTCCTGCCCGCGGTTGCAGGCCTCGGCCACGCCGGTGATCTTGATGACCGAGCTGCCGGCCTCGCTGACGCCGGGGGTGCGGGCGACGTTCGGGTCCGGCGGCTCGACCGGTGCGATGGGCTCGGCCTCGATGCCCTCGAACACGCGGGGGAAGCCCTCGCGGTCGAGGACCTCGCGGAACCCGGCGAACAGGCGCGAGGTCTGCGGCGGGACCACCGTGTCGATCGCCCGGAGGACCCTCGACTCGCCAATGGCGCGGGCGAGCGGAGCCGGCGCGCCACCGCGCACCGCCCCGGCGACGAACCAGATGACCAGGGACACGGAGACGACGACCGCGACCGCCCCCAGGGCCGAGTCGAAGGCCCGGGCGGGCCGAGCCCGGACGTGGGAGCGCAGCCGACCGCCCACCCCGACGGCGACCGCCTGGCCGATGGAGGCCACGATGAACACGCCGGCCACCATCACCACGGCGCGCATCACCGGCGTGTTCTCCAGCGACGTCCACTCGTGGATGGCGAGCGGCAGCAGCCACATGGCCAGCGCGCCGCCGGCCAGGAACCCGGCCAGCGACAGGACGCTGACCACCAGGCCCTGCCGGTAGCCGGAGACGGCGTAGCCGACGAGCAGCAGCACGAGCAGCACGTCGAGGATGCCGAGACCGAAGATCACCGGTCACCACCCTCCGGCCGGGGGCGGGGGTGGAACCGCTCGGGCAGCGGCCGGCGCACGCCGGCGTCCCAGGGGCGCTCGAGCCCCGCGAGCTGCATGACGCGGCTGAACAGCATGGCCGTGAACCCCCAGATGTAGAGGCCGTCGACCTCGAAGGCGGGCCCTTCGTAGCCCATCGGGTGGACGGTGGTGAAGCGGATGGACGCGTCGAGCAGCAGGTCGACCGACACGCGCTCGGCCCGGTGCACCTCGCCGGCGTGCACGTCCTCGATGGCGGTCGGCACCGGCCACCAGGCGAGCACCGGCGTGACGATGTGCTGGCTCGGGCTGAGGAAGAGCTGGGGCAGCTCGGCGACCACGTCGACCGTCTCGGGGTCGATGCCGACCTCCTCCTGCGCCTCGCGGAGGGCGGCCTGCACCGGGTCCTCCCCCGGCTCGAGCGACCCGCCGGGGAACGAGACCTGCGCCGGGTGCGAGCGCAGGTGGTGGGCCCGCTCGGTCAGCACGACCTCCTCGCCCCCGAGCTCGGACGGGGCGAACAGCATGAGCACCGCCGACTCGCGGCCACCCTCCTCGGGCGGCTGGAACCGGTCGAAGTACTCCGGGTCGGGGTGGGCGAGGGCGTCCTGGAGACGGTTCATCCAGGCGGGACGGGGCGCGCTCATCCCTGCGGGGCTCCCTCCGCCGAAGGGCTGGTCGCCGGGGTCGGAGCATCCGCAGCCGTGGCCGCCAGGGCCGAAGGGGCCAGCTCGAACTTCAGCAGCTTCGCCGCCTTGTCGGGGTCGGTCTCGCCGGTGCCGTAGGAGGGGCACCAACGGGCGACGGGGCAGGCCCCGCAGGCCGGCTTGCGGGCGTGGCAGGTGCGCCGGCCGTGGAAGATCAGCACGTGGGAGAGCATCGTCCACTCCTTGCGGGGGATGAGCCGGCCCACGACCTCCTCGACCTTGACCGGGTCCTCCTCCTCGGTCCACCCGAAGCGGCGCACGAGCCGCCCGAAGTGGGTGTCGACCGTGATGCCGGGGATCCCGAAGGCGTTGCCGAGGACGACGTTGGCGGTCTTGCGGCCCACCCCGGGCAGCGTGACGAGGTCCTTCATCCGCGGCGGCACCTCGCCGTCGAACCGCTCGACGAGGTCGGCCGCGAGACGCATCACCGAGTTGGTCTTGGCCCGGTAGAACCCGGTGGGCTTGAGGATGCCCTCCATCTCCTCACGGTCGGCGGCGGCGAGGTCCGCGGCCGTCGGGTACTTCGCGAAGAGGGTCGGCGTCACCTTGTTGACCATGACGTCGGTCGTCTGGGCCGAGAGCACGGTGGCGACCAGCAGCTGGAGCGGGTTCTCGAAGTCGAGCTCACAGTGGGCGTACGGATAGCGCTCGGCCAGCGCGCGGTACATCCGGCGGGCGCGCCGGGTCAGCGCGACCGGCGACTCCTCACGGACGGCAGCAGACACCCGCACAGCCTAAGGGGCGATGCTGACAGTTCCCTGACCAGGCGACGTGGCACACTGTCGCCCGTGGATCAGGACGTGGTGAGAAGAGCCCCGCTGTTCGCGGCCCTCGACGACGACGCCGCGGGCCGGCTCATGCAGTCGATGACGCAGCGCCACCTCGAGCGCGGCGACGTGCTCTTCCACGAGGGGGACCAGGGCGACCGGCTGTACGTGATCCGCGAGGGCAAGATCAAGCTCGGTCGCCGCAGCAGCGACGGCCGCGAGAACCTGGTCGCGATCCTCGGCCCCGGTGAGATGTTCGGCGAGCTCAGCCTGTTCGACCCGGGCCCGCGCACGATGACCGCCACGGCCGTCGCCGAGACCCAGCTCATGGGCATCGGCCACGACGACCTCTCCGGTCTGCTGTCCGGCCGCCCGGAGGTGGCCAAGGTGCTGCTCGCGGCCCTCGCCAAGCGCCTGCGCCGCACCAACGAGAACCTCGCCGACCTGGTCTTCACCGACGTCCCCGGCCGCGTCGCCAAGGCGCTGCTCGACCTCGCCAACCGCTTCGGGCGGCCGGTCGAGGACGGCATCCTGGTCGCGCACGACCTCACCCAGGAGGAGCTGGCGCAGCTCGTCGGCGCCTCCCGCGAGACCGTCAACAAGGCGCTTGGCCGACTTCGCCAGCCGCGGCTGGCTCCGGCTCGAGGCCCGTGCCGTGCTGATCCAGGACGTCGAGCGCCTCAAGCGTCGGGCCCGCTGAGCCGCCTCATTCACGCGCCGCAGGTACTCCAGCTGGGCGGCCACGCTGAGGCGGGCCGCCGGCCACACCTCGCGCGGCACGTCGGCGTAGACCCGTTCGACGACGTCCTCGACCCCGCGCGCGCCCTCGGCGAGCGCCTGTCGCACCTGCTCCAGCCGCTCGCGCCGGTGCACCCGGTAGAAGGCGACCATCGCCGACGCGTCGGGCACCACGGGGCCGTGGCCGGGGAGGATGGTGCTCACCTCCCCGCCGCCGGTGAGCGCCGCGATCTTCTCCAGCGAGTCCAGGTATGCCGCCAGCTCGCCGTCGGGGTGCGCGACCACCGTGGTGCCGCGGCCCAGCACCGTGTCGCCGGTGAGCAGGGCGTGGTCGGCGGGCAGCGCGAAGGACAGCGAGTCGGAGGTGTGGCCCGGCGTGGCCACGACCCTCAGCTCCAGACCGCCGGCCCGCAGCACGTCACCGTCCGCGAGGTCGTCGTGGCCGCGTCCGACCGCGCGGGTGGGGGCGCCGGTCAGCTCGGCGAACCGCTGTGCCGACTCGGCGTGGTCGAGGTGCCCGTGCGTGAGGATCGTCTGCACCACCCGGGCGCCGCGCTCCTCCACCAGGGCCAGCACCCGTCGCAGGTGGGCCTCGTCGAGGGGCCCGGGGTCGATGACCAGCGCCTCGGTGGAGCCGGGCTCGAGCAGCACCCAGGTGTTGGTGCCGTCGAGCGTCATCGGGCCGGGGTTGGGCGCCAGCACGCAGTGGGCCCGCTCCGTCACCTGGCCGCCGGACCAGTGCTCGGCTGCGGGCGGGGCAGTCACCGCGGCAGCTCCGCCCGCATCACCGGGCCGTCGGCCGTCTGCGTCAGCACGGGGGTGACCGGGGCGACGGGCGGCTGCTCGGCGATGAAGGCGGCAGCGCTGGGCGCGGCGGCGATCTCCTCGACGCAGACCACCGTCGGCGGCAGCATCATGGCCTCGCCCCGCCGGGAAGCCTCGAGCACGTCGGCGGCGGCAACCCAGTCGGCGACGTCGGCCTCGGTGCTCTGGTCGTCGGCGCTCTGCCCCTCGGGCACGGCTGCCGCGAAGAACCGGGTGTCGTAGCGCCGCGGCTCGAACACCGGCGTGATCCAGTGCGCCCGGTAGGCCAGCAGGTCGGAGCGGAGCACCAGGTCGTGGGCGATCAGCACCTCGGCGAGGGAGTGCGAGCGGTCGAGCAGGCCCTGGCGCTGCGCGTGCCAGTGCGGGCTGGTCACGTCGTCGACGACGCTGTCCGGCGACGGGCCGGCCAGCAGCACCCCGCACTCCTCGAACACCTCGCGCACCGCCGCGGCCACCAGCTCGCGGGCGGTCGCCTCGTCGGTCTGCAGGCGCTCGGCCCACTCGGCGGGGGTGGGGCCCGCCCACGGCAGGCGCGGGTCGGCGTCGCGGGGGTCGACCCCACCCCCGGGGAACACCAGTGTGCGGGGAGCGAAGGCCATGGTGGCCACCCGGCGCAGCATGAAGACCTCGAGGCCCGCGGCGCCGTCCCGCACGAACATGACGGTGGCGGCCGGCCGGGGCCGCGCGGGCTCCTGGTCGGCCTGCCAGGCGTCGGCGTGCTCGCGCAGCACCGGCGCCACCGGGAACTCCCGGATCACGCGGCCATCCCGACGCGCACCTCCACCCGTTCGGGGTATCCCCGCGCGCGACAGTGCGCGCAGATACCCCGAACCAGGTGCAGGAAGTGGCTCATCGGCCTCAGTTGTCGGCCAGGGCGACGACGATCTCGACCTCGACGGGGGCGTCGAGCGGCAGGACGGCCACGCCGACCGCGGAGCGGGCGTGGACACCGGCGTCGCCGAACGCCTTGCCGAGCAGCTCGCTGGCGCCGTTGATGACGCCGGGCTGGCCGGTGAACGAGGGGTCACTGGCGACGAAGCCGACGACCTTGACGACCTGCGCCACCTTGTCGAGGTCACCGATGACCGACTTCACGGCGGCGATGGCGTTGAGGGCGCACAGCTGCGCGAGCTCGGCGGCCTTCTCCGGGTCGACGAGGCCGTCGCCGTGCCCGACCTTGCCGATCGCGGCGAGCTCGCCGTTCACCATCGGCAGCTGGCCGGAGGTGTAGACGCGGCGGCCGTCCGCGAGCGCCGGCACGTAGGCGGCGACGGGCTTGGCGACCTCGGGGACGGTGAGCCCGAGCTCCTTCAGGCGGTCCTCGACTGCACTCATGGTCAGGCCTTCTCTCGCTTGAGGTAGGCGACCAGGTTGCCGCCGTCGGTCCGGTCACGCACCTGGACGAGCTCCCAGCCGTCCTCGCCCCACTGGTCGAGGATCTGCTTCGTGGCGTGGACGATGAGGGGCACGGTCGCGTACTCGTACTTCTTCATGGGCGCAGCGTAGCGACGCTGACAGGATGGCGGCATGGCCGACCCCCAGCCCGCCGAGGTCCCCGCCCCCGAACCCCGGGCCGTCCTCGACCGGACCGCTCCCCCGCCCGCCCGCACCACGGCATACGGCCCCGACCCCGCCCACGTCTACGACGTGCGGCTCCCGGCCGGCCCCTCGAAGGAGGTGGGCGTCGTCGTGGTGCACGGGGGCTTCTGGCGCGAGATGTTCGACCGCACCCACGCCGGGTGCCAGGCACAGGCCTTCGCCGACGCCGGCTACCCGGTCGCCGTCGTCGAGTACCGCAGGACCGGTATGCCGGGTGGCGGCTGGCCGGGCACCGGCGAGGACGTCGCTGCGGCCGTGGCCGCGGTGCGTGCCGACCCCGAGCTCCCGCAGCGGCTGGTCCTCGTCGGTCACTCCGCCGGCGGCCACCTCGTCGCCTGGGCGGCGGCCCAGCCGTGGGGCGCCGACCTCGCGGGTGTCGTCAGCCTGGCGGGGGTGGTCGACCTCCGGGCGGCGTTCGAGCAGCGACTCGGCGACGGTGCGGTGGAGGCCTTCCTGGGCGGCACCCCCGACGCGCTGCCCGAGGCGTATGCCGCGGCCGACCCCTCGCGGCACCTGCCGCGGGTGCCGGTGGTCCTGGTCCACGGCGCCGACGACGACGTCGTACCGGCGGCGATCTCCCGCTCCTACGCCGAGCGGGTGTCGTCGCTGGCCGGGACACCCCTGCCGGTGACCCTGCGCGAGGTGGCGGGGTGCGAGCACTTCGGCCTCATCGACCCCGAGCACCCGGCCTTCGCCGAGGTCCTGGCTGCGGTGTCGGGCCTCGCCTCCTAGGCTGGCGACATGTCCCCCGCCACCACGCCCAGCCACGCCGGCGTGCGGCTGCACATCGTGACGGGCAAGGGTGGCACCGGGAAGACGACGGTCGCGGCGGCCCTGGCCCTGGCCCTGACCCGCCAGGGCAAGCGGGTGCTGCTGGCCGAGGTGGAGGAGCGGCAGGGCATCTCGCAGACCTTCGACGTGCCCCCGATCGGGCACGAGGAGACCCGCATCGTGCACGAGCGCGGCGGCGGCGAGCTCTACGCGATGAGCGTGGACGTGCGCGAGTCCCTCATGGAGTACCTCCAGAAGTTCTACCGGCTCGGCCGCGCCGGCACGGTGCTCGAGAAGGTGGGGGCGGTCGACTTCGCCACCACCATCGCGCCGGGCCTGCGCGACGTCCTGCTCATCGGCAAGGTCTACGAGGCGGCCGGCCGGCGCCGGGGCGGCCGCCACAAGGACGAGCCCGCCTACGACGCCGTGGTGCTCGACGCGCCCCCGACCGGTCGGGTCGTGCGGTTCCTCAACGTCAACGCCGAGGTGGCCGACGTGGCCAAGGTGGGCCCCATCCGCACCCAGGCCGACTCCATCACGCGCATGCTGCGCAGCCACACGACCGCGGTGCACGTCGTCTCCCTGCTGGAGGAGATGCCGGTGCAGGAGACCGTCGACGCCCTCGCGGAGCTGCGGGGGGCCTCCCTGCCGCTCGGCGCCATCGTCATCAACCAGGTGCACGAGCCGCTGCTCGAGGAGGCCGAGCTCGCAACGGCGGCGACCGACCCGGATGCCGGCGCAGCGGTGACCGTCGACCTCAAGTCGGTGTCCGTGCGCACCAGCGCCGCCATGGTCACGGGGCTGCTGGAGCAGGCCCGCGAGCACGCCGAGCGGGTCGCCCTGCAGAAGGAGCAGGAGGAGATCCTGCTGGCGCAGGGGCGCCAGGTCTTCCGCCTGCCCCTCCTGCCGGAGGGCACCGACGCCGGCGGCATCCGCGTGCTCGCCGACGCCCTCACCGAGCAGGGGATGGTCTGATGCCGGCGAAGCCGAAGCCCGCTCAGGCCCGGAAGGACCCCGCGGGCGCCACCCGCCTCGACCTCGATGCCCTGCTGCACGACCGGAAGACGCGGATCATCGTCTGCTGCGGAGCCGGCGGCGTGGGCAAGACGACGGTGGCCGCCGCCCTCGGGCTGCGCGGCGCCGAGTTCGGGCGGCGGGTGGTCGTGCTCACGATCGACCCGGCTCGCCGGCTGGCGCAGTCCCTCGGCCTCACCGAGCTCGACAACACCCCCCGCCCCGTCGCGGGCTTCGACTCCGAGGCGGGCGGCTCGCTCGACGCGATGATGCTCGACATGAAGCGGACCTTCGACGAGGTCGTCGAGGCCCACGCCACCCCCGAGAAGGCCGCCCAGATCCTCGCCAACCCCTTCTACCAGGCCGTCTCCAGCTCCTTCGCCGGCACGCAGGAGTACATGGCCATGGAGAAGCTGGGCCAGCTGCGCACCCGCGCCGCCGAGGAGGACACCTGGGACCTCATCGTCGTCGACACCCCTCCGTCGCGCTCCGCGCTCGACTTCCTCGACGCGCCCAAGCGGCTCGGCTCGTTCCTCGACGGTCGCTTCATCCGGCTGCTCATGGCCCCCGCGAAGGCGGGCGGGCGGGCCTACCTGAAGGTGTTCAGCTCAGGCGTCACCATGGCGACCACCGTCATGTCGAAGGTCCTCGGCGGGCAGGTGCTCCAGGACGTGCAGACCTTCGTGGCGGCCCTCGACACCATGTTCGGAGGGTTCCGGGAGCGGGCCGACAAGACCTACGCCCTGCTGAAGAACCCCGAGACGGCCTTCGTCGTCGTCGCCGCTCCCGAGCGGGACGCCCTGCGGGAGGCGTCGTTCTTCGTCGACCGGCTCGACGAGGAGCGCATGCCCCTCGCCGGGGTGGTCATCAACCGCATCCAGCGGCTGGCCGCACCCACCCTGAGCGGTTCGCGGGCCCTGGCCGCCGCCGAGCAGCTGGCGGAGGCCGACGGCGGCTCCGCGACCGCCCCGCTGACCGAGGGGCTGCTGCGCCTGCACGCGAACCTGGCCGAGACGGCCGAGCGGCAGGAGGCGCTGGCGCGCCGGTTCACGGCCGGGCACCCCGGCATACCGGTGGTGGAGGTTCCGGCGGCAGCCCAGGACATCCACGACCTGGAGGGCCTGCGGGAGGTCGGTCAGGCGCTCACGGCGCCCTGACGCGGGCGGTGTGACGCGGGGGGTGTGACCCGAGGGTCAGGCGCTGACGGCGCTCTGGTCGCCCTGCGCGGCCCTGGCCTGCGCGAAGAGGGAGGCCCAGGAGGCGATGTTCGGGCGGCGCTTGAGCAGGGCCCGGCGCTCGCGCTCGGTCATGCCGCCCCACACACCGAACTCGGTGCGGTTGTCGAGCGCGTCGGCGAGGCACTCGGCGATGACCGGGCAGCCCTGGCACACGATCTTGGCGGTCTGCTGGGCCGCACCCTGCACGAACAGGGCGTCGGGGTCGGACTTGGCACATCGGCCGAGCGGCGCCCAGTCCTCGACCCAGTGGGCCCCAAAGGCCACCGGACGGGCGGTGCGGGCTGGCACGATGGTCATTGCAGTCCTCCAGTCAAACGGGGTCAAACGGTGCCCAATCGGTTGCTTATGTCCGTCTCGGGCACGACTGACGATAGAAAAGTTCACACCTGTGAAGACATGGCCCATTCGTGTAGTTCTCCGATGGCCAAACGGACTAGTCACACCTGACTACGCTCTGGCACAGGCCATTTGGGCTACGGCCACTGGTTCGGGTGAGCACATCGGAGTCGTCCGCGAGCCGGAGCCCTTCTCTCCACCTGCGGACTGAGTCCGTCGGCCCCGGAAAGAGCGCCCGCGCGACCCCCGGGGCGCGGCTGCTGTCGGGAGAACGGGTCAAACGGGTCACGGCAGTTACCCTTGGCCCATGCAAGGACGCGCCTCGAACCTCGCCAACGTGCTCAGCCTGCTGGGGGCCTTCGTCGCCACCGCCATGGTCATGGGCCTGCTCGCGGCTGGCCTGATGATCCCGGCCGTGGGCGCGACGGGCAGCGCGGCGAAGTCCGGAGTCGAGATGTTCGACTCGCTGCCGGGCGAGTTCACCACCTCACCGCTGGCCCAGCAGTCCAAGATCTACGACGCGCGGGGCGGCCTCATCACCACGCCGTACGACGAGAACCGCATCATCGTGCCCCTCAAGGCGATCTCCAAGACGATGCAGAACGCGCAGATCGCGATCGAGGACAGCCGCTTCCGCGAGCACGGCGGCGTGGACCCGCGAGGCATCACCCGTGCGCTGGTCTCGAACTTCCAGGGCGGTGACACCCAGGGCGCGTCCACCCTGACCCAGCAGTACGTGAAGATCACGCTGCAGGAGAACGCCCTGCGCAACAACGACAAGGCTGCCGCCCAGGCCGCGACCGCCAAGACGTACACCCGCAAGCTGCAGGAGCTGAAGTACGCGATCACGCTCGAGAAGCAGCTGACGAAGGACCAGATCCTCGAGGGCTACCTCAACCTCGTCTACTACGGCGACCAGGCCTACGGCGTCGAGGCGGCCGCACAGCACTACTTCAGCACCAGCGCGTCCAAGCTGACCCTCTCGCAGTCGGCCCTGCTCGCCGGCCTCGTGCAGCAGCCGAGCAAGACCGACCCGATCCACAACCCCGAGCGCGCTCAGGTGCGCCGCAACGTCGTGCTCGACCGCATGCACGGCCTCGGCATGGTCACCGACAAGGAGTGGAAGGCCGCCAAGGCCGTCCCGGTCAAGAAGATGCTCAAGGTGAAGCCGGCCCAGAACACCTGTGGCCGCTCCACCCAGCCGTACTTCTGCGAGTACATCCTCGCCTACCTCAAGCAGCTGCCTGCCCTCGGCAAGTCCGTCCCCGAGCGGATCAAGAAGATCAACCAGGGCGGCCTGACCATCCAGACCACGCTGGACCCCAAGGTCCAGGAGATGGCGCAGACGCAGGTCGAGAAGAAGGTGCCGGTCGGCAACTCCGAGCGCATCGGCGCCGCCGCGAGCATCGTCGAGCCCGGCACCGGCAAGATCCTCGCGATGGTGCAGGCCTCCCGCTTCCCCAAGAACGGCGAGAAGGGCAAGAAGTTCACGCAGGTCAACTGGAACGTCGACCAGCGGTACGGCGGCACCAGCGGTGCCCAGTTCGGCTCGACCGCCAAGATGTACGCCATCGTCACGGCGCTGGAGAACGGCATCCCGGTCAACGGGAAGATCCCCTCCAAGTTCGCCACCACGAAGCAGTCGGCGATCTACACCCCGAGCGAGATGAGGGGCAAGTGCGGCGCCGGGTCGGCGTGGCCGGTCCGCAACGACGAGTCCATCGGTGGCAAGCCGCTGCCGTTCGACCTGGCGACGCAGCGCTCGGTCAACACCGCCTTCGCGTCCCTCGTGCTCAAGCTCGGCACCGACAAGGTCCACAAGACCATGGAGAGGATGGGCCTGCACCAGGGCACGGGCAAGGACATCGAGTGCTACCCGGCGGCCGTGACGCTGGGCGCCAACGACGCCACCCCGCTGACGATGGCGGCCTCGTACGCGACGCTGGCCGCGGAGGGCAAGTACTGCACCCCGAACCCGATCCTGTCGATCACCACGAACGACAAGAAGCCGATCAAGCTGCCGACCGACAACTGCAAGCAGGTCATCAGCAAGGACGTCGCCAACGGCGCCACCGAGCTGCTCAAGGGCGTCATCGAGAAGGGCACCGGCCGCGGCGCCAAGCTCGACGGCGGCCGCCCCGCCGCCGGCAAGACGGGCACCACCGACAACCACGTGGAGTCGTGGTTCATCGGCTACACCCCGCAGCTGGCCACCGCGGTCTGGGTCGGCACGCCCTACAGCCAGAAGCGCATGAAGAACATCCGGCTGGGCAACGACTTCTACCCCGAGGTCTTCGGTGGCACGATCTCGGCGCCCCTCTGGAAGGAGCTCATGGACCGCACCTCGAGCATCCTCGACAAGCCGAAGCGTGACTTCGACGAGCCGAGCGGCAAGGTGCTCAACGGCGACATCATCAGCATCCCGAGCGTGAGCGGGATGTCGGTCGAGGAGGCCACGAAGGCCCTCGAGGACGCCGGCTTCAAGGCCCAGGTCGCCGGGCGCACCTACAGCACCATGTCGTCCGGCACGGTCGTCTACACCGACCCGAGCGGTCGGGCGGTCCGCGGCACCACCGTCGGCCTGTACGTCTCGACCGGCTACGTCCCGGCGCCCCCGAAGCCGAAGACGACACCCAAGCCGAAGAAGACGACCGAGACCCCGAAACCGGATGCCACGAAGACCCCGCCGCCGAAGAAGACCAAGGGCTGACGCGGCATACCGACCGGGCACGAAGGGCCCCTCACCACCACGGTGGTGAGGGGCCCTCGTCTGTATGCCGCGCGGCTCACCTGCCCGCGAGCGCCGCCTTCACGGCCGCGGCCACGCGCCCACCATCGGCGCGTCCGGCCACCAGCCCCTGGGCGGCCTTCATGACCTGACCCATCTGCTGCATGCCGGTGGCGCCGGTCTCGGCGACCGCCTGCTCGGCCAGCGCCCGCAGCTCGTCGTCGCCGAGCTGCGCCGGCAGGTAGCCCTCGAGGACCGCGAGCTCGGCCTCCTCCGCCTCGGCGCGCTCGGGGTGGCCGGCGTCGCGGTAGGCGGTGGCCGCCTCCTTGCGCTTCTTGGCCTCCTTGGCGAGCACCTTCAGCACCTCGTCGTCGCTCAGCTCGCGGGCCTCCTTGCCGGCGACCTCCTCATTGGTGATCGAGGTGAGCGCCATCCGCAAGGTGCCGGACCGGACCTTGTCACGAGCCCGCATCGCCTCGTGCAGGTCGCTCTGGACGGTGGCCTTGAGGGTCTGCTCGCTCATGCCCCACAGTCTGTCAGGCGTGCGCAACCGCGATTTGCGAGGATGGTCGCGATGAACTCCCTCCTCAAGACCCTCGGCGGCCTGGCCGCGGTCGGCGTGGCTGGTGTCGGGTACGCCGGCCTGGTCGAGCGCAACGCCTACGTCCTGCGGCGGTTCAGCGTGCCGGTGCTGCCGGCAGGCTCGGCGCCGCTGCGCGTGCTGTGCCTCACCGACCTGCACCTGATGCCGAACCAGCGGCGCAAGGTCGAGTGGGTGCGCAGCCTCGCGGCCCTCGAGCCGGACCTCGTGGTCGACACCGGCGACAACATCGCGCACCCCGACGCGGTGGGGCCGCTGCTGGAGGCGATGGAGCCGCTCATGGCGTTCCCGGGCGTCTTCGTCCTCGGTTCCAACGACTACTTCGCCCCGACGTTCAAGAACCCGGCGCTGTACCTCACGCCGTGGAACCGCCGCGGCACCGGCTCGACCCCGCGACTGCCCACCGACGACCTCGTCAAGGGGCTGGTGTCCGGCGGCTGGGAGGACCTCACCAACCGGCGCACCTACCTCACGGTCGGCGGTCGGGACCTCGAGCTCGTCGGCGTCGACGACGCCCACCTCGACTACGACCGGTATGCCGTGGTGGCCGGCCCGGCGGACCCCTCCGTCGCGCTGACGGTGGGCGTCACCCACGCCCCCTACCAGCGGGTGCTCGACGCCATGACCTCCGACGGCGCCGGTCTCGTGCTCGCCGGGCACACGCACGGTGGCCAGCTGGCGGTGCCCTTCTACGGCGCCCTGGTCACCAACTGCGACCTGGACACGAGCCGAGCCAAGGGGGTCTCCCGCTGGTGGCCGGGTGCCGACGACACCCCGTCGTCGTTCGCGCCCGACGACGCCGCCTGGCTGCACGTCTCGGCCGGGCTGGGCACGTCGCCGTACGCGCCGGTGCGCTTCGCGTGCCGCCCCGAGGCGACCCTCCTGACGCTCACCGCCCGCTGAGACGGGCCGCCGCAGAACGCCGCAGGGTCACGTCGGAGGGGCGATTGGGAGCCTGCGGAGGTGGTGGGCTATCCTTCCTTGTCGCTGCTCATCGAGTGCCTGAGTGCTCCCTGGGCAGCGATTGCCACGGGGTGTGGCGCAGCTTGGTAGCGCGCTTCGTTCGGGACGAAGAGGTCGCAGGTTCAAATCCTGTCACCCCGACCAAAATCCGCAGGTCAGAGGCCCTTCACCACATCAGGTGAAGGGCCTCTCGCATGTGACCAGCCGGTCGTCGCCATACCGCAGTGCGGGCTCAGGGAGTCAGATGTGCGGCCAGATGCTGGTCCAGCGGCCGACGATCGCCCTGCGGGTGGCGGGGGTGAGCGTCAGCGACGCGATCTCGTCCAGCGACCACCAGAGCAACCCGCCTGACGGGGCAGGTCCCCAAGCCGGCTCGGCCCGGCACTCGAACAGCAGGTCGAAACGGTGGACGCCGTCCCGGTAGTCACTCTCCACGTCGACCACCCCGGTCCGTCTCGGGACGGCACCGGCCCGACGCATGAGGTACTGCGCGAGGTACGAGGGATCCTCACCGGTGCGCAGGAGTGCCGACGGCAGGGACCAACCCTCTCCGGGATCCGCAGCCGCGGCGTCCCTGTCCAGGAGGACGCGCAGATCCGGGTCGATACCAAAGACGTGGACAGCCACGACCGTCTCTGCCTTCAGGCTCGCCGTGCGGCTCATCAGGCACTCCTGCTTGGCTTGTCGTTCCGTGCTCCTGCCGCTTCGAAGCGTCCCTGCTCCGCCGCGGCCCCGGACAGGGTAGACCAACGCCCTGCGATGTCCAGTGTCGCCTATGCCCGATTTCAGCCCCGGTGGCCTCGCGGGCAGTCGCGGGCCAGCAGGTTGGCGACCGTCCTTAAGCGTCTCGACCGCGTCCGCGCTCACCTCGCACGGCCGGCTCGTGGCGGGCCGCGGCCGGGCCCTGGATCCGATCAGGAATCGAGAAGCACCACGCGTGTGGGCGGGCCTAGCCTTTCGACGAAGGCCGGAAGTGAGGCCCAGCACCTGAGCGTCGAGAAGGGAAGCCCGAAGAATGTCCACGAAGACAGCCAAGACCGAGTCCGACGGTTTCAGCGCCGAGGAGCGTGCCGCCATGAAGGAGCGCGCGGCCGAGCTGCGCGCCGAGGGCAAGAAAGGCGCCAAGAAGGCCGACGGCCTGCAGGCGGTCCTCGACCGGATCGCGGAGATGGCGCCGGAGGACCGTGCGCTCGCCGAGCGCGTGCACGTGGCCGTGACCGCGACCGCCCCCGAGCTGACGCCGAAGACCTGGTACGGAATGCCCGCCTACACGAACGCAGACGGCAAGGTCGTCGTCTTCTTCCAGGACGCGGGCAAGTTCAACTACCGGTACTCGACCCTGGGGTTCCAGGACGCGGCGAACCTCGACGACGGCGACATGTGGGCGGTGTCGTACGCGCTCCGGCAGTGGAGCCCCCTGGTGGAGAAGAAGGTCGTCGAGCTGGTCAAGGCCGCGATCTCCTGACCCCGCGTCAGGCTTGGCGCTGCTCAGGTCGAGTTCAGGGCCCGGCGCAGGTGCTCCATGAGGACCTGGTCGTCGTCAGGGCTGCGCCGTCGACTCACTCGGGACAGATGTGACCCGCCGAGATCGGGGCCAGTCCATCGGATGTCGAGGACGGCATCCCCGTGCCAGAACGTGACCAGTCGCGCGGTGAGCGTGATGGAGTCCTGGCGCAAGGTCGTCTCGCGGTGTCGGACCAGTTCCCGGACCGCACCGCGCAGGGCGGCAGGGTCGACGTCGACTGGAGTGCGCCGCAAGGCGTCGTCGGCCTTGTTCAGCTCGTGGAGGGATCGGATCTCCGCGAGCTCCGCGGGAGTGGCTTGGCGCGCCCCGCCCTCCACGCCCGGCCCGAAGACGGCAGCGCCTCGGAAGAGCGGCCGTCGGGTCGGGCCCGTGCCCTGAGACTGCATGTACGCCGAGGCTGGATCGACGATCCTCAGGAACACCTGCCTCCACCGCATACGAACAGGTTGCCGCACTCATCGCGGTTCTGGGTGAGGCCGCCCGCCGCCTGGGGAGCGACGGGCGGCCCCGACCGCGCAGCAGCGCGGTCTGGGCAGCCCAACGCCGAACGGCAGGGCTGCGCCGGGTCGCCCCATGTGGCAGGGGGATGCCCGGGCGACCGGGACCGCCGGCAGGGGGTGAGCCGAGCGGCCGCACCGCGATCATGCCCGACCATAAGTCTGATTTGTTGGAAATAGCCGATATTGGGGCCCCCACCCGCGTACCGTTGGCGTCGCCTGTGGCGGGGGGCCCGGGCTCGAAGGTCCTCTCCCGCGCAGCGCGGAGGGGACCTTCGGAGTTTGGGCGATGCCTCCCGGCTCCTCGCACCCGCCCGCCGCACCCCGGCGCCTCCCCCAACGTCGTCCCCACGACGGCATACGAGAGCACACCGCACGCCAACGAACCTCACCACACACTGCTGAGGTCCGCCGCTGCCCTTCGAACAAAAGTGGGCGCCCACGCGGGACCTTCGGCCATATTGCGCCGCCACCAGCGACATACGGTGAAGGTGTCGGGGGATGAACGAGCCCCGGAGACACCGGGGCGGGCACATGGCCTGCTGTGGCGGGACGTGATCCGAACCGACTCAGCAGGGGGGTGAGCCCTCATTCCCGATGGGAGGGACTCCCAATGCGTAGAGTCCTGACATTCCTGTCGGCCCTCCTTCTCGGTCTGAGCAGCCTCTTCATGGCCCCGGCCATGGCGTCGGCTCACACGGCACCGAGTCCTGGGCCATTGATGGGCTACGCGGCAGGTGACGCGGTGCTCGGCACTGGAGCATCCGCACAGCACCTGACGTTTGCCATGATCGACAGCGGCCGCGGTGACCGAGGCACGATCTCGTACACCAACACGGCCGCGGGCGTTGCCTACAACGCCAGCGTGATGGCCCTCGAGGCCACCAACAGTGGCGCCCGCTTCGCCTACAAGATCCCGTCGACAGCACCCGCCTCGGTGCGGGGCCTCATCATCGTCTGGCTGGTCAGGGACAGCTCGCCCGACACCGCGGCCTTCTCGGTCGCGGCCACGGAGAGCCAGGCCCGGGCCATGGTCGACCACGGCTTCACGCCGTCCAACAGCTACACCGTGAGCAGCGGTGGGCTGGACACCGCGTGGGCGACCAGCACCGGACTGCGGGGCTACGCGCTCGGCAACGCCGCCTTCGGGACCCAGCCGCAGCACCTCGCCTTCGTGGTGCTCGACTACGGCCCGACCAGGGACACCGGGGTCGCGTTCTACGCGAACCCGACCCAGCCGGTTCGCTACCAGGCGCGGACTCCTGTCGTGCGCGTCGACGGCCACCAGGCACGGTTCGCCTACACGATCCCTGCCGGCCTTCCCGGGCTGAGTGGACTCCACTTGGCGTGGAAGGTGACCAACGGCGCGGGTGACACCGCCGGCTTCTCGATCGCCCCCTCGTTCGGCGCTGCCGCTGCGATGGTGAACCTGGGCTTCTCGCCCACGAACGCCTACCGCGTCAGCGCTGGGGACATCACCGTCGTGCAGCTCTACCGGCTGACCGGCCACGCCAACGGTGGCGTGTGGTTCGGCCCTCGTGGGGCCCGCCAGCAGATGTCCTTCGAGGTCTACGACTACGCATGGACCCCTGACCGGGGCACCGTGTCGTACCAGAACCTCAGCAAGGGAATCGCCTACCGGGCCTACGTTCGCGATGTCCGGGTACTGCCCCACGTGGCGTACTTCGACTACGTGATCCCGACCGGCTCGCTCAAGGGCACGATCGTGGTCTGGAAGGTCGTCGACAACGGCAAGCGGCCCGACGTCGTCGGCTTCTCCGTTGCGAAGTCGCTCCGCGCGGCTGAGTCGATGGTGAAGCACGGCTTCACGCCGGCCAACTCCTACACCGTGACCCGCGGCAACCTGACGGTCCACATGCCGTAGACCCCAGGGCTGCGTCGCTCACACCGCTGCCCGCCCCGGCTCGGCCGGGGCGGGCAGCCTGTGTGCAGGCAACCGTATGCCGTACAGCCACGCACCATCAGAGGTCGACAACGCGGTTGTCGCGCCGGTCAGCCCCGGATCTCCGGGAAGTCCTCGTCGCGGAACTCCTCCGACAGGCTGTGCCCGCCATCGAAGGCCTTCGCCTCCCGGTCGCGCAGCTCGACCCGTCGGATCTTGCCCGAGATGGTCTTGGGCAGCTCGTAGAACTCGACGCGGCGCACCCGCAGGTAGGGCGCGAGGTTCTGCCGGGCGTGCCGCAGGATCTCGCGGGCGGTGTCGGCGGTCGGCTCCCACCCCGGGGCGAGCGCGACGTAGGCCTTGGGCACCGCCAGCCGGGTCGGGTCGGGCGCCGGCACGACGGCCGCCTCCGCCACGGCCGGGTGCTCGATGAGCACGCTCTCGAGCTCGAACGGCGAGATCTTGTAGTCGCTGGCCTTGAACACGTCGTCGGTGCGACCGATGTAGGTGATGTAGCCGTCCGCGTCGCGCTGGGCGACGTCGCCCGTGTGGTACCAGCCGCCGTGCATGGCCTCCTCCTGCCGCGCCGGGTCGCCGAGGTAGCCGGTCATGAGGTTGACCGGCCCCTGGGAGAGGTCGAGCACGATCTCCCCCTCCTCGGCGGGCTCCCCGGTCAGCGGGTCGATGAGCGCCACGGGGACTCCCGGCATGGGCCGCCCCATCGAGCCGGGCTTGAGCGGCTCCCCGGCCACGTTGCCGATCTGCAGGGTGGTCTCGGTCTGGCCGTAGCCGTCGCGGATGGTCAGCCCCCAGGCCTGCTCCACCTGCGCGATGACCTCGGGGTTGAGCGGCTCACCGGCGCCGAGCAGCTCGCGCAGCGACCCCGGGCCGCCGGCGAGGTCGGCCTGGATCAGCATCCGCCACACCGTCGGCGGCGCGCAGAACGTCGTCACCCCGGCCCGGCGAATCTGCTCGAGCAGCGCGGCAGCGTCGAACCGCGAGTAGTTGTAGACGAACACCGTCGCCTCGGCGATCCACGGCGCGAAGAAGCACGACCAGGCGTGCTTGGCCCACCCCGGCGAGCTGATCGCCAGGTGCACGTCGCCCGGGCGAACGCCGATCCAGTACATCGTGCTCAGGTGACCCACCGGGTAGGACACCTGCGTGTGCTCGACCAGCTTGGGCTTCGAGGTCGTGCCCGAGGTGAAGTAGTGGAGGAGCGGGTCCGACGGCGCGGTGACCGTCTCGAACGGCCGGCCCTGCACGGCATACGCGTCGGCGTAGTCGTGCCAGCCGTCGGCACCGCCCACCGCGATCCGCAGATAGTCCCCGGGCACCTCCGCGAACTTCGGGGCGTCGGCGGCGTTGGCCACCACGGCCCGTGCCCCGCCGCGCTCGACCCTGTCGCGCAGGTCGGCGGGCCCGAGGGCAGCGGTGGTCGGCATGACCACCGCGCCGAGCTTGAAGACGGCGAGCATGGTCTCCCAGAGCTCGACCTGATTGCCGAGCATGAGCAGCACGTGGTCACCCTTGCCGACGCCGAGGGACTCCAGCCACACCGCGACCTGGTCCGACCGGGTGGCCATCTCGTCGAAGCTGACGCGGCGCTCGGAGCCGTCCTCCTCGACGATCCAGAGCGCGCACGCGTCGTTGCCGCGGGCGATGGCGTCGAACCAGTCGATGGCCCAGCTGAACCGCTCCCCGACGTCGGGCCAGCGGAACTCCGCGAGGGCGCGGTCGTGCTGGCCCTGCAGCGCGAGCAGGGTGTCGCGCGCCTTCCGGTATGCCGCCGTGCTGGCCTGCTCTGACATCGAACGTCCCCCTTGGGTTGGCACGCGTTGAGTCCGTATGCCGCGCCGGGCGCGGCCTTCCTGTCCGGTCAGGCCTGGCCGAGGTCGGCGAGCAGCGAGGTGAACCACTCGGCGGAGGTGTCGAACGCCTTGCCACCCTTGATCCGGTCGAACTCGACCGCCCGCAGCTCGTCGCCGCGCTCCTCGTCCTCGCCGACGACCCCGCTCTCGCCACGCAGGGCCGCGTCGACGGCGTAGTCGGTGCACCGCCTGATGAGGGCGAGGTCCTCGTCGTTGGCGGCCGCGGAGCGCGAGAAGTAGCCGCTCTTCTGCACCAGCACCTTCTCGGCGCCCAGCTGCTCGGCGAACTGCTTGGCGAACCAGGCGCCGGGGTTGATCTTGTCGATCTGCACGTGCCCGAACGGGTCGCGGGTGACCTTCTCCCCCGCGGCCTCCATGGCCTCGACGACCTCGTGGACCCCGGCGCCCTCGGAGAGGAAGAGGTTGACGCAGTCGTACTCGTCCATGAGCCCGCGCAGCCGCTCGGCCTCGGCGGCGATGTCGAACGGCCGCTCGGGCACGTAGACGCCGTGCACGTCCCAGCGCCGGGCGTCGTTCTCCAACCACCCGGCGAACTCCTGCTGCTGCACCCACTCGTGGTGCTTGCGGGCCGTGGCGGCCGCCAGCCAGCCGCAGTGCCGCCCCATCACCTCGTGGACGATGAGCATGCGCGGGTTCGAGGTGTGCTCGGCGATGATGTTGCGGGCGAAGATCGCGCCCTGCTCCGCCGCCGTCCAGGCGCCGAGGGACTGGCGGATCGGCACCACGTCGTTGTCGATCGTCTTCGGCAGGCCCACGACGGTGAGCTCGTAGTTGTGCTCGTGCAGGTAGGCCGCGAGGTCGGCCGCGGTGCCGTTGGTGTCGTCGCCGCCGATGGTGTGCAGCACGTCGACACCGTCGCGCTCGAGCTGCTCGGCCGCCACGTGCAGCGGGTCCTGGCCCTGCTGCACGAGGCCGCGCTTCGCGCAGTCCTCGACGTTGGTCAGCTTCACGCGGCTGTTGCCGATCGGACTGCCGCCGAACCGGTGCAGCAGGTGCGCCTTCTTGCGCACCTCGTCGGTGACCTCCACCGAGTCGCCCGTCAGCAGACCGGCATACCCGTTGCGGTAGGCGATGATCCGCACATCGGGGGCGACCTCGGTGTAGCGCTCGATGAGCCCCCCGACGGCCGAGGAGAGGCAGGGCGCGAGCCCGCCGGCGGTCAGCATGGCAACAGTACGCACGGTCATGGCCCTACTCTGCCGGGTCGGGCGGCTGCCTGCCAGAGCGGTCAGCGGATGGCGATCACCGCACCGGACCGCTCCCACCGCAGCACCGCCAGCAGCGACCGGGTCGGCAGCGAGACGCAGCCGGCCGTGCCGGCCCCCTTGTCCACGTGCAGGAAGATGGCCGACCCCTTCCCCGGGACGCGGGCCTCGTTGTAACCGATCACCTGCGCATAGTTGTATGCCGGCTGGTTCAGCAGCTTCTCGGCGCTCGCCCAGCGCCCGTTCGCCGGGGTGCGCTGGTGGGTGTTGTAGAGCGACGAGGCCGGGTCGTCGACCCAGACGTCGCGGCTGTCGACGTGCAGCCAGCTGCCGACCCGGAGGCCGGGGTTGGCGTAGGCGCCGAACCCACCCCGCAACGGGAACACCCCGGCCGGGGTGCGCAGGTCACCCTCCCGCTTGTTCGCCGTCACACCGTTGCGACCGACGTGCCCGTAGTAGGGCCCGAGGTCGGCGGTGTAGCCGCCGGAGGTGCGGCGGCAGGCGCGGACCGTGGCGCTCGACCCCGAGGAGTCGACGAGCACGACCTGGGGCGCCGTGACCCCCGAGGGCACCCGGCAGCGGCTCACCGGTGCCGCCGTCTTCGGCGCCGCCGTGACGCGGGCGGTGGTGCGGCTCGCAGTGGGGCTGGCAGAGCGCGTGGCGGTGCGCGAGGCGGTGGCCTTGGGCTTCGGCTTGCTCGTCGTCGTGCTCGGACGCGTGGTCGTGGTGCTCGTCGACGGCCTGGCTGCGCTGGTCGAGGTGCTGGGGGACGCCGTGGTGCTCGCAGGGGCGGCTGCGTCCGCTCCCCCGCAGGCGGTGAGGAGCAGGGCGGCCAGGCCGGCCACGGGGGCCAGCCGCACGGCATACCGGGGCTTGTGCTGGAACGTCATCTCAGTGGTCACCGGGCGTCGAAGTGCTGGTAGTCGGGGTCGGACCACAGGCCGCCCCAGCGCAGGCCCTGGCTCGTGAAGGCGCGCACGGCCGGGCTCGAGCTGGAGGAGAAGACCCCGGGCGCGGGGGCGCGGCGGTAGGCCCAGTAGTCGTCGGGGTAGACCGCGCCGTCCGGGGCGAGGTAGGGGTTCTCGAAGTCGTTGACGTCGATCGCCGTGCCGTAGGCGTGGTTCGACCAGCGCTTGGTCTCCTCGGCGCCGCCGACGTAGCGGCAGTTGAACGCCGAGGTGTTGTCGGCCTCCATCGCCGCGTAGTCGTTGGCGCCGGGCCCCTTGGGGTTGCGCCCCCAGGAGGAGTCCATCGGCCGCATCTGGCGGATCCGGAAGCGCAGGTCGTAGAGCCGGGTGAAGGCGGCCGCGGTCTGGCTCGCGATGGAGCGGTTGACCACGAGGGCGCCGCGTGACCGCTTGCCGTCGAACCCCCAGAAGTTCACGGTGACGTGGCGCAGGCTGCTGCGACCGACGGGGCAGCCGGGGGTCCAGGAGTACCCCGTCATCCGGGCCCACACCGAGTCCGGGACCGGCGCGACCACGGCGTTCGCGCCGCGGCCCTCGGCGGGACGGTTGCGGGGGAAGCGGACGGTCGGCTGCGGTCCCGTCCGCGGCACCGGTGCGAGCGCCTGCGGCTCACCGGGCGACGCGGCCCTGCTGCGGGTTGGCGTCGCCGTCGAGGTGCGCGGCTTCGCCGGCGGGGCCGAGGTCGTGGGCCTGGCCGTGGTGCTGGTGGTCGGCCGCGGCGCAGTGGTGGTCGTCGTGGCGGGCGACGTGGCCCGGGTGGTGCTCGGGCCGGCCGACGACGAGGCGGTCGCACCGGGCTGACCCCCGCAGGAAGCCAGCAGCACGGCCGCCAGCGACGCCGACGCCGCGGCCACGGGTGCGGTGCTCCGACGGGACGTCATGGGGCACCATCGTGCCCGCCGGCTCCGGCGAGGCCAAACGAGCAGGTCAGCCTGTCAGTCGTCGGTGCAGGGGCGGGCGACCGTCGGGGTCGCCTGCTTCGGCCGCGGCGCCGGCGCCGGCACCTGGGCCATCGGGGTGAGCTCGGCGAAGGCGTTGCCGATCACCACGTCGACCTTCGTGCCGGCGCGGCCGTCCTTGAGCAGGGTGGCCTTCGGCACGTGCTGCGCCACGATCTTGGCGGCGAGGTCGCCCTCCTCGCCGTAGCGGATCAGCGCCGTGCCCATCTGCAGCGTCTTCAGGGGGTCGTTCGAGACCTCCTTGACCTTGAAGCCGCGCTGCTTGAAGTCCTTGGCGACGGTGCTGGCCAGGCCCTCGCGGAACGTCGTGTTGTAGACGTTCAGCGTGATCTCGCGCGGCAGCGGGTCGAACCGCGGCGGCAGCGGCACCATCTCCTTGTAGCCCAGGCCCACGACGACGTCGACGCTCTTGCTGGCGCGCCCCTCGTCCTCGAAGAGCTCGGAGCCGGGGATCTGCTGCTGGAGCAGCAGGGCCTGGTCGAGCGAAGCGGGGCCGTAGTGGATGACCGCGGGCTGGGTGACGTACCAGGTCTCCGGCGCGTTGGAGATGCCGCCGATGGAGAACTTGCGCTGCGACAGGCCCTTGGCGACGGTGGCGGCCATGCCGTCCTTGCCGGTCGCGTTGAGCACGTTGACGACGAACGAGGTCCGCTTCGGGGCGGGCACGACCTCAGGGCTGCACGCGGCCTTCGGCGGCTCCGGGGTCAGCCATCCCCGGGAGTAGGCGGTCGACACCGTGGCGGTGCCGAGCAGCACGCCGGGCAGGGTGACGAAGATGAGCATCTGGCGCAGCCGGTGCTTCCGCCGCCGCTCCTCTGGCGACAGCTCCTCGGTCAGGTCCTGCTCGGTCATCGGTGCCCCCTGGCTCAGCTGAAGTCGATGCGTCGATTGTGCACTCCAGTCACACCAGTCACATGCGAAACAACACCGTTGTAATCATGTCTTCATTCAGCTGTGGCACCGGCGTGACCGAAGCCCCGCAGAAGCAATCGTAGGTAACCGCACCGGAAGCCCGGGAGAGCCGTTCGCCCCATGCGCACTACGCCAAGTGCTGTAGTCGGTCCGTTCCGATCGGCCGGCGGCGTGGGCGCCCCGTCAGCGCGGGCCAGGACTCAGCTCGGCAGGTGCCCGGCGTTGACCGCGCGGTAGGCCACCCACTTGCGCTCGAGCGCGGCGTCGACATCGACCCCGTGGTGACGGGCGAAGAGCAGCAGCATGGCCAGCACGTCGGCCACCTCGGCCTCGAGGTCCTGCCGCAGCTCGTCGGCCGTGCGTCCCTTGTCGCGCCCCTGGCCGGTGGCCTGCAGGTAGGCCTGGGTCAGCTCCCCGACCTCCTCCTGGAGCTTGAGCAGGAACCACGGCGAGGTGCGGTCGACACCGAACCGCTCGGCATACTGCTGCGAGATCTGCTCGACCTCGTCACTCCACCCGGCGAGGTCCACGTCAGCGCACCACTGCGAGGTCGCGGGCGACCAGCTCGGCGACCTGCACCGCGTTGAGCGCGGCACCCTTGCGCAGGTTGTCGCTGCAGATGAACAGCTCGATGGTGTTCGGGAAGTCCATGGCCTGGCGCATGCGGCCCACGAACGTCGGGTCGGAGCCCACGATGTCGGCTGGGGTGGGGAACTCGCGCTGCTCGGGCTCGTCGAGCACCACCACCGAGGGCGCCTCGACCAGTGCCTGCCGCGCCTTTCCGACGCTGATCGGCCGGGCGAACGTCGCGTGCACCGACATGGAGTGGCCGGTCACGACGGGCACCCGCACGCAGGTCGCCGAGACCTTCAGCTCCGGCAGGCCGAGGATCTTGCGGGCCTCGTGGCGCACGCACATCTCCTCGGAGGTCCAGCCGTCGGTGACGGGCCAGCCGATCCACGGCACCACGTTGAGGGCCAGGGGCGCCACGAAGGGCGACTCGTCGTCGAGGCGGTCGCTCAGCGCCGCCCGGATGTCGCTGGCCTGCTGGCCGAGGCCGCGCTGGCCGGCGACGGCCTCGAGCTCGTCGTGCAGCCGCTCGATGCCGGCCTGGCCCACCGAGGAGGCAGCCTGGTAGGTGGAGACGACCAGCTCGGTCAGCTCCCAGCCGCTGTGCAGCGCGCCGAGGGCGTCGATCATCGCCAGGGTCGCGCAGGCCGGGTTGGCGACGATGCCGCGGGGGCGGTTGCGGACCTGGGCGGGGTTGACCTCGGGAGCCACCAGCGGCACGTCGGGGTCGGCACGGAAGGCGCTGCTGTTGTCGACCACCACGGTCCCGCGGGCGGCGGCGACCGGCGCCCAGTGCGCTGCGACCTCCTCCGGCAGGTCGAACAGCGCGACGTCGACGCCGTCGAAGACCTCCTCGGTGAGCTCCTGCACGACGACATCCCGTCCGCAGACGGTGAGCGTCCGGCCGACCGAGCGCGGCGAGGCCACCAGCCGGATCTCGCCCCAGATGTCAGCCCGGTGGCTGAGCACCCGCAGCATCACGGAGCCCACGGCGCCGGTCGCTCCCACCACGGCCAGGGTGGGCCTGGCCTGCTGTGGGGACCGGGAGATCACCGCCCGGTGCCTCCGTAGACCACGGCCTCCCCGTCGGCCGAGTCGAGGCCGAAGGCGGTGTGGACGGCCCGGACCGCGTCGTCGAGCACGTCGATGCGGGTGACGACGGAGATGCGGATCTCGGACGTGGAGATCATCTCGATGTTGACGCCGGCGTCGGCGAGCGCCTTGAACAGCGTCGCGGAGACGCCGGGGTGCGAGCGCATGCCTGCGCCGACCAGCGACAGCTTGCCGATCTGGTCGTCGTACTGGAGCTGGGCGAAGCCGACGTGCTCCTGGACCTTCTTCAGCGCCTGGACGCCGGCCTGGCCGTCGGTCTTGGGCAACGTGAAGGAGATGTCGGTCAGGCCCGTCTCCGTGGCAGAGACGTTCTGCACGATCATGTCGATGTTGATCGCGGCGTCGGAGACGGCCTGGAAGATCTCGGCGGCCTTGCCGGGGCGGTCCGGCACGCCGACCACGGTGATCTTGGCCTCGCTGCGGTCGTGGGCGACCCCCGCGATGATCGGCGCTTCCATCTCGTTCCCTTCGTAGAGGTTCGGGATCACCCAGGTGCCCTCGCGGTAGGTGAACGAGGAGCGCACGTGGATGGGCATGTCGTAGCGGCGGGCGTACTCGACGCAGCGGTGCAGCAGGATCTTCGCACCCGACGCGGCGAGCTCGAGCATCTCCTCGGTGGAGATGCGGTCGACCTTGCGGGCCGAGGGCACGATGCGCGGGTCGGCGGTGAAGACGCCGTCGACGTCGCTGTAGATCTCGCAGACGTCGGCCTTGAGCGCGGCCGCGAGCGCGACGGCGGTGGTGTCGGAGCCGCCACGGCCGAGCGTGGTGATCTCCTTGGTGTCCTGGCTGACGCCCTGGAAGCCGGCGACGATGACGATGTGACCGTCGCCCAGCGCGCTGGTGATGCGGCCGGGCGTGACGTCGATGATGCGGGCCTTGCCGTGCACCTCGTCGGTGATGACGCCGGCCTGCGAGCCGGTGAACGACCGGGCGGTGTGGCCGAGGTTGGCGATGGCCATGGCCACCAGCGCCATCGAGATCCGCTCGCCCGCGGTGAGCAGCATGTCCATCTCGCGCGCGGGCGGGAGCGGGCTGACCTCCTGGGCGAGGTCGAGCAGCTCGTCGGTCGTGTCGCCCATCGCGGAGACGACGACGCACACGTCGTTGCCCGCCTTGCGGGTCTCCACGATCCGCCGGGCGACGCGCTTGATGCTCTCGGCGTCGGCCAGGGACGAACCGCCGTACTTCTGGACGACAAGGCTCAACTGACTGCTCCGGTTCGGGTGGGTGGCGGAGCGGCCAGTCTAACGACCGCCCGAGCGGTGAGACGCCCCTGCCGTATGCCGGACAGCCGGCTCCCAGCGCGCCGTGCCCTCCGGCCGCCGCGCCCCGGTCGACGTAGACGCGCCGGGTCAGAGCACACCAACAGCGGCCGGCGCGTTTACCTCGAACCGGGCGGAAGTGGGTCACCGGGCCGCTAGCCTGCGCAGATGCTGACCGAGGGGGTTCCAGCGAGGGGGATCGAGGTGGCGGGCGTGCGCCGCGCCTTCGGTGACGTCCTCGCCGTCGACGACATCAGCCTGACGGCCCGGCCCGGCGAGGTGACCGCGCTGATCGGCCCCAACGGCTCCGGCAAGACCACGCTGCTGCTGATGCTGGCGAGCCTGCTGGTGCCCGACCGCGGCACCATCCGCATCGACGGCCACGACCCGGTCGCGGCGCCGTCCGAGGTGCGCGCCCGCATCGGCTGGATGCCCGACGGCTTCGGCACCTGGGACGCGCTCACGGTGCGCGAGGTGCTCGAGACGATCGCCGCGGCATACCGGATCCCGGCGCCGCAGGCGCGGGCCCGCGTCGACGAGCTGCTGCACACCGTGCACCTGGCCGACCTCGCCGACCGCCGCGCCCGGGTGCTCTCGCGCGGGCAGAAGCAGCGGCTCGGCCTGGCGCGGGCCCTGGTCAACGACCCCAGCGTGCTGCTGCTCGACGAGCCGGCGTCGGGGCTCGACCCGCGCAGCCGGATCGAGCTGCGCGACGTCCTGCGGTCGCTGGCCGCGCAGGGTCGCACGGTGCTGGTCTCCAGCCACATCCTCACCGAGCTGCAGGAGGTGGCCGACCGGGCCGTCATCGTGGCCCGCGGCCGCAGCATCGAGACCCAGGACCTCGACGGCGAGACGGTCGGCACGGCGCTGGCCGGCTGGCGCATCGACACGCTCGACCCCGAGCTGCTCGTCGAGTTCCTGACCCACCACCACGTGCCGGCGCAGCACGTGCACGGCGGGCTGCTCGAGGTCGAGGTGGCCGGCGAGGAGAACGCGGCCCGCCTGCTCACCGACCTCATCGGCGCCGGCGTGCGGGTCACGGCCTTCACCCCGACCCGCGGCGCCCTGGAGTCCGCCTACCTCGCAGCGACGGAGGACCGACAGTGAGCTGGCACGGAGTCACCACGGTTGCCCGGCTCGAGCTGCGCCAACGCGCCCGGGCCTCGAAGTGGGTGGTGGTGCTCGGCATCTGGTTCGCCGTCATCGCCCTGGTGTCGGTGCTCAGCTACCTCGCGCTCAACGACCCGGACGCGCGGTCGGGCGCGGCGATGTACGACGTCGTCATCTTCTTCGTGCTCGGGCTCGGCATGCTCATCGTGCCGTCGCTCACCGCCACCTCGATCAACGGGGACCGCGAGCACGGGGTGCTGGCCACGCTCCAGACCACGCTGCTGACCTCGGCCGACCTGGTGCTCGGCAAGCTGCTCGCGGCCTGGGCCATCTCGGGGGCGTTCCTCGTCACCGCGCTGCCCTTCCTCGCCTGGGCGTGGGTCGAGGGTGGCGTCTCGGTGGGTCGGATCTTCCTGTCGATGCTGGTGCTCATGCTGGTGCTCGCGGTGGTGTGCGCGCTCGGGCTGATGTTCTCCTCGCTGACGGCCCGCCCCGTCAGCTCGGCCGTGCTCACCTACCTGGCCCTGGGAGCCCTCGTCTTCGGCACCGTCATCGGTTTCGGCCTCTCGGCGTTCCTCGTCAACGACCGGGAGGCGGTGCGGGTCAACGGCATCCCCGAGGGCTGGTACGAGGAGAACAGGCCGCAGGTCGACGCCAACGGCAACCTCCTGCCCAACACGGAGCGCGTGCCCACGCGGGCCGACTGCGTCGAGCACGACGAGGTCAGGGATGTCACGCACACCGAGCGGATCTGGTGGATGCTGCCGCTCAACCCCTTCGTCGTCGTGGCCGACGCGGCACCGTCGGAGCCGCCGCGCACCACCGACATGGGCTCCGGCTTCACCCCGATGCGGTGGATCAGCGAGGGCGCGCGCGTGGCCCGTGTCGGCGAGACGGGCGAGGTGCGCCAGGAGTGCTGGGTGGACGGACCCGCGGACCAGCCGATGAACGACTCCAACCGCGACGCCGCCATCAAGGGCGCGGCTGTGTGGCCGTTCGGCCTGGCTTTCCTGCTGCTGGTCGGCGGTGGTGCCACCGCGGTGGCGAACCGGCGGCTGCACACCCCCATCCGGCGCCTGCCCAACGGCACCCGCATCGCCTGACCTGCCAGTCAGCCTCCTGTTGCCGGGGTCGCCGCCCGGGCGCAGGCTGGCGGGAGCCGGCGGCGCAGGCCCTCAAGGACGCGATCGCCGCCGTCGACGGGGTGCTCTTCGTGACCCCGGAGTACAACCGGTCCATCCCCGGCGCCCTCAAGAACGCCATCGACTGGGCCAGCCGTCCGTGGGGGCAGAACTCCCTCGCCCGCAAGCCCAGCGCGACGATCGGCACCTCCCCCGGCGCGATCGGCACCGCCGTGGGCCAGCAGCACCTCAAGAGCATCCTGAGCTTCTGCAACTCCCCGCAGATGAACGCGATCGAGGCCTACATCCAGTTCAAGCCCGACGTGTTCGGCGACGACGGGTCGGTCAGCGACCCCGGCACCGAGGACTTCCTGCGCACCTACCTGCACGAGTTCAACGAGTTCATCGCCCGGGTGCTGCAGGTGCTGCCGCCCGACGAGGACTGACTGAGCCGGGCGCTCAGGGGTGCAGCGCGTCGAACTCGGCGTCGGCGACGGTCTCCTCGTCGGCGTCGAGCCGGACGTGCCCGAGCAGCGACAGCAGCACCCGCAGGGCGCGGGCGCCGGCGTCACCCCACGACTGCACGTAGCTGAACTGCCACCACCACAGCGCCTCGGTGCTGCGCCCCTCACCCTGGTGGCGCAGGCCGTGGGAGAGGGCTGAGGCGATCTCGGCGAGGTCATCGGCCAGTGAGCCCCGCACGACCTCGACGTCGACGAGCGGGTCGACCACGTGGGCGTAGTCGTCGAGCCCCTCGAAGAGGTTGGCCATGCCCTGGCGCAGGGGGTCGACGTCGGCGTCGGGTCCCGGGTCGGGCTCGAACCGCTCGGCCGGGACGATGTCCTGGATCGCGCCGAGCCGGGCACCCATCAGCATGACCTGCGACAGGGCGAGCAGCGTCATGGGCAGGGCTGCGTCGGGGGCGGCCCCGGAGGCCACCTCGGTCATGGTGTCGAGGAAGGCCTGCGCCTCTCGCGCGGACTCGTCGGCCAGCAGGCCCAGCTCGTCAGGCATCCAGCAGTCTCCTTCCCTCGAAGGCTCGGCCGAGGGTGACCTCGTCGGCGTACTCCAGGTCGCCGCCCACGGGCAGGCCCGAGGCCAGCCGGGTGACCTTCAGCCCCATCGGACGCAGGAACCGGGCCAGGTAGCTGGCCGTCGCCTCGCCCTCGAGGTTGGGGTCGGTGGCGATGATGATCTCGGTGACCTCGCCGGAGGCCAGCCGCGTCATGAGCTCCTTGATCCGCAGGTCGTCCGGGCCCACGCCCTCGATGGGGCTGATCGCCCCGCCGAGCACGTGGTAGCGGCCGCGGAACTCGCGGGTCCGCTCGATGGCGACGACGTCCTTGGGTTCCTCGACCACGCAGATCGACGTGACGTCGCGGCGGGGGTCGGCACAGATGCGGCACTGCTCGCCCTCGGCGACGTTGCCGCAGGTCTCGCAGAAGCGGACCTTCTCCTTCACCTCGACCAGCGCAGAGACGAGGCGACGCACGTCGGCGGGGTCGGCCTGCAGCAGGTGGAACGCGATCCGCTGCGCGCTCTTGGGCCCGACGCCGGGAAGCCGGCCGAGCTCATCGATCAGGTCCTGGACCACGCCCTCGTACACACCCCGACCATATGCCCTCGGGAGGTCAGGGGGCGCCACCCGGACGGCTGGTCTACTAGGACCCGTGACGAACCCCCGCTTCGGGCGACCCGCCCGCCACGCCATGGCCGCGGCCCTCACCGTGGCCGCGCTGGCCACCCTCGGCGGCTGCGCCGGCGACCCCGAGCCCGCTCCCTCCACCGCCCCGTTGGAGGTGGTCCTCGAGAGGTGCACCCTCAACCGGCCGACTGTGGCAGCCGGCGGGCACACCCTCGCCGTGGTCGGGAGGGGCCGCGCGACGGTCACCGACCCGCGCGGCGAGGTGGTGCTGACCGCCCCGGGCGGCGAGGAGGCACCGGCCGAGCTGCAGCTGGCAGCAGGGACCTACGGGGTCACGTGCGAGCCCGAGGGTGGCGGCGTCGGGGAGGCCGAGCTGCGGGTCAGCGCCGGCTGAGCTCCGCTCCGCCTCGAGGTGGAGGCGGAGTCGAGGTGCCGGCGGAGTCGAGGTGGAGGCGGAGGCGGGTCGCCCGCCGAAGGCCTAGCGGGGGTCGAGCTCAGGCGGCGTGTCGAGGCTTTCGAGACCGGTGGGCCCGACGGGCTGACGCTCGAGGTCGGTGATCTCCACTCGGCGCCGACGTGCGGCGAGCCACACGACGACCCCGCCGCAGGTCAGGGCGAGGTTCAGCAGCCGGACCCTCCGGCCCGACGGACCCTCTGGGCCTGGCCGGAGTCTCACCGCTCGTTCTCGTCGATGACGCGACCCCCGAGGATCCGCTCGATGACGGGTCGCCCGACCTCGCCGAGGCCCTCGATGTCCTCGTCGTCGTCGCTGGCGGCGCTGTCGTCGGCGACCCGTGCCTCCGGCGTGGCCGCGGGGCCCTCCGCCTCGACGACGGCCAGGGCCCGCTTGAGGTGGGACATCTGCGCGCCCTGCGGTTCGGGCGACGGCGGGGCCTCGCTCGCCCACGAGGGGGCGCTCCCGGGCGCCGACGGGGCACTCGCCCACCCGTCGCTCGACTCGGGAGTGTGCCGTGCCGCCGCAGCCAACCCCGGGTCACCACCCGGCGTGGTCTGCGCCGGGCGGGAGGGTGCCGCCTCGGGCTGCGCCGGCGCAGGCCCAGCCGGCTGCGGGCTGCCGCCTTCCGGCGCCTGGCCCTCCGGGACGGGCACGCACTCGACCCGGGCGTCGACACCGAGGACGTCGATGAGGGCCTGGCGGACGAGCTCGGTGTGCTGGCCCTGCCGGAAGCGCACGAGCAGAGCGGTCGGCGCGATGCCGAGCTCGAGCCGCTTGCCGTCGTAGCTCTGGACGTGGGCGTGGTCGGAGACCAAGGTCCAGGTGACTCGCTTGTTGCGCGAGAGCCAGGTGAGCACGTCGGGCCAGGCGCGCCGGATCGCCGCGGTGTCGATCCCGCCAGCAGCCGACTCCGCAGCAGGATGAGACTGCTCGGCGGGTGCGGGGCGCTCGGGGGCTGGTTGGGCCGGAGCTGGCTGGGATGGGGCGGCCTGGGCTGGCGCCGGCTGGGATGGGGCGGCCTCGGCTGGGGCGGACCGCCCCGGATCACGTGGCTCGGGCTGAGCGGCGGACGGCGTGGTCGCCCGGGCAGCGGCAGCGGCGGCGCGGGCGGCAGCAGCCCCGGTCAGACCACCGGATTCGACCGGCGCGTCGGAGAACTCTGGCTCGCTCGCCGCGGTTCCAGCGGTCGAGGAATCCGCCGGAGCCGAAGGAGCGGGCGCCGGTGCCGGTGCCGGTGCCGGTGCAGCGGGAGCCGCCGCCTGCGCAGCGGGACGTGACGGGCCGCCGGACGCGGCGGTGGGGACTCCGCCGACCTCGAGGCGACGCTCGATGCGGTCGAGCCGCGCGGCATACCCGCTCTCGCCGGAGGCGGCGGGCAGCAGCACGCGGGCGCAGATCAGCTCGAGCTGCAGGCGAGGCGCGGTGGCGCCGGTCATCTCGGTGAGACCGGCGTTGACGATGTCGGCGGCGCGGGACAGCGTGCCCTGGCCGAACGCGGCCGCCTGCTGGCGCATCCGCTCGACCTGGTCCTCGGGCAGCCCGCGCAGCACGGAGGAGGCGCCGTCGGGCACCGCGGCGACGACGATGAGGTCGCGCAGCCGCTCGAGCAGGTCCTCGACGAACCGGCGCGGGTCGAGGCCGGTCTCGATGACGCGGTCGATCTGGGTGAACACCCCGGCCCCGTCGCCGGCGGCGAAGGCGTCGATGATGGCGTCGAGCAGCTCGCCGTCGGTGAAGCCGAGCAGGGCGGCGGCGCTCTCGTAGGTCAGGCCGTCGTCGCTGGAGCCGGCGATGAGCTGGTCGAGCACGGACAGCGAGTCACGCACGGAGCCGCCGCCGGCGCGGACGACGAACGACAGCACCCCGGGGGCCACCGCCACTCCCTCGGACGCGCACAGCTGCTCCATGTAGTCCTGCAGCCGCTGCGGCGGCACGAGGCGGAACGGGTAGTGGTGGGTGCGGGAGCGGATCGTGCCGATGACCTTCTCGGGCTCGGTGGTCGCGAAGACGAACTTCACGTGCTCCGGCGGCTCCTCGACGATCTTGAGCAGGGCGTTGAAGCCCTGCGGCGTCACCATGTGCGCCTCGTCGATGATGTAGATCTTGTAGCGGCTCTGGGCCGGCCCGTAGGACGCCCGCTCGCGCAGGTCGCGGGCGTCGTCGACGCCACCGTGGCTGGCGGCGTCGATCTCGATGACGTCGACGGTGCCCGAGCCGCCGCGGGCGAGCGCCACGCACGAGTCGCAGGTGCCGCACGGCTCGGGGGTCGGGCCCTGCTCGCAGTTGAGGCAGCGGGCCAGGATGCGCGCGCTGGTCGTCTTGCCGCAGCCGCGCGGACCCGAGAAGAGGTAGGCGTGGTTGACCCGGCCGGTGCGCAGCGCCTGCATGAGCGGCTCCGTCACGTGCTCCTGCCCGATGACGTCGGCGAAGGTCTCGGGGCGGTAGCGGCGGTACAGGGCGGTGCTCACGTGGGAACCCTAACCGCCGCCGGGGACAGGCGGTATGCCGTGGGCAGGCTTCGCGTGGCCAGAGAAAAAGGGACACCCCGCGTACCTGGAAGAGCTCGCCTACCCTTGCTGCATTCCTGCCCTGGGGGAGTTCGGTGAGGTACCACCACGCGGGGTGCCGCCGCCGAGTCTAGGGCCCCCGGTTGGCGATCACCAAAGCAGGCCTGTCAGGGGCCTCCGCCCGGATTGGGTCGATCGCACCACCCTCCGGTACTCTCCTCGGCGGAGGATTCGCATAGTGGCCTAGTGCGCACGATTGGAAATCGTGTTGGGATAAAACCCTCGGGGGTTCAAATCCCCCATCCTCCGCCAAACGACGAAGGACCCTGCAGCGCTTTATCGCAGGGTCCTTCGTCGTTTATCGAGCGCGCGGGATTTGGGAGGAGCGAGCGAGGAACGAGCGAGCGACGGTTCCCCCATCCTCCGCCTGCCGACTTTGTCTGCCACGGGAGCGAGAAGCGACCGCACCGGGACGCGATACCGCTCCTGCGACATACAAAGTCGTCAGGACGACAGCAGGTATGCCGGGTGCTCCGGCGCCGTCCCCGTCGTCACCACGTGCTCGGCGATGGCCAGGGCCCCGTCGAGGGCGCTCCCGGTGGCGGGCTGCAGCACCTGCCCCTCCTCGGCCAGCCTCTCCGCCAGCGCCGACGCGACCGCCTCGGCGCGCAGCAGCCCTCCGGTGCCGGTCAGCACCGGCGCCGTCAGGCCGCCGGCGGCAGCGAGCAGCGAGTCGGCGAGCGCCCTGCCGGCCCGTGCGCACAGGTCCGCAGCCGCCGGGTCGGTGGCGGCTGCCGCGGTGACGTCCGGCGCGAACGAGGCCAGGGCGTGGGGAGCGTCGGCGGTGGTCATGACCCGGCGCGGCCAGCCGTCGACCGGGCCGAAGCGCGCCTCCCCCGCTGCCAGCAGCTCGGCCGAGCCCCCGGGCACGCCGTCCCGGGCACGCAGCGCGACACCGAGTCCTTCGAGCCCGAGCCAGGCAGCAGAGCCGCGGTCGCCGAGCACGTGGCCCCAGCCGTCGACCCGGTTCCAGTGGTCGCCGAAGTCGCTGCCGAAGGCGACGGCGCCGGTGCCCGCCGCGACGACCGCGCCCGGGCGCAGGCCGCCGATGGCCCCGACGAGGCTGGTCACGGCGTCGCTGGTCACGACCGTCCGCCGGGCGCCGAGCACCGCATGCACCTGCGCGAGGACCTCGCTGCGGTCGGCGAGGAAGAGCAGCCCCCGCATGCCCCAGACCACGACGTCGGGCGCAGCCACCGCCGCGTCGTCGAGCAGCGACCGGGCGTCCGCCGCCAGGGCCGCCACGTCGATCCCCGCGGTGCCCACCCGTGCGCCGGTGCCGGCCAGCACGGGACCCGGCCCGTCGGCATACCGGCACTGCACCCGCAGCCCGGAGCCGCCGACGTCCACCCCCACCACGACCGTCACGGCCGAGACCCGATCACGTCCGTGACCCCTTCCGCAACTGTCATAAGCCTTGACTTAACTAAGTCGGCGCTGAAACATGGAGTCGTGCACGCGTTCGACGTCCTCGGCGACCCGGTGCGCCGCCGCATCCTCGAGCTGCTCGCCGCGGGTGAGCAGCCCTCAGGCCGGCTCGCCGAGGTCATCCAGCAGGAGTTCGGCATCAGCCAGCCGGCGGTCTCCCAGCACCTGAAGGTGCTGCGGGAGAGCGGGTTCACCTCCGTGCGCGCGGAGGGGGCCAGGCGCCTGTATGCCGTGCAGCCCGGACCGCTCGAGGAGGTGGACGCGTGGGTGGCCCAGTTCCGCGGGTTCTGGGAGCAGCGCCTCGACGCCCTCGGGACCGAGCTCACCCGCGGACGGAGCGCGCGCCGACGCGACCAGCAGACCAGCCCACAGCCACGACCCGACAGGAGCGCACCATGAACGACCCCCTCGCCCAGCTCGACCGCGTCGACCGGCAGGTCGGCACCCGCACCGTGGACGGCCGCGAGGCCAGGACCACGGTCCTCCGGCAGACCTACGACGCCACCATCGACGACGTGTGGGAGGCCTGCACCACCGCCGAGCGCATCGGCCGCTGGTTGACGCCGGTCTCGGGCGACCTCCGCCTCGGGGGCCGCTACCAGCTGCAGGGCAACGCCGAAGGCGTCGTCGAGCGCTGCGAGCCCCCGCGGCTCCTCGCGGTCACCTGGGAGTACGGCGGCGAGGTCACCTGGGTCGAGGTGCGCCTCTCCCCCACCGACCACGGGCAGACCCTCTTCGAGCTCGAGCACACCGCCCATGTCGACGAGCAGCGCTGGGCGGAGTTCGGCCCGGGAGCGGTCGGTGTCGGCTGGGACATGGCGCTGCTCGGCCTGTCCCTGCACCTGTCCGGCAACGAGATGTCCGGCCCCGAGGCGGCCATGGCCTGGATGGTCTCGGAGGAGGGCCGCCAGTTCATGACCACCAGCGGCGAGCAGTGGCATGACGCGCACCTCGCCACCGGCGAGGACCCGGAGAAGGTGCGGGCGTGCGCCGACCGCACCATCGCGGCATACACCGCGCCGCCGCCGGCCGAGACCGAGCAGGGCTGAGGAGTGGCCTATTTCGTCATCCCGGCCGTCAGGCCGGCCACGATCTGCTTGGTGGCCAGCAGGAACAGCAGGATCAGCGGCACGGTCGTGATGACCAGCCCCGCGAACACCGCCGAGTAGTTGGTGGCGTTCTCACCGAAGAAGGTCGTCAGGCCGACGGGCAGCGTGTACTTCTCCTCCTTGCGCAGCAGCACGAGGGGGAACAGGAAGTCGTTCCAGATCGGCACGAAGCGGAAGACCGCCACCGTGGCGACGGCCGGCCGCACGAGCGGCACCATGATGCGCACGAAGGTCTGCCACGTGTTGGCACCGTCGAGCTGGGCGGCCTCCTCGAGCTCGGCGGGCAGCTGCCGGAAGAACGTCGTCAGCACGAAGATCGAGAACGGCACGCCCGAGGCGCCGTACATCAGCACCAGGCCGAGCCGGGAGTCGATCAGCCCCATGCCGTCGAAGAGGTAGAAGATCGGCAGGATCGCCAGGTGGATCGGCAGCATCAGGCCGGAGAGGAAGAGCGCCTCCAGCCCCTGGAACATCCGCGACCGTGAGCGGGCCAGGGCGTATGCCGCCATGGTCGCCACAACGGTCGACAGCACCACCGCGCCACACGTCACCAGCAGCGAGTTGGCGAAGTAGGTGGCGAAGTTGCCGACCGTCCACGCCTCCTTGTAGCTCGCCGTCGACAGCGGCCAGGGGGCGCCGAGCGGGTCGGTGATGAGGTCGGCGTTGGAGCGGAACGAGCTGCTGACCATGAGCAGCAGCGGCACGAGGGCGATCGCCGCGTAGCCCCACAGCAGGACGCTGGCGGTGACGCCGCCGACGGGCTTCTGCGAGCTGCGGCTGCGGGCGCGCTGGCCGGTCGCCACCACGCGGGTGCGCAGGCCCGGGAGGACGCTCATGCGGTGATCCTCCGCTCGTGGCGACGCAGGACGGCAGTGGCGGCGAGCGCCCCGCCGAAGATGATGACGAACAGCATCGTGGCCATCGCCGAAGACGTGCCGATCGCGTTGGCGGCGCCGGAGTCGAACGCCGTCCGGTAGAACAGCAGCGACATGAAGTCGGTCGCACCGGCCGGGTTTCCGGTGGAGCCGCCGAAGGCGTAGGGCAGGGCGAACGCCTCCATGGCGAAGATGAACGTCAGCACGCTGACCGTGCCGATGGCCGGCACCAGCAGCGGCAGGGTGATCTTGAAGAACGCCTGCCGGTGGCTGGCCCCGTCGACCCTGGCCGCCTCGTTGAGCTCCTCCGGCACGCCGCCGAGCGCCGCACCGTAGAGCAGCACCGGGAAGCCGATCCACTGCCACACGCTCACCAGGATCACGACCCACAGCGCGGTGTCGGGGTCACCGAGCCACGGCAGCGCCCACTCCTCGAGGCCGATCTGGGTCAGCAGCTGGTTGACCGGCCCGAACGTGGGCGAGAGCAGCAGCGTCCACAGGTAGCCGATGACGATCGGGCTGACGAGGTACGGCATGGCGTAGAGCGTCTGCAGCATGCGCCGGGTCCGGGCCCGGCGGTGCAGCATCAGCGCCACCGCGAGCCCGATGGTGTTCTGGAACGCCATCGTGCCCAGGAAGAACAGCACGTTGTGCAGGAGCGCCCGCGGCATGTCCGTCTTGAACGGGGCCCGCGTGAACAGGGTCGTGAAGTGCTCGAGCCCTGCGAAGCCCCCGCGCGTCGTGCCCTGCCAGTGGAAGAAGGCGTAGGAGAACGCCGTCACCATCGGGTAGAGCACGAACACCCCGAAGAGGATGAGCGCGGGGGCGACGAAGAGCAGGCCGGAGCGGCGACGCATGGTGGAAGAGGCTACTGGTCCGGGAGGCTGGGGCCCCGGCTCAGGCGCCCGGCTTGAACCAGGTCTTGACGCCGGTGTCGAGGTCCTTGCTCACCGTGGCGGCGTCCTTCTTGCCCAGCAGCATCTCCTGGATGCCCTTGCCGAGCAGGTCGGTGCCCGACGGGGTGCCGTAGCGGAAGTCGGTGAGCAGCAGGTAGGGCGAGCCGTTCTTGTCGTAGTTGGCGCCGATCTGCTGGAGCACCTCGTCCTTGTTCTGCACGCCGGGCACCGCCGAGATCTGCTTGACCTCGTCGGCGACCATCTGGCCGAACTCCTTGGTGGACATCCACTTCACCAGCTCGAGGGCCTCGGCCTGGTGCTTGGACTTCTGGGAGACCGCGAAGTTGCCGTCCGCCCACCCGGCCGTGGTCGGCTGGGCGCCGCTCGGCGCGCCGGGGGCCGGCGGCACCTCGAAGACGCCGATCTGCATCTGGGGGTTGGCCTTCTGCAGGCTCGCGAGGTCGAACGAACCACCCGGGAACATGGCGGCCTTCTCTGCAGAGAAGAGGGTCTGGGCGTCGGTGACGGCCACACCTGCCACGCTCTTGGGCATGTAGGGCTCGAGGTCCTTGAGGAGCTTCACCGAAGCGACCCACTGGGGGTCGGTGAAGTCCTTCTCACCGGACTGCACGGCCTTCTGGAAGTCGGCGCCGCCGAAGGTCGCCCCGCCGATGATCTCGTGGACGATGGGCAGGGTCCAGTCATCCTTGGCACCGACGGCGATCGGCGTGACCCCGGCTCCCTTGAGCTTCTTGTTGGCCGCCATGAACTCGTCCCACGTGGTGGGGGCCTTGACGCCGTTCTTGTCGAACAGGCCCTTGTTGTAGAACATCACGGTCGCCTGGCGGGCCAGCGGCACGGAGTAGAGCTTCCCGTCCTCCTTGCCCTTGGCGCTGGCGAGGACGTTCTCGTCCCAGCCGGAGAGGTCGACCTTGCCGTCGAGCGGCACCAGCGCGCCCGAGGCGATGGTGGCCTGGACCTGGCCGTAGGAGCGGACCTGCGGCACGTCGGGGCCGTCGGAGCCGGAGAGGCCGGTGGCGAGGATCTTGTTGTACTCCGTCGACTTGAACGGCTTGAAGTTGACGGTGACGCCCTCGTGCGACTTCTCGTAGACGTCGAAGATCTTGTTGTAGGCGGCCTCGTCCTCGACGCGCCAGGACCAGACGGTCAGCGTGGTGTTCCCCTTCTCGCCGTCACCGGAGTCACCGCCACTCGAGGGCGCACAGGCGGTGAGGGCCACCGTGCTGCTCAGTGCGGCCAGCGCGACGTACTTCCAGGGGGATCGGCGGGTCATGCGGGTTCTCCTGTCGAGACGATGGTCGAGGTGCTGTTCGCGGTGCTGTTCGAGGTGCTGTTCGAGCTGGACTGCAGGGACTGGAGGGCGGCGGCCACGGAGCCTGCGTGACTGGCGATGGCCGCCCGGGCCTCGGCCGCGCTGACGCCGGCAAGCATGGAGAGGAGGGCCGGCTTGAGCTCGCCGCCGGCCTGCTCGAGGGCGGTGCGCGCCTCGTCCTCACCGGCGCCGCTGGCCTCCTGGAGGATGCGGAGCACCCGGCCGCGGAGCTTGGCGTTGGTGGCGACGACGTCGACCATGAGGTTGGACCACGTGCGGCCGAGCCGGATCATCACCGCGGTCGAGAAGGTGTTGAGCACGAGCTTCTGGGCCGTGCCGGCCTTCAGCCGGGTGGAGCCGGTGATGGCCTCGGGCCCGGTGTTGACGGCCAGGAGGTGGTCGGCCGCGGGGGCGAGGTCGGCGTGCGGGTTGGCGGTGACCAAGGCGGTGACGGCCCCACGCTCGCGGGCAGCCTGGAGGGCACCCCCGACGAACGGGGTGCGGCCCGACGCGGTCAGGCCGATGGCGATGTCCCCCGGTCGCAGCGCGGCGGCCTCCGCGCGACCGAGGTCGACGTCATCCTCGACGTTCTCCACTGCCCGCAGCAGGGCGTCCGGCCCGCCGGCGTGGTGGGCCGTGAACAGGCCGGGGGGCGCGTTGAAGGTCGGCAGGAGCTCGGCGGCGTCGAGCACCGCGAGGCGGCCCGAGGTGCCGGCGCCGAAGTAGTGCACGGTGCCCCCGGCGCTCAGCGACGCCACCGTGGCGTCGACGAGGGCGGCGAGCGCCGGCAGCACCTCCGCCACCGCGGGGGCCACCTTGGCGTCCTCGCCGTTGATGACCTGGAGCACCTCGAGCGTCGACAGCGTGTCGATGCCGGTGGTGCCCGGGTGGCGGTCCTCGGTGGGCGCGCTCACCCTGACGTCACTTGTCACGCGGCCGAGGTTAGTTTCCTACAGGCGCTACGTCAATGATGTGAACCAGTAACATTCCGGTCACTGAGACCGTGACTGAGGGACGTCAGAGGAGCTGGTGGCCGGAGACCGCGTCGCGGGTCTCCTCGACGGCCTTGCGGGCCCGCTTGAGGTGGCGCTGGGCGACGGCGATGTACAGGCAGTCGACCACCGTCAGGGCGGCGATGCGGCTGGCCGTCGCTCCCGAGCGCAGGCTGGTCTCGCGGGCCGCGGTGGTCAGCACCAGGTCGGCGGTGGCCGCCAGTCGCGAGACCGGGAAGTTCGTGATCGCGATGGTGGTCGCGCCGCGCTTGCCGGCCGCCTCGAGCGCCTCGATGGTCTCCTTGGTCGTACCCGAGTGCGAGATGCCGATCGCCACGTCCTTGCGCGCCAGCAGGGTCGCGCTCGTGAGCGCGATGTGGGGGTCGTTCCAGGCGAAGGCCATGACGCCGATGCGGTGCAGCTTCTGCTGGAGGTCGATGCCGACGATGGCGCTGGCACCGATGCCGTAGATGTCGACGCGCTTGGCGGCGGCGATCGCGGCCGCGGTGTCGGCCAGCGCCTGCCGGTCGAGCTGCTGCGCGGTCTCCTCGACGGCGCTGGCGTCGGCGAAGGACACCTTGGCGATGATGTCGTCGATGGTGTCCTTGGCGCTGATGTCCGAGGTCTTGGCGGCACTCACCCGCGGCTGCGCCGACTCCTCCGCGAGCGCGAGCCGGAGCTGCGGGTAACCGGGGAGGCCCAGGCGCTTGCAGAACCGGAGCACCGTCGTCTCCGAGGTCTTGGCCGCCACGGCCAGCTCGCTGATGGTCAGCGCGGCGGCGGCCCGGGCGTCGGCCAGGACCTGCTCGGCGACCCGGTCCTCCGCCGGGGAGAGCGAGGGACGCAGCCCCCTCAGCCTGACGAGGAGGGGGGCGGGCGCGGCGGACACAGCGGCGGCGGCGCTGTCGGCTCGAGGCATGGCCCTACGCTACGGCCTGCCGGCTGACCGACGCCCAGCCTTCCGCCGAGAAGAGGTCCAAGGACCTCTCCCCGTCGAGCAGCACGCCGCCGGCGCCCTGCGCGAAGACGTCGTCGACGAGCACCCCGCGGCCCAGGTAGCCGCCGTCGGTGGTGTACCGCCACCGGACCAGCTGCTCCCCGGCGGCGAGGTCGGCCCGCGCCTGCATCCAGTGCCGGGCGCCGCTGCCGGAGACGGCACCGTCGCTCTCGGTCACCTCGCCGCGGTCGCGGACCGCGAACGGCAGCGCCTGCCAGGTCTGTCCCGCCGTCGGCCGAGGTCTCCAGGAAGAGCCGGTCGGTCTCCTCGGTGTCGAGGAAGAGGTCGAACGACAGCCGGCCACCACTGGCCGGCACCGCGACCGGAGCCGTCAGCGTCGAGGTGGAGCCGTCGCGGGCACCCGACCACCAGGCGGTGTCGCCCTGGCTCGGCCGCACGCCCATCGACAGGGCCAGGCCGCGCGCCCACTCGCGCCGGGCGGCGTTGTTGCTGCCCCAGCTCCGCGACGGGTGCACCCGGTTGGTCAGCAGGATCGCGAAGGAGTGCGAGGCGAAGTCGATGACCATCGAGGTGCCGGTGTAGCCGGTGTGGCCGGCCGTCCGCGGCCCGGACAACGCGTCCATGTACCAGCGCTGGTCGAGCTCGAAGCCGAGCCCGTGGCTGTCACCCGGGAAGTCCTCGTTGAAGTTGGTGATGAGCAGCGCGACGCTCTTGCGGCTGAGGATCCGCGCGCCCTCGTAGGTGCCGCCGTTGAGCAGCGCCTGGCAGAGCACGGCGAGGTCGTCCGCGGTCGAGAAGACGCCCGCGTGGCCGGCGACCCCGCCGAGCGACCAGGCGTTCTCGTCGTGCACCTCGCCCCAGACCATGCCCCGGGCCGGCGTCGACTGGTACTCGGTGGCCGCGGTGCGGGTGCGGTCGGCCGGGTTGTAGCCGGTGTCGTCCATGCCCAGCGGTGCCGTGACCCGCTCGCGGACCACCTGGTCGAGACTCTTCCCGGTCAGGCGCTCCACGAGCACCCCGAGGGTGATGAGGTTGAGGTCGCTGTAGAGGTAGGTCGTCCCGGGCGGGCTCTTCAGCGGCGCGTCCATGACGGCCTGGATGCGGGAGGCCTTGTCGGGGTACCGGCTGTAGAGCGGCAGCCACGACGTGAAGCCGGAGGTGTGCGTCAGCAGGTGCCGCACCGTCACCGCTTCCTTGCCGTTCGCCGCGAACTCAGGCAGGTATGCCGCCACCGGCGCCTCGAGGTCGACCCTCCCGTCCTCGATCAGCTGCACGGCGGCGATCGAGGTGAACAGCTTCGAGACCGACGCCAGGTCGAAGATGGTGTCGTCCCGCATCGGGACCCACTGGTCGCGCGGGAGCTCGGTCGTGGCGTTCTCGTAGCGCAGGGCGTAGCCGCTGGCGTCCCGGGCCACGACGGCACCGTCATGGCCCATGAGCGCCACCGCCCCGGCATACATGGGGTGCCCACCCTCGGGCGCCTGCTCGTGCCCGCGGATCTGCGCGACCGCGTCCCTGATGGGGGCGGGGTCGAGGCCCACCGCCTCCGGGGTGGCGTCCCGCAGCACCGTGTTGGCGGGCGCGAAGCCCTGGAACGGCTTGCTGAAGTCGTCGGCCGTCGCGGTGGTGGCTGTCGTCATGGTGGTGAGGACGGTACCGACCGCCACGGCGGCCGCCAGGGCTCGCACCCGCATCTGAACTCCCCTGCTCGTGGTGGTCAGGCGGCCGGGCCGCGGTAGATGAGGTACTGCTGGCGGCGCCGGTCGAACTCGGCCAGCTCCTCGCGCCAGGCGCCCACGACCTCGTCGGCCGAGGCGCCGGCCGTGATCTGGTCGCGCAGCCTGGTGGAGCCGGTGAGCTTGTCGATCCAGTAGGGCCGCTTCGGGTCGTAGCTGTCGTAGCGCCACTGGAAGTCGGTGTAGAGCGCCCGAGCCGCGACCAGCATCTCGACACCGACCCGCATCGGGTCGAAGGTGCTCGGGTCGGTGATGTGCACCTGCACACCGCCGCAGACCTTGCCCTGGTGCTTGCTGAACGTCGGGTTGAAGTAGGCCTCGCGGAAGCCGACGCCGGGCAGGTCGAGGCCGGCGAGCCGCTCGGCCCAGCGGTAGTCGACGTAGGGGGCGCCGACCAGCTCGAAGGGCCGGGTGGTGCCGCGGCCCTCCGAGAGGTTGGTGCCCTCGAACATCCCGGTGCCGGGGTAGACCAGCGCGGTGTCGGGGGTGGGCATGTTGGGGCTGGGCATGACCCACGGGAGCCCCGTGGCGGCATACGGCATGTCGCGGCGCCAGCCGCCCACCTCCACCACCTGGAGCTCGGTGAGCCGGCCGCCGACCTCGGCCTCGAGGAACTCGCCGTCGAAGAACCGGGCCAGCTCGCCGACCGTCATGCCGTGGGCCTGGACGATCTCCTTGGCGCCGACGCCCGAGGTGTAGGCGGTGGTCATCATCGGGCCGCGGGCCGTGCCGCCGATGGGGTTGGGGCGGTCGAGCACCACGAAGCGGGCACCGGTCTGCACCGCGGCCTTCATCGCCGTGTACATCGTCCAGATGTAGGTGTAGAAGCGGGCGCCGGCGTCCTGGATGTCGAAGACGACGGTGTCGACCCCTGCGGTGCGGAACATCGAGGCCATCTTGTCGGTGCCGGCGCCGTAGGCGTCGTAGACCGTCAGCCCGGTGCGCGCGTCCGTGAAGGTGCCCTCCGAGCCGCCGGCCTGGGCGGTGCCGCGGAAGCCGTGCTCGGGGCCGAAGACGCCTCTGATGTCGACGGATCCGGCCTCGTGCATCTCGTCGACGATGGTGCGCAGGTTGGTGAGGACGCCGGTCGGGTTGGTGATGACGCCGACCTTGCGGCCGGCCAGCGCCGCCCATCCGTCCGCGGCAGCCCGGTCGGCACCCGGGGTCACCGGGCGGGACGGGTAGGTGACGTTGGCGGGCGCCGGGGCCGCGGCCCGGGGACCGGCCTGGGCCGCTGTGGCGGCCAATGGCACGGTCGCGGCGCCGAGGGCCCCGGCGGTGAGGAGCTGGCGACGGTTGAGGTTCGTCATGTCAGTGCTCGCTTCCGAGTCTGTCTCTGCGCGGTTCGGGGTATTGGCGAGCGCAGTAGCCCGCGGCAACACCCCGAACCGCGATGGGGTGAGGTGGCGTCAGTAGGTGAGGCCGTGGCCGAAGGGGTAGAGGACGGTCGTGGGTTCGCCTGCCACCGGGATGTCGACCGGGAGCTTTCCGCTCGGGCTGACCTCACCGGTGATGACCCGTGCCGCCGCCTCGATCGCGACGGGGCTGTAGGAGTAGGTCGCGAGGTAGGTCGAGGCCCGGTCGACGTAGGCGATGTCGTAGGGGTCGCGGGTGGCGACCACGACGACCGGCTTGCCCGTGTCGATGAGTGCGTTGACGAGCTTGCGCTGGGCCGGCGAGGTCCAGGCCTTCATGGTGGTGACGACCACCGCGTCGCTGGTCTGGGCCGCCGCCACGGCGTCGGCGATCTTCGCGTCGGTCGGGGCGGTGCCGGTCTCCTTCACCGTGGTGGTGGCGCCCTTCTCCGCGAAGGCGCCGGCCAGGGTGGAGGTCACCGAGACGCCGTAGCCGGTGACGAGGACCTTCTTGCCGCCGACGGCCAGCGGCAGGGTCTTGTCGTCGTTCTTGACCAGCGTGGTGGTGCGGTCGGTGACCGCGTCGGCGGTCGCGAGGTGCTCGGGCGTGCCCACGACCGACGACACCGCGGCCGGGTCGGCGTAGGGGTGGGCGACGGTGCCGCGCTTGTACTTCAGCTCCAGCACCCGGCGCACCTTGGCGTCGAGGTCGGCGGCCGGGATCCGGCCGCTCGCGACCGCGGTCGAGCACCGCGGCGTACGCCTTGTCCATGTCCGGCGTCATGAGCAGCTGGTCGGCTCCGGCCTCGAGGGCGCGCACGGCGACCTCCTCGTCGCCGTAGCGGTCGCGCACGCCCTGCATCTCGAGGGCGTCGGTGACGATGACGCCCTTGAAGCCGAGCTCGTTGCGCAGCAGCCCGGTGAGGATCGGCTTGCTGAGGGTGGCCGGGTCACCGGAGTCGTCGAGCGCCGGGAAGGCGAGGTGGGCCGTCATGATCATGTCGATGCCCTCGGCGATGGCGGCCTTGAAGGGCGGCGCGTCCATCTGCTCCCACTGCTCACGGGTGTGCGTGATGACCGGGAAGGCGACGTGGCTGTCGGTGGCGGTGTCGCCGTGGCCCGGGAAGTGCTTCGCCGAGGCGGAGACGCCGCCGTCCTCCCTGGTAGCCGTTCGACCTGGGCGCCGACCATCGACGCGGCGAGCGCCGGGTCCGAGGAGAAGGAACGGGTGCCGATCACCGGGTTGGCCGGGTTGACGTTGGTGTCGGCCACCGGGGCGAAGTTGGTGTTGACGCCCATGGCGCGCAGCTCCTCGCCGGTGATGGCGGCGGCGGTGCGCGCGTCGTCGGTGCTGCGGCCGGCGCCGAGCGCCATCGAGCCCGGGAACTGGGTGGCCGGCGGGCCGATGCGGGTGACGACGCCCTGCTCCTGGTCGATCGCGATCTGCAGCGGGACGTCGACCTTCGAGTCCTGCGAGAGCGCGGCCTTCTGGAGTCCGTTGGACAGCGCTGTGATCTGGTCGGGGTTCTTCACGCTGTCGGTCCAGGCGAAGTAGATGACGCCACCGAGGTGGTACTTCTGCACGACCTCGGCGGGCGTGGCGACGCCGTAGAGCGGGACGTTGCGCTGGTCGGGCGTCGTGGCGTCGGAGCCGTAGACCTGCTGCACGAAGAGCTGGCCGACCTTCTCCTCCAACGTCATCCGCGCCATCGTGGAGGTGACCCAGCCGTTGTCGGCGGGCGGGCGGAAGGGCGGGGCCGGTGCCACCGGCCTGGGCTGATGCGGCCGGCACGGCGCAGGCCAGCGCTCCCGCGGCAGCCAGGCCGGCGACGAGCGCGCGACGGGTCGGGGCGAACGGGGACATGGAACCTCCACAACGCTGTGAACAATTCACGGATCTGTCGATCCAGTTGCAACTTAGACACATGCGGAGGTCGCGGACAATGCCCTGCCGGTTCAGGGTTTGGTCAAGAAACGCGGGGGACGCGGCGCTGGTGGCGACGCCGCCGGACGGGCCTCAGCCGGTCCAGCCCAGCCAGGCCTCGCCGGCGCTCAGCACGAGGAACCACCAGGCGAACGCCACGACCGGCAGGAAGAGCACCAGCCAGGGACGGGTGCGTCGGAGCCGCAGCCCGAGGTAGACGAACAGCATCCAGCACGTCATCAACAGGGCGACCGCCCAGAACGGCGCCAGCAGGCCGGAGGCGAGGTAGAACGGCAGCACGAGCACCATGGCGCCGATGCCCACCCAGGGCAGCACGACCCGCCACTGCACTCCCATGACCGGATGGTGGCACATCGGCTTCGTGCCGGAGGGCCCGTTGGGGCGACCGCTCGGCGACGGCTGCTGCGCACCGGCCGCACGGGACGTCCGGCCCATGGCGCGTCCCGGGCAGGACCCCGCACGATGGTGCGCATGACCCAGGGTGCCTACGCCGCTGCCTACGCCGAGAGCCTCAACGACCCGGACGCGTTCTGGGGCCGGGCCGCTCACGCCATCGACTGGATCACGCCGCCCACGCGGGTGCTCGACGACGACCGGCCGCCGTTCCACCGGTGGTTCACCGGGGGCACCCTCAACACGTGCCACAACGCGCTCGACCGCCACGTCGCGGCTGGACGCGGCGACCAGGCGGCGCTGCTCTACGACAGCCCCGTCACCGGCACGAAGCGCACCCTGACGTATGCCGAGCTGCTCGACGAGGTCTCCCGGTTCGGAGGCGCCCTGCAGTCGCTGGGCGTCGAGAAGGGTGACCGCGTCCTCATCTACATGCCGATGGTGCCCGAGGCGGTCGTCGCCATGCTCGCGTGCGCGCGGATCGGCGCCGTGCACTCGGTGGTCTTCGGCGGCTTCGCGCCGGGCGAGCTGTCCGTGCGCATCGAGGACGCCGAGCCCAAGGTCGTCGTCAGCGCCTCGTGCGGCATCGAGCCCAAGCGGGTCGTCGAGTACAAGCCGATGCTCGACGCCGCGTTGGACCGGAGCACCCACAAGCCCGAGTCCGTGATCGTCCTCCAGCGGGACCAGGGGCGGGCCGCGGTCGGCGAGCGCGACACGGACTGGGAGGAGATGGAGTGGGGTGACCTCATGGGCGACGCCGAGCCCACTGAGTGCGTCGAGGTCGCCGCCACCGACCCGCTGTACGTCCTCTACACCTCCGGCACCACCGGCCGACCCAAGGGCATCGTGCGCGACAACGGCGGCCACGCCGTCGCGCTGCGCTGGTCGATGGAGAACGTCTACGACATCGGCCCGGGCGACGTGTGGTTCACCGCGAGCGACGTGGGCTGGGTCGTCGGCCACTCCTACATCGTCTACGCGCCGCTGCTCACCGGCGCCACCACCGTTCTCTACGAAGGGAAACCGGTCGGCACCCCCGACGCGAGCGCGTTCTGGCGGGTGATCGGCGACTACGGCGTGAAGGCCATGTTCACCGCACCCACGGCATACCGGGCCATCAAGCGGGAGGACCCCGACGGTGAGCTGATGAAGGCGCACGACCTCTCGTCGCTGCAGACCGTCTTCCTGGCCGGAGAGCGTCTCGACCCCGACACCTGGGAGTGGGCCACGAAGGTGCTCGGCGTCCCGGTCATCGACAACTGGTGGCAGACCGAGACCGGCTGGCCGATCGCCGCGAACCTGCGCGGCCTGGAGCCGATGCCGGTGAAGCCCGGCTCACCGTCCGTGCCGGTGCCCGGGTATGCCGTGGAGGTGCTCGACGAGCACGGCTCACCGGTGCCGGCGGGCACCGAGGGCGCCATCTGCATCAGGCTGCCGCTGCCGCCGGGCACGCTGCCGACGCTGTGGCAGGACGACGAGCGCTACGTCGCCGGCTACCTCAGCGCCTTCGACGGCTACTACCTGACCGGCGACGGCGGGCTCGTGGACGAGGACGGCTACCTGTTCGTCATGGGCCGCACCGACGACGTGCTCAACGTCGCGGGTCACCGCCTGTCGACCGGCTCCATGGAGGCGGCCCTGGCCGGGCACGAGGCCGTGGCGGAGTGCGCCGTCATCGGCGTGCACGACGACTTCAAGGGGCAGCTGCCGCGGGCCTTGGTGGTGCTCAAGGCCGGCGTCGACGCCGAGGGCGACGGTGACCGCATCCGCACCGAGCTCGTCAAGCGGGTGCGCGACGAGGTCGGCCCGGTCGCGGCGCTGCACCAGGTCGACATCGTGGCGGCGCTGCCCAAGACGCGGTCGGGGAAGATCCTGCGCAAGACGATGCGCGAGATCGCCGACGGCAAGCAGGCCACCGTGCCCGGGACGATCGAGGACGCCTCGGTGCTCGACGCCCTCCGCCCTGTGCTGCGACCTCAACCCTGACCTGAGAGGTCCATGTGCACGACCTCCCAGACGTGGCCGTCGAGGTCCTGGAAGCTGCCGCCGTACATCGGGCCGTCGGAGATGCTGTCCTTCCACGGCTTGCCGCCGGCGTCGATGGCCTTGTGCACCAGGTCGTCGACCTCCTGACGGCTCTCGGCGCTGAGGCAGTTGAGCACCTCGGTCGCTCGCGCGGTGTCGGCGACCTCGCCGTTGATGAAGGTGCGGAAGAACGGCTCGCGCAGCAGCATCACGAAGATGTTGTCGGCGAGCACGACGCACGCCGCCTTGTCGTCGGAGAACTGCTCGTTGATCGAGAACCCGAGGGCCTCGAAGAAGCCGCGTGAGGCGGTGAGGTCCTTCACGGGCAGGTTGACGAAGATCATGCGGGACACGGGCCCTCCTGAGCGGTGGGGCGGCCCGGTGGCCGCCGCTGCGTGGTCGTATGCCGTGTGGACCGGCACCGCGGTCCGGACTCATCGCGCTCGCAGTGAGTTCTCGCGATGAGTTCCCACGCCGGCATCGGTCAGTAGAGTCATGAGCGTGACCCAGACACAGGTCGACGAGGACTTCCTGGCCCAGGCCGAGGGCTACCGGCGCGAGCTGTTCGCGCACTGCTACCGCATGATGGGTTCCGCCCACGACGCGGAAGACCTCGTGCAGGAGACCTACCTGCGTGCCTGGCGGGCCTACCACGGGTTCGAGGGCAGGTCGTCGATGCGCACCTGGCTGCACCGCATCGCCACCAACGCGTGCCTGTCGGCCCTCGAGGGCCGCAGCCGCAGGCCGATGCCCACGGGGCTCGGTGCTCCCGCCCTGCCCGGTGACGCGCCGCTCGTGCAGCAGACGGAGGTGCTGTGGCTGGAGCCGGTGCCCACCACCCTCGTGACGGACCCCCGGGACCCGGCCAGCATCGTCGACGACCAGGCGGGCGTGCGGCTCGCCCTCATCGCGGCTCTGCAGCACCTGCCCCCGCGCCAGCGCGCCGTGCTGATCCTGCGCGAGGTGCTGCGCTGGTCGGCCGCTGAGGTGGCCGAGGCGCTCGACACCACCACGGCATCGGTCAACAGCGCCCTCCAGCGCGCCCGCGCCACCCTCGACGCCGCCGCGCTCACCGAGGCCGACGTCGTCGAGCCCACCGACCCGGCCCAGCGCGAGCTGCTCGACCGCTACGCCCGGGCCATGGAGCTCAAGGACATCGCGACGATCGTGAGCCTGTGCGCCCAGGAGGCGGTCTGGGAGATGCCTCCGTTCGTCGGGTGGTACCAGGGCGCCGAGACCATCGGCCTGCTCATCGACGTCAACTGTCCTGCGGGGCCGGGCGAGCTGCGCATGGTGCCGACGACTGCGAACGGGCAGGCGGCGTTCGGCATGTACTACCTCACCGACGACGGCACCTACCGGCCGTTCCAGCTGCAGGTGCTCGAGCTGCGCGGCGGCGAGGTCGCCCACGTCTCCGCGTTCTTCGACCACTCGCTGTTCCCGCTCTTCGGGCTTCCGGACTTCCTCGACGGCGACACCCCGCTCTACGCGACCGGGCCATGAGCCTCCAGCCGGGGGCCACGCCCGTGGTTGCCGGCGCCGAGCTGCTCGAGCGCGCCCTGGCCTTCACGCGGGGTGCGCTCGCCCTCGTGACACCAGGCCGGATGGGCGCCCCGACCCCCTGCGACGCGTGGCACCTCGGCGACCTGCTCGAGCACATGGAGGACTCGCTGGTCGCGCTCCACGACGCGGCTGCCGTGGGCAGGGTGGCGCTGGCCCCCTGGCCGCCGGCGCAGCCGGGTGAGCCCGCGGTCGTCGCCTCGCTGCGCCACCACGGGTGCAGCCTGCTCGGCGCATGGAGCCGGCTCGACCACGACCAGGAGGTGGCCATCGGCGACCGGCCCCTGCCGGCGAGCACCGTCGCCCTCGTGGGCGCCCTCGAGGTGGCGGTGCACGGCTGGGACGTGGCCCGCGCGTGCGGCGACCCGCGTCCCGTGCCCGACGCCCTGGCGCGCGAGCTGCTGCAGCACGCGGAGGTGCTGGTGACCCCCGCGGACCGGGGCCCGCGGTTCGGGCCCCCGGTGTCGCTGCCGTTCGGCCGTCCAGCCAGTGACCGGTTGCTCGCGTTGACCGGCCGATCGCCAGACTGGGAGCCGTGACAGGGGTTTTCGAGGGGTTCGCGACGATCGGCGCCGTCATCGCGCTCGGTGCGCTGCTGGCCCACCTCAAGGTCGTCGACCTCACCGCCCAGGTGGTGCTGTCGCGCCTCGCGTTCTTCGTCGCCAGCCCCGCGCTGATGGTGGTCACCCTCGGCGCGGCCGACGTCTCGGCCGTCCTCTCGCGCAACCTCGTCGCGTCCGTCGCCGGCGTGCTCGTGGCCGGAGGGACGTATGCCGCCCTGGCCCGCCTCGTGTGGCGACGGCCGTTGGGCCACACCACGATCGGCACGCTGTCGGCCAGCTACGTCAACGCCGGCAACCTCGGCATCCCGATCGCGGCCTACGTGCTGGGCAACGCGGCATACGTCGCCCCCACCCTGCTCTTCCAGCTCCTCGTCATGCAGCCCGTGGCGCTGGCCGTGCTCGACGCCGACGCGCGCGGGGGACGCCCACCGCTCCGGGCCATGCTGGCCCGGCCGTTCACCAACCCACTGACCGTCGGGTCGCTCATCGGCGTGGCTCTGGCGATCACCGGGTGGACCCTGCCCGCCGCCGTGCAGGACCCGCTCGAGCTCGTGGCCCACATGGCGGTGCCGGCGATGCTGATCGCCTACGGCATCGCGCTGCGGCTCGGCCCGGGTCTGGGCGCCGGCGGGTCGGCCGTCGAGGTCGGCACTGCCTCCGCCCTGAAGCTGGTGGCCCAGCCGCTCGTCGCGTTCCTCGTGGCGCGCTACCTGCTCGGCGTCGAGGGGCACGCGCTGCTCGCGATCGTCGTCACCTCGGCCCTGCCGACGGCGCAGAACATCTTCGTGCACGCGACCCGCTACGACCGCGGCACCGTGCTGGCCCGCGACACCATCCTGATCACCACGGTCGGGTCGGTGCCGGTGATCCTGCTGGTCGCAGCCCTCCTCGGCTGACGAGCGCAGGATCCCTCGCGCCGAGCCGCCGGACTACAGACCGGTGCCAGCGTCCGTATTCCGCGTGCTCACCACCCGCCGCGATGCTGACGGCGTGTAGTCCGGCGGCGAGACCCGGCCCGGGCCTGTGGACAGCGGCGGTCGCCTCGGTTCCGTCCCAGCGAGACTCGCGACATGGAGGTCACCACCGCACTCGAGCAGCTCGGCGGCATCGCGTCGCGAAAGGAGCTGCTGGGGCTGGTGTCCCGGGCGGAGATCGAGAGCGCACTGGCTGACCGGGCCATCGCCAAGCCGGCGAGGGGGCGCTATGCGCTGCCGACCGACCATGCTGCCCGCGACGCGGCGCAGCGGCTGACCGGCACCGTCGTCCTCATCAGCGCAGCAGCTCACTGGGAATGGAAGCGGATGTGGGAGCCGAAGCGCCCCCAGGTCGCCGTCCCTGTCGGCAGGAAGGTCGCCGCTGAACGACGCGCCGGGGTGGACCTGCGGTGGCGCACCATTCCGACGGACGACGTGGTCGACGGCTGGGTGACCAGCCGGGCCCGCACCGTGGTGGACTGCGCCGTCCTCCTGCCGTTCCCCCAGGCACTGGCCATCGCCGACTCCGCCCTGCGCAGCAAGACCGTGTGCCGGTCCGAGCTCCTCGCTCGGCTCGATGGCCTCGACGCGCAGCTCAGACCTCGCGTCCGTCGAGTGTTCGAGTGCGCTGACGCGCAGGCCGCCAACCCGTTCGAGTCGGCGCTGCGGGCGATCCTCCTCGACGTGCCGGGGCTGACGGTGGAGCCCCAGGTGCGCATCGATGACAGCAGCGGCTTCGTCGGACGGGTCGACCTGGCCGACCGTCGCCTCCGCATCGTGGTCGAGGCCGAGAGCTTCGAGTTCCACGGCGAGAAGGAGATGCTCGACCGCGACTGCAAGCGCTACAGCCGTCTCAGCGCCGACGGGTGGCTGGTGCTGCGGTTCAGCTGGACGCACGTCATGACCAAGCCTGACTGGGTGCTCGCCGTGGTCACTGCAGCCGTGGAGTCCAGGCTCGCCGGCTGCCTGGCGTGCCGGGCAGCCGCCGGACTATAGACCGCTGCGCCACCCGGTATGCCGTGTGCTCACCGCGGCTCCGCTCGCCGGCCGGCGTGTAGTCCGCCGGCGGGCGACACTTGCTCAGCGGCGGCGGCGGGCGGTGCCGAAGATCGAGCGGGTGATCTCGCGGCCGATGACGGTGCCGGCCGAGCGCAGCATCGAGCGGAACGCACTGGACTGCACGACCTGCTCGACCACGCCCGGCTCCTCCTTGGGCGGGCGCTTCGCGGTGGGGGTCGCCTTGGGCTCGGCCCTCGGGGCGGGAGCCGGGGCCGGCTCCTCAGCGGGCGTCGGGGCGGCAGCCAGTCGCGCCTGCAGCTTCTCGTAGGCCGACTCGCGGTCGGCCACCTCGGCGTACTTCTGCGCCAGGGCCGAGCCGGTGATGGCCTGCGAGACGGTCGCGTCGTCCGAGGGGGCCATGAGCGACTGCGGGGCGATCATCCGCGTCCAGGCCACCGGGGTGGGCGCTCCCCTCTCGGAGAGCACCGTGACGACCGCCTCGCCCGTGCCGAGCGAGGTCAGCAGCGTCGACAGGTCGTAGTCGGTGTGCGGGTAGGTCGAGACGGCCGCCTTGAGCGCCTTGGCGTCGTCGGGGGTGTAGGCCCGCAGCGCGTGCTGCACCCGGTTGCCGAGCTGGGCGAGCACGTCGCCGGGCACGTCCTTGGGGCTCTGCGTCACGAAGAAGACGCCCACGCCCTTGGAGCGGATGAGCCGCACGGTCTGCTCGATCGCGTCCTGGAACGCCTTGCTGGCGTCGTCGAAGAGCAGGTGCGCCTCGTCGAAGAAGAACACCAGCTTCGGCTTGTCGAGGTCGCCGACCTCGGGCAGGTCGTGGAACAGGTCGGCGAGCAGCCACATGAGGAACGTCGAGAACAGCTGGGGACGGTCCTGCACGGCCGGCAGCTCGAGGCAGGTGACCATGCCGCGGCCGTCGGCGGCGGTGCGCAGCAGGTCGGCCGTGTCGAACTCGGGCTCCCCGAAGAACACGTCGGCGCCCTGGTCGGAGAAGGTCACCAGCTCGCGCAGGATCACCCCGGCCGTCGCCGACGACAGCCCGCCGAGCGCCTTCAGCTCGGCCTTGCCCTCGTCGGAGACCAGGTGGCTGATGACCGCGCGCAGGTCCTTGAGGTCCAGCAGCGCGAGGCCGTTCTTGTCGGCGTAGTGGAACACCAGCCCGAGCGACGACTCCTGGGTCTCGTTGAGACCGAGCACCTTCGACAGCAGCGTCGGCCCGAACGACGTCATCGTCGCCCTGACCGGGATGCCCTTGCCGAGGCCGCCGAGCGACAGGAACTCGGTGGGGTATGCCGTGGGCACCCACTCCTGCCCGACGTCCCGGGACCGTGCGGTGAGCCTCTCGTTCGGCTGCCCGGCGGTCGCCATGCCCGACAGGTCGCCCTTGACGTCGGCGAGGAAGACCGGCACACCCTGCCCCGACAGCTGCTCGGCCATCAGCTGGAGCGTCTTGGTCTTGCCGGTGCCGGTCGCCCCCGCCACGAGGCCGTGCCGGTTGAGCGACGACAGCGGCAACCGCACCGGCGCGTCGGGGTGGGCCTGCCCGTCGACCACGGCGGCACCGAGGTTCAGTGCACCACCCTCGAAGGCGTACCCCGCCCTGATCGTCTCCAGCAGGGCGCTGGCGTCGGTGGTGGTCGCGGAGCGGTCGTTCCCCTGGTCCGTCACGCTCGGCACTCTAGTGCTGGCCCCGCCCGCCCGCGCCCGGTCGACGAGACCCCTCCCGCGCCCGGTCGACGAGACCGCCCGCGCCCGGTCCACGTGGAGCCGCGAAGGCGAGGCCGCGGCATACCGCCTATCGTGTCCGCGTGATCTTCAAGGCTGTCGGCGACTCCCGCCCCTACCCCGACCACGGCAAGGACGCCGTGCGGGACTGGGCTGACGTGCCCCCGCGCATGGTCCGCCTCGAGGAGCTCATCACGACGAAGCGGACCCTCGACCTCGGCCAGCTGCTGGCGGAGGACTCGACGTTCTACGGCGACCTGTTCGCGCACGTCGTCGAGTGGAAGGGCGACCTCTACCTCGAGGACGGGCTGCATCGCGCGCTGCGAGCGGCCCTGCAGCAGCGTCCTACCCTGCATGCGCGCGTCCTCGTGCTTGACTAGGCGCGAACCGCGCCGAGGGGCGCGCCACAGGGAGGTGGCGGGTGAGCTACATCGTCGAGTCGGGGGCCTCGCGCTCGCGCCGCAGCCGACGCCGTCGCGCCCTCATCACGCTCTCCCTCGTGGCGCTGATGCTGTTCTTCGCGTTCTGGTACGCGTACTCGTACTACAAGACCTCGACGGAGCCGACCGCTGCCCCGGCCGCCGCGTGCACCACGGCCGCCGCACCACCGAAGGCCGCCGCCGCTCCCAAGCCGGCTGAGATCACCGTCAACGTCTACAACGCGACCGACCGCGACGGGCTGGCGGGCAAGACCGCCTCCGATGTCCGCGAGCGCGGCTTCGAGGTCGCCACCGTCACCAACGACCCGCTGCAACGCACCGTCCCCGGGCCGGCGGAGGTCCGCTACGGCAAGGCCGGCGCCGCGAAGGCCAAGGTGGTGCTCGGTCTGGTCAAGGGCGCCAAGCCGGTGCGCGACGCCCGCAGCGACGCGTCGGTCGACCTCGTGATCGGCGAGAAGTTCACCGCCCTCGTGAAGCCCGCGCGGCAGGCGCCCGCCCCTGCGGGCAAGGCGACGACTCCTGCCTGCTGATGACCCCGGCCTGCTGATGACCGTGCGCGCGGTGTTCTACGAGCGCGACGACGCGTCGGCGGCCGCCGACACCCTGCACACCCAGGGGTATGCCGCGTGGCTGCGCAAGGAGCGCTTCCACGGCGAGGACGACGAGCTCGACCACCCCTGGGCCGTCGAGACGGACGCCCCCGAGCACGTGGTCGCCGGGCTCGTCACGGAGGAGACGGGCTGGCTGGAGCGGGGCTGACCCCGCCCCAGCCGGCGACGGCTGCTCCGAGACGCTGCCGCGCCCCTGGCTCAGTAGCCGCGCGACGTGTCGGCGCCCTCGGCACCGCCGGAGACCTGGGCGATGAACTCACGGCCGGTCATCGGCTTGGAGAACATCGGGTAGTCGTACTGGATCGCGTTGGCGTGCTCCTCGTCGCTGGTGGCCGCCACGCAGTCGCTGAGGGTGACGACCTCGTAGCCGCGCTCGTAGGCCGAGCGCATCGTCGACTCGACGCAGCAGTTCGTGAGGAAACCACCGAGGGCCACCGTCTGGATGCCCTTGCTGCGCAGGATGAAGTCGAGGTTGGTGCTGGCGAAGGTGTCGAGCCCGCGCTTGCCCTCGACCACGATGTCCTCCGGCTCGGGCTTGAGGTCGTCGACGATCTCGGCGCCCCACTCCCCCTTGACGAAGGCGTTGGAGTCGACGACGCCCTTGAGGATGCCGTAGGGGCTGCCGGTGATCTCCTTGTAGCCGTTCACGAACGAGATCGGGGCGTGGATGATCGTGGCGCCGGCCTCGCGGGCCGCGGCCACGACCTCCTTGGCGTTCTCCATCATGTTGGTGGCGGACATCGAGCCGGCGACGGCGCCGTGGAGGGCGCCACCCTCGCTGGTGAAGTCGTTCTGGAACTCGATGAGGACTACGGCGGTGCTGCGCGGATCCATCGGACCTCCCTGACGTGGTGGCGTCGCCCGTGCGACGGGTCGAACGCTAGTGACGACCGCTGCCGTTGAACAGCCCCACGAGACCGCTCGTCGGCCCGGCGCTGAGACGGCTCTGGACGGCCGGACCCGGCCCACGCATGCTGGCCCGATGGACCCCATGGCCACGGTGCGCGCCCAGGTCGCCGACTCCTGGGTGCGCTCGGCTGCGGCCGGGGTGGAGGCCGACCGGGTGGAGGCGCCCATCACCCTGGGCCAGGACGCGCTGCGCGACCACCGGGAGGCGCACCCGCTGGCGCAGGTCTTTCCCCTGCTCGACGACGTGCTCGGCCAGGCCGCCCGCGACTGCGACGCGGTCATGGCGGTCTCCGACGCGGCGGGCCAGCTGCTGTGGGTGTGCGGCACGCCGTCGGTGCTGCGCCGGGCCGAGTCGATCGGGTTCGTCGAGGGCAGCAACTGGGACGAGCGGCTGGCCGGCACCAACGCCCCCGGCATGGCCCTGGCCCTCGACCAGCCGGCCAACATCATCGGGGCCGAGCACTTCCGCCGGTCGGTGCAGCGGTGGAGCTGTGCCGCGACCCCGATCCACGACCCCACGACCCAGTCGCTGCTCGGGGTCCTCGACATCACCGGCGGCGACGACATCGTCGTGCCGCAGACCATGGCCATGGTGCGGGCCGCCGCCCGGATGGCCGAGGCCGAGCTGGCGCGCGAGCTGCTGGCCCGAGGGCAGGATCGACCGGCCGCCCCCACCCGCGGCCTGTCGGTGACGATGGAGGCGCTGGGACGGGCCGACTCCCTGCTCACCGTCGACGACGGTCGTGGCCACCGGCAGACCCTGCGGCTGAGCCGCCGGCACAGCGAGATCCTGATGCTGCTCGCCTCGGCGCCGCGCGGCCTGTCGGGCGACGAGCTGGCGGTGCTGCTCTACGAGGAGGACGTGACCGGCTCGACCCTGCGCGCCGAGATGAACCGGCTGCGCAGCCTGCTCGGCGACGAGCTGCTCGCCTCCCGCCCCTACCGCCTGGCCGCCGACGTCACCGCCGACTGGCTCGCGGTGGAGGCCCAGGTCGCGGCGGGCGCGGTCGGCTCGGCGCTGCGGCTCTACCGTGGTCCGCTGCTGCCGGCCTCGGCAGCACCCGGCGTCGTGCGCCTGCGCCAGAGCGTCGAGGCCACCCTCCGCCAGGCGGTCCTCGCCAGCGGCGAGGCCGACCTCATGTCCACGTGGACGCGTTCCTCGTGGGGCGCCGACGACTACGAGATGTGGACCGCTCAGCTGGCCGTGCTCGGCCCCCGCTCCCCCCTGCGGCCGCTCGTCACCGGCCAGATCGCGCGCCTCGACCGCGAGCTCGGCGCGAGCTGACCCTCCCGGCTCCACTTCTGGCCACCGACGCGGCATACTCGCGCCTTTTTCCGCCCGTATGCCGCGTGAGCGGCCAGAAGTGCGTAGCCTCCGCGCGGCATACCGGCTCTGTCTGCAACGTCGTCGCAACGTTGCGCTGCCTAGCGTCTCGGCAAGCCCACAGGGGGCCCACCACCAATGACGTTGGGAGAACCACCATGACGGTCTACGCACCCCCCGGCACCGCCGGATCGCTCGTCTCGGTCGAGAGCCGCTACGGGCACTTCATCGGCGGCAACTGGGTCGAGCCGAAGAAGGGCGAGTACTTCGAGAACATCTCGCCCGTCAACGGCAAGCCGTTCTGCGAGGTCGGCCGCGGCACCGCCGAGGACATCGAGGCAGCGCTCGACGCCGCGCACGCCGCCGCCCCCGCCTGGGGCAGGACCTCGCTCGCCGACCGCTCGCTCGTCCTCAACCGGATCGCCGACCGCCTCGAGGAGAACCTCGAGATGCTCGCCGTCGCCGAGACGTGGGAGAACGGCAAGGCCGTGCGCGAGACGCTCGCCGCCGACCTGCCGCTCGCGGTCGACCACTTCCGCTACTTCGCTGGCGTGCTGCGCGGGCAGGAGGGCTCGAGCAGCGAGATCGACGAGAACACCGTCGCGTACCACTTCCACGAGCCGCTCGGCGTGGTCGGCCAGATCATCCCCTGGAACTTCCCGATCCTCATGGCGGTCTGGAAGCTCGCCCCCGCCCTCGCCGCCGGCAACGCCGTGGTGCTGAAGCCGGCCGAGCAGACGCCCTGGTCGATCCTCAAGGTGGTCGAGCTCATCGCCGACCTGCTGCCCGCGGGTGTCCTCAACGTCGTCAACGGCTTCGGTGTCGAGGCCGGCAAGCCGCTCGCGTCGAGCAACCGGATCGCCAAGATCGCCTTCACCGGCGAGACCACCACCGGCCGGCTGATCATGCAGTACGCCAGCCAGAACATCATCCCGGTCACCCTCGAGCTCGGCGGCAAGAGCCCCAACGTCTTCTTCGACGACGTGGCGGCGAGCAAGGACGCCTTCTACGACAAGGCGCTCGAGGGCTTCACGATGTTCGCGCTCAACCAGGGCGAGGTCTGCACCTGTCCGTCGCGCGCGCTCGTGCAGGAGTCGATCTACGGCGACTTCGTCGGTGACGCGGTCGCCCGGGTGGAGAAGATCAAGCAGGGCAACCCGCTCGACACCGAGACCACGATGGGCGCCCAGGCCAGCAACGACCAGCTCGAGAAGATCCTGTCGTACCTCGACATCGGCCGGCAGGAGGGCGCCAAGGTGCTCACCGGCGGCGAGCGCAACGTGCTCGACGGCGACCTCGCCGAGGGCTACTACGTGGCCCCGACCGTGTTCGAGGGCAACAACTCCATGCGGATCTTCCAGGAGGAGATCTTCGGCCCCGTGGTGTCGCTGACCAGCTTCACCGACGAGGCCAACGCGCTCGAGATCGCCAACGACACCCTCTACGGCCTCGGCGCCGGCCTGTGGACCCGCGACGGCGCCCGCGCCTACCGGATGGGCCGCGGCATCAAGGCCGGCCGGGTCTGGACCAACTGCTACCACCACTACCCCGCCCACGCGGCGTTCGGTGGCTACAAGCAGTCGGGCATCGGCCGCGAGAACCACAAGATGATGCTCGACCACTACCAGCAGACCAAGAACCTGCTGGTGTCCTACTCGCCCGACGCCCTCGGCTTCTTCTAGGCCGGCGGCGAGATCTCGATGACATCACCCGAGGTACCCACGGCGACGCCTGCGGCCGAGTCCGCCGCCGACACCGCGGAGGCGCGCACACGGCATACCCGGGTCGACCTGACCGGTGAGGCGGCGGACCTGCTCCGCCGCCTCACCGACCGGCACGGTCGGCTGATGTTCCACCAGTCCGGCGGCTGCTGCGACGGCAGCTCGCCCATGTGCTACCCGCTCGGCGACTTCCTCACCGGCGACTCCGACGTGCACCTCGGCGACCTCGTCGTCGACGGGATCCCGGACATCCCGTTCTGGATGTCGGCGAGCCAGTACGAGTACTGGAAGCACACCCACCTGACCGTCGACGTCGTCAGGGGCCGGGGCAGCGGCTTCTCCGTGGAGGCGCCCGAGGGCGTGCGGTTCCTCATCCGCTCGCGCCTGATGACCGAGGAGGAGCTGCGCGCGTTCGACCTCCTCTGACGACGGCAGCGCGCCCCGGCGCCGGCCGACGTAGCGTGGCTCCATGATCTCGGTGGACCTCGCGCGCCGGCTGGCGTCGGCGGGGGTGATGTGGCAGCCCGAGCCGGGTGACCGGTTCACCATCAACGAGCCCGAGCTGCTCGGCGACCTCTACTGGATCAGCGACCTGACCATCGAGCTGCACCACTACCAGGACCAGTCGGTGCTCGGGTTCAACGGCACCACCGAGTGGGCGCTCGACTCCGTACCCCTGGATGTCGCGCTGTGGCTGCCCCGCGAGGACCAGCTCCGCGACCTGCTGGGGGAGCGCCTCGAGCACCTGCGCCGGGAGGAGACGGGCTCGGAGGGACTGGAGTGGGTCGTGCGGGTGCGGGGCGGCGCCGGGGTGGCCGACTTCGCCCACCCCGACCCCGAGTGCGCCTACGCCCTGGCTCTGCTCAGCCTGAGCTGACGGACGGCCGGGGGCCGCCCGCCTGCTCCGAGCGCCACGGCGTCGTCGTGACGTGCGCTACGGCGTCGTCGTGACGTGCCGCTGGTGCGTCCTGGTGACCTGGAGGTCCAGGGCGCCGACCACCAGCGTGACCGCACCGACCACCCAGGCCGTCCAGGCCATGGCGGTGGTGTCGGCGAAGCCCATCACCCACGGCGAGATGATGAACAGGACGCCCATGAGGGCGGTGACCCCCTCGACGGAGAGCATGTCCGGCCGCACCAGCTCGATGACGGACAGCACCACGGTGACGGCGCCGAGGACGATCATGGTCGTCGTCGCCCGGTCCTCGGTCGTGGTCCAGATGGGAGACAGCAGCGCGTAGGCGCCGGCGATGAGGACGATGAAGTCCTGTGGGTGGATCTTCTCTTTCACCGGGAAAACCCCTTTCGTGCAACGGGGTCCGTCGATCCGAGGCGGGCCAACACCTCAATTCTCCGGCGACGGTCGTGGGCGGTCAATGACCGCCCGGGCCCAGTCGGACGCAGGACCTTTGACCCGAATCGGGGCACACCGGCACGGAACGCGGGTCGTTCCGGCTCCCGCGCTGGCAGGATCGGGGTATGCCGGACCCTCGCCGCGGTCACCCCCGCTCCCCTTCCGCCGTCCCCGCCTCCCGCACCGCCCGGGTGTCCCGCACCGCCGAGGTGTCCCGATGAGGGTCGTCGAGCTCGAGGAGGCCGTCCGGCTCGCCCAGGCGGTGCAGGCCGTCGGCACGGAGCCCCGGGTCGTCACCAGCGGCAACTTCGCCACGCCGCTGCCGCTGCTCGAGGCCATCGCCGCCGAGCTGCCGGCCTTCCGCCTCCACCTGTTGAACGCGCAGCGCGGGCTGCCGCTCCACGACGGCGTCGTGCCCGAGACGATGTTCGTCGGCCCCGGGTTCCGGGGCCACCCGCGGCTGGCCTACGTGCCGAGCCGGCTGTCGCTGGCGCCGCGGCTGTTCGCGTCGACGCTGCCGCCCGACATCGTCATCATCCACACGACCCTGCCGCGCGACGGGATGGTGTCGCTGGGCACGGAGGTCAACGTCCTGCCCGCCGCCATCGAGGCGGTCCGCGCGCGCGGCGGCCTGGTGCTCGCCCAGCTCAACCCGCTGATGCCGTGGACGTTCGGCGACGCGCTCGTCCCGCTCGACCAGATCGACGCCGGCGTCGAGATCGAGCAGCAGCTGGCGGTGCACACGCCGACCCCGCCCGACCACACCTCGGCCCACATCGGCGCCCAGGTGGCCGCCGCCATCGGTGACGGTGCCACCATCCAGGCGGGCATCGGCGCGGTGCCCGACGCCACCGTCGCGGGTCTGATCGACCGCCGCGGGCTGCGGGTGTGGACCGAGATGTTCAGCGACGGCATCCTGGCGCTCGAGCGGGCGGGCGCCCTCGACCCGGACGCCCCGATCAACACGTCGTTCGTGTTCGGGTCGGAGGAGCTCTACGAGTGGCTCGACGGCAACGAGCGCGTCATGCTCCGCCGCACCGAGGTCACCAACTCCCCCGCCCGCATCGCGGAGCAGCGGATGATGACCTCGGTCAACACCGCGCTGCAGATCGACCTGTTCGGCCAGGCCAACGCCTCGCGCATCCGGGCGCGGATCTACTCGGGCTTCGGCGGTCAGACCGACTTCACCGTCGGCGCGCTCCAGTCGGCCGGCGGGCAGGCGTTCATGGCGCTGCGCTCGTGGCACCCCAAGGCGGACTGCTCCACGATCGTGCCCCTGGTCGACGAGCCCGTCACCTCGTTCCAGCACTCGGCGGTGGTGACCGAGCAGGGCGTGGCGCGCATCGCCGGGCTCGACGAGCGCACGCAGGCCAAGAACCTCATCGACCACGCGGCCCACCCTGACGTGCGTGACGAGCTGCGCGAGGAGGCACGCGCCCTCGGCCTGATGTGAGGCTCAGGCCTCCACGTCGAGGGCCTGGTCGGGGGCGTGCACCACGAGCACCGGGCTCTCGGCGACGTGCACCAGCCCGCGGCTGACCGAGCCGAGGATCAGGCTGCGGAAGCCGCCGCGCCCGCGTGAGCCGACGACCACGACGCCCGCGGTCCGCGACCGCTCCGCGAGGGCGTCGGCGGGGCGCTCGCGCACGGCGCTGAACTCGACGTCGAGGTGCGGGTGGTTGCGCCGGATCCGTTCGCGCGCCTGCGCCAGCACGGCCTTGGCGGTGCCCTCGGCGGCGTCGGCGAGCTCCTCCTCCGGGTAGACGTCCAGCCACGGGCTCACGCCCACCCAGCCCGTGACGGGCACCTGGTAGGCGGCGACCACCTTCAGCTGGGCGCCGGCGCGCTCGGCGAGGTCACACGCCTCGTCGACGGCCGCGTCGGAAGGAGGCGAGCCGTCGACCCCGACCACGACCGGGGCCTCGGGTCCGGGCACGCGGGTGGAGCCGCCGCGGACCACCGCGACGGGGCACTGCGAGTGGGCGGTGACGCCGAAGGCGACCGAGCCGAGCAGGGTGCCGACGAGGTCACCGTGGCCGCGGTTGCCCACCACGACGAGGGAGGCGCTGCGGGAGGCGGCCACGAGCGCGGCCGCCGCGGTGTCGATGACGAGGCTGGACTCGACCACGAGGCCGGGGTCGGTCTTGCGCGCCCGGTCCACCGCGTCGGAGAGCACCTCACGGGCGGCACCCTCGATCTTGGCCATGGCCCAGGGGGCACCGGAGTCCATCGGCATCGGGAGTGCCGCACCGAGCTCCACGGCGAGGACGACCTTGAGCGGCAGACCCCGCCGCACCGCCTCCGCGGCCGCCCAGTCCAGGGCTGCCGTCGAGGGTGCCGAGCCGTCGAAGCCGACGACCACACCGGCGAAGTTGCTGCTCATCTCGTCCACCTCCGCAGGGCGACGGGGTGGTCGGGCGCGAACCCCGACCACCCCTGGTTGACCACGGCTGCTGTTACTTCAGCCAGCCGTACTTCTGCACGAAGGACAACTGCTCCCACCTGCCGCCGAGGCCGAGGGTGCGGCCTGCGCCGGCGAGCGCCAGGGCCACGAGGACCATCGCGTAGACGAGGTGGTCGTCCATGAACGGGTTGTTGGCGAGCGGGAGCTCAGCGGCCCACATGAGCACCAGCAGCAGCGACCCTGCCACTGCCGCGATCCGCATGCCGACGCCGAGGATCAGGGCCAGCCCGATGCCCGCGAGGCCGATCATGAACAGCCAGTCGGCCCACGCCTGGCCGGCCATGCCGTTGTAGAAGCCCTTGAAGGTGCCCTCGGCACCCTTGAGGAAGCCCGTGGTGGGGCTGCCGCCGTTGATCCACGCGCGCTCGCTCGGCGTGGCGTAGCCGAGGCCCCACACCTTGTCGATGAACGCCCAGAGGAACACCCAGCCGATGCTCAGGCGGATGGCTGCGTTCACGTAGCGCAGGGCCTTGCCGGAGGCGGTCTCGGGTGCGATGACCTCGGGGTGGACGAAGTTCGGGTCCGGTAGTCGGGTCCCTGACTGGCTCCGGTGCTTGGTGCTCATGGCCTGTCCCTCCTAGGTGTTACTGCCAGTTCTGCACTCTCAGGTTCCTCTTGGCGGGCATCCCCATTCAGGGGACTAGGGCACCAGCGGACGGGACCAAGGACCCGCCGCTCGCCGCCGCCGGCGCGCGGGGTGGCGTGCCCGCGGCATACGGGCCCTTGGCCCCTGCCACAGCAGGTATGCCGTGCGCACACTTCTCGTGAGAGCACCTGATCGCTGTGCCCCCGGAGGTAGCCATGGACGAGACCCTTGCCCCGATGGAGCACCTGACCGTGTCGGAGTCGTGGTCCCTCGTGCGGTCGATGCCGGTGGGCCGGCTGGCCGTGGTCGTCGACGGCAAGCCCGAGATCTTCCCGCTCAACCACGTCGTCGACCAGGGCACGCTGGTCTTCCGGACCTCGGAGGGCACGAAGCTGGCGGCGGCCGTGGGGCACGACGTCGCCTACGAGGTCGACGGCATGGACCAGAAGGGCACCGTCGCCTGGAGCGTGGTCATCAAGGGCCGGGCCCGCGAGGTGTCGCGGCTGCACGAGTCGCTCGACGCCCTCGACCTGCCGCTGCACCCCTGGCACCGCGGCCCCAAGCCGCGGGTCGTCCGGATCGAGCCGGAGGAGGTGCACGGGCGGCGGTTCACGGTGACGCTGACGCCGGAGAACCCACCCGTGCCGCACGCCGGCGAGGAGTGAGCGGGCCTGCAGACCAAGCCCGGGCCCGAGGGGCCGACCTCACCCCTGGGCAGCAGCCTCCCACCAGCGCGCCACCCGGCGGCCGGCCTCCACGAGCAGCCGCGGCGCCTCGGCGATGCACCTGTCGGGATCGGGCTCGAGGTCCAGGAGAGCCCAGATCGCCTCGATGCCCGCGGCTGTGGCCTGCTCATCGCTGATGGCGGAGCGCCCGGCGACCGCCACGACCCTGGCGGAGGCGCCCGTGGCGATGCGCGCCGCGGCCAGCGGGCCCTTGCCACGCAGGCTCTGCTCGTCGAGGGAGCCCTCGCCGACCACGACCAGCACCCCCGGGGCGAGGTGACGACGGAAGCCGGTGGCGTCCAGCAGCAGCGGCGCGCCCGCTCGGAGCCGCGCACCGAGCACCGCCGCCAGCGCGAACCCTGCGCCGCCGGCAGCACCGGCGCCAGGGAGGGTTCGCCGGTCCGTGCCGGTCGCCGCCGAGACGACGTCGGCCCACCGCCCCAGCGCCCGGTCGAGCAGCTCCACGTCCTCGGGTGAGGCGCCCTTCTGCGGCGCGTAGACGGCGGCTGCCCCGTCGGGGCCGAGGAGCGGGTTGTCCACGTCGCAGGCCACCACGAGGTCGGTGTCCTGCAGGCGCGGGTCGAGGCCGCCGAGGTCGAGGGAGGCTGCGTCGAGGAGGCCCGCGCCGCCGGCAGCGACGTCGGCGCCATCAGCGGTGCGAACGCGGGCGCCCAGTCCGGCCAGCAGTCCCGCACCCCCGTCGGTGGTGCAGCTTCCTCCGAGGGCGAGGGTCACCCGGGTCGCGCCCCCGTCGAGGGCATGGCGCACCAGCTCGCCCAACCCGCGCGTGGTGGCCGAGCGAGCCGAGTGCGGTGTGGGCCCGCTGGCCGGCAGGCATCCGAGGCCGGCCGCAGCAGCCAGCTCGACGACGGCGTGGCCGCCCGCCACCGCGTAGGAAGCACGGACCGGCGCGCCCAGGGGACCGGACACCGTCGTCACCACGCGGCGCCATCCCGTCCGCAGAACCGCGTCGACGGTGCCCTCCCCACCGTCGGCGATCGGGTGCTCGACGACCTCGGCGTCAGGGAGGACGCTCCGCACACCGCGGGCGACGGCTGCCGCCGCCTCGGCGGCGGTGGCGGAACCCTTGAACGAGTCCGGCGCCACCACGACGCGACCGATGCTGCCCGGCGGCTCGGCCACGGCGTCAGATGTCGACGACGGCGCCACTGAGGCGTGAGCGCTCCGCCGCGAAGACGATGGAGTGGGTCATCAGGCTGGTCCTGCCGTCGGAGCTGAAGGCCGACGGGTCGCCGTCGGCGAGCGCACGCACGAAGGCCTCGATCATCGCGGCGTCACCACCGGCGTGCCCTTCACCGGCCGACGCCCCCGCCACGTTCACCGTGTGCTCGGTCGTCTGCTGGGTGAGGAAGTCGTGGACCCAGACATGGTTGCCGTCGGTGGTGATCTGCCCCCGCGTCCCGAAGATGCGGGTGTGCCTGTTCTCCACCGGCGTGAAGGCCGACAGGGAGAAGCCGGCCGTGAGCCCGTCCTCGTAGTCGATGCCGACGATCTGGTGGTCGCAGACGTCGTTGTCCCCGGCGTACACACATCTCCCGTAGGGCCCCTCCCGCAGCGCCCGCTCGAGCGCCTCAGGGGTCAGCTCCGGCGCGACCACCGCGGTGAAGTAGCTCTCACGGGCTGCCGGGTCGAGTCCCCTGCGGTAGATCCGCACCGCGGAGTAGGGGCAGGACGACTCCACGGCACAGTCGACGCAACGCTCTGCCGCGCCCTCGGGCGCCTGGTCGGGGCGGAAGTGGTTGAGCGACCCGAAGGAGACCACTCGACGCGCGGGGCGGTCGATGATGTAGCTGAGCCAGTCGATGTCGTGGGAGCACTTGGTCAGCAGCACCGGTGCGGCGACCTTCGCGCTGCGCCAGCTCCCTCGCACGTAGGAGTGCGCGAAGTGCCAGGACCCGATCGGCTCGAGGTGCTGCACGTTCACGATGTCGCCGATGAGGCCCGACTGGACGTGCTGTCGGATCAGCTGGGTGTACGGCGTGTAGCGCAGCACGTGGCAGACACCCAGGAAGACGCCGGCGCTCTCGCAGGCCTGGACGATCTGCCAGCACTCCGCCTCGGTCGGCGCCATCGGCTTCTCGAGCAGGATGTCGTAGCCGGCCTTCGCGAAGGCGGTCGCCGCCGCCAGGTGATCGCGGTCCTGCACCGAGATGATGACGGCGTCGCACGTGCGTGGCCCCGCGACGAGCTCCTCCCAGCGCCCGAACTGCTGGGAGTCGACGATGCCGTGCTCGGCGGCGATCGCGGCACGAACCTCCGGCCGGGGCTCCGCCACGGCAGCCACGACCGCCCGACCGCCGCAGGCCTGCAGGTGTCGCGCGTAGGCCATCCCCCGGGCCCCGGCACCAGCGATGGCAATACGCAGGGGACGGGACACGCTGGTGCCGGGGTGGTCTCGAAGGTTGACGGGCGCGTCCACCGGCGTGCCGTCGGTGCGGCTCATCGGCTGGTGGCGATCCAGTCCAGGGCGGCCGCCGCACTCCACGACTGGTCGTGGCTGCCGAGCGGCTCCCCTGTGAAGGGTTCGTAGTACTCGCCGCAGGCCAGGTCGCCGAGCTGCGCCAGGCCCGCTGACCGCCACCGGTCCGCCAGCTCCTGGTCGCCGTGGCGCTCGAGGGCCCACCAGAACAGCCAGTTCATGACCGGCCAGATCGGTCCCCGCCAGTAGGTGCGCGGACGGAACCCCGGGTCGTCGGGCGAGAGGGTCGGTGGCAGGGCGAACCGCAGCCGGGGGTGACCCGCCCAGCGCGGGCCGGTGATGGTCTCCCGCTGGCGGGCGTAGACCGCCTCGTCACCGCCGCACAGCAACACCGAGAACGAGGCGAGCGACTCCGCGTCGGTCCACGATCCGGCGCGGGCGTCCCAGTCACGGCAGAGACCGCTGTCGGGCGAGACGCTGGCGAGCACGGCTGCTCGTGCCCTTGCTGCGATGTCCTCCTGGTCGGCAACCTCCTCTCCGAGTCCCAGGTCTCGCCCGACAGTGGTGAGCTCTTCTGCGGCGACCGCGAGGATCGCGGTCATGAACACGTCTCCGACGCGGAAGTCGATGACCTGGCCGATGCGGTCGTCGTCGTAGTCGACCGAGCGCATCTGAGCCACCAGGTGCAGGTAGCGCTGGTACTCGCTGTCCGAGGGCCGTTCGGAGACGTCGGCGACCAGCGCGGTGTCGTGACGTCGCAGCTCCTGCTCCTGGGCGACCGTGATCGCGGCGTAGGCGGCGTCCCACCGTGGGGAGTTGTCCATCCCCGACTCCCAGCCGTGGTGGATCTGCACCAGTCCCTGGCCGTCGGGGTCGCGTGCCGTGGCCAGCCACCGGTGCCAGGCCGCCAGCTTCGGCAGGGCCTCCGTGGCGAAGGCCCTCGCCTCCTCGTGCGCCGGTCCACCCTCCGCGGCGGCGATCTGCAGGATCCGGGCGAGCGCGATGGCGTGGACGGGCGGCTGGCAGATTCCGCTCGTCTCCACGCCCGCCGGCTTGGCAGCGGCCCGGTCCGTGCCCCACACGTCCGGTCCCGGGAAGTAGCTCGTCCCGGGCGAGAACACGATGTGGGGGATCATCCCGGTGCTCCACTGGGCCGCCAGCAGGCTGCGCAGCTCGGTCAGCGCCCGGGGGACGGAGACGCGGGCCAGGCCCACCGAGATGAAGGCGGCGTCCCACGACCACTGGTGGGGGTAGAGCCTGGGCGCGGCCGCCACCATCGTCCCGAGGTCGTTCTGCGCCAGGACCCGCCGTGCGGCCCGGTCGATCTCGTCGAGGCGGAGGTCCGTGGTCGGGCCCGTGGTCTGGTCCGTGGTCGTGGTCCGTGGTCCGGTCACTCATCGCAGGTCCAGCCCCATCCCGGTCTCGGGGTCGTACAGCCGCATCGCGCGAGGGGCGAAGGCGAGGTGCACCGTCTGGCTGGGCGCGACCTCCATCTCCGGTGGCACCTGCACCTTCAGCTCCTGCTCACCGACGTGGACCGTCAGCAGGGTGGCTGCGCCGAGTGGCTCGACGACGTCGACACGCGCCGGCACGGCGCCCTCGGTCTGAGCGTCCACCACGGAGATCGCCTCGGCGCGGATCCCGAGACGCACGGGGCCGTCGGGCAGCCCCGCGGGGCCGGGCACCTTGGCGTCGCCCACGGTGAGGGTGCCGCCGTCGACGCCGGTGTCGGCCCTCGCGTCGAGGAAGTTCATGGGAGGCGACCCGATGAACCCGCCGACGAAGGTGTCGGCCGGGCGGTCGTAGACCTCGATCGGCTGGCCGAGCTGGGCGATCTGCCCGGTCCTCATCACGGCGATCCGGTCGCCGAGCGAGAGCGCCTCCACCTGGTCGTGGGTGACGTACAGCGTGGTGGTGCCGATCTGCTCGACGATGCGCTTCAGCTCGGCGCGGAAGCCCAGCCGCAGCAGCGCGTCGAGGTTCGACAGCGGCTCGTCCATCAGCAGCACGTCGGCGTCCATCACGATGGCTCGTGCGACCGCGACCCGCTGGCGCTGGCCGCCGGAGAGCTGGGCCGGGAAGCGGTCGAGGTAGGGGCCGAGCTGAAGGAGGTCCGCCGCCCACGCGACCTTCCGCTCGATCTCGGCCTTGGGCACCTTCGCCATCGCCAGCCCGAAGGCGATGTTGGAGCGCACCCGGCGGTGGGGGAACACGGCATACGACTGGAACACCATCGACAGGTTCCGCTTGTTCGGCGGCAGGTAGGTGACGTCGCGCCCACCGATGTGGATGGACCCCTCGTCGGGGAGCTCCAGGCCGGCGACCATGCGCAGCAGTGTCGTCTTGCCGCAGCCGGAGGGTCCCAGCAGCACCATGAACTCGCCGTCGTCGACGTGCAGGGACACGTCGTTGGTCGCTCGTTCGGTCGACCCCGGGTAGGTCTTGGCGAGGTTCTGGATGGTGATCTCAGCCATGGCGGCGGCTCGCTTTCGTCCGGTGCGGATTCGGCGTGGTCATCGGATCGTCGTGCCCCACATGTTGAGCAGGTACCGGCGCATCACAGCGATGAAGACGATGGCCGGGATGATGAGGAAGAAGCCGCCGGCGAAGCGGTAGGCCAACGGTGAGTCGGCGAGGGAGGACAGCACCTGCGCCGGGAGCGTGCGCTGGTTCAGCGTGAGGATGGTCGCGCCGAGCACCTCGTTCCAGCTCATCACGAACGTGAAGATCGAGGCGGCCGCGATGCCGGGCAGCGCCAGCGGCAGCACCACCCGGGTGAAGGCTCCGACCGGGGTGCAGCCGAAGATCCGAGCCGCCTCCTCCGCGTCGACCGGGACGGCGAGGAACACCGCCGAGGTCAGCAGGATCGTCGTCGGGAGGGCCAGGGCGCTGTGCAGCAGCGTCACGGCCAGCGGTGTGTCGTAGACGCCCGTGCTGAGGAAGAGCTGGGCCAGCGGCACCGACAGCACGACGATCGGCAGCGCCCGGGTGAACAGCAGGAAGAGCTGGTAGTTGTCGCGGCCGCGGAAGGCGAACCGGGCGATGGCGTACCCCGCCGGCACACCGATGAGGAAGGACACCACCAGGGTCATCAGGCCGACCATGATCGAGTTGACGAGGCCCGCCAGCACACCGGTCGAGCTGAGGAACGTGCTCATGGTCTCGGTGGAGAAGGACGTCGGCAGGAAGCTGAGCGGGAACTCGTTGAGGGCTGACCGCGAGGAGAACGCCGCCAACGCGATGAGGTAGACGGGTATGGCCATGAAGGCCGTCACGGCCACGCAGGCGACCTGGACCAGGATCCTCCGCCGGCGCAGGGCGCGCAGCGGTGCGGTGTCGACCGTGAGCCGCGGCCGGGCCTCCGGCGGGGCCGTGGCCGGACGTGGGCGGGCGGTGCCGGGTGTGCTGGTCACGACCGCCCCCCGGCCGAGCTGTCCTTCAAGGTCTTGAGGTAGATCACGGCGGTGACCATGGACACGGCCATGACGACCATCGCGATCGCGGAGGCCACGTTGGGGTTCTGCAGGGCGGTGTACCACCGGTACGTCTCCCCCACGAGCACCGGGAAGTCCTGACCGGTCAGGGCCTGGGCCACGGCGAAGGTCTGGAACGCCAGGATGGTCCGCAGGATGAGCGCCACCTGCAGGCTGGGCTTGAGCAGCGGCAGCCAAACGTGCCGGAGGCGTTGGAGGTAGGAGGCGCCGAACACGTTCGCGGCCTCGTCGTAGTCCTTGGGGATCCCTTGCATGCCGGAGATCACGATCACCAGGACCAGCGACGTCGCGCGCCACAGCTCGGCCACGAGGATGGCGACGAACATCGACCCGTAGTTCTCGTACGAGAGCCAGGAGACGGTGCCCAGGCCGAGGATGTCGAGCAGCGAGTTCAGGTAACCGCGGTCGGTGAAGATGGAGAGCCACACCAGGCCGGCCGCGAGGTCGGACACGGCGAGGGGGATCGCCCACAGGTAGAAGTAGAAGGCGTGCCCGCGGGGCCTGGCCTGCAGCAGGAACGCCATGACCAGCGCCAGGAGGAACTGCAGCGGCAGCAGCACGACGATGAGCAGCAGGGTGTTGCGCACCGCCGACCAGAACGCCGGGTCGTTCGTCATCCGCTGCACGTAGGCGGTGGTGGGGCCGTCGGGGCCGACGAACGCCTGCTGGATGCCGGCAATCATGGGCCACCCGAAGAGCAGCGCCATGAAGACGACCGAGGGTGCGATCAGCAGGTATGCCGGGGGCACCCTTCCCGTGCGCCTCGCGCCGGTTGCGGGGGCGGACACCTCAGCCCACCTTGCAGGTCTCGCCCGCCGTCACCGGGTCCGGCGCCCAGCAGGGCACCTTGGCCTCGTCGAGGATGCTCTGGAGGGTCTTGGCCTGGGCCGCGAGCACCTTGGCGGGGTCCTTGCCCTCCTTGCAGATCTGGGTGAAGCAGTCCTTGAAGACCTGAGAGACCTCGCCGTCCTTGGCCCCGAGCCCCACCGGCGGCAGGGAGATGATCGCCTTGGAGGACTCCTGGGTGGCCTTCACGGCGGTGGACTCGAGCTTGACCGCCGGCGGCAGGTCGTCGGGCACCGTGGCCTCGACGACGGGGAAGAAGGCGTTCTGCCGCAGGACCTCGATCTGGGTCTCGGGCTTGCTCAGCGCCTTGATCACGGTGGCGGCCTTCTCCTTGTCGGCGCCCTTGGGGACGCCGTAGCCGGCGACCACGAGCATGTACCCGAGGCCCTTGGGGCCGGTCGGCGCCGGCGCCATGACCCAGTCGTCGGGCTTGTCCTTCGGGGCGTCCACGAGCCGGGCGACGTGGTCCCACCCGACGAGCACCTCGCCACGCGCCATGGGCTCCTGCAGGTTGTCGTAGTTGGTCGAGGCCGGGTTCATGTTCTTCCAGAGCTCGGCCATGTACTTCCAGGCGTCGACCGCCTCGGCGGAGGTGAAGGTCGTGATGAGACCGCCGGTGAAGCTCGGGAGGAGGAACCCCTGGAACCAGCGGTGGTACAGGCCCTTGGAGCCCGCGGGGAAACCCAGGATCGGCTTGCCCGTGGCCTTCCGGCCCGCGATGGCCCAGTCGAGGTACTGGTCGTACGTCAGGCTGTTGACGTCGGCCCCGGAGGGCAGGTGCTCGAGGGCCGCCTTGTTCGCGGCGATGACGTAGGTCGCCTGCATCCAGGGGATGTACTTGTTCTGGCCGCCTCCCAGCTTGCTGAGGTCCCAGAGCTCGTCGGGGATGCCGGCCCCGGACATCTCTCCCGCCAGGTCGCTGACGTCCTCCAGGTTGTCGGCGAGCGGGGCGAGGTCACCGTGCAGGCCGCCGACCATGCCGAGACCGACCTTGCCTGCGGACACCTGCGTCTTCACCTGCGTGGTGAAGTCGCCGACGGCCATGGAGTTGTAGGAGACCTTCACGTCCTTCACGTGGTCGGCGAGGATCTTCTCGAAGCGCTGCTTCTCCTCGACCGGCGTGAACTGGGTGGACAGGAAGGTGAAGTCACCTCCGCCCGAGGTGCTGGCTCCGGCACACGAGGCGAGGAAGGGAAGAGCGGCCGCACCCAGTCCCAGCTGCAGGGCCGTGCGCCGCGAAAATGGCTGCGCGAAAAGGGAATCCGACATAGCGAGGTCTCCTACGACTGTGGGCTCTAGGGGGGTTGCGTCCAGCTTGGAAGACTTTTGTTCGATTGCTGAACATAATGGCACCGATGTCGGTACTGTCAAGGTCTGAGCGATTGGGGAGGTTCTGCTGCGCATGTCCGTGACGACCACGGTGGGCACGTCACCCGGCCACCTGCTGCGCCTGATCAGGGCGCTCGACGGCACCACCAGGGCCCAGCTGCTCGAGCTCACCGGGATGTCGCGAACGACCCTGGTGGAACGACTCGACCAGCTGGCCCGCGCGGGCCTGGTCTACGAGGCCGGCCAGCTGTCCTCGACCGGCGGGCGACCCGCCCAGGTGCTGCGCTTCGACGACCGCACCCGGGTGCTGCTGATCCTCGACATCGGCCAGACCCACTGTCGCCTGTCGGTGTGCTCACTGGGCGCCGAGACCTTGGCCCACGAGGTGTTCCCCGTCGACGTGACCCAGCGGCCCGAGGTGCTGGTGCCAGAGCTGTTGGAAGCGCAGTGACGCTCTGCTGCAACGTTTTCCGGGGTGCGACGTGGTGGGCATCGGCATGGGCCTGCCGGTACCCGTGCAGACGGGGACGGGTACCCGATGGCCGACCACCACGATGCCGGGGTGGGAGGACTTCCCCCTCGCCGACCACTTCACCAGCAGGTGGCATGCGCCGATCTTCGTGGAGAACGACGCGCGAGCGATCACCATCGGCGAGTACGCCCCCGGGACGGACTCGGAAGGCTCCGACATCCTGCTCGGCGTGAAGTACGCCTCCGGCATCGGCTCCGGCGTGGTGGTGGACGGCCACGCGCTGCGAGGCTCCTCCGGCGCGGCCGGCGACATCGGGCACATCCGCATCAGCAGCAACGGCCCGCGCTGTCGGTGCGGGCGCCGTGGCTGCCTGGCTGCGTACGTGTCCGGTCGAGCGCTCCTGCGGGACCTTCGAAGCACGGGGGTCCGCACCCTCGACGACATCGTCGCCCGACTCGACGCGGGCGACCGGGAGGTCACCGCCGCGGTGCGCGAGGCAGCGGCCCTCCTCGGCAGGACCCTCAGCAACACGGTGCAGTTCGTCAACCCCAGCCGGGTGGTCCTGGGAGGCGTCCTCGGCCGCCACCCACTCGTCGCCCAGCAGGTCTCCCAGCAGGTCAAGCGCCACACCATCGCGCGCATCGCCGACGAGGTCACCGTCAGCGTCGGCGCCCTCGGCGAGGAAGCCGCCACGGTGGGCCTGGTCCGGCTCGTCGTCTCGCACGTCTACGACCCGGAGCAGGTCAACACCCTCCTTGGCTCCTGAAACGGGGAGACACGCAACGGGGGTGGCGCCGTCTCGGCGCCACCCCCGCGTTCGTGGACGGGTCAGCCGGCCTGCCCGCTGGCGCGACGACGAGCCACCTGGAGTCCCGTGCCGGCCGCGGCGGCACCGGCACCGACCAGGGCCATCAGGGCCAGGCCGCCGGCACCGGTGAAGGCGAGGCGGGTCGGCAGGGCGCTGGCCTGCTGGGTCGCGCGCAGGGCCGCCACCGAGGACGCGCGGTCCGCGGCCGGTGCGGACGTCTCGCGGTAGGCCGCTTCAGCCGGAGCAGCCGGGCGCGCCTCCGCCTCAGCGGAGCCCGGCACCTGCGGGGCGGCGGGCCCCTGGGGCTGCGAGCCGGGCGCCGGGACGGCCGGGCCCTCGGCACCCTCCTGGAACCCACCGGTCTCGGGCTGGGTCTCGGGCTGGGTCTCGGGCTGGGTCACGGGAGCCTGCTCCTCGCAGGGCTCGAGCCAGAGCACCTTCTGCTTCGCGCCGCCGGGAGCCTCCAGCGAGTCGACCGCGACCTTGAGGTGGTAGCCCTGCTGCGGGTGCGGGGTGACCGCGTCGAGGCCGAGGTCGTCCGCCGTGTAGACGCGGGTCGCGCCGTCGGCGTCGCGGGCGGCACCACCGGCCGCGTCATCACTGGTGGGGACGGCCGTCTCGTGCAGCAGCACGCCACCGCCGGTGGGCGCGACGCCGGTCACGGTGATGTCGGCGGTCTGGCCCTCGTCGAAGCCGAAGAAGGTCACGCGGAAGGCGCAGGAGGTGTGCGGCTCGTTGTCGACGCGGGCATCCCACGCGGCGCCGTCGACCTTGATGGTGCCGTTGTTGCCGGCCGGGTCGTGGCTGCGCTGCGGAGCGGTCGAGGTCGCGCCTGCCGGGCGCTGCCGCTGAGCCGGGCTGGGCGCAGTCGTCGAACGCTGGGTCCCGGAAGGACGCTGGGCCCCGGAGTCCTGTGAGGCCGGCCGAGCCGGCTTCTCCTCCGGCCGGCTCGACGCCTTCGCACCCGACTGGGCGGCGCCGCTGGAGCCGGTCGAGCCGTTGCCACCGCGATCCGCCGCGGCCGGGTGCTGCTGCTCTGCGGCCGCACGACCCTGGCCGCCGGCGCCGGCGGCACCCGGGCGCTCGCCGGCGAGGGCGGCCCCGGCCGCTCCCAGGGTGAGGGCGCCGGCGAGGCCGCAGCTGAGCGCGGCGCGCCCGAGGGGACGGGTCCCCGTCAGGAGGGTGGCGCCGGAGCGGGCCGAGAAGCGGTGCGAAGCGTGCGTGCGAGTCATGGTCTGGTCTCCCCTGGGTCAGGAACTGGTCAAGTCCGGTGACCACCTCAACGGGAGACCTGGGCAGAAGTTACGCAATCTCTTCAGAAGTTGCGCAAGTTCGGGACGAATCGGACATTCGGGGCGGGGGTGCCCCGGGTGGGCCATTGCCCACCACCCCTGCCTCGGGATCACGATGGCAGGAGCGCCTCCGCGGCGCCTTGCCGGCTGGCGCTCCCCACGAGCGAAGGAGGAGCCATGCCGAAGGCGTCGAAAGCCAGCGCGTCCGAGGTCGTCGAGGCAGAGGGCTACGAGGGTCACGTCGAGAAGATGGAGGGCGGCTACACCGTCGCCTTCGAGCGCTACACCGCCGACGCGGACCTCGCACCGTTCTTCACCGGCTTGCCCGACAACCAGTGCCAGTCGCCGCACTGGGGCTACGTGCTCAGCGGCAAGCTCACCTACAAGCGCGGCGACCGCGACGAGACGTTCGAGGCCGGTGAGGCGTACTTCGTGCCACCGGGCCACACGCCGGTGCTCCACGCAGGGTCCGAGGTGGTGGAGTTCAGCCCCACCGATCTGCTGCAGCAGACCATCGACGTGATCACGAAGAACATGGAGGCGGCTGGCTGAGACGCCCACTCGTCGGCAGGACCTTGGCCCCTGCGCCCGTCTGCAGGGGTCGCCCTAGCGTGCAGAGGTGACCCGGACTCGACGTGTCGCCCTGTTCCCGCGCAGCAGGTCACCGCGGGTCGAGAGCTGGCGCGGCGCGCACGTCGTCGTCACGGGCGGGTCGAGCGGTATCGGGCGCGCCTTCGTGAGGAACGTCGTCAGCCGCGGCGCCGCCGTCTCGGTGCTGGCCCTCGACGACGGCGACCTCGCCGAGACGGCGGCCGAGCTGGAGGAGAGCGGCGTCCGGCATGTCGCGATCGCGACCGACGTGGCCGACGCGGGCTCCGTGGCGTCCGCCGTGTCCCGAGCCACCGGGTCTCTGGGACCGTGCGAGGTGCTGCTGACGTGCGCCGGCATCGCCCACCCCGGCTACTTCGAGCAGCTCGACGACGCCGTCTTCCGGCGCACCATGGAGATCGACTACTTCGGAACCCTGTATGCCGTGCGGGCAGTCGTGCCCGCGATGGTCGCGCGCGGTCGTGGCAGCGTCGTCGGGATCTCGTCGACGGCCGGGCTGATCGGGGTGTTCGGCTACTCGGCCTACTCCCCACCCAAGTTCGCGGTGCGCGGCCTGCTGGAGGTGCTCCGCGTCGAGCTGGGCCCCCAGGGCATCCACGTCGGATGCGTCTGCCCACCAGACACCGACACTCCGCAGCTCGCCTACGAGAACCAGTACAAGCCGCCGGAGACCTTCGCCATCTCGGGAGCCATCCAGCCGTTCAGGCCCGAACGGGTGGCGGCCAGCATCGTCGCGGGCATGGAGCGCGGCCGGTTCCTCATCACCCCCGACTGGCAGGGCCAGGTCGTGTCCCGCACCACCGGCCTGGCCCGGGAGGCGTGGTTCGCCTACTTCGACGCGCGGGTGAGGTCGGCCCGGCGCACGGGCGGGGGCACTCACACCACGCGGGCGCCGAAGTAGACGGCAAGGAAGCCGCCGAGCACCAGGCTGAAACCGACGATGACCGCCTCCACCCACATCGCTCCCGACTGCGGAAGCAGGCGGAAGAGCCCGTTCTGCAGGTTGAACGTCAGGTCCATCAGCCCGAGGAAGACCAGCGCGCCCGCGGCGAGGAGTCCGAAGACGGTCGCGTAGCCGGCCCCGGTGAAGAGGCCGACCGCCGCGACCAGTGAGCACGCCGCCATCCACCCGTCGGCGGCGGGGAAGGCTCGCTCGAAGCGCAGGTACCACTCCTCCTCCACAGCCTGCACCGTGCCGCGGAGGAAGAAGTCGAGCCAGTAGGCCACCGTCACGACCGCCGTGCCGACCAGCAGCACTCCGACGAACGTGTCCACGTCAGCCTCCTTGCCGCGGGTCGACGCCGCCCATGAGGCCTCGTGCCGCAGCCATGATGCGGTCGACGTTGGGCAGCACGGCGTCTTCCAGTGCGCGCGCGTAGGGGATCGTCTCCTCGGTGGTGACCCGGGCGTAGGCCGAGGGCACGCCGTGCTCGCCGAGCAGGGCGGCCACCTCCCCCGACAGCCCACCGCGGGTGTAGTCCTCGTCGACGACGAGGACGCGCCCGGTCCGGCGGGCGAGGTCGAGGATCGCTTCGCCGTCCAGGGGGGCCACGCTGCGCAGGTCGAGCACGGCGGCCCAGACGCCCTCCTCCTCGAGCAGCTCCGCCGCCTCGAGGCAGCGGTGCACCCCCACCCCGAGGGACACCAGCGCGAGGTCGCTGCCCTGGCGCCGCAGCGCTGCGACCCCGAGCGGCACGGGCACCGGCGGCTCCTCAACCTCGCCACGCGCCCCCGCCGCGGGCACGTCGAAGCGCACGCCGCCACGGCTGGTTCCGCCGACGTAGTCGAGCCACTGCTCGGAGAGCAGCTTGTGCTCGAGGAACACGACCGGCCCGGGGTCGTTGACGGCGGCGAGGAACAGGCCGGCGGCATCGGCCGGGGTGGAGGGCACCACCACCGACAGCCCGGGGATGCCGGCAAGCAGGCCCCACAACGCCTGCTCGTGCTGGCCGCCGTCCCCGTACCCACCACCACAGGCGGCCCGGACCACCAGGGGCGCGTGCCACCGGCCGCCGGTGAAGGCCTCGAGCTTGGCCACGTGGTTGAGCAGCTGGTCGAGGGCCACGCCGACGAAGTCCACGAAGTAGAGCTCGACGACAGGCCGCAGACCCGCCATTGCGGCACCGAGGGCCGTGCCCAGGAGGGCGGACTCGCTGATGGGGGCGTCCAGCACGCGGTCCGCTCCGAAGCGGACGTAGGCGCCCCGCCGCAACAGGCGCACGTCCTCGCCCAACACCACGACGCGCGCGTCTCGGGCCATGGCCGCCGCGAGGGCGGTGTCGATCGCCTGGGAGAACGAGGTGTCAGGCATGAGGCACCCCCTCGGCGAGCACGTGGCTCAGTGCTGCCTCGACCTCATGTCGTGCCATCGTCGTCAGCTCGCGTGCGGTGTCGGCGGGGAGTCGTCGCGCGGCACGCCGCACCGGGTCGCTCGCTCGGGCCGGCCCCTCGACGGCCACGGCCGCGGCCTTGCCACCGATGCCCGAGATCGCCGCGAGACGCTGCGGCAGGGGCGCCCCGGGCTGGGCAACCAGCTCGGCGAGCAGCGGCCGCACCTGCGCTCCGAGCTCGCCGACCGCGGAGGTCAGCCGGACCAGGGGGTCGCCGAGGAAGTGTCCTTCCGGTCGCGGGCAGCTGGCCAGCAGCACCGTCGGTCCCCTCCCTTCGCGGCCTCGCGCGACAGCGCGTGAGGCGGCGCGCGCCACCGACTCGACGTCACGACCGTCGACCTGCTCCAACGGCATACCGAAGGCGCCGAGGCGGCGGCGCAGGCCGCCCCCGGTGAGGGCACTGGACCTGGTGGTGACGGCCCACCGGTTGTCCTTGCAGACGAAGACGACCGGCAGGCGCCACGCGGCGGCGAGGTTCAGGGACTCCATCAGCATCCCCTCGTTGACCGCCCCGTCACCGAAGAAGGACACGGCGACACCACCCTCGCCCTTCGAGCGGGCGGCGAACCCGAAGCCGCACGCCAGGGGGCCCGGTGCGCCGACGACACCCGAGGCCGCCGCCAGGTGCTCGCGCGACATCAGGTGCATGTGGCCGCCGCGCCCACCGCAGAGGCCGTTCGGCGAACCCACCACCTCCAGCAGCAACGACCTGAGGTCCACTCCTCGGGCGACGAGCGCAGGAGTGGACCGGTAGTCCAGGGCCAGGGCGTCACGGTCGTCCAGGTTCCCCACGACGCCGGCGACGACGGCTTCCTCGCCGATGCCCAGGTGCATCTCGCCGGAGACCAGGCCTCGTCGCCACAGGAGGGCCAGCGCCTGCTCGGTCCAGCGGATGCGGCACATCTGGAGGTAGAGCGCCTGCAGACGCTCGTCACGGTTCAGCGGCATGGGCCCTCCTCCCGATGCCGTCCACGGTCGTGGGCAGACGAGGGGGCCACTAGGGCCCTAGGTCACCGAGTGGACTCCCGTCCCTCCGGCGCGGCTGCGTCACCGCACCCTCGGGGCCGAGGCCATTGCCACTCCCCAGCAGGGGCCACTTCACCCGCACGGGGTGAGCCGCTCGTCGGCCACTGACCGGACGCTGTGCCTGTGGGCCCGGCGAGAGGAGCCAGCATGTCCATGCGGCCGGCGCTGCTCAACGCGGCGATCGCATGGCTGTTCGTCGTGGGATCCTCGTGCTTCGTCCTCGGGTCGGTGCCGGCCTACGCGAACGCGGTCGGCGGACCCGTGGACGGGATCACCTACTTCGTGGGTTCGATCTTCTTCACGGCGGCATCATTCGCCCAGCTGCTGCAGGCCCAGAGCCCTGCCATGACCGGCGTCGACGAGGTCGAGCAGCGCACGCGGGCCTCGGTCCGGCTCTGGAACTGGCTGCCACACGACCGAGGCTGGCTCGCTGCGGCCACCCAGTTCCCCGGGACGGTGTTCTTCAACATCAGCACGCTGGCGGCGCTCACCCACAACGCGAGCGCGGCCGAGCAGAACCGGTATGTCTGGCGCCCGGACCTCTTCGGCTCGACGCTGTTCCTCGTGGCGAGTGCGTTCGGGGTCCTCGCCGTCTCGGCGCGCTTCTTCAGTCTTCAGACGCGCTCCCTTCCGTGGCGCATCGCGTGGCTGAACATGGTGGGTTCGATCCTGTTCATGGCCTCGGCGCTGGCGAGCTACGTCATCCCCAGCACGGACGAGCTGGTGAGCACGCGGGTGGCCGTGGCGGGGACCCTGTTCGGGGCCGTGTGCTTCCTGACCGGCGCCGTGCTGATGTTCCCGGCCTGGCGACAGGCGATCGTGCGGACGCATCAACCCCTTCGACCCGAACACCCGTAGCGCCGAACACCCCTAGCGCCGAACGCCCCTAGCCCGCCACCCGAAGGAGATGCGCATGACCACCCATCTGGACCGGAAGGCTGCTGCGGCCCTTTTCGGCAACAGCTTCGCCACCGAGGAGGTTCCGAGCCACGAGTTCCCGGAGACGGGCATGACCTCGGTCGACGCGATGCGGCTGGTCGCCGAGGACCTCGCCCTGGAAGGCGATCCGGCGCGCAACCTCGCCACCTTCGTGACCACGTGGATGGAGCCGGAAGCGCAGCGGGTCATCGCTGACAACCTGCACCGCAACTTCATCGACCACGCCGAGTACCCGCGCACGGCCGAGATCGAGCAGCGCTGCATACGGATGCTCGCCCACCTCTTCCATGCGCCCGGGGAGACCACCGGGGCGCGCACCCAAGGCTCCTCCGAGGCGATCATGCTCGGGGCGCTCTCCTTGAAGTGGAACTGGCGCAAGCGCCGCGAGGCGTCCGGTGAGCCCACGACGAGCCCCAACCTCGTCTTCGGCGGGGACGTCCACGTCGTGTGGGAGAAGTTCTGCCGCTACTTCGACGTGGAGCCCCGCATCGTGCCGCTCCAGCCGGGGAAGTACACGATCGGCCCCGAGGACGTCAGGCCGCACATCGACGAGAACACCATCGGGGTCGCGGCCGTCCTCGGGACCACCTTCACCGGGCACAAGGACGACATCGCCGGGATCAACAGCCTGTTGCTGCAGATCAAGCAGGAGCGCGGCCTCGACGTCCCCCTGCACGTCGATGGCGCCAGCGGCGGCTTCGTCTGGCCGTTCCTCTACCCCGACTCCGCCTGGGACTTCCGTCTCGAGCAGGTGCGGTCCATCAACGTCTCGGGGCACAAGTTCGGACTCGTCTATCCCGGCATCGGCTGGCTGGTCTTCCGGGAGACGTCGGACCTCGCCCCCGATCTGGTCTTCGAGGAGAACTACCTCGGCAAGACCGACGCCACCTTCACCCTGAACTTCTCCACCGGCTCCGCGATGGTGCTGGCCCAGTACTACAACCTCGTGCGCTACGGGCGCGACGGCTACACCTACATCATGCGCAACATGCAGGAGAACGCCCACCTGCTGGCCGACAAGCTCGCGGCGATGGGCCGCTTCGAGCTCATCGGCCGAGACGAGGAACAGCTCCCGCTGGTGGCGTTCCGACTCGCTGCCGCCCAGGGGTACGACGAGTTCGACATCGCCTGGCAGCTGTCCGCCGAACGCGGCTGGATGGTCCCGGCGTACTCGCTTCCTCCCAACGCGCAGGACGTGACGATCATGCGGGCCCTGGTCAAGCAGACCCTCAGCCGCGAGCACGTCGACACCCTCGCCCGCGACATCGAGGAGGCCTGCGCGACGCTCGCGCGAAAGGGCGGGGCCCACGAGTCCGAGCGCAGGAAGATCGTCACCGGCCCGGGGCACTGACCGGCCTGCACGTGTCGCTGGCCCAACGCTCAGGAGTAGTCGGCCCAGACCCGCCGTTCGGTGCGGTCGACGGTGACAGTGCCCCCGTAGGGAAGGATCCACTGCGGTCGGGTGTGACCGAAGGGAATCCCCACCACGACGACGGCATCGGGGTTGTACTGCTGCACCATCTCCAGCGCCACGTCCCGCTGCTCGGCACGGCGTGCCGCCCGCTGCTCCGCCGGCGGCTGCACCTCGAACGACGACGTGGGAGGCCGGGCGACCAGCACCGCGTCCACGGCGCCCAGCAGCCCCCGCTCGCCCAGGGACCGCAGGATCCAGCCGAACTCGCGCGCCGGGATCAGCTCCTCGGAGGTCTCCAGCAGCAGGACACCACCCTCGAGCACCGCAGGGTCGGCCGGGAAGCGCCCCGCCGTCAGGATCCACTGCACCACCTCCGCGCAGCCACCCCACGTGCGGCCGGTCACCGACCTCGACGGCCCGGCCCAGGTCCACGGTTCGGTGGGTTCCCGTTCGCCGTACTCGGACAACGCCGCTGGATCGTTCCAGTCCCGGCCGATGTCCTCGGACTCGCCCGGTTCGGTCACCTCCAGCCGTTCCCCGGTCAGCAGGGCAGCCCGCAACGACCTGGCGTGCACCTCGTCGACCGCCGGTCCGGGCCCGAGGTGCACCTGCGTCGATCCGCCGTAGAACCCCGCGACGCCGTGGGTCCACAGCCAGCTCAGCAGGTTGGTGTTGTCGCTGTAACCGAGGAACGGCTTGGGGTCGGCTCGGACGACCTCGGGGTCCAGGTGCGGCACGACGGTGATCTGGTCCTCACCGCCGATCGTGGCCAGCACCGCCCGGATCTCCGGGTCGGCGAAGGCCGCGTTCAGGTCTGCCGCTCGGTCCTGCGCCGACGCCCCCAGACGGCGGGTCGTCGGGTACTCGACCGGGACGAGTCCGGTGAGCTCCGCCAACCGTTCCATCGCCTGCTCGTGGACCTCGGGCGCGACGCCCGGAGCTGCGAATGACGGCGACAACACTGCCACCTTGTCACCCGGGGCAGCCTTCGGCGGAAGGGCGGGCCGTCCCGAGACCGTGGCGGAGTCGCTGGACCCGGTGTTGCCGTTGACCATGCGGGCGATCATCTCGCACCTGTTCGGCACGAGCAGGCCCGCCGACAACACAGAAGGACCGCCCCACTCCGATTCGATACGGGGGACGGTCCTTCTGCTTCGGCTGGCGGTGGCGGTGGGATTTGAACCCACGGAGGAGTTGCCCCCTCACACGCTTTCGAGGCGTGCTCCTTAGGCCGCTCGGACACGCCACCGCCGAGCAGGGTACTAGAGCAGCGGACCGCCGAAGAAATCGGGCCCGAGCGCGATACCGGCGGACTACCCACCGACGCCCCACCGGCGCCGAGCGAGCCGGCGGTGAGCACACGGCATACCGCGGGCGGGTGGTGGTCTGTCGTCCGCCGGCAGACCAGGGACCGCACCGAGCCGGACACCGGGGCCAGACGCCGGGGAATGGATCGCGCGCCGGGTGCCTTGTCCCCTGACGTGACCCCAGCTCCTGCAGACGCCGTCGGACTGCGGTCTGAGCGCGGACCCATCCTGCTCGCCCTCATGGTCTCGACCGGCCTCATCGCCATCGACGCGACCATCCTGGCCACCGCGGTCCCCTCGATCGTGCGCGACCTCGGAGGGTTCTCGCAGTTCCCGTGGCTGTTCTCGGTCTACCTCCTGGCGCAGGCCGTCTCGGTGCCCGTCTACGCCAAGCTGGCGGACACCCTCGGGCGCAAGCCGGTCATGCTGCTCGGCATCGGGCTGTTCCTGCTCGGCTCGGTGCTGTGCGGCTTCGCCTGGAGCATGCCCGCCCTCATCGCCTTCCGGGCGGTCCAGGGCCTCGGGGCCGGTGCGGTGCAGCCGATGGCCATCACCATCGCCGGTGACATCTACACCGTGGCCGAGCGCGCCAAGGCCCAGGGCTACATCGCGAGCGTCTGGGCGATGTCGTCGGTCATCGGCCCCACCCTCGGCGGCGTCTTCTCGCAGCTCGGCATCTGGCGCTGGATCTTCTTCGTCAACGTGCCGCTCTGCCTCCTCGCCGGCGCGCTGATCGTGCGCAACTTCCGCGAGAGCGTGCAGCGCCGCAAGCACCAGATCGACTACGCCGGCGCCGGGCTCCTGACCGTGGGCATGACGCTGGTCATCCTCGGCGTGCTCGAGGGAGGCCAGGCCTGGGCGTGGAGCTCGCCGACCAGCCTTGCCGTCTTCGGCGTCGGCGGCCTGCTGCTGGCGCTCTTCGTGCTGGTCGAGCGCCGCGCCGCCGAGCCGGTGCTCCCCCTGTGGGTGCTCAGCCGCCGGCTGCTGGCGACCACCACCTTCCTCGCGCTGGGCATCGGCGTCATCCTCATCGGCCTGACGTCGTTCGTCCCGACCTACCTCGAGAACTCCCTCGGCGTCAGCCCCCTCGTCGGCGGGCTGGCACTGGCCGCCCTGACCCTCGGCTGGCCGCTGGCCGCGACCTTCTCCGGGCGCCTGCTCTACCTGCGCTACGGCTTCCGCCCCACCGTGCTGGTCGGGATGGCGCTGGTCCTGGTCGGCTCGGGCGCGCTCGCGCTGTTCGCCCAGACGCCGTCGGTCGCGCTCGTCGCGGTGACCTGTTTCGTGACCGGCATGGGCATGGGTCTCGTCGCGACCCCCTCGCTCATCGCCGCCCAGGCGAGCGTGGCGTGGCACGAGCGGGGGGTGGCCACCGGCACCAACATGTTCGCCCGGTCCATCGGCAGCGCGGTCGGCGCGGCCGTCTTCGGCGCGGTGGCCAACGCCGTCATCGCCGCGTCCGGCCAGCCCGAGACCGACCCGGCGACCGCCACCGACTCCGGCGCCGCGGTCTTCCTCGCCGTCTTCGTCGCCGCCGCCCTCACCGTCGTGGCTGCAGCACTCATGCCGTCGGTCAGCGCGCAGGAGGTGCAGCAGCCGGCCGAGCAGCGCGCCCAGCAGGGCGCCGACGCGGAGGCCGAGGCCGAGGTGTCCTAGACGGCCGTGGCACGCCCCCAGACTCGGGCCGGGCTGCCGACGTCAGAGTCAGGCTGGGCTGCCGGCGTCCCGTCCGTGCCGGCGCTTGCGCACCTGCCAGACCACGAGTGCCACCGCTGCCACGGCCACCACCACGCCGGCCGCGCCGGCGCCGAGCCACTTCTCCACCCGGTGGTACGAGACGCCGGCGAGGTAGCCAGCCGTGACTGCGGCCCCGCCCCACGCCAGTCCGCCGATGGCGTTCCACGGCAGGAACGTGCGGTACCGCATCCGCGACAGGCCGGCCAGCGCCGGCGTGACGGCCCGGAAGAAGGCGGTCCACCGGCCGAGGAACACGGCCGGTCCGCCCGCGTCGCCGCATGGCCTCCTGCGCGTCCTGCAGCCGCGACTCGTGCCGCCGGAGCAGTGGCAGGGTCAGCAGGCGCGGACCGGCGACCCGCCCCACCTCGTAGCCGACGCTGTCCCCGACCACTGCGGCGAGCACGACGACGGCGAGCACCGCGCTGAGGTGGGTGTGCCCGAGGCTGGCGGTCGCCCCACCGAGGATGGCCAGGGTCTCCCCGGGCAGCACGAAGCCCACGAACAGGGCGTCCTCGGCGAAGACGACCAGCCCGACGACGAGGTAGACCAGCCAGGCCGGCGAACCCAGGAGGTGGTCGATGACCGCGTTCACGCCTCCACCATGCGTCGGCTTCCTGTGCGTTTCCTGACCACGGGCTGTGCGAATCCGCGCCCTCGTCGACAGCAGGACGGTCACCGGTGCGCCGCGAAGAAGTCGAGCAGCACCTGCGAGCACTCCGCCTCCCGCACCCCACCGATGACCTCCACCCGGTGGGTGGCCCGCCGGTCGCGGACGATGTCCCACACCGAGCCGCAGGCGCCCATCTTGGGGTCCCAGGCGCCCAGCACGAGGGTCGAGATCCGCGACAGGAGCAGCGCCCCGGCGCACATGGGGCACGGTTCGAGGGTCACCACCAGCGTGCAGTCCTCGAGGCGCCACTCGCCGGTATGCCGTGCGGCGGCGCGCAGGGCGACCACCTCGGCGTGGGCGGTCGGGTCCCCGTCCAGCTCGCGGAGGTTGCAGCCCTCCCCGATGACCCTCCCGTCGGGGGACACCACGAGGGCGCCCACCGGGACGTCACCGGAGGCGGCCGCCCCGGTGGCGAGCTCCAGCGCACGGCCCATCCACGCGGCATACCGCGGGTCGACCGCGGGACGGAGCACAGGGTTCACGCGCTAAGTTTCGCCTATGCGCGTCCACGTTGCCGACCACCCGCTCATCGCCCACAAGCTGACCTACCTGCGCGACAAGCGGACGGACTCCCCGACCTTCCGCCGCCTGGCCGAGGAGCTGGTGACCCTGCTGGCCTACGAGGCCACCCGTGAGGTGCGCACCGAGCCGTTCGAGATCGAGACCCCGGTGGCCCCCACCACCGGCATCAAGCTGAGCACCCCCAAGCCGCTGGTCGTGCCGATCCTGCGCGCCGGGCTGGGCATGCTCGAGGGCATGGTGCGGCTCCTGCCGAGCGCCGAGGTCGGCTTCCTCGGCATGCAGCGCAACGAGGAGACCCTCGAGGCCATCACCTACGCCAACCGCCTGCCCGACGACCTCAAGGGCCGTCAGTGCTACGTGCTCGACCCGATGCTCGCCACGGGTGGCACGCTCGCCATGACGATCCGCTACCTCGTCGAGCGCGGCGCCGACGACATCACCGCGGTCACGCTGCTCGCGGCGCCCGAGGGCATCAAGCACCTCGAGGAGGAGATCGCCGACCTCAACGTGCCGGTGCAGCTCGTCACCGGGGCCGTCGACGAGCGCCTCAACGAGCACGGCTACATCGTCCCGGGCCTCGGCGACGCCGGCGACCGCCTCTACGGCCTGGTCTGAGACCGGCGGTACGGCTCGAGCCAGGCCAGCACCTCGCGCAGCGGGTCTGACCCGAGCCGGTAGACCCGACGCGGCCCGTCGACCGACACCCGCACCACGCCCGCCTCCCGCAGCACCCGCAGGTGCTTGGAGACCAGCGGCTGGGGCAGCCCCAGGGCCGCGACCAGGGTGCCGACGTCTGCCTCCTGCCCGCGGAGCAGGTCGAGGATGCGGCGCCTGGTCGGATCGGCGAGGAGCGCGAACCCGTCCATGGGTCGGCATGCTCGCGGGCTTCTATATGAATGTCAAGGCATATGGCTTGACGAACAGGCTCCTGGTCCGGCGCGCCTCACGCCCCGACGAGACCGCGGGCGGCAGGATGGACGCTCATGCCCGCGGCCTCCCCCACCGCGGGAGGGCAACCCAAGGAGATGACATGCAGCGCGTGAAGAAGGTCCTGCTCTGGGTCCTCGTCGCGTTCGGCGCCTACGCGATCTTCACCTCCCCCGACCGCGCCGCCGACATCGTCAAGACCGCCGGCGAGATCTGCGTCGACGGCGTCAAGAGCATCGGCACGTTCTTCAACGCCCTGCTGAGCTAGGCGGTCCCCGGTGCCCCGCACGCCGATGAGCCCGCACCCCGAGCTCGACCGCTACCTGCTCGACGGCGAGCGGCTCGTCACGGCCGTGCACCAGCACTGGGGCAAGGTGGCCGAGCCCGTGGGCAGCACCCTGGCCGCCGGCGCCCTCGTCCTGTGGGTCGACGCCACCATCCCGGCCCGCTTCGGCCTGGTGAGCACCGTGCTGTGGTGGGCCTGGTTCGCCGTCGCCGGCCGCGCGGCATACCGGGTCGCCGAGTGGCGCCATGACTGGTTCGTCGCCACCGACCGGCGACTGCTGCTGTTCTACGGGTTCATCACCCGCAAGGTGTCGATGATGCCGTTGTCCAAGGTCACGGACATGTCCTACACGCGCTCGGTCCCCGGCCGGCTCCTCGGCTACGGCCGGTTCGTCATGGAGAGCGCCGGCCACGACCAGGCGCTGCGCGAGGTGCACTGGGTCCCGCAGCCCGACGCCAACTACCGCGCCATCTGCGCCGAGATCTTCCGGCTCACCGACCGCCGCTTCGCCTCGGCCGGTCCCGTGCGCCTCGACCACGAGCACCCCGCGCCCGGAGCACTTCTCCCCGACCCGTATGCCGGGTGGGACGACTCGCGCCACGCCACCGCCATCCCCGTCGAGGCACCGCGCGGCAGCGACTCCGCGTCGCTCTACCGCAGCCCCGACCACCGCAGCCCCGACCCCCGCGGGACCACCCGGGACGGCGGCGTCGACCGCGACGCCGACACGGGCCCGATCGCCTACCGCCCTCCGGGGGACCGACACCGAGGGTGGTGACCACAGGCTGGGCGCGAGGTGGGCGGTTCCCGGTCATCAGCGCTAGCGTTGGCGCGTCCGGGTCGCCCCCGGGGGGCGACTTCACCTATTCCCCGGGAGGTGGCCCGCCGTGAGCCTGATGCGCACGAAGCCCGTCGAGCAGTCGATCAGGGAGACCGACGAGCCGGAGTACCAGCTCAAGAAACGGCTCTCCGCACTGGACCTCACGGTCTTCGGCGTCGGCGTCGTCATCGGCGCCGGCATCTTCACGGTCACCGGCATGGCGGCCCAGAAGTACGCCGGGCCGTCGATCATCATCTCGTTCGTCGTCGGCGCCGTCTGCTGCGCGCTGGCCGCGCTCTGCTACGCGGAGTTCGCCTCGACCGTGCCGGTGTCCGGCTCGGCCTACACGTTCTCCTACGCCTCCCTCGGCGAGCTCGTCGCCTGGATCATCGGCTGGGACCTCCTGCTCGAGCTCATGCTCGGCGCGAGCGTGGTGGCCCAGGGCTGGTCGCAGTACGCCGACCTCTTCCTCGGCCAGCTCGGCTTCGACTGGCCCGACAACCTCGCGTCGGGCTCGCACTTCGACCTCCTCGCGTTCCTGCTCGTCGCGGCCATCACCGCCCTCGTCTCGCTCGGCATCAAGGAGTCGATGCGGGTCAACCTCGTGCTCGTCGGCATCAAGGTCTTCATCGTCCTGTTCGTGATCATCGCCGGCATCGGTTACGTCAACTCGGCCAACTACAGCCCGTTCATCCCCCCGTCGCAGGCGACCGAGGCGTCGACCGGGCTCACTGCCCCGCTGATCCAGGTGCTCTTCGGCATCGAGCCGTCGACCTTCGGCGTGCTGGGCATCGTCACGGGCGCGTCCATCGTCTTCTTCGCCTACATCGGCTTCGACGTGGTGGCGACCACCGCCGAGGAGGCCAAGAACCCGCAGCGCGACCTGCCCATCGGCATCATCGCCTCGCTCGTCATCTGCACCGCGCTCTACATGGGCGTCGCGGCCGTGATCACCGGCATGGTTCCCTACGACCAGATCGACCCGAAGGCGGCACTGGCGTCGGCGTTCGAGTCGGTGGGCAAGGGCGGCTACGCCACGCTCATCGCGGCCGGCGCCGTCGCCGGCCTGACGACGGTGATCATGACGCTGCTCATCGGCGCCACGCGCGTGGTCTTCGCGATGAGCCGCGACTGGCTGCTGCCGCCCAAGATCGGCCGCACCCACCCCAGGACGGGCACCCCGCTGCGCATCACCATCACCCTCGGCACCGTCATCGCCCTCGTCGCCTCGCTGACGCCGATCGGCAAGCTCGAGGAGATGGTCAACATCGGCACGCTGGCCGCCTTCACGCTCGTCTCGATCGCCGTCATCGTCCTGCGCCGGCGCCGCCCCGACCTCAAGCGGGCGTTCCGGGTGCCGCTGGTGCCGTTCCTGCCGATCCTGTCGGCGCTGATCTGCTTCTACCTGATGCTCAACCTCAGCGTGGAGACCTGGCTGCGCTTCGTCGTCTGGATGGCGCTCGGCATCGTCATCTACTTCGCCTACTCCTACCGCAACAGCCGTCTCCACGGCCGGGCGAAGGAGGGCGAGGTGCCGAGCATGACCAGCACCTGAGGAGGCACGCGGACGTGGGCCCTTGGCCTCTGTCCCGCACAGGTCGTGAGACCTAGCCTCAAAGTGGTGCAGGGCGGGCCGGGTTGGCCGCCACGGCCGCTCGGCGACGTCGAGTGCGCAAGGAGATGAGCACCATGACAACCATGACCATGCACATCGAGGCTCCGGTCGAGAAGGTCTTCCCGTTCTTCAAGGACCCCATGGCTCTTGCTGACATCACCCTCGTGGACACCGAGTACTTCGACGTGAAGGAGACCAGGCAGGGCACGGGCACCTTCTACAGCTGGCGCACCAAGCTCGCCGGCATCCCGATGGAGGGCTTCGACGTCTACACCGACGTCGTGCCCAACAAGCACATCACCGACAAGTCCTCGAGCGCCCTCGTGGGCACGTGGGACTTCGACTTCGAGCCCGAAGGGCAAGGGCACCAAGGTGACCATGGAGCACCACAACCGAGTCGATCTGGCGGCTGGCTCCGCTGGGTTACCTGATGGACCTGGTTCGCGCTCGGATGATGGCGTCCTTCATCCCCAAGGTGAAGGAGCGCATCGAGTCCGCGAGCTGACCCTGGGGCAGCTGAAGCCGGGGACCAAAGCAGAGGCGGGGTATGCCGGGTGGTCACCACCCGGCATACCCCGCCTTGCTGTTGCCCCATGATCGGCTGCGCCGGGCCATGCCCCTCTGCCACCGTGGGGCCATGAGAGTCTCCGTCGTCCTCGACTGCCTCGACCCGAAGGCGCTGGTGCCGTTCTGGTGCGCGGCCCTCGGCTACGAGCCGGCCGGGTCCCTCGAGGACTTCGAGGTGCTGGTGCCGCGCGAGGGCGAGCCGCCCGGGCCGGTGTTCATCCTGCAGCAGGTGGCCGAGCCGAAGGTCGGCAAGAACCGCAGCCACCTCGACATCCACCCGCCGCTCGAGCGGGGCGTGGAGTCGCTCGTCGACGAGCTCGAGTCACGGGGTGGGCGGCGGGTCGGGCACCCGGTGCTCGAGCTCTATGACGAGCTCGGCATCTGGTGGCAGGTGATGGCCGACCCCGAGGGCAACGAGTTCGACGTCGTCGCCGACGCCGGCCACCCCCTCCCCTGACCCCGTTTGCCGGGAGCTAGAGGGCCTTGATGATGTCCTCGACCCGGTCCTTGGCGTCACCGAACAGCATCGCGGCGTTCTCCTTGAAGAACAGTGGGTTCTGCACGCCTGCGTAGCCGGTCGCCATCGAGCGCTTGAACACGACGACGTTGCGCGCCTTCCACACCTCGAGCACCGGCATCCCCGCGATCGGGCTGGTCGGGTCCTCCTCGGCGGCGGGGTTGACCGTGTCGTTGGCGCCGATGACGAGCACGACGTCGGTGTCGGACAGGTCGTCGTTGATCTCGTCCATCTCCAGGACGATGTCGTAGGGCACCTTGGCCTCGGCGAGCAGCACGTTCATGTGTCCCGGCAGCCGGCCGGCGACCGGGTGGATGCCGAACCGGACGTTGACGCCCTTCTTGCGCAGCTGCGAGGTCAGCTCGGCCACGGGGTACTGCGCCTGGGCCACAGCCATCCCGTAGCCGGGGGTGATGACCACCGAGTGCGCGTCGCGGAGCATCTCGGCGACCTCGTCGGCCTGCATCTCGCGGTGCTCGCCGTAGTCCTTGTCCTCGCCGACCGAGACCTCCTGGCCGAAGCCGCCGGCGATGACGGAGATGAAGGAGCGGTTCATCGCCCGGCACATGATCCAGCTGAGGATCGCACCCGAGGAGCCGACGAGGGCACCGGTGACGATGAGCAGGTCGTTGCCGAGCATGAAGCCGGCCGCGGCTGCCGCCCACCCGGAGTAGCTGTTGAGCATCGACACCACGACGGGCATGTCGCCGCCGCCGATGGAGGCGACCAGGTGCCACCCGAACGCGAGCGCGATCACGGTCATGACCGCCAGCGGCACGATCGAGTGCGACGCCACGAACCACGCCAGCAGGCCGGCCGAGACGACGACGGCCGCCAGGTTGAGCCAGTGCCGCGCCGGCAGCATCAGCGGCGAGGACTTGATGCGCGCGCTCAGCTTGAGGAAGGCGACGACCGAGCCGGTGAAGGTGACCGCGCCGATGAAGACGCCGAGGAAGACCTCGACGTTGTGGATCGTCAGGAGAGAGCCCTCGAGCCCCTCCTCGCTGAGCCAGGAGTTGTAGCCGACGAGCACGGCCGCCGCGCCGACGAAGCTGTGCAGGATCGCCACCAGCTCCGGCATCTGCGTCATCTCGACGACCCGGGCCCGCCACAGCCCGATCGCGGCGCCGATGGCCATGGCCACCGCGATGAGCATCAGCGTCAGCGGACCGTTCTCGGCCTGGTCGACGGCCAGCCAGATGGTGGCCACGAGGGCGATCACCATGCCGGCGACGCCGAACGCGTTGCCCTCCTTGGCCTTCTCGTGCTTGCTGAGCCCGGCGAGGGAGAGCACGAAGAGGACGGCGGAGACGATGTATGCCGCCTGCACCAGGTTCGCGGTCACAGTTCCAGTCACCCCTGCCTCAGTCCTTCCGGAACATCTGGAGCATGCGGTTGGTCACCGCGAACCCACCGAAGATGTTGACGCTGGCGATGACGGTGGCGACGAACGCCAGCGTGCGCACCACCGGGTCCTCGCTGCCGATCTGCAGCAGGGCACCGACGAGGATGATGCCGCTGATCGCGTTGGTCTCCGACATCAGCGGCGTGTGCAGCGCGTGGGCGACGTTGCTGATGACGTAGAAGCCGACGATCACCGCGAGCGCGAACACCGTGAAGTGGCCGAGGAACGCCGCCGGCGAGTATGCCGCGACCAGCCCGAACAGCACGGCGGCCAGACCCATGAGCGCGTACTTCCGCCGGGGGTCGCGGACCTTGGGCGGCGGTGGTGCCGGCCTCTCGGCGGCGGGCGCTGCGGCCACGGGGGCGGCGCTGACCGCCACCGGCGGTGGGGGCCACGTCGACTGGCCGTCACGGCATACGGTCATGCCCCGCTGGACCACGTCGTCGAAGTCGATGACCGCCTTGCCGTCCTTGGCGGGGGTGAGCAGCTTCAGCAGGTTGACCAGGTTGGTGCCGTAGAGCTGCGAGGCCTGGGTGGGCAGTCGTCCGGGCAGGTCGGTGTAGCCGATGATCCGGACCTGGTTGTCGGTGATGACGAGCTGGTCGGCGACGGTGCCCTCGACGTTGCCGCCGTTGGCCGCGGCCATGTCGACGACGACCGACCCCGGCTTCATCGAGGCGACCATCTCGCCGGTGATGAGCCGCGGCGCCGGCTTCCCCGGGATGAGGGCGGTCGTGATGATGATGTCGACGTCCTTGGCCTGCTCGGCGTAGAGCTCGGCCGCCCGGCGGTTGAAGTCCTCGCCCATCTCCTTGGCGTAGCCGGTGGCGCTCGGGCCCTCCTGCTCGAGGCCCTCGATGCGCAGGAACTCGGCCCCCATCGACTCGACCTGCTCGGCCACCTCCGGGCGGGCGTCGAAGGCACGCACGATGGCGCCGAGGCTGTTGGCGGTGCCGATCGCGGCGAGCCCGGCGACGCCGGCGCCGATGACGAGCACCTTGGCGGGCGGGACCTTGCCGGCGGCGGTCACCTGGCCCGTGAAGAGGCTGCCGAACTCGTGGGCCGCCTCGACCACCGCGCGGTAGCCGCCGATGTTGGCCATCGAGCTGAGCACGTCGAGCGCCTGCGCGCGGGAGATGCGGGGCACGGCGTCCATGGCCAGGGCCGTGACGCCCTGCCCGGCCAGCCGCTCGACGAGCTCGGGGTTGAGCGCCGGTGCGAGCAGGCTGGCGAGGACGGTGCCCGGCCGCAGCCGCGAGACCTCCTCGTCGGTGGGGGCGTTGACCTTGAGGACGACGTCGCTGTCCCAGACGTCAGCGGAGGCGCCCACCGACGCACCGGCCTCCTCGAAGGCCGCGTCGCTGAAGCTGGCCCGCATGCCGGCACCCGACTCGACCAACACCTCGTAGCCGAGCCCGATGAGCTGGCCCACGGTCTTGGGCGTGGCAGCGACCCGGGTCTCCCCGGGCTTGGACTCCTGTGGCACACCTATCCGCACGGTTGCTCCCGTCACGAGACGTCGCGAAGCGAAAAGTCCTGCGGACAGCAACCTAGGGGGTAGCCGCGGCCCGGGGGTCATAACTGTGACGACGGTCGCGCGGCGCGTCGCTAGGTTCAGGACCATGGTCCCGGATGCTGGAACGCACAACGACGAACGCCCCGCGGTGGTGCTGCTGCACTCTGGGGTGGCGGACAGCCGGATGTGGGAGGTCCAGCGCCGAGCGCTGGAGAGCCGGTATGCCGTGTGGGCGCCGGACCTGCGCGGGTTCGGTGGGCGGCCCCACCAGCCCGGGCCGTTCAGCCACGCCGACGACGTGCTCGCCCTCCTCGACCACCACGGCGTCGAGAGGGCAGCGCTGGTCGGCTCGTCGTTCGGTGGGCGAGTGGCGCTGGAGACGGCATCGGCGGCGCCGGACCGGGTCACCGCACTGGCGCTGCTGTGTGCGGCTGCTCCCCTGCTCCCGCCCACCGACGACGTCGCGGCCTTCGGCGAGGAGGAGGACCGGCTGCTGGAGGCCGGCGACCGGGACGGCGCGGTCGAGCTCAACGTCCGCACCTGGCTGGGGCCGTCGGCGGACGAGGGCGCGCGCGAGCTCGTCAGGGTGATGCAGGCCCGGGCGTTCGAGCTCGACGCGGCGGCCGAGGTGCTGTCACCGCCGGTCGAGCCTCAGCGGCGCGAGGTCGACCTGGCGGCCCTGGACATGCCGACCCTGGTCGTCAGCGGTGATCGCGACCTGCTCTGGTTCCGGCAGACGGCCCGGCACCTGGCGGAGCACCTGCCCCGGGCCGAGGCCGTGGTCCTCGACTGGGCCGGCCACCTGCCGTCGCTGGAGCGCCCCGAGGAGACCGCCGCGCTGGTGGCCGGTTATCTCGACCGGGTGCTGGCGCACACCACGCCGTAGACCAGGAGCAACCGGTGCCGGCTCAGGCGTCGAGCGTGCCGCCCTGGGTGCCGTGCGGGATGGCGTGGCCGGGCTGGCCGAGCCGCCCCGCCTGGTAGTCCTCGAACGCCTGCACGACCTCCGCCCTGGTGTTCATGACGAACGGACCGGCCCAGGCCACGGGCTCCCGGATCGGGCGACCGCCGAGGATCACGACGTCGAGGCCGGCGGCATACCGGGCCTGCTGGGTCTGCGCCGAGGAGAGCCGCAGGGCGTCGCCGGGGCCGAGCACCGCGAGCTGGCCGGTGCCGAACGGCGACTGGTCAGGACCGACGAAGCCGTCGCCGCTCATGGCGTAGACGAGGGCGTTGAAGTCGGCGCGCCAGGGCAGCTCGAGGGAGCCACCGGGGGCGATGGTCGCGTGGACCATGGCCATCGGGGTGTGCGTCGAGCCGGGGCCGGCGACGCCGCCGACCTCGCCGGCGATGACCCGCAGCAGCGAGCCACCGTCGGCGGAGGTGAGCAGGCCGACCTCGCTGGAGCGCAGGTCCTGGTAGGCCGGCGGCTTCAGCTTGTCGGCGCGCGGCAGGTTGACCCAGAGCTGGAAACCGTGGAAGAGACCACCGGAGACGACGAGGTGCTCCGGCGGGGCCTCGATGTGGAGGATGCCGGCGCCGGCAGTCATCCACTGGGTGTCGCCGTTGGTGATGGTGCCGCCACCGCCGAAGGAGTCGTGGTGGTCGAAGATGCCGTCGATGATGTAGGTGACCGTCTCGAAACCGCGGTGCGGGTGCCAGGGCGTGCCCTTCGGCTCCCCCGGGGCGTACTCCACCTCACCCATCTCGTCCATGTGGATGAAGGGGTCGAGGTCGCGCAGGTCGACACCGGCGAAGGCCCGCTTGACCGGGAAGCCCTCGCCCTCGAGCCCGCCGGGGGCAGTGGTGATCGACCGGACGGGGCGCTGCCGGGCGGCGGGGGCGACGGCCGCCACCCGGGGCAGCACGGTCAGGTCGGGGGCGGTCACGGCTGGCATCTCGACTCCTGGATCTGGGTAGTTCATATTTCAACTAACCATCCCAACGCACGCGAGACCGCTGCCATTCCCACCGACGACCGCCGGGAGCGTACGTGAGGGCACCTGGACGACCCCGGACATGACGGAAGCGCACCAGAAGGCCAGTATCGGCTCTTCGGTGCGCTTCCGGCATACGGCGAAGCACGTGGTCGCCCACGCGGTGGGTCAGGTGCGTGGGGGCACGTCCCCCTCGTCACCGCCACCGGCGTCGGGGAACTTCTGCTCCCAGGCAGCCCCGGAAGGGCCACGCAGGTCCTTGGCCTCGCTCTCGGCGCCGCGGTCGCTCTTGGCCAGCCGGCTGAACAGGAACCACAGCAGGGCCAGCACGACGAGCCCGCCGATGATCCACCAGATCGGGGAACCGCCCATCAGGCACCGTCTCCGTGGCGGGCGCGGTCGCCGGGCTGCCCGCCGTCCACGCGGTTGCCCTGCTCGTCGACCCAGCCGCCCCGGTCGTCGGCCCGGTTGGTGTCGTCGACGCGGGGGCTGTCAGCAGCGCGGTTCGGGTCGTCGAGGCGGTTGGTGTCGTCCACGCGGTTGGTGTCGTCCACGCGAGTGGTGTCGTCCACGCGAGTGGTGTCGTCGAGGCGGTTGCCGTGCTCGTCGACCCGGTAGCCCTCCTTGTCGGTGCGCACATCGGGGTCGCGGGCATCGGCCCGGCGCAGCTGCTCGTCGCGCTCGGCCCGGACGGTCTCGGCGTGCTCACCGCGGCGCTCGGCCTCTGCCTCGAGGCGCTTGGCCTCGGCGGCGCGCTCCTCGGCCTCGGCACGGGCACGACGCGCCTGGGCCTCGGCCTCCTCCGCGCGCGCCTCACGCTCGCGCACCTCGCGGTCGTGCTCCTGCGCCTCGCGGCGGATCTGCTCGGCCTGGTCGCGGTGCACCTCGGCACGACGCTTCCTCGACGTCGACATGAGGAGTGCCACGGCGGCGATGATGACGACCGCCACGAGCACGATCCAGAGAATGTTGCTGCCTTCCATTGAGCCCTCCTGGGGTCGTTGGCACCGGGGTCACCGGTAGTGGCAACGTAAGCCCGGGCCACCCGCAGCGCGACTCGAGCGACCCACCCCAGAGGCGGGCGGCGCGGTCAGGTCTGGTCGGCGAGGCCGAGCTCCGCGACCGACTTCTCGCGCATCTCGACCTTGCGCACCTTGCCCGTGACGGTCATCGGGAACTCGTCGACGACCTGCACGTAGCGCGGGATCTTGTAGTGCGCCAGCTTGCCGGTGGCGAACTCGCGCACGGCCTCTGCGGTGAGCGGCTCGACGCCCTCCTTCATCCGGATCCAGGCGCACAGCTCCTCGCCGTACTTCGCGTCAGGGACGCCGATCACCTGGGCGTCGAGGATGTCGGGGTGGGTGTAGAGGAACTCCTCGATCTCGCGCGGGTAGATGTTCTCGCCACCGCGGATGACCATGTCCTTGATGCGACCGGTGATCTGCACGTAGCCGTGCTCGTCCATCACCGCGAGGTCACCGGTGTGCATCCAGCCGTCCTCGAGCACCTCGTTGGTCTTGTCGGGCTGGTTCCAGTAGCCGAGCATCACCGAGTAGCCCTTGGTGCAGAACTCGCCCGTCTGCCCGCGCGGGAGCGTCTCGCCGGTGAGCGGGTCGACGACCTTGATCTCGAGGTGCGGGCCGACCGCGCCGACAGTGCCGACCTTGCGCTCGAAGGTGTCGTCGGTGCGGGTCTGCGTCGACACCGGCGAGGTCTCGGTCATGCCGTAGCAGATGGTCATCTCGTCGATGCCGGCCGCGATGAGCTTCTTCATCATCTCGGCCGGGCACGGCGAGCCGGCCATGATCCCCGTCCGGACCGTCGACAGGTCGTAGCTCGCGAAGTCGGGCAGGGCCCACTCGGCGATGAACATCGTCGGCACGCCGTAGAGCGAGGTGCACCGCTCGTCCTGGGTCGCCTGGAGCGTCGCAGCCGGGTCGAAACCGGCCGCCGGGATGACCATCGCCGCGCCGTGCGTGGTGGCCGCGAGGTTGCCCATGACCATGCCGAAGCAGTGGTAGAAGGGCACCGGGATGCAGATCCGGTCCTCCTCGGTGTAGCGGCACAGCTCGCCGACGAAGAAGCCGTTGTTGAGGATGTTGCGGTGGCTGAGGGTCGCCCCCTTGGGGAAGCCCGTGGTGCCCGAGGTGTACTGGATGTTGATCGGGTCGTTGCGGTCGAGACCTGCCTGGACCCGAGCGACCTCGTCGGCCGGCACCTCGTCGGCCCGGGCGAGCAGCGCGTCCCAGGAGTCGGTGCCGATCAGCACCACCTCGCGCAGGTCGGGGCAGTCGCCGCGGACCTCCTCGATCATCTGCGCGTAGTTCGACGTCTTGAACTGCGCCGCGGAGACGAGGAACGAGATGCCGGCCTGCTTGAGGACGTACTCGAGCTCGTGGGTGCGGTAGCTCGGGTTGATGTTGACCAGGATCGCGCCGATGCGGGCTGTGGCGTACTGCGTCAGCGTCCACTCGGCGCAGTTCGGCGCCCAGATGCCGACCCGGTCGCCCTTGCGGACGCCGGCCGCCAGGAGGGCACGGGCGAGCTCGACCGTGCGGTCGGAGAACTCGCGGTAGGTCCAGCGGACTCCCTCCTGCACGTCGACCAGCGCGTCCCGGTCGGCGAACCGCGCGACGGTGGCGTCGAGGTTGTCCGGGATGGTCTCCTCGAGCAGGGGGACATCGGTGTCGCCGGTGGTGTGCGAGGGCAGCGCGGTCATGGACCCCATCCCACCGCGTGGTCCCGAGCCCGACAACCCCTGGTCGTCCAGCGGTTGCCCTGCTTCGCCGACCGGTCGGACGACGCCGACACCGACGCCGACGGTGTCCGTCAGCCCAGGAAGATGTCGGGCGCCAGACCCTCGTCCCTGCCGGTCATCGAGTAGCCCGCGAAGTCGCTGACGCCACGCTCCCGGAGGAGGTCCTCGTCGATGATCGTGCGGCCGTTGAGCTCCTGGCCCTTCGTGGTGAGCACCGCGTAGGCGGCGTCGGCCACGATGTCGGGCTTGCGCGAGACCGCGACCATCTGCTCGCCGCCGGGCAGGTTGCCGATCGCGTCGGTGGCGATGAGGGTCGCCGGCCAGAGCGCGGTCGAGCAGATGCCGAGGTCGGCCAGCTCGTGGGCGAAGCCGAGGGCTGCCATCGTCATGCCGTACTTGGCCATCGTGTAGGCCGGGTGGGTGCCGAACCACTTGGGGTCGAGGTTGATCGGCGGGCTGAGCGTGAGCACCTTCGGGTCGTCGGCCTGCACCAGGTGCGGGATGGCGGCCCGGGTCAGCATGAAGGTGCCGCGGACGTTGACGTCCTGCATGAGGTCGTAGCGCTTGGGGTCCAGCGCCGAGGTGCCCGAGAGGTTCAGCACGCTGGCGTTGTTGACGACGACGTCGATGCCGTGGAACCGCTCAACCGTCTCCGCCACGGCCCGCTCGATGGTGGCGTCGTCGCGCACGTCACCGACGATGGGCAGCGCCTGGCCGCCCGCCGCCTCGATCTCGGCCGCCGCGGTGTGGATGGTGCCCTGCAGCCGCGGGTCGGGCTTGTCGGTCTTGGCGATGAGGGCGACGTTGGCCCCGTCGGCCGCCGCCTTCAGCGCGATGGCCAGGCCGATGCCGCGGCTGCCGCCGGACATGAGGATCGTCTTGCCGCTCAGCGTCGTCATGCGGGCACCTTAGTTACCGAGGGGTAGCCAGGGGAACCGCCCGGCGTCGTGTCCCCCATCACCCCACCCACCTTCCGACTTTGTATGCCGCGGGCGCGCCGCAGCGGCCACGTGGCCCCCCGAGCCGCTCCCGCGGCATACAAGGTCGGTGGGTGGTCTCAGCTGGTGATGTCCTTGGACGAGAACCGGGCCCACGCCGCGAGCCAGAACACCACGGCATACACGCCGTCGACGAACAGGCCGCGCAGCACGCTCTCCCAGGCGATCGGGTCGCGCAGCAGGTCGCCGAACGACATCCACTCGTGGACGATCAGCCACGGGTGCAGCCAGCCGAGCTGGGGCACGGTGTCGAGGATCCACGACAGGATCGTGAAGATCAGCAGGGCGATCGAGGCGGCGATCGGCTGCTCGGTGAGCGTCGAGATGAACAGCCCGACGGCGGCCAGCCCGGCGAGCCCGGCCGCGAGGTAGAGCATCACCAGCACCACGCGCCAGACCGCCTCGGCGAACGGGATCTGCGACCCCGACAGGGTGGTGAGGTCGCCGGTGCCGAACAGCGCGATGCCGATGACGGCGCCAGGCACGGCGACCGCGGCAACCCCCCACAGCGCGCCGATGCACAGCGAGAGGTACTTCACCGCCAGCAGCCGGGTGCGGCTCACGGGAACGGTGAGCAGGTAGCGCAGGGTGCCGAGGTTGGCCTCCCCCGCGACCGCGTCGCCGGACAGCATGGACATCGCCAGCGGCAGGAACATCGCGATCTCGACACCGAGGGCGGCCAGCGGCACGAAGAGCCCGTTGGAGGTGATCGAGGACAGGAAGTTCGGACCCTCTCCCGCGCCGGGCTTGGACAGCTTCACCGAGATGGCCATGATGATCGGCACGGCCGCGAGCACCAGCAGGCCCATCTGGTTGCGCCGTCGGCCGGCGATGAGCCGCAGCTCCGAGCGCAGGAACCGGGTCGACCAGCGGCGCCTCGGCCGCGCGGCGGCCGTCGACGTCGTGCCGACCGCGCCGGCCCCGACCTCAGCCGCTGACATCGAAGCCCTCCCCCGTGAGCGCGACGAACAGGTCCTCCAGGCTGGTGGCGGCCACCGTGAACCCCTGCACCCCGACCCCGGCGTGCACCAGTGCGGCGACGATCTTCTCCGGCTCGAGGGCGCCCGGTGTGCCGTGCACCTCACCGGCCGTCGCGACCACCTGGTCGACGCCGAGCTCGCGCAGCACCGCCGCGGCCGCCTCGGGCTGGCGGGTCTGCACCTTCACGAGCGTCGGCCCGGTGCCGCGCACCTCCGAGACGGTGCCCTGGGCGACCAGCCGGCCCTCGCGCATCACGCCGAGGTGCGAGCAGATCTGCTCGACCTCGGCCAGCAGGTGGCTCGACACCAGCACGGTGATGCCCTCGGACGCCAGCGAGCCGATGAGCGAACGCACCTCGCGGGTGCCCTGGGGGTCGAGGCCGTTGGTCGGCTCGTCGAGCACCAGCAGGTCGCGCGGCGCGAGCAGGGCGGCCGCGATCGCAAGGCGCTGGCGCATGCCGAGCGAGTAGGCCCGGTAGCGCTTCTTCGCAGCGGCCATCAGCCCGACCCGGTCGAGGGCGGCGTCGATGCGCCGGGTCGCCGTGCGTGGGTCGGCCAGCGGGTCGGCGGCGTCGAGCCGGGCGAGGTTGGAGCGTCCCGACAGGTACGGGTGGAAGGCGGGCCCCTCGACGAGGGAGCCCACCCGGGGCAGCGCCTCGCCGGCCCGGTCCGGCAGCGGGTGGCCGAGCAGGCTGCGGCTCCCGGCGGTCGGCTCGACCAGCCCGAGCAGCATGCGGATGGTGGTCGTCTTCCCCGAGCCGTTGGGGCCGAGGAACCCGTAGACGGCGCCACGCGGCACGACCAGCCCGATGGCGTCGACTGCCACCTGCTGGCCGAACCGCTTGGTCAGCCCGTCGGTGTGGACCGCCAGGCCTGAAGCCACCACGTCCACCGTCATAGCACCCCCCACTCCCCGCTGTCCGTCACTCGGTGGTCGTCATGGCCTTCAGGTCACCGTCGTCGACGGTCACCGCGCTGCGGTCAGCGCGGCATACAGGGTCTCAGGCTTCACCGCGCCGACGGCGTAGCGGCCGTCGTCGGTGAGCACCGCGGAGAACAGGGTGCCACCGAGCAGGCGCCCGCTGCCCCAGCTGCCGGAGACCCGGGGCAGGTTCCGCAGCAGGGCCTGCGCCTGCTGGTCGCCCGAGCCGGACGACGACGAGGAGGTCAGCGCGCCCGGCGGCAGGGAGCCGACGGCCACCGCGGCCCAACCCTTCCCGACGACCGTGGGGGCGTTGGCGCGGTCCGGCCGAGCGGCCTTGTCCTTGGCCACCTTGTCCTTGCCCGCGGGGACCGATCCCTCGGTGACCTTGGTCCCCGGCGGTGGGTTGAAGGTGAACTGGCGGGCGTCGGGCCGGCCGAAGTCGATGCTGGTGAAGCCCACCTCGAACGCGGGGTTGGCGAGCTTGGTCGAGTAGGCCCGGACGCGCAGCGGGATGTGCCGCTCGGCGTCGACCGAGATGCGCACGGACGCGACGAGCGACGCCGGGTTGCGCGGCTTGAGCACCAGCTCGTAGGCGCTGCGCCCGGCCACCACGGCCGAACCGGAGGTCGTGACCTCGGTGGTGGGGTCGAGCGCGGCCAGCGCCCGCTGGGCCGCCTCCTCCGGTGTCTTGGGCAGGTCGGTGGCCTTGGGTGAGGGGCCGGTGCCACCGACCTGCGCGTCGTGGGCCCGGTGCTCGGGCAGCCGGTAGTGCGTCGCCGTCTTCTCGTCACTCGACCAGAGCCACAGGTCGCGGCCGTTGCGGACGACGTCGGACTCGCCGAGGCTGCCGACCAGGGCCAGCCGCTGCTGCTGCTCACCGCCGTACCAGACCCGCCAGGTGTGCGTGCCCGTCACGACGGACTGGAGCGAGGAGCTGCCCTGGCTCCCGCCGAGGGCCGAGAGGTCGGGCAGGCCGAGGTCGGCGGACTGCACGACGGTGCCCGACACGTAGGCGAGCTGGGCGCGCTGCACGTCGGCGAGCAGCTGGGCCGCGCTGCGCGGCGGCAGGCTCGGGCCGGCGCTGGCGGTCAGGTTGGTGATGAGCGTGCCGGCTGCCACGGCGGCGACCGCAGCGGCAGGTGCGGCCCAGCGGGCGCGCGGGTGGTCGGTGAACAGGCTCATGCCGCCATCGTGCCGCGCCAGCGCTGAGACGACCCTGAGAGCGACGACCCGCCGACCTGCAGGAACAACCCGGGCGGGCCACACCTGCCGTCGTGCCATGGTGTGCACGTGCGACTGCTCGTGGTGGAGGACGAGGCCCGGATGGCCGCTGCCCTCGCCCGGGGGCTGGAGGCCGAGGGCTTCGTCGTCGACGTCGCCGCCGACGGCCCGAGCGGTCTCGAGGCGGCGCGCTTCGGCGCCTACGACGCAGTGGTGCTCGACGTGATGCTGCCGGGCCTGTCCGGCTACACCCTCGTGCGCACCCTGCGGGCCGAGGAGAACTGGGTGCCGGTCCTCATGCTCACCGCCAAGGACGGCGAGTACGACGAGGCGGACGGGCTCGACTACGGCGCCGACGACTACCTCACCAAGCCCTTCTCGTTCGTGGTGCTGCTCGCCCGGCTGCGCGCCCTGCTCCGCCGCGAACCCACCCGCCGCCCGTCCCTGCTGACCGTCGGTCCCGTGACGCTCGACCCCGCCGCCCACCGGGTCGAGCTGGCCGGCGAGGAGGTGCCGCTGTCGCGGCGCGAGTTCCTCGTGCTCGAGCACCTCATGCGCGCCCACCCCTCGGTGGTGAGCAAGGAGTCGGTGCTCGACGCCGTGTGGGGCGCACCCGACGAGGCGGACCCCAACATCGTCGAGGTCTACGTCGGCTACCTGCGCCGCAAGCTCGGCCGCGACCGCATCGAGACGGTCCGCGGCGTCGGCTACCGGTTGGCGCCGTGACCGGCCGCTGGGCGCGCCTCGGCCTGCGGCCGCGTCTGCTCGTCGTCAGCGTCGTGGGCGTCGCGGTCGCCCTGCTCGCCGGCGGCCTCCTCCTGTATGCCGTGATGACGGCGGCGCTGAACCGGGCCGTCGAAGGGGAGGCCCGCGCCACCGCCCGCGAGGTGGCGGCGCTGGTCGACTCCGGTCGGCTGCCGGAGTCGCTGCCCGTGACGGGCGCGCAGGTGGTGCAGGTGCTCGACGACCAGTACCGCGTGGTCGCCGGCTCGCCGATGGCCGACCGGCTGACGCCGCTGGTGGGCGCCGAGGAGCTCGAGCAGCTGGCCGGCGGCGGGTCCATCACCGTGCCCGGCCGGCGCACCGGGCTGTCAGGTGACCTGCAGGTCGCGGCGGTCGAGGCCGGTCCCGCGGCCGACCGCGTGACCGTGGTCGCGGCGCTGCCGACGGCCGACCTCGAGACCAGCCAGCGCCTGCTCCGGCGCCTGCTGCTCGTCTTCTTCCCGCTCTTCCTGGCGGCCCTCGCCGCGATCGTCTGGCGGGTCAGCGGGTCGGCCCTGCGCCCGGTGGAGGAGCTCCGCGAGGGCGCCGAGCGCATCGGGTCCGGGGGCGCGGGAGCGTCCGGACCGGCCGAACGGCTGCCGGTGCCACCCACCCGCGACGAGGTCGCCGCCCTCGCCACCACCCTCAACGGCATGCTCGACCGGCTCGCCAGCGCCCAGGACCGGCAGCGCGCGTTCGTCGCCGACGCCGCCCACGAGCTGCGCAGCCCGCTCGCCAGCATGCGCACCCAGCTCGAGGTGGCCGACCGGCTCGGCGAGGGCGGCGACCTGCCGGTGGACCTGCTGCCGGAGGTGGAGCGGCTCAGCGCGCTCGTCGAGGACCTCCTGGTGCTGGCCCGGACGGGCGACCAGACGGCCAGACGCCCGCTCGACGACGTCGACGTGTCGAGCCTCCTCGAGGAGGTGGCCGGCCGGTATGCCGCGGCGCGCGTGCCGGTGCGCGTCACCCCACCTCAGGCGACCGGGGTCGCCGAGCCGATCGTGGTGCGGGCCGCCCGCGACGAGCTGTTCCGCGCGGTGGGCAACCTCGTGGACAACGCCGTCCGCCACGCCGACGCCGTGGTGCGGCTGGGCGCCTCGGCGCGCACCGGGGAGGTCGAGGTCGTCGTCACCGACGACGGGCACGGCATACCGCAGGACGAGCGCGAGCGGGTCTTCGACCGGTTCGCACGGCTGGACGACGCCCGCGACCGCGACTCGGGCGGCACCGGGCTGGGGCTGGCCATCACCCGCGAGCTCGTGCGGCGCGCCGGCGGGTCGGTGCGCCTCGAGGACGCCGCTCCCGGCGTGCGTGCGGTCGTCAGCCTTCCACGCGCCCAACCTCCGGCGTCGGCCGGCTGAGCCGGTCGAGGAAGGCCACCAGCAGCGCCTCCCGCAGGGGTGGCGGCGCGATGTTGAGCAGCGCGTTGACCGGGGCCATTCGGTCGGGCAGGGCGAGGTTGCCGTCGCCGCCCGCCAGCCCCGCGACCTGAAGGAGGCCGCCGAACGCGGCGTCGTCGAGCGTGGCAGGGTCGAGGGCGGCCGCCGCCTGGGCGAGCTCGGGCGCCACCTGCACCGGTCCGGCCGCGACCGCGGCGGCGACCGACTCCTCGAGCGCGACGAGGAACTCCGGCACCAGCGGCGCCGTGGCGGCGCTCAGGGTCAGGTGCAGCGTGGGCGGCATGTCACGGAAGGACATCTGCGGCTGGACGAACCAGCCACGCGCGAGCATCTCGTCGCTGATGGTGAAGACGTCGCAGGTGTCGTCGGCGACGAGGGCGAGCAGCGTCGAGTCGGGCGCCACGGCCACGCCCACGTGCGGCTGGGCCGCCACGCCGGCGACCAGGGCGGCCATGCCCTCGCCCACCTCTGCGGCCAGCCGCGCGTAGCCGTCGTCGCCGATGGCGTTGACGACGGCCCAGGCTGCCGCGAGCGGGGCGCCCGACTTGGTCGACTGGGTCGTGGAGTTGAGCATCGTGTAGCCGGGCCAGTCGGCGCAGGCGAAGAACTGCGGCCGGCGCAGCGCGGCCGTGCGGTGCAGCAGCACCGAGACGCCCTTGGGGGTGTAGGCGTACTTGTGCAGGTCGACCGAGATGCTGGTGACGCCCTCGACCGCGAAGGTCCAGGCCGGCACCCGCGTGCCGAGCCGCTGCAGGTACGGCAGCACCCAGCCGCCGATGCAGGCGTCGACGTGGCAGCGGACCCCGGCTGCCGCTGCGGCAGCGGCGATCTCGGCGACCGGGTCGACCACCCCGTGGGCGTAGGACGGCGCCGAGGCGACCACCAGCACCGTGGAGTCGTCGATCGCGGTCGCCATCGCGTCCGGGTCGGCTCGGAAGGTGCGCGGGTCGACCTCGACCACGACCGGCTCGACGCGGAAGTAGTGGGCGGCCTTCTGGAACGCCGCGTGCGCCGTCGAGGGCAGCACCATCCGGGGCCGCTCGACGTCGGGCCGGGAGTCCCGGGCCGCCTGCACCGCCAGCAGGATCGACTCCGTGCCGCCGGAGGTCACCGAGCCGGCGAACCCGTCGGGGGCGTCGAGCAGGCGTCCGGCTGCGGCGACCAGGTCGTTCTCCATCTGGAGCAGGCTCGGGAAGGCGGTGGGGTCGAGGGCGTTGGAGGACGCGAACATCTCCAGCGCGCGGCGGCCCAGCTCGTCGGCCTCGGCCAGCCCGGAGTCGTAGACGTAGGCCAGCGTGCGCCCGCCGTGGGTCGGCAGGTCGGCGGACTGCAGCGCGTGCAGCCGGTCGAGCACCTCGTCGGGGGTCATGCCTCCTCCTTCGCGGGGTCGGTGTGCGGGTCGGTGTGCGGGTCGGGGCGGGCTGCACCGGAGCGTGCGGCGGCTTCCACGGCGCGCTCGTCGAGGCGGTAGCGGGCCAGCGCCGCGAGGCTGACCAGCACCAGCACAGCGGGCACGAGCGAGAAGCCCAGGGTGATGGCGGTGACGGCCGAGTCGGGCTGGCTGGCACCCGCGTCGGTCGAGGAGACGTAGCCGCCGAGCGCCAGCACCAGGGCGTAGAGACCGGGCCCGAGCGCGAGGCCGAGGGTCTCCCCGGCGGTCCAGACGCCGGTGTAGACGCCGACCCGGTTCTCGCCGGTGCGGGCGGCGTCGACGGCGGCGGCGTCGGGCAGCATCGCCATCGGGAACATCTGGGCACCGGCGTAGCCGACCCCGACCACGGCGACCGCGGCGTAGATCCCCGTCTCCGGCAGGGAGCGGGCCCCGACCAGCACGAGGGCGCCGGTCGCGAGCAGGAGCGAGGCGACGGCATACCCGGTCTTCTTGCCGCGGGCCTGCCCGAACCGCTGCCACAACGGGGTGACCACCAGCGCGGGCGCGACGAAGCAGACGAACAGCAGCGTCGACGCCGCCCGGCTGCCCACGACGTTGCGGGCGACGTAGTCGACGCCGGCGAGCATCGCCCCGTCGCGAGCGCCTGGAGCACGAAGGTCAGCAGCAGGAGGCGGAAGTCACGGGCCGCGGCCACCACCGCCAGCTGGGCCCGCAGCCCGCCGGAGACGTTATTCCACATCCCCGTGGCGAGCGCCTGGAGCACGAAGGTCAGCAGCAGGAGGCGGAAGTCGCGGGCCGCGGCCACCACCGCCAGCTGGGCCCGCAGCCCACCGGAGACGGCCAGCACCCGGCCGAGCGGTGCGCTCGCGGTGCCCCGCCAGGCGCCGAGCGCGCCGGCGAGGATGAACAGCCCGATGGCCAGGCCCATCACCCGGTAGCCCTGCTCGGGACCGACGGCGTCCCGGATGGCCGCTCGCGCCCTACGCGTGCACCCGGCCGAGGGGTGCGCTCGCGGTGCCCCGCCAGGCGCCGAGCGCGCCGGCGAGGATGAACAGCCCGATGGCCAGGCCCATCACCCGGTAGCCCTGCTCGGGGCCGACGGCGTCCCGGATGGCCGGCGCGGACGCCCCGCTGACGAGGATCGCCAGCGCCAGCACGGCGACCCGCCAGGTCATCAGCCGGGTGCGCTCGTCGTAGTCGTCGGTCATCTCGGCGGGCATCGCCACGTAGGGCACCTGGAAGAACGCGTAGGCGGTCGCACAGGCGAGGAACGCCACGACGACCCAGGCCGCCGCCAGGCCCTGCGGCTGCGGCGGGCCCGGCGAAGAGGAGCGCGAAGCAGGCCGCCAGGGCCACGCCGGCCCGCAGCAGGAACGGCCGCCGCGGGCCCTGCGGCGACTGGTGCCGGTCGCTGATCCCGCCCGCGATGGGGTTGAGCACGACGTCCCACGCCTTGGGCAGGAACACGATGACCCCCGCGAGCACCGCCGCCACGCCGAGGCGGTCGGTCAGGTAGGGCAGCAGGAGGAGGCCGGGAACCGTGCCGAAGGCGCCGGTCGCCACCGACCCGAGCGCGTAGCCGCGCCGGGCCCTCGGGCTGAGTGCCCCGCTGGGCACAGCATTGGGCCCTCCATCGGACAGGGCACCGGTCACCGGCTCACCCTAGGGTTCTCGGCATGCGCGGCGGGCGGCATCGGCAGAGGTTCCACGGGCAGATCGCGGGGCTGGGCAGCACCAGCGGCACCCGCGTCGTCGTGGGCCGGTGGGACGACTCCCCGCTCGGCTCGTTCGCGGACGTCATGCTCGAGCGCCCCGACGGGCACCGCGTGCTCTACGCCCCGACGCGGGAGGTCGGCGAGTTCATCGCCGACACCTATGTCTTCGACGAGGTGCGCACCGTGCCGGTCACCGCCGAGGTCACGGACGGCCGGTGGGACGTGGCCGCCGACGACCTGCGGGTGGGGTTCACGACGGGCGGCCGTATGCCGCTGGGCTGGGCCCTGCGCGCCGTGCCCGGCCCGCTCGCGCGCAGCACCACGTGGGCGACCGTGGTCGACCCGGTCGCCCGCCGGGTGCTCCGGGGCGTCAGCACCCGCGGCCAGGCGAGGTCCGGCCGGCGCGAGTGGTACGGCGCGACCGACCTGCACGCGGTCACCTCGCTGCGCGGCACCCTCGACGGCGAGCCGCTCGGCGACCTGGCACCGGTGCACCCACCCACCCGGTTCGGGTTCTCCTCCACCCCACCGCGGCCCTCGGTCACGACGGTGGTGACCACGGTCGAGCTGCTCGGCACCTGAACCGCTCCCCCACGGGGACCGGCCGCCAGGCGGACGGGCCGTCCCACGATGCGGGAGGACGCGGCATACCCGCATGTCCCCGGCCACACCTGGGCGGTCCTCGCGGACCACGGTGCGAGGATGGGCCCGTGCGCCCGATCCTCCAGTCGTCCAAGCTCCAGAACGTCCGCTACGACGTGCGCGGACCGATCCTCGAGGAGGCCCACCGGCTCGAGGCCGAGGGCCACAAGGTCATGAAGCTCAACATCGGCAACCCGGCGCCGTTCGGCTTCGAGGCACCCGAGTCGATCCTCGTCGACATGATCCACAACCTGCCGGAGTCGCAGGGCTACAGCGACTCCCGCGGCATCTACTCGGCCCGCACCGCGGTCGCGAACTTCTACCAGGCCGAGGGCCTGCGCGACGTCACGGTCGACGACGTGTTCGTCGGCAACGGCGTCTCCGAGATGATCTCGATGACGCTGCAGGCGCTGGTCGACAACGGTGACGAGTTCCTCGTGCCCGCTCCGGACTACCCGCTGTGGACCGCGGCCGTCACTCTTTCCGGCGGCAAGGCCGTGCACTACCTCTGCGACGAGGACAACGACTGGAACCCCGACCTCGAGGACATCGAGCGGAAGATCACCGAGCGCACCAAGGGCATCGTGCTGATCAACCCCAACAACCCGACCGGCGCCGTCTACTCGGAGGCCATCGTCAAGGGGTTCGTCGAGATCGCCCGCCGGCACGACCTCGTGCTCATGGCCGACGAGATCTACGAGAAGATCCTCTACGACGGCGCCCGGCACGTGCACGCCGCCGCCCACGCGCACGACATCCTGTGCCTGACCTACAGCGGCCTGTCGAAGGCCTACCGGGTCGCCGGCTTCCGCAGCGGCTGGGTCGTCGTCACCGGGGCCCGTGACCGCGCGGCCGACTTCCTCGAGGGCCTGACCCTGCTGGCGAACATGCGCATGTGCGCGAACGTGCCCGGTCAGCACGCGATCCAGACGGCGCTCGGCGGCTACCAGAGCATCAACGACCTGATCCTCCCCGGTGGCCGCCTGCTCGCCCAGCGCGACGTCGCGCACAAGCTGCTGAACGACATCCCGGGTGTCTCGTGCGTCAAGCCCAAGGGGGCGCTCTACCTCTTCCCCCGGCTCGACCCGGAGGTCTACCCGATCGAGGACGACCAGGCGTTCGTCATCGAGATGCTGCGGGCGACGCACATCCTCATCACCAACGGCACCGGCTTCAACTGGCCGACGCCCGACCACGTCCGGGTGGTCACCCTGCCCAGCGTCGAGGACCTCGAGTACGCCATCGACCGGATCGCCGGCTTCCTGGAGACCAAGCGCCGCTGACCGCTACGCGACGAGCGTGACGGCTCCCCAGCCGGCCGCACAGGCGAGCAGGCCCGCGGCCAGGCTGCCGAGGGCGTTCAGCAGCGCCGTCCGTGCGGACCCCTCCTCGAGGAGGCGTACGGTCTCGAAGCCGAAGGTGGAGAACGTCGTGAGGGCGCCGCAGAACCCCGTGCCGACGAGCGTCAGCACCCAGCCGGGCGCGCCCCCGACGAACACCGCCGCGGCGACCGCCCCGAGCACGAGGGAGCCGACGACGTTCACGGCGAAGGTGCCCCACGGGAAGACGCTGTCGTGACGGCTCTGCACCGCGAGGTCGGCGAGGTAGCGGACGGGGGCCCCGACCGCGCCACCCACGAGGACCAGCAGCACCGTCACGCCGGCGCCTCTCGGCCGGCGTACTTGACCACCTCGACCGGGTCGGCGATGACCAGGCCCTCGGTGACGAGCTCGTCGAGCTCGGCGAGGAACGGCCGGAGCCGCTCCTCGGTGTCGACGATGAGCACCACCACCGGGAGGTCCTCGCTCAGCGAGAGGATGCGGGTGGTGTGGATGTGGCTCGACTTGCCGAACCCCTCGATGCCGCGCAGCACCGTGGCGCCCGCCAGCCCGGCGGCGTGGGCCCGGTGCACGATCTCGGTGTAGAGCGGACGGCCGTGCCACTGGTCGCTCTCGCCGATCAGCACGGTCACTCGCAGGGCAGGTCCGCTCAGGGTCATGGTCGTCCTCTCACGTCGATGGTGGTCGTGTGTCGGTCGCTGGAGCCCCGCGCCGCCCGCCGGTCCGCAGCCCGCGACGGTGCGCCGCCTCCGCGGCAGTGCGGGTGACCGCCACGCCGGACCACGACGCCAGCAGCCCGAGGGCCATGGTGGCGAAGAGGTATGCCGCGGCGACGGCGGGACGCCCGGCGCGCAGCATCTCCTCGGTGTCCAGCATGTAGGTCGAGAAGGTGGTGTAGCCGCCGAGGACGCCGACACCGAGGAAGGGGCGCACCAGCCGCGTCGGCGGCCACACCTCGAGCACGAGGACCATGAGCACGCCGAGCGCCAGCGCCCCCGAGACGTTGGCCACGAGCGTGCTCGTCGCGAAGGAACCGCGATCGTGCCGCAACGCCTCCCCGAGACCCCAGCGACCGAGGCTGCCGAGGGCGCCACCGGCAGCGATGACGGCCAGGACCTGTCCCCGGCCGTGCAGGAGACTGGCCCGGGGGCGGCGTGGAGATGCGGACATGGTTCACCTACCTCTCGTTCAGGTAGGGACTGTTGGCGGATCGCTCCGCGGTTGTCGGCGAGCCCCACCGCCATCGCGGTCGTCACTGTACCGGAGGGGCCCGGCAGGAGAGCCGTCGTCGGGAGGGTCCTCGTCGGTGGGCGGTGCGAGACTCGCGGCATGGCAACGAGGTGGCACGTGACCGTCGACTGCGCAGACCCGCAGCGGCTCGGGGCGTTCTGGTGCGAGGTGCTCGGCTACGTGCCGGAGCCCCCGCCCGAGGGCTGGAGCAGCTGGCTGGAGTACTGGCAATCCCTGGGCATCCCGGACGAGGACCTGGAGGGAGCCGAGGAGGGCAGCGGGGCCATCGTCGACCCCGACGGCGTCCGCCCCCGCATCTGGTTCCAGTCCGTCCCGGAGGGCAAGGTCGTGAAGAACCGCCTCCACCTCGACGTCATGCTCACCGGGGGGCCCCGCGCGCTGCCCGACCTCGACGAGCGCCGGGCGCTCGTCGACGCCGAGGTCGAGCGCCTCGTCGGGCTCGGTGCCTCGATCGCCTACCTCAACGCCCCTGAGGGCGCCAACTACTACGGGGTGACCCTGCGCGACCCCGAGGGCAACGAGTTCTGCGTGGTGTGAGCGGCGCCTGCCAGTGACACGCCTGGTCCGACGCGCCCTGAGGCCCCACGTCAGGAGACCGGCACGGCCAGGCGCTTGGCCATGATCGTGGTGCCTGCCAGCCGCCCATCGGGAAGCGCGGCGTAGTCGTCGACGACCCCCACGACGGACCACCCCTGCCTGACGTAGAGGCGCTCGGCCGGGCTGCCGCTCTGGGTGTCGAGCAGGAGCAGGGTCCGGCCGCGGCGGGCGGCCTCCTCCTCGGCACGCTGCATCAAGGCCGAGGCGACGCCCCGCCCCCTCGCGTCGCGGTGGACCAGCAGCTTGGAGACCTCCGCGCGGTGGCGTCCGTTGGCCGGCGTGCCGAGCTGGAGCCGGACACATCCGACCACGGCCCCGTCGTCATCGAGAGCCACCCAGGTGAGCGTGTCGGGGTCCGCGAGCACGTCCTCCCACCACGCCTCGGCCCGATCCGTCGGGAAGGGCGCGAGGAAGCCGATGCTGGCTCCACCGTCGACGCAGTCGGCCAGCACTGCCGCCAACCGGGTGACCAGCTCCGCGGTGGGGCGCTCGACGAGGAGGATCCGCACGGGCCGGAGGCTACCTCGGGACTGGGCGCTCAGGCGCTCAGGCGCTGCTGGCACGAGAGGCCCAGGGCCTCGTCGATCTGCGCCTCGCTCATCCGAGCGGTGCTGGCGGAGGCCGCCACGACGAGGTCGGCGACGAGCTCGATCTCGTCGCGCAGAGCGGTGTCTGTCAGTTCGCGGGTGTAGCCCTTCATCACGCGGAGGACCGTACGTCGACTGCAGGACACCTCCCGACCACTTCTCGGAGTGTCGCGCCAGATTGGCTCCCAAGATGGCTCGTTGGGGCCACGTGTACTAGTCACTCACACCGGCGCAGTAGTCAAAAAAGACGATTGCCCTCCGTCAGGTGCATGAGACAAGACAAGAGCCCCGGTCCGCCTGGACCGGGGCTCTTCCTCTGTCTCAACACAGATCTCGCTGGTCGCTGTCGCAACCACATCTGATGGTCGCTGTCGCAACCGAAGCGCGCCCGAAGGGATTCGAACCCCTAACCTTCTGATCCGTAGTCAGATGCTCTATCCGTTGAGCTACGGGCGCAGGTGTCGCACCGAGGATCACCCAGCGCAACGGTGGGAAAGACTACCGGCTCGGCACCGAGCCACGAAATCGGGGTCTGGGCACCCCGGTGAGCACCCGGCACACCGGCCCGTGGAGGCGGTCCCCCGACCCTGACCGGAGAGCGGGACGACCACCACCCCGGCACCAGCGACCCCGTCCAGCGGTGACGATGATTTCGGCCCTGCAGCAAAGGATTTCGTCGGTTTCTTGCAGTCATTTGAAAGAACCCGACAAGCCCCTGACCTGTACTGACGGGTTGTGAGGAGATTCACGAGCACTGGAGCCGTCTCCGGTTTCGCGGCTCCTCGGACCGGGGCTACCGTGGCTGAATCAGCGCGCCCACCATGTGGACACCCTTGGGTGCCGTTTGGGGGAGCACAACCTCACTGATCCGGTGCCGAGCCGATGTACAGGCACCGGGCGAAAGGGACGGCCGAGCAATGACGATCGAGTCGACGGAACCCGCGAAGGCGGACAACCCCAACACCGAGAGGGCGGGCGGCACGACGCACGCCCGCCTCCAGCAGTGGGTGGACGAGGTGGCTGCCCTGACCACCCCCGACCGCATCGAGTGGGTCACCGGCTCCGACGCCGAGTGGACGCGACTGACCGACAAGCTCGTCGAAAACGGCACCTTCGTGCGGCTCAACGACGAGAAGAAGCCGAACTCCTTCTACGCGGCCTCCGACCCCACCGACGTCGCCCGCGTCGAGGACCGCACCTACATCTGCTCCGTCGACGAGAAGGACGCCGGGCCCACCAACAACTGGATGGACCCGAACGAGATGAAGGCCATCATGCGCGACCTCTACAAGGGGTGCATGAAGGGCCGCACGATGTACGTCATCCCGTTCGTCATGGGCCACCTCAACTCCGAGAACCCGATGTTCGGCGTCGAGATCACCGACTCCGAGTACGTCGTGGTGTCCATGCGCGTGATGGCCCGCTGCGGCGTCAACGTGCTGCGCCGCATCGAGGAGCTCGGCGAGGACGCCAACTACGTCCCGGCCCTGCACTCCATCGGCGCCCCGCTCGAGCCCGGCCAGCAGGACGTGAAGTGGCCGTGCAACGAGACCAAGTACATCGTGCAGTTCCCCGAAGAGCGCGCCATCTGGTCCTACGGCTCGGGCTACGGCGGCAACGCGCTGCTCGGCAAGAAGTGCTACTCGCTGCGCATCGCCTCGGTCATGGCGCGCGACGAGGGCTGGCTCGCCGAGCACATGCTCATCCTCAAGCTCACCTCCCCGGAGCAGCAGGTCTACTACGTCGCGGCGGCCTTCCCGAGCGCCTGCGGCAAGACCAACCTGGCCATGCTCAAGCCGACCATCCCCGGCTGGAAGGTCGAGACCCTCGGCGACGACATCGCCTGGATGCGCTTCGGTGAGGACGGCCGGCTGTATGCCGTGAACCCCGAGTTCGGGTTCTTCGGCGTCGCCCCGGGCACCAACGAGAAGACCAACCCCTACGCGATGGAGACCATCGCCAAGGGCAACTCGGTGTTCACCAACGTGGCGCTGACCGACGACGGCGACATCTGGTGGGAGGGCATGGAGAACACGCCGGCCCACGCCACCAGCTGGAAGGGCCAGGACTGGACGCCCGACTCGGAGGAGCTGTCCAGCCACCCGAACAGCCGCTACTGCACCCCGATCGAGCAGTGCCCGATCCTGGCGCCGGAGTACAACGACCCGAAGGGTGTGCCGATCTCGGCGATCTTCTTCGGTGGCCGTCGCGCCTCCACCATCCCGCTGGTCACCGAGTCGCGCGACTGGGTGCACGGCACCTTCATGGGCGCGACGCTCTCCTCGGAGACCACCGCCGCCGCGACCGGGCAGGTCGGTGTCGTCCGCCGCGACCCGATGGCCATGCTGCCGTTCATCGGCTACAACGCCGGTGACTACTTCCAGCACTGGATCAACGTGGGCAAGGACGCCGACGCCCACAAGCTGCCGAAGATCTTCTACGTGAACTGGTTCCGCCGCGACGAGGACGGCAACTTCGTCTGGCCCGGCTTCGGCGAGAACAGCCGCGTCCTGAAGTGGGCCATCGAGCGCCTCGAGGGCAAGGCCGCTGCCGTGGAGACCCCGATCGGCCACGTGCCGACCCCGGAGGCCCTCGACACCGACGGGCTCGACATGGACCCGGCGGAGCTCGCCAAGGCCCTCCAGGTCGTCCCGGAGGAGTGGAAGGCCGAGATCCCGCAGATCGAGGAGTGGTTCGCCAAGTTCGGCGACAACCTGCCCACCCAGCTGCGGGTCGAGCTCGACGGACTGAAGGGCCGCCTCGGCGTGGAGTGACCGCACCTCCCACCTGGAAGCACCTGGATCGGGGTGGTACCGAGCGCGATGACGCTCGGTGCCACCCCGATCCGCGTGTGACGGCATACTCACGACCATGGCGAGCACCGGTGTGGTCTTTCCCGAGACGGGTGGCAAGCGCAGCACGTCGGCGCTCGGCCGGTCGGTCGTGCACGACGCCCTCGAACCCGTCGACCCGGTGGGTGCGCAGGCCGCGGCCCGGGAGACGAACTGGCGCCAGGGCTACCTCCACCACTTCCGCCGCCTCGTCGAGGCCGGGCTGGTCTCGGAGGACGCCGCCGTGACGATCGCCCGGGCAGGGCTGGACTCGTTGCACCGGCGCATGCGGGCGACAACCCCCGACGGGGAGGTCCCCGTCGACGAGGTGTTCACCCACGCACCGGTCAACCGACCGCTGGAGACCGTGACGGTGCACGGGAAGGCTCCGAGGTCGCGCGAGCTGAACGTGCCGTTCCACGGGCAGCGCCTGCGCGGCGACGCGCTGCAGCGGCAGCTCGACGTCTGGACCGTCACCGGGGCGATGGAGCCCTCAGCCGCGGAGGCGGTGCGCGAGGTGCTCGCGAACCCCGACTGGCTCGAGCTCGCCGACCAGCGGGTCGTGGTGCTCGGCGCGGGCGCCGAGATGGGGCCCCTGCGCGCCCTGCTGTCGTGGGGTGCCGCCGTCGTGGGCGTCGACCTGCCGCGCCCGGAGCTGTGGCGCAGCGTGCTGCAGCTGGCCGAGTCCTCGGCCGGCACCCTGCACGTGCCGGTGCACTTCGGCACCGGAGTGGGCGACGAGCGGCTCGACGAGCGGGCCGGGGCCGACCTGGTGCACGACCTCCCCGCCATCACCGACTGGCTCACCGGCCTCGAAGGCCCGATCGTCCTCGGCAACTACGTGTATGCCGACGGCGCCACCAACGTGCGGGTCTCCATGGCCGTCGACACCCTGAGCCGGGAGCTCCTCCGGCGCCGCTCCGAGGTCGCTCTGGGCTTCCTGGCGACCCCGACGGATGTCTTCGCCGTCCCGGCCGAGGCGGTCGAGCAGTCGGTGCGCAGCTACCGACGGCCGTCGCCGGGGATGCGGCTGACCCGCCCGGCCCTGCGCACCCTCAGCGGCGGCCGGCTGCTGCGCCGCAACTACGCCCCCGGATCCGACCCGGGGCTCAACGACAGCCTGGTGCCGCAGCAGGGCCCGAACTACGCCCTCGCCAAGCGGCTCCAGCGCTGGCGCGCCGCGGTCTCCCGCCACGACGGTGTCCCGGTGTCACTGCGGGTGGCTCCCCCGACGCGCACCCGCTCGGTGGTCAAGAACCGCGCCCTCGCCGCCGCCTACGCCGGCGCGCACCGGTTCGGCATCGAGGTCTTCGAGCCGGCGACGAGCAACACGCTCATGGCGGCGCTGCTCGTGCACGACCTCCGCTCCGGGCGCACCCCCGACCCCTCGCCCTGGCGCGAGGAGGCGTATGCCGCCGTGCACGGCGGGCTCTGGCGCACGGCATACGACCCGCGCAGCGCGCTGGGTCTGGCCGTCGTGCTCGGACTCGGCGCGGCTCGCACCTGAGGGCCGGGCATCGCCCCCCTCAGAACTGGAGGAGCGTGAAGGTTCCGGCGTCGTCCTCGAAGTGGACGACCCCGGTCCAGTCCCAGTCGTCCACGCTGCCGTGGCAGACGGCCACCTCGCCCTGGGCGACCGGAGCGGACTCTGGGCAAGTCACCTTCTCCACGGAGCTGCCGTCGTCCTCCATCAGCGACGTGAGCTCACTCTCCAGGGCCGCGCCCGAGGTCTGGCTGTTGACCGGTCGGACCTCGCCCTGGAGCACCCAGGAAGGACCCATCTCGGGGCCCAGCACCGTCGCCAGGCCGAGGCCGAGCACCCCCAGCAGTGACAGCCCAGCCATGACGACCGCGGCCACGGCCAGCCCGTTGCGCTGCGCCGGCTGGTAGATCGGCTGCGCCGGCCAGGGACCGGGAGCCTGCGGGTGGGGGTGGTGGCCCCCGGGATACGGCGGCCAGGGCGGGGTGGTCCCGCCGGGTGGGGTGAAGGCTGTCGACACGACTGTTGGCTCCCTGCGTCTGGCTGCCGCCCACTGTGGCAGAGCCCGACGGCGGAGGGGGGCAAACCGGGCCAAACGCGGCGGGGTCGACCGGCCGGTGCGCAGGCTCCGGCCAGCCGGGGGTGACGAACCGCCGGCTGGCCGGGCGTCTGGGGGTGGGAGGCTCGGCGCGAGGTCGGCGTCAGCCGTCCTGCGCCACCTTCACGGCGAGCACCGAGCACGGCGCGTCGAGCAGGAGCTGCTGGGCGGTGCTGCCCAGGAAGAGCTTCCCGACCGGCGACCGGCGCCGCAGGCCGATGACGAGCAGGTCGGCATCGCGCTCGGCGACGACGCGCAGGATCTCGTCGGCGGCGGTCCCGCCCGTGGTGGGCTGCAGCACGTCGTGCTGCAGCCCGGCCTCGGTGAGCTCCTTCCGGATCGCGTCGAGGTCCTTGGCCTTGGCGAAGCTCGGCTTGGCGAAGTTGCCGGACTCGCCGGTGTTGACGACGACCAGGGACTCGCCGCGCAGCACCGCCTCGTCCTTGGCGCGCTCGAAGGCTGCGATGCCCTCCGGGGAGGGGATGTAGCCCACCACGATGGTCCGGCTCATGCCGACTCCTCCGGGGCGAGCCGCGTGGCACCCGTCATGATCGCCACGCCCTCACCCATGTCGTGGGTCTGCGGGGTGATGACGCCCGCGCGGCCCCCGAGCCGCTGGATGTGGATGCGGTCGGCGACCTCCCAGACGTGGGGCATGTTGTGGCTGATGAGGATGATCGACAGCCCCTTGTCGCGCAGCTGCTTGATCATGTCCAGCACCATGCCCGACTCCTTGACGCCGAGGGCGGCGGTGGGCTCGTCGAGGATGACCACCTTGCTGCCGAACGCGGCCGCACGGGCGACCGCGACGGCCTGGCGCTGACCGCCGGAGAGGGTCTCGACGGCCTGGCTCATGTTCTGGATGGTCTGGATGCCGAGGTCCTGCACCGACTGGCCGGCGCGCTTCTCCATGCCCTTCTTGTCGAGCATGCGGAACACCGACCCGAGGACACCCTTCCGACGCTCCTCCCTCGCGAGGTAGAGGTTGCTCGCGATGTCGAGCGCGGGGATGACCGCCAGCTGCTGGTAGACGGTCTCGATGCCGGCCTCGCGACTGTCCTGGGGCCGTTTGAAGTGGACCGGCTGCCCGTTCATCGTGATCTGGCCGGAGTCGGGCGTGTACGCGCCGGTCAGGCACTTGATGAGCGTCGACTTGCCCGCACCGTTGTCACCGATGACCGCGAGCACCTCGCCCGGGTAGAGGTCGAGGTCGACGCCGTCGAGCCCGACCACACGGCCGAAGGTGATGACGAGCTTGCGCGCCGAGAGGACCGGCTCCTGGCTGTAGATGTGTTCCTTGCCTGCGGGGACGCCCCCGAAGGCGACGTCCAGGGTGGGAGCACTCATGCCTTCACCTTCCTGATCCACTGGTCGACCGCGACGGCGACGATGACGAGGATGCCGGTCGCGAGGACGCGCCACTGCTGGTCGACGCCCATCTGCGACAGCCCGAACTGCAGGGTCTGCACGATGAGCGCACCGATGGCCGTGCCGATGAGGCGCCCCCGGCCGCCGAACAGGCTCGTCCCGCCGATGACCACCGCGGTGATGCTCTGGAGGTTGGCGTCCGGGACGGCGTTGGGCGTGGCCGCACCGGCCCGCCCGATGAGGACCCACGCGGCGAGGCCGTAGATGAGACCGGCGAGCGTGTAGACGGCCAGCAGGACTCGCTTGCTCCCCACACCCGAGAGCCGGGCGGACTCGGGGTCGTCGCCCACGGCATACACGTAGCGCCCCCACGCCGTCTGCGCCAGGACGAACCCCACCACGAGGTAGATGAGGACCACGACGACGATGCCCCAGGTCAGCTGCAGCCCCGCGATGCTGAAGCCGTCACCGAGGAAGTTCAGGATGGCGGGAAGGTGGTCGGCCTGGATGCTCTCGCCACCGGAGTAGAGCAGGGCGATCGCGGTGAAGATGCTCAGGGTGCCCAGGGTGACGATGAAGGGCGGCAGGTTGATCCGGGTCACGAGCAGGCCGTTGAGGGCACCCGCCGCCGTGGCGAGCGCGATCCCGATGGCCAGGGCGAGGACGCCCGGCATGCCGTCGTCCCGCGAGAGCGACGCCATCACCATCATCGACAGCACCATGATGGCCCCGACCGACAGGTCGATGCCCGCCGTCAGGATGACGAGCGTCTGACCCACCGCGAGGGCCGCGACGACCGCCGTCTGCTGGAGCAGGATGCCCATCGAGTTGGCGGTGAGGAACGTCGGCGTCGCGATGAAGAACGCGAGGAACGCGACGAGGAGCAGGAAGAGCGGGCTCAGCCAGGGCCTCCCGTGCAGCTGGTGCTGCACCTTCTGGAGGGGCGACTGCTGCCGCCGAGCGAACTCGGCGGCCGCAGCGGAGCTGGTGGTGGTCGTGGTGGTCATCGGAATCAGTTGCCCCAGCAGAGCTCGGCGCCCTTGGCCGAGTCGATGCTCTCGACACCCTCGACGGGCTTGTCCGTCACCAGCGCGACACCGGTGTTCTTGAAGTCGAGGCCGGCGTCCGGCGTCGGCTTCTCGCCGCCGCGGGCGACCTTCGCGATCGCCTCCATGCCCTCCGTCGCCATCTTCAGCGGGTACTGCTGCGCGGTGGCACCGATCACCCCGTTCTTCACCTGCGCGACGCCGGCGCAGCCGCCGTCGACCGACACGATGGTGGCGGTCTTGCCCGCGGCCTTGAGTGCCGCGTTGGCGCCGACGGCAGTCGGCTCGTTGATCGTGTAGACGAGGTTGATGTTCGGGTTCTTCGCGAGGCACTTCTCCATCGCGGTGCGGCCGCCGTCCTCGGCGCCGTTGCCGGCCTCGTTGCAGACGATCGTGTAGTCGCCGCCCTTGCCGCCGGTGTACTTGCCGGTCTTGGCCTCGTCGCCGTTCTTCTTCGGGTCGTTCACCGGGATGCCCATGCCCTCGAGGAAGCCCTGGTCGCGGTTGTAGTCGACCGAGACGATCTTGTCGTTGAAGAGGTCCAGCAGCGCGATGGTCGCTGCCTTGCCGTCGAGCGTGGCGGCCGCCCACTGGCCGTCGAGCTTGCCCGCCTCACGGTTGTCGGTGGCGAAGGTGATGTCGACGGTGTTGGCCGGGTCCGGCGGGGTGTCGAGGGCGATGACGTAGAGGCCCGCGTCACGGGCCTTCTTGATGGCGGCGTTGACGCCGGTGCTCATGGGGGTGATGAGGATGCCCTTGTCACCGCGGGCGATGGCGTCCTCGATCGCGGTGATCTGGCCCTGGTCGTCGCCCTCCTGCTTGCCCGAGGCGACGGTCAGCTTGACGTTGTTCTTCTCCGCGTCGGCCTTGGCGCCCTTCTGCATCGCGACGAAGAAGGGGTTGGTCGAGTCCTTCGTGATGAGGACGACACCGACCGGGGCTTCGCTCCCGCCGCCGCCCGTGTCGGAGGCCGACTCGCGGTTGCAGGCAGCCAGCGAGAGCGCCGCGGCGGCCGCGGTGGACACCGCGACCCCGGAGCGCAGGGACGGTCGCCCGGTTCGACGGGCGCTGGAGGTGGTCACTCGGTGGAACATCGGGGCTCCCCTTTCGCGGCTTCTTCGCCGGTTTATGACAACGTTGTCAGATCTCATGTATAGATGCCTCTTGGCAGCGCGTCAAGAGTCCTGTACAAATCGGGACGTGAACATGACATCGTTGTCATCGGGGCAGTCCCGGCGTCCGCGAGCCACCATGCGCGACGTGGCCGCCCTCGCCGGGGTCAGCCTCAAGACGGTGTCGCGGGTCGTCAACGAGGAGGGCGGAGTCTCCGTCGAGGTCCGCACCCGCGTCGAACGGGCGATCAGCCAGCTGGGCTACCAGCACAACCTTGCCGCCAGCAACCTGCGCCGCGCCAACGCCCGCACCGGCACCGTCGCCATCCTGCTGCAGGACGTGAGCAACAGCTTCTCGGCCAGCCTGCTGCGGGTCCTGGAGGACACCGCGCGCGATCGGGACGTCGCCGTGCTGGCGGCCAGCCTCGACGAGGAGCCGGACCGCGAGCGCAGCCTCGTCGCCAGCCTGGTGCGGCGACGCGTGGACGGCCTCGTCGTCATGCCGGCGACCGAGCGGCAGGACTACCTCGCGGACGAGCTGCGCGGCGGCCTCCCGGTCGTCTTCGTCGACCGCGGGCCGCGGGGCGTCGACGCCGACTCCGTCACCGTCGACAACCGCGCCGGCGCCGTGGCCGCGACCGAGCACCTCATCCACCAGGGGCACCGACGCATCGCGTACCTCGGCGACCTGTCACGCATCCAGACGGCGAACGAACGCCGAGAGGGCTACGCCAAGGCCCTCGCCGACGCGGGCATCGCGCTCGACCCCCACCTCGCCGTCTCGGAACTGCGCTCGTCCGAGGCTGCGCGCGACGCGGTCCTCGCGCTGCTCGACCTCGACGAGCCCCCCACCGCCATCTTCGCGGCCCGCAACTCCCTGTCCATCGGCGCGGTCACGGCGCTGCGCTCCCGCGGGCTGACCCGCTCCGTGGCACTCGTGGGGTTCGACGACTTCCCCCTGGCCGACCTGCTCGACCCCGGGCTGACGGTGGTGCGGCAGAACGTGCGCCGCATCGGCGCCGAGGTGGCGCAGCTGCTCTTCAGCCGCCTCGACGGCGACCAGCAACCACCGCGACACGTCGTCGTCGAACCGACGCTGGTCGTGCGCGGGTCGGGCGAGATCAGCCCCTGACGCGGTCGGCGAGCAGCCGCTGCGACGCCACCGGGCGCACCGAGGATCCACAGACCGGCAGCAGGCCGAGTTCCGCTGTGGCAGAGCGGTATGCCGCGTGGCCACGGCGCGGTGCCGCGCGCCGTGCCCCACGCCGTGCCCCACGCCGTGCCGCACGCCGGGCCGGTCGCTGAAGGGCGCCCATCGCCGCTCGCACGTTCATGTCGTCGACGCGTCGTCGTCGCCGTCGTCGTCCTGGGGGACGCCCTGGCCGCCGGGCGCCCCCGGCACCTGCCCGCCGGGAAGGCCCTGCTGTTTCTGCTGTGGGAGCTGCCCCTGCGGGAGCGGGCCCTGCGGGAGCTGACCGCCCCCGGGCTGGAACTGGCCACCACCGGGGAACCCGCGCCCACTCGGGTCGGTCTGGGCGGAGCCGGCCGGCAGGGCGGCCGCCGCGCCGATCGCCCCGACCGAGGCGAAGCCGATGGCCAGCGCCGCTGCGATCGCGGTCTTCTTCCCCGACCAGACTGGCGGGGCGACCGCGGGGGCCGTGCCTGCCGGGGCGAGATGCTCGCGGTGCGCCGAGGGCTCGGGGCGTGCGGTGGCCTGTGGCGGGATGCCCTGCTGTGCCGTCGCACCGGCGGTCGCACCGGCCGTCGGCATGGTGGTGGTTCGGGCCCACGGGATCTCGGCGGTGTCGGCGGCCGCCCGGGTGTCGGTGCGCGAAGGGGTCACGTGCTGGTCGTTGTCCATGACGCCGACAGTGGGCCGCCATGCTGTGCAGACCCTGTGGCGGCGGTATCGGGTGGCTGGGGCCGGCGGCACAGACCGCTCACAGGATTCGCACAGGGAAAACACCCTGCGCTCCCAGCCCGGTGCGGTGTCCTGTTTCCATGAGCATGCAGAACCCCGCGGCCGCCCCGGCCCGCCTCCAGCGCCTCGACGGATCGCCGGTGCGCGTCCTCGTCGTCGACGACGAGCACAACCTCACCGAGCTCCTCAGCATGGCCCTGCGCTACGAGGGCTGGGACGTGCGCACTGCCAGCACCGGCAGTGCGGCCGTGCGGGCGGCCAAGGAGTTCGAGCCCGACGCGGTGGCGCTCGACATGATGCTCCCCGACTTCGACGGTCTCGAGGTGCTGCGGCGCATGCGCGGGCACAGCCCCAACATCCCGGTGCTGTTCCTCACGGCCAAGGACGCCGTCGAGGACCGGGTGGCGGGTCTCACCGCGGGCGGCGACGACTACGTGACCAAGCCGTTCAGCCTGGAAGAGGTCGTCGCCCGGCTGCGCGCCCTCATGCGGCGCACGGCCGTCATGGCCGAGGAGTCGTCGTCCATGCTCGTCGTCGGCGACCTCACCATGGACGAGGACAGCCACGAGGTCACCCGCGGTGGCGAGCAGGTCCAGCTCACCGCGACGGAGTTCGAGCTGCTGCGCTACCTCATGCGCAACCCGAAGCGGGTGCTCTCCAAGGCCCAGATCCTCGACCGCGTGTGGAACTACGACTTCGGCGGCCAGGCGAACGTCGTGGAGCTCTACATCTCCTACCTGCGCAAGAAGATCGACGCCGGCCGCGCGCCGATGATCCACACCATGCGCGGGGTCGGCTACGTCCTCAAGCCCGCGCCGTGACGCTGACGAGCCTGTCTGGGCACCTCCACCCCGCCCGGTGGCGGCTGAGCACCAAGCTCGTCGCCTCCATGGTGGCGCTCTTCGTCGCCGTCACCCTGCTGACGGCGAGCCTGACCGTGGTGCTGCTCAAGAGCTTCCTCATGACGCAGCTCGACCGGGACGTGCAGGCCTCGGCGATGCGCATCGAGCCGCACCAGCGGGACGATGACGACGGCGGCCCGGTGCCGGAACGGCGGCCCGGCGGCGGCGAGTCGTACGTGACCCTGGTGCTGGACGACTCCGGGAAGGTCTACGACAACTACGTCGCCTACGAGAGCGACACGACGCAGCTGACGACTGCCCAGGTGAACCGCGTCGAGGCGGCCCAGCTGGGGCGCCAGCCCAAGACGGTCGACCTCGGGGGCGACCTCGGGGCCTTCCGCCTGGTGGCCGGGCGCGACCGGGGCGGCCTGACGGTCGTGACGGGCCAGCCGCTCTCCACCGTCAACGAGACCGTGGCGCAGCTGGGCACCGTCGTCCTGGGCAGCACCCTCATCGGGCTCGTCGCCGTCGGTGCCGGTGGCTACTGGCTGGTGCGCCGCAACCTCGCCCCGCTGCAGCGGGTGGCGCACACCGCCACCCGCGTCTCTCGCCTCAAGCTCGACTCCGGTGACGTCGCTCTCGCCGAGCGTGTGGCGGAGGCTGACACCGACCCGCGCACCGAGGTCGGACAGGTGGGCCTGGCGCTCAACAAGATGCTCGACAACGTCGACAGCGCTCTCCAGGCCCGTCACGAGAGCGAGACGCGCGTCCGCCAGTTCGTCGCGGACGCCTCCCACGAGCTGCGCACGCCGCTCGCGTCCATCCGGGGGTATGCCGAGCTGTCGCGTCGCGAGCCGGAGCCGGTGCCGCCGTCGGTCACCCACGCGCTCGGTCGCGTGGAGTCGGAGGCGCTGCGGATGAGCGCACTCGTCGAGGACCTGCTCCTCCTCGCACGGCTCGACGCCGGTCGGCCGCTGGAGCGCCGCCCGGTCGACCTGTCCATGCTGGCGGTCGACGCCGTCAGCGACGCCCGGGCCGCAGCACCCGACCGCCACTGGCGCCTGGACCTGCCCGAGGAGCCTGTCGAGGTGACCGGAGACACCCACCGCCTGCACCAGGTCGTCGCCAACCTGCTCGCGAACGCGCGGACGCACACCCCTGCCGGGACGACCGTCACCACGACGGTCCGGCAGGAGGGCGGCACCGTGCGGATCGCCGTGCACGACGACGGGCCCGGCGTGCCGGCGGCGCTCCAGCCCAACGTCTTCCAGCGGTTCACCCGAGGCGACGACTCCCGGTACCGCGGCACGAACGGCAACGGGAACGGCAGCACCGGACTGGGCCTCAGCATCGTCGCCGCAGTCACGCAGGCCCACGGCGGCCGGGTCGAGCTCGAGAGCCGGCCGGGGGACACCACCTTCGCGGTGTCCCTGCCTGCCTAGGTCCGCCGCCCGGGTCCGGCGCCAGGTCCACCAGACCCGGCGCCTGGGGTGCCCTCCTAGAGTGGCGGCATGAGCCGCCCCTGCCGCGTCGGAGTCCAGCTTCCCGAGGTCGAGCGGCCGGTTGCCTGGCCGGAGATGTTCGCGATGGCCCGCACGGCGGAGGCGGCAGGCCTCGACTCGCTGTGGCTCGGCGACCACCTGCTCTACGACCTGCCGGGCGGCGTCACCCGCGGACCATGGGAGGTGTGGACCTCCTTGGCCGCCATCGCTGCTGTCACCTCGCGCATCGAGATCGGCCCGCTCGTCGCCTCGACGGGGTTCCACGCCCCCGCGATGCTGGCCAAGCAGGCCGCCACGGTCGACGCCATCTCCGGCGGCCGCCTGGTGCTCGGGCTCGGCGCCGGCTGGAACGAGCGGGAGTACCGCGCGTTCGGCCACCCCTTCGACCGCCGGGTCTCCCGCTTCGAGGAGGCCTTCACCATCATCCGAACGCTGCTTCGCGAAGGCCGGGTGGACTTCCACGGCGCCTACTACGACGTCGACGACTGCGTCCTCGACCCGATGCCGGTCCGACCCGGCGGCATACCGCTCATGCTCGGCTCGGTGGGTCCGCGCATGCTGGGCATCGGCCTGCCCCACGTCGACTCGTGGAACGTGTGGTGGAGCGACTACGGCAACAGCGCAGCCGGGTTCGGCGAGCTGCGCGAGCGCGTGGAGGAGGCAGCCGCGGCGGCGGGCCGCTCCCCCGGCGAGGTGGACGCGACCGCCGCGGTGCTGGTGCAGCTGCCCGGGGGCGGTGGCCGCCTGATGGGCGAGACCTACAACAGCCCGGTGGCGCCGGTGGCGGGCAGCCCCGGCGGCATCGCCGAGCACGTGCACGCCATGGCAGCGGCGGGCGCCGCCCACCTGCAGCTGGTGCTGGACCCCATCACGGAGCGGTCCATCGAGGTCGTCGGAGAGGCGTTGGCGCTGCTCGACGCCTGAGCCGCCTGCTGCTGCCGAAGGCCATCGGCGCACCTCAGCGACGTCACAGCGGACCCACAGTGGCCGGCCCGAGCGTGGGGGCATGGACACGACGACAGCCCTCCCGCGCACCGCCCCACCGGCCCCGATCCCGCGATCCACCCGCCTGGAGCACGAGCCCGCGACGACCACCTCCGACGACGGAAGCCGCGTCCGCCGCTTCTGGCGCGGCCCGGCGGAGGATCCGGCGTGGGCCAGGCCGGGGCTGCTGGGTCTCCTGCTCGCCACGACCCTGCTCTACGTCTGGAACCTGACCTCGAGCGGCTGGGCCAACGCGTTCTACTCCGCCGCGGTGCAGGCCGGCAGCCAGAGCTGGGAGGCGTTCCTGTTCGGCTCGTCCGACGCCGGGAACTCCATCACGGTCGACAAGCCGCCGGCCGCCCTGTGGGTGATGGCCCTGTCGGTGCGCGTGTTCGGCCTGAGCTCGTTCGCGATCCTCCTGCCCGAGGTGCTGATGGGTGTCGCCACCGTCGGTGTCGTCCACGCCACTGTCAAGCGCCACTTCGGCGCGGCCGCCGGGCTGCTGAGCGGCACGGTGCTCGCCCTGACCCCGGTGGCCGTCCTGATGTTCCGGTTCAACAACCCCGACGCGCTGCTCGTCCTCCTCATGGCCCTCGGCGCGTGGGCGACGCTGCGCTCCATCGAGCAGGGCTCGGCGAAGTGGTTCGCCGCGGTCGGCGTGCTCATCGGTCTCGGCTTCCTCACCAAGGCGCTCCAGGTGCTGCTCGTCGTGCCCGCCTTCGGCCTCGCCTACCTGTTCTTCGCGAACACCACGCTGCGCCGACGCGTCACGGGCGCCCTCATCGGCACGGCGGCGATGGTGCTCAGTGCCGGCTGGTGGGTGGCTGTCGTCGAGCTCGTCCCGGCGAGCATGCGCCCCTACATCGGTGGCAGCCAGGACAACTCGTTCCTGTCGGTGACGTTCGGCTACAACGGCCTCGGTCGCCTCAGCGGCGACGAGGCCGGCTCGGTCGGCGGCGGCAACGGCTGGGGCGAGACCGGCCTGACCCGGATGTTCAGCAGCGCCACCGGCGGCCAGGTCTCGTGGCTCATCCCCTCCGCCCTCATCCTCCTCGCCGTTGGTCTCTACCTGCGGGGCCGCGCGCCGCGCACGGACGCCCGCCGCGCGGCCTACGTGGTCTGGGGCGGCTGGCTGCTGGTCACCGGGCTGACCTTCTCGCTGATGGCCGGCATCTTCCACGAGTACTACACCGTCGCCCTCGCCCCCGCCGTCGCCGCGCTGGTCGGCATGGGCGCCTCCGAGGCGTGGGAGCAGCGGCACCGCGCGGTGGGCTCCATCGCGCTGGCGACCGCCACGGCAGCGGCGGCGACCTGGGGGTTCATCCTGCTCTCCCGGGTCGACTGGATGCCGTGGCTGCGGGTCGCCGTGCTCGCCCTGGGCATGGCCTCGGCCCTCCTGCTCCTCGCCATCACGCAGCTCGACCGCCGCTGGGTGCCGGCGGTGGTCGCGACGGCGCTGGTCGCCGCGCTGGCCGGCCCCGCGGCATACAGCCTCGCCACCGTCGCCAGCCCGCACACCGGCTCGATCGTGACCGCCGGCCCGGCGAGCGCCGGGGGCCGCGGTCCCGGAGGTATGCCGGGTGGACCAGCAGGCGGTGCGCCCACCGGCGGTGGCGGTGGTGGGATGGGTGGTCTGCTCGACGCGTCGACACCCGGCACCGAGGTGGTCGCGGCCCTGGGCGCCAACGCCTCCGACTACACCTGGGTCGCCGCGGCGGTCGGCTCGCAGAACGCCGCCGGCCTGCAGCTCGCCTCCGGCCTGCCGGTGATGGCCATCGGCGGGTTCAACGGCAGCGACCCGTCGCCGACCCTCGCGCAGTTCCAGGCCTGGGTGGAGGAGGGGAGGATCCACTACTTCGCCGCGAGCGGTGGCGGCCAGGGCGTCGGGTTTGGTGGGCACAGCGGCGGCCTTGGAGGTGGGCCTGGAGGTGGGCCCGGCGGTGGCCTGGGCGGTTCGGGCACCGGCAGCGCGATCAGCACCTGGGTGCAGGAGAACTTCACCGTCGTGACCATCGGTGGGTCGACGTTCTACGACCTGACGCAGCCGACCGGGTCGACGTCATCGACGGGGGCGACGTCATGACCGCGCCCGTGCTCGACGTCGTCATCCCCGTCTTCAACGAGCAGCACACCCTGCGGGCGTGCGTGACCCGGCTGCACGACCACCTCGCGCACACCTTCCCCTACCCGTTCCGCATCACCGTCGCCGACAACGCCAGCACCGACGGCACCTGGCAGGTGGCGTGCGCGCTGGCTGCGGAGTACCCCGCGGTGACACCGGTGCGGCTCGAGGAGAAGGGCCGCGGTCGGGCGCTGAAGGCGGTGTGGCTGGCCTCCGACGCGCCGATCCTGGCCTACACGGACGTCGACCTCTCGACCGACCTCGACGCCCTGTGGCCGTTGGTCGCTCCCCTGATGTCGGGCCACTCCGACCTCGCCATCGGCACCCGCCTGCACCGCGACTCCCGCGTCGTGCGCGGCCCCAAGCGGGAGGTGATCTCGCGGTGCTACAACCTCGTGCTGCGCGGGGCACTCGGCGCCCGGTTCAGCGACGCGCAGTGTGGGTTCAAGGCGATCCGGGGCGACGTCGCCGCCGAGCTGCTGCCGCTGGTGGAGGACACCTCGTGGTTCTTCGACACCGAGCTGCTCGTGCTGGCCGAGCGGAGCCGGCTGCGCATCCACGAGGTGCCCGTCGACTGGTACGACGACCCCGACTCCCGGGTCGACATCGTCAGCACCGCGCTCGACGACCTGCGCGGTGTCGCCCGGGTGCGGCGTGCGCTCGCCACGGGAGCGCTGCCGGTCGACGTCGTCGCGGCCCGCATCGGACGCGGCGGCGCCGGCGCCGGGCTCAGCCGACAGCTCGCACGGTTCGCCGGGGTCGGCGTGGTCAGCACGGCGCTCCACCTCGGGCTCTTCGCGCTGCTGCGGCTGGGGGTCGACTCCGCGCAGGTCGCCAACCTCGTGGCGCTGGCCCTGGCCACGGTCGCCAACACCGCGATGAACCGCCGCTGGACCTTCGGCGTGCGAGGCCGCGAACGGGCGGGGCGGCAGCAGGCGCAGGCCCTTGCGGTGTTCGGGCTGACGCTGCTGATGACCTCGGGTTCGCTGGCGCTGCTCGAGGTGTGGGCACCGGGGGCGCCGGCCTGGCTGCAGACCGGGGTGCTGGCCGCGGCGACGGCGGTGTCGACGGTGGCGCGGTTCGTGGCCATGCGGCACTGGATCTTCCGGGAGGCTCCGGTCTTGTCAGCTGCTGAGCTCGAGAAGGCTCAACCCCTCGAGGTCTCGGGCTGAGCTGTCTCGGCGGGTGTCGGCGGAGGGAACCGTCGGCCTCCGCTGCGCTCCGGCCTCCTCCCAAATCCCGCGCATCGCCGAAGCCACATGACAGGAGCCCCCTGGCGCCGAAGGCGGCACCAGGGGGCTCCTGTCATGTGGCGGAGGCGGAGGGATTTGAACCCTCGATGGGCGGTTAGCCCAAACCGCATTAGCAGTGCGGCGCCATAGACCGGACTAGGCGACGCCTCCACGCCCGGCCATCGTCGCATGCGCGACGCCACCGAGCCCGCACAGGGTATCCGCACCCTGCACGCCGGAGCAAAACACCCCGCCACGACCCACTGCCACGGCCAGCCGCACCGCGGACCTGGCTGCGCGGCATACCGGCCGGGTCAGCTGCAGATGTCCTGGTCGGCCGTGCGGGCCTTGATCGTCACCGTCGAGGTGGGCGGCGCGGTGGCGGTCACCGAAGGCGACGGGATCGGGGTGTTGCCGATCCGGTTCGGCACCTCGACCACGTTCTTCGAACCCTGGCCGACACTCACCTCGATGATCGAGCCGAGCTGGTCGTCCTGGCGGATCTTCGATCCGGGGAAGGCAGCGGCCACGGTGCGGGCGGCCTCCTTCATGCCCTTGCCGTACCGGATCACGGTGCCCTTGCCGGGCTGGCCGGTGCCGTTGACGTACCCCTCGATCCCGAAGCCCTGCACCTCGAGGGCGCCGGCCGCCTGCCGGGCCAGCCCGGGGACCCCGGAGTCGTTGGTCACGCGCACGCGAACCATGTTGGGGGCGACCGTCAGCGGCTCGGACGTCGTCGGGCTCGGGGTGGGCTTGGGCGTGCCGGGCGGCGGCTTCTGGCCGGGCAGCGGCTGGTCCTCACGCAGGGCCTCCCAGACCAGGTCGGCGGACTCCGCCCACTGCACGCGGTTGGGGTCGGCAGGGTAGGCCTCGATCGGGACGGTGACGAAGCGGATCTGGTCCATGCCGATGCGCGCCACGCTCTGCGCGACGTCGCGCATCTTGCCGACGCCCATGTCCTGGTCCGTGGTCATGGACTGGGTGGCCGCGTCGAGGAAGCGGAAGAGCCGGTCCGGGCGCAGCAGGAGCGACGAGCTGGTCGCCTCCTGCACCACCGACGAGAGGAACGCCTGCTGCCGGTTGATGCGGCTGATGTCCGACCCGTCACCGACGGTCTTGCGGACGCGGACGTAGCCGAGGGCCTGCTTGCCGTTGACCTTGGTCTTGCCGGCGGGCAGGACGAGCTTGCTGTCCTTGTCGTTGATCGGCTCCGGCGTGCAGACGGTGACGCCGCCGAGGGCGTCGACCATCTTCTGGAAGCCGCGGAAGTCGATCACCACGAAGTGGTCGATGTAGATGCCGGTGAGGCCCTCGAACGTCTTGATCACGCACGGCGGTCCGCCCTGGGTGAAGTTCGCGTTCCACTGGCGCGTCACGCCCGTCTCCGGCGACCACTCCTTGTCGGCGCAGTTCTGCGGCGCCTTCGTCATCGAGTCACGCGGGATCGAGACGACCACAGCCGACTTCCGGTCGGCCGACAGGTGCACGACGAGGTTGGTGTCGGAGCGCGCACCCGCGATGCCGTACTCCGCGTTGTTGGAGCCGTACTTGTCGTTGCCGGACCCCGCGCGCGTGTCCGAGCCCATGATGAGGATGTTCATCGGGCCGAGCTTGGTGTTGGCGTCGGTGGTCGCCTGCTTCTCCGGGCGCTTGCCGAGCGCGTCGGTGATGTCGAGCTTGTTGATGTTGCCGGTGAGCTTCACGTAGGCGACGACGCTCAGGACCAGCGCGACGGCCAAGGCTGCCGCCACGGCGATCCCACCTCGCCGCAGCCACGGGTGCTTGTGGTCCTTGTGGCGGTCAGAGCGGCGCCTGATCGGCGGAGCCTCGCTGATGCTCTCGTCCCCCGACGTGCTCGGCTCGGAGCCTGGCGTGCTCGACTCAGAGCCAGGCGTGGGCTCGCTCACAGGGGACCTCTCTCATCAACAGCACATGCTCGTCACCAGCATGCTCGTCAAACTCGTCAATCGGCGAAGCGCGGGCAGACCGCGCCCCGGGGAGTGTAGACGGCCTTCCTAGGGATGACCGACGTCACATGGTCCCACCTCCCAGACGCACCGGGCCCCTTGCCGGGTTGCCGATGCCTCGCGCGGGACCACTGGTGCCGATGCTGTTGTATGTCTCCATGGGGAAACGCACGGTAACGGCAGCCCTGGTGGGAGTCCTCGTGGTCGCGGCGGCAGCCGGCGGGCTGTGGTGGCGCCACACCTCGCAGGAGCAGGTCCGGGACGAGCAGGCCCGGGCGACAGTGCAGTCCTTCGCGGCGGCGTGGCAGAAGCGGGCCTTCGACACAGCGACGCTGCGCTTCGCGGGCACGACCCCGGCCGACGTCGACAAGGACTTCACGACGGCGACCTCCGGCCTCGGCACCGGCCCCGTCAAGGTCTCCGTGGCGAGCCTCGACCGTGCCGGGAAGACGGCCGACGCGGTGCTCGACGTGACGTGGACCCTTCCCGGGTCGGTGCCCTGGACCTACCGCGCCCCGGTGAGCGTCGGTGAGACGGCGGACGGCTGGGCGGTGCAGCCCTCCGCCTCCGGCTCCTGGTGGCACCCGCAGCTGAAGGCCGGCGACAAGCTGGCCGCGACGCGCACCCAGGGCGAGCGCGGCGACCTGCTCGACGCCGGACGGTGAGCCGTTGATGCCGCTCGGCAAGGTCTACCCCGTGCAGCTCGACCCCTCCCGAGCGACCTCGGCCACGGCGACGGCCCTCGAGAAGCTGGTCGACGAGCCGAAGGGCTCGCTGGTGAAGAAGCTCGAGGCGGCGCAGAAGTCGGGCAGCAAGTCACCCATCGCCGTCATCACCTACCGCCAGTCGGACTTCGACGCCAAGCGCGCCCAGCTCGACGCCCTCAAGGGCGTCATCTACCCCGCGCGCGAGCAGCCGCTCGCCCGCACCCGCACGTTCGGGCAGCCGATGCTGGGCTCCTACGGACCCGTCAGCGCCGAGCTGGTGGAGAAGAGCAACGGCCGGTATGCCGCCGGGGACTACGCCGGCGTCAGCGGCCTCCAGGCGCAGTACGACTCGGTGCTCGCGGGGACGCCCGGTGTCACCGTCACCTCCAGCGCGAGCCCCGACCGCCCGCTGTTCGAGAAGCCGACGACGGACGGCAAGGACGTCCAGCTCACGCTCGACCCGGCGGTGCAGACCGCCGCCGAAGCCGCGCTCGTGGGCACCGGCGACGTGCCGTCGGCGCTGGTGGCCGTCGACGTGAAGACCGGCGACGTGCTCGCCTCGGCCAACTCCCCCGCGTTCGGGTTCGACCGCGCGATCACCGGCCGCTACCCGCCCGGCTCGGCGTTCAAGGTCGCCACGACCTACTCGCTGCTCGAGCAGGGCAAGGTCGCCCCCTCCACGAAGGTGTCCTGCCCCAAGACCGTGGTCGTCGACGGCATGAGCGTCAAGAACTACGAGGGCGAGTCGCTCGGCAACCCCGACTTCGCGACCGACTTCGCGCACTCCTGCAACACCGCCTTCGTGCAGCTCGCCGACAAGCTCGGCAACACGGACCTGAAGACGGCGGGCGCGGCCCTCGGCCTCGGCGCCGGGTGGGAGAAGACGCTCGGCGTGGCCGGTGCCTTCGCCGGCAGCGTCCCCGAGAACAACGGCACGACCGACAAGGCAGCGGCGTCGATCGGGCAGGGCCGCAACCTCGCCTCGCCCCTCTCCCTCGCCGTCATGGCCTCGAGCGTCGCGCGCGGCTCGTTCATCCCACCGGCGCTCGTCACCGACCCGAAGCAGGACGGAAGCCGCGACCCGAAGCCCTTGGACGGCACGGTGGTCGGCCAGCTGCGCGACCTCATGCGGCGGGTCGTCACCGACGGCACCGCGACCACCCTGGAGAACACCCCGGGCGGGCCGGTGCACGGCAAGACCGGCACCGCGGAGTTCGGCACGAAGAACCCGCCGGAGACCCACGCCTGGTTCGTCGGCTACCAGGGTGACGTGGCGTTCGCGGTGCTCGTCGAGAAGGGCAAGAGCGGCGGCAGTGTCGCAGCCCCTGTGGCCAAGGACTTCCTCACCCGCCTGGCCGCCCGCTGACCCCGACTCAGCAGAGGCCGCTGCCGCAGGGGCATGCAGCAACGTGCATCTGCGGCAGCAACGCCTGCTAGCAGAGGTTGCTGCAGGGAAGAACCGGGCGGGCGTCGCTGCGGGAGCCGGGCACACGGCATACGACGACGAGGCCCCCACCGGAACGGAATCCGGTGGGGGCCTCGCTCAAAGACTGTTGGTTGAGCAGTCCTCGATCAGATCGGGCGAACGGCGTCAGCCTGCGGGCCCTTCGGGCCCTGGGTGACCTCGAACTCCACGCGCTGAGCCTCGTCCAGCGAGCGGTAGCCCGAGGAGTCGATGGCCGAGTAGTGGACGAACACGTCCGGGCCGCCACCGTCCTGGGCGATGAAGCCGAAGCCCTTCTCAGCGTTGAACCACTTAACGGTTCCCTGTGCCATGGGGTAACTCTTTCCTTCTGTAGCCAATGAAGTCCCACACCTCGTGGGGCTCCCGGCTGCCGCACTGACCCCACCAGCGGGACATGCCCGCCTCAGATGAAAACAGCCCGCTCCGGTGGTGCTGGGGCGGGCACTTCTTCGACCTGCGAGGAACTGCTACTGCAACCGCGACAGACGCTAGCACGCATGATCGCCCGCTCGCCGGTTGAGTCGCGGGCAAGAGGGTAAAGGACTGTTCAGGTCATTCGCCGCACATCGTCCACGACGGCTGGCCCGAACGGGTGAGTTTCTCTCGGACCTTCATCCAGAACCGCGACGCCACCATCGCCGCAGGTCAGCGCCCATGCCACGGTGTGCGACGTAGCGTCGCCCGCCGCGGGGGTGGGCGACGTCAGGCTCTGCGCCTCGGGGGATGCGCAGACGAGCGGGGGCTGGGGCCCAGGAGGCCCCGGCCTCCGTGCGCGTGTCGTCAGCGCCCGCGCTGCGCGAGCCGCGGGGCGCGGTCGCCCCGGATGACGGCCACCATGTCGACCACGCGGCGGGTCGCCCGCACGTCGTGCGCGCGGAAGACGGTGGCTCCGAGCCAGGCCGCGACCGCCGTTGCCGCGAGGGTGCCTTCGAGCCGCTCGTCCGGCGGCAGGTCGAGCGACTCACCCACGAAGTCCTTGCGGGACAACGCCTGCAGGATCGGGTAGCCGAGGGCGGTGAGGTCGGCGGTGTGCCGCAGCACCTCGAGGGAGTGCGCCGTGGTCTTGCCGAAGTCCAGGGTCGGGTCGATGAGGATCCGGTCGGCGGGTATGCCGGCCTGCTCGGCCCGGCGCGCCCCCTCGGCGAGGGTGCGCATCACGTCGACGACCACGCCGGTGGGCTCGGGCGCGTACGTCACCCCGCGCGGGTCGGTGCGCGGCGGCAGGCCACCCGTGTGCGAGCACACCACTCCGGCACCGATGTCCGCCGCGACGGCCACCAGCTGCGGGTCGTGCCCGGCCCAGGTGTCGTTGACCAGGTCGAGCCCGAACCGCCCGGCCTCACGCGCGACCTCCGAGCGCCACGTGTCCAGGCTGAGGACGAGCTCGGGGTACTGGGTGCGGGCGTGCTCGAGGAAGGGAAGGACACGGTCCATCTCCTGCCGCGCATCGACCTGTTCGCCCTCCTGCCCGGCCCGCACGCCCCCGACGTCGACGATGTCGGCGCCCGCCTCGACGGCACGCTCGAGGGCAGCCTTGGCCGAGTCGAGGTCGGCGTGCCGGTTGTCGGCGAAGAACGAGTCGCGGGTGCGGTTGACGATCGCCATGACCGCGGGGCGGGACGCGTCGAAGACCTGGCCCCGCAACCGCAGGGGCGGCGTGCGCGGGAGGTCCAGGTCGCGCGGCTCGGGCAGGTCCACGGCGCCATCCTCGCACCGGGCCACCGGCTGGGCGCGCGAGGGCGGGCCACCGCCGAGCTCTCTGGCTAGGCTCGGCGAATGGCCTTCGACTTCAGCATCTCCCCGCACGTCGAGGAGCAGCGGCAGCGCATCGCCGAGTTCGTGGCGACCGAGGTGGTCCCCGTGGAGCAGGAGGTCTTCCGCGAGGGCTTCACCGACCAGCGCCGCGTCGAGCTGCAGGCACGCGCGAAGGCGGCGGGCGTCTTCGCACCCCAGGCGCCGTCGTCGCTCGGGGGCGGTGGTTTCCGGTTCGACGAGTCCGCGGTGCTGCTCGAGGAGGCGGGCTACAGCCTGCTCGGCCCGGTGGCGCTCAACTGCGCCGCGCCCGACGAGGGCAACATCCACCTGCTGCACATGACCGGCACCCCGGAGCAGCAGGCGAGGTACCTCGCGCCGCTCGTGGCCGGCGACGTGCGCTCCTGCTTCTCGATGACCGAGCCCCCGCCGGGCGCGGGCTCCGACCCGAGTGCCCTGCGGACCCGCGCCCGGCGGGTGGCCGGCGGCTGGGTCATCAACGGCGAGAAGTGGCTCATCACCGGGGCGCAGGGCGCGGCCTTCTCGATCGTCATGGCACTGAACGAGGGGGACGACGCCCCCGAGGGCGCCACGATGTTCCTCGTCCCGACCGACAACCCGGGCTTCGTCCTCGGCGAGCACCTCAACACCATCGACGGCACGTTCCTCGGCGGGCACCTGCGCGTCCACCTCCGCGACTGCTTCGTCCCCGACGAGGACGTGCTCGGCGAGCCCGGCAGCGGCTTCGCGGCGGCCCAGGTGCGGCTCGCCCCCGCCCGGCTCACCCACTGCATGCGCTGGCTGGGCGCGGCCCGGCGCGCCCACGACATCGCGGTCGAGCGGTCCGTGGGCCGCGAGCTGTTCGGGTCGCCGATGACCGAGCTCGGCATGGCCCAGGCCCTGATCGCCGAGAACGAGATCGACCTCCACGCGGCACGGGCGATGCTCTGGCACACCTCGTGGGTGCTCGCGGAGGGCAGCCGCACCAGCGAGGAGTCCTCGCGCACCAAGGTGTTCGTCTCCGAGGCCGTGTGCCGGGTGGTGGACCGCGCGGTGCAGCTCGCGGGAGGCATGGGCACCTCCGAGGAGCTCGTCCTGGGCCGCATCTACCGCGACATCCGGTCGTTCCGGATCTACGACGGCGCCACCGAGGTCCACAAGATGTCGATCGCCAAGCGGGCCGCGCGACGGGCGACCACGCGCCTGGCCGCCAAGGAGCAGCAGGCGTGAGCAACCCAGAGGAGGTCCCCGGCCTGCCCCGGGAGACGTTCACGCGCTGGGCGGCGGCCGCGGTCCCCGAGGTCGGCGCCGACTGGCGGGCCGAGGTGATCTCCGGCGGGCTGTCCAACATCACCTACCGGCTGCACGGCGAGCGGGCGACCGTGATCGTGCGGCGTCCTCCGCTGGGCAAGCTGCTCCCGAGTGCCCACGACATGGCCCGCGAGCACCGGGTGCTCTCCGCCCTGCAGGACACCGACGTGCCGGTGCCGCGGGTCCTCGCCCTCTGCGACGACCCCGACGTGGCGGGCGCGCCCTTCTACGTCATGGCCGAGGTCGAGGGCGAGGTCTACCGCGAGCCGGAGCAGACGGCTCGCCTCACGCCGGCACAGCGGGAGGCGCTGGCCGACGACCTCGTCGAGGTGCTGGCCCGGATCCACGCGGTCGACCTCGACGCCACCGGGCTGCGCGACTTCGGCCGCCCCGGCGGCTATGTCGAGCGGCAGCTGCGGCGCTGGACGGCGCAGTGGGAGGCGAGCCGCACCCGCGAGGTCGACGGCATGCCGGAGCTGCTCGACGCCCTCGCCCGGCAGCAGCCGGCCCAGGCCGACGCCACGCTGGTGCACGGCGACTACCGCCTCGACAACACCCTCGTCACCCTCGGCGTCCAGCCCCCCGGCACACCGAGGGTGGCCGCGGTCGTGGACTGGGAGCTGTCGACCCTCGGCGATCCGCTCGCCGACCTCGCGACGTGGCTGACCTACTGGAGTGGGCCGGGCGAGGACGGCAGCGCCGTTCCGGTGGCGCAGGGCCTCACCGCCCATGAGGGCTTCCCGACCGGCGACGAGATCGCCGAGCGGTATGCCGCCCGCACCGGCCGCGACGTCACTCACCTGGGCTTCTACCGCGCCTTCACGGACTGGCGGCTCGCGGTGATCCTCGAGGGCGTGCACGCCCGTTACCTCGCGGGGACGTCGATGGGCGAGGGCTACGACCGCGTCGGGCCAGCCGTGCCACTGCTCGTGCAGCGCGCCCTGGCCGCCTCGCCTAGGTCTCTCAGCTGGTCGAAGCCGAGGCCGAGGCGGTCGAGGGTGCGCAGCCAGGCGTTGCGCCGCCCGGCGTGGGCGTCGGCCCGCGCGAGCGACCAGCGGGTGAGCTGGATCCCCGCCCACGCCACGGGTTCCGGCGGGAAGGGCAGCGGTCGGCGTCGCACCATCTCGAGCTCGGTGACCTCGGATCGCCGTCCGTCGAGCAGGTCGAGCATGACCCTCGCACCGAAGCGGGTCGCACCGACGCCGAGGCCGGTGTAGCCGAGCGCGTAGGCGACGCGTCCGCCCAGGGCCGTGCCGAAGAAGGCGCTGAAGCGGGTGCAGGTGTCGATGGCCCCGCCCCAACGGTGGGTGAACCGCAGTCCGTCGAGCTGGGGGAAGGTCTCGAAGAAGTGGCGGGCCAGCGTGTCAAAGGTCTCCGGCCGCTGGTCGTGCAGCGGGTTCACCCGGCGGCCGTAGTGGTAGACCGCGTCGTAGCCGCCCCAGAGGATCCGGTTGTCCCGGGTGAGTCGGTAGTAGTGGAACTGGTTGGCAGAGTCGCCGACCCCGGCGCGGCTGCGCCACCCGATGGAGTCGAGCTGTCCCTGGCTGAGCGGCTCGGTCATGAGGACGTAGTCGTAGACCGGCACCGTGTGCAGGCTGACCCGGCGCAGCAGCGATGGAAAGGCGTTGGTGCCCAGGGCGACCCGGGCCGCCGTGACCACCGACCCCGTGTGGGTCTCGAGCCGCACCCCCTCGCCGTGACGGGACAGGCCGGTGACCCTGGTGTCCTCGGCGATCCGCACGCCGAGCGACTCGGCCGCGTCGGCCAGGCCCCAGGCGAGCCGGGCAGGGTCGACCAGCGCCGTGCCGTCGGGGTCCCGCAGCCCGGCGAGGTAGGTCGGCGAGTCGAGCTCGGCCCGCACCGCGTCGCGGTCGAGGAACTCCCCGCTGCCCCCGGCCGCCGCCTCCCGCAGCCAGTCGACCTCGTGCGGTGCGGTGGCCACCGTCAGCTCCCCCGTGCGCCGGAAGTCGCAGTCGATGCCGTAGCGCGTGACCGCGTCCTCGATCGCGTCGAGGTTCTCGCGGCCGAGCCTGTCGAGGGTGTCGTACTCGTCGGGCCAGCGCGCGCGCCCGTTGGCCTCGCCGTGGGTCAGGCTCGCGGAGCAGAAACCACCGTTGCGCCCCGAGGCCGCCCAGCCGATGCGGCCCGCCTCGAGGAGCAGCACGTCGCGGTCGGGATGGCGCTCCTTGGCGAGCACCGCCGTCCACAGCCCGGAGTAGCCGCCGCCCACGACGACGAGGTCAGCCTCGGTCGACGTCTCCAGCGCCGGACGCGGCGCCGGACGCCCTGGCTGCTCGAGCCAGAAGACGCCCGGCTGCGCGTCGGCCAGCGCCGGGTGGCGGGGTCCGCCGGGATGGCTGGGGCCGCCGGAACGGCTGGGAGCCACCTCAGCTCTCGGTGCTGTAGCGGTCGGCGACCGCGAGCGCCTCGTCGAGGATCGCGATGCCCTCACGCACCTCGTCGGCCGTTGTGGTGCACGGCGGCACGACGTGGGTCCGGTTGAAGTGGGTGAACGGCCACAGTCCGCGCTCCTTGCAGGCGGCCGCGAACTCGTTCATCGGCGCGGCGTCCGCCCCTGCTGCGTTGAACGGCACGAGTGGCTCACGCGTCCTGCGGTCACGGACCAGCTCCAGGGCCCAGAACACGCCCAGCCCGCGCACGTCGCCCACGCTGGGGTGCCGCTCGGCGAGCGCCCGCAGCTCGGGGCCGATGACCTCCTCGCCGAGCGCCCGGGCGTGCTCGACGATGCCCTCCTCGCGGAAGATGCCGATGGAGGCGACGGCGGAGGCGCAGGCCAGGGGGTGGCCGGAGTAGGTCAGGCCACCCGGGTAGGGCCGCTCCGAGAAGGTCGCCGCGATCCGGTCGGAGATGACCACGCCGCCGAGCGGGACGTAGCCGGAGTTCACGCCCTTGGCGAAGGTGATGAGGTCGGGCGTGACGCCCCAGTGGTCGACGGCGAACCACTCGCCGCAGCGACCGAAGCCGGCCATGACCTCGTCGGCGATCATGACGATCCCGAACTCGTCGCAGATCTCACGAACGCCCTGGAGGTAGCCGGGCGGCGGCACGAGGATGCCGTTGGTGCCGACGACGGTCTCGAGGATGACCGCCGCGACGGTCTGCGGGCCCTCGACCATGATCACGTCGCGCAGGTGCTGCAGCGCGCGCTCGGACTCCTCGGCCTCGGTGGTCGCGTGGAAGGCCGAGCGGTAGGGGTACGGGCCCCAGTAGCGCACGACACCCGGCATACCGGGCTCGGACGGCCAGCGGCGGGGGTCGCCGGTGAGGGCGATCGCGCCGGCGGTGGCCCCGTGGTAGCTGCGGTAGGCCGCGAGCACCTTGTGCCGCCCGGTGTGCAGGCGGGCCATGCGCAGCGCGTTCTCGTTGGCCTCGGCGCCACCGTTGGTGAAGAACACCATGTTCAGGTCGCCGGGGGCGATCTCCGCGATGAGCCGGGCGGCCTCGGAGCGGGCGTCGTTGGCGAACGCGGGGCTGACCGTGGTCATCCGCGCAGCCTGCTCCTGGATGGCGGCGACCAGCTTGGGGTGCTGGTAGCCGATGTTGACGTTGACCAGCTGGCTCGAGAAGTCGAGGTAGCGCTTGCCCGCGTAGTCGGTGAAGTACGAACCCTCCGCCGACGCGATGGGCAGCGGGTCGATGAGGCCCTGGGCCGACCAGGAGTGGAAGACGTGGGCGCGGTCGTCGCGGCGGACCTGCTCCTCCGAGGCGCCGGTGAGTCCGGTGAGGGTGTCGGTCATGCTCGTCATTGTCCTCGCCACTCCTCAGCGGGTGCGCGGGAAGCCGAGGTCGACCGACGAGGTGGCCGGGTCGGGCCAGCGCGAGGTGACGACCTTGCCGCGGGTGTAGAAGCTGATGCCCTCCGGGCCGTACATGTGGGTGTCGCCGAAGAGCGAGTCCTTCCAGCCGCCGAAGGAGTAGTAGGCGACCGGCACCGGGATCGGCACGTTGATGCCGACCATGCCGACCTCGACGTCGAACTGGAACTGACGGGCCGCCCCGCCGTCGCGGGTGAAGATGGCCGTGCCGTTGGCGTACTGGTTGGCGTTGATGAGCGCGACACCCTCCTCGTAGGTGTCGACGCGGACGACGCCGAGCACCGGGCCGAAGATCTCGTCGGTGTAGACGGTCATCTCGGGGGTCACGTTGTCGAGCAGCGTGGTGCCGAGGAAGAAGCCCTCCTGCGGCACGTCGGCCTCGCGGCCGTCGACGACCACGGTCGCGCCCGCCTCCTCGCCGGCGCCGATGTAGCCGGCCACCTTGTCGCGGTGCTCGCGGGTGATGAGCGGGCCCATGTCGGTGCCCGGCGCGGCGCCGTCGCCGATGGTCAGCTTGGGCAGGCGCACCGCGATGGCGTCGACCAGCGGGTCGGCGACGTCGCCGACGGCCACCGCGACGGACAGGGCCATGCAGCGCTCACCGGCCGCACCGTAGGCCGCGGACACCACGGCGTCGGCGGCCATGTCGACGTCGGCGTCGGGGAGGACGAGGGCGTGGTTCTTCGCGCCGCCGAGCGCCTGCACGCGCTTGCCGTGGGCGGTGCCGGTCTCGTAGATGTACTTCGCGATCGGGGTCGACCCGACGAAGCTCACGGCGGAGATGCCCGGGTGCTCGAGGATCGCGTCCACCGCCTCCTTGTCACCGTGGAGCACGGTGAACACGCCGTCCGGCAGGCCTGCCTCCTTCCAGAGCCGGGCGAGGAAGAGCGACGCCGACGGGTCCTTCTCGCTGGGCTTGAGGATGAAGGCGTTGCCGCACGCGATGGCGTTGGCGCACATCCACAGCGGCACCATCGCGGGGAAGTTGAACGGGGTGATGCCGGCGACCACGCCCAGCGGCTGGCGGATGTTGTAGACGTCGACGCCGGTGGCCGCCTGCTCCGAGAACCCACCCTTGAGCAGCTGCGGGACACCGGTCGCGAACTCGACGTTCTCGAGGCCGCGCGCGATCTCGCCGGCGGCGTCGGAGAGCACCTTGCCGTGCTCGGCGGTGATGATGGCCGCCAGCTCGTCGGTGCGCGCGTGGAGCAGCTCGCGGAAGGCGAACAGCACGGCCGAGCGCTTCGACAGCGACGAGGCGCGCCACTCGCGCGCGGCGGCCGCGGCCTTCGCGACGACCGCGTCCACCTCGGCAGCACTCGCGAGGTCGACGTGGGCGGTCTGCTGCCCGGTGGCGGGGTTGAAGACGGGGGCGGTGCGGCCGGAGGTGCCGGCGCTCTCGCGGCCGTCGATCCAGTGGGAGATGCGGGTGGTCGTGCCAGTCATGGAGCGACCGTACGTTCCAGCCCCTTGGTGGCACAATACGGCTGTTGCTATGTTACAAAATGTGAAAGCCATCCTCTCGGCGATCGAGCAGCGCCTCGACGAGCCGAGCGCCCGAGGCCTGGCCCAGGCCGTCGCCGCGGTGATCCGCGAGGGCGGCCTCGAGCCGGGCGACCGGCTGCCCCCGATCCGCACCGTGGCCTCCGAGCTGGCCCTGTCACCGACGACGGTGAGCTCCGCGTGGAGCCAGCTCGCACGGGCCGGCGCCGTGCGCACCGACGGCCGGCGCGGCACCACCGTGGCCGACCAGACGCGACCCGGCACCACCCGCTACCAACAGGCCCTGGAGCGCCCGGCCGGGTTCGCCCAGGACCTCTCCACCGGCGTGCCCGACGCCGCGCTGCTGCCCAGCCTCACGCGGGCCCTCGCCTCACTCACCACCGCCGGCACGCCCGGCAGCTACCTCGACGAGCCGGTGCTGCCGGAGCTCGCCGAGGTGCTCATGGCCCAGTGGCCGTATGCCGTGGACCGCCTCGCCGTCGTCGACGGCGCCATGGACGGCATGGAGCTCGTGGCCCGCACCGCGTTGCGGTTCGGCGACCGGGTCGTCGTGGAGCACCCGTGCTTCCCGCCGATGGTCGACCTCCTCGAGTCGGTGGGGGTGCAGGTGGTGCCGGTGCCCGTCGACGACGAGGGCCTCTCGCCCGGCGGGCTGCGCGAGGCGCTCAGCTCGTCGGTGGCCGCGGTCTTCCTTCAGCCGCGGGCGCAGAACCCGACCGGTGTCACGATGACCGAGCGGCGGGCCCGCGAGCTCGCCGACCTCCTCGAGCGCCGCCCCACCCTGGTGGTCGAGGACGACTCGGCCGGCGCGGCGGTCGGCGGCGACACCGTGAGCCTCGGTCGCTGGCGACCGGGCCACACGGCATACATCCGGTCGTTCTCCAAGTCGCACGGACCGGACCTGCGGCTGGCGGCACTGAGCGCTCCACCCGACCTCCTGCGCGCGCTGGAGGCGCGCCGGCAGGTGGGCCAGGGGTGGAGCAGCCGCCTCCTCCAACGCATCCTGCTGAGCCTGCTCACCGACCCGGTCGCCGCGGAGGAGGTCGAGCGGGCGGCGGAGGAGTATGCCCGCCGCCGCGCCCTGGTGGTCGACGAGCTCGCCCGGCACGGTGTGGACGTCGGGGGCACCGAGGGGATCAACATCTGGGTGCCGGTGCACGACGAGACCGCGGCAGTGGTGCGGCTGGCGAGCGCCGGCATCGGGGTCACCCCCGGGTCGCCGTTCACCCTGCTGCCCGGCGGCGGTGACCACGTGCGCGTCACCGTGGGGCTCGCTCGCGACGGGCACGCCGCGCTGGCCGCCGAGATCGCGGCCGCCGCACGGACGCCCGGCTGGCGCCCCAACGCGCGGTAGGCCGACCGCCCCCATCTCCCCCGGGACAGGGACCCCGGACAGCACGAAGGCCGGAGAGCAGGGGGTGCCCCGGCCTTCGTACCGCCGCCGTGAGGCGGACGTCTGTGATGTCCCATCGACGCTACGCGGTCGCTCCAGCGAGGGGGATCCCGCAAAGCGCGTACTCGCCCCACCGCCGCGTGCGACGCTGTCACCAGCCGGCTGGAGTGCCTGCCAGCCGCGCCCCGTTCGGGTGTCCGTGGCGGGAGAAGGTCGGTTGTCCTAGGACCTCTGGCCCTCCCCCGCTGCGCCACCACGTTCTTCACTGGAAAGTCCACAGACGTGGCCTTGACGGAGGTGTTGACCATGAAGGCGCAGAAGGGCGATCGCATCGTTCTCGCCGGCGAGCAGGTGGACCGACCGACGCGGGACGGCGAGATCCTCGAGGTACGCGGAAAGGACGGCGCGCCGCCCTACCTCGTGAGGTGGAGCGACGGGCACACCGGCCTGCTCTACCCGGGGCCGGGGTCGGTGCTGCGCATCGGCGCGGGCCACGGCGAAGGTGCCGGCGCACCAGCCGCTGAGGAGCCGACGAAGCCGGTGAAGGAGTGGCAGGTCCGGGTGTCGATCTTCGAGTCGGCCGACGACACGATGGCCAAGGTCGTGCTGGTCGCCGACGCGCCCGGGACCCTCAGCGCGAGCGGTGAGAGCCACCGCAGCGAGGAGGACCGGCCGACTCCGCGGATCGGTGACGAGGTCGCGGTGGCGCGCGCCCTGCGGCACCTGGCCGACGAGCTGCTGGACACGGCCACGCACGACATCGAGTCCACCACCGGCGAGACCGACGTCTTCGTGCGGCCGCGGTAGAGCACCGTTTCCACGGCGGGACCGGCGCCACGGCGCCACCCGCGGTCGGTGAGCAGGCGCCCGCCACGGGGTGAGCGGGCGCCGGACAGGGGGAGCAATGACAGCGTTGCAGGCGCCGGAGCAACCGCGCACGCCCCACCGCGTCCACCACCCCCCTCACAGCAGACGCCACCGCCCGGAGCGGTGGCTCTTCTGGCTGGTTGCCGTGTCGCTCGTGGTCGTGACCGTCGTCCACGCCGGCGGCGGCTGGTACTTCGCCGGCCGCATCGAGTCGGGTGCGCTCGCCTCGACCCCCGCCCAGCCGATGCCCGCCTTCGACGACGTGCGCGTCGTCAAGGTCACCCGGTCGACGGTCACGCTGCGCCGGGCCGCGGACGCGGGCGACAACTTCGCCGCTGCCGCCACCTACGGGCTCGCCTGGGAGGGCGGCACCGGCATGGTCGGCCCTGCCACGGTCAACAAGGACGGCACGGTCACCCGCTCGCTGAAGGTCCTCCAGGGCACGCCACCGTTCCCCCGCCAGGGCGCAGCCCTCGACCGCTCGGTGTGGACGGGCGACCCGCCGCAGGCCTTCCCCCTCGCCAAGATGGACATCTCCGTGGCGGGGCTCCCCGCCTGGTACTTCCCGGCCGGTCCCGGAGCGGTCGGCACCGTGGCCATCTTCGTCCACGGGCAGAACGGGAACCGCAACAACGCGCTGCGGTTCGTCAGCGCCGCCGTGCCCGCCGGCACGCCGGTGCTGGCCATCACCTACCGCAACGACGTGGGCGCGCCGAAGGACCCGTCGGGCCGTCTGCAGTACGGCCGGACCGAGTGGCGCGACCTCGAGGCGGCGGTCGACTGGGCGCTCGAACAGGGCGCGCGCAACGTCGTGCTCGTCGGGGAGTCGATGGGCGGGGCGGTCGTCGCGTCGTTCCTGGAGAAGTCCCCGCGGCGCAACGTCGTCACGGGCATCATCCTCGATGCTCCGATGCTGTCGCTGTCGTCGGTCGTGGAGAACGGGGCCAGCACCGGGCTGCCGGGGGGTGGGGCGGTGCCTGCCTCAGTCGTGTGGGCGGCCAAGGAGATCGCCGCGAAGCGCTACGACGTCGACTGGAACGCCGTCGACTACCTCGACGACACCGCATGGCTGCGGATTCGGACGCTCGTGGTGCACGGTTCGGCCGACACCGTGGTGCCGGCGTCGGTCTCCCAGCAGCTGCAACGGGCCAAGCCCCAGCTGGTGAAGCTGGAGGTCTTCCCCGGTGCGCATCACACCGAGTCGTGGAACACCGACGCCACCCGGTATGCCGCGGTGGTGCGCCAGTACCTCACGTTGGCAACCCCCAAACCGGGGAGCTGACGTGGGAGGGGCCGCCCGCCTGCCTCCCTGTCCCTCAGGCAGGCTGGGTGGCTCGACCGGCGTCGCGCAGCCTCGGCAGGGGGACCAGGACGTAGGCCAGCGCCGCGACCGCGCCCAGACCCATCACCGTGCCGACGGCGAGGGCCAGGAGCCAGACCACCTGCTGCTGCCCGGCGATGTCCCACTGCTGGCGCGGCCGGCGCAGCACGTCGACGAACGCCCAGACGACGAACGCCATCAGCGCCAACGCGATGATGAACCCGCCCAGGATGAACAGGCCGCCGAGTGCGGCGACACCGCTGCTGTCCACGTCTCCCCCTCAGTGACGAACGTGCGCCGAGGGTACCGGGCGGCGGCCACGCCCGAGCGGGCGGCTCCAGAACCGCGGGGGCCGCAAGGGAAACGGCGCACGCGGAGGGCGTGGGAGCCGTCGCTCCTTCGTCGCTCCTCCCGAATCCCGCATGCTCAATGTGCACGAACCCGACGCCCCTCGTCCCTCGGGACGCCGGAACCGCGCACGCGGAGGGCGTGGGATTCGAACCCACGAGACGGTTGCCCGCCTAGCGGTTTTCAAGACCGCCGCACTAGGCCACTATGCGAGCCCTCCCTGCCCCACGGCATACGGCCATGTCCTGAACCGTCGAGCACCGGGGAGCAGGGACAACGGTACAGACCACCGGCCCCGCACACCCAACAGGCCGGCGGGCCGACACGACGCCAACGACACGAACCGTGCTGCGGGCCAAAACCGCACGCGCCGGCCCAGCCCCTCCCTACGCTGGCGGCCCCGGCCTCGTCGGGCCGGCACAGCAGGGGGATGCAGGTGTCACATCGCAGGACAGTCCTGGCCGTCGTCGCAGCGGCCGTGCTCACGACCGCGGGCGCCCTCAGCGTGCCCGCGCCGACCCACGCCGTCTGGCAGGAGAACGTCCGGGTCGTCTCGCCTGACCGCACCTGGCAGGCGGCCCGGGGCCGCGGGGTGTGGCTGTACGGCGACTCCATCACCGCCTCGGACGCTCCGGACCTCGCGGCGTCGCTGCGCGGACAGGACCTCGTGCTGGCCTGGGACGCCACGCCGGGCATCCCCACCGAGCCGGCGGTCGACCGCCTCGTGGACCGGCTCCACGAGTCGCGTCCGCCGGCCCGTCTGGTCATGGCCCTCGGCACCAACGACGGCGACGCCCGGCTGGTCGCCTCCCAGGTCGAGCGCGTGATGGACGCCGTGCCGCGGACCACGCGGGTCTACTGGGTCAACACCTGGAAGCAGCGGTGGCTGGTGACCGGCGGCGACAGCGACCACCGCGCCGCCGCAGCAGTCAACGCCGCGCTCGCCCAGGCGGACCGCCGCCACCGCAACCTCGCGGTGGTCGACTGGTGGTCGACGGCGGAGACCGACCCGCGCGAGTACCTGCGCGACGGCGTGCACACCCTCGCGGCCGGACGGTCTGCCCGCAACGCCCTGATCGCCGCAGCCGTGACCAGCTAGCGACGACCTCCGCGACTCCGCTCGACGCGGCGCGGAGAGGGCGGTTGAATGCAGCCCCGGCGTGAGGGTGGAGGAGACGTGGACAGCTACAGCCGCGAGCACGAGAGCGAGGCGGAGAAGCTCGACCGCAACTGGAACGAGCTGCTGCAGGAGCTGCGCGTCTCGCAGACCGGCGTGCAGGTGCTCACCGGCTTCCTGCTGACCCTGCCGCTGCAGCCGGCGTTCCACGACATCAGCACCCTCGAGCGCAACCTCTACGTCGCCGCGATCAGCCTCAGCATCCTCGCCACCGGCCTGCTCGTCGCCCCGGTGAGCATGCACCGGGTGCTCTTCCGCAAGCGCCGCAAGGAGTCGCTGGTCGAGGTGGGCAGCTGGGTGGCCAAGGCCGGGCTGGTGGCCCTGGCGCTGGCGAGCGCCACGGTCGCGGCCTTCGTGTTCAGCCTCGTCTTCACCGAGACGGTCGGCCTGTGGGTGGGCGCCGCCACGCTCGTCGTCTTCTCCCTGGCGTGGCTCGTGCTCCCGCTGGCGATGACCGCACCCGACCGCGACTGACCATCCCCTCTGGACGCGCGATCTCGCGCGTGGTCTGTTGTGATGGAGGGAACACCACTGACCAGGAGGTTGATCTCACCATGATGGGCAAGGTGTCTTTCGTTCTCGGTGCCGCTGTGGGCTACGTCCTCGGCACCAAGGCTGGACAGAAGCGGTACGAGCAGATCAAGGGCCGGGCCACCTCGCTGTGGTCGAGCGAGCCCGTGCAGAGCAAGGTCGAGACGGCGCGCCAGACCGTGATGGAGCAGGCGCCCGTGGTGGCCGCGAAGCTGGGCGACGCCGCCAAGACCGCGGGCTCGACCGTCAAGGACAAGGTCGGCGGGGAGCACCTGCCGCCCTCGCTGCACCGCGGCACCGACGGCCACCTGCACGCCGACACCACAGGCTTCGGACCGGGGCCGGACAAGCTGCCCTGACGCTCCCGGAGCGCCAACCACACGACGCGAGGCACGGCATACCGTCTGTATGCCGTGCCTCGCGTCATGTGCGTCGGGGCCCGTCCTCCGGGCCCGCGGTCAGATCCAGATGGCGGGGTCCTTGAACATCGCCTCGTAGGGGTCCTCGTTCCCCTGCGGGAACCGGATGGTCGCGGGCACGCCGGTGGCGATGGCGCCGGCCGGGACGTCCTTGACCACCACGGAGTTCGCGCCGATCTGCACGTCGTCGCCGATGTAGACCGGCCCGAGGATGCGGGCGCCGGCCCCGATGGTGACGCGGCTGCCGACCGTGGGGTGGCGCTTCTCGCGCTTGAGGGACCGGCCGCCCAGCGTCACGCCGTGGTAGATCATCACGTCGTCGCCCACCTCGGCGGTCTCGCCGATCACGACACCCATGCCGTGGTCGATGAAGAACCGGCGGCCGATGACCGCTCCGGGGTGGATCTCCACGCCGGTCAGCGACCGCGACAGCTGCGACAGCAGCCGGGCCGGCAGCCGGGTGCCGGGGTTCCGCCACAGCCGGTGGGCGACGCGGTGGGTCCAGATGGCGTGCAGGCCCGGCGAGGCGAGGGCCATCTCCAGGCGCGAGCCCGTCGCGGGGTCGCGGGCGATCGCGGCGTCGAGGTCCTCGCGCAGGACGGCGAGGGCGGAACGAAGGGTCACAGGGATCCGATCAGTCGAGCAGGTCGGAGAACAGGATGGTCGACAGGTAGCGCTCGCCGAACGACGGGATGACCACCACGATCGTCTTGCCGGCGTTCTCGGGCCGGGTGGCGACCTGGTTCGCGGCCGCGAGGGCGGCACCCGAGGAGATGCCCACGAGCAGGCCCTCCTCCTTGGCCGCGCGACGCGCCCACTCCACCGCGGTGTCGGCGTTGATGTCGATGACCTCGTCGTAGATGTCGCGGTCGAGGATCTCGGGGATGAAGTTGGCGCCGAGGCCCTGGATCTTGTGCGGACCCGGCTGGCCCCCGGTGAGGATGGCCGACTCCTCCGGCTCGACGGCGACCATCTGGACACCGGGCTTGCGCTCCTTGAGCACCTGGCCGACGCCGGTGATGGTGCCGCCGGTGCCGATGCCGGCCACGACGATGTCGACCTGGCCGTCGGTGTCCTTCCAGATCTCCTCGGCCGTGGTGGCGCGGTGGATCGCGGGGTTGGCCTCGTTGGCGAACTGGCGGGCCAGGACGCCGCCGCGCTCGGCAGCAATCTCGTCGGCCCGCTGCACCGCGCCCTTCATGCCCTCGGAGCCGGGGGTCAGCACCAGCTCGGCGCCGTAGGCCCGCAGCAGCGCGCGACGCTCCTTCGACATGGTCTCGGGCATCGTCAGGACGACGTTGTAGCCGCGGGCGGCGCCGACCATCGCGAGCGCGATGCCGGTGTTCCCGGAGGTGGCCTCCACGATGGTGCCGCCCGGCTTGAGCTCACCCGACTGCTCGGCCGCGTCGATGATCGAGACGCCGATACGGTCCTTCACCGACGACGCCGGGTTGTAGAACTCGAGCTTGGCAGCCACCGTCGCCTCGCTGTCGATCAGGCGGTTGATCCGCACGAGCGGGGTGTTGCCGATGAGCTTGGTGACGTCGTCGTAGATGGGCACTGCGCAATCCGCCTTCACTGGTGTCGGGGTCCGGGCGGCGGGCACGGCCCGCTCCACGGTTGAACAAACAACCTCTTATGAATGTTCCAATGATCGGTTATCCCCGCGCAACCCGGGCCGGCCAGATCCGCGCGAACACGAGGTATGCCGTGGCGTCCGGCACCCGGGCGACCTCACCTCCCGTGCCAGCCACCCGGCATACCGGGCATTTGACGCTGCTCACAGACAGGTATGCGGGCGCTTACCTGTCAGTAGACTCGCGCTCATGTCCCCTTTGCAGATCGTCGCGCTCGTCGTCTGTCTGGCCGTCACGGCCGTGGCTGTTGCCCTGTTGGTGCGGACGGTCCGCCACTTCCTGGCCACCTTCCGGCTGGGCCAGCCGGACACCACGCGGCGGGACAACCCCGGTGAGCGGACCCGCACCCTGCTGCGGGAGTTCCTCGGGCACACGCGGATGTCGCGGCTGCCCGTCGTGGCGGTGGCGCACTGGATCACGATGATCAGCTTCGGGGTGCTGTTCTTCACGCTGCTGAACGCGTTCGGGCAGCTGGTCGAACCCGAGTTCGTGCTGCCGGTGATCGGGCACTTCTTCCTCTACGAGTGGGTCACCGACGTCTTCGCCTTCGGCGGGTTCTTCGCGATCCTGGCGCTGATGGCGATCCGCCAGAAGAACCACCCGCGCAGCGCCGCCGGCGTCGACGGCCGCCGGTCGCGGTTCTTCGGCTCCACCTGGTGGCAGGCCTACTACGTCGAGCTCACCATCCTCGGCGTCACGATCTGCATCGGCCTGCTGCGCGCGCTGGAGTGGACCCTGGCCCGCAAGCTCGGCACCGGCATGGACACCGCGCTGCACTTCCCGCTGACCGGCTGGATCGGCAACCTCTTCACCGGGCTCTCGGTCGGCGCCATCGAGAACCTCATCGTCGTCATCGCGGCGGTCAAGATCCTCATCTCGTTCGCGTGGATGATCACCATCGCGCTGCAGCCGACCATGGGTGTGGCCTGGCACCGGTTCCTGGCGTTCCCCAACATCTGGTTCAAGCGGCACGCCGACGGCCGCACCTCCCTCGGCGAGCTGCAGCCGCTGATGGTCAAGGGCGAGCCGGTCGACTTCGAGAACATCGAGGAGCTCGACGAGGACGCCGCGCTCGGGGTCGGCAAGGTCGAGGACTTCACCTGGAAGGGCCTGCTCGACTTCACCACCTGCACCGAGTGCGGCCGCTGCCAGAGCCAGTGCCCGGCGTGGAACACCGACAAGCCGCTGTCGCCGAAGATGCTCGTGATGACGCTGCGTGACCACGCGCACGCCAAGGCGCCGTGGCTGCTGGCCACCGAGGAGGAGCGCGAGGCCGCGCTGGCCGGCGGCGGCTCCACCGATGGCAACGGCAGTGGCGACGGCAAGGGCCTGGCGAAGGCTGCCTCGCTCGCCGAGCTGCCGCTGATCGGCGAGACCGGCTACGACCTCGACCACCCGCTGACCGCCTACAACCCGCACGGTCCCGACGCCGTCATCGACCAGGACGTGCTGTGGTCGTGCACCACCTGCGGCGCCTGCGTCGAGCAGTGCCCGGTCGACATCGAGCACGTCGACGCCATCGTCGACATGCGCCGCTACCAGAACCTCATCGAGTCGGCGTTCCCCAACGAGCTCGGCGGCCTGTTCAAGAACATGGAGAACAAGGGCAACCCGTGGGGCATGGCCGCCCGGGCCCGCCTCGACTGGGCCAAGGACCTGCCCTTCCCGGTCAAGATCCTCGGCCAGGACGTCGAGTCGGCCGACGACGTCGACTACCTCTTCTGGGTCGGCTGCGCCGGCGCCTACGAGGACCGCGCCAAGAAGACCACCCGCGCGGTGGCCGAGCTGCTCGACACCGCGGGCGTCTCCTTCGCGATCCTCGGCGACGGCGAGACCTGCACCGGCGACTCGGCCCGCCGCGCCGGCAACGAGTTCCTCTTCCAGATGCTCGCGCAGCAGAACGTCGAGGTCCTCAACGAGGCCGGCGCCACCAAGATCGTCGTCACCTGCGCGCACTGCTTCAACACCATCAAGAACGAGTACCCCCAGCTCGGCGGCAAGTACGAGGTCGTCCACCACACCCAGCTGCTCAACCGCCTGGTGCGCGAGAAGAAGCTCGTCCCGGTGGCCCGCCCGGCCGAGCGCCCCGGCATGTCCAGCAACAAGGACGTCGCCTCCACCGCCGAGACGGTCACCTACCACGACCCCTGCTACCTCGGCCGCCACAACGGGGTCTACTCCCCGCCCCGCGAGCTCATCGGCGCCCTGCCCGGCGTCGAGCTCAAGGAGATGGAGCGCTCCGGCGAGAAGTCCTTCTGCTGCGGCGCCGGCGGCGCCCGCATGTGGATGGAGGAGAAGCTCGGCACCCGCATCAACATGAACCGCACCGAGGAGGCGCTGGCCACCGGCGCCGAGCGCATCGCCATCGGCTGCCCGTTCTGCCGCGTGATGATCTCCGACGGCCTGACCGCCAAGCAGTCCGAAGGCCAGGGCGAGGACGTCGAGGTCGTCGACGTCGCCCAGATGCTGCTCGCCGCCGTCCGCCGCGGCCAGGAGGGCGGCGAGGGCGCCACCGCCGAGGTGGGCGAGCCCACCCCCGACCCGGAGCCCGCGCCGACCGCCTGACCAGGCTGGGACGGAAAGAGGGCCGGTATGCCGCGCGGGCGGCATACCGGCCCTCTCGTCTTGGTGGCGGGCCGGCTGCGTGTCAGGCGTGGTCGACCATGAGCGCGGCCAGCCGGGCCCGCGAGCTGATGTCGAGCTTGCGGAAGATGTGCGCCAGGTGGGCGTCGACGGTGCGCGGCGAGACGAACAGCTGCTCGGCGATCTGCCGGTTGGTCAGGCCCTGCGCGACCAGGCTGGCCACCGTGCGCTCGGTGCGGGTGAGCAGCGACAGGGGGGTGTCGGCCGTCTCCCCCGGTCCGCCCTCCGGGCCGAACAGCGCGGTCACGGCGGCGACGCCGGCCTCGGTGAACTGCCCGTCGGACACCCAGTCGGATGGCAGGCCGCGGTGCGGCGCCCCGGACGGCACGCCCTGCCCCGGCCGCTGGCGCGCGACGGCGCGCCGGGGTGCCCTCAGCGCCCGGGCCGCGGCCGAGCACCGCCCCGCGGCGGAGCTGCCCTCGGCGAGCAGCGCCCGGTCGAGGCCGTCGAGGGCGTCGGCTGCCCGCAGCGGGAAGCCGCAGTCGGTGGCCTGACGCAGCGCACCGAGGTATGCCGCGACCGCCTGGGATCCCTCGCCGCACGCCATGAGCGCGTCACCGAGCAGCAGCCGGGCCTCCACGCCGTCCCGGCCGAGCCGGATGCTGTCGGCCAGCACGATGATGTCGGCGGCCAGACCCGCAGCCCGGCGACAGTCCTGGGCGGCCAAGAGGTCGCGGGCGTCCTGCAGCTGCACCCCGAGGCGCACGCCCCACGGCAGCCACTCGTAGTCGACGGTCGGGGACCGTGGGCTGTCCGACACCGCACGGAACAGGGTGTCGGCCAGCAGCGCGATCCGGTCCTCGGCGAGGTCGACGGCCTGGTCGCGGGCCGCCCGGGCGATGGCGGCCGCCTCGACGGCTCGACCCTGCTCGGCCGCGATGACGCCCATGAGGATGCGCGCCGACAGCGCCATCCACTGCTCGTCACGGTCGGCGTCACGCATGACGACGTCGGCGAGCGCCTCGGCCTCGTCGAACTCCCCCCGCCAGACGTGGATGTCGACCAGGGTGCGGTGCAGCTGGCGCACGACGTAGTCGCTGTCGGGAGCGAGCGCGAGTCCCCGCTCCACCTCCGCGCGGGCGTCGTCGAGGGCGCCTGCGTCGAGGTGCATCTCGGCGCGAATGGAGGCGTTGCGGGCTCGCTGGCGCTCGGGGTGGGGGTCGGTCAGCGCGTGCTGCTCGGCGCGGTCGAGCAGCGCCATGCCCTCGTAGGTGCCCCGCACCTCCGAGGCGCAGATGCCGGCCCGGCGTGCCAGCTGCGAGCCGACGTCGGCGGGCCCGTCACCGCTGGCGAGGACGGCCTCGAGGATCTCGACGGCCTCGCGGGCGCGCATGGCGGTGTAGAGCGAGGAGAAGATGTTGTTGGCCAGGCGGTAGGCCATGGGGCGCGTGCGCGCGTCGGCCGAGGCTGCCGCGATGGCCTGGCGCATCACGCCCATCTCGTGCAGCCAGCCCTCGTCGGCCGCACCGCTCATGCCGTCGGACGGCGTGACCCGCTCTGCCCAGCGCAGCAGGCCGGCGACGGCCTGCTCCCGGTCGTCGGTGCCCTCGGTCAGGGCCACGCCGTGCCGGCGGATGGGGGCGAGCATGTCGAACCGGCCATCGGAGTGCACCTCGACCAGGCTGCGCCGCGCCAGGGCCGAGGCGAGCTGGGCCGCCTCGGCACGCGTGACCCCGGTGATGTCCGCCAGGACGTCCAGGCTCACGGGGTGCTCCATCACCGCGAGCCGCCGGAAGCAGCGCTTCTGGTCGTCGTCGAGCAGCTCGTAGGAGGTGCGCACGGCCTGGTCGATCGAGGCCGTGGGGGTCACGTCGGAGACGCCCACCAGCGCGATCTGCACCCCGAGGTGCTCGATCAGCAGCGGCAGGCCGCCGCTGGCCTGGAGCAGCCGGCGGACGGTGCGCTCGTCGCGACGCAGGTCGACCGGGTGGCCCCCGGCGCCGGCGATGCGGGCCAGGAAGAGCTCCACCGCGGGCCCCTCGAGCGCCTCGCCCCGCTGCGGGACCCGCAGGGGCCCGAGCCGCACGACCCGCTCGTGAGTGCGGCCGGCGACCGTCGACGCGGTGCACAGCAGCCGGAAGGTGGACGTCGACTCGATGAGCTCGTCGCAGAGCAGGCCGAGCCCGTCGACGCTGTCGACCCCGTCGAGGACGAGCAGGAGGTCCTGGTCGTCAAGGGCACGCTTGAGCGCCAGGGAGGGCGTGTCACCGGGTGCCACGTCGGCGCCGAGCGCGTCGAGGCTCGCCATGACGATGGCCTCGGTGCCGCGCAGGTTGCGTCCCGGCACCCAGACGGCCCGCGGGTGGGCGTGCGCGGCGTGGCGGGCGAGCAACGTCTTGCCGCACCCGGGGGCGCCCGTCACGGTCACCCACCGGCCGTCGTGGAGGAGGCTGCGGACCCGGTCGAGGGCGTCCTCACGCCCTACGCATGGAGTCAGCACCGCAGCAGGCTATCGACACGTATCCGTGAATATCGGTGGTTTCACCGATGCCCGAGGTCCTGCCGCCCCGGCACTCTTGACGACAGCAAGCCGGGGCCGGCAGGCGGGAGACGTGGAGGGGCGCCTCCCGCGGGCCGGGCCGGGCCGCACAGGCGGATCGGGGGACCCGCCACCAGAAGCCGGGTGTGGTTCGGGGGAGCCACATCCGGCTCTTCTGCGTCAGCCGCCGAGGCCGTTGGACTTCAGCCACTCCTGCGCGACGGCGTCCGGGTCCTTCTTGTCGGTGACGACCTTCGAGAGCAGGTCGGTCAGCGTCTTCGTGTCGAGCTTGGCCGACACCGCGTTGAGCGCGCCCGAGACGGTGTCGTTCACCTTCGCCTTGGTGGCCAGCGGCACGACGTTCTGCGCCGCGAACAGGCTCTTGGGGTCTTCCAGCACCACGAAGTTGTTGGCCGGGATGCTGGGGTCGGTGGTGAAGATGTTGGCGGCGTCGACCTGGCCGTTCTTGAGCGCCTGCACCGACAGCGGGCCGCCGGCGTCGAGCGGGCGGAACGACTTGAACTCCAGGCCGTAGACCTTCTTCAGGCCGGGCACGCCGGTCTCGCGGGTCTTCCACTCCGGCGGGCCGCCGAGCACGAGGTCCTTGGACTTGCCCTCGAGGTCGGCGATCGACGTCAGCTTCAGCTTGTCGGCCGTGGCCTTGGTCACCGCCACCGAGTCCTTGTCCTCGGCGGCCGACTTGTCCAGGACGGTGAGCTCGGCCGGCAGGGCCGCCTGCAGCTCCTTGTAGACGCCCTCGGAGTCGGTGGCCTTGGCCTCCTTGTTGAAGTACTGCGCCAACACGCCGGTGTACTCGGGGATGAGGTCGATCGACCCGTCCTGGAGGGCGGGGATGTAGGCCTCGCGGCTGCCGATGTTGAGCTTGGTGGTGACGTCGACGCCCTTGGCCTTCAGCGCACCGGCGTAGATCTCGGCGAGCAGCTGGCTCTCCGGGAAGTTGGCCGACCCCACGGTGATGCTCGAGCCGCCGCCGGCCGAGCTGCTGGAGCCGCCCGAGCTGCTGCCCGTCTCGAACACGTCGTTGTTGCCGTCACTGCCGCCGCAGGCGGCGAGAGATACGAGGGCGAGGGCGGCGCCGAGCGTGACGGCGATCCGGGGTGTTCTCACTTGCCTGCTCCTTGCGGTTGATCGGTCAACTGTGGTGCTGGGGTTCAGTCTCGCCTGCCTCGCGGCGAACCGCGACCTCCTCGTCGTGAACGGCTTCAGCACGAGCAGGTATGCCGCGGGCGGACGACCGCGCGCCGGCGCGGCCGGCGCCGCGACCCGTGAGGCCCGGCGACACGGCATACCGCTGCACGCCGGCGAGGGCGAGGTCGACGAGCAGGGCGAGCACCGCGACGAGCAGCGCGCCGGAGGCCATCTGGGGGAAGTCGCGGATGGCCTGGCCGTCGATGAGGAAGCGACCGAGCCCGCCGATGCCGACGATGGCGGCGATGGTGGCGGTGGCGACCACCTGCAGGGCGGCTGACCGCAGGCCGGAGAAGATGAGAGGCAGCGCGCAGGGCACCTCGACGCGGCTGAGCACCTCCCACCCGGTCATGCCCATGCCGCGGGCGGCGTCGCGGGCTGCGGGGTCGACACCCTCGACGCCGGCGTAGGCGCCCGAGAGGATCGGCGGGATCGCGAGCACGATGAGGACGATGAGGCTCGGCCAGAGGAACGCCGCGTCGCCGGTCAGCCGGGGGCCGAGGAGCAGCACCATGATGAAGAGCAGTCCGAGGCTCGGGACGGCCCGGGCGGCGCCGGCGAGGTTGACGGCGACGACGCGTCCACGCCCGGTGTGACCGACCCAGAGACCAACGGGGACGGCGATGAGCGAGGCGATGAGCAGCGAGAGGCCGGAGTACCAGAGGTGCTGCCACGTGCGGGTGGGCACGCCGTCGGGGCCGGTCCAGTGTGCCGGGTCCAGCAGCCAGGTGGTGATGTCGTTGATCACGCGGCACCACCCGCCCGCTGCCACGGCGTGAGAACCCGAGCGACGGTGAGGATCACGAGGTCGAACGCCAACGCCAGCAGGACGCACGCGGCGAGGCCGACGACGATGGGGTCGTAGAACGTGCGCGTCCAACCGTCGGTGAACAACAGCCCCAGCTGGGGGATGCCGATGACGGCGGCGACGCTGACGATGCTGACGTTGCTCACCGCGGCGACCCGCATCCCCGCGGCGATCACCGGCACGGCCAGCGGCAGCTCCACCGCGAAGAAGCGGCGGAACCGGGTGAAGCCCATCGCCGTCGCCGCCTGGGTGACGTCCTCCGGCACAGCGGCGAGGGCGTCGGCGACCGTGCGGACCAGCAGGGCGACGGTGTAGATCGTCATCGCCACGAGGACGTTGCTGCGGTCGAGGATGCGGGTGCCCAGGACTCCCGGCAGCAGGATGAAGAGCGCCAGGCTGGGGATCGTGTAGAGCAGCCCGAACCCAGCCGTGAACGGGGTGTAGAGCGGGGGGTACCGCCGGGCCAGCCAGCCGAGTGGCAGCGCGATGAGGAGGCCGATCAGCAGGGGCAGCCCGGCCAGGTAGACGTGCTGAATCGCCAGGTCGAGCACGTCCTGGAGGTGGTCGAGGAACCAGGTCATCGCGGCGTACCCCTCCAGGGGCCGGCGGACGTCATGACGCCGGCGCCCCGGGGTTCGCGGGGTCCTCGACCTCGGGGCGCTCGGCCTCCTCGATGGCGGTGAGCACCTCGTGGGCCCGCACGGTGCCGACGAGGGAGCCGGAGTCGTCGACGATGACCCCGCGCCGGCTCGGCGAGGAGAGGGCGGCGTCGAGGGCACCGCGCAGCGGGCCGCTGGCCCGGGCGACGGTGCCCCCGCGGTGCAGCATCTCGGTGAGGATCTCGCCCTTCACGCGGTGCGGCTCGATCCACCCCAGAGGCCGGTTCGCGTCGTCGACCACCAGCGCCCACGCCTGCGCGACGCCCTGCGTCGTCTCGCCGAGCAGCAGCGTTCGTTCGGGCCGCAGCGGCAGCCGCGGGGTGGGCTGGAACGACAGCGCGCGGTAGCCGCGGTCGCGCCCGACGAAGTCCGCGACGAAGTCGTCGACGGGGTGGTTGAGCAGGTAGGCCGGGTCGGCCAGCTGGGCGAGCACCCCACCGACGCGGAGCACCGCGATCTGGTCGCCGAGCTTGATGGCCTCGTCGATGTCGTGGGTGACGAAGAGGATCGTCTTGCCGATCTCGCCCTGCAGGCGCAGGAACTCGTCCTGGAGCTGCTCGCGCACCACCGGGTCGACCGCGCTGAACGGCTCGTCCATGAGCAGCACCGGTGGGTCGGCGGCGAGGGCCCGGGCGACGCCGACGCGCTGCTGCTGGCCGCCGGAGAGCTGGGACGGGTAGCGGCCGGCGAAGGCCTCGGGCAGTCCGACCCGGTCCATCAGCTCGCGCGAGCGGGTCTCGGTCTTCCTCCGGTCCCAGCCGAGCAGGCGCGGCACGGTGCCGATGTTCTCGAGCACGGTGCGGTGCGGGAAGAGCCCGGCGTGCTGGATGACGTAGCCCATGCCGCGACGCAGGTCGGACTCCTTCATCCGGGCGGTGTCGCGGCCGTCGAGGGTGATGGTGCCGCCGGTCGGCGAGATCATCCGGTTGACCATTCGCAGCGAGGTCGTCTTGCCGCAGCCGGAAGGCCCGACGAGCACGGTGATCTTGCCGGTGGGGGCGACGAGGCTGAGGTCGTCGACGGCCACGGTCCCGTCGGGGAACTGCTTGGTGACGCCGTCGAAGACGATCATGCGCTCGAACCTAACGGAGTGGGCCGACACCTGCGCGCACGTCGCGGGACCCCGAAGAGCGCCCTCGGGACCACAATGGGCGGATGAGCCTGGCCCCGAAGCAGCTGCTCAGCCGCAGCAGCGGCCGGGGCCGGGGTGCGCTCGCCGCGGTGACCATCGGCTCGGGGGTGGCGATCCTCGACGGCTCCGTCGTGACCATCGCCCTGCCGACGATCGGCCGTGAGCTCGACGCCTCGCTGGCGCAGCTGCAGTGGGTGGTCAACGGCTACATGCTCAGCCTGACCGGGCTGATCCTCGTCGGAGGGGCCCTCGGCGACCGGGCCGGGCGCCGCCGCGTCTACGTCGTCGGCGTCACGTGGTTCGCCCTGGCCTCGGTGCTGTGCGCCGCCGCGCCGTCGCCGGATCAGCTCATCGGCGCCCGGGTGCTCCAAGGCATCGGGGCCGCCCTGCTGACCCCAGGAGGGCTCGCGCTCATCCAGGGCAGCTTCCGCGAGGAGGACCGCGCCAGCGCCATCGGCACCTGGGCGGGGCTCTCCGGGATCGCTGCCGCGGCCGGGCCCTTCGTCGGCGGCTGGCTGCTCGACCACGGCGGGTGGCGCGGCATCTTCGCGGTCAACGTGCCGATCTGCGCGCTCGTGGTCTGGCTGTGCCACCGCTACATCCCCGAGAGCCGCGACGAGGAGGCGTCGGGGCCGTTCGACGTCCTGGGCGCGGCTCTCGGCGCGGCCGGCCTGGGCGCGCTGACCTACGCCCTCACCGCCAGCGGCGAGCAGTCGGGCACCACCACCGCGGCCATCGGCGCCGTCGCCGTCGCGCTGATGGTGGGTTTCGTGGTGCGCCAGGCGAGGACGTCGTCGCCGCTCGTGCCGCTCGGCCTGTTCCACTCGCGGGTGTTCTCCGCGGCCAACGGCATGACCTTCCTCGTCTACGGCGCCCTGGCGGCCGTGATGTTCTTCCTCGTGATCCAGCTGCAGGTCGTCTCCGGCTTCTCGCCGCTGCTCTCCGGGCTGGCCAGCCTGCCGATCACGGTGGCGCTGCTGCTGCTGTCGTCGCGGCTGGCCGACCTCTCGGGTCGCATCGGCCCGCGGCTGCCGATGACCGTCGGCCCGATCGTGTGCGCGGCGGGCGTGCTGCTGCTGGTGCCGGTCGACGAGGACACGACGTTCTGGACCGGCGTCATGCCCGGCATGACGGTGTTCGCACTCGGACTGGCCATCCTGGTGGCGCCCCTCACCGCGACAGTCCTCGCCGCGGTGTCCGACCGGTATGCCGGCGTGGCCAGTGGCGTGAACAACGCGGTCGCCCGCGCCGGCTCGCTGCTCGCGGTGGCGGCGCTGCCGCCTCTGGTCGGCCTGTCCGGCACCGACTACACCGATCCGGCTGCGCTCACGCAGGGCTACCGGACGGCCCAGTTCGTCTCGGCCGTACTGCTGTTCGCCGGAGGCGTGGTCAGCTGGGTGGGGCTGCGCGGCAGCCGCGGCCATGTGACGCCGGTGCATGAGAGCGGGTCCCCGACCGTCGGCGGCTAGCGTCCGTGGAGGCTGGCGTGCAGGCCCTCGACGAGGAACTGCGCCGACTCGCGGTGCCACGTCCCCGCCTGGCGGAGCATGCTGTGGGTCTCGCCCTCCATGGCTCGCCAGGTCACGTCGACGCCCAGGGCCGACATCGCCTCCGCCATGGCTCTGGCGTTGCGCGGCGAGGTGATCCGGTCGCGGGTGCCGTGCATGACCAGGGCCCGCAGACCGGGGTGCCCCATGGCGATGTCGCTGCGCTCCACCCACGGCGCGAGGGCCACCAGCGCGGCCACCCGGTCGTCGCCGGCCAGCCGGAAAGCGACCCGGCCGCCCATCGAGTGGCCGAGCAGCCCGAGGGGCAGGCCCGGGTGGCGAGCGGCGAGCTCGTCCAGGGCGCTCCTGGCGTCCGCCACGGGACTGGCGGCCGACCCGTTCCAGCCGCGCACGGCATACCGCAGGACGGCGACCGACAGGTCGCCCCCGCTCTCGGACGCGACGCTGTGGGCGAAGGGCATCATCCGCAGCACGGGCAGGTTCCACCAGCTCGTGGGCATGTCGCTGTTGCTCTTGCCGCCGTGGAGGACCAGCACGGCGCCGCGAGGCTCGTCCGCCTCGTGGGTCCACTTCAGTTCGGGCCCGCTCATCTGCTCCCCTGCCTCCTCACCGGTCCAGGGAGGTGTTCGGCGCGGACGCGCTCGCGGATGGGGCCGACCTGGTCACCCACGGGGCGGCCATCAGGCCCTACAGCTCGGTGCGGTGGAAGCTCTGGAACGACCTGCTCGCCGTGGGGCCGCGCTGGCCCTGGTAGTGGGAGCCGTACTTCGCGCTGCCATAGGGGTTCTCGGCCGGCGAGGACAGCCGGAAGAAGCAGAGCTGGCCCACCTTCATGCCCGGCCACAGGATGATCGGCAGGGTCGCGACGTTCGAGAGCTCGAGGGTGACGTGGCCCGAGAAGCCCGGGTCGACGAAGCCGGCGGTGGCGTGGGTCATCAGGCCTAGGCGGCCGAGCGACGACTTGCCCTCGACGCGGGCGGCCAGGTCGTCGGGCAGGGTGACGGTCTCCAGCGTCGAGCCGAGGACGAACTCACCGGGGTGCAGCACGAACCCGTCGTCGGGCTCGACCTCGACCAGGCGGGTCAGCTCGGGCTGGTCCTGCGCCGGGTCGATGACCGGGTACTTGTGGTTGTCGAACAGGCGGAAGAACTTGTCGAGGCGCACGTCGATCGACGACGGCTGGATCATCCCCGGGTCGTAGGGGTCGAGCCGCACCCGCTCGGAGTCGATCTCGGCCTTGATGTCGCGGTCGCTCAGCAGCACGGGGAGAGGCTATCGCGCGGCTGGAGCTCCGGTCGGGGCGCCGGGCCGATGCGTGGCCCACACGTGCTGGGCCACCGAGCCCGCGGCGGCGAGGCCCATGAGGAGGACCCGCAGCCCCATGTCGAGGTCGAGCAGGGCCACGACGACAGCGACGGCGGCGAGGATCGCGGCGGCGCCGACCACGGCCGGCTTGCGGTCGGCGATCGCGTGCAGGCTCGACAGGGTCAGGGCGTAGAGCGACAGCGCGGTGGCGAGGGCGAGGGCGACCGTCCGCGGGCTGGCCTCGGCGACGCCTTGCACGACGTCGACCGCGGCGGCGAGCGCGGCGCCGAGGGCCGCGACCGAGGCGAAGACGACGATGTGGGCGTAGCTGAAGGCCCAGGTGATGGCGCGTCCCTGGCCGATGAGGTCGACGTGCTCGCGCTTGAAGTAGAGCCACCACAGCGAGAAGACCAGGAGCAGGCCGCCCGCGACCAGCATGGCGAGCGAGCCGTTCATGCCACCTGCGGTGCCTGGGCCCCCGGCGACCGGCAGGGCGACGGCGGCCTCGACCGCGTGGCCGGCGGAGGCGGTGTCGGCCGGCACCGTCAGGGCACCCTGCAGGGCCTGGACGCTGGCCAGGATCACCTCGCCGAGCACGATGATGGTGAACAGGGCGAACCGCTCGGCGATGTGGTGGGAGTGGAACGGCGTCGGGCCGCCCAGCCGCTCCGCGAGGATCGGCACGGCGAGCTCGGCGAGGACGAGCAGGAAGAACGTGCTCATCAGCACGTCCTGGCCGTCGAGCAGGAGCCGGGCGATCCAGAGGAACTGCACCACGGTGATGCCCACCGCGTAGGTCAGGGCGGTGCGCCGGCCCTCGGGGTGGGAGCGGGCGGCGCGCAGCCACAGCGCCACCATGCCCAGCCGCATGACGGCATAGCCGACGACGACGAGGCCGGACTGGCCGTCGTCGAAGAGGTCGGGGACGCCCGCGGCGAGCATCAGCGAGCCGGTCATGATCGTGAACGTCAGCAGGCGGAAGACGACGTCGTCGGAGTCGTAGGCCGAGGCGAACCACGTGTAGTTCATCCACGCCCACCAGATGGCGAAGAACACCATGGTGTAGCCGACTACCGCCTCGAGGTGGCCAGCGCTCAGGCCGTGGTGGAGCTCCGCCGCCGCGCTGGCGATCGCGACGACGAACACCAGGTCGAAGAACAACTCCAGTGGAGTGGCGACCCGGTGCGCCTCGTGGGGGTCACGCGGCCCCATCCGACGGGCCCAGGGAACGACGGTCACGCTGCTCACGGCACGACTGTAAGGTCGCCTGCCGTGGTGCGGGAGAGGAAGACTTCGGTATGCCGCGGAACCCGCTCGAGGGGGTCACCGGCGCCGACCGTGGTTCCGTTACACTTCACGCGCACCGCCTCTCGGGGCGGTGCCTGCCGGTGTAGCTCAATGGTAGAGCGCCAGCTTCCCAAGCTGGACACGCGGGTTCGATTCCCGTCACCGGCTCCAACGAAAGAGGGACCCCGACACGCTTTTCGTCGGGGTCCCTCCTCTGCGTGATCGGGAGACTCTGCCGGGAATCGGGAGGAGGCCTCCCGCGAGCGAGGAACGAGCGAGCGCTCGGCCGACGGATCCCGTCACCGGCTCCCACGCCAAAGCCGGAGGTCAGGGATTCGCGCCCCGCCTGCGGCTTTCTTCATCTGGCTGGCTAGACGGCCGGAGCCGTTCCTAAGGGGCGGCCTGAGCCCGCGCGGCTCACTGGGGATCGGCGTCGCCAGTTAGGCAGGAAAGTGTTTCCAGAGCCCTTCCGAAACGACCTCCACGGCGCCGTCGACGACCTTGATGGCGGTCTCGTCGTCGATGGCGTAAGCCGGACCCGCGATCTCGGCGGCCCACGGCTCCGCCTGCGCGAGGGTGTTGCCCGGGAAGACGTCCAGGTGCGGGAAGATCGAGAAGTCGACCGTTCCTAGCGTCTTGTCGTCCGGCGCGGACGGCCATTCCACGAAGTAGGTCACCGATCCTGGGAGTCATCACCATGCTGCCGGCGCTCACTCCCACCCAGACCATCTCGGGCAGTGATGGTAGGAGGTCCGCCAGTCCGGACTGCCGCATCCAGTGGCACAGGTACGTCGCGTCACCGCCGTCCACCAACAGGACGTCGGCCTCCCGCACCCAGGGGACCCAGCGCTCCTCGCCGAGGCTGGGCAGCGCGGTGAGCTCGAGGACTCCCAGGGCCTTCCACTCCATGGAGGTCATGCCACCCCACGGGGGCATGCCGCTGACGAAGCCGCGCACGGAGGCGGGCCCGCACATCGGGTGGCCCCATTGCGCCGTGGGGATACAGAGGGCCGTGGAGTCGGTAATCGGCTTGCCCAACAGGTCGACCAGCGCATTGCGGATGCTGGAGTTCGTGATCCCCCCGGACGTGAGAAGCAGCTTCAAGATCCCTCCCGATGTGACTGAGTGTTGGTGCGGCGTATAGACCTAGGGCCAAAGCCACAATCATCGGTGCTGAACGCTGGAAATGGCGTCCAGCAGACTGCTCGCACCACAGCTCAGGGTCGAATACGCCTTGAGCACGCGCGTGCGTGGGTGAGCCCACCTCTCAAGCTGGACACGCGGGTTCGATTCCCGTCACCGGCTCAGAGGCGAAGGACCCCCGAACATGCTCTTCGTTCGGGGTCCTTCGCGTTGACCCCGCGGCGGCGGCCTCCCCGCGCGCTTCAGCTCCTCTTCCAACTGCCCGCTCAGTCGGGTCGCGCTCGACCGCGCCGCAAGGCGAACGCGGAGGCACGCCGTCCCCCGCAATCTACGGCGGGGTGCCCGGCTAAGCGCAGATCTCTAGGTTCTCCTCCTAGGCCATCAGCCGCTCCCGTCGCGTGTCTCGAGTATCGCCTTGAGCCTGGCGAGGTCCTTGGAGGTGGATCTTCGCATCGCGCGTTCCATCATCGGCGCGGTGAGTCGGGCAAAGCCCGATGGCTCGCCCCGGTTACGCAGCGTCATCTTGGTGCGCCCATCGCCGGCAGGCTCCCAGGTGTAGGTCGTCTCCATCGGAAACGGTCCGTCGGAGGTGCGCATGACCAGCCTGCTCGCGGGCTCGAGCTGGACCACCTCGTAGGTGTACGCCAGCCGCCGCCCCAGGAAGTGGGCAACGAAATCCAGGCGAGAGCCGACCACGACCGGCAGCGGTGTCTGCCAATGCACCGACCGGATGTTCGCGTACCAGCGGGGGGCATTGGTCGGGTCACCGGCAAACCCGGCGACCACAGCCGGATCGCATTTGATCGTTGTCTCCACCGTGACGTCCACATCCATGACCACATCTTCGCGCCTCGCTGTCACGGCCAACACCGCGAAGGGCTGCCCGCGGCTAGGTGGCCGCGTGCCTACGACGGTCGACCAGCACGACCGGCGTCTTCGATCGGATGCTGGCGCTATGGCGTCACGGTGACCGGGGTCGGCGACGGCACGGGGAGTTCGCTGTTCACGCTGAACGTGGTCGCTGCGTACCGTCCGGGAGGCAGCGGCGGCAGGGACCCATCCGGCAAGCAGGTGGGCATGCCCTCCCCTCCGTTCGGCGAGCACTCGCCGTACGTGGCCGCGACTTCGACCGTGTAGGCGCTTCGTCCAGTCGGGATGGTGAGCTCCCGGGCGCAGTAGGGCCAAGAGGGGGCGGATGGGAGCCACCTCCGACCAGGAGAACGCGGTAGGGCAATCCGCAGCCGACGAGGTGACGGGTTTGCCACGGTTGTTCTCAACGGTGACCTCAGGGACAGCGCGACCGGGCGCGCGCGGGTGCACACGTGCGCCCACTTCCCAAGCTGGACAACCGGGTTCGTTCTGACCGGCTCCATTCATTCAGTCACGGAAACCACCACGCCTCAGACCATGAGCACCTTCAGACGTGCGGTCGCTGAATCGCCCGCCACCAGGACTGCCTCTATAGGCGTTCGCTCGTCACCGCGTGGCGCCCCGTTTTCATCCGGTCCGGGTGAGCCGTACCGGGAGGCCGACGCGGACGCTGAGGTGGAGGGCTGCGACCGAAAAACGGACCTGCCCTCCGAGGCGTGACGCCGCACGAGGAGGCCGACATGGCAGGGACGGAGACCCAGAGACAGTTCACCACCATGCAGGCGGCGTTCATCGGCGTGGGTTCGATGGTCGGCGCCGGGATCTTCGCCCTGCTCGGCGCGGCTGGCGCGGTGGCTGGCGCGGCGGTGTGGCTCTCGTTCCTCCTCGCCGGCGTCATCGCCGCCCTGCAGGGCTACTCCTTCGCCAAGCTGGGGACGAAGTTCCCCTCGGCGGGCGGCATGCTGGAGTACCTGTCGCGAGGTTTCGGCCGGGGTCACGTCACGGGCGTGACGAGCTGGCTGCTCTTCGCCGCCAACGGAATCGTGTGCGCGATGGTGGCGACGTCGTTCGGAAGCTACGCCAGCTCGGTCCTCACCGAGCGCAGCGCGGCGTGGGCCAAGGTGTTCGCCTGCTTCGTGGTCCTGGCCATGGCCGCTCTCAACGTGGTGGGCTCCAAGGCGGTGGCCCGGGTGCAGACCGTGATCGTCAACGTGGTCGTCGCGATCCTCGCCGTGTTCGCCGTCGTCACCATTGCCAACATGGAGCCGTCGCTGCTGGCACCCTCCGGGTATCCGGGCCTGAAGGAGATCGTGTCCAGCATCGCGTTGACCTTCTTCGCGTTCCTCGGCTTCGGCGTCGTGACCTTCACCGCCAAGGACCTGCCGGACCCGGCTCGACAGCTGCCGCGCGCGATGTTCCTCGCGCTGGGCATCGCCACCACCGTGTACGTAGCGGTGGCGCTCGGTGTCTTCGGCACGCTGACGGTCGACGAGGTGGTCGCCTCGGGTGGCACCGCGCTGGCCGAGGCCGCCAAGCCGACGCTGGGCGATGCCGGGTACACCCTGATGGTGATCACCGCGCTCTTCTCGACCACAGGAGCGGTCAACTCCGCGCTGTACCCGTCCATCGGCCTGTCGCAGCACCTGGCCGGCACGGGGCAGTTCCCTTCCATCCTGGGGCGGTCACTGGGCCACGGCCGGCGCCAGCTGCCCAACGGGTTGCTCGCGATGGCCACCTTCTCACTGGTGCTGGTGCTCTTCTTCGGGCTCAACCGGATCGCCTCACTGGGCAGCGCCGTCGCACTCATCGTCTTCTCCTTGGTGACGCTGGCCCACTTCCGGCTCTACCGGCAGACCGGCGCCCACGTGGCGGTGCTCGCCATCGCCCTGCTGTCGACGGTGGGGACCCTCGTGGTCTTCTGCACCACCACCCTCGTCGACGAGCCCATTACTGCCCTGGCGCTGCTGATCATCCTGGCGGTGTCGATACTGCTGGAGGTCACCTGGACCTACCGTCGCGACCACCACCACGGGACCACCCAGCGCACCGCCTGAAGCACCGCCGTGCCCCACGGCCCGGGCCGTCTGCCCTAGCGGAGAAGCCAACGCCGTCCCACGACGAGGAAGCCGATGCCGATCCCGAGGGCCACCGTCGGCATCTGCAGCGCGAAGTCGACGAGGTTCTCCACACCGGTGATGGGTTGGCCGCCGACCAGCGCAGTGGCGCCCCGCAGGCCCAGGGCCCCGACGGTGAGCACGAAGAACCCGCCGAGCACGACGACCAGCCGCGGCGGCCTCCGTGCACTCCGCGACACCCACGTCGCGTAGGCGCCGAGCAGCACGCCCGCCACGAGGGTGCCGGTCACGTCGCCGACCGCTCGCGTGACTCCCTGTTGCACGAGAAACGTCCCCAGCACTCCACCGAGCACCCAGCCGAGCTCGGCCGTGCCGGCGCGGAACACGAGGGCCAGGCCGGCCGTGAAGGGGATCCAGGCGAGCAGCACGACGATGAACGGCAGCTGGGCCGGCACCTCCTGCTCGGTGAGCGCCTCCGCCCCCGCGCCGGCCACCTCCGCGGCGGCGACGATGCCCACCACCATCTGGGCCAGGATGAGGAAGGACCAGACCAGGCGGCCGGTGCCCGACGTGATGCGCCCGGCGAGCAGCTCGCCCGCACCGGCCGAGAGGGTGTCACCCGGCAGCACCACGAACAGGGCAGGGATGACGACGAGCACGGGCCCGGCAAGGTCGACGATGCCGGGCCGGATGGCGAACGCAACACCGGTCAGGACCGCAGCCGACACGGCCGGAAGCAGCGCCTCGACTGCCCTGCCCTCCACGGCGACCAGCATCAGCCCCATGAGCAGGCCGAGCACAACGGCCGTGACCACCTCGGACGTCGTCGCCACCACGCTCGGCGCGAAGCCGCCGGCGAAGAGCACCACCCCGAGCACCCGAGACCACCAGCCGAGAGGTGGTGGGGCAGCCGCGACGTCCTCGAGCCGCTGCCGCGCGGCGGTGGCCGGCACACCTCGTTCGAGCGAGTCGACCACCTCGCGGGCTGCGCTGACCCGGTCGAGGCGCGCGATGCCGGGCACCGCGTGCACCACCACCATCCCCCCGGCCTGTTCGCCGGAGCCCGACGGGCGAGAGAGCACCAGCTGCTCGGGCAGGACCAGCAGCTCGACGTCGGAGCCGAGGGCGGCTGCGGCCCGGCGCAGCTCACCCTCGACGAGCACCACGCCCTCACCGCTGTTGGCGAGCAGCACCTCCGCGAGGCGGCGGAGGACGTCGAAGGAGACGTCCGCCGGAGCCTTTCCGCCGTCGGCGCCCGACGTGCCCACGGTGGCGGACTAGCCGGCGCCCGCCGCGTACCGATGCAGGAACAGCGCCTCCGTCAGCGCCATGGCGGCGATCTCGCGCGGGTCGACGCTCTCGTTGGGGGCGTGGATGAGGGCCTGCGGCTCCTCGGTGCCCATGAGGATGATCTCCGCACCGGGGAAGGTGTCGGCGAACACGTTGCACAGCGGAATCGAGCCCCCCTGTCCGAGAGTGGTCATCGGGACGCCGTAGGCCTCTTCCATCGCTGCCGCGATGGCCCGGTATGCCGGCCCGTCCACCGTCGCGCGGAACGGTGCACCGGACGCCTCCAGCACCACCTCGGCGTGGACCCCCCACGGCGCGGCCGCCACCAGGTGGGCGCGCAGTGCCGCCTCGGCCTGCTCGGGATCCATCCCGGGCGGGATCCGCAGGTTCAGGCGCGCGGCGGCGTGCGGGTTGATCGCTGAGGCGGAGCCGACCACCGGCGGGCAGTCGATGCCGAGGATGGTGACGGCCGGGCGCGACCACAGCATGTCGGACACGCTGCCGTCCCCGAGAAGCCCGACGCCGTCGAGGACGCCTGCGTCACCGGCGAACTGGGCTGGGTCGTACGGCGCACCCGACCAGGTCTGCGTGCTGTCCAGCCCCCGGATGGTGGTGTTGCCCTTGTCATCGCGCAGGGAGGCCAGCATGGCGATCAGTGCGGCAAGGGCGTCGGGCGCCGCACCGCCGAACATGCCGGAGTGCAGCTCGGACTTGAGCGCACGTACCGTCACCACCACGTTGACCATGCCGCGCAGGCTGACCGTCACGGCGGGACGGCCGACCGCGGCGTTGCCGGTGTCGCACACCAAGATCGCGTCGGCCGCGAACAGGTCCGGCTGCTGGGGCACCAGACCCTCGAGGCCTCCCGTTCCCTGCTCCTCCGAGCCCTCGACCACGAGCTTGAGGTTGACGGGAACGTCGCCCTCCAGGGCCCGCAGCGCGGTGAGGTGCATGAGGATGTTGGCCTTGCAGTCGCAGGCGCCGCGCCCGTACCACCGGCCGTCCACCTCGGTCAGCTCGAACGGCGGGGTGCGCCAAGCCTTTTCATCCAAGGGAGGCTGGACGTCGTAGTGGGCGTACAGCAGCACGGTGGGCGCGCTCGGGTCGTCGCAGGGCCGGGAGCCGACCACGGCCTTGCTGCCGTCGGCCGTCTCGACGAGTCGTGCGTCGGCGAAGCCCTGCTCCGCGAACCGTCCACGCACCCACTGCGCGGCCTTGTCGCACTCCTCCGGCGGGTACTGCCGCGGGTCGGCCACGGAGGGCACGGAGACCAGCTCGGCCAGCTCCTCGCGGGCGAGCGGCATGAGCTCGTCGACGCGGCTCTTGAGATCGGTGCGGACCGTCATGGCTCACCCACCCGAGCTCTCGAGCTTGAGGCCGTCCACGAACTCCTGGAACTCGGCCAGCTCGTCGGGGCAGTACACCTTGATGACCAGCAGCTCGCCCTGGACGACCTTGCTGTTCGCGATGACCGGCCTGCTGCCCGGGCCGCTCGCACCGTTGGCGAGCTGCGCCAGCAGGGTGGCCCGGCTCAGGGCACCGTTCGGGTCCGCGCAGACGGCGCCGCCGTCGTCACCGAGCACGCGCACGACGGCCTCCTTGGAGGGAGTGGGTGCGCCGATCTTCTGCAGCTCGCTGATGAGCTGGTCGGCCTTCTGCTCGGCCTCCGCGGTGGACTTCGCCGAGCGGAAGGCGATCAGGCCGACCACCATCAGGACCCCGACCACGACCGCCAGGACGATGTAGAGGGTGCGTCGCTCCTGTGGTGTCTGGGTCTCCTGGACCGTGCTCATGACTGGCTCACCTCCGCAGCGGCTTCGGGTTGCTTCCAGGACGGTTTGCGCATCCGGTAGAAGATGAACGGCACCAGCAGCCCGAGTCCCAGGGCACCGCCGGCCACGATCAGCACGTAGACGCCGGGGTTGCTCTCACCGAACTGCGACGGCGGGATGAAGCCGACCAGCAGGGCCGCCAGCGAGGCGGCGAACCCGACCCCGCAGAGCGACACCAGGATGGGCGCCCGGTAGCCGCGCGGGTGGTCGGGGTGGCTGCGGCGCAGACGGACGGCCGCGACGAACATCAGCAGGTACATGATCAGGTAGACCTGCGTGGTGATCACCGAGAAGATCCAGTACGCGCTCGAGACCGACGGGATCAGGGCGTAGCCGAGAGCGATGACGGTGGTGACGATGCCCTGGGTCACGAGGATGTTCTGCTGCACGCCGTTCTTGTTCAGCTTCTGCAGGAACGGGGGCAGGTAGCCCTCCTGCCGGGAGATCAGCAGCAGGCCCTTGGAGGGGCCGGCCAGCCAGGTCAGCATGCCGCCCAGCGAGGCGGCCACCAGCATGATCCCGATGATCGGCGTCAGCCACTGCCACCCGAACTCGGCGAAGACGGCTTCGAACGCCTGCATGATGCCTGCCGTCAGCGAGAGCTCCTCGGCCGGAACGAACCAGCTGATCGCCAGTGCCGGCAGGATGAAGATGGCCAGGACCAGCGCCATGGCCGTGAACATCGAGCGGGGGAACTCCTTGCCCGGGTTCCGCAGCGACGACACGTGCACCGCGTTCATCTCCATGCCGGAGTAGGACAGGAAGTTGTTGACGATCAGCACGAGGCTGGCCAGGCCGGCCCACTCGGGCAGCAGGTGGGCGGCGTCCATGGGGGCCGCCGACTCGTTCCCCTGGCCCAGGAAGACGACGCCCAGGGTGACGAGCAGCACGCCGGGGATGAGCGTTCCGATGATGAGGCCACCACTGGCCAGACCCGCGATGCCCTTGGTGCCCCGCGAGGAGACCCAGACGCCGGTCCAGTAGACGACCACGATGACCAGCGCCGTCCACACACCGCTGCTGGCGAGCTCGGGGTTGATGACGTAGGCCAGCGTGCTCGCCACGAAGCCGAGCAGGGTCGGGTAGTAGAAGATCGTCATGGCGAACTGGCACCAGACGGCCAGGAAGCCCATCGGCTTGGAGATGCCCTCCGAGACCCACTTGTAGACGCCCCCGTTCCAGCCGGAGGCGAGCTCCGCGGAGACGAGCGAGGTCGGCAGCAGGAAGATGATGGCCGGCACGATGTAGAGGAACACCGCGGCCAGGCCGTAGACGGCCATGGTGGGCGCGGCGCGCAGGCTGGCCACGGAGCTCGTGGTCATCATGGCCAGCGCCGCCCACGAGATGTACGCGGCGGCCGGTGCGCGGGTGCGCGCAGCAGGGGCGGACGCAGCCGACTGCGCGGGCACGTCTGCGGCGCTCATGGTCTGTCGCTCCTCTCCGGTGAGGTCCGGAACCGGACGCAGAAGTCAGTCGACATCGCCATCAACCCCTGTCACGACACGTGGAAGCGAACGCTTCCACGCTAGGAAGGACGGCACCGGGCGGGATCACCCGGTGGGGATGAGAACCTGCAGGTCAGCGGGCGGACGGGGACAGCTGGTTCAGGCGACGACGGCCAGTCCGTGGTCGGTGCTGTTGAGGCGCCGACCCCCGTCCTCGGTCACCATCACGATGTCCTCGATCCGCACACCGAACCGTCCGGAGAGGTAGATGCCGGGTTCGATCGAGAAGCACATCCCGGGCACCAGCGGCTGGGTCTCGCCCTCGACCATGTAGGGCGGCTCGTGGGTGGTGACCCCGATGCCGTGGCCGGTGCGGTGGATGAAGTTCTCCCCGTAGCCCATGTCGGTGATGACGCGCCGGGCCACGCGGTCGATCTCCTGGCAGGTCACGCCGGGCCGCACCGCTTCGAAGGCCGCCTGCTGCGCCCGCCTCACCACGCCGTGCACCGCGACCAGCTCCGCCGACGGCTCCCCCACCGACACGGTCCGGGTGGTGTCGGACCCGTACCCGTGCATGAGGCCACCGAAGTCGAGGACGACGGCGTCGCCGGCGCGGATGACCCGGTCACCGGCCTCGTGGTGCGGGTTGGCGCCGTTGGGGCCGGAGCCCACGACGGTGAAGTCGACCTGCTCGTGCCCGAAGCGCCGCAGCAGCGCAGCGAGGTCGGCGGCGACCTCGGTCTCCCTCCGGCCCGCGAACTGGACGTTGAGGATCTCCCCGTAGGCCGCGTCGGCGGCCGCCCCAGCGGCGGCCAGACGGGCCACCTCGGCCCCGTCCTTCACCGCCCGCATCATCGGCAGCGCCTCCGTGACAGCCCGGTATGCCGTGTGTGGCAGCTCCCGTTGCAGGCCCAGCAGGTGGAGCGCCCAGGCGGAGTCGGAGATGCCCCAGGACCCGGAGTCCGAGAGAAGGCCCGCTGCGGCGCGGTAGGGGTCGCTGCCGTCAGCCCAGTCATGAATCGCCAGCGCGGCGGCACCCTCGGCCGCCTCGACGTCCGGGCGCTCCAACACCGGGACCAACAGGGCCGGGTCGGCGTCGGGCCGCAGCACCAGCATGGTGAGTCGCTCGGTGATGGCCGTTGGGCGGTAGCCGGTGAGCCACACCAGGTCCGGCCCCGGGGTCACGACAACCCCGGTCAGACCGGCATCACCCGCGGTGCGGCCCACCCGGCCCATGCGCTCGCGGTAGTCGTCGACGGTGAACGCCGAGAAGGACGGCTGCTCGGTCGTGGTCATGGGTCCTCCCCCAGGGCGCCGGTCTGCGGGCTCGCCCGTGGTCTCCTTTGGCCCGAGGTTACGGAGGCCGTCGATCGCAGCCATCACCCCGGAGGGGTGAAGCACGCGAGCAGGAGGGAGGCGTCGACGGTCTCGCGGACCACGTGGGTGTGCACACCCTGAGGGTAGGGTTTCGCG
>CAVSSL010000011.1:0-1048237 GCA_963730585.1 uncultured Actinomycetota bacterium | reverse complement strand
CAAGGCAGCAATCTGCCCAGACAGCGACGCAGCGAGACATTGAGGCACTAACTGAGGAGGTCGCGCAGCTGCGCCGCACCCTTGACGCAACCCAGGTCAGGGACTAGCCCGTCGCCAGCGACGCGCGTGCTGCCATGCGGCTAAGGCCCTCCCGGCCCGGCTCGAACGGGCTGCCTCCCTCTCCAACTGCGGGCGACAAGCCGGGCGGCAGCCCATCGCCTAGGGCGGATTCGCCCACGAGGATAGGCGTGCAGCGGTCGTCCGATCGAGCGGATCGCGGCATGAGCGGACGGTTACCGATTGGTCTCGACCCGCTGTCGGTTCGTAGGATTGACCTGAGCCCGCTGGCTCGACCGGACGAGGGAGCCGTACCCGGAACGCGACAAGACGGCCATCTGAGGAGTCCGTCATGGCGTGGGTGGTTCTGGTTCTCTCTGGTGTCCTAGAGGCCGTCTGGGCCGTGGCGCTCGGTAAATCTGAGGGCTTCACGCGACTTGCGCCCTCTTTCCTCTTCCTGGTGGGAATCGTGCTCAGCATGGGCGGGCTCGCCTACGCGCTGCGGACTCTCCCTATCGGCACCGGTTACGCCGTTTGGGTTGGCGTCGGAGCCGCCTTGACCGTCGCCTACGGGATGGCCTCCGGTGCGGAGTCCGTCACTGCCGTGAAGGTGCTCCTGTTGGTGGGTCTCATCGGATGCGTGATCGGCCTCAAGTTGGCGCACTGACTTCGTCCGCTCCTCGGCACGACCGAGCGGATCGCGGCATGAGCGGGCGGTTACTCCACGGGAAACCTGTGGTGACTGACCTGCCCCACTGATGTACTGGTGCGCCACCTGGGGTCTGCCGAGTTGACGGAGGTAGTCGTCGTGACGGGCTATGACGTGCTTGCCGAGGTGTATGAGTGGCTCATCTCGGACGCGAAGTTGACGCCCGCCGCGTTCGTCGCGGCGTTCGCTGACGTCACCTGTCTCCTTCCGTCGAACGCTCACGTGCTCGATTGCTCATGCGGTACCGGGCAACTGGCGGTTGGCCTCGCCGGTCTCGGCATGCAGGTTGTTGCGACCGACGCCAGTGCAGCGATGGTTCGTCGGACTGAGATGTTGGCTGAGGAAACCGGTGCATCGTTCTTGACGGTGCGAGCCGACTGGGAGGAGTTGACCGACCATTTCGGGGACGCCACCTTCGACATGGTGTTCTGCGTTGGCAACTCGCTGCACCATGCCGAGGGGGCGAGAGGCAGGGTTGCTGCGCTGGAGTCGATGTCACGACTTCTGGGGCGTGGAGGGCGGTTGGTACTCACCTCCCGCAATTGGGAACTCGTGAGGGCCAGAGGCTCCCGGCTGGACATCAGTGACCGAATGGTCCGCCGGAATGGCCGCGATGGCCTCGTCATCTATCGCTGGGAAATCGCGCCGCAGTGGGAGCAGGAGCACCGCATTGAGATCGCTGTCGTGCAAGTTGAGGGGGATGGGTCGGTCTTGGTCCGCTCGGAACTGTTGTCGTGCTGGCCGTATCAATACGGCGAACTCGAATCTGAGTTGCACAGCGTGGGACTACGGGTCGAGAAGAGCACGTTCGACCCGGAGGGTGAGGGGTACGTGGTCGTGGCGACGAAGGAGTAGGCACCGGATGCGTTCCTGACGCACAGGGGGCGGTGTCACCACCACCGTCGCGCGCGCTCGTCGGCATGAGGGGGCGATCTCTGGCTCGGGGCTGAGGTAGCACACCGAGTGGGTCGCGGGCCTTTCGCCGTGCCCTAACCGTGCCCAATGTGCGGTTCATTAGGTGCTCTCGGGGTCACTCCGGGGTACTGCCTCTGAGCACGCAGGTGCGTAGGTGAGCCCACTTCCCAAGCTGGCACCACAGGCTCGATCCGGTCCAGCCGTCGGCCAGCTGCCGTTACACATCCATTACACACGCCAACGCGAAACGGCGGCTGACGCTGCGAGACGTCCAAGGACGTTTTCGCAGGTCAGCCGCCGTTTCAGGCGACAGTCAGCAGGTCAGTGACCCGTGCTTGTCAGATGTCGGCCAGCCTTCGTTCGACATCTGCCTCGCTGGCGCTCGGCTTAGATGTCGCCGAGCCTTCGTTCGACATCTGCCTCGCTGGCGCTCGGCTTAGATGTCGCCGAGCCTTCGTTCGACATCTGCCTCGCTGGCGCTCGGCTTAGATGTCGAAGTACATCTCGAACTCGTGCGGGTGCGGGCGGAAGCGGATCGGGTCGACCTCGTTCTTGCGCTTCCACTCGATCCAGGCCTCGATGAGGTCCTCGGTGAACACGTCACCCTGGAGCAGGAACTCGTGGTCGGCCTCGAGCGCGTTGAGCACCTCGGGAAGCGAGCCCGGCACCTGCTCGATCGCGGCGTGCTCCTCCGGCGGCAGCTCGTAGAGGTCCTTGTCCACGGGCTCCGGCGGCTCGATGCGGTTCTTGATGCCGTCGAGACCGGCCATCAGCTGGGCCGCGAAGCACAGGTACGGGTTGGACGACGGGTCCGGCACGCGGAACTCGATGCGCTTGGCCTTGGGGGAGCTGCCCGTGATCGGGATGCGCACGCAGGCGGAGCGGTTGCGCGCCGAGTACACGAGGTTGACCGGGGCCTCGTAGCCGGGGACCAGGCGGTGGTAGCTGTTGACCGTCGGGTTGGTGAAGGCCAGCAGCGCGGGGGCGTGCTTGAGCAGACCACCGATGTACCAGCGGGCGAGGTCGGACAGGCCGCCGTAGCCGCGCTCGTCGTAGAACAGCGGCTCGCCGTCCTTCCAGAGCGACTGGTGGGTGTGCATGCCCGAGCCGTTGTCACCGAAGATCGGCTTCGGCATGAAGGTCGCCGTCTTGCCGTAGTCCCAGGCGGTGTTCTTGATGACGTACTTGAACTTCATGATGTCGTCGCCGGACTGCAGCAGGGTGTTGAACCTGTAGTTGATCTCCTGCTGGCCCGCGGTGCCCACCTCGTGGTGCGAGCGCTCGACCTCGAGGCCGACCTCGGCGAGGTTGAGGCACATCTTGTCGCGGATGTCGGCGAAGTGGTCCACCGGCGGCACGGGGAAGTAGCCGCCCTTGAAGCGGGTCTTGTAACCGCGGTTGCCGCCCTCCTCCTCGCGACCGCTGTTCCACGCCGCCTCGATGGAGTCGATGTAGTAGTAGCTGGCGTTCGCCTTGGTCTCGAAGCGGACGTCGTCGAAGACGTAGAACTCGGCCTCGGCGCCGAAGTAGGCGGTGTCGGCGATGCCGGTCGACTTCAGGTAGGCCTCCGCCTTGGCGGCGATGTTGCGCGGGTCGCGGCTGTAGGCGTCACCGGTGAACGGGTCGACGATGGAGAAGTTCATGACGAGCGTCTTCTCCTTGCGGAACGGGTCCACAAAGCCGGTGCGCACATCGGGGACGAGCTTCATGTCGGACTCGTGGATCGCCTGGAAGCCACGGATCGAGGAGCCGTCGAACATCTGGCCGTTGGTGAAGAAGTCCTTGTCGACACTGTGGGCCGGCACGTTGAAGTGCTGCATCACGCCCGGCAGGTCGCAGAAACGGATATCGACGAACTTGACGTCCTCGTCCTTGATGAACGAGAGGACCTCGTCAGCGTTGCTGAACATCTAGCCTCCTGTGAAGGGGCGGCACGGAATGCCACCCGGTGCGTCGCGACCCACCGTAACGGGCGCTGGTTTCCCATCCATGACCCAAATGTTTCACGGGTGTTACGGAAAGCCCGTCTCGCAATGTGGACCCTACCGCTCACGGTGCGGACGCGCAGGTCGGAACCACGGACCGGACGTCGCATCGGTCCTGCGCCCCGCGGCATACCGGCCCGGCTCGGGCGACCACGCACGAACTAGGCTGTTCCCGTGGTGGATCGCAAGGACATCGGCTCCTGGCTCGAGGGCCCGGGGTCGCGCGCGCCGCAGGGTGCGGTGGGCACGGAGTACCCGGGTCAGCGCCTCGGCCTGCCGCGCGAGGGTGTCGGCTCGATCGGCCGCGTGGGGCGCCGCATCCTCGGGGTCCTCGTCGACTGGACCCTGTGCACCCTCATCGCCTTCGGTGTCTTCGACGTGCCGCTGCCCTTCACGCAGACGGCCGGCTCCGGCGCCTGGATCACGCTGGCCGTCTTCGCCGTCGAGAACCTGCTGCTCGTGGGCACGCTCGGCTACACCATCGGCCACCGCATCGTCGGGCTCCAGGTCCGCAGCATCAACGGCCGTCCGGCGAGCCCCCTCCAGACGGTCGTGCGCACCGCGCTGCTCTGCCTCTTCCTTCCGGCGATGTTCTGGGACCGCGACGGCCGCGGCCTGCACGACAAGGCCGCCGGCACGGTCATCGTCCGCATCTGACCTCGCGACGCGGCACAGCGAGAAGCCGATCGGAGGCAACGCAGAGGTATGCCGCGTGGCGGGCCCCCGCGGTAGCGCGCCGTCAGTGACGGCGCACCACCTCCTGGATGCGGCGTGACGCGTCGGCGAGGATGTCGACGACCTCGCGGCCCTGCTCCGAGGTGAGCCCGTACTGGCGCCACGCGCGGCGGGCCTCCTCGCGCAGCTCGGCCACCGCGGCCTCCACGTCCTGGCGCACCGACGGCGCCGAGCCACGCCAGGCGTCAGCCCCACCGGCGGGCGTCGCGGTGCTGCGCGCCTGGCGGGCGGCCTCCTTCAGCTCCGTTCGCAGGTCGCTGCTCTGGCTGCTCACCCGCGACCGGACCTGCTCCGCGAGGACCCGCACCGAGTGGTCGAGGTCGCTCTCGAGCGCGGCCAGCTCCTCGGACCGCGCGGCCACCTCGGCCCGGCCGGCGTCGGTGATGCGGTAGACCGCCTTCCTGCCCTCGTCGGAGCGCTCGACCAGGCCCTCCTCCTCGAGCTTGGCCAGCCGCGGGTAGACGGTGCCGGCGCTCGGTGTGTACAGGCCGTTGAACCGCTGCTCGAGGTCCTGGATCACCTCGTAGCCGTGCCGCGGCCCCTCGTTGAGCAGGGCCAGCAGGTAGAGCCGCAGCTGGCCGTGGGCGAAGACCGGGCTCATCCTCAGACCGCCTGCTCGCCGGTGTTGCCGACCCCACCGTCGCCGGGCCCGCTGGCGGCGGCGCGGAGCACCACCACGTTGCCCGACACGGCGTTGGCCTTCAGCCGCATCGCGCCGTCGCCCTCGGTCAGCTGGCCGCCGGCCGCGTACGGACCGTGCCGGAGCTCGCGCCCGTCGACGACGACCTGGCCGCCGGGCGAGGTGGCCCGCACGTCGTAGCCGCCGAGGGGGGAGCGAACCGTCACGTCGCCGGACACGGACGTCGAGGAGATGGTCGCCGCGCCGTTGAGCAGGTCGAGGACGACGTCACCGCTGACCGTGTGGATGCTGACGTCGGGGAGCTCGCTGCGCTGGGCGGTGACCGACCCGGACACCGAGTTGACCGACAGTGGCCCGTTGAGCCGGCTGCACTCCACGGCGCCGCTCACGGTGTTGACCGAAGCCCGGCCGGAGATGTCGTCGAGGGTGAGCGACCCCGAGACGGTGTTGGCCTTGACCTCGGCCCGGACCCCGGCGACCAGGGCGTCGGCGCTGACCGTGCTCACTGCGGCCGAGGCGTCCTGGGGGATGGAGACGCTCACCACCACCCGGTTGCGGTCGATGCCCTCGACGGTCTGGCGCAGCTTGTCGACGATCCCGCTCTCGCTGTCCGGTCCCTGGGTGATCTTCAGGACCGAGCCCTCCCAGCGCACCAGCACCGGCTGGCCCACCACCTCGGACACCTCGACCCGGGCGGTGGGGGAGTCGTCGTGGGTGACGACGTCGACCCGCCCTCCGACGATGCGCACGATGAGGGATCGGACCTGCTCTCCGTCGCCCCCGATGTCGAGGACCCGCGGGCCCTCCACGCTCCACTTCTCCGCCATGACCTGCTCCTGTCTCGAGTTCGCGTTATATCGCGTTCGAGAACACGTTATATCGCGTCTCCGGTCACGGCAAGAGGTTTCAGGTGGGGCGTGTCCGCCCCGGCGTGACGGGCCCCACCTGTCCGCTGACACACTGCGGGCATGTCGCACCAGGCACCGAAGATCGTCGTCGTGAACTCACGTCAGTACGCGGAGCACGACCCCGAGGCCCCGCTCGTCGTCGACGCGCTGCGCGAGGCGGGCGTGCGGGCCGACCTGCAGCCCTGGGACGCGGACGTGGCGTGGGCGGCCTACGACCTCGTGGTCGTGCGCTCCCCGTGGGACTACTTCGACCGCCTCGAGGAGTTCCTGGCGTGGGCCGAGGCGGTCGCCGGCAGCACGCGGATCGTCAACCCCGCCAATGTGATCCGGTGGAACTCGCACAAGGGCTACCTCGCCGAGCTGGGCGAGCGCGGCGTGCCGGTGCTCCCGACCGTCCTGCTGCCCGGGGGCACGGCCGACGCGGCCGGGCGACTCGCCGGGTGCGGCTGGGGCGACGTGGTGGTCAAACCAGCCGTCGACGGCGGGGCCCGCGAGACGCTGCGTGCCGACCCGTGCTCGCCCGAGGCCGCCGCGCACGTGGAGCGGCTCGTCGCCGCCGGTGACGTCGTCGTGCAGCCCTACGCCCCGCAGATCGAGGCGGGGGAGACGTCGCTGCTCTTCTTCGGCGGCGAGTTCTCCCACGCCGTGCGCAAGGTCCCTGCGCCGGGCGACTACCGGGTCCAGGCCCACCACGGCGGCACCGAGCACCCGCACCAGCCGAGCCCTGGCCGAGCTGGAGACGGCCCGTCGGGCGATGGCCTGCGCGCCGGGCACCCTCACCTACGCCCGGGTCGACCTCGTCGACATCGACGGGGCGCCGACGCTGATGGAGCTCGAGGTCATCGAGCCCGACCTGTTCCTCCGCCTCGACGACGGGGCGCTGGGACGTTTCACGAAGGCCGTGCTGGCCGAGCTGACCTGACCTCAGCGGCCGCGCATCGCCTTGCGGTCGACGCGGGCGCGCATCGGGTCCATGCCGGCGGGCACCGGCGGGCGCATGCCGCCGAGGGACTTCAGCCGCTTGTTCACCAGGGACACCTCGTCCTTGGTGAGGACGGGCTTCATGCGGGTGATCTTGCCCGACAGCTTGCGGACCGGGACCTGGCCCTCGCCGGAGCCGGCCTGCAGCAGGGTCACCGGCACGCCGGGGGCCACGCGCTCGACCTTCTTGCGCTCGGCCGTGAGGAGCTTGGTCACGCGGCCCTGCGGTCCCTCGCCGATGAGCACGACGCCGGGGCGACCGACGGCGCGGAAGACGAAGGCAGCGCCGGCCAGGTCCTCGGGCCGGGTGCCGCGGGCTCCCTCGAGGGCAACCGGCTCCTGCTGGTAGAACCAGCCGCGGCGCAGGGCGCCGAGCGCGGCACCGGCGGCGCCGGGCTGGCCCTCGATGGCGCTGTAGGCAGCCCGCTCCGCGCGACGGCTCATGGTGATGGTCGCGGCGAGCACAGCCAGCGGGAGGCCAAGGATCAGGGCGTAGACCCAGTGGCCCACGAGCACGCCGATGCCGACGACCACGACGAGGGTCGCCACGAAGGCGAGCAGCATCCACCAGCCGATGAGCCGGTCGACCTGGCGAGCAGCCGTGTACACCTGACGGATCTGTCCGAGACGCCCCTGCTTCTTGGGCGCGGTCGACTGCTGCTTCTCCTGGCGGGCCATAAAGGTCAGGATACGGGGCCTCAGGCCCGCGCCACCAACGAGGCCGCCTCCTGCCGAGCGGGGCCGTCGGCCTTGCTCGCGAGGTGCTGCAGGTGGTCGGGGATCGCGCGCCCCCACTTCGTCATCGCCTGCGCGTAGAGACGGCCCGCGCGGTAGGACGAGCGCACCAGCGGCCCGGCCATGACGCCCTTGAACCCGATCTCCTCGGCCAGGTCGCTCCAGTGCACGAACTCCTCGGGCTTGACCCAGCGGTCGATCGGGTGGTGCAGCTTCGACGGGCGCAGGTACTGCGTGATCGTGAGGATGTCGCAGCCGGCGTCGTGCAGGTCGCGCATCGCCTGCTCGATCTCGTGGTCCTCCTCGCCCATCCCGAGGATGAGGTTGGACTTGGTGACGAGCTCGGCCTCGCGGGCCATGCTCAGCACCGCGAGCGACTTCTCGTAGGTGAACGCCGGGCGGATCTGCTTGAAGATGCGCGGCACCGTCTCGAGGTTGTGGGCGAACACCTCGGGGCGGGCGTCGAACACCTGCCCGACGAGCTCGGGCTTGGCGCCGAAGTCGGGCGGCAGGATCTCGACGCCGGTGGTCGGGTTCTGCCGGTGGATCTCGCGGATGGTCTCGGCGTAGAGCCAGGCGGCGCCGTCCGGCTGGTCGTCGCGGGCCACGCCGGTGACGGTGGCGTAGCGCAGGTCCATCTGCGCGATGGACTCGGCGACCCGTCGCGGCTCGTCGCGGTCGAGGGGGAGCGGGCGACCCGTGGCGATGTCACAGAAGTCGCAGCGGCGGGTGCAGACGTCACCGCCGATGAGGAACGTGGCCTCGCGGTCCTCCCAGCACTCGAAGATGTTGGGGCACCCGGCCTCCTGGCAGACCGTGTGCAGGCCCTCGCGCTTCACCATCGAGTGCAGCGCGGTGTACTCCGGGCCCCATCTTGGCGGTGGTCCGGATCCACGACGGCTTCTTCTCGATCGGCGTCTCGGCGTTGCGCGCCTCGACACGCAGCAGCCGGCGGCCCTCGGGTGCGACGGTCACGAAGACTCCCTTTGCGAGCTCGGGTGGCGCCCCACGACCGGTATGCCGCGTGGCACGAAAGGTGCCCGGAGGTCACCGGGCGTCCCGTCAAGGGTACGCCTGCGGCGGGTGCGGTATTCCCGCGGTCCCGGCCGCGCGGCATACCGTCGGACCGCCGAGGCGCACGACGGGAACACGGGGCCGCGCCGCTGGAACACGGGGACGAGCCGTGGTGTTCTGTGGGCATGACCGACTCGCTCCGCCTGCAGTTCGGGATGGCCGAGCTGAACTTCGAGCAGCGGAACTACCGCCAGGCCGTGGCGATCCTCGAGGGCATCATCGAGGAGGCGCCGGGCAACGCGGAGGTGCGCACGCTGCTGGCGCGCTCGTACTTCCACGCCGCCATGCTCAAGGCCGCGGAGGAGCAGGCGCGCCTGCTGATCGAGCGCTCGCCGGTCGACGCCTACGCCCACATCATCCTGGGCCGGTCGCTGCAGCGGCAGAGCCGCCACGACGAGGCCAGGGTCTACCTGAGGGTGGCTGCTGCGCTGACGGGCAACGACGACCTGCTGCCCTGACCGGCGGGCCGGAAGAGCGTCCGCGAGGCGACGTCGACGGCAGGTCCGACCAGGAGTGCGGTGACCACGGTGCCCGGCCCGACTGCGGCCCCCAGGGCCCAGCCGCCGAGCGCGCCGCCGGCCTGCAGCACCGTGTAGCTCCAGCGGAAGGGCAGGGGCGGGTCGAACGCCAGGGCGGCGGCCTCCGCCGGTCCCGCGCCGGTCTCGGTGGCGAGGTAGCCGGCCACGCCGAGCGAGAGCAGCACGAAGGCGGCACCGAGCTCGGCGAAGCGCAGGGCGAGCGGCTCCGGGGTGGGCAGCAGCGGCAGCAGCCAGCCGACCACGAGGCCGACCACGACCGGCTGCACCAGCGTGCCGAGGCCCGGTCGGGTGCCGCGGGTCCAGGCGAGCGCGATGAGCGTGACCGCGACGACGATGTTGACCACCGCGAAAGGGACGCCGGTCGCGATCGTCAGCCCGGAGACGAGGGAGCTGTAGCCGTCGGAGCCGAGCGACGCGGCGAGCAGCAGGGCGACGCCTGCCCCGAGAACGGCACAGGCGAGCACGAGCTGGACGACGCGGCGGGTCATGCGACGTCCAACCCCGTGAGGGGCCGGGCTCTTCCCGGACCTCCGCAGCCGGCTCGTCCCGTCAGGAGAGGGTGAGGACGTCGGCGAGGTGCTTCTCGGCGTACGGCAGCACGTCCTGCACGGTGACGGTGCGCCCGGCCTCGCGGGTGATCGAGCTGACGCCGGCGTCGTCGATGCCGCAGGCGATGATGTTGTCGGCCCACGAGAGGTCGGCGTCGCAGTTGAGCGCGAAGCCGTGCATGGTGACCTGTCGGCTGACCCGCACGCCGATGGCGCCGAGCTTGCGGTCGGGACCGCGGTCGTCGGCGAGCACCCAGACGCCCGAGCGGCCCTCGACCCGGGTGGTCTCCACCCCGAACTCGCGGCAGACCCGGATCATGACCTCCTCGAGCCGCCGGACGTGGGCGACGACGTCGATCGGCACGCCGTGCAGCCGCACGATCGGGTAGCCGACGAGCTGGCCGGGTCCGTGCCAGGTGATGAGACCGCCGCGGTCGACGTCGACCACCGGGGTGCCGTCGAAGGGGCGCTGGTGCGGCTCGGTGCGCTTGCCCGCGGTGTAGACGGCCTGGTGCTCGAGGAGCAGCACGGTGTCCTCGGCGCCGTCGACCACGGCGGCGTGCACCTCGCGCTGGTGCTCCCAGCCCGCCAGGTAGTCGACGAAGTCCGGGGCGAAGCCGAGGTGCTCGAAGCGCATGCCGCCAGCCTACGCCGCGGGTTGACCGCCCCAATCCGCAGCAGGGCCGACACCGAACGACGTTCGACGCCACCCCCTAGGGTGGTTCCACGCGGCTGCAGCCAACCGGCCGCGGCCCGACAGAGCTGGGGAGCCTGATGAGATCTCGGTGGGTCGTCCGTCTGGGTGCACTGGTCATGGTGCTGCTCTGGTTCGGGATCGGGGGTGTCGGCGGCCCGCTCGTGGGCAAGCTCTCCGAGGTGCAGAAGAACGACAACGCCTCGTTCCTGCCCGAGGCCGCCGAGTCGACCGAGGTCATGAACGCGGTGGCCAGGTTCAGCGAGAGCCGGTCGCTGCCGTTCGTCGTCGTCATGGACGCCGGGGGGAAGGTGACGCCGGAGCAGCAGAAGGCCGCGGCGGCATACGTCTCCGCCCTCCCGGGGCTGGAGCTGACGGCGCTCGGGGAGGGGAAGACCCTCGGTGACTACCTGACCGAGACCCCCAGGGCTGTGATCCCGAGCCAGGACGGTGAGGCGCTGCTGCTCGTGGTGCCGGTCGACGAGGCCACGGCGACGGCGCCGGTCGAGGAGACCAACGCGCTCTTCGAGGGCGCCGACCAGCTGCGGGAGCAGGCCGCCAAGACCTTGAAACCGGTGGGGCTGACGACCTACGTCACCGGGCCGGGCGGCGTCACCGCCGACCTCGTCACCGCCTTCGGTGGCATCGACGGCATCCTGCTCGGCGTCGCGCTCGGCGTGGTGTTCGTCATCCTGCTCGTCGTCTACCGCAGCCCGATCCTGCCGTTCGCCGTCCTCATCACCGCGATCTTCGGCCTGGCGCTCGCGGTGCTGGTCGTCTACCCGCTGGCGGACAACGAGGTGATCGGCCTCTCCGGCCAGTCGCAGGGCATCCTCTTCATCCTCGTGGTCGGTGCGGCCACCGACTACGCGCTGCTGCTCGTCTCGCGCTACAAGGAGGAGCTGCACGACCGCGAGAGCACCTGGGAGGCCATGAAACGGGCCTGGCGCGGCTCGGTCGAGCCGATCGCCGCCAGCGCCGCGACGGTGGTCCTCGGCCTGCTCTGCCTGATGCTCTCCGACCTGGCGAGCACCTCCGGCCTCGGCCCGGTCGGTGCCCTCGGCATCGTCGGTGCCTTCGTCGCCGCCCTGACCTTCCTGCCCGCCGTGCTGCTGCTGTTCGGCCGCCGGATCTTCTGGCCGGCGGTCCCGCGCGTCGACCACGTGCACTCGGAGGACAAGGTCGGGTCGACGGGCCTCTGGGGCCGGGTCGCCGGCCTGGTCGGCAGCCACCCGCGCCGCACGTGGGTGCTCACCCTTGCCGCCCTGCTGGCGGCTGCGGCGTTCGTGCCCACTCTCAAGGCCGACGGCGTCTCGCAGGGCGACGTGTTCCTCAGCGAGGTCGAGTCGGTGACCGGGCAGGAGGTGCTCGCCGAGCACTTCCCGGCCGGATCGGGCAGCCCCGTCCAGGTCATCACACCGGAGGCGAAGGCGCAGCAGGTCATCGACGTGCTGTCCAAGGAGGACGGCGTCAACGACCCGTATGCCGGGCTGGCGCCGGGTGCGCCACCGAAGGTGGTCGACGGCACCGTCATCGTGCAGGCGACCCTGACCGCGCCGGCCGACAGCCCCGAGGCCGACGACGTCGTGCGCCGGCTGCGCGCCGACCTCGACACGGTCGGGACCGACGTCCTCGTCGGCGGCCAGACCGCGATGAACCTCGACGTGCGCGACGCCAGCAACCGTGACGTGCGGGTCATCATCCCGACCATCCTCGTCGTCATCTTCATCGTGCTGGCCCTGCTGCTGCGCTCGCTGGTCGCGCCGCTGCTGCTCGTCGTGGCCAACGTCGTGTCCTTCGCGGCGACCATGGGGATCTCCGCGCTGGTGTTCAACAACGTGCTGGACTTCCCGGGTGCCGACCCCTCGACACCGCTCTACGGCTTCGTGTTCCTCGTGGCCCTCGGCATCGACTACTCGATCTTCCTCATGACCCGGGTGCGCGAGGAGGCGGTGCGAGTCGGCACGCGGCGGGGAATCCTCATCGGGCTGGCGGTCACCGGCGGCGTCATCACCAGTGCCGGCGTCGTCCTGGCGGCGACCTTCTCGGCCCTGGCGATCCTGCCGCTGCTGTTCCTCGCGCAGATCGCCTTCATCGTCGCGTTCGGCGTCCTGCTCGACACCCTCGTCGTCCGTTCGCTGCTGGTGCCGGCGCTCGCCTACGACATCGGGCCGCGCGTGTGGTGGCCCAGCCGCCTCGCCCGTGAGGACGTCGCCGCGGACGCGCCGGGTGCACCGCCCGCGCCCGAGGCTGCGGCGGCCTCTAGGGTCGGCGCATGACGACACGGGTGGGCCTGGCGGGGTACGGCATGGCAGGGCGCGACATCCACGCGCCCCTCCTCAAGGAGGCAGGTCTCGAGGTCGTCGCGGTCTCGACGGCCAACCCCGAGCGGAAGGCGGCGGTCGAGGAGGACCACCCCGGTGCGGTCGTGGTGGCCGACCTCGAGGCCTTGCTGGCGGTCGAGGGCCTCGACCTCGTCGTCCTGGCCACCCCGAGCGGTGACCACGCGGCGCACGCCCTGACGGTCATCGAGGCAGGCCTTCCCGTGGTGGTCGACAAGCCGCTCGCGGTCGACTCCGACTCCGCGCTCGAGGTCGTCGACGCGGCCGAGCAGGCGGGGGTGCCGCTGACGGTGTTCCAGAACCGCCGCTACGACGCCGAGCACGCCACCCTCGCGGAGGTGGTCCGTTCCGGGGTGATCGGCGACGTCTACCGTGCCGAGCTGCGCTGGGAGCGTTGGCGTCCGGTGCCGAAGCAGCGGTGGCGCGAGCAGGCCGACCCGGCCCGCGGCGGCGGCATACTGCTCGACCTCCACTCCCACCTCGTCGACGCCGCGGTGCAGCTCTTCGGCGAGGTCGAGACCGTCTACGCCGAGGTCCACGCGCGGACCACGAACGCCGAGGACGACGCGTTCCTCGCGTGCCGGCACACCTCCGGGGTGTTCACCCACCTCAACGCCACGTCGGTGTCGGGGGCGCCCGGGCCGCGGGTGCGGGTGCTCGGGAGCGGGGGCGCCTTCCTGCTCAACCAGTTCGAGGCGGAGCCCAACATCTTCTCCGACCTGCGCGACGACGAGGGCAACGCCGGCTGGGTCTACCGCGGCGAGGAGCGCGAGCCGGTGGCGCGCCAGCAGTCGCACCAGGCCGACTTCTACCGGGCGGTGGCCGAGGCGCTGGCGAGCGACGACCCGGTCGGCAACATGCCGGTCGACCCCCGTGACGCGGTGCACACGGCCGCGGTGATCGACGCCGCCCGGGTCAGCGCCGAGGGCCGGCGCGTCGTCGACGTCATCACGCCGGGAGAGCGGATCGACTGAGCCGACGTCGACCGAGCCGACGGCGACTGAGCCGACGGCGTCAGAGGCGACGGGGCTCGAGGCGCTCCTCGACCGCGGTGTCGCCGTCCAGGGTCACCACGTAGGCCCCCTTGCCGTCCTGCTCCGAGACCGCCTCGACCAGCTCGGTGCCGTGGTAGACGAGGCCCACCCCGTCGTCGGTGCAGTGCGTCGTGGGCAGGGTGCCGTCCGCGACGAGCCGGTGCACCAGCGGGCGCCGACGCTCCTCGCTGTCGTAGTGGACCCCGTTGCCGTAGGGCAGCAGTCCCAGGGCGTTGGTGACGGCGCGCAGCTCCGGGCCGAACGAGTCGGTGGTCCCGCCCTCGAACCAGCAGATCGAGCCGGCCGACACCCCGGCGAGCACCACGCCGGCCTCCCACACCCGGCGGAACACCGGCCGCAGGTCGTGCACGTCCCACACGGCCAGCAGGTTGGCCACCGAGCCGCCGTTGACCCACACGACGTCCTGCTCGAGCAGGTGGCCCTCGATGTCGTCGAGGTTCGGCATCGGGAACAGGTTGAGGTTGGTCAGGTCCCAGCCGGCGTGACGCGCCGCCTCCTGCATGTGGTCGTTGAAGTACCGCTGGTCACCCGACGCCGTGCCGAGGTGGGTCAGGCGCGGGGTGGACCGGGTGGTGCCCGAGAGGTCCATCGCGTGGTGGACCAGGGCGTTGAACTCGATCTGGATGCGCTCGCCGTAGCGGTAGCCACCGGACGTCGCGAGGATGGTCGGCTGGGGTGCGGGCATGCGCCCGAGCGTAGGACCCACCGCTGCACGCAACGGCAGGGGGCTGTGGAGAACTCGTCGGGCCCGGTCGGCTTCTTCGGCAGGGTGGAGCCATGGAGGCGACAGCCCTGCCGGACCCGGTGCCCTCGTTGCCGGTGCCCTCGGTGCCCGGCTACCAGCTGCAGGAGCGGCTCGGCTCGGGGGCCAGCAGCGTGGTCTGGCGCGCCACCCGGTGCGCCGACGGAGCGGCGGTGGCCGTCAAGCTGGTGACCACCTGGGGTGAGGACGACCGCACCGTCCGCGAGTTCGACGTGCTGCGCCGCCTGTCCGTCGAGGGGCTGGTGCGGGTGCACGAGGCGTTCTCGCTGCCCGGCGACCCGGCCCGCGTGGCCGTGGTGCTCGACCTCGTCCGAGGCGGCTCCCTGGCCGCGGCGCTCCGGGCCCGGGGACACCTCAGCGCGGGAGAGGCGGTCACCGTCGTGACGCCCGTCGCCCGGGCCCTGGCCGACCTGCACGCCCTCGGCGTCGTGCACGCCGACGTCTCACCGGGCAACGTGCTCCTCGAGCGCACGGGCCGGCCGCTGCTGGCCGACCTCGGGGTCGCCCGCCTCGCGGGCGAGGCGCCGGCCGAGGTCTTCGGCACCCCGGGCTACACGGCGCCCGAGGTGGAGGCGGGGGAGCAGCCCACCTGCGCCTCCGACGTGTATGCCGTGGGCGCGCTGGCGTGGGCGTGCGTCACCGGGGAGCCACCCGCGCCCCTCGGGGTGCGCCGTCCGTTGGCGGAGCTGGCGTCGGGGCTGCCCCAGGCCTGGCTCGACGTGGTCGCGCAGTGCCTGTCGTCGCTGCCCTCGGAAAGGCCCAGCGCTGCGGAGGTCGCCCTGCGCCTCTTCGACTCCGCGCCGTGTGAGCCCTTGCGGCTCGTGGAGGGCGACGACGAGGTGTCACTCATCACCCACCGGCTGCGGGCTGCGCTGCCGGCAGCGGACGGCCCACTCGACGAGCCGGAGGAGCATGCCGGTCCTGGTCGAGTCGGGACCCGGTTGCGGCGGTGGTCCGGTCTGCGGTGGTCAGGGCTGCGGTGGCGGGCGTTGCGGGTGCCGCTGGGCGTGGTGCTCTGCGTGGCCCTCCTGGTGCCGGCCGCGGTTCTCGGTGGGCGGACGTGGGGCTGGCCGGACCGCGCACAGGCGGCGGAGTCCGTGAGCGCCTCACCGTCGCCGCCGGCGGCCGCGGCGACGACGACGTCACCGACGACAGTGCCGACCTCCGTCACGGCGGTGGTGCGCGACCGGCTGTCGCCGCGCACCCGCCCCAGCGCGCTCATGCAGGCCCTCGCGGACACCCGGGCCGCGGTGCTGGTTGCCGGCGACGAGCGCGCGCTCAGCAGGCTCGACGTGCCCGGCTCGGCCGCCTGGCAGGCCGACGCGGGGCTGCTGTCCGAGCTGCGCGAGAGAGGAGAGCGCTACGACGGGCTGCGGTTCGTCGTGAGGTCGGCGGAGCCGGCGTCGGTCGACGGTGACCGGGCAGTCCTCCGGACCGAGGTCGACACTGCGAGCCACGGCGTGGTCGGACCTGGCTCGCTGCGCACGCCGCGACCCGCCTCGCGGGGCACGCCGCTCCTGGTGCACCTGCGCTGGTCCGACGGCAGGTGGCGCGTGGAGAGCATCGCCTCGGCGAGGTGAACCGGCGCGGCTGCACCGGCGGCGGTCGGCGAACGCGGGGGAGGGCCGGGTCAGTCGTGCGCCAGCAGCCAGGCGACGGCCTGGGGGAGCGTGGCGTGCTCGTACACGAAGCCGCACTCGAGCAGGCGGGTCGGCATGACCCGCTGGCTGCCGAGGATGTCGTTGGCGAACTCGCCGAGGTAGAGCCGCAGCCCCATGCCGGGCGCCGGCAGCAGGGCAGGTCGGCGCAGCTGGCGGGCGAGCTCGGCGGCGATCTCCTTCTGCCGCGCCGGTGCCGGGCCCACGACGTTGACCGGTCCGGTGACGTCGGGGTGGTCGACGAGGAAGGCGAGCGCCCGCACCGTGTCGTGCAGCGTGATCCACGGCCAGAACTGGCGGCCCGACCCGAGCGGACCGGCGAGGCCGAGCTGCGCCAGCCGGAGCAGCGGCCCCATGGCACCGGACCCCGGAGCCAGCACGATGCCGGTGCGCGGGTGCGCCACGGCGAGCCCGGCGGCCCGCGCGGGCTCGGCCGCGGCCTCCCACGCGCGGACGACCTCGGCGAGGAAGCCGTGGCCGCTCTCGGAGTCCTCGGTGAGCACCTCGTCGCCGCGGTCGCTGCCGTAGATGCCCACCGCCGACTGGCTCACCAGCCTGATGGGGTGGTCGGCCTCGGCGAGGGCCGTCGCCAGGGTGTGGGTGCCGTCGACGCGGGAGGCGAAGATCTCCTGCTTGCGGCTCGGGGTCCAGCGCTTCTCGCCGACGTTGGCCCCTGCGAGGTGCACGACGGCGTCGACCCCGGAGAGGGCCGCGGCCTCGAGCTGGCGGTTGCTGGGGTCCCAGGTGATCTCGGAGGCGGTGCGGGCCGGGCGGCGCACGATGTGCACCACCTCGTCGCCCCGCGCGCTCAGGAAAGCCGACAGCGCGCTGCCGATCATTCCGGAGGCTCCGGTGATGGCAACGCGCTGCGGCACGGGCGGCTCCTGTCTACAGGCCCAGCGAGGCCTCGAAGGCCCCCTCTTCCAGGCGGCTCTTCATGGTGTTGAGGAAGCGTGCGGCGTCGGCGCCGTCGACGATCCGGTGGTCGTAGGACAGCGCCAGGTAGACCATCGAGCGGATCGCAATGGTCTCGCCGCCGTCGGCGTCGGTCACCACGACCGGGCGCTTCACCACTGCCCCGGTGCCGAGGATGCCCACCTGCGGCTGGTTGATGATCGGGGTGTCGAACAGGGCGCCACGGCTGCCGGTGTTGGTCAGCGTGAACGTCCCGCCCGCCAGCTCGTCGGGGGTGATCTTGTTGTTGCGGGTGCGGTCGGCCAGGTCGGCGATCCCGCGGGCGAGGCCGGCGATGTTGAGGTCACCGGCGTTCTTGATCACCGGGACGAGCAGGCCGCGCTCGGTGTCGACCGCGACGCCGAGGTTCTCCTGGCCGTGGTAGGTGACCTCGTCGCCCTCGACGCTGGCGTTGACCATGGGGTGCGCCTTGAGCGCCTCGACCGCGGCCAGTGCGAAGAACGGCAGGAAGCTGAGCTTGACGCCCTCACGGCGCTCGAACTCGCCCTTGGCCCGGCCCCGCAGTCGCGCGATCTTCGTGACGTCGACCTCGACCACCGTGGTCAGCTGGGCCGAGACCTGCAGCGACTCGACCATCCGCTGGGCGATGACCTTGCGCAGGCGCGACATCTTCTCGGTCGTGCCGCGCTTCGGGGACGCCGCGGGAACCGTGGCCGGAGCAGAAGCCTGCGCGGCAGGGGCAGCGGCCGGGGCCGGTGCAGCGGGGGCGGGCTGGGCCGCCTCCTGCGCCGCCTTCGCCGCGTCGAGGACGTCCTGCTTGCGGATGCGACCGCCGACGCCGGTGCCCTTGAGGCTGGCGAGGTCGATGTCGTTCTCCGCGGCGAGCTTGCGCACCAGCGGGGTCACGTAGGCGGAGGCGTCCTCGCCGCCGCGCTCGGCAGCGGCCGGGGCCTGAGCCGGGGCGGGAGCCTGCGCCGGGGCGGGGGCCTGCGCGGGAGCGGGGGCCTGCGCCGGGGCGGGGGCCTGCGCCGGGCGCGGGCGCCTCGGCCTGGCGGGCTGCCTGCTGCTGCGTGGCCTCCTCCTGCGGGGCCGGCTGCTCGGCCTGCGGCTCGGTGCGGGTCTCCTCCTGCGGAGCCGCGGCCGCGCCACCGGCGGAACCACCGATGATGGCCAGGTCGGCGCCCACCGGCACGGTGTCGTCCTCGCTGACCAGGATCTTGGTGAGGGTGCCCGCGACGGGCGAGGGGATCTCGGTGTCGACCTTGTCGGTCGAGACCTCGAGCAGCGGCTCGTCGACGGCGACCTCGTCGCCCTCGGCCTTCAGCCAGCGGGTGACGGTGCCCTCGGTGACGGACTCCCCGAGCGCGGGCATCGTCACGGTCTCGCCGCCGCCCTGGCCGCCGCCCTGCTCGCCGGAGGACTGCTCGCCGGAGGACTGCTGCGGCTGCTCGGCCTGCTGCTGCGCCTGCTCCGGCTCGGAGGTGGCGGGCTGCTCGGGCTGCTCGGTCGACGGCGCCTCAGCGGCCGGGGCCTCCTCGGCCTGCGGCTCGGCAGCGGGCTGCTGCTCGGCGCCGCCCTGCTCGGCGCCACCCTGCTCGGCGCCACCCTGCTCGCCCGACGCCGCGGAGCCGTCACCGATGACCGCGAGGTCGGCGCCCACGGGCACGGTGTCGTCCTCGTTGACCAGGATCTCCTGCAGCACGCCGGCGACCGGCGAGGGGATCTCGGTGTCGACCTTGTCCGTCGAGACCTCGAGCAGCGGCTCGTCGACCGCCACGGTGTCGCCGACGTTCTTCAGCCAGCGCGTCACAGTGCCTTCGGTGACCGACTCACCCAGGGCCGGCATGGTCACGCGTTCAGACATGGGCTCTTATCTCCTTGTTGTTCTTCGCTGGCTGCGGTTCGAAAGTCGTGGGGTCAGTCGGGTCAGGCGTGCACGTGGAGGGGCTTGCCGGCCAGGGCCATGTGGGCCTCTCCCAGCGCCTCGTTCTGGGTCGGGTGGGCGTGGACCAGGCTCGCCACGTCGGAGGGCAGGGCCTCCCAGTTGTAGATGAGCTGGGCCTCGCCGACCTGCTCACCCATGCGGGCGCCGATCATGTGGACGCCGACGACCGGGCCGTCCTTCTCGCGGACGAGCTTGACGAAGCCCTGCGTCTGCAGGATCTGGGACTTGCCGTTGCCACCGAGGTTGTACTCGAACACCTCGACGTCGCCGTACTTCTCGCGGGCCTGGGCCTCGGTCAGGCCGACCGAGGCGATCTCCGGGTCGCAGTAGGTGACGCGCGGGATGCCGAGGTCGTCGACCGGCGCGGGGGACAGGCCGGCGATCTCCTCGGCGACGAACATGCCCTGGGCGAAGCCGCGGTGCGCGAGCTGGAGGCCCGGCACGATGTCGCCGACGGCCCAGAGCCCGGGCACACCGGTGCGGCAGCGCTCGTCGGCCACGACGTAGCCGCGGTCGAGGCGCACACCGGCCTCCTCGTAGCCGAGGCCCTCGGTCACCGGCCCGCGGCCGACGGCCACGAGCAGCAGGTCGGCCTCGATGGTGTCGCCGCCCTCGAGGGAGATGGTCACGGTGTCGCCGCTCTGCGTGGCCCCCTCGAACTTCACGCCGGTGCGGAAGGCGATCTTGCGCTTGCGGAAGCTGCGCTCGAGCTGCTTGGAGACGGACTCGTCCTCGGCCGCCACGAGGCGGGGGAGCGCCTCGACGATGGTGACCTCGGAGCCGAAGCTCTTGAAGACCGACGCGAACTCGACGCCGATGACGCCGCCGCCGAGCACCACGACGCGCGGCGGGACGAAGTCGAGCTCGAGCGCCTGCTCGCTGGTCATGACGCGACCCGAGACCTCGAGACCGGGCAGGCTCTTGGCGTACGAACCGGTGGCCAGCACGACGTTGCGGCCGGTGAGCCGGCGGCCACCCACCTCGACGGTGTCCGGCGCCACGAGGCGGCCCTCGCCCTCGACGTACTCGATGGACTTGGACTTCACCAGGCCCTGCAGGCCCTTGTGCAGCCGGCTGACGACGCCGTCCTTGTAGCGGTGGACGCCACTCATGTCGACCGACTCGAAGGTCGACTTCACGCCGAACTTCTCGCCCTCGCGCGCGCTGTCGGCGACCTCGGCGGCGTGCAGCAGCGCCTTGGTCGGGATGCAGCCCTGGTGCAGGCAGGTGCCCCCGAGCTTCGACTTCTCGACGAGGGCGACGCTGAGGCCGAGCTCGGCGCCACGGAGCGCGCATGCGTAGCCGCCGCTGCCGCCTCCGAGGATCACGATGTCGAAGGTCTTCTCGGCGTCAGCCGACATACGTCTCGCTCCTAGCGTCTTTCGCGTGAACGGTCTGCCGGCCGCTCACCCGGCAGGTCGATGCCGCGGCGCAAACCGACACAGTGCATCTTGTCACTCTTTGCTCCGGCAGGCGCAAGCAGGTCCCGGCGTGGACGACACGCGTCGCGGCGGCGTCCGGCGCAGGCCACGCAGACCACTACGCCGCAGGTCGCGACACCTGTCCGAATCACAGTGTCGGCACAGGGCGGCCACCTAAGGTGGTGCCATGGCGTGGTGGAGACGCAGCCGCGGGCGGCGGTCGGGCGGGGGGCCCTCGGACGGGCCGAACATGGCCGTCGACCGTGACGCGGTGCGCCGCCACCTGGCCGAGTTCGCCGCCAGCAGAAGAGGCGTCGAGGCCTACGTCGAGCCGCCCACCAACGTCACCGCGACCACCGTCATCCTCATCGCCCACGACGGTGAGTGGACCCGGCGCGCCGCCGGCAGCCGCCAGGCGGCCTTCGACCTCGCCCGCAGCCTCGGCGTGCCGGTCTACGACGTCAACCAGACGGGCTACCCCAACCGCATGCGCGAGTGGAACTCGCGCCAGCGCCGCAAGGCCTGACGCGGCATACCGAACAGATATGGTGTGGCCGCCGGCAGGCTCGAGGTGCGAGGCTGCCGTCACCAACCGACCCGAGGGAGCGACGATGTCGAACACGCCGAAGGGTTCCGGCCGCGCGGCTGCGGACGAGGACCTGAAGAAGAAGTTTCGGGAGGCGCTCGACCGCAAGCACGCGCACGGTGGCAAGGACGTCTCCGACGGCCAGGACCGCTCGAAGGTCGGCCACGAGCAGGGCGCGGCCACGAACGCCACGCAGCAGATGTTCCGCCGCAAGAGCGGCGGCTGACAGCAACAGCAGGTATGCCGAGGGGCCCCGTTCCACAGCGGAACGGGGCCCCTCGGGCGTTGTCTTCAGACAGGTGTCGGCCGGGTCAGCCCGCGTAGCCCTCCGCGAGGGAGAGCAGCGTCGCGACGCCGTAGCCGGTGCCGCCCTTGGGCGTGTGGCCCCAGGCTCCGCCCTCGTTGAAGGACGGGCCGGCGATGTCGACGTGCGCCCACGGCAGGCCCTCGCCGACGAACTCCTTGAGGAAGAGCCCGGCGGTGAGCATGCCGCCCCAGCGCTCGCCCTTGTGGGCGAGGTCGGCGACGGTCGAGTCGAGCTGCGAGCGGAGGTCGTCGGGCAGCGGCATCGGCCAGGCGGCCTCGCCGGCCCGGTCGGCGGCGTTGCGCACGGAGTCGCGGAAGGCGTCGTCGTTGGCCATGATCCCGGCGACGCGGGCACCGAGGGCGACCATCTGCGCACCGGTCAGGGTGGCGATGTCGACCACCGCGTCGGGCTTGGCCTCGCTCGCCAGGCAGAGCCCGTCGCCGAGCACCATGCGGCCCTCGGCGTCGGTGTCGATGAGCTCGACGGTCGTGCCGTTGCGCATGGTCACCACGTCACCCGGACGCTGGGCGGTGCCGCTCGGCATGTTCTCGGCGAGGCACAGGTAGCCGGTCACGGCCACCGGCAGGCCGAGCTCGGCGGCGGCGAAGACGGTGGCGGCGACTGCTGCGGCACCGGCCATGTCGGACTTCATGGTGAGCATGCTGGCCGGGGGCTTGATGCACAGGCCGCCCGAGTCGAAGGTGATGCCCTTGCCCACCAGGGCCAGCGACGCCTTGGCCCGGGCGGGCTTCCAGGACAGCTCGACGATGCGCGGCGGGTTCGCCGAGCCCTGGCCGACGCCGACGATGCCGCCGAAGCCACCCTTGACGAGGGCCTTCTCGTCGAGCACCTTCACGGTGACCTTGGCGGACGACGCTCCGGCACGCTCCTTGACCGAGTCCGCGAACGACTGCGGGAAGAGCAGGTTCGGCGGGGTGTTGACCAGGTCGCGGGCGTAGGCCGTGGCGTCGGCGAGGACGCCGGCACGCTTGGCGGCAGCCTTGGCCGCCTTGTCCTTGGCCTCACCCGTCACGACGGTGACGGTCGAGGGGGCGTCGTTGCCCTTGCCCTTGCCCGCCTTGGCGGCGCCGGCCTTCTCGCCGCGCACACCGGCATACCGGTAGCAGCCGAGCGCGGCGCCCTCGGCGACCGCGGCGACCTCGTCGGCGCCGTTCGCGGGCAGCGCGACGGCAACGGTGCCCACGCCGGTCAGCGCGCGGGTGGCGGCACCGGCGGCGCGGCGCAGAGTCTCGGTCGTGGGGGCGTCGGAGACCTCACCGAGGCCGGTCAGCACCACGAGCGGGGCCTTCACGCCGGGGACGGCGGCCAGCTTGAGCACCTCGTCGGCCTTGCCCTTCGCCGACAGGGTGCCCAGCGCGGAGGCCAGGTGGGTCGCGGCGTCGCGGGGCAGCCCGTGGCCCTCGGCGAGGGCGGCGGACCCGCCGGAGGAGACGGTGGCGAGGACGAGCGCGTCGGCCTTGACGTCGTGGGCAGGGCGGTCGGAGAGGTTCACAGTGGTCACGGGGTGCGCGGTCCTTCGCGGTCGGGGAGGGGGCCTCGGGTGGGGTCACCTACGCCCCGCAGGATAGCCACGCGCGCTCGGCCCGGGCGCGGTGACGGTACGGTTCGGCTCATGAGCAACGGTGCCCTCAAGACGTCCCCCCTGCACGAGAAGCACGTGGCGCTCGGCGCCAAGATGGCCGACTTCGGCGGCTGGGAGATGCCCATCGAGTACCCCGGTGGCGGCGTCGTCGCCGAGCACACCGCGGTCCGAACGGCCGTCGGCGTCTTCGACGTCTCGCACCTCGGCAAGGCCAGCGTCCGCGGCCCGGGCGCCAAGGACTTCGTCAACGCCTGCCTGGCCAACGACCTGAACCGCATCGAGCCCGGCAAGGCGCAGTACACGTTGTGCTGCAACGAGTCCGGTGGCGTCGTCGACGACCTCATCGCCTACCTGCGCAGCGACGACGACGTCTTCCTCATCCCGAACGCCGCGAACACCGCGGAGGTCGTCGAGATGCTGAAGGCCGCCGCCCCCGAGGGCATCGAGGTCGAGAACCTCCACGACCGCCACGGCGTCATCGCGGTCCAGGGCACGAAGAGCGATGAGGTGCTCGAGGCGCTGGGCCTGCCCACCGGCCACGACTACATGTCGTTCGTCGAGACCACCTGGCAGGGGCAGCCGGTCATCGTGTGCCGCACCGGCTACACCGGCGAGCGGGGCTACGAGCTCGTGCCGGCGTGGGACGTCTCGGCCCAGCTGTGGGACGCCCTCATCGAGGCGGCCCGCGAGCACGGCGGCCTGCCCTGTGGCCTCGGCGCGCGCGACACGCTCCGCACCGAGATGGGCTACGCGCTGCACGGCAACGAGCTCAGCACCGACATCACGCCGGTGCAGGCGCGCGTCGGCTGGGCCGTCGGCTGGAAGAAGGACGCCTTCTGGGGCAAGGACGCGCTCGTGGCCGAGAAGGCCGCCGGCCCGTCCCGCGTCGCCTGGGGCCTGCTCGCCACCGGCCGCGGGATCCCGCGCTCGCACTGCGCCGTGAAGAACGCTGCCGGCGAGACCATCGGCGAGGTCACCTCGGGCACGTTCTCGCCGACCCTGAAGCAGGGCATCGCGCTCGCGCTGCTCGCGCCGACCGTGGCCGAGGGAGACGAGGTGGTGGTCGACGTGCGCGGCCGCGACGTGGCCGCCCGGGTGGTTCGTCCCCCGTTCGTCGAGGTGGGTGTGCGCGAGTCCTGAGCGTCACGGGCGACGACCGGGTATGCCGCGTGGCCGGCTCCCCGGGCGTCAGTGCCGGTGTGCCCCCGTCTGTCGGTGGCGCGCCCTAGCGTGGTCCCATGCGCTTCGGTTTCGTCGTCCCCTACGCCGACACCCGTGAGTTCACCGAGCTGGCGGAGCTGGGGGAGCGCCACGGCTGGCACGGCATCTTCACGTGGGAGGCCGTGTTCGGCGTCGATGCGTGGGTGACGCTGGGCGCGGCAGCCATGGTGACCGAGCGGATCCGGCTCGGCACGCTGCTGACCCCGGTGCCGCGGTGGCGACCGTGGGACCTCGCGTCCCGCGTCGGGACGGTCGACCGGCTCTCCGGCGGTCGCGCCGTCATGGCGGCTGGGCTCGGCGCGCTGCACGAGGGGTGGACGGCGTTCGAGGCGGACGAGGGCCGGCGGGTGAGGGCCGAGAAGCTCGACGAGGGGCTCGCCGTCTACGACGGCCTGATGCGCGGCCAGCCGTTCTCCTACGAGGGGAAGCACTACTCGGCCGAGCCGACCGACTTCCTCCTGCCCCCACCGCCGGTGCAGCAGCCGCGGCCGCCGGTCTGGGTGGTCGGTGCCTGGGTGCCGGGCCGTGAGCGCCAGCCGTCGCTGGAGCGGGCGGCGCGCTGGGACGGCCTGCTGCCCTACGTCGTCGACCACTCGCAGCCCGACCCCGGCTCGCACTACGACCTCGACTCGTTCACCCACGTCGTGAGCCTGGTGCGGGCCGAGCGCGAACGGCAAGGGCTGCCGTGGGAGGGCTACGACGTCGTGGTGGAGGCCGACTCCAGCGGCGAGTTCGCCCAGCTCGAGGGCACGCCGTCCGACTGGGAGCAGGCGGGTGGCACGTGGTGGGTCGAGAGCTGGTGGGGTGTGCCGGCGGGCGCCGAAGGTCTGGCCGAGGTGCGGCGGAGGGTCGAGCAGGGGCCGCCGACCTGATCGGGTCGACCCCACAGGGGCGTCGCCGGCTAGGTCGAGACGAGCAGGGCCGCCGTCACGAGCGCGGCGGTGAGCGACACCTCGACCCCAGCACCCAGCACGTCGCCGGTGATGCCGCCCAGCCGGCTCCGACAGCGCCGGGTGAGCAAGCCGGCCGCCCCGAGGCCGGTGGCGAGCACGACCGGCACAGCCCACAGCACGAGCGGCCGATCAGGCTGTGCGGCAAGGACGCCGACGAGAGCGGCCGATGCCAGCACCAGTGCGGTCGCCACGGCCAGGGCACGGCGGCCCACCGTGCCCGCCACCATGGCACCGAGGCCGCGCTGCTGTGCCGCGGGCACCCCGGACCGGCAGGCCCAGGCGAGCGTGTGCCGCGAACCCAGCCATGCCGCCACCGCGAGCGCGGTGCCCGCCGCCGAGGGCAGCAGCGCCGCGAGCGAGGCCACCTGCAGGAGCAGGGCCAGCACCACGGCCGCGACGCCGGAGGGCCCGGTGTCGGAGGCCTTCATCGCCCGTAGCGACGTCTCGGCGTCGTAGCCCGCAGAGAGGCCGTCGGCGGTGTCGGCGAGCCCGTCGAGGTGCATGCCGCGGCTCAGCAGCGCACCGGCCGTGACGACGACCGCGCCCAGCAGCAGCGGGGGAGCACCGGCCGAGGCCGCGGCGTGGGCTCCCACCAGCACCACCAGCAGGGGAACGGTGGTGAGGGGCGCCAGCAGCACGGCCCACCCTGCCGACCGGCGGTCGACGCGGGGGAGCCGACCGACGGGGATCGCGGTGAGCAGGCCGAAGGCCAGCCGAACGGCGTTCACCGGGGCCCTCCGCGCGCCGGACCGGCGCTCACTCGCCGACGACGGGGGCGTCGCTGAGGTCGAGCACCCGTCCGGCGGCCACGAGGAAGACGTGGTCGCTGCGGGCCGAGAGGGCGGCGTTGAGCCGGCCCAGCTCGTCACGGAAGAGGCCGCCGGCGGGGGTCGAGGGCACCACGCCGAGCCCCACCTCGTTGGTGACCGCCACGATGTCGGTCGCTGCGGTGCTCCAGGCGTCCTGGAGGTCCCGCAGGGCCCAGGCGACGGCGATCGAGGACTCGCGCGGGTTCTCCCAACCGCCGATGCCGTCGATGAAGCGGGTCAGCCACAGCCCGAGGCAGTCGATCAGCAGCGGGGTGGTGGCCTCCCGGATGGCGCCCGCCAGGTCGAGGGTCTCCAGGGTCGTCCAGCTGTCGGGTCGACGGGTCCGGTGGCTCTCGACCCGGGCCGCCCACTCGGGGTCGGAGGAGTCGGCCGGGTACCCGGGCGCGACGTAGGTGACCTTCTCGCGGTCGCGCAGCAGCTGCTCGGCGTAGCGGCTCTTGCCGCTGCGCACGCCTCCGAGGACCAGGGTGGTCGTCATGACGGGGTGGCGAAGCGCACGGGGGCGTCGAACCGCGCCTGCCGCAGGGCCCGGCGCAGCGCGCGCAGCAGGGGCGCGGCGGCGACCAGGGTCAGGGCCGCCGTGAGCAGGCCGCGAGGCAGGTCCCACGCGAGCGAGGTGAGCACGTAGAACACGGCGTAGTGCTCGAGGTTCGCGACGGCACCGGCGTCGGGCACGAAGCCGGCGCCCTCGGGTGCGGTGCCTCCCATGAACGGCCAGAACCAGAGGTTCATGACGGCACCGTAGACCATGCCCGACACCAGCCCGTAACCGGCGAGGACGAGCCGCTCGGTCCAGCCGGAGCACCTCGGCAGCAGGCCTGCCCCCATGGCCAACCAGCCACATCCGAGCATCTGGAACGGCGTCCAGGGGCCGATCCCCGCGGTGAGGAACGCCGAGGCGAGGAGCGCGAGGGCGCCGAGCAGGAACGCCTTGCTGGCGCCCAGGGCCCGGCCCGCGACGACCAGCAGGAAGAACATCGGCTCCAGGCCGGCGGTGCCGGCCGAGAGCACCCGCAGCGCCCCGCCGGCTGCGGCGAGCACACCGAGCACCGCGACGCCCTTGGCGTCGAGGCTGCCCGACGACATCTCGGCCAGCAGCACCAGCGACAGCAGGCCCATCAGCGCCACGAAGAGCAGGGAGGCGTCACCCGAGTGCCCGAGCTGGGACAGCTCGGAGCCGGGCGTCACGAGGAAGGGCCACGCGAAGGCGACGAACCCGACCACCATGACCAGGGCCATGGCGCCGAACCGCAGGCTGCGCGGGGCGGTCACGACGCGGCCCCGGTCGCGGCGACCACCTGGTCGACCGTCAGGAAGTGCAGCGGGTGCAGGATCTTGGAGACCTGCGGAGCGAAGGCGGGGGAGCCCGACAGCACGCCCGGCGCGCTGCCGTCGGCCACCACCTCGCCCTCGGCGAGCACCACCACCCGGGTCGCCACCTCGGCGGCCAGCTCCACGTCGTGGGTGGCCAGCACGACCGCGTGCCCGCGCGTGGCCAGCTGTCGCAACAGCTCCACCAGGCGGCGCTTGGCGGCGTAGTCCAGCCCCCGTGTCGGTTCGTCGAGCAGCACGACGTCGGGCTCCGACGCGAGGACCACTGCCAGGGCCAGCGAGACCCGTTGACCCTCCGAGAGGTCCCGAGGGTGCTGCGCCGGGTCGAGGTCGGGGACGATGCGTTCGAGCACTGCGGCAGTGGTGCCTGCCGGCAGGGCGAAGTCGCGGTCGGCGGCGGCGCACTCGTCGGCGACCGACTCGGCATACAGGATGAGCGACGGGTCCTGGGGCACCATGCCCGCCCGGCGCACGATCTCGGCCGGCTGGGACCGCCCGGGGTCGAGCGTGCCGAGGCGCACGGAGCCGTCGGTGGGGCGCACCTGTCCGACCATCGCGGACAGCAGCGTCGACTTGCCGGCGCCGTTGCGGCCCATGACCGCCACGACCTCCCCGCGACCGACGGTCACGCTCACCGAGCGGAGGGCCACCACGGAGCCGCGGCGCACCACCAGGCCGTCCGCCCGGGCCACGGCGGCGCCGTCGACGGCCGTGAGCTCGGTGGGGGCCGCGGGAAGGGCGGACAGGCTCTCGCGCACCTCGCCGGCACGACGGCGCGCGTCCCGGATCGACAGCGGCAGCGGCGACCAGCGCAGTGCCCGGCCGAGCCCGATGATCGGCGGGTAGATGGGGGACGTGACCATGGCCTCGGCGGGGTCGAGGAGCCCGGAGACCTGCCCGTCGCCGATGAGCACCACGTGGTCGGCGTGGTGGATGACCCGCTCGAGCCGGTGCTCGGCGACCACGACGGTGATCCCCAGGTCGTGCACGAGCCGGTGCAGGGTGGCGAGCACGTCCTCGGCCGCGACGGGGTCGAGGGCCGAGGTCGGCTCGTCGAGCACGAGGATCCGCGGACCGGCCGCGAGCACGGCGCCGATCGCGACGCGCTGCTGCTGGCCGCCCGAGAGGTCGCGCAGCGGGCGGCTGCGCACGTCGGCCAGGCCGAGCAGGTCGAGGGTCTCCTCCACCCGGCGGCGCATCGCGGTGGCGTCGACGCCGAGGGCCTCCATGCCGTAGGCGATCTCCTCCTCCACGGTGTCGGTGACGAAGGAGGACAGCGGGTCCTGCACCACGAAGCCGACGAGGTCGGCGAGGTCGCGTGGCCGGTGGGTCCGGGTGTCGCGACCGGCGACCGTGACGGTGCCGTGCAGCGTGCCACCCGAGAAGTGCGGGACCAGTCCGTTGATGCAGCGGAGCAGCGTCGACTTGCCGGACCCGGTCGGCCCCACCACCAGCACCAGCTCACCCTCGGGCACGCGGAAGGTCGCGCCGGAGAAGACGGTCGTCGACGCCTCGGGGCCGGACGTGTGGCCGTCCTCGTCCCCGTAGCTCACGCCCACGGCGTCGAAGGAGATCATGCGGTGGCCTCACGGGAGCGGGCGAGCAGGGGAGGGACGGGTGCGGCGACCGCCGGCAGGGCGGCCACGAGGATCGCCGCCACCATAGCGAGCGGGACGGGCGGCAGGCTGGCCGGAACCTGCTGCGGGACCAGGCCGGGCCAGGAGAGCGCCGCGCCGGCGGTGAGCACGAGGGCGGGCACGAGGCCGCTCAGCGACACCAGCCACTCGGGGCCGCCCCACGGGTCGCGCCGGTAGCGGGTGCGGGGGTCCCGCCGCGCCCCGACGGCCAGGGCGGCGCCGGCGCAGAGCACGCCCACCCCGAGCATCGGCAGGCCCAGCACCGCCGGGCTGGTGGCGTCGAGCAGCCCGTAGAGCCCGACCACGACACCGAGCAGCCCGACGAGGGTGAGCACGGCGGCCAGCCGGGTGGACGTGGCGGTGCGCCGCACCACCCGGCCGTAGCCGCGCGACTCCATGGAGGCGGCCAGGTTCAGCGAGCGCTCGAGCGAGCCGACGAGCACCGGGACCGCGAGGCGGCCGAGCTCGCGCAGCCCGCGGCCGGAGTGGCCGCGCAGCCGGCGGGCGGCCCGCACCCGCGCCGCGTCATCGACCATCTGCGGTGCGAAGGTCAGTGCCACGACGACGGCGGTGCCCACCTCGTAGAGGGTCGCCGGCACGTAGCGCAGGAGGCGCCGCGGGCTGGCCAGGGCGTTGACGGCGCCGAGGCAGGCCAGGATCGCGGCGAGCCGCAGGCCCTCGTAGACCGCGGCCAGCAGGCCCTCGAGGGTCACGGCCCCCCCGATCCTGACCCCGCTCGTCCAGGCAGGCAGGGGCACCTCCGGCAGCCGGAACAGCACGACGCGGCCGGTGACGCCGCCACCCAGCAGGCCGACCATCACCACGCGCAGGGCGATGGCGAAGAGCCCCACCAGGAGGAACGGGACGAGGGGGTTGGTGGCGCCCACCTCACGTCGCTCGAGGACGACCCAGGCGGCGACGGCGACCACCAGTGCGAGCAGCAGCGGGTTGGTGGTCTGCGACGCGGCCACGGCCAGCCCCACACCCCAGGCCCACCAGGCCGCTGGGTGCAGCAGCCTGGGGAGGGGAGTGGGGCCGAGCCGGGGTGCCACGGTGGAGGGTCAGCCGCCTCAGTGGGCGCGGCGGCGACGCGCGGCGGTGACGACGAGCAGGGCAGCCGCGGCCAGCAGCACGACGATGGCCACGTAGGCCAGCGGGCTGGTGCCGCCCTGGTCGGCGTCGTCGGCGGGCGCCTGCGCGGCGTCGGCCGACGGCGTGGCGGCCGCGAGCTGCACCGGGGTGTCGGTGGCCTTGGCCTCGGGGCTGACCTCCTTGACCTCACCACCGCAGCCGGTGGCGGGCTGGTCGTCGATGCCGCAGATCATCGCTCCCTCGGCGCGGACCGAGGCGACGGCGGCGAGCACCTCGGCGCCGGTGGCCTTGGTGTCGACGACCGCGCACCTGCCGACCGGTGCCGGCGGCTGCTTGCCGTCCTCGGTGTCGGCGGCGCGGCCGTAGTCGATGACGACGCCGACGCGCTTCTTCCCGGCCTGGGCGGCGGTGTCACCGCAGAGGTCGTCGAAGGTGGCGGTCGCGCGCGGCATACGGGCGTCGGTCTCACCGGCGACGGCGAAGCGCCAGCCCTCGACGCCGCCGTCGGCGGGGGTGAGCTGGTCGGCGCCCTTGGTGGCGAAGGCCCAGGTCTTCTCTGTGGAGCCCTGTGCGTCCTGCAGCTGGAAGTAGCCCCAGTAGCGGTAGGCGGCGGCACTGGCGGGGCCGGCCGGGGCGACGACGGCCGCGACCAGCGCGAGCAGCACGGCGGCGACCAGGGACGGGACGGCCACGACGGGCCGGCGGTTGAGATGACCGCGGTTGAGATGACCGCGGTTCAAATGACGCAGGGTGGTGCGAGACATGCATTCCTCCTCGCGACCGGCGAGGAGACGCAGCCGTTCGCAGGCGACGTCTCTGACTCCGGTCCGCATTCCACGACGGACTTGTAGTTGGAGTCGAGGCCCGGGGCAGGTGCTCCGGCTCGCCGCCCTGACAGCGTCAGGGACGACCTACGGTTGCGGGACAGCGCCGGACTTGGACCGGCTTCCCCTCACCCAGGGCTGGTTCGACGTGCGAACCGTCCCACCCGCGCGCACGCGGTGTCAAAGTGATCTCGCTCCCACGTCGGGGGCCGGCGTCCGACGACCCCTCGCCCGGGACGGACCCGGGTATGCCGCGTGCGCACCTCCGCGCCTAGGGTGGCCGCGCCATCCCCCGAAGGAGTGCCATGTCGCTGCTGTCCCAGACCGTCTCGGCCATCCGCCCGACCTGCCGGCGGGCCGTCGAGGAGGCCGACGCGCGCCAGGCCCGCCTGACCAAGCCGCCCGGCGCGATGGGGCAGCTGGAGGAGGTCGGCGCCCAGCTGGCCGGCATCGCGCGCACCTGCCCGCCGCCGCTGCCGCAGCGCCCGGCCGTTGCCGTCTTCGCCGCCGACCACGGCGTGCACGCGCAGGGCGTCACGCCCTGGCCGCAGGAGGTCACCGCCCAGATGGTGGCGAACTTCGCCGCCGGCGGGGCGGTCGTCAACGCCCTGGCCCGCCAGGTCGGCGCCACCGTCACCGTCGTCGACGTCGGGGTTGCCAGCGACCTGCCGGACGCGCCGAACCTGTTGCAGCGCAAGGTCGCCCACGGGACGCGCGACCTCGCCGTGGGGCCGGCGATGACGCGTGAGGAGGCTCTCCAGGCCCTCGAGACCGGCATCGCCGTCGCCGGTGACCTCGTGGACGCCGGGGCCGACCTGCTGGTCACGGGCGACATGGGCATCGCCAACACCACCGCCTCCGCCGCCCTCATCGCGGCCCTGACCCGCAGCGAGCCCGCGGACGTCACCGGCCGCGGCACCGGCATCGACGACGTGACGCTGCAGCGCAAGACCGCAGTGGTGGAGCGCGCCCTCGCCCGGCTCGACCGCTCCGAGCCGCTGACGGTGCTCGCCGAGGTCGGCGGCCTCGAGCACGCCGCCCTCGCCGGCTACCTGCTCGGTGCGGCGGCCCGCGGGGTGCCCGTGGTGCTCGACGGCGTCATCGCCGTCTCGGCGGCCCTGGTCGCCAGCGCCCTGTGCCCGGCGGCGGCCGGCTACTGGGTCGCCGGCCACGTGTCCGTGGAGCCCGGTGCCCGTGCCGCTCTCGACCACCTGGGCATGGAGCCCCTGCTCGACCTGCAGCTGCGGCTGGGCGAGGGCTCGGGTGCCGTGCTCGCCGTGCCGCTCGTGCAGTCCGCCGCGCGGCTGCTGTCGGAGGTGGCCACCTTCGACTCCGCCGGCGTTTCCGGCACCTGAGCGCGGCGCCGGGCGCACCGGCCTACAGTGGCGGTATGAGTGACGCCTGGACCTGGACCTACCTGGACGCCGAGGCCAACGAGATGAGCGGCGAGGGGCTGCCGACCACGGCGTTCCCCTCGCAGTCCGACGCCGAGAACTGGTTCGGCGAGACGTGGCACGAGCTCGCCGCCAAGGGTGTCGACGCCGTCAGCCTCTACCGCGAGGGGGAGCTGGTCTACGGGCCGATGGCCCTCGCCCCGGCCGAGTAGCCCGCCGTCGAGCAGCCCTCAGCCGAGCAGCTCTCAGGCGGGGTACTGGCCCCGCTGCACCTGCGGCTTCGGCATCCGCGAGCGCCGCATCTGGAAGGCGCGCATCACGGCATACATCGCGCCGCCCCGGGGCATGCCGTTCTCACCGAACTTGGCCACGAGGCGCTTCTTCAGCCGACGCCACATGAAGAAGGCGTCGACGGCCGCCACCAGCAGGATGCCGTAGACGGCGACGAACACGATCATCAGCGCCCACGACTGCCGCACGAACGACAGCGCCAGCACGACGATCATGATCGGCAGCATGAACTCGCCGATGTTCCAGCGGGCGTCGACGTAGTCGCGGATGTAGCGGCGCTCGGGGCCCTTGTCGCGGACCGGCAGGTGCGCCTCGTCGCCGGTGACCATGGCCTGGCGCATGCGTGCGGACGCCTCGCGGCGCTTGAGCTGGTCGTCGCGCTTGGCGGCCTTGCGGTCGGTCACCACCAGGGGACGCTTGCGCGCCGCCTCCTGCTCGCGACGCTTCGGCGTGGGCCGGTTCTTGGCACCCTCGCGCTCGGCCCGGGCGATGGTCTCGGCCTGCTGCTCGTTCAGCGTCTTGTTGCGTCCAAACACGGGGCCAACTGTATGCCGTGCGACCGGGTTCTCCCGCATCGCCACCGGCAGCACCCACTAGGCTCCCCGCCGTGACCGCCGACGTCCTCACCGCTGACCAGATCGCCGACCTCAAGGCCGCCGTGGCCGGGCTCATGCCCGGGATCCGGGCCGACCTCGAGGCGCTGACCCGCATCCCGAGCATCTCGCTCGACGCCTTCGACCAGGCCCACGTCGAGGCCAGCGCCGAGGCGACCGCCGAGCTGCTGCGCGCCGAGGGCCTCGACGTCGAGATCGTGCGCGAGGGCGGCCGGCCCGCGGTGATCGGCCACGTCGACGGGCCCGAGGGTGCGCCCACCGTGATGCTCTACGCCCACCACGACGTGCAGCCGACCGGTGCCGAGGAGCTGTGGGACAGCAAGCCGTTCGAGCCCACCGAACGCGACGGCCGCCTCTACGGGCGCGGGGCCGCGGACGACAAGGCCGGCATCATGGCCCACCTCGCGGCACTGCGCGCCCACCGCGGCAACCTGCCGGTCGGCGTCACGGTCTTCGTCGAGGGAGAGGAGGAGATCGGCTCCGAGTCGCTGCCGACGATCCTCGAGCGCCACGGCGAGAAGCTGCGGGCCGACGCCATCGTGCTGGCCGACTCGATGAACTGGGCGATCGGCGAGCCTGCCCTGACGACGACGCTGCGTGGCCTGATCCGGGTGGTCGTGACGGTGACGACCCTCGACCACGGCGTCCACTCCGGCATGTTCGGCGGGGCCGTGCCCGACGCGATGATGCCGCTGGTGCGCCTGCTCGCCAGCCTGCACGACGACAACGGCGACGTGGCGATCGAGGGCCTGCGCTCCGGCGTCGCCTCCGACCTCGACTACGACGAGGCTCGGCTGCGTGAGGAGTCCGGGCTGCTCGACGGCGTCGAGGTCATCGGCACCGGCTCGCTGCTGACCCGCACCTGGAACAAGCCGACCGCCACCGTCATCGGGCTCGACGCCCCGTCGGTCGCGACCAGCTCCAACACCCTCGTGCCGAGCGCCAGCGCCAAGATCTCCATCCGCCTCGCCCCCGACGAGGACCCGAAGGAGGCGTATGCCGCGGTGCAGCGCCACATCGAGAAGCACACCCCCTGGGGTGCCCGGGTCGAGCTGCGCCTCGACGACCAGGGCCCCGGCTTCGCGGCCGACGCCACCGGCCCGGTCTACGACCAGGCGCGGGCCGCGTTCACCGACGCGTGGGGCGTCGAGCCGGTGGACATCGGTGTGGGCGGCTCGATCCCGTTCGTCGCCGCCTTCGCCGAGCGCTTCCCCGACGCCGCGATCCTGGTGACCGGTGTCGAGGACCCCGACGCACGGGCCCACGGCGCCAACGAGTCGCTGCACCTCGGCGAGTTCCAGCGGGTGTGCGAGGCGGAGGCGCTCCTGCTGGCCCGCCTGGGGGCCATGCCCCGCTGACCCGGTCAGGGGAGACCCGCTCGGGAGACGCGCTCCGGGAGACCCGCTCCGGGGAGGAGACGGGGCGGACGGGCGCGTGCAGTGGCCCCGCGTTAGGTTCTCGACATGGCCGAGACAGCGACCAGCACCAGCCGCACGGGCTACGTCGAGCCGAGCTTCCAGCGGGACACGCGCTACATCTCCGACCGCATCACCGCTGACGGCAGCGGCGAGAACGCCTGGCCCGTCGAGCCCGGCCGCTACCGTCTGGTGGTCTCGCGGGCCTGTCCCTGGGCCAACCGGGCGATCATCGTGCGCCGCCTGCTCGGGCTCGAGGACGCGTTCTCCATGGGCATCTGCGGTCCGACCCACGACGACGACAGCTGGACCTTCGACCTCGACCCCGGCGGCGTCGACCCGGTGCTGCGCATCCCTCGGCTCAAGGACGCGTTCGAGGCGCGCCAGCCCGGCTACGCCCGCGGCATCACCGTGCCCGCCATGGTCGAGGTCTCCTCGGGCAAGGTCGTCACCAACGACTTCGCGCAGATGACGCTCGACTTCTCGACCCAGTGGCGCGAGCACCATCGCGAGGGAGCGCCCGACCTCTACCCGGCAGCCCTGCGCGCCGAGATCGACGAGGTCAACCGGCGCGTCTACTCCGAGGTCAACAACGGCGTCTACCGGTGCGGCTTCGCCGGCACCCAGGCCGCCTACGAAGACGCCTACGAGCGGCTGTTCGACACGCTGCGCTGGCTGGCGGACCGGCTCCGTGACCAGCGCTACCTCGTGGGCGAGACGATCACCGAGGCCGACGTGCGCCTCTTCACCACGCTGGTCCGCTTCGACGCGGTCTACCACGGCCACTTCAAGTGCAACCGCCACAAGCTCAGCGAGATGCCGGTGCTGTGGGCCTACGCCCGCGACCTCTTCCAGACGCCGGGGTTCGGCGACACGGTCGACTTCGCGCACATCAAGGCGCACTACTACGTCGTCCACCACGACATCAACCCGACCGGCATCATCCCGAAGGGCCCCGACCTGTCCGGGTGGCTGCTCCCGCACGGCCGGGAGGCCCTCGGGGGGAGGCCCTTCGGTGACGGGACGCCGCCCGGCCCGGTGCGGGAGGACGAGCGGGTGCCGGCGGCGCACCAGGCCACCGACCGGTGGCCCAGCGAGGTGCTCGGCGGCCCGGTGCAGGAGCACCTGCTGCACCAGGGCGACGCGTGAGCGCGGGGCGCGAGCACGACCTCGTCGTCTTCGGCGCCACCGGTTTCGTCGGCCGCCTTCTCGCGGCCGAGCTCGCCCGGCACGCGCCACCGCACCTGCGCATCGCCCTTGCGGGCCGCGACGAGGCCCGTCTCCAGGACGTGCGAGCCACGCTGCCCGGCGCTGCCCGCGAGTGGCCCCTCGTCGTCGCCGACAGCAGTGACGACGCCGCCCTCGACCGGCTCGCCCGCTCGACCCGTGTGGTGGTGACCACCGTGGGGCCGTACGTCCGCCACGGGTTCGGCCTGGCCCGCGCCTGCGCCCGGGCGGGCACGCACTACGCCGACCTGACCGGCGAGGTGCTCTTCGTGCGCCGGCTCATCGACGAGCTCCAGGCCACCGCCGAGGAGACGGGGGCGCGCCTCGTGACGGCCTGCGGCTTCGACTCCGTGCCGTCCGACCTCGGCGTGCTGCTGCTCCACGAGCGGGCGCTGGCGGACGGCGCCGGCGACCTCGGCGACACGACCCTCCTGGTGCGCCGGCTGCGCGGCGGTGTCAGCGGCGGCACCATCGACACGATGCGCACGGTGGTGACGGCCGCGGCCTCCGACCCGGCCGCCCGCAAGGTCCTCCTCGACCCCTACGCGCTCAGCCCCGACCGGGTGGCCGAGCCGCACGTCGGCCGCCAGCGCGACGTCGGCGGGGTCATGCGCGACCACGCGACGGGGCAGTGGACCGCGCCGTTCGTGATGGGCACGTTCAACACCCGGATCGTGCGCCGCAGCAGCGCCCTGGCCGGCCACGCCTACGGGCGACAGTTCCGCTACCGCGAGCTGCTGGCCTGTGGCAGGGGACGCGACGGCCAGCTGCGCGCCGCCGCGGTCTCGGCCGGGCTCGGCGCCCTCGCCGTGGGGATGGCCAACCCGCTCACCAGGCCCCTGCTCGGCCTCGTGCTCCCGTCACCCGGCGAGGGGCCGAGCGAGGAGGTGCGCCGGCGCGGCAGCTTCCGCATGGAGGTCCGCACGACCGCCTCCAGCGGGCGGGGCTACCTCGCCGTCGTGGCGGCCCAGGCCGACCCCGGGTATGCCGGCACGGCCGTCATGCTCGCGGAGTCGGCCCTCTGCCTGGTCGAGGACGAGCAGCGCCTGCCGGCAGCGGGCGGGCGTGCTCACGCCCGCGACGGCGTTCGGCGACGTCCTCGTCGACCGCCTGCGGCACCGCGGCTTCGCCCTCACCGTGGAGGAGACCACCGACCAGGCGTGAGCCGGGTGTGCCGCGCGCCCGGCCACGCGGCACACGAGCTAGTCGCGGTGGGTCTCGCCGGGCAGGGCGAGCATCTGGTCGAGGGCGACGCGGGCGTAGTGCGCCACGTCGGCGTCGACCCTGATCGGGTTGACCACGCGGCCGTCGACGAGGGACTCCAGCGCCCAGACGAGGTGCGGCAGGTCGATGCGGTTCATCGTGGAGCAGTAGCAGACGTTCTTCTCGAGGAAGGCGATCTGCTGGCGCGGGAACTCGGCCGCGAGCCGCTTCACGAGGTTGAGCTCGGTGCCGACGACCCACTTGGTGCCGTCCGGTGCGGCGGCGATGGTCTTGATGATCTTCTCGGTCGACCCGACCTCGTCGGCCGCCTCGACGACCTCGTGGCGACACTCCGGGTGGACGATGACCTTCACGTCGGGGATCTCACGGCGCGCCTGCTCGACGGCCTCGAGGGTGAACCGGCCGTGCACGGAGCAGTGGCCGCGCCACAGGATCATGCGGGCGTCCTGGAGCTGCTGGCGGGTGAGGCCGCCCATCGGCCGGTGCGGGTCGAACACGACGCAGTCGTCGAGGGAGCCCCCGAGGTCGCGGGCCCAGGTGTTGCGGCCGAGGTGCTGGTCGGGGAGGAAGAGCACCTTGCCGGTGCCGCCCTCGACACGTCCGTCCCCGGCCTGCGAAAAGGCCCACGAGAGAGCGCTCTTCGCGTTGGACGAGGTGCAGATGGTGCCGCCGTGCCGGCCGGTGAAGGCCTTGATCGCGGCGGAGGAGTTCATGTAGGTCACCGGGATGGTGTCGTCGGCGACGCCGGCCTCGACCAGGTCGTCCCACGCCTCCTCGACCTGGTGGATCTGCGCCATGTCGGCCATCGAGCACCCGGCCGCGAGGTCGGGCAGGATCACGGTCTGCTCGTCGCTGGTGAGGATGTCGGCCGACTCGGCCATGAAGTGCACGCCGCAGAAGACGATCCACGGCGCCTCGGGGCGCGCGGCGGCCTCCTTGGCGAGCTTGAACGAGTCGCCGGTCACGTCGGCGAACTCGATGACCTCGTCGCGCTGGTAGTGGTGCCCGAGGACGAACACCTTCTCGCCGAGGGCGGCGCGGGCCGCCCGGGCGCGTTCGACCAGACCGGGGTCCGAGGGCGCCGGGAGGTCACCGGGGCACTCGACGCCCCGCTCGGTGGCCAGGTCGCGGCCGTGGCCCAGGACCAGCAGGGGAAGGGGGGCGCCTGCCCGGGCGGCGGGGTCTGCAGTGGTGCTCACGGTGAAATCGTGTCACACCCGGTGGCGCCGGTCTGCCGCCTGGGGGACAGCGGCGCAGAACTGCGGGAGCCCCACGGACACCCGAGGGGCCGTGCTCAGAGCGGGTGCAGGCGCGGGCTCGAGATGGCGACGCTCACGGTCTGGGAGCCGAAGCGCACGTTGACCCGGTCGCCGTCGACGCGCACCACGCGGCCGAGGCCGTGGCGGTCGTGGGTGACCCGGTCGTCCACGGCGTACTCCGGGTGGACGGGAGCCGCCTCGGTGCGGAACGGGCTGGCTGCCGGACGGGGCCGGTCGGGCTGCTTCTGTCGGGGGCGCATCAGTCCAGTGTGCGCCATTCGCCCGGGTTCTCATAGATCGGTGCCGTGGTCAGCGGGTCTGCCGGCCCCGCGGTAGGGTGGTGACACGCGGTCCGCTCCGTTCTGCCTCGGACCGCCTTCTCATGTCGATGCTCATGCGCCGCGACCGCTGATGGCTCGCGCCGGGCAGAACGACCACCACTCATCTGTTGGTGAGCCCCTCTCCTCGGGAGTACCCCTGTGTCTGCTGACACCACCTTTGACCACCTCGGCGTGCCTGCCGCGCTGACCGACGTGCTTGCCGCCTCCGGCATCACCGTGCCCACGCCCATCCAGGCGGCCACCCTGCCGGACTCCCTGGCCGGCCGCGACGTGCTGGGCCGCGGACGCACGGGCTCGGGCAAGACGTACGCCTTCCTCCTGCCCCTGCTGGCCCGGCTGGCCGCGAGCGGCACCCCGCGCAGGTCGCAGCGCCCCCGGGCGCTCATCCTCGCCCCGACCCGCGAGCTGGCCCTCCAGATCGACACCGCCCTGGCCCCCCTGGCGGCTCCGCTCGGACTCACCAGCCAGACCGTCTTCGGTGGCGTCGGCCAGAACCCGCAGGTCACGGCGCTGCGCCGCGGCGTCGACGTCGTGGTCGCCTGCCCCGGCCGCCTCGAGGACCTCATCGGGCAGGGCCACGTCAGCCTCGACAGCATCGAGGTCACCGTGCTCGACGAGGCCGACCACATGGCCGACCTCGGCTTCCTGCCCGGTGTGCGCCGCATCATGGAGCGCACGCCGCGCACCGGTCAGCGGATGCTGTTCTCCGCCACGCTCGACGCGGGCGTCAACGTCCTGGTCAAGCGCTTCCTGACCGACCCGGTGACCCACGAGGCCGACTCGGCGCAGTCGCCCGTCGCGTCGATGGCGCACCACGTCTTCCACGTGCACAAGGACGACCGGCTCCCCGTGCTGCTGGACCTGGCCGCGGCCCCCGGGCGCACCGTGGTCTTCACCCGCACCAAGCACGGCGCCAAGAAGCTGGCCAAGCAGCTGAACGCCTCGGGCGTGCCCGCGGTCGAGCTGCACGGCAACCTCAGCCAGAGCGCCCGCACCCGCAACCTCGACGCCTTCCACGGGGGCACGGCCACCACGCTCGTCGCCACCGACATCGCCGCCCGCGGCATCCACGTCGACGACGTGGGACTCGTCGTGCACGCGGACCCGCCGGTCGAGCACAAGGCCTACCTGCACCGCTCGGGCCGCACGGCCCGCGCCGGGGCGGCCGGCACGGTCGTGACCCTCATGACGGCCGAGCAGGTCGCCGACGTGCGCGACCTGACCCGCAAGGCGGGGATCCGCCCCACCACCACGCGCCTCGACCCCTCGCACCCGCTGCTGCTCGAGGTGGCACCCGGCCAGCGCAGCTTCCCCGGGGGCATCGTCTTCGACCAGGTCGCCCAGCCCGGCCAGGCCAAGCTGGGCGGCAAGCCCAAGCAGGGCGGTCGGGCCAGCCAGGGTGGCCAGGCCAAGCAGGGCGGCCAGGCTGGTCGGTCCCGTGCGGCCCAGCAGCCCGGCCGTGGCGTGGCCGAGAAGCCCTCCGGCGGTGCGTCCGCAGCCCGGCGCGGCCGCGGCAGCAACGGCGGGGGAGCCGCGCGCGGCGGCTCGTCCACGGCATACAGCACCTCCACGCCGGGGTCGGGCCAGACCGGTCGCGGCAGGCAGGGGTCTGGCCCGGCCGGTGGCACCAACGGTGGCAGCACCGGTGGCGCGGCAGCGTTCTCGTCCCGCTCGCGCGCCGGCTCCCGCGGCGGGCGCTGACCGGTCCGACCGAGGGGCCCGGCGCGAGTACAGTCCGATCCGTGCACGTGCTCATCGCGCCGGACTCCTTCACCGGCACCCTCACAGCGACCCAGGCCGCTGAGGCCATGGCCGAGGGCTGGCGGAGGTCGGCGCCGCACGACCTGCTGACGCTGATGCCGCTCTCCGACGGCGGCCCCGGCTTCATCGACGTCCTCGCGAACGCCCTGCCCGAGGCCCGGACCGTGCTCACCACGGCCGCCGACCCGCTCGGCCGCGAGGTGCCGGCCGCCCTGCTGCTGGTCGAGGGCGACGACGGCGTGCCCACCGCCTACCTCGAGTCGGCGCAGGCGGCCGGCCTGCACCTGCTGGAGGCCGACGAGCGCAACCCCGCGGTCACCAGCACCTGGGGGGTGGGGCAGCTGCTCGACTCGGCGCTGCGCGAGGGGGCCGAGCGCATCGTCGTGGGTCTCGGCGGCAGCGGCACCAACGACGGCGGCGCCGGCATGCTCGCCAGCCTCGGCGCGGGCAGTGCCAACGTCCTCGCTCGCGGCGGCCTGGCCCTGGCCGACCTCCCCGACGGCGCCCTGCACGGCCTGGAGATGCTGCGGCAGCGGTTCTCGGGCATCGAGCTGCTGGCCGCCACCGACGTCGACTCGCCTCTGCTCGGGTTCCAGGGCGCCTCCGCGGTCTACGCGCCGCAGAAGGGCGCCTCGCCGCAGGTCGCGCAGGCCCTCGAGGGGGCCCTGGGCCGGTTCACCGAGGTGGTCCGCCGCACGCTGCCCGAGGGGCGCGAGCTGCTGAGCGGCCAGCCGCGACGCCTCGACCGCGAGCCGGGCGCCGGCGCAGCCGGGGGCCTGGGCTACGGGTTGCTGCTGCTCGGGGCGCGCCGCGTCAGCGGGGTCGAGGTGGTCATCCGCACGGTCGGGCTCTCCGAGGTCGTCGCCGCCGCGGACCTCGTGGTCACGGGCGAGGGCACCTTCGACTGGCAGAGCCTGCGCGGCAAGGTTGTCGCCGGGGTGGCCCAGGCCGCCCTCGAGTCGGCGACGCCGGCGATCGTCATCGCCGGCCAGACCATGGTCGGGCGCCGCGAGGCCATGACGCTGGGCCTGTCCGGCACGTATGCCGTGGCCGAGACCCCCGAGGAGGTGGAGGCCGCCGTGGCCGACCCCGTGGGAACCCTCGCCGACCGCGCCGCCCGGGTGGCGGCCACCTGGTCACCCCCGCGCTGAGGACGACGTACGCTAGGCAGCGCCGGGAACATTTCCCGTGCCACGTGGGTTTGCACGCACGCAGACCTAACGATTCGACGACATGAAGGACGCAACCCGATGAGTGTTCAGGACCCGACCCAGGTCGCCGCGGACGCCACGACCGAGGCCCCTGCCCACGGCGTCATCCTGACCGACGTCGCCGCAACCAAGGTCAAGTCGCTCCTGGAGCAGGAGGGTCGTGACGACCTTCGCCTGCGCGTGGGCGTGCAGCCCGGCGGCTGCTCCGGCCTGATCTACCAGCTCTACTTCGACGAGCGCACCCTCGACGGTGACCTCGTGCGCGACTTCGGCGGGGTCGAGGTCGTCGTCGACCGGATGAGCTCGCCGTACCTCGAGGGCGCGACGATCGACTTCGCCGACACCATCGAGAAGCAGGGCTTCACGATCGACAACCCCAACGCGGGCAGCTCCTGCGCCTGCGGCGACAGCTTCAGCTGAGCCGACCGGCGCGCGACGTCGAAGGCCCCGCACCGAGACCGGTGCGGGGCCTTCGACGCGTCTGGGTGCTGGGCCTGCGACGCGCTGGTGGCCGCTCAGCCGCCGTAGGCCTCCATGCCCTCGAGGAGGGCCGAGGCGTCGTCGGGCACCGCGATGTCGTGGTGCTCGCCGCCGAACGGGCGGGGCTGCGCGACGTCGAGCTCGACCTCGCCGCCGTCGATGGCCAGCTCGCTGAGGCTGCCGTTGTCGAGGCCCTCGCGGGGGCCGGGGAACTCGTCGGGGCGCGTGGGGGTGCTCATGTCTCGACCGTAGGTGCGGCGGGCGTGCCGACACGCCGGTACCACGAGGTAACACCCGCGGGTAGGCCTCGTGCGGGCGGCCGAGGCATCCGGCGGCTTTGGCGGTAGGTTGCGGGTGTGCGTGTTGCCATCACCGGATCCATTGCCACCGACCACCTCATGACGTTCAAGGGCCGCTTCGCGGACTCCCTCGTCGTCGAGCAGCTCGACAAGGTCTCGCTCTCCTTCCTGGCCGACGACCTGCAGGTCCGGCGCGGGGGAGTGGCGGCCAACATCGCGTTCGGCATGGCCAACCTGGGCCAGCAGCCGATCCTGGTCGGCGCGGTGGGCGAGGACTTCGCCGACTACCGCAGCTGGCTCGAGCGCCACGGCGTCGACTGCGAGTCGGTGCACGTCTCGGAGTCGCAGCACACCGCGCGCTTCGTCTGCACGACCGACGACGACATGGCCCAGATCGCGACCTTCTACGCCGGGGCGATGTCCGAGGCCCGCCAGATCGAGCTCCAGCCGGTCGCCAACCGGGTCGGGGGACTCGACCTCGTCGTCATCGGGGCCAACGACCCCGAGGCGATGCTGCGCCACACGCAGGAGTGCCGCACCCGCGGCATCCCCTTCGCCGCCGACCCCTCGCAGCAGCTGGCCTTCGCCGACGGCGACACCATCCGCGCGCTCATCGACGGGGCCGACTACCTGCTCACCAACGAGTACGAGGCTGCCCTGACGTCGCAGAAGACCGGCTGGTCGCCCGAGGAGATCGCCGACCGCGTGACCACCCGCGTCATCACCCGGGGCAAGGACGGCGCGGTCATCGCGACCCGTGGCGAGGAGCCGATCGAGGTCAAGGCCGCCCGCGAGGTGCGCCGGGCCGACCCGACCGGGGTGGGTGACGCCTTCCGCGCCGGTTTCCTGACCGGCCTGGCCGCCGACCTGGGCCACCAGCGGGCCGCGGAGCTCGGCTCCATGCTGGCGACCTACGTCCTCGAGACCGTCGGCACGCAGGAGTACACCCTCGGGAAGGCCCGCTTCCTCGCGCGCCTGGCGGACGCCTACGGGCAGGACTCGGCCGACGAGATCGAGCCCCACATCACCTGCTTCGCCCCGTAGGCGGCAGACGGTGCCCTGGCCGCCGCAGGAACCCGCCCCGAGCCCCTGGGACTTCGACCTCACCGAGGTCGACCCGGGGGAGGACCTCGTGGGCGTGGGCGGCGACCTGGCGCCCGGCACGCTGCTCGCGGCCTACCGCAGCGGGGTCTTCCCCATGGGGCTCGGCGAGGACGGCGCGCGACCGATGGGGTGGTGGTCTCCCGACCCGCGCGGGGTGCTCCTGCCGGGGCGCATCTCGGTCAGCCGGTCGCTGCGCAAGTCGTGCCGGCGGTTCGAGTTCCGCGTCGACCACGCCTTCGACGAGGTCGTGGAGCGCTGCGCCGACCCCCGCCGGGAGGGCCGCTGGATCACCAGCGAGGTCCGCCTCGCCTACGGCACGCTCCACCGCATGGGGTGGGCGCACAGCGTCGAGACGTGGCAGGACGACCAGCTCGTGGGCGGCCTCTACGGCGTGGCCATCGGCGGCCTCTTCGCCGGGGAGTCGATGTTCCACGCGGTCACCGACGCCTCCAAGGCCGCGCTGGTGGCCCTGACCGGGTTCTTCTTCGCCGACGGCCACCCCGACCGCGTCATCGACGTGCAGTGGGCCACCGACCACCTGCGCACCCTCGGCATCGAGGACCTGCCGCGCGAGGAGTACCTCCGGCGCCTCGAGCGCGCCCTGAAGGTGCCCCAGGTGCGCATCGGCGCCAACCAGCTGGACTAGAGCCTTCCCGGGGGCGGCCGGCGTCAGGGCACGACCAGGCGCACCCGGTATGCCGTGTGGGCGCCGTCAGCGCCCTCGTCCAGCTCCGTGGTCCCCACCAGCTCGTGGCCGCGCATCCGGCACCAGGCCGGGACGTCCGCCCTGGCGGCTGGGTCGGTGGCCCACAGGTCGAGGACGGCACCGCCCGGCAGGTCGTGGGCGGCCTGGGCGAGCCGGATGACCGGCAGGGGACAGCGCAGGCCGCGGGCGTCGACCACGGTGACCTGTTCCGGCAGCCCCGGCGGGTCGGTGCTCACAGGTGCTCGGCCCCCAGCTGGGCCCGGACCGCGGCGATGACCTCGGGGAGGGCCGCGCAGAACCGCTCGACGTGCTGCGCGCGGCCGGGGGAGACCGCGGCCAGGGGCAGGGTGATCCGCACGTTGCCGTGCGTGAGCACCCCCATGGCGGCCAGGACGTGGCTCGGCTCCAGCGTGCTCGCGGTGCACGCGGAGCCCGACGCGATGGCGAAGCCGCGCCGGTCGAACTCGTGCACCAGGGCCTCGCCGTCGACGTACAGCGCGCTGAAGGTGACCACGTGCGGCAGGCGCTCGTCGGGGTCACCGACGACCTCGACGTCCGGCACGGCAGCCGCCGCCGCACGCACCCGGTCGACGAGCGCGCGGGCCTCGGCCGCCTCGGCCTCGTGCGCGGAGCTCGTCTGCTGCCACGCCTCCGCGGCGGCCAGCGCGAGCGGCACCCACGGCACGTGGCCGCTGCGGCCGTAGCCGGGCTCGCCCGCGGGGCCGGGCAGTGCCCACCGGGTGCGCTCCGGCACGGCCAGCACTCCCAGCCCGCCCGGGCCGCCCCAGGACTGGGCGTCACCGGCGAGCACGTCGTAGTGGGTGGGGGAGGGCGCGCGCCCCAGGGACGGCTGCGCGTCGACGACGAGGGGCACGCCGGCCGCGCGGCACCGTTCGTGCGCGGCAGCCAGCGGCTGGAGGGTGCCGACCTCGCCGTTGGCGTGCTGCACGGCGGCGACCACGGTGCCCGGCTCGGCCAGGGCGTCGGCGAGGGCGTCGACGTCGACCCGGCCGGTGGGGTCCACCGGCACCTCGGCGAGGAGGTCGTCGTCGCCGGCCACGGCAGCCCGGTAGCGGCCGTGTGCCAGCACGGCGGAGTGCTCCACCGCCGAGGCCACGAGGCGGGCGCCGCGACGGCGGCCGCTGTGGAGCGCCCCCTCGACCGCCATGGCGACGGCGCCCGGTCCGGACGGCGCGAAGGACAGCTCGGAGGGACGGACCCCCAGCCCCGCGGAGACCACCTCGGTCGCCTGGTCCAGCAGACGGCGGGCGGCCCGTCCCTCGGCGTGGAGGCGGCGCGGGTCGGCCCAGCCGGCGTCCAGCGCGGCCATCAACGTGTCCCTGGCGACGGGGTGCATCGGGGTGCTCGCGGCGTCGAGGATCGCGCGCTCGACACTGGTGTTCGCCACACCCCGACGTTAGTCCCACCCTGACCGGACTCCCGTCCGGGGCTGGAGTAGGGTTTGCCGCGTGGTTGGTCTCTCGTCAGAAGAAGGTGCACCGTTGCGTCCGCACGACGACTCTGTGCCGCGCCCCCGAGGGCGTCGGACCTGGTTCACGGCGGCGACCGCCGGCCTCAGCGCGCTGGCCCTGAGCGGCTGCGCCGGACAGGCGAGCGACGGCTTCCTGCCGCGCGGTGCGACCGAGGGTGCCCAGCGCGTGACCAACCTCTGGGTCGGCTCCTGGATCGCGGCCCTGGTGGTCGGCATCCTCGTGTGGGGACTGATCCTGTGGTGCGCGGTGGCCTACCGTCGCCGGCGCGACGACGACGGCTCGCTGCCCGTCCAGCTGCGCTACAACGTGCCCCTCGAGATCCTCTACACCGTCGTCCCGGTCCTGATGATCGCGGTGCTCTTCTTCTACACCCAGCGCGACGAGTCGGCCCTGCTCGACACGTCCAAGCAGCCCGACGTCGTGGTCAACGTCGTCGGCAAGCAGTGGAGCTGGGACTTCAACTACGTCAACGAGCAGGTCTACGAGACCGGCACCCACGCCCAGCTGACGGGCAAGCCGGGTGTCGAGGAGACGCTGCCCACCCTGTACCTGCCGGTGAACCAGCGGACCGAGTTCCAGCTCACCGCGCGGGACGTCATCCACTCCTTCTGGGTCCCCGCCTTCCTCCAGAAGCTCGACATGATCCCGGGCAAGGTCAACAAGTTCCAGGTCGTCCCGACCCAGACCGGCACCTTCCAGGGCAAGTGCGCCGAGCTGTGTGGTGCCTACCACTCGCAGATGCTGTTCAACGTCAAGGTCGTCGACCAGGCCGAGTACGACCGGCACATCGCGGAGCTGAAGACCAAGGGCAACGAGGGCCAGCTCGACAACGGCCTCAACCGTGAGGGAATCATGGACGAGGACGCGGACAAACTTGAGAACGCTGGGAGCAACTGAGCATGAGCGCCGCGAGCGAGTCGACCTACCTGCGCACGGCTGAGACCGTCACCCGCCGCCGGGTCGCCCCCGGGGCGACCGTCGTGAAGTGGCTGACGACGACCGACCACAAGGTCATCGGCAACCTGTACTTCATCACCTCCTTCGTCTGGTTCATGCTCGGTGGGCTCATGGCGCTGGTCATCCGCGCCGAGCTGTTCAGCCCCGGGCGGCAGGTGGTGGACAACCCCGAGCAGTTCAACCAGCTGTTCACCATGCACGGCACGATCATGCTGCTGCTGTTCGCGACGCCGCTGTTCGCCGGCTTCGCCAACGCGCTCATGCCGATCCAGATCGGTGCGCCTGACGTCGCCTTCCCGCGCCTGAACATGTTCGCCTACTGGCTGTACCTGTTCGGCGGCATCATCGCCGCGGCCGGCTTCCTGACCCCCTCGGGCGCGGCCTCGTTCGGCTGGTTCGCCTACGCGCCGCTGTCCGACGCGACCTACAGCCCCGGCCTCGGTGGCGACCTGTGGGTGTTCGGCCTCGCGCTCGGTGGTTTCGGCACCATCCTCGGCGCCGTCAACTTCATCACCACGATCATCTGCATGCGCGCCCCGGGCATGACCATGTTCCGGATGCCGATCTTCACGTGGAACATCCTCGTGACCTCGATCCTCGTGCTGATGGCCTTCCCGGTGCTGGCCGCCGCGCTGCTGGCGCTGGGCGCCGACCGCAAGTTCGGTGCGCACGTCTTCGACCCGGGCAACGGCGGGCCGATGCTCTGGCAGCACCTGTTCTGGTTCTTCGGCCACCCCGAGGTCTACATCATCGCGCTGCCCTTCTTCGGCATCGTGACCGAGATCCTCCCGGTGTTCTCGCGCAAGCCGATCTTCGGCTACAAGACCCTGGTCTTCGCGACCATCGCCATCGCGGCGCTGTCCGTGACGGTCTGGGCCCACCACATGTACGCCACGGGACAAGTGCTGCTGCCGTTCTTCGCGGTGATGACGATGCTCATCGCCGTGCCGACCGGAGTGAAGTTCTTCAACTGGATCGGCACCATGTGGGGCGGCAAGGTCACCTTCGAGACCCCGATGCTGTGGACGATCGGGTTCCTCGTGACCTTCCTCTTCGGTGGCCTGACCGGCATCATCCTGTCCAGCCCGGCCCTGGACTTCCACCTGTCCGACACCTACTTCGTGGTGGCGCACTTCCACTACGTGGTGTTCGGCACCGTGGTGTTCGCGATGTTCGCCGGCTTCTACTTCTGGTGGCCGAAGTTCACGGGCCGCATGCTCGACGAGACGCTGGGCAAGATCCACTTCTGGATGCTGTTCATCGGCTTCCACACCACCTTCCTCATCCAGCACGTGCTCGGTGTCGACGGCATGCCGCGTCGGTACGCCGACTACCTGCCGGAGGACGGGTTCACCTGGGAGAACCGCGTCTCGAGCGCCGGCGCCTTCCTGCTGGCCGCCTCGACGCTGCCGTTCCTCTACAACGTCTGGAAGACCTGGCGGAGCGCTCCGCTGGTCGAGACCAACGACCCGTGGGGCTACGGCGCCTCGCTCGAGTGGGCCACCAGCTGCCCGCCGCCGCGGCACAACTTCGACACCATCCCGCGGATCCGCTCGGAGCGCCCCGCCTTCGACCTGCACCACCCCGAGGGTGCGCCGGTCAGTGGGCCGCAGCCCGATGCCGACACCCTGGCGAAGGTCCTCGGACCGGCCGACCTGGGTGACAGGGGCACCGCAGACGACAGGGGCGACCGCGTCGACCCGGGCAAGGAGCGCTGACCAGTGAAGGTCGAGTACAAGCTGTTCATGATCGTCGGGGCGTTCTTCGCGCCGGTCGGGATCATCTACGGCATCGTCACGGACTGGTCCGAGCCCGTGGGGCCGGTGGCCCTGCTGCTGTGCGCCGGCCTCGGCGGGATGATCGCGTTCTACCTCTGGGCGACGGCCCGCAAGCTGCCGGCTCGTCCCGAGGACAACCCCAGCGGGCACATCGCGGAGGCCGAGGGCGAGTACGGCTTCTTCAGCCCGCACAGCTGGTGGCCGCTCCCGCTGGCCGCGGCTGCCTCGGTGTGCTTCCTGGGCCTGGCCGTCGGCTGGTGGCTCTTCATCATCGGCGCGGTGTTCGGCGTCGTGGCCCTCATCGGCTGGACCTTCGAGTACTTCACGGGCGACGACGCGGTCTGAGTCCGCACCGCGGTCCCAGGCCCAGCACGGGCCAGCCTCGACAGGACGCCCCCCGGATCCCCGGCGGGGCGTCCTGCACGTGCGGGGGCGCATTTCGGACGGTGACCGCTGCGCCGTTACACTCGACGAGGTGCCGGGCCCGGGGGTGGGCCAGCACGGCCGGGGGCAGCAGGAGGTTGCGAGCCGGTCACGACGACCGACCACACCGAACCGCCTGCGCTGCGTCCTGCGTCTGGTGGGGTGACCGTGGCAGCACCCGCGCCACGGTCCGGGGGCGACAGATGGCAGGAGCGAGCGTGTTCAGCAAGGCCAGGAGACACCGTGCCGCGGCAGCGGCGGCCCTGATGGGGACCGTGTTGGCGGCTGCGGGCTGCGACGCCGGTTCCGGAACCGCGGCCGCTGGGACGGTGCCGTCCGGCGCCGCGCCTGCCGCGGAGACGGCGCCGCCCTCGCCGAGCGCGACCCCGGCCGAGGTCACCGTCATGCCTGCGGACGACGCCACGGGCGTGCTGCCCTCGAAGAAGGTCACGGTGACGGCGAGGACCGGCACCCTGGAGTCGGTCACGGTCAAGGACGCGAAGGGCGGTTCCGTCGCGGGTCAGAAGAGCGGCACCGCCGCGTGGGCCTCGAAGCAGCGCCTGCGGCCCGACACGGCATACACGGTCACGGTCAAGGCCACCGGTCCGGACGGCTCGCCGACCACGGTGACGTCCTCGTTCCGCACCCTCAAGCCCAAGGTCACCGCCACCTACGGCATCCTCAACGCCGGCATGACGGTCGGGGTGGGTATGCCGGTGAGCATCCAGTTCGACTCCGCCGTCACCTCCGAGGCGATGCGCGCCGAGGTCGAGAAGCGCGTGTCCGTGAAGACCGTCCCGCAGACCAGGGGCGCCTGGGGCTGGCTGGACAACCGCCAGCTGATGTGGCGCCCGGCGGACTACTGGACGCCGGGTACCAAGGTCACCGTCAACGCCCCGCTGACCGGCGTGCAGACCGGCCCGGACAAGTGGGTGGCCAACGACGACCAGGCGTCCTTCACCATCGGCTCGTCGATGGTGAGCACCGTCGACATGAAGGCCCACACCATGACGGTCCGCCGTGGCGGCCAGGTCGTGAAGGTGATCCCCGTGAGCACCGGCAAGCCGGGCCCGCTCACCGAGACCCGCTACGGCACCAAGGTGATCATCCGCAAGGAGGGTGAGGTCACCATGGACTCCACGACGGTGGGCATCAAGAAGGGCGACCCGGACTACTACAACATCAAGACCCAGTGGAACCTGCGCGTGACCTGGACGGGGGAGTACCTCCACTCGGCCCCGTGGTCGGTGGGCTCGCAGGGGTCGGCCAACGTCTCGCACGGCTGCGTCAACATGTCGCCCGCCAACGCCAGGTGGATGTTCGAGAACTCCAAGGTCGGCGACGTCGTGGACTTCACGGGGTCGGGCCGCCGCTTCCAGCCGCACGAAGGCATCGGCGTCTGGATGTACGACTTCGCCGGCTGGAAGGCCCAGAGCGCCCTCGCCTGAGCGCGACGGGGATTCCGGGACGGCTTGTCCCGTTCTGTGCCACGGCTTTCCCCAGACTTCGGTCAAAAGGGCAGCCGAGCCACGTCGGATCTGCATGGATGTGCCCCGAGACGGCTCAGAGGGGAGCCGTCCACCGAAGAGGGGGATCCACATGAGGCTTGTCCGCTCCACCTTGTCCGCCGCCGTCGCTCTGCTCATGCTGCCGGCCGTCGCGGGCGTCGCCCAGGCCGCGCCGCCGGCCAATGACACCGCCGCTGGCGCCACGGCCGTCACGGCGCTGCCGACCACGATCACGCAGGACACCACCGAGGCCACCACCGACGCGCTCGACGCCGCCCTGAACGCCAGCTGTGGCGCGCCCTTCACCAACAACAGCGTCTGGTTCGCCTACACCGACCCCGACGGTGGCGGGGTGCTGGCCGACATGTCCGCGTCGTCCTACACCGGTGGCTTCATGGTGACCGAGGGTGACCCGTCGCTGGGCAACCTCGTCGCGTGTGGACCGACGACCGTGGGCTTCAACACCAGCCCCGGCCAGACCTACTACGTGGTCGCCTTCTCCGACACCGCGACCGATGGTGGGACCCTCGAGGTGACCTTCGACCAGGCGCCGCCGTCACCGGAGGCCACCGTGACCGTCGACCCCAAGGGCGTGGCCTACAAGGACGGCAGCGCCCGCCTGACCGGCACCTACTCGTGCCTCAACGCCGACGAGTTCAGCAGCGACGTCGACGGCACGCTCACCCAGCGGGTGGGACGCATGAAGATCACCGGCTGGTTCTTCGTCAACCCGCTCACCTGCGACGGGGCCGTGCACCCGTGGGAGGCCGTCGTCACGAGCGACAACGGCCTGTTCCGCGGCGGCAAGAGCGCGTCGGTGGCCTTCACGTGGGCCTGCGGCGTCTTCGAGTGCGCTGTCGGCTACGCGGAGCAGACGGTGCAGCTGTCGTCAGGTTCCAAGCGCTGACCCAGCGCCAGGACGATCACGCAGTACGTCCACGCGTGACGACCACGTGCCGTGCCCCGGTTCTCCGGGGCACGGCACAGCCGCAGTCGCGGCTAGCCCCAGCCCAGCTCGTGCAGGCGCCGGTCGTCGATGCCGAAGTGGTGCGCGATCTCGTGGACCACGGTGATCGCGATCTCGTCGAGCAGCTCGTCGCGGTCGGCGCACATCCGCAGCAGCGGGCCCCGGTAGATGGTGATGCGGTCGGGGAGCGCGCCCATGGCCCAGGCGTCGCCACGCTCGGTCAGCGGGACGCCGTCGTAGATGCCGAGCAGGTCGGGGTCGTCCGGCGGCGGCTCGTCCTCGACGAAGAAGACCACGTTGTCGAGCAGCCCCATCAGCTCTGCTGGCACGGCGTCGAGCGCGTCGCCGACGGCGTCCTCGAACTCCGATCGGCTCATCTCGTGCACGCGCCCAGCCTGCCATGATGCCCGCATGCGCATCACGGTGAGGGTCCGGCCCGGCGCGTCCCGCACCGCCGTGGGGGGCCGCTACGGCGAGCCGGGTGAGCACGGGCCCACGCTCGTGGTCGCCGTTGCCCAACGCGCGGTCGACGGGGCCGCCACGGCCGCCGTCCTGAGGGCGGTGGCCCAGGCCTTCGGCGTACGGGACCGTGATGTGCGCCTGGTGACGGGGGAGCGCAGCCGCACGAAGGTGCTCGAGATCGACCCAGCGCCGGCTGGAGCGACGGAACGGCTGGCCGAGCTGCTCGGCGGTCCGTGAGACGCAGCGGTCGATGAACCGCAGCAGTCGATGAAATGCAGAGTGCCGCGTCCCCGAGGGAACGCGGCACTCTGACGTGCGACCGTGGGCGCCGAGGTCAGTGACCCTCGCGACCGGACTCCGTGGCGTCCGGGTTGTCGCCGGAGGTGGACGACGCCATCTCCACGAGCGGCGCCCCACCGGGCTCCTGGTGCTCGATCGCCTCGACGTGGTGTCCGTCGTGGTGGGCGGCCTCCAGCTCGGCGGGCGTGACGGGCTCGACGCGGTCGTTGAAGTAGAACCGCGACACCTTCGCGCGCAGGCGCTGGCTGCGGGCGTTCGGGGCGGCGACGCCGTTCTCGTCGACACCGGACTCCAGCTCGAGCGGGCGGTGCTGCTCGTGCTGCACCATGTTCCAGCGGGTGTACGGGTCGAGCGGCTCGTGCTGCTCGTAGAAGCGGCCCTCCGCGGTGCGGATGATGCGCCCGGTCTCGCGGCCGTGCAGCACCAGGTCGCGGTCGCGGCGCTGCAGGCTCAGGCAGATCCGCTTGGTGATCCAGTAGACGACCGGCGGCAGCACGAAGAAGAGCGTGCGCAGCATCATCGTGATGTCGTTGATGGACAGGTGCAGCTTGATCGCCATCAGGTCGTTGCCGGCCGCGAACATCAGCACGCAGTAGGCGGCGATGCCGGCCATGCCGATGCCGGTGCGGGTCGGGTTGTTGCGCGGGCGGTCCAGCAGGTGGTGCTCGCGCTTGTCACCGGTCACCCACTCCTCGAGGAAGGGGTAGAGGGTGATCAGGCCGTACATGACCGGGATCAGCAGGATGGCGCCGATCATGACGTTGAAGCTGAAGGTGAACCCGAAGGCCTCGAACTCCAGGAAGCCCGGCAGCAGTCGCAGGGCGCCGTCGGCGAAGCCCATGTACCAGTCGGGCTGGGAGCCAGCCGTCACCGGCGACGGGTCGTAGGGGCCGTAGGCCCAGATCGGGTTGATCGTCACCAGGGCAGAGATCAGGGCGACCACGCCGAAGACGATGAAGAAGAACCCACCGGCCTTGGCGGCATACACCGGCATCACCGGGAAGCCGACCACGTTCTCGTTGGTGCGGCCGGGCCCGGGGTACTGGGTGTGCTTCTGCACGGCCACCAGCACGATGTGCACGGTGAACAGGCCGACGAGGATCGCCGGGAGCAGCAGGACGTGCACGGCATACAGGCGGGGGATGATCGCCTCACCCGGGAACGCGCCGTCGAACACGAAGTACGAGAGGTAGCTGCCCACCACGGGAACCGAGCGCATGAAGCCCTCGGCGGCGCGCAGGCCGGTGCCGGACAGCAGGTCGTCGGGGAGCGAGTAACCCGCGAAGCCCTCGACCAGGGCCAGCATCGACAGCTGCGCGCCGAGGACCCAGTTGAGCTCACGCGGCTTGCGGAAGGCGCCGGTGAAGAACACGCGCATCATGTGGACGTTGATCGCCACGATGAACAGCAGCGCCGCCCAGTGGTGGATCTGCCGGATGATGAGGCCACCGCGGATGTCGAAGGAGATGTCCAGCGTGGACCGGTAGGCCTCGGACATCGTGACGCCCTTGAGCGGCAGGTAGGAGCCGTCGTAGACGACCTGCCCGGCGCTCGGGACGAACCAGAAGGTGAGGAAGGCGCCGGTGAGGAGGCAGATGATCATCGAGTACATCGCCACCTCCCCGAGCATGAACGACCAGTGGTCGGGGAAGACCTTCTTCATGAGGTAGCCGACGCCCTTGGCGGCACCGGTGCGGTCGTCGACCCAGCCGGCCACGCCGCCGACCTTCCTCATGCCGCCACCGACGGGTGCCTCGGGCTGGGGGTCGTTGGCGCGCAGGCGGTCTGCGCCTGATGCGGTGTGTGCGGTGGTGCTCATCCACGCTCCCAGAAGCTCGGGCCGACAGCCTCGCGGAACGGGGCGTCAGCCACCAGGTAACCCTCGGCGTCAACAGTGATCTTCAGCTGCGGCAGGGGTCGCTTGGCCGGGCCGAAGATGACCTTGCAGTCCTGCGTCACGTCGAAGGTGGACTGGTGACACGGGCACAGCAGGTGGTGCGTCTGCTGCTCGTAGAGGCCGACGGGGCAGCCCACGTGCGTGCAGATCTTCGAGTAGGCGACGATGCCCTCGTAGCCCCAGTCGCGCGCCTTGGCGACCTTGATGGCCTCGGGCTCGAGGCGCATGAGGAGGACGGCGGCCTTGGCCTTGTCCTCGAGGACGTGCTCCGACTCCTTGATGGACTCGGGCAGCACGTGGAAGACCGAACCGATGGTCACGTCGGTCGCCTTGATCGGGGTGCGCTCGGGGTCGCGCACGAGGCGGTCGCCCTTCTTCCACATGGTCTTGGACAGCTCGTCCTTCGGCAGCGGGCCGAGGCTGCCGGCCACCTGCAGCACGATGGGGAGCGCGAAGAGGCCGAGCGCGCCGCCGAGGCTGTACTTGATGAGCGGACGACGGTCGAGCTGCGCGTCGGTGCCACCGGTGAGCATGGTCTTGACGAACCCGCCGCGGGCCTCGTCGGACGAGCGCAGCGGGTGGCGCTCCTCGACCATCTCCTCGTCCGGCATCAGGGTCTTGGCCCAGTGGACCGCACCGAGGCCGATGCCGAGCAGGCCGAAGGCCAGCGAGACACCGAGGACGACGTTGGACGCGTTGGCCCTGCCGATGCCCGGGATGAAGACCTGGTTCTCCATCGGGATGGCGAAGTAGGCCACGATGAAGACGAGGGTGCCGAGCATCGAGAGGCCGAACAGCGTGGCGACCTGCTTCTCGGCCCGCTTGGCGGCGCGCTCGTCGAGGTCCGCGGCCCGGTGGATGTGCGGGGGGAAGCCGGGGTTCTCGAAGCGCTCGGGCAGGCCGCCCGTGCCCTCGATGTGCCCCTGGTCGAGCCGCACCGCAGAGCTGCCGTAGCCCTCGGATCCCGGCTGCGCCACCTGGCCGCCGTGCTCAGTGCCGTGTTCGTTCATGCTGTGGTCGATCCTGTCGGTTCGCAGTGGTCGAGTGCGGGGGGCATCAGGCGGATTTCTGTCCGAGCCAGACGGCCAAGCCGATCATGATGCCGAGACCGAACACCCAGATGAACAGTCCCTCGGAGACGGGGCCGAGGTTGCCCAGCGTCATGCCGCCGACGTTCTCCTGCTTGTCCAGCGTGTGCAGGAAGGCGACGATGTCGCGCTTGCTCTCCGGGCTGATGTTCGTGTCGTTGAAGACGGGCATCGACTGGGGGCCGGTGACCATCGCCTCGTAGATGTGCTTGCCCTCGACGTCGCGCAGGGACGGGGCGTACTTGCCCCGGGTCAGCGCACCGCCGGAGCCGGCGAAGTTGTGGCACATGGCGCAGTTGACGCGGAAGAGCTCGGCGCCCTTGGCGACGTCACCGCCCTCGCCGGAGGTGTACTCCTCGTCGGGCACGGCCGGCCCGGGGGCCAGCGAGGCCACGTAGGCGGCCATCGCGGCGATCTCCTCGTCGCTGAAGACCACCTCGTCCTTGCGCGGGGCCTGCACGTCCGGACGCGTCATGGGCATGCGACCGGTGCCGACCTGGAAGTCGACGGCGGCGGCACCGACCCCGGCCAGGCTCGGCCCGTCCTTCGTGCCCTCGGCGCCCAGCCCGTGGCAGGTCGAGCAGTTGGCCTGGAAGAGCTTCTTGCCCTGCTCGACCTGGTCGGCGCTCACGGCGGAGGCCTGGGCCGGCTTCGGCGCCAGGGCGGCGTACGCCGCACCGGTCACCAGCAGGCCCACCAGGATGAGGAGGGCGATGGCGGCCGGGTGCCGTCGGCGGGCGGCCAGTGCGTTCACAGTGCGCTCCTGTGCGTGTGCGGTCGTCGAGTGGTTCGGTGGGGGGTGCGGCGTTGGATTGCTGTCACTTCAGCAGGTAGATCGTGGCGAACAGCGCGATCCACACGACGTCGACGAAGTGCCAGTAGTACGAGGTCACGACGGCGCCCGCAGCCTGGTTGTGGCTGTAGGTCCGCGTCGTGAAGGTGCGGCCGATGATGAGGAGGAAGGCGAGGAGGCCGCCGGTGACGTGCAGGGCGTGGAAGCCCGTGGTCAGGTAGAAGACCGAGCCGTAGGCGTCGGAGGCGAGCGTCACGCCCTCGTGGACGAGCTCGGAGTACTCGAGCACCTGCCCGGAGACGAAGATCGCGCCGAAGATGTAGGTCAGCACGTACCACTCGCGCATGCCCCACGCGCTGATGCTGAAGAGCTTGGCGTCGCCCCGGTGGGCCTTGCCGTGCTCCGCCGCGTGCACGCCGAGCTGGCACCACACCGAGGAGATCACGAGGATCAGGGTGTTCACGGTGGCGAAGGGGACGTTCAGGATGCTCGTCCGCTCGCTCCACAGCTCGGTCTCGACGCCGCGGATCGTGAAGTACATCGCGAACAGACCCGCGAAGAACATCAGCTCGCTGGAGAGCCACACGATCGTGCCGACCGAGACCATGTTCGGTCGGGTCACGGGACCGTGTCCGGGAATCGACCCCACGGGGCCGGGGGTACCTGAGTGCACTGCGGATGCTGTCGCCACGTGCGCCATTATTGCCACATTCGCCTCGCGGCACACCGTCGACCCCCCGTTGGCTGTCGTGCGCGTGCGGGGCGGGTGGGGTCGACGCGCCCGTGGCCTGCGTGATGGGGCTCGACGGCAGTGTGGGGCGAGGCGGGTCGGGTCGCGCGTCGAGGGGGTCGTGGACCCTCCGAGGGAGGCCATCCGGCGCCGTTCGCCGCCCCCGCTAGGATTCACCGCATGACCGCTCCGCACGCGACCGCAGCCTCGACCCCGGCCTCGACGACGGCCGGTGCCGGCTCCGCCGTCCGCCAGATCTCGGTGCTGCTCTACAGCGACGACATCACCACCCGCGACGCCGTCCGCGTCAACGTCGGCCGCCGTCCGGCGCGTGACGTCGAGGTCACCTCGTGGCGTGAGTGCGCCACCGCTCCTGCGGTCATCGAGGCCGTGGAGAACGGCCGCTTCGACGTGCTGGTGCTCGACGGCGAGGCTGCCCCGACCGGTGGCCTGGGCCTGTGCCGCCAGCTGAAGAACGAGCTGTACAGCTGCCCGCCGATCCTGGTGCTGACCGGGCGGCCGCAGGACGGCTGGCTGGCCACCTGGTCGCAGGCCGACCTCGCGGTGCCGCACCCGCTCGACCCCATCGCCCTCGCGTCCGCGGTCGCCGAGCTGGGGCGCCGCGGCCACGCGGCAACGGCCTGACGCCGATGGCCTCCCCGGCGCCGGCCGCGTTCACGTGGCCGGACCTCCTGGCCTCACTTCTCGCGGGCCAGGACCTGAGCACCGAGACTGCGGCCTGGGCGATGGACCAGATCATGACCGGCGAGGCCTCACCGGTGCAGCAGGCCGGCTTCCTGGTGGCCCTGCGCGCCAAGGGCGAGAGCGTCGACGAGGTGCGCGGGCTGGCCGACGTCATGCTCGCCCACGCGCGGCCCATCACCGTCGCCGAGCCGAGCCTGGACATCGTGGGCACCGGCGGCGACCGCGCCCACACGGTCAACATCTCCACGATGGCCTCGATCGTCATCGCCGCCAGCGGGATCCGCGTGGTCAAGCACGGCAACCGGGCGGCCTCGTCGTCCTCCGGCTCCGCGGACGTGCTGGAGGCCCTCGGGGTCAACCTCACCTTGAGCCCTGACCAGGTGGTGCGGGTCGCCGACCTCGCCGGCATCACGTTCTGCTTCGCGCAGACTTTCCACCCCTCGATGCGGCACGCCGCCGTGGCCCGCCGGGACCTCGGCGTCGGCACCGCCTTCAACCTCCTGGGTCCGCTCACCAACCCGGCGCGCCCGACGTATGCCGCCGTGGGCGTCGCCGATGCCCGCGTGGCTCCGCTCATGGCCGGCGTGTTCGCCGGGCGGGGGAAGGACGCGGCGGTGTTCCGCGGCGACGACGGGCTCGACGAGCTCACGATCAGCACGACGTCGCAGGTGTGGTGGGTCCGCGCCGGCCAGGTGCGCGAGCACCGGCTCGACCCGCGCGACGTCGGGCTCGAGCTGCACCCGCTGGAGACCCTGCGGGGTGCCGACGCCGCGCACAACGCCGGCGTGGCCCGGCAGGTCTTCGAGGGACAGCGCTCCCCGGTGCGGGACGCGGTGGTGCTCAACGCCGGGATCGCGTTGGCGTTGACCGAGCCGGACGCCGGAAGCACCGAGGAGGACTTCGTCGCCGGCGTGCGCCGCGGCATGGACCGGGCCGAGCAGGCCCTGGACTCGGGCGAGGCCCTGCGCCGGCTCGACGCCTGGGCCCAGGCGACCCAGCGCGACGACCTCTGAGGCGGGCGGCACACCCTGCGTCGTCGGGGCTGGACGCCCTCTCGACCTAGGCGTCGTCGAGGCCGAGGCTGAACGCCGCCTCGAGGTCGTGCCGGGAGTAGGTCCGGAACGCGATGTGGGTCGAGGTGCCGGTGACGCCGTCGACCTTGTTCAGCCGGTCGGCGATGACGTCGGCGAGCTCCTCGTGGGCCCGCACCCGCACCATGGCGATGAGGTCGACGTCGCCGGCCACCGAGTAGACCTCGCTCACGCCGTCGAGCTCGGCGATGGCCTGGGCCACCTCGGGGATGCGGTCGACTTCGGCGTTGATGAGGACGATGGCAGAGATCACGGGCCCACAGTAGTGCCGAGGCCGGTGGCGACGCTCAGGACGCGGCGACGAAGCCTGCCGCCTCGTGGCGCGACACCGCCTGCGGCTCGAGCTGGGCCCGGGCTGCGCCGGCACCCCCGACCGGGCAGGTCCACTGTCCCTCGAGGTCGACGAGCCGCACGCCGGGCGTCTCGAGCCAGCGCAGGATCTTCTCCGACTCCTCGGCCGTGGCGGCGGGCGCCGGGGCAGGCGAGGGGGTGACGGCCTCGGCGCTGGCGCGCAGGGCCTCGACGTAGGGCATCGGGTCCGCCCCGCGGGGGGAGGTGCTGCTGCCGGCCAGGCGTCCGTGGCGGACGCACACCAGCTCCCACCCGCCGAGGGCGGCCGGCCTGGCGGCGACGACCTCGGCGCTGGACGCCAGCGGAGCGATGCGTTGGGTCCGGGCCATGCCGCGGACGAGGGCGAGCAGCCGGTCGCGCAGCACACCGGCGTCCTCGAAGCGCTCCTGCTCGGCGAGGGTGACCATCCGCGCCCGCAGGGCTGTGACGACCTCGCGGCTGTCACCTGCCAGGGCGACACCCGCGCGGACCGCCACCGCGGCATACTCCTCCACGCTCTGGGCTCCCGTGCACGGCGCACCGCAGCGGCCCATGTCGGCCAGCGCGCAGGCGCTGACCCGCTTCGCGGGGGAGAGCCGCTGCACGCACTGGCGCAGCGGGACGACCTCGTGGACCGCGGCGATGGCGGCCTCGGCGGAGCCACGGCTGGAGAAGGGACCGATGTAGCGTGCCCCGTCGGCGCGCACCTCGCGCACCATGCTCAGCCGGGGAAACGCCTCGACGGTGAGCTTGACCCACACGCCGCGCTCGGGGGCCTTGGAGCGCCGGTTGTACCGCGGCTTGTGCTCGGCGATGAGGCGCAGCTCGCGCACCTCGGCCTCGAGGGTGGTGGCGCAGACGATGGGCGTCACGCTCTCGGCCAGCCGGACCATCTCAGCCATCCGGGTGCGCTGCTCGGAGGCGGTGAAGTAGCTGCGCACCCGGGTGCGGATGTTGACCGACGTGCCGACGTAGAGCACGCGGCCGTTGCCGTCCTTGAACAGGTAGACGCCCGGGGCGGAGGGCAGGTCCTGGGCGAGGTAGCGCTTGCGGCGGGTCGCCGGCGTCACGCGCGAGGTGTAGCTGCTCAGCTCCTCGAGGGTGTGCACCCCGAGGTTGCCCACCCGCCCGATGAGGGCGTGCAGCACGTCGACGGTGGCGCGGGCGTCGTGCAGCGCCCGGTGGTCGGGCGTGGTCGGCGAGCCGAACAGCGCCGCGAGCGTCGAGAGCTTGTGGTTGCGCACCTCGTCGCGGGGTACCAGCTGCCGGGCGAGGGTGACGGTGTCGAGCACCTCGAAGCCGGGCCAGCGGTTGCCCGTGCGGGCCGCGGCCGCCTTGAGGAAGGAGATGTCGAACCCGGCGTTGTGGGCCACCAGCACCGACCCGCGGGCGAACTCCAGGAAGGCCGGCAGGGCCGTGTCGATGCGCGGGGCCGTGGCGACCATCGCGTCGGTGATGCCGGTGAGCACCTGGATGAACGCCGGGATCGGGGCGCCGGGGTTGACCAGGGTCTGGAACTCCCCGAGCACCTCGCCGCCGCGGACCTTCACGGCGCCGATCTCGGTGATCTGCGACTCGGCGGGGCTGCCGCCGGTGGTCTCGAGGTCGACGACGACGAACGTGACACCGGAGAGCGCGGTGCCCAGGTCGTCGAACGTGCCTTGGACCATCTGCATGCGCCAGACGGTATGCCGGGGCGCCGACAGCCCGTCGAAGGCGCGCCACTGGGGGTCGTGGACCGGTGTCCACCGGGTGCCCGGGGTGCGTTGTCGGTGGTCCTTCCTACGGTGGTGGGCAGTAGCAAAGGAAGGGGTGATCACGGTGATCATCGACTGCACGTCCTGCCCAGTCCGCGAGCTCCAGTGCGGTGACTGCATGGTGACGGCGCTGCTGGAGCCGCCGACTGCCGACCTGCCGCTCGACGCCTCGGAGCGTGCCGCGGTGACGCTGTTCGTCGCCTCCGGTCTCGTGGCGCCTCAGGAGGCCGCCGGCCTTCGGGCGCGCCGCGAGCCCTGGCAGGGGGTGCGCGCGGTCGGCTGACCCGCGGCGCCTGCCTACGATGACGGCGTGACGACGACGCGACGTGTCTCCGCGCTGGCCGCCGCCGTCCTCGCGGCCGGCCTGGTCGGCTGCTCGGAGCGCACCGCCGTCGAGCTGGACCGACCGACGGGCGGCCCCAGCGCGAGTGCCCCGGCGGCGCCGTCGGCCGGCAGCCCGACGGTCGACCCCGACGTCGCCCGGGTCGAGGCCCTGCAGGAGCTGCTCGACGAACGGGCGAAGGCGGTGCTCGCCCACGACCGGGCCCGGTTCGCCGCCACCCTTGACGACCCGAGGTCGGGCTTCGGGCTGCGCCAGCTCGAGGTCTTCGACAACCTCGTGCGCCTGCCGCTGGGCACCTTCGACTACGGGACACCCGAGCCGGCAGCCGCGCTGGGCGCCGAGCGGGCAGCCGAGGTCGGACCGGACGCGTGGGTCGCGCGCGTCGAGGGCCGCTACACGCTCAAGGGCTGGGACCGGCTGCCGCGCACCTACGAGACGCACCTGACCGCGGTCAGCCGGGCCGGCGGCTGGAAGCTCGCTGACGACTCGGACGGCGGCACCCAGGCGCAGCTGTGGGACCTGCCCGACCTGCGCGTCGCCTCGAGCCGGACCACCCTCGTGGTGGGCAGCGGGGGAGTGCGCGACCTCACCGGCTACCTGCGCCTCGGCGACGAGGCCGTCAGCCGGGTCGAGCGGGTCTGGACCCGGCCGTGGGGCTCGCGGCTCGTGCTGGTGGTGCCCGCGACCGCCGGCGAGATGGCCGAGCAGCTGGGACAGTCCGCGGCCAGCGTCGAGCAGGTGGCGGCCGTCACCGACGGCTCGCTCGGTGCCGACGGCCGGGCCGGCTCCGACCGCATCGTGGTCAACCCGCAGGCCTTTGCGCGGCTGCAGCCGACCGGCCGGCAGGTGGTCATCACCCATGAGACGACGCACGTCGCGGTGCGGGCCTCGACCAACCGCCCCGTGCCGCTCTGGCTGTCGGAAGGTCTGGCCGACTACATCGGCTACAGCGCGGTCGACCTGCCCCGCACGACCATTGCGGACGCGCTGCTGGACCGCGTGCGGCAGGGGAGCGGTCCCCGCACCCTGCCGACCGAGCGCGACTTCGACCCGTCGACCTCGACCATCGCCCCCAGCTACAACGCCGCCTGGCTGGCCGCCTGCCGCATCGCCGACCGGCACGGCGAGAAGGCTCTGGTCCGGTTCTACCTGAGCGCGGCGAGCCGCCCCAGCGCGTCGGCGCCGCCCGGCGACCCCGACGAGAACACCCGCAAGGCGTTCGCGTCCGTGCTCGGCACCAGCGAGCCGGCCTTCACACGTGAGTGGCTGTCCTACCTGCGTCGCCTGGCGCGCGCCTGACCACGGGCTGGGCTGCCGCGGCCAGCGACACGACCACCAGGGCCCCGGCGAGCCAGAACTGGTTGTAGAAGGCCTGCTTGTTGACGAGGTTGGCCACCAGCAGCACCAGGGCCAGCCACCGCAGCACCTCGGCCAGGGCCGGCTGGCGACGCCAGACGACGAAGACCACCGCGCCCAGCGTGCCGAGCACGACCAGGCCGGTCACCCAGAACGGCAGCGTCACCCCGAAGGTGTTGAGCGCCAGCAGGTAGAGGGTGTTGGCGAACTTCAGCGGCGGGAACGACACGAGCAGCGTCACGGTGTCGTGCAGGAAGTCGGACGGCCCGGCGAGGAACCACGGCGCGATGAACAGCCCGGTGAGGGCGCCGGTCGCCAGGGTGCGGCGGACGCCGAAGGGCCGCCACACCAGCAGCACCGGCAGCAGCACCGCGAGGTGCTGCTTGCTGGCGCAGGCCAGGGCCAGCGGCACGACCGCCCACCAGGCCGCGCGCTCACTGCCGCGGTCGACGAGCACCGCCCACCAGACCAGGCCGGCGAGCAGCAGCGGCTCCGTCCAGGCCTGGTCGACCTGCGTGAGGGTGCCCGGCGCGAAGAGCAGCAGCGCGACCACCGCGGCCGCCCGCCAGCGAGCCCCGGACCGGTCTCCGGCACGGGTCCGTATGCCGCTCCGTGCGCCGCGTGGCGGCTCAGGATGCGGGTGGCCAGCACCCAGGCGCCCGCCGCGGCGACGAGGGTCCACACCAGCAGGGCCCAGCGCACGTCCCCGGCCAGCCACTTGCCGGGGGCGAGCAGCACCGTGGTGAAGGGCAGGTAGGTGAAGGCGTCCTGGATGCCGGGCGAGCCGGTCCAGGTCACCTCGTAGAAGCTCTCGCCGCGGGCCAGGGCGTCGCTGGCCTGCTGCAGGGTGACCCACACGTCGATCTTCGGGGCCGGGTCGGTGACCACGGCGGTGGCACCGGCCACGGCATACGCACCGATGCTCGTCGCCAACGCGGGCAGAGCCGCGCGCTCGCGACCGGACCACAGCAGGGCCGCCACGACGAGCGGCCCGGCCACCAGCGTCGTGGTGGCGACGGCGAGTCCGGTGTCGTCGAGGTAGGAGAAGAGCGGCACCGCCAGGGTGGCCAGGGCGCTGCCGGCCAGCATGCCCGTCACGACCGGCGGCGTGAGCCAGACCCGGGAGCGGCGCCACTGCCAGACGGTGAGCGCCACGGCGCACCCGGTCAGCACGAGCACGATGACGACCCGGAAGCGCACCACGCTCCACTGCAGGGCCGAGAAGTACGCGAGCCAGGCCACCGCGAAGGCGATGGCCTGGCTCTGCGAGGCGCGGGGAGGCATGCGTAGACCGTAGAGGTCGCGACCTGCCGGGCCGGCTGCGGGGCTCAGGCGTAGAGGCCTTCGACGTCCTCGTGGAAGTCCTTCAGGACGATGTTGCGCTTGAGCTTCATCGACGGCGTCAGGTAGCCGTTGTCCTCGGTGAAGTCGCCCTCGAGGATGGCGAACTTGCGGATCGACTCGGCCTTCGAGACCGCCCTGTTGGCGTCGTCGACGGCGCGCTGGATCTCGGCGCGGACCACCTCGTTGGTGCGGGCCTGCTCGAGGGTGACGCCGTCGATGCCGTTGTTCCTCGCCCAGGTGGGGTACATCTCGGGGTCGAGGGTGATGAGTGCGCCGATGAACGGCTTCTGGTCGCCGACGACGATGCACTGCGACACCAGGGGGTGGGCGCGCAGCCGGTCCTCGAGGACGGCGGGGGCGACGTTCTTGCCCCCGGCCGTGACGAGCAGCTCCTTCTTGCGGCCCGTGATCCTGAGGTAGCCGTCCTCGTCGAGCTCGCCGATGTCGCCGGTGTGGAACCACCCGCCCTGCACGGCGGCCGACGTCGCCTCGTCGTTGTTGTGGTAGCTCGTGAAGACGTTGTTGCCCTGGATCAGGACCTCGCCGTCGTCGGCGATGCGGATGCCGACGCCGGGCAGCGGCGGCCCGACGGTGCCGATCTTCACCTTCTCCGGGATGTTCACCGTCGCCGGCGCAGTGGTCTCGGTGAGCCCGTAGCCCTCGAGGACCGTGACGCCGATGCCACGGAAGAAGTGGCCGAGGCGGGTGCCGAGCGGGGCGCCGCCGGACACGGCATACAGGACCTGGCCGCCCATGGCGGCCCGGAGCTTGCCGTAGACGAGCCGGTCGAAGACGGCGTGGCGCAGGCGCAGCCCGAGGCCCGCGCCGCCGCTGTCGAGGGCCGTCGACCAGGCGATGGCGGTGTCGGCCGCGGTCGCGAAGATCTTGCCCTTGCCCTCGGCGGTCGCCTTCTGCTCGGCCGAGTTGTAGATCTTCTCGAAGACGCGCGGCACCGAGAGGATGAAGGTCGGCTTGAAGTCCGCGAAGTCGGCCAGCAGGTTCTTGATGTCGGCGCTGTGGCCCATCTTCGCCTCGCCGCTGACGCACAGCACCTGGATGAAGCGTGCGAACACGTGGGCCAGCGGCAGGAACAGCAGGGTGGAGGCACCCTCGCGCTGGACCACCTGCTCGAGACGCTGGACGGCGTTCTCCGACAGCGCCATGAAGTTGTCGTGCGTCAGCTGGCAGCCCTTGGGGCGGCCGGTCGTGCCGGAGGTGTAGATGATCGTCGCCACCGACGCGCGGTCGACGTCCTTGCGAGCGGCGTCGAGGTCGGCGTCGGTGACGCCCGCGCCACTCTCCCGGAGGGCGTCGAGGCCACCCGCGTCGATCTGCCAGACGTGCTCGAGCGCCGGCAGGTCGTCGCGCACCTCGGCCACGGTCGCCTCGTGCGCCGGGGTCTCCACGACGACGGCGCGGGCGCCGGAGTCCTGGAGGATCCAGAGCACCTGCTCGGCGGAGGAGGTCTCGTAGATCGGCACCGACACCCCGCCCGCCGTCCAGACGGCGAAGTCGGCGACCGTCCACTCGTAGCGGGTCTTGCTCATGATGCCGACGCGGTCACCGGTGCGCAGGCCGCTCGCCACCAGCCCCTTCGCCACGGCACGGACCTCGTCGTGGAACTCGGCGGCGGTGACGTCGACCCACCGGTCGCCGACCTTCTTCGAGAAGGCCACCCGCCGGGGGTCGCGTGCCGCGTTGCGGGCCGGCAGGTCGGCGAGACTCCCCTCGGTCGTGGGCTCGACGAGCGGGGGGACGACGTGGTCCTGCACTGGGTCTCCTTTGACGCGTTATGGGCCTGCACGGAACTGTACCCACCGGTAGCGCCGGCGTGGGAGCCCGGCGGCGCTCGTCACATGGCCCGTGGCACCCTCGACGCATGGCACCCTCGCGCGTCGACATCATCGACGAGACCTACCTGCGGGCTGCGCCCGCGGTGGTGCGCGGCTGGCTCGACGACGAGGAGCGCCTCGACCGGCTGTGGCCGCACCTGCGGCGCACGCTGGTGCGCGACCGCGGGCTCAAGGGGCTGCGCTGGACCGTCGACGGCGCCGTCGTGGGGGACATGGAGGTGTGGATCGAACCGTTCTGGGACGGCGCGATCGTGCACCACTACGTGCGCGGGGAGCGGGGCCGCGGAGCACCCCCGGACGTGGCGGTGCGGCACCAGCTGCGGTGGAAGCGCGCCGTCCACGCACTCAAGGACCGACTCGAACAGGCCACGTTGTAGCCTTCCGGCCATGGCCGACCGCACAGAGTCCAGCATCGACATCGCCGCCAGACCCGGCGAGGTGCTCGACGTCATCGCCGACTTCGAGAGCTACCCGCACTGGGCGGCGGAGGTCAAGCAGGTCACCGTGCTCTCCGAGGAGGGCGACGGCTGGGCGGACCAGGTGCGCTTCACCCTGGACGCCGGCGTCATCAAGGACACCTACGTCCTGGACTACGAGTGGGACATCCAGAAGAACGGCACGGGCGTGCTGTCCTGGTCGCTCGTCGAGGGCACCGTCCTCAAGGCCATGAACGGCTCCTACACGCTGACGGCCACGGCCAGGGAGCTCACCACGGTGACCTACCGCCTGGCCGTCGACGTCAAGGTCCCCATGCTCGGCATGCTCAAGCGCAAGGCGGAGAGGGTCATCATCGACACCGCCCTGAAGGAGCTCAAGAAGCGCGTCGAGGGCTGAGGCCGGGCACCCGGCCTCGCCACGACTCCAGCGCCACGACTCCACGGCCTCGCACGATGCGCGTCATCCTCTTCACCGGCAAGGGCGGGGTGGGCAAGACCACCACGGCGGCCGCCACCGCGGTGCGTGCTGCCCGCGCCGGCATCAAGACCCTCGTCATGTCGACGGACGCGGCGCACTCGCTCGGCGACGCCCTCGACGTCGACCTGTCCCAGAACGTGTCGCACCACAGGGCACCTCGCGGTGACGAGCCCCACCCACCGTTGCCCGTCGAGGTCGAACCCGGGCTGTCCGCCCTGCAGATCAGCACCCAGCACGCGTTCGACAGCTCGTGGCGGGTGGTGCAGGACTACCTGCTGTCGGTGCTCGCCACTCTCGGGATCGACTCGGTGGTCGCCGAGGAGCTGACCTCCCTGCCGGGCGCCGAGGAGATCGCGGCGCTGCTCGAGCTGCGGACGCAGGTCGAGTCCGGGGCCTGGGACCTCGTGGTGGTCGACTGCGCTCCCACCGCCGAGACCCTGCGGCTGCTGGCCCTGCCGGAGGCGCTCGCCTGGCACCTCGACCGGCTGCTGCCCGGGCAGCGCGGCCTCATCCGCTCGCTGCGCCCGGCGGCGGCCGCCGCCGTCGGTGTGCCGTTGCCCGCCCCCGAGGTGGTCGACATCGTCAGCGGCTGGCACCGCCAGCTGCGCGACCTGCAGCGGCTGCTGACCGGCGACCTCACCTCGGTGCGGCTCGTGCTGACGCCGGAGCGCGTCGTCATCGCCGAGTCGCGCCGCACCTGGACCTCGCTCAGCCTCTACGGCTTCGTGGTCGACGCGGTCGTCGTCAACCGGGTCTTCCCCGACGCAGCCCGCGACGCCGCCGACGACACGGAGCCGGACCCGTGGCGCAGCGCCTGGAACGAGGCCCAGCAGGCCGGGCTGGTGGAGGTGCGCGAGTCCTTCGCCGGGCTGCCCGTGGTGGTCTCGCCCTACCTCGCCTGCGAGCCGATCGGACCGGACGCGCTCGACGAGCTCGCGGCTGCCCAGGACCCCGACGGCTCCGGCACGACGGCCCTGCTCGAGCCGGTGGCCCACCGCGGCCTGACAGTCGGCCGGAGCGGGGAGGGCTTCACGCTCTCCCTCCCGCTGCCGCTGGTGTCGGCGTCCGACGTGGCGCTGCAGCGCCGCGACCACGAGCTGCTCGTGGCGGTGGGCGACCACCGCCGGGTCTTGACACTGCCGGCCGCCCTGCAACGATGCGACGTCCAGAGCGCCTCGGTCCGCGAGGGCCTGCTGCGGGTGCGGTTCGTCCCGAACGAGGAGGTGTGGCCCCGTGGCTGAGCGCGGCCGGCAGGAACGCGAGCCCGTGGGGTCGGTGGCGGAGGAGACCGCCCGGCTCGTCGAGGCACTCGGCGGCTGGGCCGAGGGGTTGCGCGCCCGTGACGCAGCCGACGACGGCGACGCAGCCCACGGAGCCCACGACGGCGACGGAGCCCACGACGGCGACGGCGACCCAGCGCACGAGAACGGCCGCGCCGAAGGTCGGCGCGCGGGTGGGGGCGGCGACGAAGGGCAGGCGGGTACGCGGCACACCACCCGCTGCGAGCACTGCGGTGCGTCCAGCCGCGCCGGTGAGGCGGTGGCCTGCCAGCTCTGCCCGGTGTGCCAGGGGATCGCGCTGCTGCGCACCGTGCGCCCCGAGACCGTCGAGCGGCTGGCCGACCTCGCCGCCGCGCTCTCCGGGGCCCTGCGCGACATCGCGGCCGACCGGTTCGGCCAGCCACCCTCGCAACCACCGCAGCCACCACCTCGTGGACACCGGGTGCAGGACATCGCCGTCGATGACGAGGATGAGCCGAGCACCCCACCGACAGACCGACCCCGACGCACGCAGGAGAAGACAGCACCGTGACGGCCACCATCGGACTCGACATCGGCGGCACCAAGATCGCCGCGGGACTCGTCTCGGTGGAGGGCACGATCCTCGCCGAGGCCCGGTGTGACACGCCGGCACACGACCCCGACCGGATCGCCCACGACGCGGCGGCGCTGATCGCCGAGCTGGCGGGCGGCACCGACCACGAGGTCGTCGGCGTGGGCGTCGCCTGCGCGGGCTTCGTCAACCGCACCGGGTCGCACGTGCTCTTCGCGCCCAACCTCGCCTGGCGCGACGAGCCGCTGAAGCAGCGGCTCGAGGCGCTGGTCCGCTACCCCGTCACCATCGAGAACGACGCCAACGCGGCGGCGTGGGGCGAGTTCCGTTTCGGCGCCGCGCGCGAGGCCGACGACATGGTGCTGGTCACGATCGGCACCGGCGTCGGCGGCGGCATCGTCAACGACAGCAAGCTGCTGCGCGGCGCCTATGGCGTCGGCGGCGAACTCGGCCACATGCGGGTGGTGCCCGGCGGCATCCGCTGCGGCTGCGGCAACCGGGGGTGCTGGGAGCAGTACGGCTCGGGTAATGCGCTCCTGCGGGAGGCCCGCGAGCTGGTCGCGTCGGGCACTCCGCACGGCGCGGCCCTCGCGGACGCCTGCGGTGGGGACCCCCAGCGACTGCGCGGCCGCGACGTCACCGAGGTGGCGCAGGGCGGTGACCCGGCCGCCGTCGAGCTCATCGCCGACCTCGGCACCTGGATCGGCGAGGGCGCAGCCTCCGTCGCAGCGATCCTCGACCCGGAGCTCATCGTGATCGGTGGCGGCGTCGCGGATGCCGGCGACCTGCTGCTCGAGCCGATCCGGGCCGCCTATGCCCGGCAGCTCACCGGGCGGGGCCACCGGCCGATGGCGAGCATCGTGCCGGCCATGCTGGGCAACGACGCCGGGCTCATCGGTGCGGCGGCGCTCGCGGCCGAGGGGGTCATGGAGTGAGCCGGCAGCCGGCCCTCAGCATCGGCATCGACATCGGCGGCACGAAGGTCGCCGGCGGTGTCGTCGACAGCGAGGGCCGGGTGCTGCACCGGTCCCGCCGCGACACCCCGCACCGCTCCAAGAAGCCCGGCGTGGTCGAGAACACCATCGTCGAGGTCGTCGACGAGCTGCTCGGCGTCGTCGGCGCCGAGGGGGTGGCGGCGGTCGGCATCGGGGCGGCGGGGTTCGTGGCCGCCGACCGGGCGACCGTCGTGTTCGCGCCGCACCTGTCGTGGCGGCACGAGCCGCTGCGCGACGCGCTCCAGCGCCGGGTCCCCGCGCCGATCTTCGTCGACAACGACGCGAACGCCGCCGCCTGGGCGGAGTGGCGCTTCGGTGCCGCGCAGGGTGAGACCCACGTGATGATGGTGACCCTCGGCACCGGCATCGGCGGCGCCCTGCTGATGAACGGGCACGTGGTGCGGGGCCGGTTCGGCATCGCCGGCGAGTTCGGCCACATGCAGGTCGTGCCCGGCGGCCAGCGCTGCGAGTGCGGCAACCGGGGCTGCTGGGAGCAGTACGCCTCGGGCAACGCGCTGGTGCGCGAGGCCCGGTCGCTCATGACGGCCAACAGCCCCATCGCCAGCGACCTGCTCGACCGGGTGGGCGGCGACCCCGCCAACCTGACCGGCCCGTTGATCACCGAGGCGGCGCAGGCCGGCGACCAGACGGCGGTCGAGCTGCTCGCCGAGATCGGGCAGTGGCTCGGTGTCGGCATCGCGAACCTCGCGGCCGCCTTCGACCCGGGCCTCTTCGTGATCGGCGGTGGCGTGAGCGCTGCCGGAGACCTGCTGCTGGGGCCCGCACGGGAGACGTTCCGCAAGCACCTCACCGGGCGCGGCTACCGTCCCGAGGCCGAGATCGTCGCGGCGCGGCTGGGCAACGAGGCAGGCCTCATCGGGGCAGCCGACCTCGCCCGCGTGGGTGCCGGAGCCGACCCGCGGGTTGCCCCCGACCCGGTCCCGCAGGGCTGAGACGAGAGGCAGGTGGACATGGGCAGCATCCGGGTGGCGTCGTACAACCTGCGCGACTTCAAGGACGACCCGGCCGCGGCGGCGCGGGTCATCCGCGCCATCGACCCCGATGTGCTGTGCCTGCAGGAGGTGCCGCGCCGGCTGTTCTCCTCCTTCCGGGTCGCGGCCTTCGCCGCCCGCTGCGGCATGTTCTGGTCGGGGCGCCACCGGGGGAGTGGCGGCACCACCATCTTCACCTCGCTGCGCGTGCAGGTCGCCGAGTCGCGTCACCACCGCCTGCGGGTGGCGCGCCTGCAGCGCACCCGGGGGTATGCCGTCATCCGCGTCGCGCCGCCCGGTCACCCACCCCTCGTGGTCGCCAGCGTGCACCTGAGCCTCGACGCCGCCGAGCGCGAGCGGCACGCCGGGCAGATCCTGAAGTCCCTCTCCGGGGGCGGGCCGGTGGTGCTGGCCGGCGACCTCAACGAGGGCGAGACCGGCAGGGCGTGGCAGTTCTTCGCCTCGGGGTTGCGGCTGGTCTCGCCGCCGGAGCCGACCTTCCCCGCGCACCACCCGCGCCGGCTGCTCGACGTCGTCTTCGCCTCACCCGAGGTGGGAGTGCGTCCGCACACGCCCGTCGACCTCGACGAGGCGGACCTGGTGGCGGCCACCGACCACCGCCCCGTGTGGGTCGACCTCGACCTCGCGCCCGAGGCTCAGCCGACGTCCTGACGCAGCCGCGGACCTCTAGCCCTGGAGGCCACCGGGCCGCCACGCCAGGTCGTAGACGAGGGGGCCCCCGTCGACCACCCGGACGTGCGGGGCGTACTGGTGCGCTGCCGCCTCGAAGGCCGGGCGCTTCGACGCCGCCGGGGCGCCGAGCTCGCGGTAGGGCGTGGCGAGCAGGGCGTGCATGCTGGCGAGGACGGCTTCGTGCACGTCGGGGAACGGGCCGAGGACGGCCTGCAGCCGCTGCTGCTCGTCAGCCGGGATCGTGGGCGGCACACGCAGCTTGACGCTCAGCGCGCGCCGGGCCGTGCGGCGCGACTTCGAGTCCGAGTCCGCGGAGAGGACCCGTCGCTCGGTCACCGAGCCGAACACCAGCTCGTCGACCTCGTGCCACGGGACGGCGCGTCCGGGCTCGCGGTCGGTGCCGGCCAGCCAGAGGCCTCCGGGCCCGGCGACCACGACGGGGTGGCTGGCCTGCTGCCAGCGTTTCCGGCCCACCCAGCCGGTGACCGCGGTCATGCCCGCGAGGATGACGAACCCCGGCAGCGCGAGCTTCGCCAGGGCCATGACCGCGAGCGTGCTGGTGAAGACCAGGGCGACGGCGATGACGAGCAGGTCGGCGGACGGGCCGGGGAGGCCGGCGGTGGAGCCGGGGGCTGTCGGGCCACCGGTGATGGTGTCGGGCGCCGTGAGGTCGCGGGCGCGCAGGACGGTCGACTCCTGCCAGACGGGTTCGGGCATCCGCATGCCGGCGACCCTAGGATCCGGTGCCGCGGGGTGTTCGCCGGACGGCGGGACCGTGTCCGAACGGACGACCCCGACCGGTTCCGACGAGGCCCGCGCTAGACGCGGGCGCCGTCGTCCGGGTCGTCCGTGTCCCGGGCGTGTGGCTGGCGCAGCACGAGCAGCACGAAGCCCATGACGGTCAGGCCCAGGGAGGCGAGCACCCACCAGTCGCTGACATCGGGGCGGAAGATCACGAGCCACAGCAGGAGGAGCGGTCCGGCGACGAGGCCGACGACGATGCCCCAGAAGTGGATGTCCTCCTGGGGTGGCAGGGGCGCGGTCGGGCCGGGCTGGAAGTGCTCGTCCTCGTCGTCCGCCCCGGCCGCGCTCGCGGCGGCGTCCGGTCGGCCGGCACCCGCGCCCGAGGTGGCCCCGCGCCAGACCGGGATGCTGCCGGCCAGCGGGGAGGGGTTGACCGCGGAGGGGCGAACCGGCGGGGGGACCTCGCCCGGGCCCGACACCGACCGGGGCCCGTCGTCGACGTCGTCCAGCCCCTCGAGACCGACCGGACCCGTGGGTGGCTCGTTGGTCTGCGGCGCGTCAGGGCCTCGCTCCGGCAGGGGCGCGACGTCGTCCCAGTGCGCGATGATGTCCGCGAACTGGGCGTCCACGTCCCTGTCGCTCATGGTTCTCCGTCCTGGCCCGCCGCTGCCTGCGGCCCGCGATGGCTACGAGCTGAGGCGCTCGGAGCTGAGCCGCTCGATGAACGCCACCGACTCGTCGAAGATGCGCGGCGCGTCATTGTCGAGGGTAGCCACGTGGTAGCTGTCGTGCAGCACGATCTCGGTGACGTCCTGGCTCGAGATGTGCGACAGGATCAGCTCCGAGCTGGCCGCGGGGACGACGTGGTCCTCGGCGGAGCGCAGCAGCAGCACCGGCTGGGTCACCTCGGGCAGGTCACGGACGACAGTCCTCCAGCCGATGAACTGCGAGTGCGCGGCGTGCACGGCCGCTCGTTCGTAGGCGAGCTCGGTGACGCCCGGCTTCTTGATGTCGCTGCCGATGGGGGCGGCGCTCGGCATGACGTACTTCAGGACCGGTATGAGGCGCAGCCGCCAGTCGTTGAACTTCACGGCGGGGTTGACCAGCACGAGCCCGGAGACCCGCGGCCCGTGCTCCTGGGCGACGGCCAGCGCCAGGGAGCCACCCATCGACAGCCCGCCGACGAAGACCTGGGAGCAGCGCTCGCGGAGCGAGCGGAACTCGCGGTCGGCGACGGCATACCAGTCCTCCCACCGGGTGCGGTTCATCTCCTGCCACGTCGTGCCGTGGCCGGGCAGGCGGGGCACGCTCACGGTGTAGCCCTTGCCGGCCAGGTGCTCGCCCCACGGGCGCATGCTCTGGGGGTTGCCGCTGAACCCGTGGATGAGGAGGACACCGGTGTCGGAGCCGTCGTGGGTGTAGGGCTCGGCGCCGGGCAGCACGGGCACGGGGGCTCCTGTCGGACTGGCGCCGCGGGCGACGCTCGGTGGGGTCGCGCGCATCCTCGCACGGGGGCATGTCGGCGTCGATAGTGTCGTAGAGTTCACCGCGTCACAGGAGGGAGGTGCCACGGTGTTCTACTGGGTTCTGAAGACGGTCGTGCTCGGGCCGATCCTCAAGCTGCTGTTCCGGCCGTGGGTCGAAGGGGAGGAGAACATCCCCGAGGAGGGCCCGGCCATCCTCGCGAGCAACCACCTCTCGTTCTCGGACTCGATCTTCCTGCCGCTCGTCGTGCAGCGCCGCGTCACCTTCCTCGCCAAGTCCGACTACTTCACCGGTCGCGGCATCAAGGGCCGCATGACGGCCGCCTTCTTCAAGGGCGTCGGCCAGCTGCCCATCGACCGGAGCGGGGGGCGCGCCGGCGAGGCCGCGCTGCGGTCGGGCCTGAAGGTGCTGCGCCGCAATGAGGTCCTCGGCATCTACCCGGAGGGCACCCGCTCGCCCGACGGCCGGCTCTACCGCGGCCGCACCGGCGTCGCCCGGATGGCGCTCGAGGCCGGCTGCCCGGTGCTGCCGGTGGCCATGATCGGCACCGACAAGGCGCAGCCCACCGGCAAGGTGGTGCCGAAGATCATGCGCATCGGTGTCCGCATCGGGAAGCCGCTCGACTTCTCGCGCTACGAGGGCATGGAGGACGACCGCTTCGTCCTGCGCTCGATCACCGACGAGATCATGTACGAGCTGATGCTGCTCTCGGGGCAGGAGTACGTCGACATGTACGCCACCTCGATGAAGGACCGCATCCTCGCCGCCGCCAAGACCAAGGCCCGCGAGCTGCAGGAGGCGGCCCGCCCCGGCACCGCAGCCAAGGAGCTCGAGGAGGCGCTCGACGCCGCCGAGGGCAAGCCTCGCCGGCACGAGCCGAGGATCGACGACGCCGCGGCCGACATCGACGAGACGACCCCCGACGGCGGGAACGAGGAGCGGCCCGACGACCGCGACGTGCCGCCGGACGAGCGCGCGGCCAGCTGAGCCGCGGTGACCGCCTGGGGGGAGCCGGCTGTCGCCCGTGACGCGGCGGTGCCGACCGAGGGCTCCGAGCCCGGTGTCGTCGAGGCCTTCTGGAAGGGCATCGACGTCCTGCGACCGCTGGCGCTCACCTATGCGGCGTATGCCGCGTGGGACCGCCACGAGCAGATGGTGCGCCCCGCGGTGGCCTGGGGCGTGCTGGCGGTGCTCGGCGCCTGGACGGTGTTCCTCGTCGTCCACCGTCGGCGCACGCTCACGCTGGTGCTCGTCGAGCTCGGGCTCGCGGCGGGCGCCGTCCTCGCCACCCGACTGGTCGACAGCGAGGCCGTCATCCACTCGGGCGCCCCGACGGTGCCGACCTTCTGGCCGGCGGCCGCCGTGGTGTCGGCGGCGGTGCTGCTGGGGCGCCGGGGCGGGTTCCTCGCGGCGCTGTTCATCGGCGTCGTGGACCTGCTGGAGGTGCAGGACCCGACGTTCCACACGGTCAACAACGTGGTGCTCCTGCTGCTCATCGGCACCCTCATCGGCTACGCCGTCGACCTCGCCCGCGAGGGCCACGCCAAGCTGCGCGCCGCGCTCGTGCTCGAGGCGCGCGTGCGCGAGCGGGAGCGGCTGGCGCGCACGGTGCACGACGGGGTGCTCCAGACCTTGGCGTTCATCAACCGTCGCGGCGCCCAGCTCGGGGGAGAGGCGGCCGACCTCGGGGGCATGGCGGCGGAGCAGGAGCGCCGGCTGCGGGCGCTGGTGACGGCGACGGAGGCGGACGACCAGGTGCCTGCCGACGGTGAGGTCGACCTGCGGTCACTCCTCACCCGGCACGCCGGCGAGCGCGTGCACGTCGTCGCGCCGGCCGACCCGGTGCTCGTGCCCGCGGCAGCCGCCACCGAGCTCGAGGCCGCGGTGGGGGCGGCCCTCGACAACGTGCGCCAGCACGCCGGCGAAGCTGCGCAGGCCTGGGTGCTCGTCGAGGACGAGGGCGAGACCGTGGCGCTCACGGTGCGCGACAACGGCGCCGGTATGCCGTCGGGCCGGCTCGCGGAGGCGGAGGCGGCCGGTCGTCTCGGCGTGGCGTCGAGCATCCGGGGGCGGTTGCGGGATCTTGGTGGCGACGCGGAGTGGGCTGTCCGCGAGGGATCAGGAGTGACGGTGCGGATGCGGGCGCCCAAGCGGGTGACGCACACGGCGAACGGGGGAGCGCAGGGATGAGTGAGACGGTGCACGAGGGGGCGGCGTCACCGGCTGTCGGCGGCGAGCAGCCGCTGACCGTCGTGGTGGCCGACGACCACCCGCTGTGGCGCGACGCGGTGGCCCGTGACCTCACGGAGGCCGGCATGGACGTGCTCGCGACGGCCGGCGACGGCCCGAGCGCGGTCAACCGCACCCGGGCCACGCGCCCCGACGTGCTCGTGCTCGACCTCAACCTCCCGGGCCTGGCCGGCCACGAGGTGTGCCGGGCCGTCGGCGGGCTGGAGACGCGGGTGCTCATCCTGTCGGCCAGCGGCGAGCACCAGGACGTCCTCGACGCGGTGAAGGCGGGGGCCACCGGATACCTCGTGAAGTCGGCGTCGAGCGCGGAGATCATCGAGGCGGTGCGCGCCACGGCCCGTGGTGAGGCCGTCTTCACGCCGGGCCTGGCCGGCCTGGTGCTGGGGGAGTTCCGCCGCCTGTCGAGCGAGCCGCCGGAGGAGCCCGGCCGCGAGGTCCCCGAGCTGACCCCGCGCGAGACGGAGGTGCTCAAGCTCGTGGCGACCGGCATGTCCTACAAGGAGATCGCGGCCGAGCTGTTCATCTCCCACCGCACGGTGCAGAACCACGTGCAGAACACGCTCGGCAAGCTCCAGCTGCACAACCGGGTCGAGCTCGTCCGGTTCGCGATCGCCCGCGGCCTGGAGACGCCGGAGCTCTGACGCGACCCCTCAGGCGACCTTGGGGGTGCGCTCGGAGATGGCACCGGCGGCGAGGACGCCGGCGACGAACAGGGACAGCAGCATCGTCGTGCCCAGTGCGCCGGACCACTCGAGGTAGGGGTGGCCGAGGGCGGTGAAGACGGAGAGCCGGGCGACCCAGTCCGGCCAGTCCAGCATCGGCGCCATCAGGCCGAGCAGGTAGGACGCCGCGAGAAACACGGCGATCACGGGGACGGCGGGCCCGGTGCGCGCGACCGCGACCACGACGGCGCAGACCCCGGCGACGGCACCGCCGAAGAGCAGGCAGCCGAAGGCCATGCGGGCCAGCCCGTCGGCGTGGAGCCCGACGTCGACCCGTGCGGCGCCGAGCACGAGGGCAGCGATCCCGCCCACCGTGATGACGGCGGTGCCGACGAGCGCCGCGGCCACCCGCTCGCGGACCAGCCGGGTCCACGAGATCGGCCCGGCCAGCACCGCCTCCACCCGCCCCTGCTCGAGGTCGGCGACCCATCCCGCCGCCTGGGCGACGACGTAGGCGGCAACCACGGGCGTGATGATGTCGCCCGCGAAGGCGATGTACTGGTCCGCCGGTGTCGCGGCGGGGGAGGGTGGGCCTCCGCTGAGGTAGTCCTTGAAGGCCTCCCACGCCGCCATCACGCTCGGCTCGAGCGCCACCATCACCGACACCCACAGGGCGGTGGACACCGTCCACACGACCAGTCCCAGCCGGGTGCGCAGCAGGGTCGCGCTCCACCAGGTGCGCAGGGCAGGTCGTCGCACGGGGGCGGCCCGGTGGGGTGTCCTCGTTGTGGCGGCCACCCAGAGCGCCGCCCCGTAGTCCCGCTTCTCGAAGGCGAGCGCCGCGAGGACGAGCAGGACACCAGCCATGGCGACCAGCGCCACGGCGGCCCACGGGTCGACCTCCGCGCCCGGCACCATCGCCCGCAGGGAAGTCGCGTACCAGAACGGGGACACGAACCGCAGCAACCCGAGCGGTCCGACCTGGTCCCAGACGTTCGTGACGACGTAGAGCGCGGTCAGCAGCAGCGCGCTCAGCCCCGCCGCCGACCGGGCGCTGCCCACGACCTGCGCCACCAGCATGCCGAGGCCGTATGCCGCGAGGGCGGCCAGGCCCGACCCCGTCGCCGTCACGAGCGCGCCCGGCGCGTCGGGTGCGCTGCCGGCGGCGAGGGCGAGGACGGTGCCGCCACCCACGCCCGCCGTGACGACGACGAGCACGGCGAGGAAGCCGAGCGCGCAGTCCCGGACGACCGCGGCGCGGGACCAGCCAGTGGCGAGGACCTCCTCCAAGGTGTGCGACTCCTCGGCGCCGCGGACCGCCCGTGCCCCCTGGACGGCCGCGTAGAGCGACAGGAAGAGCGTGTAGAGGAAGACGTTGTGGTAGGTCAGGTATCCGCCCAGGGTGTCGAGCCGGTCGGCGGGCCAGCGCAGCAGCCGTAGCGCTTCGACCCCGGGTCGCACACTGGCCGCCAGGGCCTGCGGTCCACCGGCATAGCTGGCCATCTCGGAGGCGAGCGAGTCCGCGATGAGGTACATGAAGAGCGAGCCGCCGACGACCCACAAGGCCGCGGCCAGGCGGTGGTTTCGCACCGTGGACCGGACCAGGGCCCACCGGCGCCGCTCAGGACGTGGTTTGGAACTCAGAGAGGAACACCTCCTCCAGGCTGAGCTCGCGGCTGTCGAGCTCGACGACGTCCCGGGCGGCCAGGAACCGCAGCAGCGGTGTGATGGGGCCGTGGACCGCGCAGCGCACGAGGTCTCCGTCGGCACCCGCCTCACCCACCCCGGGAAGGGCGCCGAGCAGAGTCAGCTCGGTGCTGCTGAGGCCACCGGGCACGACCGCCTCCACGCGGTGCACGCGCACGTCGCGGAGCTCTTCGAGCGAGCCGACCCGCAGGATGCGGCCGGCACGGATGAGACCCATGCGGTCGCAGACCTGCTCGACCTCCGTGAGGACGTGCGATGACAGCAGCACCGTCGCTCCGGAGTCCGCAGCCTCGGTGAGCAGCCGCTGGAACTCCCGCTGCATCAAGGGGTCGAGACCCAGCGTCGGCTCGTCGAGGAGCAACAGCTCGGGCTCGTGCATGAAGGCCTGGACCAGGCCCACCTTCTGCTTGTTGCCGTGTGACAGGTTCTCGAAGCGCTGGCCGAGGTCGAGCTCGAGCCGCTCGGCGAGTGCCGTGACGCGGTCGGGGTCCACACCGCCGCGCAGTCCCGCCATGAGCCCGACGACGTAGCCGGCGGTCACGCCGGGGAAGCGCGGCAGCTCGCCGGGCAGGTAGCCGATGCGTCGCTTGAGCGCGAGGCTGTCGGCCTGGGCGTCGAGGCCGAGCAGCGTGGCGGTGCCGTGGGCCGGCCGGATCAGCCCCATGAGCAGCCGGATCATCGTGGTCTTGCCGGCTCCGTTCGGCCCGATCAGGCCGAAGACCTCGCCACGGCGCACGCTCACGTCGAGGTCGAAGAGGCCGTGGCCACCGCCGAAGTCCTTGGTGAGACCGGTGCAGCGGATCGCCGGCTCGGCCGCTGTCCCGTTCACTTCGCCGACTGCCCGGCCTGCCCCGGTGCGGTGCGTTGGGGTGTTCGTCATGAGACCTCCATCCCGAGCCGCGCCCCTTCAGCACACGCTTCCTGCGGGTGGAGCCCAAGGGGCGAAGGTCCCCGGGCCACCACTGCCCGGTCACCAGCCCTGGCGCGGCTGGCGGACGGCGGGGCGGTCCCGGCATACGGGCCTGTCACGGACCGGTCGCGGAGGAGACCTATCCTTGACGACGTGAGCACCACGCACGCCTCCGACGCCCTCGCCAGCCTCGCGGCCGGCGCCGACCTCCCCGCTGCCCAGCAGCCGGTCTGGCCGGACGCCGAGCAGCTTGCCGACGCGATCGCGACGCTGGCGACCTATCCGCCGCTGGTGTTCGCCGGTGAGTGCGACGTGCTGCGCACCCGGATGGCGGCAGCCGCCCGGGGTGAGGCGTTCGTGCTGCAGGGCGGCGACTGCGCCGAGACCTTCGCGAGCGCGACGGCCGACAACATCCGCGACCGGGTGAAGACCATCCTGCAGATGGCGGCGGTCCTCACCTACGGCGCGTCCGTGCCGGTGGTCAAGGTCGGCCGCATGGCCGGGCAGTACGCCAAGCCGCGCTCGAGCAACGACGAGACCCGCGAGGGCGTGACCCTGCCGGCCTACCGCGGCGACATGGTCAACGACTTCGACTTCACCGAGGCCGCCCGCACCCCGGACCCGCAGCGGCTGGTGCGGGCCTACCACGCGAGCAGCGCGACCCTGAACCTCGTGCGCGCCTTCACCACGGGTGGCTTCGCCGACCTGCGGCACGTGCACGACTGGAACCGCGGTTTCGTCGCCAACGCCGCCAACTCCCGCTACGAGCGGCTGGCGCGCGACATCGACAAGGCGATGAAGTTCATGCAGGCCTGCGGCGCCGACTTCGAGGCCATGAAGACGACCGAGTTCTTCTCGGCGCACGAGGCGCTGCTGCTCGACTACGAGCGCCCGCTGACCCGGGTCGACAGCCGCACCGGTGACCTCTACGACACCTCCGGCCACTTCATCTGGATCGGCGAGCGCACGCGCGACCTCGACGGCGCGCACATCGACTTCGTCTCCAAGGTGCGCAACCCGATCGGCGTCAAGCTGTCGAACAAGGCGCACCCCGACGACGTGCTGCGCCTCATCGACAAGGTCGACCCCGAGCGCGAGCCGGGCCGCCTGACCTTCATCACCCGCATGGGGGCGGGCACGGTGCGCGAGGCGCTCCCGCACCTGGTCGAGAAGGTCACCGCCTCCGGTGCGCTGGTGACGTGGATCTGCGACCCCATGCACGGCAACACCTTCGAGTCGGCGTCGGGCTACAAGACCCGCGACTTCGAGGACGTCGTCGAGGAGGTGCGCGGCTTCTTCGAGGTGCACCAGGGCCTCGGCACGGTGCCCGGCGGCATCCACGTCGAGCTCACCGGCAACGACGTGACCGAGTGCATCGGCGGTTCCGAGCGGATCCTCGACGCGGACCTGAACAAGCGCTACGAGAGCGTCTGCGACCCGCGCCTGAACCACCAGCAGAGCCTGGAGCTGGCGTTCCTGGTCGCCGAGATGATCTCCCGCGACTGACCCACACCAACTCGCCATGGGGGACTCGATCAACACACCTGCCGTCGACCTGCTCTCGGACACCCTGACGCGCCCGACGGAGGGCATGCGGGCAGCCATGGCTTCCGCCACCGTCGGCGACGACGTCTTCGGTGAGGACCCGACGGTCCGCGAGCTCGAGCAGCGGGTCGCCGACCTGCTCGGGCACGAGGACGGGCTGTTCACGCCGACGGGGTCGATGGCCAACCAGCTCGGCATCCGGCTGCACGTCAAGCCGGGGGAGGAGCTCCTCGCCGACTCCCTGGCCCACGTGCTGCGGGCCGAGATGGGCGCGGCCGCGGTGCTGTCGGGTATCAGCTCGCGGTCGTGGGTCGCGCCGTTCGGCCTCCTCGACGCTGCGCAGCCGCTTGCGCTGATGATCCCCGACGGGGGCGCGTACCAGGTCAACACGCGCCTCGTGGTGGTCGAGAACACCCACAACTTCGGTGGCGGTACCGTCCAGCCGCTCGAGCAGATCGAGGCCCTGCGGGCCGGCACCCGCGAGCGTGGCGTGGCGATGCACCTCGACGGCGCCCGGCTCTGGAACGCCCACGTGGCGACGGGCATCCACCTGGCCGGCTACGGCCGCCACTTCGACACGGTCAGCGTCTGCCTGAGCAAGGGCCTCGGCGCTCCGGTCGGCTCGGTGCTCGTCGGCTCGGCCGCGCAGATGGCGGAGGCGCGCATCTGGCGCAAGCGGTTCGGCGGCGGCATGCGCCAGGTCGGCATACTCGCCGCCGGCGGGCTCTGGGCGCTCGACCACCACGTAGAGCGGCTCGCCGACGACCACGCACGGGCCCGACGGTTCGCCGAGGCGGCGGCCGAGGCGGTGCCCGGCAGCATCGACCCAGCCCGCGTCGAGACCAACATCGTGGTGCTCGACGTCTCCGTCGCCGGCTGGGCGCCGGCCGACTTCGTCACCGCGGCCGCCGAGCGGGGCGTGCGCCTGTATGCCGTGTCCGGCACCTCCGTGCGCCTGGTCTGGCACCTCGACGTCGACGACGCCGGCACGGACCTGGCGGTCGCCGAGCTGGTGCCGCTGCTGGCGAAGGGCCCGCGCTAGACCTCGCCGCGCCAGACCTCGTTGCGCTGGACCTCGCCGCGCTAGACCTCGTGGTGCAGCAGCTCGGCGGGCGGGTCCTCCTCCGCCGTGACCTCGGGCTTGCGGCGGCCCAGCAGCTCCACGACGTACATCGCGGTCAGCACCAGCGCGCCGCCTCCCAGCATCCGGGCGGTCAGGCGCTCGCCACCGGCCAGCACGGCGAAGAAGGCCGCGAAGACCGGCTCCAGCGTCATGACGATCGCGGCCCGGGTGGCAGGCAGGTGCGACTGCGCCCACGTCTGCGCCCACAGGGCGACCGCGCCCGCCACCAGGGCCATGTAGAGCAGCGAGGCCCACTGGCCGCCGGTGGCCGGGAGCGTCACGCCGCCCGGGACGGCGGCGACGAAGCACAGGACGGTGATCACGAAGGCCTGCACCGTCGCCAGCCCCGTGGCGGTGTGGGAGCGGCTGAACCGGCCGAGGCCGATGATGTGCAGCGCGTAGAGCGCCGCCGAGGCCAGCGTGAGCGCCTCGCCGTAGCCGATCGAGAGCCCGCGCAGGGAGAGGAGCGCCAGTCCGGCGGTGGCCAGGCCGACGGCGACCCAGGTGGAGCCGGCGATGCGGTCGCGCAGCAGCAGCGCGCCGAACACGGGGGTGAGCACGACGTAGGTGCCGGTGACGAACCCCGAGACCGAGGCGTCGGTGTGCTCGAGCCCGGTGGTCTGCAGCAGCTGGGCCGCGCCGTAGAGCCCGCCGAGGACGACACCGGTCAGCAGGTCGGCCCGCGACAGGGCGAGGGTCTGCCGCCGGAACACCGCGAACATCACCACCGCGGCGATGGCGAACCGCACGGCGAGGAAGTCCGCCGAGGGCACGTGCGCGACGAGGTCGCGGATGAGGAAGAACGTCGAGCCCCAGACTGCGGTGACAGCCATGAGGAGGAGTGTGGCGAGGCGGGCTTCGCGCACGGAGGAACGCGTGGCGGTGGAGGCGGTCATGCTGTGGTCGCAGGCGGAGGACGACGCGGTCAGACGACCACGAGGGTCACGACGCTGCCCTTGGGGGCGTCGGCGCCGGCGCCCGGGTTCTGGCTGCGGACGGTGCCGAAGATGCCGCCCATGAAGCTCTCGACCTTCACCTGGAACCCCGCGCTCGTGAGGATCTGGCGGGCCTTGTCGAGCTGCCTGCCCTCCACGTTCGGCACCTTCACCATCTCCGGTCCCTTGGAGACGACCAGCGTCACCTTGTCACCGCGGTAGAGCGTGCCGGTCGCCGGGGACTGGGAGATCACGCTGCCCTTGGGCACGTCGGTGCTGAACTCCTGCTTGGTGGCGTCGACGTTGAGGCCGGCTTCGCTCAGGACGGCCACGGCCTGGTCGGCGGGCTTCCCGGTGAAGTCCTGGACCTCGATGGGCTGGCGCCCCTTGCTGACCACGATGTTGACCGCGGCGCCCCGCTTGAGGGCGGTCCCGGCCTTCGGTGTGGTGGAGACGATCTGCCCGGCGGGAACCTTCTCGTCGAAGGCCTGGCTCGTGTTGCCCAGCGTCAGCCGCTTCTCCTCGAGCCGGGCCTTGGCCTCGGTCGCGGTGCTGCCCACCAGCTCCGGCACGGTGTAGCGCTCCGGGCCCTTGGAGACCGTCAGGGTCACGGTGGTGCTGCGGCCGACCTCGGCGCCCGCGCCGGGGTTGCCCGAGACCACCGTGCCCTTGGCCACCTTCTCGTCGAAGGCGTCGACCCGCTTGGCGGTCAGGTGGGCCGCGGTCAGCTCGCGCGCGGCCTCCTCGTAGGTCTTGCCGGCGACGACGGGCACGACGGTGGGCGAGCCCGGGCCCATGGTGAACCACCAGAGCCCGGCCGCGACCGCGGCCAGCAGGACGAGGGCGGCCACCGCCCACCGCCACGGCCCGCGGCCACCCTGTTCCTCTGCGCGCTGCTCGGCCCGCTCGGCGCGGCTCACGACCTCGGTGTGCGCGGCGTCGGAGGCACCGGCCCCGGCGGCGCCGACGCCGAGGGGGAGAGCCGTGGTGCGGGCGACGGGCACCGTGCTGGCGCCGCCGGCGGCCGCGGCGGCGCCCTCCGGTCGGTGGTCGAGATCGGTGGGGCTGAGCGCGTGCCGGGTCCGGCGCACCTCGGTCAGGAAGGCGTCGGCGTCGGCCGGCCGCTGGTCGGGGTCACGCGAGGTCGCGAGCGCCACGAGGGCGTCGAGCTCGGCGGGCACGTCCTCCACGCGTGACGACGGCGCGGGCACCGAGCCGTGCACGTGCTGGTAGGCGACGTGGATCGGGGTGTCCCCGGTGAACGCCTTCGAACCGGTGAGCATCTCGAAGAGGATCAGCCCCGCGGCATACACGTCGCTGCGGGCGTCGGCGATGCCGCGCTCGACCTGCTCGGGCGAGAGGTAGGCCACGGTGCCGAGCAGCATCCCGGTCTGGGCGGCGGTGGTCTGCGTGGTCACGGCGCGGGCCAGGCCGAAGTCGGCCACCTTGACCGTGCCGTCCTCGCGCAGGATGACGTTCTCGGGCTTGACGTCGCGGTGGATGATGCCGGCCCGGTGCGCCGAGGCGAGCGCCTGCAGCATCGGGTCCAGGAAGTCGAGGGCGGCCCGCGGGGTCAGCGGACCCTCGGACTGCATGACCTCGCGCAGGGTCTGGCCGGGCACGTACTCCATGGCCAGGAAGATGTTGCCGTCGTCCTCGCCCTGGTCGAAGACGGCGACGACGTTGGGGTGCGAGAGGCGGGCGGCCGAGCGGGCCTCGCGGCGGAACCGGCTGACGAACGTCTCGTCGGAGGCGAGGCCGGGGCGCATGACCTTCAGCGCCACCTCGCGGTCGAGGCGGGTGTCGAGGGCGAGGTAGACCGTCGCCATACCGCCGTCGGCGATGTGCGACAGGACGCGGTATCGCCCGTCGAGCACGCGCCCGACGAGGGACTCGGTCACACCAGAAGACACCCGGAGAGTCTACGGAGGTTTCGGGCCGTTCCCCGACATCGGGCCCGTGACGGGCGCCGCGTGCCGGGGATCAGCGGCTGGATCGTTACCTCGGAGCCCGTCTCGCACCGGTCACATCCGGGCCCGGTGCGCCTTGACGGCGGCGACGTAGTGCTTGGTGTCGGCGTACATGCCGTTCTTCTGCACCGAGTACAGCCCCTGGTAGTAGCCGGCGATGGCCTGGTCGGTGTTCTTGGCCGACCGGGTCAGCGAGCGCAGGATCACGACACCGGCGGTGACGTTGTCCTGGGTCCGGAGCAGGTTGAGGCGGCGGCCGGCCATCTGCGAGGCCCACTCGCCGGAGGACGGGATCACCTGCATGGCGCCGATCGCGTTGGCCACCGAGACCTGCCGCTGGTTCCAGCCGGACTCCTGCCAGCTGACCGCCAGTGCGAGCCGCGGGTCGACACCGTGGCGTCGGGCGGTGTTGATGATCATCTGGCGGGTCTGCGCGCGGCTGGGCACGCCCACGCGCGCGAGGTGGGCCCGGTTCTTGGCGGCCGCCCGGACCACCGCGCTGGGGTAGGTGCGGCCCGCGAACGTGTTGCTGCTGTAGGCGGCTTTGGCCTTCGCCGCGCGCGCCGGCACGCGGAGCTTCTGTCCCACCTGCAGGCTGTGCGGGTTGCGCAGCCTGTTGAGCTTGACGAGGGCCGCCTGCGTGGTGCCGAGGCGCACCGCGATGGCGCTGAGGGTGTCGCCCGAGCGGACGGTGTAGCGGCTGGCGGCGGCCTTGGCGGCGGCCCGGGCGGCGGCGGCCTTGGACGCCTTCACCTTGAGCACCTGGCCGGGGTGGATGATGCTGCGCGTCGAGAGCCGGTTGAGCTTGAGCAGGGTGCCGAGCGGCATCTTCGCGCGCTGGGCGATCGCGCCCAGGGTGTCGCCGGACTTCACCCGGTAGGTCGTCGTGATGTAGGCGGAGGCGGCGGGACGGCGCGTTGCCGACGAGGAGCTGCCGGAGGACCCACCGGAGGAACCCGGGATCCGCAGCTTCTGCCCCACGTAGATCGTCGAGGTGGCCTTGAGCCTGTTGCGCTTGAGCAGCGAGGCGAGCGAGACGTGTCGCTTCGAGGCGATGCCGCTGAGGGTGTCGCCGGAGCGGACGGTGTAGGTGGTGCGGCGGATCTCGGCGGCCCGGCGCTTCGCCGCGGCGACACGGGCGGCCTTGGCCCGTGCGGCAGCCTGGGCCGCCATCTTCGCGGTGCGGGGGACGGCCAGCCGCTGCCCCACCTGCAGCACGTGGCCGCCGCCGCGCAGGTGGTTCCTCTGGATGATCACGCCGTTGGTGGTGCCGTAGCGCAGCGCGAGGTCGGCGACCGTGTCACCGCTGCGGACGACGTGCGTGGTCCACCCGTGGGGGGCCGGCTTGCTCTTCTGGACGATCGCCGTCTGGGGCAGCGCCGCCGGCGACGTGGCCGGCAGGTGGGCGAAGACCGGAGACATGAGGGAGTCCTTTCAGCGCGCCCCCGGCGGGACCGTGGGTCCCGGCGGGCTGGTCAGGCTCAGTGGTGTGGTGGTCCTGGTGTTGCAGTGTCGGCTGTAGTCGCGTGTGGTCAGTGTTGTCAATGAGGCTGGTGTGACGGTACACCACGACGGTCCGACTCATATCGACTTACATCGATGTAATTTGATTTGTGGCCGTTCGCTGGCAGGCTGTGCGCGTGACCGAACAGCCGTCGAACACCGCAGGCGACCCCACCGAGACCCCGCTCGAGGAGCTGGTCGGCGAGTGGCTGACCGTGCCCGACGTGGCCGAGCGGCTGGCGGTCCCGCTGTCGACCGTGCGCCGGATGATCGAGGACCGCGAGCTGCTCGCGGCCCGGCTCGGGGAGCGTCGGGTCGTGCACGTCCCGGCCCGCTTCCTCGACGAGAAGGCGCTGCCGCACCTGAAGGGCACCTTCACCGTGCTCGGTGACGGCGGCATGGGCGACGAGGACATCCTGCGCTGGCTGTTCACGCCCGACGCCACCCTGCCGGTCGAGGGCGCGCCCATCGACGCCCTGGCCTCGGGTTTCAAGACCGAGGTGCGCCGCCGGGCGATGGAGACCGCCTTCTAGGCGTGAAGCCAAGGGACGTGCCTCGCGCGTGAGCCGACGCGGTATGCCGCGCGGCCGGCATACCGGGGACCGCGCGACGCGCGGGCGTCAGGCCGAGCGGGCCGTCGAGAAGTCGATGAGGGCGTCGAGCACGTCGAGCGCCTCGTCGGCCAGGCCCCCGGTGGACTTCAGGGCCAGGCGGGCCGCGTCGGCGAGCCGGGCGATCTCGGCCTCGACGGCGTCGACCGCACCGGAGGCGACGATCACCTCACGCATCTGCTCCACGCCTGTGGCGTCGAGGTCGGCGCGGCCGAGCCCCGCCTCGACGACCTCGCGGCCGTGTCCGTCGGCACCCTCGAGGGTGTGCGCGATGAGCACGGTGCGCTTGCCCTCCCGCAGGTCGTCGCCGGCCGGTTTGCCCGTGGCGGCGGGGTCGCCGAAGACGCCGAGAAGGTCGTCGCGCAGCTGGAAGGCGTGACCGAGGTCGAGGCCGTAGCGGGAGAGGGCTGCCAGGTCGGGCTCACTCGCCCCGCCGGCGCTGGCGCCGATGAGCAGCGGGTGCTCGATCGTGTACTTGGCGCTCTTGTAACGGATGACGCGGCTGGCCCGTTCGACCCGTTCGGCGGTGCTCAGGCCGTCCCAGGGGCGGGCCGACTCCACCACGTCGAGGAACTGGCCGCCCATGAGCTGGGTGCGCATCCGGTCGAAGACGGCACGGCCGCGGGCGAGGTGCTCTGCGGGCAGGCCGCAGGTGGAGAACAGCTCCTCCGTCCAGTTGAGGCACAGGTTGCCGGCGAGGATGGCGCCCGCGACGCCGAACCGGTCGGCGTCGCCCGACCAGTCCTCGTCACTGTGCCGGGCTGCGAGCGCCCGGTGCGCAGCCGGCAGGCCGCGGCGGGTGTCGCTGTCGTCCATGACGTCGTCGTGGATGAGGGCGGCCGCCTGGAAGAACTCCATGGCGGTCGCGAGGCGGATCAGCTCGGGGGAGTCCGGCTGGCCGGCGGCGCGGTAGCCCCAGTAGAGGAACGCCGCGCGCAGCCGCTTGCCACCGGAGAGGAGCGAGCGCACCGCCGCGAGCAGGTCCTGGGCGTCGGGCCCGACCTCGGCGAGCACCGCCGACTGCGTGGCCAGCTCGGCGTCCACGCACTCCTGCACACGGGTGCGCAGGTCGGCGGCATCGAGCGGGTTGCGCACTGAGTCTCCTCACGGCGGTGGGCCTCCGTGCTGGTCCGTGCTGGTCACGGCGGCGGCCCGGCGGTCTCAGGATGTGTTGCCCCGAGCCTAACGTGACGCCTCCTGAACTACGCTCGCCGCATGGCACTCGGACAGCCCTCCCGGCTGCGTCGACCGGAGAACATCACCCGGTCGATCCCGCGCATGCTCGCTGCGCAGGGGCCGTCGATCAGCTTCGAGTTCTTCCCGCCCAAGGACGACGCGTCCGAGGCGGTGCTGTGGGAGGCCATCCGGCGCCTCGAGCGGGTGCGTCCCGACTTCGTCTCCGTCACCTACGGCGCCGGCGGCACCACCCAGGACCGCACCGTGCGGGTGACCGAGCGCATCGCCCGCGAGACCACCCTGACCCCGCTCGCGCACCTCACCTGCGTGAACGCCTCGGTGGCGCAGCTGCGCCAGGTGGTGGGGCAGTATGCCGCCGCCGGAGTCCGCAGCATCCTCGCCCTCCGGGGCGACCCGCCGGGCAACGTGCGGGGCCCCTGGGTGGCCCACCCCGAGGGTCTCGACCACGCCGAGGACCTCGTCCGGCTGGTCCGCGGACTCGGGGACTTCACCGTCGGTGTCGCCGCCTTCCCCGACGTCCACCCCGAGTCGCCCGACCTCGAGCACGACGTCGAGGTGCTGGTGCGCAAGCACGAGGCCGGGGCGTCGTTCGCAGTGAGCCAGATGGTCTTCGACGCCGACTCCTACCTGCGGCTGCGCGACGCCGTCGCCGCGCGCTGCGACCTCCCGGTCACGCCGGGCCTGATGCCCGTGACGAACTTCAAGCAGATCGCCCGCATGTCCGAGCTCATGGGCACCCCGCTCCCACCGCCGGTGGTGGCGCGGCTCGAGGCGGTGGCCGGCGACCCGCAGGCGATCCGCGAGGTCGGCGTGCAGATCGCCACCGAGCTCGCCGAGCGGATGCTGTCCGAGGGCGCGCCCGGCCTGCACTTCATCACCATGAACCGCTCCACGGCGACCCTCGAGGTCTACGGCAACCTCAGCCTTCCCGTGGCGAGCGTCGAGAGCGCCGGCTGACAGCGCGCGCGGGGGCGCGCACACGGCATACCGCTCAGGGCACGGGCTGGAGCTGCTCCACGAGGGGCACCACGTCGGCGATCGAGTCGAGCACCCGCGTCGGCTGGTAGGGAAAGCGGTGCACCTGATCGGGCCGGGTCGAGCCGGTGAGCACCAGCACGGTGCGCAGGCCGGCCTCGAGGCCGCTGATGATGTCGGTGTCCATGCGGTCGCCGATCATCACGGTCGACTCCGAGTGGGCGTCGATGCGGTTGAGCGCGCTGCGCATCATCAGCGGGTTGGGCTTGCCGATGAAGTAGGGCTGCGCGCCGGTGGCCGTGGTGATGAGGGCCGCGACCGAGCCGGTGGCCGGCAGGGTGCCGGCGGGTGACGGACCCGAGGGGTCGGGGTTGGTGGCGATGAACCGCGCGCCGTTCTCGATGAGCCTGATGGCCTTGGTGATCGCCTCGAACGAGTACGTGCGGGTCTCGCCGAGCACCACGTAGTCGGGGTCGCGCTCGGTCATCGTGTAGCCGATGTCGTGCAGGGCGGTGGTCAGGCCTGCCTCGCCGACAACGTAGGCGGAGCCGCCGGGTCGCTGGTCGTCCAGGAACTGCGCGGTGGCGAGGGCCGAGGTCCAGATCGCGTCCTCGGGCACGTCGATGCCGCCGGCGCGCAGCCGGGCCCGCAGGTCGCGCGGCGTGAAGATGGAGTTGTTGGTCAGCACCAGGAAGCGCCGGCCCGACGTCACCAGGGCCTTGATGAAGTCGCTGGCGCCCGGGATGGCGCGCTCCTCGTGGACGAGCACGCCGTCCATGTCCGTGAGCCAGCACTCGACCGGGCGGGGCGTCGTCATGCGCCCATTCTGCACGCGGGCTAGTCATGTTGGTGGATGGCGCCGCGCAACGGGCCGGGCGCACGCTGGTGGGCGTCGAAGGAGGTGCTCATCCATGTCCCTCACCACGAGCACGATTGCGACGATGCTGCCCGTCACGGACACCGATCGCGCGAAGGAGTTCTACGCAGACCGGCTCGGTCTGCACTTCGAGGGGGCGAACAGCATGGGGGAGTTGCGGTTCGGCCTCGCCCACGGCGACTCGCTCGTGCTGCTTCCCCGTGAGGCCGGAAGCCAGTCCAAGAGCACGGCCGTGAGCTGGGAGGTCGGCGACGTCGAGAAGGAGATGACCGAGCTGGAGGCCCGAGGCGTGACCTTCGAGGACTACGACCTGCCGGGCCTGAAGACGGTCAACCACATCGCCGACGTGGACGGCGACAGGGCTGCCTGGTTCCTCGACCCGGACGGCAACGTCCTCTGCATCCACCAGGGGTTCTGACCCGACTGGCACGTTTCGGTATGCCGTGTGGCCGGGACGCGTCGTCCCGGCCACACGCGTGTGCGGGCTCATGTGTCTTCGGGCGCAGTCGCTTCCGCGCGGGAGGCGCCATCGGCGCCTCCCGATCACTACGCTCTCGCCATGGCCGAGGGCATCGCAGCACCACAGGAGTCCCCGCTGGGGCACCCCGCGGTCCAGCGGGTGCTCGCCGCGCTGGCGATCCACAGCGTCCACCCTGAGGTCGTCACCCTCCCCGACGCCGTCCGCACCGCAGCCGCGGCCGCTTCGGCTCTCGGCATCACCCCGGCCGAGATCGCGAACTCCCTGGTGTTCCGGGCCCACGACGCCGACGGCTCCATCACGCCGCTGCTCGTGCTCACCTCCGGCGCCCACCGTGTCGATCTTGCGAAGGTGGCCGACCTCACCGGCATCGCGCACATCGACCGCGCAGACGCCGACTTCGTCCGCAACGCCACGGGCTTCGCGATCGGCGGCGTGGCGCCAGTCGGGCACACCAGCCCGGTGCGCACCGTGGTCGACGTCTCGCTGAGCCGCTATGCCTACGTGTGGGCCGCGGCCGGCCACAGCCACACCGTCTTCCGCACCACCTATGAGGAGCTGCTGCGGGTCACCGGCGGTCACGCCATCGAGGTTGCCTGACCCGCACTCCATCGGCCGCGTCGCCTTCGGAAGGACCGGGCGGCGTCGGCGGCTCGGGGGTCGCGCTCCGGAAGCCGCGCTCCGGAAGCCTGGCTCCGGAAGCTCCGGTAGTCGCGCTCCGGTAGCCGCGCTCCGGCAGTCGCGCTCCGGAAGCACCGGGCGCGCGGCCGACCATCCGCACTCCGCTGCGCTCCGTGCTCCCGCCAGTCCCAGCCAGTCCGCGCGCCCGGTCCTTCCTGCGCGCTCAGTGTCGGCCCGCGTTGCGGTGACCGCCCGGTGCTGCGGTGACCGCGTTGCGGGCCAACCGGTGCGCACGTTCGGCCGGGGTCGTGGTCCGGGGGCGTGGTCAGGCGGCTTGCGCGAGTCTGCGTTCGAAGTGGCGCTCCAACACGGATGCCACCGCCGCACCTGGGGGCATCATGCCCGGGTGTTGCACGAGGCCCCAGGCGTCTCGGTCGGTCACCGGGATGTCGGGGAGGTGCTGGTCGAGGTCTTGCCAGTCGGGTGGGGCGTCTGGGGTGTGGCCGGTGTCGGGTGGGTCGTCGGGCAGGTGGTGCTCGGCGAGGGTGAGGTCGGCCAGGGACATCCCCGGTGGCAGGCCGGGGTACCAGCCGCGCCGGAGGTGGTGGGCGGTCTCGGGGTCGATGCGGTCGAGGAGGGTGAGCTCGTCGCGGAGGTCGTGGGGTCGGGGGTGGGTGGTCCAGGTCCGGCCGTCGGGGGCGGTCCAGGTGACGGTGCCGTCGGCGGCGAGGGTGGGTTTCCACCCGGAGTGGTGTTTGAACAGGTGGTGGGTGCGGCACAGGCTGATCAGGTTGGTGTGCTCGGTCGGCCCGGTCGGGTGGGGCACCACGTGGTCGGTGTCGGTGCGGGCGGCCGGGGTGGCGCAGCCGGGGAACCGGCAGATCCCGTCGCGGGCGCGGACCCGGCGCCGGGTGGAGGCGCTGGGCCGGTAGGCCTTCGGGTCCTGGGTGATCGAGCCGTCCGGGTCGAGCCGGGCCAGGCGGACCACGGTCTCCGGCTTCGACAGCAGCTCACGGATCGCCTCCGGGAGCAGGACGCCGTGGCGGGGGTCGTCGACCACGCCGGGGATGATCCACGAGAGCGTGCCGGCCGACCCGTCTGCGTCGCTCGCCTCGTCCGTGCCGACGGCCGTGGCGGTGAAGGGTCGCAGCTCGCTGAGCGGCCCGCCGAGCGAGGCAGGGCCCGCGGCGTGGGGTGCCTGGAGCGGCAGGACGGGCACGACCAGCTCGACCACGGTGGTGACCTCGGCGTTGCCGAGGACGAGGTCGGCCAGCGCATCGGCGCGGTGCCCGTCCATGCCGGTGCCGGGGTGGGCCTTGGCGTACTGCCCGGCAAGGGCGTCGACCGCGGCCGCCATCTTCTCGGAGACCTCGCTGGGCAGGTATGCCTTCCACAGCGCCAGGCCGGGGGTGTGCCGGTCCGGTCGGACGACCACCTTCCGCTGGTCGCGGGCGGCGCGGGCGGCGCGCGGCCCGCTGTCGGGGTCGAGGTGGCGGGCGATCCGGGCCGCGCGGCGGGCCAGCTGGGAGCGGCTCAGCGCCTTGACCTCCTCCGAGACCAGGGTGAGCTCGCCGGTGACCGGGTCGACGGTGGTCTCCAGGACCAGGGCCTCGAACCGGGCCCACAGCTCGCAGTCCAGGCCGCGGGCGACCTCGACCACGCTGTCGGCCCGGGACCGGTCCAGGTCGCCGTCCCACAACGCCTGGAACGTCGACTCGGCCGCGCACACCAGCCACCGGTCGGCCTCCAGCCGGCGCTGCACGGTGTGGGTCGAGCAGTGCAGCCCCGGGGCCAGCATCGAGGCGACGAACCCGTGCAGGTCCGGCCCCGGATGCGCGGGACCACCGCCGTCCGGGCGTTCGGCGGCCACCTCCTGCCGCCGCCGCTGCAGGTCCTCATCCACGCGGGAGGCCAGGGTGTCCATCGCCAGTGACTGCCGGGCATCCAGCGCGGCCCGGGCCCGGTCACAGGCCAACGCGAACGCCTCGGCCTCGCACCGGTCCATCGCGGCGATGTCGGTAGGGGAGAGGTCGACGAGGAAGACCATCAGGTCACGCGGGTCCGCCGACTCCACGGCAGCCGGCGTCAGCACTGGTGCAGCCTCCGCGATCGCCATCGTCACGAATTCCCCTCGTTCGAACGTATGTTCGATTCTAGTCCAGCGGGCGCCGGACTGCAAGGGGTTGAGTCTCGGTCGGGGCAGGTCTCCCGAATGGCGTGACGTTCCCCTTGACGGGCTGTCCGAGGGCGGGTGTACATTCGAACTGTTCGAACATCTGTTCGAACGAGCCGGATCCGGCGGCCCCCAGGTGGCAGTGATCTCCATTGTCGACTCCGGGGTCTGACACCGGAACCGGAACGGCTCTGGCCCTGCGACACGGCGCCTCGACCCCGCCCTCGCAGGGCCAGGGCCCTCACCCCATCGCCTTGGAAGGAGTCTGCCGTGGTGCGCCGATACGAAGAGCCCATCGAGGTCCGGGCCGCGACCGAGCAGGCCGTTCCGGGCGCTGCTGCCACGGGAACCGCCGCGGTTCCAGACGCCTTCGTCTGGCGTGGACGGCTCTACGTCGTCCGCCAGGTGCTCGACCACTGGAAGGAGCGCCGTCCGTGGTGGCGCGACGCGCTCGACGAGCGTCGCGCCACGGCTCCTGTCGCGACGGTCGGCTCCGCCACGGATACCGACGCCTCCGGCCCTGACGTCGGCGGTGCCGGCATCGGCACCGACGTCCTCGGTGATGCCCGTGAGCGCCAGGTGTGGCGCGTCGAGGCCAGCGCGGGCCGGATGGCCGGCACCGGGGTCTACGACCTCGGCGTCGACCCCTCTCCGGGCCAGTGGCGCCTGCTGCGGGTCGCGGACTGAGAAGGCGGTGACCACGATGACCCTCTCCGCGCATGTCACCTCCGCGCATGTCACCTCTGCGCAGGACACGCCCGCGCAGGACACCTCCGCGCCGTCCACCCCGCCGCCCGGGGCAACGGCCGCCACAGCGCTCGAGCTCGTCGAACGCGCTCGAGCCGACCTGCTCGAGGCCTGCCACAGCCGTGACGTCGCCGAGCGCTACCGCCAGTCCCGGCTGGGGGCGATGCGGGCCGCGGCGGCGCTGGTGTCAGCCCGTGTGCGCGGAACCCGGCCGGGCGGCCCGCAGAGCCTGTGGGAGCTGGTGCCCGCGGCCGCGCCCGAGCTGACCGAGTGGGCCGAGTTCTTCGCCGTCGCCACCGCGCAGCACGACCCGCCCGTGCACCCCGACCAGCCCGTGCACCCCGACCAGCCCGCGCGCCACGCGGTCAGCGCCCGCGAGGCCGACGACCTGCTCCGGCAGGCGGAGACCTTCATCGGGCTGGTCTGCCGGAGCCTCGGCCTGCCTGTCAGCACGGTGCACCACGACGTGCTCGTCCCCACGGCCTGGGCGTGAACGGTGACTTCGCCCACCTGCACGTCGCCTCAGGGTTCTCGATGCGCTACGGCACCTCGACCCCGGCGGCGCTGGTGGAGCGCGCAGCCCAGCACGGCCAGCCCGTCCTCGGCCTGACCGACCGCGACGGTCTCTACGGGGCGATCCGGTTCGTCCAGGCCGCCATGGCCGCCGGCATCGCGCCGGTCCTCGGGGTCGACCTCGCCGTCGAGCCGGACCCGCAGCCCCACGGCCTGTCCGGAGCGGCTCTGTCCCGAGCGGGCAGATCCGGAGCGGACTGGTCCGGAGCCGGCAGGTCCGGAGGAGGCGCGCATGGAGCGGGCAGGTCCGGAGCGGGCAGGCGCGGTGACGCCACGGCATACGGCGGTGGGCAGGTGAAGCAGCGCACCCCGGTGCGCGGGGGCGCCGACCGCGACCCCCGCCACCCGCGGGTCACGGTGCTCGCCCGCGGCCGCGGGGCAGGGGTGCCGGCAGGCGTCGGCTGGGCCTCCCTGTGCCGTCTCGTCACCGACACGCACCTGCGCGGCGAGCGCGGCCAACCGGTCACGACACCGGGCACCATCGCGGTCCGCTGTGCGACCGGGGCGCACGGTGACGAGCCCAGCCCGCTGGTGGTGCTGCTCGGGCCGGACTCGGACGTCGGTCGTGCCCTGCTGGCCCGGCGGCCCGACCGGGCCCGGGCACTGCTGGCCGCCTGGCGGCGGCTCCTGCCGCCCGACGCGCTGGCGATCGAGGTCGTCTGCCACGGCGGACCCGAGGGCACGCCCGCCTCACGCGGGCACGCCGCCCGCCTGCTGGGGCTGGCCGACGAGAGCGGGGTGCCCACGGTGCTGACCGCGGCGGTGCGCCACACCGACCCGGGGGAGAGTGCCGTGGTCGACGTGCTCGACGCGGCCCGGCGACTCGTCGTCCTCGAGACCCGCCACCTCGACCGCGTCACCGACGCCGCCCACCTGGCCAGCACGCCGGCGATGCACGCCATCGCGCGGGAGGTCACCTCCGGCGACACTGCCCGGGCCGACGCGCTGGTGGCCCGCACCATGGCCGTGGCGCTGGAGTGCACCCAGGACGCGCGGCACGACCTCGGCATCGGGGCAGTCCACCTGCCCGAGCCGTCCGCCCTCGGCCTCGAGCCCGGCGCCGACCCCCAGTCGGTGCTCGAGGAGCGCTGCCGCGCCGCCGTGCCGACCCGCTACCCGGAGGTGGGCGAGCGCGAGCGGCACGCCATCGAGACCCGGCTGACCGAGGAGCTGAAGGTGGTCGCCGAGCTCGGCTACCCGACCTACTTCCTCACCGTCGCGGCCGTCGTCGACCTCATCAAGGAGATGGGGGTGCGGGTGGCGGCCCGCGGGTCGGGTGCCGGGTCGCTGGTCAACTACCTGCTCGGCATCAGCGGCGTCGACCCCATCCGCTACGACCTGCTGATGGAGCGGTTCTGCTCGCCGCTGCGGGCGGAGCTGCCCGACATCGACATCGACGTCGAGTCGGCCCGCCGCACCGAGGTCTACGAGCGCGTCCTCGAGAGGTTCGGGGGAGACCGGGTCACCTGCGTGTCGATGATGGACACCTACAAGGTGCGCCACGCGGTGCGCGACGTCGGCGCGGCCCTCGGCCTGCCGCCGCAGGAGATCGACGAGATCGCCAAGGCCTTCCCGCACATCCGCGCCCGCGACGCCCGCAGCGCCATCGCCGACCTGCCCGAGCTGCGCAGCCGGGGGCTCGGCAGCCCACGTCTCCAGGTGCTCTTCGACCTCGTCGAGCGGCTCGACGGACTGCCCCGGCACATCGCGCTGCACCCGTGCGGGGTGGTGCTCTCCAACGCCGGGCTGCTCGACCGCACCCCCGTCGAGGCGAGCTGGCTGGGCTTCCCCATGAGCCAGTTCGACAAGGACGACGTCGAGACCCTCGGCCTGCTCAAGCTCGACGTCCTCGGCATCCGGATGCAGTCGGCGATGGCGCACGCCGTGAAGGAGGTGGCCCGGGTCGAGGAGGTCGAGGTCGACCTCGACGACCAGTCCCAGGTGCCCCTCGACGACGAGGCGACCTTCCGGCTGATCCGCACCGCCCACACCCTGGGCTGCTTCCAGATCGAGAGCCCCGGCCAGCGCGAGCTCATCGGCAAGTTCGGGCCGGAGCGCTTCGAGGACCTCGTCATCGACATCTCGCTGTTCCGGCCCGGACCGGTCAAGTCCGACATGATCACGCCGTTCCTCGAGGCCCGGCACGGGTGGAAGGACGTCCGGTACCTCCACCCCACGCTGGTGCCGGCGCTGGAGGAGACCGCCGGTGTCGTCGTCTTCCACGAGCAGGTGCTCAAGATCGTCGCCGAGACGACCGGGGTCACGCTGGCCCAGGCCGATGAGGTGCGCCGGGCGATGGGCAGCCCCAAGGGTCAGGAGGAGGTCGAGGCCTGGTGGCGGCCCGCCGCAGCCGCTCGCGGCTACGCCCCGGCCGACGTCGACCGGATCTGGGAGGTGCTGAAGTCGTTCGCCTCGTTCGGCTTCTGCAAGGCGCACGCCGCCGCCTTCGCGCTGCCGACCTACCACTCGGCCTGGCTGAAGACCCACCACCCGGCCGCCTTCCTGGCCGGGGTGCTGACCCACGACCCGGGGATGTACCCCAAGCGGCTCATCCTCGACGACGCCCGCAGCCTCGGCATCGCGGTGCTCGGACTCGACGTCAACGCCTCGGCGGGGGAGTACCGCGTCGAGAAGGTCGACCCCTGGGACGAGCCGCCCCCGCGCATCCTGGACGACCAGTCCAGCGACCACTCCCGCGAGGGGCCCGCGCATCCCGACCTGCCGGACGGACGGGCCCACGGCATCCGCCTGTCGCTGTCCGACGTCAAGGGCATCAGCGAGGCCGAGGTGGCGCGCATCGTCGCCGGCCAGCCCTACTTCAGCCTCGCCGACTTCTGGAACCGGGCCCGGGTCTCCCGCCCGGTCGTCGAGCGGCTGGTGCTCGCCGGTGGCTTCGACTCGCTCTACGGCATGTCCTCCAGCACCGGCGGCCTCGGCCGGCGTGGCCGGGTGACCCGGCGCGACCTGCTGCTGCACGTCTCCGAGCTCGACCGCTGGTCGCGCTCGGTGGCCAGCTCGACCCGCCGGGTCAGCCCGCGGAGGGGCCGGGCGAGGGCCGGGTATGCCGCGGGGCCGGGTCAGGACGGCACGCCTGCTGCCGCAGGTCCGCCGGTCCGTGACGTCGACGTGCGCGACCGGGCGGCCGCGCAGTCGCAGGCGGCCCTGCCGGTGACGGCCGCCGCGGAGCAGCCCACCCAGCTCGCCCTCGACCTCGGCGACAGCCCGGAGCTGACCGCCGGCACCGGGCTGCCGGAGATGACCGGCGCGGAGCGGGTCCGGGCCGAGCTCGACATCCTCGGCCTCGACGCCAGCGGCCACGTCGTCGGGTTCTACGAGCCGATGCTGCGCGCCCTCGGCACCACCCGCAGCCGCGACCTGCTCGGCGCCCGCAGCCGGTCCACGGTGTGGGTCGCCGGGGTCAAGGTGGCCACCCAGACCCCGCCGGTGCGCTCCGGTCGCCGCGTGGTCTTCCTGACCCTCGACGACTCCACCGGCCCGGTCGACGCCACCTTCTTCGAGGACGTCCAGGGGCCCTACGCCGAGGTGGTGTTCCACTCGTGGATGCTGCTCGTCAGGGGCGTGGTGCGCCGCACCGGCGCACGGGGCATCTCCATCCGGGCGACCGGCGCCTGGGAGCTGTCCCGGCTGTGGGACGCCTGGACCGCCGGGGGCCTCGAGGCCGTGCTGGCCGCCATCGACACCGACGAGGCGAGCGCCCTGCAGCAGCACGAGCGGTTCGAGCAGTCCGCGGACGGCTCCAGTGGGGGTCGCCGGGTGCTGGTGCACGCCTCGGGGTTCCGGCAGTCGCCGTACGCCGACATCAAGCCTGCCGGCGGGGACGTGCAGGGCAGCCGGCGACTGGCCGCGGGCGGGGTCGTGCCCGAGGACCTCAGCCCGCCGCGCAAGCTGTGGCACTCCAGCCCGGGAAGCTCGGGGCACTAGGGTGGAGCACGACTTGCAGCCGTCACCGCCGTCCCACCAGCAGAGGAGCCAGCCGTGGCCGAGGAGCACCGACGCGGGCGCCGGGGCAGTGTCGAGACCTCGCTGCGCACCTCTGCCGTGTGGTCCTCCGTGCTCGACCTCGTCACCCGCCGGGAGGCCGACCTCGGCCGGCCGCTGCGCGTGCTCGACCTCGGCGGTGGCACCGGCGGCCTCGCCGTGCCGCTGGCCGAGCACGGCCACCACGTCACCGTCGTCGACCCCAGCCCCGACGCCCTCGCCTCGCTCTCCCGGCGCAGTGCCGAGGCCGGCGTCGCCGAGCGGATCACGGCCCTCCAGGGCGACGCCGACACCCTCGGCGACCTCCTCGGCGGCGAGCCCGTCGACCTCGTCTGCTGCCACGGCACCCTCGAGGTCGTCGACGACCCCAAGGCCACCCTGTCCTCGCTCGCGTCGGTCGTGGCGCCCGGCGGCCACCTCAGCCTGGTCGCGGCCCAGCGGCTCGCGGCCGTGCTCGCCCGCGTGCTGGCCGGGCAGTTCGCCCAGGCCCACGCCGCCCTCACCAGCGACGACGGACGGTGGGGCGCCGGCGACCCGCTGCCCCGGCGGTTCGACGCGCAGGCCCTCACCGCGATGGTCACCGCCGCCGGCTTCACGGTGCGGGACTCCCACGGTGTGCGCCTCTTCAGCGACCTCGTCCCGTCGGCCCTGGTCGACTCCGAGGCCGACCGCCTGGCCCTGCTGCGGCTCGAGCAGGAGGCCAGCCGACACCCCGACTTCGGCTTTCTCGGACAGCTCGGTGCCTCCCTGCACATCCTCGCCAGCCGCGACTGACCACCGCGGCGGCGGTTCGGTGAGCGCCTCGGCCGCCGGGGGAGGCCCCCGGTGAGCCGCCGGCAGTTCGCGCTGCCCGAGCGCACCTCGGACACCCCGCCGGACGACACCGGCTGCACCGTCCTGCACGTCGACATGGACGCCTTCTACGCGTCCGCGACCCTGCTCAGCCACCCCGACCTCGTCGGCACGCCGGTGATCATCGGCGGGGGCAACCGCGGCGTGGTGCTCTCGGCCACCTACGAGGCGCGCCGGTTCGGTGTCACCTCCGCCATGCCGATGGCCCGGGCCCGCCGGCTCTGCCCGCAGGCCACCGTGCTCCCGCCGGACCACCGCCTCTACAGCCGGATCTCCGACGCGGTCATGGCCACCTTCGCCTCCATCACACCCGCGGTCGAACCGCTGTCGCTCGACGAGGCGTTCCTCGACGTGGCGGGGGCGGTGCGCCGGCTCGGCTCCCCGGCGACGATCGGGCAGCTCATCCGCGACACCGTCGCCGACGAGCAGGGCATCACCTGCTCGGTCGGGGTGGCCCCGAGCAAGTTCGTCGCCAAGCTCGCGTCCGGCCTCGCCAAGCCCGACGGCATGGTGGTCGTGCCCCGGGCCGAGGTCGTCAGCTTCGTCCAGCAGCTGCCCGTCGGCGCCCTGTGGGGCGTCGGCGACCGCACCGAGGAGGCGCTGCTGCGGCTCGGGCTGCGCACCGTCGCCGACATCGCGCACACCCCTGTGGCGACCCTCAAGCGGGCGATGGGGGAGGCGGCCGGTGCCCACCTGCACGACCTGGCCTGGGGCCGCGACCCCCGCGGCGTCGAGCCGGTGCGGCGGGAGCGGAGCATCGGCTCGGACGAGACCTTCGCCCACGACGTCGACGACCCCGCCTACATCCACCGCCAGCTGCTCAAGCTGAGCGACCGCACCGCGGCGAGGGTGCGTGCCGCGGGACTGATGGGCCGCACCGTCTCGATCAAGGTGCGCTTCTCCGACTTCACGACCATCACCCGGTCCAGGACCCTGCGCGACCCCACCGACGTGAGCCGAGACATCTACGAGACGGCGCGCGACCTCTACGACGCCCTCGGCCTCCAGCGGGCCCGCCTCCGGCTGGTCGGTGTGCGGATGGAGCAGCTCGTCGACGCCGGCGGCGCACCCATCCAGGGCCTGCTCGACGAGCCGGACCACGGGTGGCGCGAGGCCGACCGCGCCGTCGACCGGGCGAGCGCCAGATTCGGTGCCGGAAGCGTGCGTCCGGCAAGCCTGATCGAGGATGGCCATACCGGTTTCCGATCTCAGCGGGGCGACCTATCCTGAACCCAACGCAGGCTGCTGACCGGCAACGACGGCGGTTCATCCGCAGGGGACGATCCGGCCCGCTCGTGCGTTAGAGACGATGGCATCGCAGGCAACACCGGGAGGTCACCGTGCCGCTGTCAGAGCACGAACAGCAGCTGCTTGAGCAGATGGAGCAGGCGCTGTACGCCGAGGATCCCAAGTTCGCCTCGCAGATGCAGGGCGCCGGGGCGCGGGCCGCTGCCCGCCGCCGGATGATCATCGGTGGTGTCGGGGTCCTCGCGGGACTCGCGCTCGTGCTCGTCGGCGTCAGCACGACCATGTGGGTCGGCGCCGCCGGTTTCGCGGTCATGGTCGCCGCTGTCGTCTTCGCCCTCACGCCGCCGCGCCGGGCCAAGATCGCCCTCGGGGCCGTACAGCCCGACGGCAGCGTCCGCCGGGCCAAGGGCCGCAGCGGCAGCATGAAGGCCGCGCGGGGACCGGCGAACCGCGGCTCTCGGGGCTCGAGTGGCCATGGGTCGTTCATGCAGCGGCTCGAGCACCGCTGGGACCGCCGCCGCGGAGACGGCTACTAGAAGCTCGTCAGGCTGGGCTCGTCAGGCTGGGCACGTCAGGACCGGTACGTCAGGACCGGCACGTCAGCGGCTGGCCAGCACCCCGACCACCCAGGTCGTGGTGATGGCGAGGCCGGCCAGCAGCTCGATGCCAACGCTGAGGAAGACCGCCGTGAGGGCGGTCTTCGTCGCGTTCCAGGCCGCCCGCGCGTCGCGGGACCGGCCGTGCTCGACGAGGTAGATCCCGAGGACGAAGCCCACCGGGGCGCCCACGACGGGGATGACGAAGAACCCCACGACGCCGAGCACCACCCCCAGCGCCAAGGTGGAGGTGCGCACGCCGGCGCGCTTCATCCGGCGCCCGGGGACGAGGTACTGCAGGGCCACGCCCGCGGCATACAGGGCCGCAGAGGCCGCGAACACCCACCAGGACAGCGGGGTGGAGACCTGCCAGGCCCACAGGAGCACCGCGCCGAGGACCAGGATGAGGCCGGGGAGCACGGGCACGACGATGCCCACCAAGCCGATGAGGATGAGGATCGCTGGGACCCAGATCTCCGTCACGGGTGGTGGGCTCGTCCTGTGTGTGGTCTGTGGTGGTGGCGGTGTCGTCTGTGGTGGCGGTCTGTGGGGTGGAGCTTCAGCCGCCGGTCACCCGAGTCGCTCGGTGCGTGTCAGCGCTCGTCGACCGGGGCGGAGACCGGGGTCTCGGTGAGCCGGTCGGTCTCGTCGTGGATCTCGGCGTGCTCGCGCAGCTTGGGGAGGTGCTCCCGGGCGTGGTGGGCGCAGAACAACAGCTCGCCACCGCTGTAGAGGCGGGCGCGCACGTAGGCCTGGGCGCCGCAGCGGTCGCAGCGGTCTGCCGCGGTCAGGGAGGGTGCCAGTGCAGTGGTCACGTCAGCCTTCTCTCGTCAGTGGGACCGCTGTGGTTCTCGGCGCGGACCCGTGTACTTCTGTTGACGTCCTTCGACGGGGCGGGGTTGCGCTCTTCGCGAGCCCTCTTCCGTCCCGGCGATGGATGTAACAGTCAAGCATGGACAATCCTTCCCACTCCGCATTGGCCCGCCATGTGGTCCGCGTCATGTCGCGCCCGTTCGGTCGAGCGGACCCGTCCGAACAGGCGATGGAGCACCGGGCGAGTGGTCCACACCACCTCCCACGACCCATCCTGTCCGGTCGCACGAGGTGTTCGGTGCTGTCCACCGGCCCGGTTTGGTGGGGCCCAACGGCCCCTTCCGGGTATGCCGCGTGGCGGAGGTGGGGGACGTCCGTACGTCGGGATAGCCTGCCTCCACCGGCCGGCGACGAGTGCGCGGGCCGCCGCAGTTCGTGAGGAGAAGGGACCACCGTGGCCACCGCCACCGCCACCACCGCGAAGAAGGCCGCGACGAGCAAGTCCTCGTCGGACTACAGCGCCCACCACCTGCAGGTCCTCGAGGGTCTCGAGGCCGTGCGCAAGCGCCCCGGCATGTACATCGGCTCGACCGACAGCCGCGGCCTCATGCACTGCCTGTGGGAGATCATCGACAACGCGGTCGACGAGGCGCTGGCCGGTGAGTGCGACCACATCGACGTGATCCTCTACCGGGACGGCTCGGTCGAGGTCCGTGACAACGGCCGTGGCATCCCGGTCGACATCGAGCCCCGCACCGGCCTGACCGGTGTCGAGGTCGTCTTCACCAAGCTGCACGCGGGCGGCAAGTTCGGCGGCGGCTCCTACACCGCCTCCGGCGGTCTGCACGGCGTCGGCGCCTCCGTCGTCAACGCGCTGTCGTCGCGCCTCGACGTCGAGGTCGACCGCGGTGGCAAGACCTACGCGATGAGCTTCCGGCGGGGCGAGCCGGGTTACTTCCCCGACGTCGCGACGGCCGACAAGGCGCCCGACCACGAGTTCACCCCGTACGAGCGCTCCAGCGAGCTCGCAGTGGTGGGCAAGGCGAAGCGGGGTGTCACCGGCACCCGGGTGCGCTACTGGGCCGACCACCAGATCTTCCTCAAGGACGCCCGTTTCGACTACGACCAGCTGCTCTCCCGCGCCCGGCAGACCTCCTTCCTGGTGCCCGGCCTGACCCTGGTGATCCGCGACGAGCGCGGCCTGCCCGGCACCCCGGGCGAGGCGGGGCCCCACGAGGAGACCTTCGTCCACGACGGCGGCATCAGCGAGTTCGCCGAGTTCCTCGCCAGCGACCCGCCGGTCACCGACGTCTGGCGGCTGCAGGGCACGGGCACCTTCACCGAGACCGTGCCGGTCCTCGACGCCAAGGGCCACATGACGCCGACCGAGGTCGAGCGCGAGTGCGGCGTCGACATCGCGGTCCGCTGGGGCACCGGCTACGAAGCCAAGCTCAGCTCGTTCGTCAACATCATCGCCACCCCCAAGGGCGGCACCCACGTCACCGGGTTCGAGCAGGCCCTGCTCAAGGTCTTCCGCAAGCAGCTCGAGGTCAACTCCCGCCGCCTCAAGGTCGGTGGCGACAAGCCCGAGAAGGACGACGTCCTCGCCGGCCTCACCGCGGTGGTGACGGTGCGCCTGGCCGAGCCGCAGTTCGAGGGCCAGACCAAGGAGGTGCTCGGCACCAACGCCGTGCGCGCCATCGTCGCGAAGGTCGTCGAGACCGAGCTCACCGCGCTGCTCACCTCGACCAAGCGGGGCGAGAAGGCGCAGGCCGCGCTGCTGCTCGAGAAGGTCGTCGCCGAGATGAAGTCGCGCATCAGCGCGCGGCTGCACAAGGAGACCCAGCGCCGCAAGAACGCCCTCGAGAGCTCGTCGCTGCCGGCGAAGCTGGCCGACTGCCGCAGCACCGACGTCGAGAAGTCCGAGCTGTTCATCGTCGAGGGCGACAGCGCGCTCGGCACCGCCAAGCTGGCCCGCTCCAGCGACCACCAGGCGCTGCTGCCGATCCGCGGCAAGATCCTCAACGTCCAGAAGGCCTCGGTCACGGACATGCTCAAGAACGCCGAGTGCGCCGCGATCATCCAGGTCATCGGCGCCGGCTCGGGCCGCTCGTTCGACCTCGACGCCGCCCGCTACGGCAAGGTCATCATCATGACCGACGCCGACGTCGACGGCGCCCACATCCGCACGCTCCTGCTCACGCTGTTCTTCCGCTACATGCGCCCGCTGGTCGAGGCCGGCCGGGTGTATGCCGCGGTGCCGCCGCTGCACCGCATCGAGGTGGTCAACCCCGGGGCCAAGAAGAACGAGCTCATCTACACCTACTCCGAGGGCGAGATGCGCAAGACGGTCGCCTCCCTGAACAAGCGCGGCAAGAACATCAAGCAGCCCCTGCAGCGCTACAAGGGCCTCGGCGAGATGGACGCCGACCAGCTCGCCGAGACGACCATGGACCCGCGCCACCGCACGCTGCGCCGGGTCACCCTCAAGGACGCCGAGCTGGCCGAGCGCATGTTCGACCTCCTCATGGGCAACGACGTGGGCCCGCGCAAGGACTTCATCGTCGAGTCGGCCGCAGCCCTCGACCGCGAGCGCATCGACGCCTGACACCGCCCTTCCGGCGACCACATCGGAGGGCCGGTATGCCGTGTGGGCGACCACGCGGCATACCGGCCCTTTCCGGTGCTCACGTGCTGTTGTCGCAGCCGTTGCCGTCCGGCGGGTTGTGCGTCACTGTGGTGCGCGACAAAGCCACCCCCGCCCCCGAGGAGGCACCCCATGAGCTCGACGACGCAGGTCGACACCGGCGAGGAGCAGACCGAGCTGAGACGGGTCATGGGACCCAAGCTCCTGCTCCTCTTCATCGTGGGGGACATCCTCGGAACGGGCGTCTACGCGCTCACCGGGAAGGTGGCGGCGCAGGTCGGCGGCGCGGCCTGGGTGCCGTTCCTCGTCGCGTTCGGCATCGCGATGATCACCGCCTTCTCCTACCTGGAGCTGGTGACCAAGTACCCGCAGGCGGCGGGTGCGGCGCTCTACACGCACAAGGCCTTCGGGGTGCACTTCCTGACGTTCATCGTGGCGTTCACGGTCATGTGCTCGGGCATCACGAGCGCGTCGACGGCGTCGAGGGCCTTCGCGTCCAACCTGGCCAAGGGGTTCGGCCTCGACAGCGACAACACCTCGCTGATCATGGTGCTGGCCCTGGCGTTCATGGCGGTGGTGGCGCTGGTCAACCTGCGCGGCGTGGCCGAGAGCGTCAAGGCCAACATCGTGCTCACCCTCGTGGAGCTGTCCGGCCTGCTGCTGGTGATCATGGTCGGCTTCTTCGCGCTGACGGCGGGGAAGACGGACTTCTCGCGGACGATGGTGTTCGAGAGCCCGAACGACAAGAGCGCGTTCCTGGCCGTGACGGCCGCGACCGCGCTGGCGTTCTTCGCGATGGTGGGCTTCGAGGACTCGGTCAACATGGCCGAGGAGACCCACGACCCGGTGCGGACCTTCCCGAAGATGATGATCACCGGCATCGGCGTCACCGGCGTGATCTACATCCTCATCGCGCTGTTCTCGGTGGCCATCGTGCCGGTCGGTGAGCTGGGCAAGAGCGAGACGCCGCTGGTGACCGTGGTCGAGACCGCGGCGCCGTCGGTGCCGATCGACACCCTGCTGCCCTTCATCTCCATGTTCGCGGTGGCGAACTCGGCGCTGATCAACATGCTCATGGCCAGCCGGCTGCTCTACGGGATGGCCCGCCAGGAGGTGCTGCCACCGCTGCTCGGCAAGGTGCACCCCACCCGCCAGACGCCCTGGGCCGCCATCGGCTTCACCACGCTGCTCGCCTTCGGCCTGATCTTCTACGTCTCGGGCGCGAGCACGTCGGCCACCGAGACCCTCGGTGGCACCACGTCGCTGCTCCTGCTCGCGGTGTTCAGCATCGTCAACATCTGCGTCCTCGTGCTGCGCAAGGACGTCAAGGACACCCCGCACTTCGTCGCCCCGACGGTGCTCCCGGTGCTGGGTGCCCTGCTCTGCGCGTTCTTCGTCACGCCGTTCACCGGCCGCGACACCGTGCAGTACGAGATCGCCGGGTGGCTGCTGCTGCTCGGCGTCGTGCTGTGGGCGCTCACCTGGTTCGCCAACAGGGCGCTGCGCTCGAAGAAGACCTACATGCGCCACCCGGAGGACATCGGCGAGCGCGAAGGCGGCGTCAACTAGGTGCGGGGCGCCGACCAGCCGTGGTGGCGGCGCGGGGCGACCTACCAGGTCTACCCGCGGTCGTTCGCCGACTCGGACGGCGACGGCGTCGGTGACCTCGACGGCCTGAGGCGACACCTCGACCACATCGCGAGCCTGGGCGCCGAGGCGATCTGGCTCTCGCCGGTGTTCCCCTCGCCGATGGCCGACTTCGGCTACGACGTCAGCGACTACTGCGACATCGACCCGGTCTTCGGCTCGCTCGAGGGCTTCGACGCGCTGGTGCACGACGCGCACGAGCGGGGCCTGCGGGTGGTGCTCGACTGGGTCGCCAACCACACCTCGGAGGAGCACCCGTGGTTCAGGGAGTCGCGCTCGAGCCGCGACAACCCGAAGCGCGACTGGTACGTCTGGGCCGACCCCGCGCCAGGCGGCGGCCCGCCGAACGACTGGACCTCGGCCTTCCGTGCGGTCGGCCCGGCCTGGACGCTCGACGAGGGAACCGGGCAGTACTACCTGCACTCCTTCGCTCCCCAGCAGCCCGACCTCAACTGGGACAACCCCGAGGTCGAGGCGGCCATGCACGACACGGTGCGGTTCTGGCTCGGTCGCGGCGTCGACGGGCTGCGCCTCGACGCGATCATCAAGGTCGCCAAGGACCCGCTGCTCCGTGACACCCGCGCGGCGGCCGTGCCCCACCACGAGGACTGGGAGACCATCCACGACCGGCTGGCCCGGCTCCGGCAGGTGCGTCGACGAGTACCCCGACCGGATGATGGTCGGCGAGCTGTGGGCGCGGGACCTGCCTCGGTTCGCCACGTTCCTCACCGGCACCGGGATGCACCTCGCCCACAACTTCGAGTTCGTGGAGCTGCCGTGGGACGCCGGGCGCTACCGCGAGTTCATCGACCGCGTCGAGGCCGAGGCCGAGTCGGTGCCCGGGCTGTGGCCGTGCTGGTTCCTCGAGAACCACGACCTGCCGCGGGTGGCGTCACGGTTCGACGACGGCGGGCTGGGGCGGGCCCGGGCCAGGGGGGTGCTCTTCCTGGTCCACCTGCTGCGGGGCACGCCGTTCCTCTACCAGGGCCAGGAGCTCGGCCTGCCCGACGCCGTCGTGCCCCCGGAACGCGTCGTCGACGTCGACGGCCGCGACCCGGAGCGCGCGCCGATCCCCTGGGAGCGGCCCTCGCAGGCCGGTCCGGGAGCAGGCTTCACCACCGGCTCACCCTGGCTGCCCCTGGTCGACGAGGCCGAGCAGCTGTGCGTCGCCGCGCAGGAGGACGACCCGGCCTCGACCCTGCACCTGACCCGGCGGATCGCCGCCCTGCGCCTGCGCACACCGGCCCTGGTCTCCGGCTCGCAGCGCACGGTCGAGGCCGGACCCGACGTGCTTGCCTGGCTGCGCGAGGACGACGGTGAGGGCGGTGGACAGGGTGACGGCGAGGGTGACGGCGAGCGGTACCTCGCCCTGGTCAGCTTCGCCGCGGGGGAGTGTCGACCCGCTCTCGAGCCGGGGCTCCCGGAGACGGGGCAGGTGCTGCTGCGCACCACGCCCGGATGGCCCTCGGACGGCGGGGACGGCGGTGACGGCGGGGGCGACGGTGGCGGCGGGGGCAGTGGTGGCGGCGGGGACCGCGCAGGGGAGCAGGTCCGCCTGGCCGACCTCGTGCTGCAGCCCGGCGAGGGCGTGCTGCTGAGGCTCTAGGACGCGCCGGGAGCGCGGCTCACCGGCACGGGGCGGCAGTCGAGCTGCGCACCACCAGCTCGACCGGCAGCACCGTCTCGGCCGGCGGTGGGGTGGCGCCGCCGACGATCTCGCGCATGAGGATCTCGCCGGCCTGCCGGCCCTGCTCGTCGACGTTCTGCCGCACGGTCGTCAGGTCCATGACGTCGGCGAACGTGTGGTCGTCGATGCCCACCACCGACAGCTCGCCGGGCACGTCGATGCCCAGCCGCCGGGCCGCGCACATGACGCCGATGGCCATCTCGTCGGAGGCGGCGACGACCGCGGTGGGCCGGCGCGGGCCGGTCAGCACCGGCACGACGTCGGCTGCCGCACCCGACGCCGTCCAGTCCGACCCGACGAGCCACTCCGGGGGGCAGGACAGGCCGGCGGCCCCGAGGGTGGCGAGGAAGGCCGCGCGGCGCTCCAGGGGTGTCTGCAGGTGGTCGCTGCTGCTCGGCACCACGCCGACATAGGCGATGTCGGTGTGGCCGAGGTCGATGACGTGCTGGGCCGCCAGGAGCATGGCCGCGCTGTCGTCGATCCGCACGCAGGGCCAGCTGTCGACCCTGTTGCCCACCGTGACCACCGGCAGGCCCAGGCGTTCGATGAGGGCGTGCTCGGCGTCGTCCAGGGGGATGTTGAGCACGATGACCCCGTCGACCCGCTTCCACAGCATGCTCTGGGTGAGCCGCATACGACGGTCGAAGGTCTCGGCCTCGAGGTCGAACAGCAGCACGTGGTGGCCGTGGTCGCGCAGGCTCTTCTCGATGCCGCTGACGAGGGTGGCGAAGAACCAGCGGGTGAGGAAGGGGGCGACCACGCCGACCACCCTGGTCCGGCCCGAGGCGAGGCTGGCTGCGGTGGGGGAGGCGACGTACTGGAGCTGCTCGGCGACCTGCAGCACCTTCGCGCGGGTCTCCGGGTTGACGCGGTCGAGCCCACGCAGGGCCCGCGAGACCGTCGCCACGGACACCCCGGCGGCCTTGGCGACATCACTGATGGTGCTCATCGGATGGCTCTAGACGCCGGTGTTGCGCCGAGCGCGCCAGACCAGCCAGACGGCGAGGACGAGCACCGCGAGGACCGCGGCAGAGAAGCCTGCCGGGTCCCCGCGGACCTCGAGGACGACCGTCTGGACCAGGGCCATGAAGGCGAAGAACCCGAGGATGCCGAGGAGCACCTCCAGTCGCTGCGCCCTCGCGCGCGGGCCTCCGGTGCCGGTGCCGGGATTGAACAGCGGCATGGTGGGTGGGCCGGCGGCGGGACCGCTAGCCCTTCACCCCGCCCGCCGTCAGGCCGGAGACGATGGCCCGCTGGAAGAGCAGCACCATGATGATGAGCGGCACGGTGACGATCGTGCCGGCCGCCATGACCGTGGTGTACGGCTCCTGCCGCGGCAGCGCGCCGGTGAACTGGGCAATCGCGACGGTGACGGGTTGGGTGACCGCGGTGGAGAACTGCTGCGAGAGCAGGTACTCGTTCCAGGAGCTGATGAAGGCCAGGATCGCGGTGGTGAACAGGCCGGGTGCGGCGAGGGGCAGCATGATCTTGCGGAACGCCTGTCCCTGTGTGCAGCCGTCCATGCGGGCGGACTCCTCGAGCTCCCACGGCATCTCGCTGAAGAACGCCGTCAGGGTGTAGACCGTGAGCGGCAGGACGAACGAGATGTTGGGGATGATCAGGGCCTGGTAGTTGGCGCCGTTGAGCCAGCCGATGTTGGAGAACAGCTGGAACAAGGGGGACACCAGCGCGACGCCGGGGAACATCGAGGCGCCGAGGATGACGCCGAGGATGAGGAACTTGCCGGGGAAGTTCAGCCGGGCGAGCGCGTAGGCGGCGAAGACGCCGACGAGCATGGCGATCGCCGTGACCGAGACGCCGATGATCACGCTGTTGACCAGGGCCCGGCCGAAGTGGTTGCCCGTCTCGGTCGAGAACGCCGCCTGGAAGTTCTCCATCGTGACGTGCGTCGGCCACGGCGTGGTGTCGAACGTGTAGTCGACGTCGCGGAAGGCCGTGACCACCATCCAGTAGAACGGCGCGAGCCCCCAGATGATGATCAGGGCGAGGCCGAGGTAGCCGCGCGTGTTCTGCCACCGCTGGCTCTTGTGGTGGTAGTGGTGGGTGGTGCCCTCGGCTGCGGCCGTGGTGGCGGGCAGTGCCTCGGTGGACATGGTCACTTCCCTTCTGCCGTGACGGGCTCGCGGCGGAACCAGCGGCGCTTGGCCTGCTTGCCCGGCGGACGCTGGACGACGTCGGCCCCGAGGAACCGCACGAAGATGAACGCCACGAAGGCGATGAGCAGGAAGACCAGGGTCGACAGCGCCGAGGCACTGTTGAAGCCGGCCCGGATCTGGTTGATGACGAGGATCGACAAGGTGGTCGTGGCGTGGCCACTGCCGCCACCACCGTTGGTGAGGATGGCGGGCAGGTCGTAGATGCGCAGGACGTCGAGGGTGCGGAACAGGATTGCCACCATGAGGGGCACCTTGATCAGCGGCAGCGTGATGCGCGTGAAGGTCTGCCACTTGGATGCGCCGTCGATCTGCGCCGCCTCGTAGACGTCGGAGCTGATGAGCTGCAGGCCGGCCAGGATGAGCAGCGCCATGAAGGGGGTGGTCTTCCAGACGTCGGCGATGATGACCGCGAAGCGGGCCGGCCACTGGTCGCCGGTCCACAGCAGCGGGTCGACGCCGAGGCCTCCGAGCAGCTTGTTGGCGATTCCCTCGTAGGCGAAGATGAAGAACCAGAGCTTGGCGGTGACGGCCGTCGGGATGGCCCACGGGATGAGGATCGCCGCGCGCACCAGGCCGCGGCCCTTGAACGTGCGGTTCATGATGGTCGCGAACCACAGGCCGAGGCCGATCTCGAAGACCACCGTGGCGACGGTGAAGAACAGGGTGACGAAGACGGCGTCGTAGAACTGCGAGCCCAGCGTGCCTGGCGGGCAGGGCTGGGTGGCGCCGCCGGCGGCCGCGCACTCCTGCAGGAGCCAGTGCCGGTAGTTGCTGAGGCCTGCGAAACCGCCCTCGGAGAACATGCCGGTGGCCGGGTCGAGGCCGGAGTCCTTCTGGAAGGACATGATGACGGCCCGCACGAGCGGGTACAGGATGACGACGGCCAGCAGCACGAGCGTGGGCGCCACGAGCAGCACGCCCCGGCGGCCCTGGCCGGCGTTGAGACTCTTGGGGGACCTCTTGCGGGACTGCGTGGGTGTGGTCTGGGTGGCGGTGCTCATTCACGCCTCCTGGGTTCGGCCGGCGATGCGGTCATGACGAGCGGGGAGGGGCGTTGGGGGTTGTGGCAGTGCCACAACCCCCAACACCTGTTGCCGTGCGGCTCAGCCCTGCGAGGCGGACTGGATGGCGCTCTGCATGTCCTTGACGGCCTGGTCCACGGTCTTCTCGCCCTTCATGGCGGCGTAGGAGTTGTCCTGGATCGCCTTGGTGACGGACGGGTAGAACGGGGTGACCGGACGCGGGACCGCGTTCTGGATCGAGGTCAGCAGCGTCGGCAGGTACGGAGCCTTCTTCACCAGCTCGGGGTCGGTGTAGATCGACTCGACGACCGGGGCGAGCGAGCCCTTCTCCATGAAGAACTTCTGCTGCTCGTCCTCCTCGATGAACTTGAGGAAGTCGAACGCCGTCGCCTTGTACTTCGAGAAGACGCTGATGGCCTCGCTGTGGCCACCGAGGGTCGAGGCGCCCGGCCCGTCGACACCCGGGAGCGGGGCGACCGCGAACTTGCCCTTGATCTTCGAGGAGGCCTCGGTGCTGGCCAGGCTGTAGACGTACGGCCAGTTGCGGTGGAACAGCAGCTTGCCCGCCTGGAAGGACTGGCGGCCCTGCTCCTCCTGGTAGGTGATCGCCTGGTTGGGGATGTTGCCGTTCTTGTACTGGTCGGCGAGCATCTGCAGGCCCTTGCGCGACTCAGGGCTGTCGACGGCGGCCTTGCCCTGGTCGTCGACGACCTTGCCGCCGTAGGTGTTGATCGCCTCGGTGGCGTTGCAGGTCAGGCCCTCGTACTTGGCGTACTGGCCGGCGAAACAGTCCATGCCGTTCTTCTTGGCGATGTCACACATCGACCACATCTCGTCCAGCGTCTTCGGCGGGTTGGGGACGAGGTCCTTGCGGTAGTAGAGCATCGCGCCGTCGCTGGCGAACGGGGCGGCGTAGAGCTTGCCGTTGTAGGTCGCGGCCTCGACCGGTGCCTTCAGCAGCTTGCCGGTGTCGAGGGCGAACTTCCCCTCGAGCGGGACCAGCCACCCCTTGGCGGCGAACTCCGGCGTCCAGATGACGTCGACCGTCACGATGTCGTAGCTGGCGTCCTTGGCCTGCATGTGCTGCACGATGTCGTCGTGCTGCTGGTCGGCGTTGTCGGACTGCTCCTTGAGCGTGACCTTCTCGTTCGGGTGGGCCTTGTTCCACTTCTCGATGGTCGGGGCCCAGACGCCGCTGTTGTCCTTGCCCGTCACGAACGTGATCGGGCCGCGGGCATCGGCGCCCGCCTGCGACTGACCTGAGCTGCCGGAGTTGTCGTCACCGCCACAAGCGGCCGTGAACGAAAGCGCCGCGACCCCCACCAGTGCGGTGAGTGCGCGGCGCGTGGTGCTGCGATGAGCCATGTCCCGCCTCCATATTGTCCCGGACAGGCCGAGGCGGGATGGCCTCGGCACTGAGGTGAACCGAGCCCATAAAAACGCTTTCACCACGGGGCCGCAATCCGTGGAAAGCGGCTCTTCCATAACGTTGTTGTAACGGGTGCCGTCACAACAGGCTCAGATGCCACTCCTGAGCCGGTATTGCGGGCTTTCCGCATGATTCGGGGAGCACGGCGCCCGCCGGCCCGCGTTCCACGCCGACGACCCACCTCCGACCGTCGGTGTGGCTCACCTCCCAGCGCTCTCCGCGACCCTCGTCGGCGCCGCCGCCGCCGTCGGCGAGCGGGCGGGTCGACAGCGCAGTGAGCGAGGTCTCCCCGGCACGGTGACGGACGTGGGACTCGGCGGCCTGGGCCGGGCCGGTCAGGGCGCTGCGTCCCCGGTCGTGCCGTGGGCCCAGCGCCCACACGGGTAGCCGCCCCTCGTCGGCCGCGGCCAGCACGTCGGCGCAGCGGGTCCCGTCGAGCCGCGCCAGCGCGACTCCGTGCGGCAGGAGCACCGCGGTGGGGGCGAACCGGTGCCCCCCGGTGTGCGAGCTCTCCCAGACCCGCCCCGGCGCGAGCCCCGCGGCCTCCAGGGCCACCGGTCGACCACGCAGGGCGCAGCACACGTCTCGTCGGCCGTTCGTGCAGACCAGGAGCACCGGTTCGGCGGGCTGCGCCGCAGGGAGGCTGGCCAGCACCGCGGCCCGGTCCCCGCGCGCCAGGGCATCGAGGTCGACGCCGCGCAGGGCGTCGAGGCCCGCGTCGTGGACCACCAGCAGCCATGGATCCTCCCCGGAGAAGGCGAGGTATGCCGTGCGGCCGGCCGTGCCGTGCGGGTCCGGGTGGCGCCCCGGTCGCCGCAGGAGCAGCAGGCGGCCACCGCGCTCAGCGCACTGCTCGTCGAGCCACCGGCCGGTCTCCGGCGGCAGGTGGGACTCGGTCGCCGCCACCCGGCCCCACGGGCCTTCCTGTTCCAGTGCCAGCCAGAACCCCGCCCGCGCCGCGGTGCCGAAGGCGCTCAGCGCCGAGCGGTCGAAGCCGACGGAGCACGCGTCAGGGGCGCTGGTGCCGTGCCCTGCCGTGACCCCGTCGGTCGGCAGGGTCACGCCTCGGGCACCGGGCCGGCGATCCGGGCGATGGCAGCCGCTGCCGGGATGCCGGAGCCGTCGCGCCTGCCGGTCGGTGCCGGGAGCTCGAGGGCCACCCCGTTGGCTCCGGCGGCGCGGGCCGGCGTCGCGCCGGCCCAGGCGAGCACGAGGGTGTCCTCGCCCTTGAGGAAGCGGTGGCAGCGCACCCCGCTGGTGGCGCGGCCCTTGGTGGGGTACTCGGCATACGGCGTCACCTTGAGCGAGCCGGCCTCGGTGCCCGGCAGCGCCCCGGAGGAGCCGGAGGAGGTGACGACGACGGCGTCGGCGCCGGGGTCGACCGCGCCGAAGAAGGCCACGCGCTGGCCCGCGGCCAGCTTGATGCCGGCGATGCCGCCGCCGGCGCGGCCCTGTGGCCGGACGGCGCCGGCGGGGAACCGCAGCAGCTGGGCGTCGCTGGTGATGAAGACGAGGTCCTCGACGGGATCTGCGCTGCCGGTGCGCAGCTGGACCGCGCCGACCACGCTGTCGCCGTCCTTGAGCGAGATGACCTCGAAGTCGGTGCGCCCCGGGTAGTCGGCGGTGACCCGCTTGACGACGCCCGCGGCCGTGCCGAGGGCGAACCCGCCCGCGTCGGGGTCGAGGGAGACGATCGTGAGCGGCTCCTCGCCGGCGGGCAGGTCGACGTAGGCGGCCAGCGGCGCCCCGCCGGAGAGGCTGGGGGAGCCGTTGGTGGGCGGCAGGGTCGGCAGCTCGAGCGCGGAGAGGCGCACCAGCCGGCCGCGGGAGGTGACGAGGCCGACCTCGCCGCGGGCGGTGGTGCGCACGGCGCCGACGATGACGTCGTGCTTGCTCCGGCTGCCCTCGGCGGGGATGGGGTCGGCGCTGGTGGTGCGCGCCATGAGGCCGGTGGAGGACAGCAGCACCCAGCACGGGTCGTCGGCCACCTCGAGCGGGGTGGCGGCGCTGACCGGGCTGCCGGCCGACTCGAGCAGCACGGTGCGGCGCGGCGTGCCGTGGGCCTTGGCCACGTCGGCCAGCTCGCTCGAGACCATCTTCAGGAGCAGCTTCTCGTCGCCGAGGATCGCCTCGAGCTCCTCGATCTGGCGCTCGAGCTCGCTCTTCTCGTTCTCGAGCTCGATGCGCGAGAACTTGGTCAGGCGGCGCAGCTGCAGGTCGAGGATGTAGGTCGCCTGGGGGTCGGAGAGGTCGAAGACGTCGATGAGGCGGGCCTTGGCGGTGCCGGCGTCGTCGGAGGTGCGGATGACCTGGATGACCTCGTCGATGTCGAGGATCGCGATGAGCAGGCCCTCGACGAGGTGCAGGCGGTCCTTGCGCTTGCCCAGGCGGAACTCGCTGCGCCGGCGCACCACGTCGGTGCGGAAGTCGACGTAGACCCGCAGCAGCTCCTTCAGGCCCAGCGTGCGGGGCTGGCCGTCGACGAGCGTGACGTTGTTGATGGCGAAGTTGTCCTCCATCGGCGTCAGCTTGTACAGCTGCTCGAGGACCGCCTCGGGGTTGAACCCGTTCTTGACCTCGATGACCAGGCGCAGGCCGTGCTTGCGGTCGGTGAGGTCCTTGACGTCCGAGATGCCCTGGAGCTTCTTGGACTGGACGTTGTCCTTGATCTTCTCGATGACCTTCTCGGGGCCGACGAGGTAGGGCAGCTCGGTGACGACGATGCCCATCTTGCGGGGCGTGATCTTCTCGATCCGGGTGGTGGCCCGGGTCCGGAAGGAGCCGCGGCCGGTGAGGTAGGCGTCGCGGATGCCGTCGAGGCCGACGATCTTGCCGCCCTGCGGCAGGTCCGGGCCGGGCACGAACTTCATCAGGTCGTCGAGCGAGCAGCTGGGGTTGGCGATGAGGTGCCGGGCGGCGCCGATCACCTCGACGAGGTTGTGCGGGGCCATGTTGGTGGCCATGCCGACGGCGATGCCGCTGGCGCCGTTGACGAGCAGGTTCGGGAAGGCCGCGGGCAGCACCTCGGGCTGGAGCAGCTGGTCGTCGTAGTTGGGGATGAAGCCGACCGTGTCCTCGTCGAGACTGGCGGTCATCAGCAGGGCGGCCGGCGCGAGGCGGGCCTCGGTGTACCGGCTGGCCGCGGGGCCGTCGTCGAGGGAGCCGAAGTTGCCGTGGCCGTCGACCAGCGGCAGCCGCATGGTGAACGGCTGGGCCATGCGCACCAGGGCGTCGTAGATCGCCCCGTCACCGTGCGGGTGGTACTTGCCCATGACGTCGCCGACGACGCGGGAGGACTTCACGTGTCCCCGCTCGGGGCGCAGGCCCATCTCGGCCATCGAGTAGAGGATCCGGCGCTGCACCGGCTTGAGGCCGTCACGGGCGTCGGGCAGCGCGCGGGAGTAGATGACCGAGTAGGCGTACTCGAGGAACGCCCCCTGCATCTCCTCCTCGACGTCGATGTCGACGATCTTCTCGGCGTAGTCCGCGCTGTCTCCGGCGTCCTTGGTGGCGGTCGTGCGGCGGGCCATGCGTGGTGCGTCTCCTGCGGCAGGGGTGGGGTCGAACACCCCATCTTCACCTACGCCTCGTGGAGGCCCGGAGCCGACTCGCCGTAAGTGCCCCAGTGCACGGCCTGCTCGAAGGTCCGCCGGCCGCGCCGGAGGCTGGGGCTGGAGACCCGCCGCGCCTCGTGGCCGAGGGCGACCACGCCCACGACGCGGTGGGACGGAGGTAGGCCGAGGGCACGCCGGACCTCGTCGTGGGTGCCGGCGGGCACCCCGAAGAAGAGGGCGCCGATGCCCTGGTCGACGGCCGACAGGAGCATCAGCAGGGCCGCCATGCCCGTGTCGACGTCCCAGTACGGGATCGGCCAGCGCTCCGGGTCACGGTCGGTCCACCCCTTGTCGGGCTCGGCGTAGCGGTCGAGGTAGGCCTCCGGGTTGGAGCAGCAGACGATGAGGGTGGGGGCCGCGCTCACGCCGAGCAGCCAGGCGTCCGGCTCGCGGTCGGCCGTGGCGGCCCAGAAGTGCTGTCGTGCCTCGGGCGTGTCCAGGACGACGAAGTCCCATCCCTGGGTGTGGCCGGCGCTCGGGGCGCGCAGCGCGGCGGCCAGGACCTTCCGCACGGTGTTGTGGTCGATGGGCCGGTCGGGGTCGAAGCGCCGGACCATCCGCCGGCGCCGCACCACTTCGCTGAACTCCACGGCGTCATTCTCCTCTCAGGGGCTCGCGGTGGCCCGGGCGACGCTCACGGCAGGGCCTCCAGGGTGGTGAAGCCGTAGCCCGCCTGCCGGTACCCGGCGATCACTCGCGACAGGGCGTCGGCGTCGAGGGTGCTGCCGTCATCGGGGTTGGCGCCCACGTGCATGAGCACCACCTGTCCGGGGGTGCGCCCCGCCAGCACGCGGGAGACGACCTTGTCGACGGTCATGCCACCCGAGGTGCCCTTCCACCCGAGCGAGTCGGTGGTCCAGCCGATGGCGGCGTACCCCTCGTCGTTGACGACCCGCAGGGTGCGGGTGTCGTGGGCGCCGAAGGGGAACCGGAAGAACGGCCGCGGGTCCCCGCCGTCCGCCCCCAGGATGGCCGCGCGGGTGCTGGAGAGCTGTTGCCGGATGGTGCTGTCACCCAGGGTCGTGAGGTCGGGGTGGCTCCAGGTGTGGTTGCCGACGGGCCCGACGGCTGCCATCTGCCGGACGACCCCGGGGTTGCCGGTGGCGAAGGTGCCGGTCACGAAGAACGACGCGGGGACGCCGTGCGCGCGCAGGGTCGCCAGGATCGACGCGGCCCCCTGGCTGCCCGCCCCGCCGTCGAAGGTCAGGGCGACGACACGGCGGGAGGTCGGCACGGCCGTCACCACCCGCCCCCGCAACGAGGCGGGCAGCGACGAGGTCGACGTCGGACGGGGGCTCGCGGTCGGGCGAGGGCTGGCCGTGGGGCGGGAGGTCGCGGTCGGGCGGGGGGTCGCCGGTCGCGGCGACGTGCTCGGGGTCGACGGCCTGGTGGTGGACGACGGCGAGGCTGCGGTGGACGACGCGGTGGGCGACGCGGGGGACGACGTCGGGGGAGAGGTCCCGGCCCCGCCGTCCGGCCCCTGCCCGCTGCACGCGGCCAGCACCAGCAGCGCAGCCGCTGCCGCGGCAGACCCCCACGACCTCACGTCCCCATGCTGGGGTGCCGATGACGGGCCGGGCAGAGGCCAAGGTCCCCGGGCGTGACGACGGAGGGTCGGGCGCGCGGCATACCGGCGCTCCACCGGCGCGTCTGCCCGGCATGACATCCTTGGCGCCATGACGGACGTCGCCACGCTCCCGCCTGGCTACCCCGTGCAGTGGGAGGCCGACGTCGTGCTCCGCGACGGCTCCGTCGCCCACGTCCGGCCGATCACCCCGGCCGACGCCGACCGGATCCGCCGCTTCCACGGGCGCCAGTCGGAAGAGTCGATCTACATGCGGTTCTTCGCGCCCCTGCGGCAGCTGAGCGACCGTGACGTCAAGCGCTTCACCAACGTCGACTACGTCGACCGCGTCGCCCTGGTGGCCACCGTGCGTGACGAGATCGTCGGCATCGGCCGCTACGACCGGGTGACCCGGAACAGCGCGGAGGTGGCCTTCAACATCTCCGACCAGTTCCAGGGCCGCGGTGTGGGGTCGGTCATGCTCGAGCACCTCGCGACGATCGCGCAGGAGGCCGGCATCACCGAGTTCGTCGCCGAGGTGCTGCCGCAGAACCGCAAGATGCTCTCCGTCTTCAGCGACGCCGGCTACGAGGTCGAGCGCCACTTCGAGGACGGCATCGTCTCGATCCGCTTCGAGATCAGGCCGACCGAGCGCTCCGAGGCGGTGCGGCTCTCCCGCGAGCACCGCGCCGAGGCGGTCAGCATGCGCGCGGTGCTCTTCCCCGACACCATCGCCGTCATCGGGGCGAGCCGCCGCGCCGACTCGATCGGCCACCAGATCCTGGCCAACATCCTGGGCGCCGGCTTCAACGGCGCCGTCTACGCCGTGAACAACGAGGCGATGGAGGTGCTCGGCCTCGCCGCCCACGCGCGGGTGAGCGAGGTGCCCGACCACGTCGACCTCGCCGTGGTGGCCGTGCCCGCCAACCAGGTCCTCGAGGTCGTCGAGGACTGCGCCGAGGCCGGGGTGAAGACGCTGCTCGTCGTCTCGGCCGGGTTCGCCGAGGCCGGTCCCGAGGGCGAGGAGCTGCAGAACCGCCTGCTGCACACCGCGCGGGGCGCCGGCATGCGCGTCATCGGCCCCAACTCCTTCGGCGTGATCAACAACGACGGCAACGTCCGGCTCAACGCCTCGCTGGCCCCCGAGCTGCCGCCCCCGGGGCACCTGGGCCTGTTCTCGCAGAGCGGCGCCCTCGGCATCGCCGTGCTCGCCTCCGCCGCCCGCCGCAACCTCGGCGTCTCGGTCTTCGCCTCGGCCGGCAACCGGGTCGACGTCTCCGGCAACGACCTCATGCAGTACTGGATCGACGACCCGCAGACACACGCCGTCGGGCTCTACCTCGAGTCGATGGGAAACCCGCGCAAGTTCTCCCGCATCGCGCGGCGCCTGGCAGCCACCAAGCCCGTCATCGTCGTGAAGTCCGGGGTGTCCTCCTACGGCGTCCCGCCCGGCCACCGGGCGCGGCAGACCCGGGTGCGGCCGGAGGCCTTCGACGCCATGCTGCGCCAGGCCGGTGTCATCCGGGTCGAGAACGTGCACCAGATGTTCGACGTCGCGCAGCTCGTGGTGCACCAGCCGCTGCCGAGGGGCCGGCGCGTCGCAGTCGTCGGCAACTCCGACGCCCTCGGCGCGCTCACCGCGGAGGCCTGCGTCAGCTGGGGGCTCGACGTCACCCACGGGCCGGTCTCGCTGCCGTCGGAGGCCAAGGGCGAGCAGTTCTCCGAGGCGCTCGCCAAGGCCTTCGCCGACCCCGAGGTCGACTCGGTGCTGACCTGCTTCATCCCACCCCTCGTGACCCCCGACGAGGACGTCGCCACCGCGGTGCGCGAAGCGGCCCTGACGTCTGAGAAGCCCTGCCTCGCAACGTTCCTCGGCATGCGTGGGGTCACCGACCGGCTCGCCGGCAACGCCTCCGACCCGGAGGGGCGCCGCGAGGTCGTACCCGCCTACTCGATGCCCGAGGACGCCGTCCGCGCGCTCGCCGCCGCCACCCGGTATGCCGAGTGGCTCGGCCGCGACCGCGGCGTGCCCGTGCTGCCCACCGGCATCGACCGCGCCGCCGCCGAGCGCGTCGTCACCTCCGCGCTCGAGACCCACCCGGAGGGGCGCAAGCTCACCCTCGACGAGGTCACCGAGCTGCTCGCCGCCTACGGCATCGAGCTGTGGGGCAGCGTCCCGGTGCGCACGGTCGACGAGGCGGTGGCCGCTGCCGACGCGCTGGGCTACCCCGTCGTCGTGAAGTCCGTCGCGCCGCTGCTGCGCCACCAGCCCGGCATGGGCGGCATCCGCGTCGACCTCGCCTCCGCGGGGGAGGTGCGGGCGGCGTTCGCCGGCCTGAACGACCGGCTGGCGCCGCTGGCCGCCAACACCTTCGTGGTGCAGAAGATGGCCACCCCCGGCGTCCCCTGCGTGGTGCGCACCGACGAGGACCCGCTCTTCGGCCCGGTCGTGAGCTTCAGCGTCGCCGGGCCCCCCACCGAGCTGCTGGGCGACATCGGGCACCGCATCCCGCCGCTCACCGACGTCGACGTCTCCGACCTGATCTCCTCGGTCAAGGCCGCGCCGATGCTGCACGGGCACCGGGGCGCCGCGCCGGTGCACCGGGCCGCCCTGTCCGACCTCATCGCCCGGGTGTCGGTGCTCGCCGACAACCTGCCCGAGGTCGCCTCGCTCGTCCTCAACCCCGTGAACGCCCACCCCGGCGGGGTCGACGTGCTCGGCGCCGAGGTGACCGTGGCGGCGCCGCCACGGCGCAAGGACCCGGGGCGGCGCTCCCTCACGTAGGGGAGGAGCCCCACCTAGGGCAAGATGGCCCCCATGGGATCCACCTCTCCTCACCGTGCCGTGGCTCACGTCGTGCCCCTGCCTGAAGACCTCACCCGGGCGATCGAGCGGGCCGGCTACTACCCGGCCCTGGTCGGCGACGTCGTGCAGGCCGCCCTCGGCCACGAGGAGGTGGTCTCCCACCTGGTGCACCAGGAGACGACGTTCGACCACGACGTCGTGCGCCGCCACATCACGGTGCTCGCCCTGACCGCCACCCGGCTGGTCATCGCGCACGCCGACGACCACGCCGACGAGCGCACCGGGCACGAGGAGGTCGCCACGGCGACCACCGAGAGCGTCCCGCTCAGTGCCGTGCGCGGTGTCATGCTGACCCACGTCGTGCCCAAGCCCCAGGACTACCGGCCCGGCTCCCTCGGCCGTGAGATCACGCTGACCCTCGGCTGGGGGGCGGTCAACCGCGTCGACCTGCTCCCGGCGACGTGCTCCGACCCCGGCTGCGACGCCGACCACGGCTTCGAGGGCACCATCTCCTCCGACGACATCTCGCTGCGCATCAGCGCCGACGCCGAGGGCGAGGCGGCACTCGAACAGGCGCTGGGCTTCGCTCGCGAGCTGTCGGCGAGCATCGGGCGCTAGGCGCCCCGTGCCCCACCTGGGACTGCTCGAGCCCCGGTACGACGCTGCCGGCCTCGCGGGGGTGCTGCCCGGTGTCGCCACCAGCCTGGGGGTCCCCGGGCTCGAGCACATCGGGTCGGTGCCCATGCGCCCGGCCCGTCGCGCGGTGGTCGTGCTGGTCGACGGGCTCGGGTACGAGCTGGTCAGGCGGCGCGGCGGGCACGCGCCGTTCCTGCGCTCGCTGCTGCCCGCGGCATACCGGATCACGGCAGGCTTCCCCTCCACGACGGCGACGTCGATGGGCACCTTCGGCACCGGTCAGCCGCCCGGGGCACACGGCCTGCTGGGCTACGAGGTGCTCGTGCCGGGGGAGGACCGCCTGCTCAACGAGCTGTCGTGGGAGGACGGCCCCGACCCGCGGACGTGGCAGACCCAGCCGACCGTCTTCGAGCGCGCCGCCGCCGACGGGGTCGCGGTCACCTCGATCGGCCCGGGCTACTTCGACGGGTCCGGGCTGACCCGCGCGGCCCTGCGAGGCGGTCGCTTCCGGGCCGCCGACACGCTGTCGGCCCGCGTCGACGCCACGCTGGGTGCCCTGCGCGCCGAGCGCCGCTCCCTCGTCTACCTCTACTGGGGTGAGCTCGACAAGGTCGGCCACGTGCACGGCTGCCAGTCGTGGGAGTGGGGCGACGAGCTCGAGGCCATCGACGCCGAGCTCGCCCGCCTGGTGCGGTCGGTGCCCTCCGACACGTCGGTCTACATCACCGCCGACCACGGCATGGTCGACGCACCCCACGCGCTGCGCATCGACCTCGCCCACGACCCCGAGCTCGCCGCCGGCGTGCGCCACGTCGGCGGCGAGGCGCGGGCGCTCCAGCTCTACTGCGAGGACGGAGCCGCGGAGGACGTGCTGGCGACCTGGAAGGAGCGGGTGGGCGAGCGCGCCTGGATCCGCACCAGGCAGGAGGCCGTGCAGGAGGGCTGGTTCGGCCCGGTGCGCGAGGAGAACCTGCCCCGCGTCGGCGACATCATCGTGGCGATGCGGCAGAACTTCGCCATCGTCGACTCCCGGCGCGCCCGGCCGCAGCTGCTGGCGCTGCTCGGGCTGCACGGCTCGCTGACACAGGAGGAGTCGGCAGTGCCCCTCTTCCACGTCCCGGCGCGCGACAGCGCCTAGGCTGTCCCCTCGTGGCTGAGCTCGTCTTCTTCTCCGGGACCATGGACTGCGGCAAGTCGACCCTTGCCCTCCAGATGGACCACAACCACCAGGCGCGGGGACGCGCCGGGCTGATCTTCACGAAGATGGACCGCATGGGGGAGTCGGTGCTGTCCTCGCGGCTCGGCCTGTCGACCACGGCCCGTGAGGTCACCGACGAGCTCGACTTCTGGGACGAGGTCGTCGAGTTCGCCACCACCGGCCACACCATCGACTACCTCATCTGCGACGAGGCGCAGTTCTACACGCCCAGCAGGTCGAGCAGCTCGCCCGCATCGTCGACGAGATGGGCGTCGACGTCTTCGCCTTCGGGATCACCGCCGACTTCCGCACCCAGCTCTTCCCGGGCTCGCGCCGCATGATCGAGCTCGCCGACCGGGTGCAGGTGCTCCAGGTCGAGGCCCTCTGCTGGTGCGGCCGCCGGGCGACGCACAACGCGCGCGTCGTCGACGGCGTCATGGTCGTCGAGGGTGAGCAGGTCGTCGTGGGGGACACCAAGCCGGGGCAGGCCGGGCTCGTGGAGTACGAGGTGCTCTGCCGGCGCCACTTCATGCGCCGGATGAACTCCGCCGCTGCCCGCGCCGCGGCGAGCTCGCCCGACACGCTGCCGTTCGACCTCGACCTCTGCCCCGTCCCACCCTGCTGAGGGTCGCGAGGCGGTATGCCGGGTGGTGACCACCCGGCACACCCGTCAGTCGCGGGGACGCGCGCCGAAGACCACGTCGTCCCAGCTCGGGACGCTGGGCCGGCCCTTCTTGCGGGCCGGACGAGCGGGCTCGGGCTTCGGACGCTCCTGGGCAGCCTCCGGCTCGGCCTGGGCTCTCGGCCTGGGTCTCGGGCTCGGCGTCCGGCTCCGCGGCGGGCTCGCTGACCTCGGCCTCCGGCTCCGTGTGGGCCTCCACCTCCGGCTCAGGCTCCGCCTCGGGCTCGCTGACCTCGGCCTCGGCCTCGGCCTCGGCCTCGGGCTCGACCTCCGCCTCGGTCTCCGCCTCGGGCTCGGTCTCCGGCTCTGCCTCGGTCTCCGGCTCCGCCTCGGCGACCTCGGGCTCCGCCGCCGGCATCACGTCGTCGCCGACCGTCTCGTCGGCCTCATCGGCGGGGTGCGTGCCGCGAGCCGCCGGGGGAGGGGGCATGGTCTCGGGGTCGTAGGCGACGTCCTCGAGCGGCAGGGCGTCGCTGCGCGGGGCCTCGTCGACGGGCGTCTGGGCCGGGGCGCTCTTGCGACGGCCGCCTGATCGGCGGCCCCGGGCAGAGGCTCGCTCCCGCATGGCGGTCATGAGGTCGAGGGGCTCCTCGCGCGAGGGCCGCTCCGGGGCGGGGGAGGTCGGGCGGGCGCGGGTGCTCGCCGCCACGCCTCCCTCGGCCTCGACGTCGTAGACGGTCGTCGCCCGCACCGGCGTGGCGACGAGGTGCGGCGCGGGGATCGGGCTGCCCGCGGCGGGCTGGTCCTCCTCGCTCAGCCAGCGGGCCTCGTCATCGGCGGCGACGACGGTGCGGGCCGGCACGTCGAAGTGCCAGTGCGCCTGGCGCTGGCGACCGCCGGCGGCGAAGGTGAGCGTGACGGTCCACTCGCCCTCCTCGTTGCGCGCGGAGTCCCACTCGGCCGCGGCGGGGTCGACGCCCCGGCCGGACAGGCGCTGGCTGACGCGGGCGGCCAGCGTCGGCGTGGTGCCCTGGCTGCCACCGCGGCCGCGCAGCCGCACGGACCGCGCCAGCCCGGCGACGTGCTCGCGCTCGGCGAGGATCGGTCCCTCGTAGCGGCGCACCTTCTCGACCGGCCAGCCGGCGCGCTCGGCGACCTCCTGGGCGGTCGCTCCGGCACGGATCAGGGCCTGGACTTCGCGGGGGCGCATGCCGCCTTCCATCTCGATCTGGAGCTGTCCCAGCCGCGGCCGGTCCTGGCGGGCTGCTGCCCGGAGGGACTCGTCGAGAGGCACGCGGTAGCGGTTGCCCTCGGGGTCGGCAAGCAGCAGGTGCTGCCCGTCCTCGTGGACACCGATCAGACGCAGGTCCTGCATTGCCTCTCCCGACGTAGTCATACTCGAGCGCTGACTCTCCCATCTTGCCCCGCGAGGGCAAAGTGCCCACGCCGCAGCGGTAGGTTTGGGCTCGAGATGCTCACCTTCGACCCGACCCTCCAGCTGGCCCTCGACCTGGTGGGCGTCTTCGTCTTCGCCCTCACCGGTGGGCTCGTGGCGGTCAAGAAGCGGCTCGACCTCTTCGGCGTGCTGGTGCTCGCGGCGGCGGCCGCCCTCGGCGGTGGTGTCCTGCGCGATGTTCTCATCGGCGACATCCCGCCGGTGGGCATCACCGACTGGCGCCTGCTGACGGCAGCGACGGTGGCCGGGCTGGTGACCTTCGTGTTCCACCCGGGCGTCGAACGCATCTCCAAGCTCGTGCGCGTCCTCGACGCGGCGGGCCTGGCCACCTTCGCGGTCGGCGGCTCCCTCAAGGCCCTCGGGGCGGGGGTCAACCCGCTGGGCGCGGCCCTCGTCGGCTGCATCACCGCGGTGGGCGGAGGGATCGTGCGTGACGTCCTCGCCGGCCAGGTGCCCGAGGTGCTGCGCCGCGAGATGTACGCGCTGCCCGCCCTGCTGGGCTCGGCCGCCATCGTCGGCTTCCACCAGGCCGACCGGATGAGCGCAGCAGCCATCTGGGCGTGCGTCGGTCTCGTATTCGTGATCAGGATGACCGCTGTCGTCCTCGACGTCCACGCCCCCAAGCCCCTACGCACCGGAGACCTCTCGTGACCGAGCCCGCCGCTGACGCCGACCGCCCCCTCGAGCCCTACGACGGCATACTGCTGCTCTCGTTCGGCGGGCCGGAGAAGCCCGAGGACGTGCTGCCCTTCCTGCGCACCGTCACGGCCGGCAAGGGCATCCCCGACGAGCGGCTCGAGGAGGTCGGTGAGCACTACTACCGGTTCGGCGGGAAGAGCCCGATCAACGACCAGAACCGTGCCCTCCTGGCCGCGCTGCGCGCCGAGCTCGACCGCCGCGAGATCGACACGCCGCTGATCTGGGGCAACCGCAACTTCACGCCCTTCACCGTCGAGGCGCTGCGCGAGGCGCACGGGCAGGGCCTGCGCCGCCTCGTCACCATCGTGACGAGCGCCTACTCGTCCTACTCCTCCTGCCGGCAGTACCGCGAGGACCTCGCCGGCGCCGTGGCCGAGGCGCAGGAGGAGGGCATCGACGTCGCGGTCGACAAGATCCGGCCCTACTGCAACCACCCGGGCTTCTCGCGCGTCAACGCCCGGCTGGTCACGGAGGCGGTCCGCGGTCTCGTGCGCGACGGCGTGGCGGCGGCCGACATCCGCCTGCTCTTCGTCACGCACTCGATCCCCACCGCCATGGACGAGACGTCGGGTCCGGGCGACTCCGAGGGCCACCTCTACAGCCGCCAGCACGTCGCGCTGGGCGCGGCCGTCACCGACGAGGTCAACGCCACCCTCGACCTCGACCTCGACGGCGAGCTGGTGTTCTGCTCGCGCTCCGGGCCGCCGAGCCAGCCGTGGCTGGAGCCGGACGTCAACGACCGCCTCGAGGAGCTCGCGGCCGAGGGTGTGCGGGCCGTCGTGGTGGCCCCGATCGGCTTCGTCTCCGACCACATGGAGGTCATCTACGACCTCGACACCGAGGCCGCCGAGACCGCCCGGGACCTGGGCCTGCGGATGGTGCGGGTCCCCACGGTGGGCACCGACCCCGAGTTCGTCTCCGGGCTGGTCGACCTGCTGCTCGAGCGCGCCGGTGAGGCCCGCGGCGAGGAGCCGAACCGCGCCGTCTGGCCGGGTTCGGACGTCCGCCCCTCGGTGTGCCGTCCCGGCTGCTGCCCGAACCTGCGGGTCGCCAAGCCCGCGCTGTGCGGGATGGACTGACCATGACGACGCCGTCGCCGGCTGACGTCCAGGTCCCCGACGGGCTGCCCCTCGCCGAGCTCGAGCGGCTCGCCTGCGACGTCGCGCTGGAGGCCGGCCGCCTCATCGTCGACGAGCGTCCCGAGAGCCTCGGGGTGGCCAGGACCAAGAGCAGCGCCACCGACGTGGTCACCGTCATGGACCAGCGGGCGCAGGACCTGCTCCGCGAACGCCTGCGGTCGGCGCGGCCCGAGGACGGCTTCCTCGGCGAGGAGGAGGGCGGCGGGAGCGGCACGTCGGGAGTCACCTGGGTGGTCGACCCGATCGACGGCACCGTCAACTACCTCTACGGCATCCCCGCGTATGCCGTGTCCGTCGCCGCCGTCGTCGGCGACGTGTCGGCGCCGGGCCGCTGGCGCCCCGTTGCCGGCGCCGTGGCGGACCCCGAGCGCGGGCGGCTCTTCCACGCGCGCCTCGGCGGTGGCGCCTGGCGCGTGGACAGCGGAGACGAGCCCCGCCGGCTGCAGGTGGGGGACCAGGCAGACCTGTCACAGGCGCTGGTCGGCAGCGGGTTCGGTTACGAGGCCGCCGTCCGCGTCTGGCAGACGCGCGTGCTGCTCGAGGTGATCCCGCAGATCCGCGACATCCGCCGGATCGGCAGCGCCGCGCTGGACCTGTGCCACGTCGCCGACGGAGTCCTCGACGCCTACTTCGAGCGCGGCCTCAACGAGTGGGACATGGCGGCGGGGTGGCTGGTGCTCACCGAGGCCGGTGGACGCTTCGGGGGGCTGTCCGGCTCGCCGCCCGACTCGAGCATGGTGGTCGCCGCGGCACCAGGCCTCTTCGACGCCCTGGACGGGGCCGTGGCCGCGGCGGTTCGCTCGGTCGGCCCGCTGGCCTGACACGCACGTGGTCGCCGACCCCTGAGGGGCGGGCGACCACGAGAAGCTGGCGGCCTGGAGGCTGCGCCGAGGTCAGGCTGCGCTGTAGTCCTGCAGCTCGGGGATCCGGAGCCCGTGCTCGGTCGCGAGCCGGGCGAGGTTCTCCAGCTCGGCCTCCTGCACCTCGACCAGGAAGTCGTCACCGCTGTCCTGGGCCTGCTTCAGTGACTGAACTGCGGTGACGGCTCGATCGCGCATCTCTGCGTGGAACTCGGTCATGGTGCACCTCTTCTCAAAGCTCTGACGTCCCGGCTGGCGCAAGGACTCTAAGCGGAAAGACGCCTCGGGCCGGCATTCGGTTGCCGATGACTGGGTGAACCTCCGGTAAAGGAACCGTCAAGTGGACGGCGCTGACCTGCGGGCTTCCCTGCGGTGTGTGGCCCTGCTCACAATGTCCGCAATGCCCGCATTTCCCCGGCCCGGCTGTCCGGTCGGTGGGCACCCCGCCCCCGGGTGATGCCCCCGTGACGGGGATAGGGCACAATCCGCTGACGCTGACCACGAGATCCGGGCCACGAGATCCGGGCACAAAAGCCGGACCCGCTGCGTTGATGCAGCAGACACGCGCGCCGGGCAGGGCGGGCGCCACCACCGACGACGCACCAGAAGACGAAAGCAAAGGGGAGCGACAGCGACCATGGCGACTGACTACGACGCGCCGCGCAAGACCGACGACGAGCTGTCCGAGGACTCCATCGAGGAGCTGAAGTCCCGACGGGCCGACAAGAGCGCGTCCAGCGTGGACGTGGACGAGACCGAGCAGGCGGAGGGTTTCGAGCTCCCGGGTGCCGACCTCTCCGGTGAGGAGCTGTCCGTGCGGGTCCTGCCCCGGCAGGCCGACGAGTTCACCTGCTCGCGCTGCTTCCTGGTGCACCACCGCAGCCAGCTGGCCAAGGAGGTCAACGGGCAGATGGTGTGCACGGAGTGCGCCGCCTGAACGAGCCGTCAACAGGGATAGGGTCAGTCCTCGTGACTGACCCTTCTCGTGTCCCGGTGCAGGTCCGGCGGCTCGACCCCGGTCTTCCGCCGCCGGCATACGCCCATCCCGGCGACGCCGGGGCTGACCTGCGTTGTGCCCGTGACGTGACCCTCGGGCCGGGTGAGCGGGCGCTGGTGCCGACGGGCGTGGCGATCGCCCTCCCGGTGGGCTATGTCGGCCTCGTGCACCCGCGCTCGGGACTCGCGGCCAAGCACGGCATCAGCATCGTGAACGCACCGGGCACGGTCGACGCGGGCTACCGTGGAGAGATCCTCGTGAACCTGGTCAACCTCGACGCCCGGGAGGCGTTCACCGTCCGCCGCGGCGACCGCATCGCCCAGCTGGTGGTCCAGCAGGTGGCACTCGCCGAGTTCACCGAGGTGGACTCGCTCTCCGAGAGCGCACGGGGGGAGACTGGACACGGGGCCAGCGGCGGCTTCGGCACGACGCCAGACGCGCTGGCACCAGACGCACTACCGAGGGACTGACGAGACAGTGAGCATTTTCCGACGCAACAAGAACCAGCCGGCCGAGAACGAGCAGCCCGACGCCGCCGCCACCTCTGAAGAGGTCGCGGCCGAGGCAGCCGCGGTCGACGGTGACGACGCCCTCGAGCCGGCCGGCGCCGACACGCTGTCCGAGCAGGGCGACGCCGCGGGCTCCGGCTCCGGCGAGGCGCTGGGCCCGTTCGACGCCAGCGAGGTGGAGGACTCCTCCGGCCGCCTCGACCTCGGCGCCCTGTGGATCAGGGGCCTGCCGGGCATGGAGCTGCGGCTCGAGGTCGAGGAGGCCACGCAGAACGTCGTCGGCGCGACCGCGGTGCTCGGCGACTCCGCCGTGCAGCTCCAGGCCTTCGCGGCGCCGAAGACGATGGGGATCTGGGACGAGATCCGCGCGGAGATCGCCGAGTCCATCGTCGGGCAGGGCGGCACCGCCGACGAGCAGCGCGGCGTGCTCGGCACCGAGCTGCGCACCCGCATGCCGAGCGCCGGGCCCGACGGCCGCACGGTGTACGCCCCGGCGCGCTTCGTCGGCGTCGACGGGCCGCGCTGGTTCCTGCGTGCCGTGTTCTCGGGCCGTGCGGCCATCGAGGACGAGGCCTCCGCCGACCTCATGGACGTGGTGCGACAGACGGTCGTGGTGCGCGGCGACACCGCCATGGCGCCCCGTGAGCTCCTCCCGCTGCGGCTGCCGCAGGAGGTCGCCGACGCGGCCCAGGCCGAGGCAGAGGCCCAGGCCGAGGGCGCCGACGGCCCCACCCGCAGCGCCGACGACCTCAACCCGTTCGAGCGCGGCCCCGAGATCACCGAGGTCCGGTAGGTCGCAGATGGCGGCTCCCCCCACCTCCTCACGCACCGGCACGGCCGACGGGCGGCACCGGTCGCTCTTCGGCCGGCTCGGCGAGCGGCTGACGAGGACGGCCCAGCAGATCGAGGCCGACGAGCTCCAGGAGGACACCGCCCGGCACGGCGCGACGCGCATGTCCGACCTGGTGGACCGGCAGGTCGCGACCGTGACGGGCACCGTCCGGGCGGTCACGCTGCGCCCCCGGGTCAACGTGCCGGCCCTCGTCGTCGACCTCTACGACGGGAGCCGCACCATCAACCTGATCTGGCTCGGGCGCCGCACCATCGGCGGCATCGAGCCGGGCACCTACCTGCGCGCCACCGGGCGGGTCACCTACGTGAGAGGAATGCCGACCATCTTCAACCCCGCCTACGAGATCGTGCCGTCCCGTGGCCACTGAGCCCGTTCCCACTGAGCCGGTTCCCGCTGAGCCCGTTCCCACCCGGGCCGCTCACCCGACCGCGTCGGTGGAGCAGGTCATCCGGCACCGCCTCTCCACGGCGCTCGGCGGCTGGCGCGGCTCCCTCGAGTCGGCGCTGCCCATGGTGGCGTTCGTCGTCGTGTGGACGTGGCAGAAGGACGTCATGACCGCGGTGGTCACCGCCGGCGTGCTGACGGCAGTGCTCGCGGTCGTCGCCGTGATCCAGCGGCAGAGCCTGCAGTTCATCCTCTCGGCTGTCTTCGCCACCGGCATCGCGGCGTTCTTCGCGCTGCGCAGCGGCCGGGCCGAGGATGCCTTCCTGCCCGGCATCCTCACCAGCGCCGCGTGGGGCGTCGGCACCCTGGCCTCGGTGCTCGTGCGCTGGCCGGTGGTCGGCTTCATGGTGGGTGTGGGGGACCCGCGCATGGCGGAGGACCCGTTCGCGTGGCGGCGCGACCCCGGCCTGGTGCGGGTGTGCCAGCGGCTCACCCTCGTGCTCGTGGTGCTGTATGCCGTGCGCGTGGCGATCATGCTCCCGCTCTACTTCGCGGGGCAGGTGGCCTGGCTGGGCGTCGCCAAGGTGGCCCTCGGCTGGCCCGCCTGGGTGGTCGCCGTGGCGGTCATGGGCTGGATGCTGGTGCGCGGCAACACCCCTCAGGTGGTGCCGGCCCCCGACAGCGAGGTGACCTGGCAGGACCAGCACCACCCGCACGGGCGCCACGAGCCCGGCGACGAGACGGCCTGACTGCAGCCTGGCTGTCCGTCGCCGCAGCGGGTCAGGTCGGGTCAGTCACCCTCGCGCGGCATGCGCTGACCGGGGCTGAGCATCGCCTCGAGGCTGTCCTCGAACTCGGGCGTCGTGATGAACAGCAGCTCGTCGTGCGGCTCCAGCGAGTCGTCCCGCGACGGGGCGATCGGGTGGTCCTCACGGATGATGCCCACCAGCACCGTCTCGCCGGGGAACGTGATGTCGCCGACGCGCTTTCCGGCATACGGGCTGTCCGCCGGCAGGGTGAGCTCGACCATGGTGGCCCGGCCCTGCTGGAACTGGAAGATGCGCACGAGGTCGCCGACGCTGACGGCCTCCTCGACGAGGGCGGTCATGAGGCGCGGCGTCGAGACGGCGACGTCGACCCCCCAGGCCTCGTCGAACATCCACTCGTTCTTGGGGTTGTTGACGCGGGCGACCGTGCGCGGCACCCCGAACTCGGTCTTGGCGAGCAGGGAGACCACCAGGTTGACCTTGTCGTCACCCGTGGCGGCGACGACCGTGTCGCAGTCGGCGAGACCGGCCTCGTGGAGGGCGGCGATCTCGCAGGCGTCGGCCAGCAGCCAGTTGGCCTCGGGCACCCGGCTGGCCTGCACGTCCTTGCGCTCGCGGTCCATCAGGAGCACCTGGTGGCCGTTGTGGATCAGCTCGCGGGCGATGGAGCGCCCGACGCTGCCGGCCCCGGCGATGACGACTCGCATGTCGGTCCTTCCTTGCCTCAGGCGTCGGCCGGCTGGGGGGCTGCGTCGAGCACGCGCTCGACCTGGGGCAGCTCGTCCGCGAGGGTGGCGACGTGGAGCAGGTCGCCCTCCTGGTAGACGGTGTCGCCGCCGGGCAGCATTCCGGAGCCGAGACGGGTGAGGAACGCCACCCGGCCGCCACTGGCCTCCTCGAGGTCGGTGATCCGGCGACCGACCCAGGCGGCGTTGACCGGCACCTCGGCGAGGACGACCTTGCCCGACGGGTCGGTGAACTCGGGGACGTGGCCCTGGGGGAGCAGTCGCCGCAGCATCTGGTCGGCCGTCCACTTCACGGTGGCCACGGTGGGGATGCCGAGCCGCTGGTAGACCTCGGCACGGCCCGGGTCGTAGATGCGCGCGACGACGTGCTCCACACCGAACGTCTCGCGCGCGACCCGCGCCGCGAGGATGTTGGAGTTGTCACCGCTGGAGACGGCGGCGAAGGCGTACGCCTGCTGGATCCCCGCGTCGATCAGGGTGTCGCGGTCGAAGCCCACTCCGGTGACGCGCCGACCCTCGAACCCGGAGCCCAGCCGGCGGAACGCCGACTCCTCCTGGTCGACCACGGCGACGTCGTGTCCCTGGCGCTCCAGGCTGGTCGCCAGCGTCGAGCCGACGCGGCCGCAGCCCATGATCACGAAATGCACGACAGCGACGCTACACGGTGGGCGACGGCAGGTGCGCAGTGTGGTCGGGCTGCGGCCTAGAGTGTCTGCGTGCCAACTTCTGGACGCGTCCTCAAGCGTCTCCTCGTCGGTCGTGCCATGCAGAGCGACCGACTGGGGGAGACGCTCCTCCCGAAGAAGCTCGCGCTCCCCGTGTTCGCGAGCGACGCGCTGTCGTCGGTGGCGTACGCGCCGGACGAGATCTTCCTGACCCTCGGACTGGCCGGTGGGGCCCTCGCGCTCACGCACTCGTGGGAGATCGCGCTGTGCGTGGTGCTCGTCATGGTCGTGGTCGTGGCCTCCTACCGGCAGAACGTGCACGCCTACCCCTCCGGTGGCGGCGACTACGAGGTCGCGACGGTCAACCTCGGCCCTCGGGCGGGCCTGACCGTCGCGAGCTCGCTGCTGGTCGACTACGTGCTGACCGTCGCGGTGTCGATCTCCTCGGGCGTCCAGAACGCCGCGGCGGCGCTGCCCTTCCTCCGCGGCCGCGAGGTACTCGTGGCCGTCGCGTTGGTCGCGCTGCTGACCACGATCAACCTTCGCGGCGTGAAGGAGAGCGGGGCGGCCTTCGCGGCGCCGACCTACCTGTTCATGTTCAGCATCCTGGGCATGGCTGCGGTCGGCGTGTTCCGCCACCTCACGGGCAGCCTGCCGCAGGCCGAGAGCGCGTCGCTGGAGCTGGTGGCCGACCCCCAGCACGCCGCCATGAGCGCCCTGGCGATGGGCTTCCTCATGCTGCGCGCGTTCTCCTCCGGCTGTGCCGCGCTCACCGGCGTCGAGGCGATCTCCAACGGCGTGCCGGCCTTCCAGAAGCCCAAGAGCCGCAACGCCGCCACCACGCTCCTCCTGATGGGCACGATCTCCATCACGATGCTGCTCTCGATGATCGCCCTCGCGACGTGGACCGGCGTGAAGTACGCCGAGGACCCGACGGAGCAGCTGCTGCGCGACGGCCAGCCGGTGGGCGACGACTACGTGCAGGAGACGATCATGGGGCAGGTCGCCCACGCCGTCTTCGACCACTTCACGCCCGGCGTCGTCCTCGTCTCGATCGTGACCGGGTTGATCCTCATCCTGGCCGCGAACACCGCCTTCAACGGCTTCCCGGTGCTGGCCTCGATCCTCGCCCGGGACGGCTGGCTCCCGCGCCAGCTGCACACCCGCGGCGACCGGCTCGCGTTCTCGAACGGCATCATCATCCTGGCCAGCGCGGCGGCCTTCCTGATCGTGCTCTACGACGCCCAGGTCACCAAGCTGATCCAGCTCTACATCGTGGGCGTCTTCGTCTCGTTCACGCTCAGCCAGACCGGCATGGTGCGGCACTGGAACCGCCACCTGCGGGTGGAGCGCAGCTCCGCCGTCCGGGCGCGCATGATGCGCAGCCGGGTGATCAACGCGGTCGGCGCTGCCATGTCGGGGCTGGTGCTGCTCGTGGTCCTGGCCACCAAGTTCCTCCACGGCGCCGGCTACGCGATCGCGGCGATGGTGGTGCTCTTCTTCATGATGCTCGGCATCAGCCGGCACTACGCCCGCGTGCGCGACGAGCTGTCGGTCTCCGAGGGCGACATCGAGCACCAGCGGCTGCCGTCGCGGGTGCACGCCATCGTCCTCGTGTCCAAGATCCACAAGCCCACCCTGCGCGCCCTGGCCTACGCCCGGGCGACCCGGCCGTCGGTGCTCGAGGCGATCACCGTCAACGTCGAGCCCGAGGAGACCAAGGCGCTGCAGCAGGAGTGGGACCGCCGCGACCTGGCCGTGCCGCTGAAGGCCCTCGACTCGCCGTTCCGCGAGATCACCCGGCCGGTCGTCGACTACGTGAAGTCGATCCGCAGCGGCAACCCCCGTGACGTCGTCGTGGTCTACATCCCCGAGTACGTCCTCGGCCGCTGGTACGAGCAGGTGCTGCACAACCAGAGCGCGCTGCGCCTGAAGTCACGCCTGCTCTTCACACCAGGCGTCATGGTGGCCAGCGTCCCGTGGCAGCTGGCCTCCTCGGAGGGCCAGGAGGAGCGGCTCGACGGCCCGTCCGTCGGCGCCGTGCGGCGCGGCGAATGACCGAGGCCCCCAGCACGGCGGGCGGTTCGTCCACCGGCCCGGGCGAGCTCGCCGTCGGTGACGAGGTGGAGGTCACCATCGGGCCGGTCGCCCACGGCGGGCACTGCGTGGCCCGTCACGAGGGCCGCGTCGTCTTCGTGCGCCACACGCTGCCGGGGGAGCGGGTCCGGGTACGGGTCACCGAGGCCAAGCCGGGCCAGCGCTTCGTGCGGGCGGACGCCGTCGACGTGCTCGAGGCGAGCCCGCACCGGGTCCAGCCGCCCTGCCCGTATGCCGGGCCCGGCCTGTGCGGCGGCTGCGACTTCCAGCACGTCGACCTGGCCGAGCAGCGGCGCCTGAAGGCGGCCGTGGTGCGCGAGCAGTTCGCGCGGCTGGCGCGCCGGGACGTCGAGGTCGAGGTCGAGCCGGTGCCCGGTGACCACGAGGGGCTCGGCTGGCGCACGCGCGTCGAGTTCGCGGTCGACGCCGAGGGCCGAGCCGGGCTGCGCCGGCACCGCTCCCATGAGGTGCTGCCGGTGCAGGACTGCCTCATCGCCCACGACCGGGTCCGTGCCGCCGCTGTGCTGCAACGACGCTGGCCGGGTGAGCGTGCGGTCGACGTGGTCGCGCCCACCACCACCGAGGGTGCCGTGGTGGTGCCGGTGCCGAGCGGTGAGGACGACGCGCCCGTGGTGCGCGAGGTCGTCCGCACCGAGGGCTGGGAGGGCGCCTTCGAGGTCGGCGCCCGTGGGTTCTGGCAGGTGCACCCCGGAGCTGCCGCCACCTTCGTGGACGCCGTGGTCTCGGCCCTGCGGCCGCGGGCGGGGGAGCGTGCCGTCGACCTGTATGCCGGCGTGGGCCTCTTCGCCCTCGCGCTGGCCGACGCGGTGGGCCCCGACGGAGCGGTGCTCGCCGTCGAGGCGGAGGGGCCGGCGATGACCAGCGCCCGCCGCAACGCCCGGGCCTTCCCCTGGGTCGAGCTGCGGCCCGGCCGGGTGGAGAAGGTGCTGAAACCACTGGTGCGACAGGGGATTCGCGCCGACCTCGTGGTGCTCGACCCGCCGCGCACCGGTGCCGGCCGGCAGGTGGCGCAGCAGGTCGCGAGCCTGGGCCCGAGGGCCGTCGCCTACGTCGCCTGCGACCCGGCAGCGCTCGCCCGCGACACGGCATACCTGCAGGAGGCCGGGTACGGCCTGCGCGCTCTGCGCGCCTTCGACGCCTTCCCCATGACCCACCACGTCGAGTGCCTGGCGCTGTTCGAGCCCGAGGAGACTGCATGAGCGACCCGTTCGTCCACCGCGTGGAAGTCCACTTCTACGAGGTGGACGCCGCCGGCGTGGTGTTCAACGCGTGGTACCTCGCCTGGTGCGACGACGCCCGCATGGCCTACCTCGCGGCGAGGGGCCACGGGCTCGACTGGGCCCGCGCGCACGACACGCTGCCGCTGGTGCGCCACGCGGAGATCGAGTGGCTGGCCAGCCTCGAGGCCGGCGACCACGCCGACATCGTCGTCCGCCCCGTGCGGGTGGGAGAGACGTCGTTCACCCTGCGCCACGAGATCCACCGCGCCGGGGACGGGATGCTGTGTGCGGTCCTGACCATCACCTATGTCGCCGTGGTGCTCTCCACCCGCGCCAAGCAGGCGCTGCCCCTTTCCTTGCGGGAGGCTTTGGAGAAGGATCGACTGGATTCGTAGCCGCACGGACCCGAGGGGTCCCTGGCCGTCGCGCCGCTCACGGGGCGGGACGCACTGGACCGCGGCGATGTGGTTAGATATCTTGACGTCAAGATAAATGAGACTCTGCTGCGGAAGGAGCAGGCTGTGGCCAGCGCGAACAGCTTCAATGCACATGGCGAGCTGAAGGTGGGAGGAAACTCCTACGAGGTCTACCGGCTCTCGGCGGTCGAGGGCAGCGAGACCCTGCCCTACAGCCTGAAGGTCCTGCTCGAGAACCTGCTGCGGACCGAGGACGGCGCGAACATCACCGCCGACCACATCCGCGCCCTCGGCGGCTGGGACGCCGACGCCGAGCCCGACACCGAGATCCAGTTCACGCCGGCGCGCGTGATCATGCAGGACTTCACCGGCGTGCCCTGCGTCGTCGACCTGGCCACCATGCGCGAGGCCGTCGCCGAGCTCGGTGGCGACCCGGCGCGGATCAACCCGCTGAGCCCGGCCGAGCTCGTCATCGACCACTCGGTGATCATCGACGTCTTCGGCCGTCCCGACGCGTTCGAGAAGAACGTCGAGATCGAGTACGAGCGCAACCGTGAGCGCTACCAGTTCCTGCGCTGGGGCCAGACCGCGTTCGACGACTTCAAGGTCGTCCCGCCCGGCACCGGCATCGTCCACCAGGTCAACATCGAGCACCTCGCCCGCACCGTCATGGTCCGCGAGGTCGATGGGGCGCGCGTCGCCTACCCGGACACCTGCGTCGGCACCGACTCGCACACCACGATGGTCAACGGCCTCGGCGTGCTGGGCTGGGGCGTCGGCGGCATCGAGGCCGAGGCGGCCATGCTCGGCCAGCCCGTCTCGATGCTCATCCCGCGCGTCGTCGGCTTCAAGCTCTCGGGCTCGATCCCGTCGGGCGCCACGGCCACCGACGTCGTGCTGACGATCACCGAGAAGCTCCGCGAGCACGGTGTGGTCGGCAAGTTCGTCGAGTTCTACGGCGAGGGCGTCTCGCAGGTGCCGCTGGCCAACCGCGCCACGATCGGCAACATGAGCCCCGAGTTCGGCTCCACCTGCGCGATCTTCCCGATCGACGACGTCACGCTGGAGTACCTGCGCCTGACCGGCCGCTCCGAGGAGTCCGTCGCCCTGGTCGAGGCCTACGCCAAGGAGCAGGGCATGTGGCTCCAGGCCGGCCCGGACCAGCCCGAGGCCCGCTACTCCGAGTACCTCGAGCTCGACCTGTCGACCGTCGTGCCGTCGATCGCCGGCCCGAAGCGCCCGCAGGACCGTATCGCGCTGACCGACGCCAAGTCCGCCTTCCGCAAGGTCCTGCCGACCTACGTCTCCCACCACGAGGGCGACCCGGGCCAGGCCTCGAGCTTCCCCGCCAGCGACCCCACCGCGCAGGCCGGCAGCACCAGCGACGGCCAGAACGGCGGCGACAAGCCGGCTGACGAGGGCAACGGCCTCGACCGTCCGTCGCGTCCGGTGAGCGTCACCACCGCCGAGGGCAACACGTTCGAGATCGACCACGGCATCGTCTCGATCGCCTCGATCACGAGCTGCACCAACACCTCGAACCCGTCGGTGATGATGGCGGCTGCGATGCTGGCCAAGAACGCCGTCGACAAGGGCCTCTCGGTCGCCCCGTGGGTCAAGACCTCGATGGCGCCGGGCTCGAAGGTGGTCTCCGACTACTACGAGAAGGCCGGGATGTGGCCCTACCTCGAGAAGCTGGGCTTCCACCTGGTCGGCTACGGCTGCACGACCTGCATCGGCAACTCCGGCCCGCTGAACGACGAGATCTCGAAGGCGATCAACGACAACGACCTCGCCGTCGTGTCGGTGCTCTCGGGCAACCGCAACTTCGAGGGCCGCATCAACCCCGACGTGAAGATGAACTACCTGGCCTCGCCGCCGCTGGTCATCGCCTACGCGCTCGCGGGCACGATGGACTTCGACTTCGAGACCGAGCCGCTGGGCACTGACAGCTCAGGCACCGAGGTCTTCCTGCGCGACCTGTGGCCGGCGCCCGCCGACGTCGAGCGCACCATCGCCGACAGCATCACCAAGGAGATGTTCACCAGCGACTACGCCGACGTCTTCGCCGGTGACGAGCGCTGGCAGTCGCTGCCCACCCCGGAGGGCAACACCTTCGAGTGGGACGGCGAGTCGACCTACGTCCGCAAGCCCCCGTACTTCGAGGGCATGCAGATGGAGACGACCCCGGTCGAGGACATCGACGGCGCACGGGTGCTCGCCAAGCTGGGTGACTCGGTCACGACCGACCACATCAGCCCGGCGGGCTCGATCAAGGCCGACAGCCCGGCGGGCAAGTACCTCGCCGAGCACGGCGTCGAGCGCAGGGACTTCAACTCCTACGGCTCGCGCCGTGGCAACCACGAGGTCATGATCCGCGGCACCTTCGCCAACATCCGGCTGAAGAACCAGCTGCTCGACGGCGTCGAGGGTGGCTTCACCCGCAACTTCCTCGCCGGCGGCGAGCAGACGACGATCTTCGACGCCTCTGCCGCCTACCAGGAGGCCGGCGTGCCGCTGGTGATCCTGGCCGGCAAGGAGTACGGCTCGGGCTCGTCGCGCGACTGGGCCGCCAAGGGCACCCGCCTGCTGGGCGTCAAGGCCGTCATCGCCGAGAGCTACGAGCGCATCCACCGCTCCAACCTCATCGGCATGGGCGTCCTGCCGCTGCAGTTCCCGGCCGGCGAGTCCGCCGAGTCCCTGGGCCTCGACGGCACCGAGACCTTCTCGATCTCCGGCGTCACCGAGCTGAACTCGGGCACGACGCCGCGCACCGTCAAGGTCGTCGCCGAGAAGGAGGGTGGCCAGACGGTGGAGTTCGACGCCGTCGTCCGCATCGACACCCCCGGCGAGGCCGACTACTACCGCAACGGCGGCATCCTGCAGTACGTCCTCCGTTCCCTCGTGAACGGCTGACCGCCGGCAGCACCGCAACGACGAGGGGTATGCCGCGTGGTCACCACGCGGCATACCCCTCCGTCGTGTCCGGGGCCGGTTGCTCAGGCCGTGTGGGTCACCGCGGCGAAGACGACCGCCGAGGCGCCGGCCACGGCGCAGCGCCAGGCGGGAGGCTCCTCCACTGGGCCAGTGTCCCGCTGGCACGACGCGACGCATCCGTCAAGCGGCGGGTGTGGGGGCGACGCGGGTCTCAGGCGGACTCGAGTGGCGCGCGGTCGCGGGTCGCGGCGCCTACGTTGGCGTTATGACCCCATCGCGCCCTGCCGTGGCCCTGGACTGGCTGCTCGACAAGTCCGTCGTCCTGGGGTGGTCGAAGGTCGGTCCTGCCGTGCGGCGGCACTGGTGGCCAGCCGACCCGCCTGCGGATGCGCTGAGCGGCAAGCACGTCGTGGTCACCGGCGCCAGCGGGGGACTGGGCCTGGCGACGGCGGCGGGTCTGGCCGGGCTGGGCGCCGACGTGCACCTGGTCGGGCGCAGCCTCGACCGCCTCCGCGACGCCGAGCGGAGCATCACCGAGCAGCACCCCGGCGCGCGGCTCCACTCGGCAGCCTGCGACATCGGTGACCTCGAGTCCGTCGAGGACTACTGCTCGTCCCTCGCCCGGGAGGTCACGTCGCTGCACGCGCTGGTCCACAACGCCGGGCTCATGCCGCCGGAGCGACGGACCTCGCCGCAGGGCCACGAGCTGACCCTGGCGACGCATGTCCTCGGTCCGCACCTCATGACGTTCCGGCTGGCCGAGGCGCTGCGCGGTGGGCGCGTGCTCGTCGTCGCGTCCGGCGGCATGTACGGCCAGCGGCTGCTCGAGGAGGACTACGAGTACGCCAGCGGCACCTACTCGGGCGTCACGGCGTACGCCCGCACCAAGCGCATGCAGGTGGTGCTGGCCGAGCACTGGGCGCAGCGACTGGCCCCGCACGGCATCGACGTGGCGTCCCTGCACCCCGGCTGGGGCCGCACCCCGGGGCTGGAGGACGCGCTGCCGGGTTTCGTCCGGCTCATGGGACCCGTGCTCCGCAGCGCCGAGAGCGGTGCCGACACCACGGTCTGGCTGACCGCGACGCCGCAGCAGTGGCCGACCGGTCTCTTCTGGCAGGACCGGCGCCCGCGTCCGACGCACTACGGCAGGTGGAACCAGGAGGGCGCGCAGGCGAGGGAGCGCTTCTGGCACTTCGTCCGTGAGCAGACGGGCGTCCCGCAGGGCTGAGCGATCGCGGACAATGGCGCGGTGAGCACCTCCGTCCCCCCAGGTTGGCCCGCCACCGTCCCCCCGCCGGAGAGCGCGGGATGGCAGGTGCCGGCCGTGTCGTGGCTGCTCGACCACTGCCCGCCCGACTACCGGGGGTATGCCGGGTGGCGCCGGTACCCGGTGGCGCTCGCCTGGGTGGCCTCGCGGCACATCGAGGCGCAGCTGGACGCGATGCGCCAGGCCTACCGCGAGGCGAGGGTGGAGCTCGGCGACCAGGTGCCCCCCGACGGGCTGGCGCAGATCATGGCCGACATGGAGGCCGAGGGGGTGCGGCTGCTCGCCGCCAGGCGCAGCGCCGCCCTGCTCTACGAGGCCCTCCAGGGGAAGCGATTCGTCCCCCGCCTGTGACGGGCAGGTCTAGGGTCGTGGAGTGCCTCCCGAGACGCCCCGCTCCGCCGACCCCGCGACCGCGCGGCCCCGCCAGCCGTGGCTCCACGACCTGACGACGTGCGTCGACGGCAACACCACGGTGGTGTCGAGCCGGACGGGCGACCTCGAGGCGGACACCGCCCAGGGCCTGTACGTCGACGACGTGCGCGTCCTCAGCCGCCTGACGGTCCGCGCCGGGGGCGAGGCGCCCGAGTGGGTGGCCAGCAGCGCGAGTGGCGCTCGCGCCGAGTTCTTCCTGGTGGCCCGGAACCTGGGCGCCCCCGGGGCGGACCCGAGCGTGGAGGTGCACCGGAGCCGCAGGCTCGAGGGCCCGCGGCTGCACGAGCAGCTGGCGGTCACCTCGCGCGCCGCTGAGCCGGTGGCCTGCCGTCTCGAGGTGGAGCTGGCCGCGGACGGACAGGAGATTGCCGCCGTCAAGGCCGGCCACACCGGCCATGACCTCGCGCAGCCACAGGTCACCGAGGCGAGCACCTCCTTCGGCCTGGCCCGCCACGAGACGACCGTGTCGTTCGAGCCCGGCCCCGACGCCGTCACCACCGAGGGTGGTGTCGTGCGGGCCGTCTTCGACCTCGAGGTCGCGCCGCACGAGACCGTGACCGTGGCGCTCACCGCGGACGTCCGCCGCACGACGGCCTCAGCCCTCGACGCCGACCGCGGCTCGGACGCGGTGGCGTGGCACGGCCTCGTCGTCGAGGCGGACGACCCCCGGCTGGGCAGGGCCTTCGCCGCCTCCGTCGACGACCTGCGCCACCTGCTGCTGCGTGACCCCGAGGCGCCCGACGACGTGTTCGCCGCCGCCGGAACCCCTTGGTACCTCACGCTGTTCGGTCGTGACTCGTTGTGGGCGGCTCGGATGATGCTGCCGTTCGGCACCGACCTGGCGGCGGGCACCCTGCGCACCCTGGCGCGTCGCCAGGGGCGGCGCTTCGACGAGGGCAGCGCCGAGGCTCCCGGCAAGATCCCCCACGAGCTGCGCCGCACGGCATACCACGACCCGGAGAGCGGGTTGTCGCTCCCGCCGGTCTACTACGGCACCGTCGACGCCACGGCGCTGTGGGTGACCCTCCTCGGCGAGGCCTGGCAGTGGGGGATGCCCGAGGCCGAGGTGCGCGACCTGCTCCCGGCCCTGCGCGCCGCGGTCGGCTGGCTCACCGGACCCGGGCAGCCCGACGACGACGGGCTGCTGAAGTACCTCGACACCACCGGCCACGGGCTGGCGAACCAGGGCTGGAAGGACTCCGTCGACGCCATCCGCTGGCGCGACGGCCGGATCGCGGAGGGTCCGATCGCGCTGGTGGAGGCCCAGGCGTATGCCGTCGAGGCCCTCGACCATGCCGCAGGCCTGCTCGGGGCGCTGGGGGAGGAGGGCGCCCTGCAGGCGGAGGAGGCGGCCACCGCGCTGCGCCGGCGCGTGGCCGAGCGCTTCTGGGTGTCCACCGAGGCGGGGGAGCACCTCGCGATGGCGCTCGACGGGTCCGGCACGGCCGTCGACGGGCTGGGGTCCAACATGGCGCACGTGCTCGGCACCGGCACCCTGACCGGCGGCCAGGCGGCCCGGGTCGCCGAGGTGCTCACCGGCACCGAGATGCTCGACACCTTCGGGATCCGCACGCTCGGCAGCCGCAACGGCGGCTTCAACCCGATCGGCTACCACACCGGCTCGATCTGGACCCATGACACCGCCATCGCCGCCTGGGGGCTGGCCCGCGAAGGCCACCGGGCCCTCGCCGGGCGGGTCGCGCGAGCCCTGCTCGACGCCGGGGAGGCGTTCGGCTACCGCTACCCGGAGCTCTACTCCGGCCAGCCACTGATGGGCCGCCCCGCCCCGTACCCCGCCTCCTGCCTGCCACAGGCCTGGTCGGCGGCGTCCGCGGCGGTGCTCGTGACCGTCGCGCTCGGGCTGCGTCCCGACGGCAGCGGGGGTCTGCTGGTGACCCCGCCGGCCACCGCGCCGTTCGGGTCCGTCACGGTGCACGGCCTGCGCTTCCACGGCCACCCCTTCTCGGTGCAGGCCGGGCGCGACGGCAGTGCGCTCGTCACCGGGCTGCCCGACGAGTTCGAGGTGTCCGTGGGGACCGCATAGACTCAGACGGTTCCCCTGGAAAGGACTGTCCTCATCGTGGGTGTGCTCGAGACCATCACCGGCCCTGACGACCTCAAGCGGCTGTCCCCGTCGGACCTGCCCGGCCTCGCGGAGGAGATCCGCACCTTCCTCGTCGACTCGGTGGCCAAGACCGGCGGCCACCTCGGCCCCAACCTCGGCGTCGTCGAGCTGACCATCGCCCTGCACCGGGTCTTCGACAGCCCGCGCGACGCGATCGTCTTCGACACCGGCCACCAGTCCTACGTGCACAAGCTGCTCACCGGGCGCCAGGACTTCACCGGCCTGCGCACCCGCGGCGGCCTCTCCGGCTACCCCAGCCGCGGCGAGTCACCCCACGACGTCGTCGAGAACTCGCACGCCTCGACGTCGCTGTCGTGGGCCGACGGCATCGCCAAGGCGCGCCGCCTGCGGGGAGAGCGCACCCGGCACACCGTCGCGGTGATCGGTGACGGCGCGCTCACCGGCGGCATGGCCTGGGAGGCGCTCAACAACATCGCCGCCGACAAGGACCTGCCCCTGGTCGTCGTCGTCAACGACAACACCCGCTCCTACGCCCCGACCATCGGCGGCCTCGCCGACCACCTCGCCACGCTGCGCACCACGCGCGGCTACGAGCGCTTCCTCGACTGGGGCAAGAGCACCCTGAACCGCACGCCGGTGGTGGGCGGTGCGATGTACGAGACCCTCCACGGCATGAAGAAGGGCATCAAGGACATCGTCGCCCCGCAGGGGATGTTCGAGGACCTGGGCCTGAAGTACGTGGGCCCGGTCGACGGCCACGACGAGCAGGCGGTCGAAACGGCCCTGCGCAAGGCCCGCTCGTACGGCGGACCCGTCCTCGTCCACGTCATCACCCAGAAGGGCCGCGGCTACGACCACGCCCGCAACCACGAGGGCGACCAGTTCCACGCCGTGGGCGTCATCAACCCCGAGACCGGCCTGCCGCTGGAGATCTCGGGCCGCTCGTGGACCGACGAGTTCAGCGACGAGATGGTCGCCATCGGTGCCGAGCGTGACGACGTCGTGGGCATCACCGCCGCCATGCTCATCCCGGTCGGCCTCAGCGACTTCGCCGCGGCCCACCCCGACCGGATCTTCGACGTCGGCATCGCCGAGCAGCACGCCACCACGATGGCCGCCGGCCTGGCCTTCGGCGGCCTGCACCCGGTGGTCGCCGTCTACGCGACCTTCCTCAACCGGGCCTTCGACCAGCTGCTCATGGACTGCGCGCTGCACCGGGCGGGCGTGACCTTCGTGCTCGACCGCTCCGGCATCACCGGACCGGACGGCGCGTCGCACCACGGCATGTGGGACATGACGCTGACGGGCATGGTCCCCGGCCTGCACCTCGCCGCGCCGCGCGACGGCGAGCAGGTGCGCGCCGCCCTGCGGGACGCCGTCGACATCACCGATGCCCCCAGCGTCATCCGCTTCCCGAAGGGCACCACCCCCGAGCCCATCGCGGCGGTGAGCCGCCTCGGCAGCGTCGACGTGCTCCGCGAGCCGTCCGGTGACGGTGACGACCTCGACCTGCTCGTCGTGGGTGTGGGCTGCATGGCGGCCACGGCTCTGACCGTCGCGGAGAAGCTCGAGGCCCAGGGGCTGCGGGTGCGGGTCGTCGACCCGCGCTGGTCGCTGCCGGTCAGCCCCGACCTCGTCGAGGCCGCCCGCGCCGCACGGGCCGTCGCAGTCATCGAGGACAACCTCGAGGTCGGCGGTGTGGGCACCCACATCGCCGCCGCGCTCACGGACGCCGGCCTCACCGTCCCGGTGCACCAGCACGGCATACCGACCGAGTTCATCGACCACGCCTCCCGTGGCCAGATCCTCGAGCGGCTGGGCCTGACGCCCGAGAGCATCGCCGGGGAGCTGCTCGCCCGGCTGTCCTGAGGCTCGCCCGGCCGTCCTGAGGCTCGCCCGGCCGGCCTGACGGGTGTGGGCGCTGTGGTCACGGTCCACCCGCCCGCCTCCATTTGTGTGGGGCCGTCCCACTCTTGGCCGGTTCGCGCTCGCCTACGGTGACGCGCACTGGTCCTGACGCTCCCTTTCGCGCACCACCGCGCGGGCGTCGGCCAAGGGGAGGACAACGATGTCCCAGCGGTGGAAGACGGCAGTCGTCGCAGCCATGGCCGGCCTGGCCCTGGCGGCCTGCGGGAGCCCGGGCAGCCCGGGCGCAGCGGCCAACGAGGGTGGCGGCGCCACGAAGTCCGGCGAGGCGTTCAAGGTCGGCCTGGTCTACTCGAAGTCCGGCCCGCTGGCGACCTACGGCGAGCAGTACCGGCAGGGCTTCACCGCCGGCCTGAAGTACGCCACCCAGGGCAGCGGCAAGATCGACGGCCGCGCCATCGAGATCACCGAGCAGGACGACGCGGGCGACCCCGCGAAGGCCACCTCGGCCGTCACCACCCTCGTCGGCCAGGGCGCGAAGGTCATCGCGGGGTCGACGTCCTCGGGCGTGGCCCTGCAGGTCGCGCCGCTGGCCAAGGACAACAAGGTCCTCTTCATCTCCGGCCCTGCGGCTGCTGACGGCGTGACGGGTGCGAACAAGTACACCTTCCGCTCCGGTCGCCAGACCTACCAGGACATCACGACCGCCGGCTCGATGATCGGCGACGTGAAGGGCAAGAAGGTCACCGTGTTCGCGCAGGACTCGGCCTTCGGCAAGGCCAACGAGGCCGGCGTCAAGGCGATCCTCGGCGGCAAGGGCGCCACGGTCACCTCCGTCCTCGCCCCCGCGGCGGCGACCGACCTGACGCCGTTCGCGACCCAGATCAAGGGCCAGAAGCCTGACCTGCTCTTCGTCGCCTGGGCCGGCACGAACGCCCCCACCATGTGGCAGACCCTCGACCAGCAGGGCATCTTCTCCTCCACCACGGTCGTCACCGGTCTCGACATCAAGCCCACCCACGCACTGTTCGGGGCGGCGAGCGGCAAGATCGACTTCCTCTCGCACTTCTTCGACGGGGCCGCGGACAACGAGGCCTACAAGGCGCTCGAGTCCGGCATGAAGGAGCAGGGCGGCTCGGTCGACCTGTTCACCAACGACGGCTTCACCGCCGCGCAGATGGTCGTCCAGGCGCTCAGCAAGGGCGGCGACGACGTCGAGAAGATGGTCTCCTCGCTCGAGGGCTGGAAGTTCGACGGACCCAAGGGCGCCATGGAGATCCGCGCCGAGGACCACGCGCTGCTCCAGCCGATGTTCACCGTCAAGCTGGTCAAGGACGGCACCGGGTTCAAGCCCGAGCGGGTCGACACGCTCGACCCGTCGGCCGTCGCACCGCCGGTCACGCCGTTCAAGTGATCGAGGCGCGGTGATCGAGGCCCAGGGGATCAGCTGGAACATCGGCGGAGCCCAGATCCTGAACGACATCTCCGTCGCGGTGGGGGCCGGTGAGCTGCTCGGCATCATCGGCCCCAACGGCGCCGGGAAGTCGTCCCTGGTCAACATCCTCTCCGGCGTGAAGCGGCCGTCCCGGGGCAGCATCCGGCTCGGGGACCGCGAGGTCACCCGGAAGGGAGCCACGGCGCGGGCCCGCATGGGCCTGGCCCGGTCGTTCCAGACCTCGGCGCTCTTCGACGGCCTGACGGCGGCGGAGAACGTCCGGCTGGCCATCCAGGGGACCCGTCCGGGTGGGCTGTCGCTCGCCCGGCGGGCCTCGGCCACGGCGACGGGCAACCGCGTGGAGGAGCTGCTGGAACGGGTGCGGATGCCCGGGAAGGCGGACGTCCTGGCCGGCGGTCTCTCCCACGGCGACCGCCGCAAGCTGGAGCTGGCGATGGCGCTGGCCTCCAAGCCGTCCGTCCTGCTGCTCGACGAGCCGATGGCCGGGGTGTCGGCCGAGGACGTCGACGGGCTCACCACGATCATCGGCGAGGTGCGCGACGCCGGTGTGGCGGTGCTGATGGTCGAGCACCACATGCACGTGGTGCTCGGGCTGGCCGACCGCGTCGCGGTGGTGCACCACGGCCAGCTGCTCGCGTGCGGCTCGGCCTCGGAGGTCACCGGCGACCCTGAGGTGCAGCGCGCCTACCTGGGGGAGGCACTGTGACGACCACGACCACCACGGAGCGCAGCGCCACCGTGCCCACCCCGATCCTCACGGTCGAGGACCTGCACGTCCGCTACGGCGGGTCCCACATCCTGCAGGGCGTCTCGTTCGAGGTGCCCGCGACCGGCGTCACCGCGCTGCTGGGCCGCAACGGGGTGGGCAAGACCACCACGCTGAAGGCCATCCTCGGGCTGGCACCGCGAAGCGGCGGCGTCGCGCTCGACGGTGACGACATCACGCGGTGGTCGGTGACCCGCACGGTGCGCGAGGGCGGCATCGGCTACGTCCCCGAGGACCGCGAGGTCTTCGGCGGCCTCACCGTCGACGAGAACCTCAGGCTCGTCGGCGGTGACGTCGGCGCGGACGCCCCGGTCGTCGCCGAGCTGTTCCCCGACCTCGTGCAGCGGCGCGCCCAGAAGGCGGGCACCCTGTCGGGCGGCCAGCAGCAGATGGTCGCGCTGGCGCGAGTCCTGTTGCGCGACAACCGTTTGCTGTTGGTCGACGAACCGACCAAGGGGTTGGCCCCCAAGCTGGTCACCGAGGTGGCCGACGTGCTCGCACGGGTGGCGGAGACGGCACCGATCCTGCTGGTCGAGCAGAACCTGCCCGTGGTCCGGCGCATCGCCGACACGGTCGTGGTGCTCGACGCGGGACAGGTCGTGCACCGCGGACCCGCCGAGGAGCTGATGGCCGACCCCGACCTGACGAGGGAGCTGCTGGGAGTGTCCATGCGAAGGGAGGCCCGACAGTGAGCGACGTGGTCCTGCTCGTCGTGACCGGGGTGGGGCTCGGGGCGCTGTACTTCCTCGCAGCCTCCGGCCTGAGCCTGATCTACGGACTGATGGGAGTGCTCAACTTCGCCCACGGCGCCTTCATGGTGGCCGGTGCGTATGCCGGGTGGCTCACCATGACCGGCCTGCCCGCCTCGATGGGGGTGGGCGCCCGCATGTCGGTCGCCATCGCGGTCGCGGTCGCCGTGGGTGCCCTGATCGGGTTCGTCGTCGAGGTGGTGCTGATCCGTCCGCTCTACCGGCGCCACATCCAACAGGTGCTCGTCACGGTGGGGCTGTCGCTGGCCGCCGTCGCGGCCGTCCAGGGCATCTGGGGGTCGGACGCGCACCCGCTGGAGAAGCCCCGGTGGCTCGCCGCGACGACGGACCTCGCCGGTGCGCAGGTGCCCAACGACCGGTTCCTCTTCATCGCCGCGGCGGTGCTGCTGTTCGGCGCCCTGCTGGCGCTGCTGCACTTCACCCGCCTGGGTCTGGTGATCCGGGCCGGCGTCGAGAACCGGACCATGGTCGAGGCGCTCGGCATCAACGTGCAGCGGACGTTCTCCGTCGTCTTCGCGATCGGTGGCGCCGCAGCGGGTCTCGCGGGGCTGCTCGGCGGCGTCTACGCGAACAGCGTCTCGCCGCTGCAGGGTGGCTCGATGCTCATCTACGCGTTCATCGTCGTGGTCATCGGCGGCATGGGCTCCCTGACCGGGACCGCCGTCGCGGCGGTCGCAGTGGGGCTGGTGCAGCAGCTCGCCAACTACTACGCGGCGAGCGGGGTGGGTGACCTGTCCGTCGTCCTGCTCCTGGCCGTCGTGCTCCTCGTCCGGCCCGCCTCCATGCAGGGAGCACACTGATGACCAGCCACCTGAAGATGACGAGCCACATGAAGATGAGCAGGCACCTGAAGGCGCTGCCGGCGCTCGCCCTCCTGCTGGTGCTGGCCTACCTGCCGTACCTGCCGGTCGAGCTGCCGGGGGTGCTGCCCGGCCGCGTCAACGGGCCGGGATCCATGCAGCTGCTCGCCATCTGCCTCACCATGGCGGGCATCGCGCTCAGCTACGACGTGGTGTTCGGCCGCACCGGCCTGCTCAGCTTCGGGCACGCCCTGTTCGTCGCGGCGGGAAGCTACCTGGTGGCGATCGGCATGTCGTCGCTGGACCTGCCCCTGCCGGTCGCCGCGCTCCTGGCCCTGGCCGTCACCACGGTCCTGGCCCTCGTCGTGGGAGGCATCGCCCTGCGGGTCGGCGGCATCGCCTTCGCGATGGTGACCCTCGCCTTCGCCCAGGCCGCCTCGATCATCGTCCTGCGCAACCCCGGGAACGTGACGGGCGGTGAGGAGGGCCGGAGCCTCAACCGCGACCTGATGCCGGAGGTGCTGCTGGGGGTGAGCAACGCGCCCTACCGCTACTGGCTGGCACTGGCCTTCGTCGCGGTCGCCTGGCTGGCGGTGTCGTGGCTCAGCCGCAGCCGGGCCGGGCACGCCATGGCCGCCGTGCGCGAGAACGAGGCCCGCGCCGCGGTGCTCGGCTTCGACGTCTACCGGGCCAAGCTGATCGCCGTCGTGGTGGCAGCCTTCCTCGGCGGCCTCGGCGGCATCGTGCACGCGGTCGTCCTCGGCGGCTCGAACCCCCACCTCACGACCGCGGAGTTCACGCTCTCGCTGCTCGTGATGGTCGTGCTGGGCGGGGCGGGCAGCAAGTGGGGAGCCGTGCTCGGCGGCTTCCTCTACACCTGGGCCGACGCACGCCTCGTCGGCCTCAGCGGCTCCTCGCTGCTCGAGTCGCTGCCCGGTGCCCTGGGCAACGTCCTGTCCCAGCCCCTCTTCGTCCTGGGGACCTTCTTCGTCATCGTGGTGTACTTCGCGCCCACCGGCCTGACCGGCCTCGGGCACCGCGTCCTGCGCAGAGAGAGAGTGCAATGAGCCAGACAGCAGACACCCTGCAGGTGGACGTCGAGGGCGGCCGGGTCGTCGTGCACGACCTCAGTGGCGGGCCGGTCCGCCACGGCGCGCCCGTCGTGCTCGCGGCCCACGGCATCACCGCCAACGGCCTGATGTGGCAGCCGGTGGCCGACGAGCTCGTGCGGCGCCGGGGGCAGGGCGCGGTGCGGTTCCTGGCACCCGACCTGCGCGGCCGCGGTGCCAGCAACCGGGTCGAGAGCCCGTTCGGCCTCGCGGCCCACGCGGACGACCTGCTGGCCGTCGCCGCCGAGGTGGGGGACTGCCCGGTGCTGGTCGGACACTCCATGGGCGCGTTCATCGCCGCCCTGACGGTGGCGTCGGCACCCGGCAGCTTCCGCAGCGCGGTGCTGGTGGACGGCGGCCTCGCCTTCCCCGCGCCGGCCGACCTCGACATCGACGCCGCCCTGCAGCGGGTCATCGGCCCCGCGATGGAGCGGCTCGGCATGCGCTTCGCGGGCCCCGACGCCTACCTCGCCTTCTGGGCCCGCCACCCCGGGCTCGGCCCGTCGCTGGAGAGCCGGGAGGGCGATGCGGTCCGTGCCTACATCCTCCACGACCTCGTGGAGGCCGGGGACGGTCAGTGGCGCTCCGCCTGCGTGCTCGACGCGGTGCGCGCCGACGGGGCCGACGTCCTCGCGGACGAGCGCACCCATCGGGCGGTGTCCGAGGCGGTGGCGCACGGCGTGCCGGTGGAGTTCCTGTGGGCCCACCGTGGCCTGCTCGACGAGCCGCAGGGCCTCTACGACGAGGCGCGCCTTGCCGCCCTCGAGGTCCCGTCAGAGGTGCGCGTGACCGCGGTCGACGCCAACCACTACACGATCGTGCTCGAGGAGAAGGGCGTGGCGGCCGTGGCGGACGCGGTCGAGCGTCAGCTCGACGCGGTGAGGTGACGCAGCTGCAGGGCGAGCTGCAGCTCGAGCGCCTGCCGCGGATGCTGCCACTGCGGCCCGAGCAGTGAGGTGATGCGCTCGAGCCGCTGGCTCACCGTGTTGACGTGCACGTGCAGGGCGGTGGCCGCGTGCCGCGGGCTGGTGCCGGCGTCGAAGTATGCCGCCAGCGTCTTGACCAGCTCGGAGCCGCGCCGCGCGTCGTAGTCGAGCAGGGGACCGAGGTGACGCTGGACGTACCCGCGTACGTCCGGAGCGTTCCCGACCACGAGCCCGGCGAAGCCGAGGTGCTCGGCGGAGGCACCCACCCCCTGCATGCCCAGGGCGGTCAGGGCCGCCGTCGTCCTCGCCGCCTCGGCCCAGGTGGAGGGGACCTGCTCCGCGGACGTCACCGGACCTGCGCCGCCCACGGTGACCGTGCCCAACCGGCGCAGTCGGCGGGCCAGCTCGCAGGCTGCGGCCTGGGCGTCGTCCGAGGGCACCAGCGCGACCACGTGGCCGTCGTGCTCGCCGACGATCGAGCCGGCGCCTGCCGCGGCGTGCGCTGACATCAGCAGCGTGCGTCGCGGGGTGTCGCCCTCAGCGCGAGCCACGAGCACCACGTGCGGGCGCGTGGGGTCGACGCCGTTCGCCCGGGCGCGGGCCTGCAGGGCGCTCGTCTCGCCTCGGCCGGTGATCAGGTCGGAGACGAGGTCGGTGCGCAGGCGCTGCTCGGCGTCGGCAGCAGCCCGTTCGAAGAGGAGGACCAGCGCGGACACCACGGCTGCACGCTCGAGAGTCCGCTGGTCGGCGTCGTCGAGGTCCTCGATGCCGCCGAGGACGAGCACCCCGAGGTGCGAGTGGGACGCCTGCACGCCGATGGCCCAGGTGCTCCCGTCCTGCGCCAGCCGGCCCGTGCGGGTGGTCTCGAGGACCGCGGGGCTGGAGCGCAGCTTGGCCGCGTCGGGCGACGGGTCGGTCCGGTCGCCGGAGAGGCTCAGCACCTCGCCGTCGTCGCCCATGAGCACCACCCACCCGCCGAGGAGGTCGGCCAGCGCGGCGGTGATGTCCTCGACGCCGCCGCCCTCGAGCACCAGCGCCGCGAAGCGGTCGTGGGCGGCCGCTGCCCGCTCCACCCCCGCGGTGTGGCGGTGCACCAGCTCGTGGGCCGCCGAGAGCTGGGCCAGCGCGTCCGCGGTCTCCGCGGCGGCGCGGGTCTGCACGATCGACACGGCGGCCAGCGCGGCGAGGGAGGCGAGCAGTGCGACCTGGTCGGGGCTGAAGGGGCGGGGTGAGCGGTTGGCTGCGAACAGCACCCCGAGGAACTCGCCCTCGGCGAGCAGCGGCGTGCCGCAGATCGAGACGAGGCCCTCGTCTCCCACGGCGCTGTCGATGGGCCCGGTGTGGGCGAAGCGGGCGTCGTGGAAGTAGTCGGCCGTCCAGTAGGGCTTGCGGCTCTTGGCCACCAGGCCGCCGAGGCCGTCGCCGAAGGACAGCCGCACCACCTGGAACTCGGCGCTCACCGAGCCGTCGGTGGCCCGCATGAAGGTGTCGCCGGCCTCGGGGTCGTAGAGGGTCAGGTAGGCGACGTCGGTGCCGAGCAGCATCCGGGCCCGTCGCACGATGGCGTCCAGCACGCCCGAGGGGTCGCGCAGCGCGGCCAGGTCGCGGGCGGTCTCGACGAGCGCAGTGAGCTCGGCCTCGCGACGCCGACGGGACTCCAGCGCCGCTCGCACCCGCAGGGCCAGCTCGCGGGCCTCGCCGTCGGTGTCGTCGACCGCCGAGAGCTCCGCCACGGTCGCGCCCTCCGCCAGCAGGCGGAGCAGGCGCAGCGCGGGGGGCTCGTTGCGGTCCATCGGCGTGAGTCTAGGTGGGGCGGTGCGCCGCGCTTCCGGTCGGCTGGGCAGGTGTGTCACGGTCAGTGGGCGGTCCAGCCGCCGTCCATGGTGAACGAGCTGCCGGAGATCGAGGCTGCCGACGGGCCGCACAGGTAGGTGACCAGGTCGGCCACCTCGGACGGCTCGATGAGGCGCTTCACGGCGACCGGGCTCAGCATGATCTTCTCGACGACCTCCTCCTCGCCGATGCCGTGGCTGCGCGCCTGGTCGGCGATCTGGCGCTCGACGAGCGGGGTGCGCACGTAGGCGGGGTTGACGCAGTTGCTGGTCACGCCGTGCGGCGGCGCCCTCGAGGGCGGTCACCTTCGACAGCCCCTCGAGCCCGTGCTTGGCCGAGACGTAGGCGGACTTGAACGCGCTCGCCCGCAGCCCGTGCACGCTGGAGACGTTGACGACGCGGCCCCACTCCGCGGCATACATGTGGGGGAGCACGCGCCGCACGAGGCGGAACGGGGAGGTGAGCATCAGCCGGATGATGAGGTCCCAGGTCTCGGTGGGGAACTCCTCGATCGGGCTGACGTGCTGGATGCCGGCGTTGTTGACGAGGATGTCCACCTCGGCCGGCAGGGCGTCGACGGCGTCGAGGTCGGACAGGTCCGTCGGCAGGGGGGTCACGGCGCCGGTGTCGGCGAACTGGCGCAGGCCCCCGGCGTCGCGGTCGACGGCATACACCTTGGCCCCGGCGCCCGCGAGCCTGGTGACGCAGGCGGCGCCGATGCCACTCGCGGCTCCCGTGACGAGGGCGGTGCGCCCCGTGAGGTCGAGCAGCGGAGTGGGCTCGGTCGTCGTCGACATGCGCCAGAGACTAGGTAGCGCTGCTGGCGGCGAAGGTGTGCGCCAGACCCACAGTTGCGGGCAGGACAGTGTGGCCCGGCCCTGCCGGTCGGCCGGCGCGGCGCCGGCTCAGATGTCGCGGAACGTCTCGATGGTCGCGCCGAGGGCGTTGAGCCGCTCCGCGAGGTCCTCGTAGCCACGGTTGATGACGTAGACGTTGCGCAGCACCGAGGTGCCCGGGGCCGCCAGCATCGCGAGGAGGACGACCACGCCGGGCCGCAGCGCCGGAGGGCAGATGACCTCGGCCGCACGCCAGCGCGTCGGGCCCTCGATCATCACCCGGTGGGGGTCGAGCAGCTGCACCTTGGCGCCCACCTTGGTGAGCTCGGTCAGGTAGATCGCCCGGTTCTCGTAGACCCAGTCGTGGATCATCGTGGTGCCCTCGGCGCAGGCGGCGATGAGCGCGAAGAACGGCAGGTTGTCGATGTTGAGGCCGGGGAACGGCATCGGGTGGATCTTGTCGATCGGCGCGTGCAGCGGCCCGGGCATCGTGGTGAGGTCGACGAGGCGGGTGCGGCCGTTGGCGGAGAGGTACTCGTCGGTGATGCCGTACTTCATGCCCATGCCCTCGAGCGTGGCCAGCTCGATCTCGAGGAACTCGATGGGGACGCGCCGGATCGTGATCTCGGAGTCGGTGACGACCGCGGCGGCGAGCAGGCTCATCGCCTCGATCGGGTCCTCGGAGGGGGAGTACTCCACGTCGACGTCGATGCGCCGGCGGCCCCGGACCGTGAGGGTGGTCGTGCCGATGCCGTCGATCTCGACCCCGAGCTCCTGGAGGAAGAAGCACAGGTCCTGGACCATGTAGTTGGGGCTGGCGTTGCGGATCACGGTCTCGCCCTCGTTCCGGGCGGCGGCGAGCAGCACGTTCTCGGTCACGGTGTCGCCGCGCTCGGTGAGCACGATCGGCTTGCCGGGGGTGATCTGCGGGTTGACCGAGGCGTCGTAGTAGCCGCCGGTCGCGGTGACGCCGAGGCCGAAGGAGCGCAGCGCGGCCAGGTGGGGCTCCACGGTGCGCGTGCCGAGGTCGCAGCCCCCGGCGTAGGGGAGCTGGAACTGGTCGACCTCGTGGAGCAGCGGGCCGAGGAACATGATCACGGTGCGGGTGCGACGGGCCGCGGCCACGTCGATGTTGGCCAGGTCGAGCCGGGCCGGCGGGGTGATCTCGAGGTCGTTGCTGTCCGGCAGCCAGCGGGTGCGGACGCCGATCGAGGTGAGCACCTCGAGGATGCGGTTGACCTCCTCGATCCGGGCCAGGTTGCGCAGCGTGGTGCGGCCCTTGTTGAGCAGGGAGGCGCACAGCAGCGCGACGGCCGCGTTCTTCGACGTCTTGACGGCGATGGAGCCCGACAGGGGAGTGCCGCCGATGATGCGCAGGTGCTGCGGGCCGCTGTGGCCGAGCGAGACGAACTCGGAGTCGAGGCTCTCGCCGATGCGCGCGAGCATCTCAAGGCTGAGATTCTGCTTGCCCTGCTCGATGCGGGCGACCGCGCTCTGGCTCGTGCCCAGGGAGTCGGCGAGCTCGTTCTGCGTCATGCCCTTGTGGCGCCGGGCGTCGCGGATGAGGGTGCCGATTCGGGTCAGGTAGGTCGAGGTCACGGCGAAGACGCTAACTCACATATGAGATAAATGCACACCGACGCGCGGGATCGCCGTGGCCGTGTGGGCGGCCGGTGGCGGCCACGGTACCCGCCTGCACAGCGCGGCTGGGACGGGTGTTCACGTCTCGAGCAGGTGGGCCCTCACCGGCCGCGAGGTGAACCGAGGGTATGCCGTGCGGCCGGGGGTGGGGTCCCAGAGTCCTCCGTCACGTGGACTGGGCAGCAGACGGGCTCAGGTCCCGTAGGCCTTGACGGGGTGGGGGTAGTCGGTCAGGTCGTCGGGCACGCCGGGGCGGAAGTCGTGGTAGGCCACGACCGGGAGTGCCCCGTCGGCAGTGAGCACCACGAGTCCGCGGGCATCCACGCACGCGACCGCCGACGTCGTCTTCGCCGTGGACTCGAGATCCACCGTCTGGCCCTCGAGAGCTCGCAGCTCCGCGGTCGACTCGGCGGCGACGGCGCAGGAGAGCGGGCCCAGCGGAGAGCCCACGGTGGCGGCACCGACCACGGCGCCGTCCGCCCGCGCACCGGGGAAGATGTCGAAGGCCATCTGCTGCGATCCCTCGAGCATGGCCAGCTGGAACAGGGCGGAGTCGGTGAGGTTGTCGAAGAGGTGCGGCCTGCCGTCCGGGTCCTCGTCCCCGGTGACCCGGACGCACTCGTCCTCCAGGCACAGCACCGCCGCCCGTCCGGAGAGGCCGAAGGCACCCTTGCCCTTCTCACCGGGGTGGAGGGCCTCGACGTGGACCTCCAGGGCGGCTCGGCCGCCGTCTCCGAAGCGCAGGCGGCCGTGGTCGCGTCGGTGGGCGAACTCCGCGGGCCCGAAGTAGGTCTCCACCGTCGTTGTGAAACCGCGCGTCATCAGGGCGTCGGCCCGCTCCTGCAGCGCGCGCACGTCGGCGTCCGAGGCTTCTCGCACCCCCGTGATCACGGGTTGCCATCGATCCCAGGACCCGGCGGGGACGGTGAGCGCCTTCCAGGGGTCAGCCGCGGCAGAGGTCGAGGGGGTGGGCGACGCCGTGGTCGACGTGGGCCCTGGATGCGTGCCTGCCGGGGTGCTGGGTGCGGCGGCCTGCCCGGCCTGGCGCAGGCAGCCGGAGAGCGCGCCCACGGCGAGGGCGGCGCCCACCCCGACGGTGAGCGGGCGGGCAGCGCGGTTCCGGAGCACGGGCGGACTATGGCAGCGCACGACGGGAGGTGCGAGTGGTTCCCGCGGCCTGTGGGCCGTTCGGCCGAGAACGCACGTGGCCGGCACACCGTCACTTCGGTGTGCCGGCCACGTGGCTCTGGGGAATCAGGCAGGAACGCTCGCCACGCCCGGGGGAAGGAATCGCTTGCCCGTCACCTTCTCCGAGATGCCCTCACGGTCGAGGAGCGGCGTGATGCCTCCGTTGGGGAACTGGAAGTTGGCCCCGGAGATCATCGCGAGGTCGATGTCCATCGGTGCCTGGGCGACGCCCTCGTCGAGCATGCGGCGGATCTCGTCCGCGAGCACCGACAGGATGCGCTCGCGCACCTGCTCCGTCGTCAGCACCACCGGGTCGGCCGGCTTCTCGAACAGCGCCTCGACCTCGGGGTCGACGACCGGCTTGCCCTCGGGCCAGATGTAGATCGCCGACTTCTTCGCCTCGACGACCCGGCGCAGGTTCTCCGACACGTAGAAGCGGTCGGGGAAGGCCTGGGCCAGGGTCTCGTTGTTGTGCAGGGCGATGGCCGGGCCGACGAGGCCGAGCAGCACGAACGGCGGCATGGGGGACAGGCCCGCGAACGCGCGGTCGGCGACCTCGATGGGCGTGCCCTCGTCGACGATCTTGGCGACCTCGCCCATGAACCGGCCGAGCAGGCGGTTGACGATGAAGGAGGGTGAGTCCTTGACCAGGATCGTCGTCTTCTTCAGCGTCTTACCGGTCGCGAACGCCGTTGCGAGAGTGGCGTCGTCGGTGCGCTCGCCCTTGACGATCTCGAGCAGCGGCATGATGGCGACCGGGTTGAAGAAGTGGAAGCCGACGACCCGCTCCGGGTGCGCCAGGTCGGAGGCCATCTCCGTGATCGACAGCGACGAGGTGTTGGTGGCGAGCACGCACTCGGGGGAGACGATGGCCTCCACCTCGGCCCAGACCTTCTTCTTGACGCCCATCTCCTCGAAGACGGCCTCGATGACGAAGTCGGCGTCGGCGAAGCCGTCCTTGGAGGTGGAGCCGGTCACCAGGGCCTTGAGGCGGTTGGCCTTGTCCTGGCCCATCCGGCCCTTGGCGAGGAGCTTGTCGACCTCGCCCTGGACGTAGGCCACGCCCTTGTCGACGCGGTCCTCGTCGAGGTCGGTCATGACGACCGGCACCTCGAGCCGCTGGGCGAAGAGCAGCGCGAGCTGGCTGGCCATGAGGCCGGCGCCGACGATGCCGACCTTGGTGACCGGGCGCGCCAGCGCCTTGTCGGGCGCGCCGGCCGGGCGCTTGGCGCGGCGCTGCACGAGGTCGAACGCGTAGAGACCGGCGCGCAGCTCGTCACCCATGACGAGGTCGGCCAGCGCCTCGTCCTCGGCGGCGAACGCCTCGTCGCGGGTCGCGGTGCGGGCGGCCTCCACCAACTTCAGCGCGCGGTACGGCGCAGGAGCCTTGCCGCCGGTCTTGAGGTCGACCAGACCCTTGGCCGCCTTGATGGCCGCCGACCACTCGGCCTCGTCGCGCGACACCTCCGGGCGCTCGACGGTGACCTCGCCGGAGACGACGCCGGCCGCCCAGCGCAGCGACTCCTCGAGGAAGTCCGCGGGCTCGAACATGGCGTCGGCCATGCCGAGCGAGAACGCCTGCGGGCCCTTGAGCATCCGGTTGAAGTTCATCGGGTTCTCGATGATGACCTTGAGCGCGTTCGCCGGGCCGACGAGGTTCGGCAGCAGGTAGCAGCCGCCCCAGCCGGGGACGAGCCCGAGGAAGGTCTCGGGCAGTGCCACGGCGGGCACGCCCGAGGAGATGGTGCGGTAGTCGCACGCCAGCGTGATCTCCACACCGCCGCCCATGGCGGCGCCGTTGACGAACGCGAAGGTCGGGACCGGCAGGTCCATGATGGCCGCGTATGCCGCGTGGCCGGCGCGGGCGACCTCGAGCGCCTGCTCGCGCTTCGTCGCTCCTGCCACCGCCTTGAGGTCGGCGCCCACGGCGAAGATGAACGGCTTGCCGGTGATGCCCACGGCCTGGATCTCGCCGGCGTCGGCGCGCTCGCGCAGGGCCCCGACGGCCGCTGCGGATGCCCGCGATGCTCTGCGGCCCGAAGGTGTTGGGCTTGGTGTGGTCGAAGCCGTTGTCGAGGGTGACGAGCGCCAGGGTGCCGGCGTCGCCGGGGAGCTGGACGTCACGCACGTGCGCGTGCGTCACGACCTCCTCGAAGCCCTCGGCCTTCGCGCTGCGCGGGGTCTGCGGGGTCTGCTGCTCGCTCACGCGGCAACCTCCTTGCCGTAGTCGGCGTGGTGGGGGTTCTCCCAGATGACGGCCGCGCCCATGCCGATGCCGATGCACATCGCGGTCATGCCGTAGCGGACCTCGGGGTGCTCCTCGAACTGGCGGGCCAGCTGGTTCATGAGGCGGACGCCGGAGGACGCGAGCGGGTGGCCGACGGCGATGGCTCCGCCGTACTGGTTGACCCGCTCGTCGTCGTCGGAGAGGCCGAAGTGGTCGAGGAAGGCCAGCACCTGAACGGCGAAGGCCTCGTTGAGCTCGAAGAGGCCGATGTCCTCGATGGTCAGGCCGGCCTTCTTCAGGGCCTTCTCGGCGGCCGGGACCGGGCCGATGCCCATGACCTCCGGCTCGACGCCGACGAAGGCGTAGTCGACCAGGCGCATCTTGACGGTCAGGCCGAGCTCCTCGGCGGCCTCGGCACTGGCGAGGACGCAGGCGGTGGCGCCGTCGTTGAGGCCGGCGCTGTTGCCGGCGGTGACCTTGCCGTGCGGGCGGAACGGCGTCTTGAGGCCGGCGAGGTCCTCGACCGTCGTGCCGGGGCGCGGCGGCTCGTCGGCGGTGGCGAGGCCGAAGCCGAGCTCGGCGTGGCGGGTCGCCACCGGCACGAGGTCGGGCTGGATCTGGTTGTTGGCGTACGCCTTGGCCAGCTTGTCCTGCGAGCCGACCGCGAACGCGTCGGAGCGCTCCTTGGTCAGCTGGGGGAAGCGGTCGTGCAGGTTCTCGGCCGTCTTGCCCATGACCAGCGCCGAGGGGTCGACGAGCTTCTCGGCGACGATGCGCGGGTTGGGGTCGACGCCCTCGCCCATCGGGTGGCGGCCCATGTGCTCGACGCCACCGGCGATGGCCACGTCGATCGCCCCGAAGGCGATGGAGGAGGCCGTCGTGGTGACGGCGGTCAGCGCGCCGGCGCACATGCGGTCGACGGAGTAGCCGGGAGTGGTCTTCGGCAGGCCGGCGAGCAGGCTGGCCATGCGGCCGATGGTCAGGCCCTGGTCGCCGATCTGGGTGGTGGCGGCGATGGCCACCTCCTCGACCCGCTCCGGCGGCAGGCCGGGGTTGCGGCGCATGAGCTCGCGGATGCATTTGATGACGAGGTCGTCGGCGCGGGTCTGGGCGTACATGCCCTTCTCCCCGGCCTTGCCGAACGGCGTCCTCACGCCGTCGACGAACACGACCTCACGCAGAGTGCGGGGCACGGGTGGCCTCCTGGCTTGGTGGTCTGGTGGACGTCACCGGACGAGCCGGTGGGTGCCTGATCGATGCTACTTGCCGGTAACCCCGGCGTCAGGCCCTCCCCGTGGTGAGAGCCGTCACCCCGCCCGGCGTGAGGAGCCGGGCGTCAGGCGTCGGGGTGCGCCGCGAAGGCCGCGGCCACCATGGGGGCCACGATGTCGACCTGCCACTGGCGTGCGCCGAGCCCGGTCAGTGCCGCCTTGAAGCCCTCGGCCGAGCGGTCGGCAGGCGGGGTCCAGATCACCCGGCGCAGCGGGTCGGGCGACATGACGTTCTCGACCGGGATGACGTGCTCTTCGGCGAAGGCGGTGAGGGCCGCACGGGCAGCGGTGAGGCGCTCGGCCGCGAGCGGGTCGCGGTCGGCCCAGGCGCGCTGGGGCGGCGGGCCGTCGGAGCGCAGGGTCAGCGGCGGCAGGTCGGCCTCGGGGAGCGCGTGGGCCCGGCGGACGGCCTCGAGCCACTGGCGCTGGTAGCGCTGGATCGCGCGGTGCCCGCGGGGCAGGTCGTGGGTGCTCTTGGGCGCGGCCATGGCCAGCTCGACGAGCACCGCGTCCGGCAGCACCCGGCCGGGGGAGACGTCGCGGTCCATCGCGATGCGGTCGCGGGTCTCCCACAGCTCGCGGACGATGGCCGCCCCACGGCGCTGGCGGACCTTGTGCATGCCGGAGGTCCGCCGCCAGGGGTCGACCCGCTGGCCCGGGCCGGTGAAGTCCAGCAGGGCCTCGAACTCCTCGCGGGCCCAGCCGGCCTTGCCCTGGCGGGCGAGGTCGACCCCCATGAGGTTGCGCAGCTCGACGAGCACCTCGACGTCGAGCGCGGCGTAGAGCAGCCACGGCTCGGGGAGCGGCCGGGTCGACCAGTCGACCGCGGAGTGCTCCTTGGCCAGCGACAGCCCGAGGTAGTGCTCCACCACGGCCGCGAGGCCGACGCGGGGGAGGCCGAGGAGCCGACCGGCCAGCTCGGTGTCGAACAGCTGGCGTGGCCGCAGGCCCACCTCGGCCAGGCAGGGCAGGTCTTGGGTGGCGGCGTGGAGGATCCACTCGGCACCACCGATGGCCTCGCCGACGGGGGAGAGGTCGGGCACCGCGATCGGGTCGATGAGCCAGGTGCCCGAGCCCTCACGGCGAAGCTGCACGAGGTAGGCCCGCTGGCCGTAGCGGTAGCCGGACGCGCGCTCGGCGTCGAGGGCCACCGGCCCCTCGCCGGCCCTGATGGCTTCGGCGGCCTCGAGCAGCCGGCGCTCGTCCGTGACGACCTCGGGGACACCTTCGGCGGGCGCGTCGAGCGGCGTCAGCGTCTCCTCGGGCGCGGGCTCGACCGCGGCCGTCGCCGCGGGTTCCGATGGTGTCACGCGGATAACCTACCGGCCGCCCGCGATCTGGTCAGCGCCGCTGCCCGGGGAGGGCGATGACACCCTCGGGCAGCGGGGGCAGCCCGGCGATCGTGCAGAGCAGGTCGGACCACGCCTCGAGGTGGTCGCCGAGGTTGCCACCGAGCGGGGTCCACGAGGCGCGCACCTCCATCTCGACGCTGGCCGGACGGTCGGAGAGGCCGGCGAAGGACTCGGAGACGACTCGGGTCACCGTGCCGGCCTCGGCCGTGTAGGAGACGCGGTGGTCGTCGAGCGCGTCGACGAGCCACGACCACCCGACCGACCCCAGCATCGGGTCGCTGGCCAGCTCGGGCTCGAGCTCGGCGCGGGCGAACGTCACGGCACGCCAGACGCCGTCCCACGGCTCGGGCGCGGAGGGGTCGTGCAGCAGCACGAACCGCCCGGACGCCAGCTCGTCGTCGGAGCCGGCGACGCCCACCACCTCGGCGGTGAGGGCCACGGCATACGGAGCGATGCGCTGGGGAGCGGGCACCTCGGTGACGCGCACCTCGGGGCGCAACCGGGCACCACGCAGGTCGCTGAGCGCCTGCGCGAACTCGGGGGTGTGGTCACCGGTGACCGATCTGCTGCCCACCGACCCAGCGTATGCCGGGGGGCCGGTTTTGAGAGGGAGGCCGCGCCGTCCGTGTCGCGCGGAGCCGCGTCATGGAGTAGGTGCGCGGACGGATACCGTTCCGCCCATGCTCTCGCTCCTCGCCCTCGCCTCGAGCGTGTGCTGGGGCACCTCCGACTTCTTCGCCGGCCTGAAGTCCAGGAGCCGGCCCGCCGCAGCGGTGGTCGCGTGGTCGCAGGGCCTGGGCCTGCTGGCCATCTCCGTCGTGGTGCTCCTCCAGTGGGGAGACATGTCCTTCGACGGCTGGCCCGCGTGGTCGGTCGCCGCTGGCCTGTCCGGCGCAGTGGGCCTCGTCAGCTTCTACACGGCGCTGAGCAGCGGCACGATGGGAGTCGTCGCGCCGGTGGCGTCGCTCGGGGTCGTCGTGCCGGTGCTGCTCGGCCTGCTGGGCGGTGAGCAACCGCCGGCCAGCGCCTGGTTCGGGATGCTGCTGGCCGTGGTCGGCATCGCCCTCGCCTCGGGGCCCGAGCTGTCCGGCGACGTGTCGCCGCGGCCAGTGCTGCTGGCGAGCGTGGCGGCGGTCGGCTTCGGCTTCGCGCTCTACTGCCTCGACCGCGGCGCCCGCGAGTCGCTGCTGCACACCCTGTGGGGCATGCGCCTGACCTCGGTGGTGCTCTTCGTCGTGGCCGGGCTGGTGCTGCGCACTGCCGGTGGCGTCGTGGCGCGCGACGTGCCGGGCCTGTTCGCCATCGGCCTCGGCGACCTCGTGGCCAACGGCTTGTTCGCGTTCGCCTCCTCGCGCGGCCTGGTCAGCGTGGCCAGCGTCCTGGGGTCGCTCTACCCGGTCGTCACCGTGCTGCTGGCGCGCTTCCTGCTGCACGAGCGGCTCAAGCGGATCCAGTCGGCCGGGGTGGTGCTCAGCCTGGTCGGCGTCGCCGTCATCGCCGCCTGATCTGCGTCGCGGAGGGCGTGAAAGACTCCAGCGGTGACCGCCTCCCACATGCTCGACAACAGCAAGCTCGACGACAGTCTCATCGTGCGGGCTGCGCGCCAGCAACCGGTGACCCACACCCCCGTGTGGTTCATGCGCCAGGCCGGCCGCTCCCTGCCGGAGTACCGCGCCGTGCGCGAGGGCATCCCCATGCTGGAGTCGTGCCGCCGGCCCGAGCTGGTCGCCGAGATCACCCTGCAGCCGGTGCGCCGCCACGGCGTCGACGCCGCCATCTTCTTCTCGGACATCGTGGTGCCGCTGGCGGCCGTCGGTGTCGACCTCGACATCAAGCCCGGCGTCGGTCCCGTGGTGGCCGAGCCCTTTCGCACCCGCGCCGACCTCGACCGGTTGCCCGAGCTCACGCCCGAGCACGTGCCGTACATCACCGAGGCGGTGCAGATCCTGACGCGCGAGCTGGGTACGACGCCGCTCATCGGCTTCGCGGGGGCGCCGTTCACCCTGGCCTCCTACCTCGTCGAGGGCGGGCCGAGCAAGAACCACGAGCACACCAAGGCGCTGATGTACGGCGACCCACAGCTGTGGGACGACCTGTGCGCACGGCTGGCGCAGATCTCGGGCGCGTTCCTGCGGGTGCAGGCGTCGGCGGGGGCCTCGGTGGTGCAGCTGTTCGACTCGTGGGTGGGGGCGCTGCCGCGGGCCGACTACGAGCGCTTCGTGCAGAAGCACTCGGCCCGGGCGCTGGCTGCGGTCGCGGACCTCGACGTACCGAAGATCCACTTTGGCGTCGGCACCTCCGAGCTGCTCCCGCTCATGGGTGCCGCGGGCGCCGACGTCGTCGGAGTGGACTTCCGGATCTCCCTCTCGGACGCGCTCTCCCGCCTCGGGGGCCACTACGCCGTGCAGGGCAACCTCGACCCGGCGCTGCTGTTCGCCCCGTGGGAGGCGCTCGAGGCCAAGGTGCGCGAGATCGTCGACCAGGGCCGGCAGGCCCCGGGCCACATCTTCAACCTCGGTCACGGCGTGCTGCCCGAGACCGACCCCGACGTCATCACCCGCGTCACCGAGCTCGTCCACGAGATCAGCGCCCGCTGACCGCACGGGGGCGCGCGCTGCTCGGCGGCGCCCCCGCGACAGGTCGCGGTCTACAGGGTGGCGAGCGGGTGGTCCTCCGGCGCCGGCCTGAAGTTGCCCTTGCTCTTCGCGCCGTTGATGAGCGAGGTGCTCATCGCGTAGGACAGCGTCGCGTAGGCGACGGCGTCGCTGTTGGTGGCCAGGGCGACGTCGTTGTTGTTGGCGTAGGTGTCACAGGCCTGGTGGTAGCACGGGTCGTACGCGACTCCCGCGGTGCCGCCCCACAGGGCCGCCTCCGCCGCCGTCTTGATGCCCTCGGCGCCGGTGAACAGACCACCCGACGGGACACCCGCCGCGATGAACGGGCCGTAGTCGGAGCGGCCGGAGAAGTCCGTTCCCTTGTAGGGCAGGTTCCGCGCCTTGTAGAACGCCTCGAACGTCTTCTCGATCTGGGCGGAGCCCGCAGGGCCCGGGCCGGCGCCCACAGCGTCGGAGTCGTCGCCGTCGTAGATGAAGAACACGTGGTTCGGCGAACCGATCATGTCGAAGTTGAGGTAGAGCGCGATCGTGTCGAGCTCAGACTGGGGAAGGTTGTTCACGTAGTAGGTCGAGCCGACCAGGTTGGCCTCCTCGGCTCCCCACCAGGCGAGGCGCACGGTGTTCTGCGGCTTGACCTTCGCGAGCTGCCGACCGACCTCGATCAGGGCGGCCGAACCACTGCCGTTGTCGTTGATGCCCGGGCCGGCGTTCACCGAGTCGAGGTGGGCTCCCGCCATGACCACGTTGCTCGTGTTCTTGCCGGGCAGCTCCGCCAGGACGTTGGACGTGGTCGCGGTTCCGCGCAGGGTGTTCGTCCTGAGGTGCAGGACCAAGCCCGGTGTGGCCGCGAGCTGCTCGCCTGCCGCCTGGGTGATGCCGACGACCGGCAGGTCCAGCGTGAAGGTGTTGCCCAGTGTCCCGGCGAGGTCGCCGGCGATGTTGTTGTAGACGACCACCCCGACGGCGCCCGCGGCATACGCGTTGGTCGCCTTGATGGCGAACGTGCAGGCGCCACGGGAGATGAGCGCGATGTTGCCCGCCGGGAAGCCCGCGAAGTCGGTGGCCTCACACCCCGGGGTGGGGTCGGAGGCCGGCCCGGGCAGCGCGGTGACCGCGGCGGTCACGTCGCCGCTGCCGGAGTAGGACATGATCGTGTTGGCGACCGGCCCGGCCGGGGGCGGTGAGACGCGCTCGAGCACCGACGGCGACAGGGAGATGAAGGTCTGGAACTGGAACTCCTGTCGCGTGACGTTCCAGCCTGCGGACTCCATCTTCTCGACGACGTAGTCAGCGGACGCGTCATAGCCGGGGGAGCCTGAGACACGGGTGCCGTTGTTGGCGTCCGCGATCGCCTGCAACGCGGCCTGGTGCTGGCGGACGCCGGCGAGGTCGACGCACTCGAGCAGCTTCTCGACGCTGTTGTTGACCCGGCTGGCGCACTCCGACGGTGCGGCCTCCGCGGTGGAGGCCGTCGCGGCCACCGCAACGACGACGGCCGCGGCGGCGAGCGCTGCGGCCGGACGGGTACTCCTGCTGAACCTCATGTCACTTCCCCTTTCCGGCCACGACGCCGGGGCCGTGACCCCGGAATCTAGGGGCGGGGTGCGTGCGGCCGAAAGGGCTCGAAGGTCAAGATTCAACAGGTGGGCGAACGACGGCATACCGGTCGAAAAACGCTCTGCCACAGCCTATTCCGGCTAGTCGGACTCATCCGATTCCTGCCCTGATGTCGCGGCGGAAGCGGCTCAGGTCGAGGAGGAGGCGCAGATCCAGGCAGCGGTGTCCGGTGGCAGCAGGCGGTCGGCGGCGAGGGGGCCGCTGGCCAGCAGCACGTCGCCCTCCGGCAGCGGCTCGGGCACCTCGCCGAGGTTGACCGCCAGCCGCAGGCCCGCCCGGTCCGCGACCAGGAGCCCGCTGCCCTGCACGGCCACCGTCGTCCGGTCGTCGGGTGTGAGCCGCCCGTCGGCGTGCATTCGGCGGCGCAGTGACAACGCCGCTCGGCACAGCTCCAAGGTCGAGTCGGCGCGTCCGGTCTGCGCGGCCACGGACAGGGCACCCCAGCCGTCGACGGGCACCGGCAGCCACGGCTGCGCGGCCGCGTCGGCGGAGAACCCGTGGGCGCCCGCAGGTTCGGTGGTCCACGGCAGGGGCACCCGGGCGCCGTCCCGCGTCACGCCCGACCGCAGCCAGGCGGGGTCCTGGCGCGCGGCGACGGGCACGTCGACCTCGGGCAGGCCGAGCTCCTGGCCCTGGTAGAGGTACGCCGAGCCGGGCAGCGCCAGCACGGTCAGGATGGCGGCTCTCGCCCGGGCCGCGCCGCGTCTCCCGCCGCCGTAGCGGGTGGGGGTGCGCACCACGTCGTGGTTCTCGACCACCCACGTGACGGGTGAGCCGGTCCGCGTCGCGGCCTCCAGCAGCTCGGTTGCGGCGGCGGCCCAGCCGCGCGCGTCCCACGGAGCGGCGAGGAAGGCGAAGGCGAAGGCCTGGTGCAGCTCGTCGGGCCGCAGGTAGCGGGCCGAGCGCTCGGGCGCCAGGTTGACCTCGCCGACGAGGACGCGTTCGGGCGAGTACTCCTCGCAGATGCGCCGCCAGCGGCGGTAGACCTCGTGCACCTCCTCCTGGTCGCACGCCAGCGGGTTGCCGCGCAGACGCATCGGCTCGATGCCGTCCGGCTCCTCGTGGTCGGGCAGCCCGTCGGCCTTGAACAGCCCGTGCGCGACGTCGATGCGCACCCCGTCGGCTCCGCGGTCGAGCCAGAAGCGCAGGGCGTCGTCCATCAGCTCGCCGGTGGCAGGGTGGCGCCAGTTCCAGTCCGGCTGCTCCGGTGCGTAGAGGTGGAGGTACCACTCGCCGGGCCGCCCGTCGGCCTCGGTCACACGGGTCCAGGCCGGCCCGCCGAAGACGCTGGGCCAGTTGTTGGGCGGGAGGTCCCCGCCCTCGCCGCGGCCGGGCAGGAAGTGGAACCGCTCGCGCTCCGGACTGCCCGGCCCGGCGGCCAGCGCGGCCTGGAAGGCCGGGTGCTCGGAGGAGCAGTGGTTGGGCACCAGGTCGACGATGACGCGCAGGCCCCTCTGGTGGGCGGCGGCGACGAGGGCGTCGAAGTCGTCGAGCGAGCCGAACAGCGGGTCGACGTCGCAGTAGTCGCTCACGTCGTAGCCGTGGTCGGCCTGGGGAGAGCGCTGGAACGGCGTCAGCCAGATGGCGTCGACCCCCAGGTCGGCGACGTGCTGCAGGCGGCTGGTCACACCGGCCAGGTCGCCCACGCCGTCACCGTTGTCGTCGGCGAACGAGCGTGGGTACACCTGGTAGACCACGGCGGACCGCCACCACCCGGCATCCCCTGCACCCATGGAGGAGAGTCTGTCAGGTGGCTCCGCCCGCCTTGACCGTCAGCCGGCTCCGCCCGCTCTCCGTCAGCCTTCCGCGGTCACCGGCGGGCGGTGGCCACGACGACGGCGCACCCCCCACCACACCGGTAGCCCGAGGAGGACGGCAGCGACCGCGAACGGCAGCACGGCACCGAGCACCGTCAGCAGCACGACCACGGAGTCGGTGAAGGCCTTCCACCCGCCGGCGAGCCCGGCCAGGAAGCCGGTGTCGTCGTCCTGGTCGATCACCGTGGCGTCGGTGGTGAGGCTGACCTGGATGGGGGCGCGGGCCACCCGGTCCTTCAGCGACGAGAGCTGGGCCTCGAGCGCCTCGAGGTCGGCCTGGCGGCGGCTGAGCTCGGACTCGAGCGTGACGATCTGCGCGATGTCGGTGGCCTTGGTCATGAGAGCCCGCACCCGGTCGACGCTGGCCCGCATGGTCTGGACCCTGCTCTCGGTGTCGACGTACTCCTCGCGGACGTTGTCGCTGCTGCTCTGGCGCCGGATCACGGTGCCCACCTCGGCCAGCGAGGCCAGGGCCTTGTCCAGGCGGTCCGAGGGCACGGAGATCGTGATCTCGCCGTAGGTGGTGGCGGTCACCCGGTTCGGGTCCTCCAGGGGGACGACGCCACCGCCGCCGATGTTCTCGCTCAGCACGATCCCGTCGTTCGCCGCGCTGATGGACCGCACCGAGGCCGCGGCAGCCGCGATGCCCTTGACCTTCAGGGCCAGTGAGGCGCTGCGGGCGAGGTAGTCGGACGAGGCCGCGACGGCCGCCGGATCGACGCGGCCACCTCCTGCGGTGGCCTTCTCGCCGGAGCTGCCCGAGCCGGAGCCGCCCTTGGCGTCACCTCCCTTCGCCGAGCCGCCAGAGCTGTCCTGGCCGCCGCCCTGTGCCTGCTGGCCGGTGGCCACATCACGAGCGGCGCCGGCGGACGACTCGCTCGCCGAGCCGCTGCACGCGGCCACCAGGAGGAGGCCGGCCAGCCCGACCGAGAGGGCGGCGGCGGTCCGACGACGACGGTTGGCATTCATGGCGGCCCCCTGGGCTCGACTGGCACCTGCACGGCTGGACACCTCTGGGAGGGGTGCGGGCCGCTCGGCGTTCCCACCCCGCGGTGTCGATTCGGTTACGGCCTTGGCAGAGTGGGGCCGTGTCCAGCAGCCCCGGCCCCAGCCCCAGCGCCAACGCCAGCCTGAGTGCCAGCGTCGTCGTCGTCGGGGGAGGCATCGCCGGGCTTGCCGCGGCCTGGGAGCTCTCGCACCGCCTGCCCGGCGCCACCATCCGCGTCGTCGACGCGTCGGACCGACCGGGCGGCAAGCTCCGGCTCGAGACGGTGGCCGGGCACCGCATCGACGTGGGCGCCGAGTCGGTGCTCGCGCGGCGGCCCGAGGCGGTCGGCCTCGTCGAGGAGATCGGCGCCGGAGCGTTGCTCACCCACCCGGCGACGACCTCGGCCAACGTCTGGTCGCGCGGCAGCCTCCACCCGCTTCCGCCCGGCACCCTCATGGGGGTGCCGGGAGAACCCGAGGCCGCCCTGGGCCTCCTGACGGCCGAGGAGGTGGCCCGGGCCGCCGACGAGCAGCCCTGGCCGGGTGGGGTCGTCGACGACGACGTCGCGGTCGGCGACTACGTCGGCACGCGGTTGGGCCCTGCGGTCGTCGACCGCCTCGTCGAGCCGCTCCTCGGTGGTGTGTATGCCGGGCACGCCCGTCGCCTGTCCCTGCAGGCCTGCGTGCCGAGCCTCTTCGAGGTGGCCCGGAGCGGGGGCAGCCTCACCGCCGCTGCCCGGGCGGCCGCAGCAGCCGGGGCGGCGAACACCAGTCCCGTCTTCGCCGGGGTCGACGGAGGGATGGGCCGTTTCGCCGAGGTGCTCGTCGACGCCCTGCGCGCTCGCGGCGTCGAGATCTGCTCGGGAGTCATCGCGCGCGAGCTCCACCGCCGGCCCGGGGGAGGGTGGACCGTCGTCACCGGCCCCCGCCCTGCGCCGGAGCCGCTCGAGGCTGACGCGGTGGTGCTCGCGGTGCCGGCGGCCCCGGCGTCGCGCCTGTTGCGCGACCACGCACCGGTCGCCGCGGACGAGCTGTCGGGCATCGAGTACGCGTCGATGGCCATCGTGACGCTCGCGGTCGCCAAGGACGGGCTCGGCGACCTGCCCGGGTCGGGGTTCCTCGTGCCCCCGGCAGACGGCCGCGGCATCAAGGCGAGCACCTTCTCCTCGGCGAAGTGGCCGTGGGTCGACGCCCTCTCCGACGACACGTTCTTCCTGCGCGCCTCCGTGGGCCGGGCGCGTGAGGAGGCCGACCTGCAGCGGCCGGACGACGAGCTGGTCTCGCTCGCGGTCGACGAGGTGGGGCAGGCCCTCGGCCGCCCGCTCACCCGGTTGCTCGGCGCCCACGTCCAGCGGTGGGGCGGCGGGCTGCCCCAGTACGCCGTCGGCCACGTGGCGCGGGTTGCCCGCGTGCGCGCAGCGGTCACGGACCTGGCCGGGCTGGAAGTGGCCGGGGCCGCCTACGACGGCGTCGGCATACCGGCCTGCATCGCCAGTGGACGGGCGGCTGCCGCGGCGGTCGCCACCCACCTGACCGGTGCAGCGGGAGAAGGGTGACAATGGGGTCATGACCGGCAAGCCCTCCCCGTCGCGCATCCGCGAGATCAACGCCTCCATCCGCTACGCCATGTGGTCCGTGTTCGCCGTGACCGCCCCGCTCGGCGACGAGCGCGACGTCATGGCCAAGGAGGTCGAGGAGCTCTTCGCGGAGCTCGAGGCCGAGGGCGTGCTGACCCGCGGCGTCTACGACATCGGCGGCATGCGCGCCGACTGCGACTTCATGGTCTGGTGGCACGCCGAGCGCATCGAGGACGTGCAGGGCGCCTACCGGCGGTTCCTCAAGACGCGCTTCGGGCAGCTGCTCGAGCCGACCTGGTCGGCGGCGGCGCTGCACCGCCCGGCGGAGTTCAACAAGAGCCACATCCCGGCCTTCCTCGCCGACGAGGCGCCGAAGGACTTCATCTGCGTCTACCCGTTCGTGCGGTCCTACGAGTGGTACCTGCTCGAGGACAAGGAGCGCCGCGACATGCTCCGGGAGCACGGGCAGATGGCGCGCGACTACCCGGACGTGCGGGCCAACACCATCGCCTCGTTCGCGCTCAACGACTACGAGTGGGTGCTGGCCTTCGAGGCCGACGAGCTGCACCGCATCGTCGACCTGATGCGCGAGCTGCGGGCGTCGCGGGCGCGGATGCACGTCCGGGAAGAGGTGCCGTTCCACACCGGCCGCCGGGTCGAGGTCGGCGAGCTGCTGCAGTCCCTCCGCTGAGCGACGAGCTGGTCCTCAGCCGGGCGGTCCACCTCGGAATGACCATGGTGTCGCCCGGACGCCGGGCCGACGCTGGGTGCATGGAGAAATTCGCCGTAGCAGTCATGCCGATCGCCGACATGGACGGCTGGAAACAGTTCCTCGAGGAGGCCACGTCGGGTACCCGCGGGGACGCGGAGCGCGAGCTGCTGCGTCGCGGTGGAGTGACGGCGGAGCACGTCTTCCTCCAGCCGACGCCCATGGGCGACCTGATGGTGCTGGTGTGGGAGGGCGTCGACCAGGACCAGATGAGCCAGTTCTTCGCGGACATGGTGCAGAACCCGACGACCGACCACGAGCGGTACGTGCGGGACGTCGTGATGCCCAAGATCCACGGGATCGACCTGACACAGCCCCCCGCCCCGCCCGCGCAGCTGATGGGCAGCCACAGGACGTAGGGCAGGCCCAGCAGTGCGTCACTGATGCCCTGGACGCATCAGTGACGCAGGCACGGCGCGCCCGGCAGGATGGGCGCCATGAGCGCCTCCGTCGACCTCACCCGGTTCGTCACGGCCCAGGAGGAGGGCGGCACCTACGCGTCCGCGCTGCGTGAGCTCCGCGCGGGTCGCAAGACCGGCCACTGGATGTGGTTCGTCTTCCCGCAGGTAGCCGGGCTCGGGCGCAGCGAGACCGCCCGGTTCTACGCCCTGTCCGGGCTGGAGGAGGCACGTGCCTACCTGGCGCACCCGACGCTCGGGCCACGGCTCGTGGAGTGCGCCGACACCCTGGCCGCCCTGCCGACGCAGGACCCGGTCGCGGTGGTCGGGACCGTCGACGCGATGAAGCTCAAGTCGTCGATGACGCTGTTCGCCCATGCCGCGGAGAGCGACGAGCACCGCGCGTCGTTCCGCGCGGTGCTCGACCGGTTCTACGGCGGCGCCGAGGACCCGGAGACCCTGCGTCGCCTCTGAGGTTCGCGCCCGGCGCAGAGCCTCAGTCGGCCTTCGGTCGCAGCGTCATCGAGATCGAGTTGATGCAGTAGCGCTGGTCGGTCGGGGTGTCGTAGCCCTCGCCCTCGAACACGTGCCCGAGGTGGCTGCCGCAGGTGGCGCAGCGGACCTCGACCCGGCGCATGCCCATGCTGGTGTCCTCGATGTACTCGACGCTGTCACCGGCCAGCGGGGCGTAGAACGACGGCCAGCCGCAGTGGCTCTCGAACTTGGTGCCGGAGGTGAAGAGCTCCGCACCGCAGGCCCGGCAGGCGTAGACGCCCTCCGTCTGGGTGTCGGTGTACTCGCCGACGAAGGGGCGCTCGGTGCCCGCCTGGCGCAGCACCTGGTACTCCGCTGGGCTCAGCTGGGCCCGCCACTCCTCGTCGGTCTTCGTGACGTCGTAGCTGCGGTTGGTCTTCTCCATGCCTGTGCCAACCCCGCCGGGCGCCGGAACGTTCCCGCCGGCCCGGGGTCCAGCGCGTTCCCTGCCGTCCCTGGTGCTGCCGGTTAGGCTCCCGGCATGAGCGCCAAGCCGCTGGTCCTGGAGGTGCCCGGCCCCGACGGGGTGCGCGAGGTGCGCGTCTCCAGCCCCGACCGGGTGATGTGGCCGGACGCGGGCATCACCAAGGGGGACCTCGCGGCATACACGGTGGCGGTGGGTGAGCCCCTCCTGGGCGCGCTGCGCGACCGCCCGGTGACCCTGCAGCGGTTCCCGGAAGGCATCGAGGGGGAGGAGTTCTACTCCAAGAACCCGCCGCGCGGCGTGCCCGAGTGGGCGCGCACGGTGATGTGCACCTACCCCTCGGGGCGCCGCCACCCGCAGCTGGTGGTCGACGAGGTCGCGACCGCCGTGTGGGCCGTGCAGATGAACACGGTGACGTTCCACCCCTGGCCCGTGCGCACCGCGGCGGTCGACAACCCCGACGAGCTGCGCATCGACCTCGACCCGCAGCCCGGACGCACCTTCACCGACGCCGTGGAGGCGGCCTTCGTGCTGCGCGAGGTGCTGGCCGAGATCGGGCTGACCGGCTGGGCGAAGACCTCCGGCAACCGCGGGGTGCACGTCTACTGCCGCGTGCGCCCCACCCACGAGTTCCTGGACGTGCGTCACGGCGTCATCGGCATCGCGCGCGAGCTCGAGCGCCGCCTGCCCGACCTCGTCACCACCGCGTGGTGGAAGGAGGAGCGGGGAGAGAAGGTCTTCGTCGACTTCAACCAGGCGTGCCGCGACCGCACCATCGCCTCGGCCTACAGCCCGCGTCCGCTGCCGGGTGCGCCGGTGAGTATGCCGGTCAGCTGGGAGGCGTTGAAGGGCGTCAGCCCGAGCGACTTCACCGTCCGCACGGTGCCCGACATCGTGGCGGCGGACGGCGACGCCTGGGCGGGCATCGACGACGCGGTCGGTGACGTCGCCTCTGCGATCGCGCTGTGGGACAAGGACGTCCACGAACGCGGACTCGGGGAGATGCCCTTCCCGCCGGACTACCCCAAGATGCCGGGCGAGCCGCCGCGCGTGCAGCCGAGCAAGCGCCGGCAGGACCGTCAGGACAGCGACTACCTCGGTCCGAAGGCGGAGCGTGACGCGCAGTGGAGCATGCCCGTCGTGCCGCCGGTCTCACCCATGCTGGCCAAGGCGGTCAAGGCCATGCCGGAGGGCGACCTGCTCTACGAGCCCAAGTGGGACGGGTTCCGTTCGATCGTCTTCCGCTCCGGCGACCGGGTGGAGATCGGCAGCCGCAACGAGAAGCCGATGACGCGCTACTTCCCCGAGGTGGTGGAGGCGGTGAAGGCGAGCCTGCCGGAGCGCTGCGTCGTCGACGGCGAGATCGTCGTCATCGGCCCGAGTGGGGACCGGCTCGACTTCGACCTGCTGCAGCAGCGGATCCACCCGGCAGCGAGCCGCGTGAAGAAGCTGTCGCAGGAGACGCCGGCGCACTTCGTGGCCTTTGACCTGCTCGCCCTCGGCGACGAGGACCTGCGGGAGCGGCCGTTCGCCGAGCGCCGGGCCCGGCTGGAGGAGGCGCTCGCGGGTGCCACCGCCCCGGTGCACCTGACCCGGGCCACCCGCGACCGGGCGGTCGCTCAGGAGTGGTTCGAGCAGTTCGAGGGTGCCGGGCTCGACGGCGTCGTCGCCAAGCCCCTCGACGGCACCTACCAGCCCGACAAGCGGGTGATGTTCAAGGTGAAGCACGAGCGGACGGCCGACTGCGTCGTCGCCGGTTACCGCACCCACAAGAGCGGCGCCGACGCCATCGGGTCGCTGCTGCTGGGCCTGTACCGCGGCGACGACCTCGTCAGCGTCGGGGTGATCGGCGCCTTCCCGATGGCGCGCCGGCGCGAGCTGTTCGAGGAGCTGCAGCCGCTGGTCACCACCTTCGACGACCACCCCTGGGCGTGGGCGCGGCAGGAGGAGGGCACCCGCACCCCGCGCAACGCCGAACAGAGCCGCTGGGCCGCCGGCAAGGACCTCTCCTTCACCCCCCTGCGCCCCGAGCGCGTCGTCGAGGTGCGCTACGACCACATGGAGGGTGAGCGGTTCCGCCACACCGCGCAGTTCGTCCGCTGGCGCCCTGACCGCGAACCGCGGTCGTGCACGTACGAACAGCTCGACGAGCCGGTCAGCTTCGACCTCGGCGACGTGCTGGGCGGGAAGGACTGACGCCGGTGGGCCCGAGTCGCGACGTGGTGAGGCGTGCCGCCCTCGGGGCCGCCATCACCGGCGGGTCGGTCACGGCGCTGGGGGCGCTGTCGTCGGTCAGCGCTGCCGCCTACTTCGCCCGCCGGGTGCTGACGCCCGACCGCGAGCGACCCGACGACACCGAGATCTTGGCGGTCGACGGCGACAGCGTCACCCTGGGCGTCACAGCCGACACCGTCGCCCCCGGCCGCTACGGCCTGTGGCTCGACGGGGCGGAGGGCCACTGCCGGGTGGGGGACGTGCTCGAGGTCGACGAGGAGCGCGGCCGGGTGCGCCGCGAGCTGCTCGGCGTCGACTTCGGCCGGCTCGCGCCCGGCTTCGCCCGGTGGAACCAGTACTACTACGGGGCCTCGCCCGACCGCGCACTCGGCCTGCCCACCCGCCACGTCGAGGTGCTCACCGAGCTCGGACCCATGCCGGCCTGGGTCGTCGAGGCGGAGCAGCCCACCGACCGCTGGGCCATCCTCGTGCACGGCAGGGGAGCACGGCGCGAGGAGTGCGTGCGCGCCATCACGCCGTTGAGGGACAGCGGGATCACCGTGCTGGTGCCGTCGTACCGCAACGACCTGGGCGCGCCGAGCGGGCCCGACGGCCGCTACAACCTCGGCCTGTCGGAGTGGCGTGACATCGAGGACGCCGCCCTCTACGCCGTGCAGCAGGGTGCCCGCGAGCTGGTGCTGGTCGGCTGGTCCATGGGCGGTGCCATCGTCCTGCAGACCCTCGACCGCTCCTGGCTGACCGGGCACGTCAGCCACGTCGTGCTCGACGCCCCGGTCATCGACTGGAACGACGTCCTGGCCTTCCACGCCCGCGAGCACGGCGTGCCCGCACCGGTGGGCAGCCTGAGCCGCTCGCTCATGGGCAAGCGGTGGGCTCGTCGGCTCGTCGGCGTGCACGACCCGGTCGACGTGGCCAAGACCAACTGGGTCGCCCGCGCCGACGAGCTGCGCCACCGCATGCTGCTCATCCACTCGGTCGACGACGAGTTCGTGCCGATCGGGCCCTCGGAGCGGCTCGCGGAGGCCCGGCCCGACCTCGTGTGGTTCCAGCCGTGGGAGACCGCGCGCCACACCAAGGAGTGGAACACCGACCCCGAGCGGTGGGAGATGGTCGTGCGCGAGTTCGTCTCGCTCTAGCTGGTCGTCTCGCTCCGGCTGCCGGTCCCGCTCTAGCTGTCCCTCTGGTGCAGCACGCGCCAGCGCCCCATGACGGTGCCGTCGCCCTCGACGAGGGCCATGGGCGCGAGGGCCACGTCGAGGGCGGGCGCCCGCACGATGCGGCCCTGCTCGCCGCCGACGGCGACGGGCGACCACGTCAGGTCCAGCTCGTCGACGGCCCCCGCGGCGAGCATGCTGCCCAGCAGGCTGGGTCCGCCCTCGGTGAGCACCCGCGGCATACCCCTGTCCTCGAGCTGGCGGCGCAGCTCGAGCAGGTCGACTGCCTCGTCCCCGCACACGAGCACGCTGTCGTCACCGAGCCCGTCGCGGGCCTGCGCCACCGCGGCCGCAGGCGCCGCGGCGTGGGTCACGAGCAGGACGTCCCCGCGGCCCTCCAGCGGGTTCGAGGAGCGACTCCGGCACCCGGGCGCTGTTGCTCACCACGGCCAGTGGGAGGGGGCCCCCGTCGTCGGCGCCGAGGCGCGTGTAGCCCTCGGTGCGGACCGTGCCGGCGCCGACCACCACGACGTCACTGAGCCGGCGCAGCAGCCGGAAGACCACGCCGTCCGCCGCGGTGTTGATCGACCCGGAGCGGCCGTTGGCCCCGGTGGCGGCGCCGTCCAGCGTCGAGACGAAGTTGGCCCGCAGCCAGGGGCCCTCCGGCGGCGCGTAGACCTCGGTGAGCGCAGCCTCGTCCAGGGCCTCACCGGGGGCGTGCCGGCCGGTGGAGTCGAGGAGCAGGCGCATGCCCGCAGTGTGCCACTCACTACGCTGCCGGTGTGCCCACCTCGATCACCACCCGCGAGCCCCGCCTCGACCGCGAGCGGCTGATCCGCGAGCTCGTGCCGCCCCCGCGGTTCGACGCCGAGCGCTTCTCCACCTACCGGCCCGACCCGGCCCAGCCGAGCCAGGCCGCCGCCGTGCAGCGGTTGGAGGAGTATGCCGCGGGGCTGGCGTCCGCGGGCGGCAACGGCTCGGGTGGTCGGGGCCGTTGGTGGCGGCGGGGGAACGCGCGGCCGGAGGCGCCCAAGGGCATCTACCTCGACGGCGGGTTCGGCGTGGGCAAGACGCACCTGCTCGCCAGCCTCTGGCACGCGGCGCCGGAGCCTAAGGCCTTCGGCACCTTCGTCGAGTTCACGAACCTCGTTGGCGCGCTGGGGTTTTCGGAGACCGTCGAGGCGCTGCAGGGCTACCGGCTGGTCTGCATCGACGAGTTCGAGCTCGACGACCCGGGCGACACGGTGCTCATGGCCACCCTGCTGACGCGGCTGTCCGAGGCGGGCGTAGGTCTCGCCGCCACGTCGAACACCCTCCCGGGCGCGCTCGGTGAGGGCCGCTTCGCCGCCGAGGACTTCCTGCGCGAGATCCAGGCCCTCTCCGACCGCTTCGAGGTCGTCACGGTCGACGGCGAGGACTACCGCCACCGCGGCCTGGCCCCGAGCCCGCCGCCGCTGACCGACGAGGAGGTGGTTGCGCGCGTCTCGGAGACGGGTGGCCTGTGCGACCGGTTCGACGACGTCACGCGGCACCTCGCCAAGGTGCACCCCAGCCGCTACCACTCCCTGCTCGACGGCGTGGAGTCCGTCGGCTGGCAGGGCGTGCAGCCCGTCTCGGACCAGATGGTCGCGCTGCGGCTGGTCGTGCTGGCCGACCGGCTCTACGACAACGACATCCCCGTCTTCGCCAGCGGGCACCCGCTGGGCGAGCTCTTCACGCCGGAGCTGATGAAGGGCGGCTACCGCAAGAAGTACTTCCGGGCGGTGTCGCGCCTGACCGCGCTGGCACGCGAAGGCGTCGGAGAGGTCGCGCACGGCATGGGGTGATGCCACCATCCCTCCATGGCGAAGTCGGCGAAGAGCTCGAAGAAGAGCGGCAGCAAGAACGACACCAAGAGCGGCGGCAGGAGCGCCGGCAAGAGCGGCACCAAGAGCGCGGGCAAGAGCAGTACCCAGCGCCGCGGCAAGGGCAGCAGCACGGGCGCGAAGGTCCTGCCCACGCCCAAGGCGGCTGCGAAGCCGCTGGTGCCCAACTCCTTCAGCGAGGTGCTGCGCGTCGGCGAGGGCTTCAGCCTCTTCGACACCGACCCCCGCTCGACACCTGCGTGGGATGGCGACAAGGCCGCTGCCAAGGAGGCCATGCCGGCGCTGGCCGACGAGATGAGCGAGCTCCAGGAACGTCTCTACGCAGAGTCGCGGATGGACGGGAAGCGCTCGCTGCTGCTCGTCGTGCAGGGCATGGACACCTCCGGCAAGGGCGGCATCATGCGCCACGTGGTGGGGGAGCTGGACCCCCAGGGCGTGAGCTACACGGCGTTCAAGGCGCCGACCGCGGAGGAGAGGAAGCACCCGTTCCTCTGGCGGATCCGCAATGCCCTCCCGCAGCCGGGCCAGATCGGTGTCTTCGACCGCTCGCAGTACGAGGACGTCCTCATCGCCCGCGTGCGCGAGCTGGTGCCGCGCGCCACGTGGTCGCGGCGATACGCCCAGATCAACGCGTTCGAGAAGTCGGTCGTCGAGTCCGGGACGACCATCGTCAAGGTGATGCTGCACATCTCGTCCGACGAGCAGAAGGCGCGCCTCATGGAGCGGCTCGACCGCCCCGACAAGCACTGGAAGTTCAACCCGGGCGACGTCGACGAGCGGATGCTGTGGCCGAGCTACCAGGAGGCCTACCAGGCGGTGCTGGAGAAGTGCTCGACGCCCGAGGCGCCGTGGTTCGTCGTTCCCGCGGACCGCAAGTGGTACGCCCGGCTGGCCGTGCAGAACCTGGTGCTCGAGCACCTGCGGGCGATGGACCCGCAGTGGCCGGCGGCGGACTACGACGTGGAGACCGAGAAGGCCCGGCTGGCCGCCACCTAGGGGCTCGTGCGCTCCGGTTGCCGGACGGCGCGCCGGTGGCAGGATCGGGGCGGAGGTGGACCGATGGCACACGACCGCATCAAGGACATCTGGGGACCGACGACACCGTATGCCGCGGGGGAGCCGTGGCCGGCGCGGGTGGACACCCACCTGCGCGACGGGGTGCACGAAGAGGACGTCGAACGGTGGGTGCAGTCCGCCTGTCTGCTCTGCAGCAACGGCTGCGGCGTCGACATCGCGGTCCGAGACGGCCAGATGGTCGGTGTGCGGGGCCGGGCGGACGACCGGGTCAGCCGGGGCCGGCTCGGCCCCAAGGGCCTCTTCGGCTGGCAGGGGCAGCTGCGCGACCGCATCACCACGCCGCTGGTCAGGCGCGACGGGCAGCTGGTCGAGGCGACCTGGGACGAGGCCATGGGTTTGGTCGTCGAGCGTTCCCGAGCCCTTCTGGACGCGAAAGGCCCTCTCTCGCACGCCTTCTACACCAGCGGCCAGCTGATGCTGGAGGAGTACTACACGCTGGCGGTGATCGGGAAGGCCGGTATCGGCACCCCGCACATGGATGGCAACACCCGTCTCTGCACTGCGACTGCGGCGGCCGCCCTGAAGGAGACCTTCGGCACCGACGGCCAACCGGGCAGCTACACCGACCTCGACGTGTGCGACGCCGTGTTCCACTACGGCCACAACGTCGCCGAGACCCAGACGGTGCTCTGGGCCCGGATGCTCGACCGGCTCGCGGCGCCGAACCCGCCACTGCACGTCTGCGTCGACCCCCGTCGGACGAAGGTCGCCGAGGCGTCCGAGGTGCACCTCGCCGTGCGGCCGGGCACGAACCAGGCGGTGATGAACGGGCTGATCCGTGAGCTGATCCACCGCGACTGGGTGGACCACGACTACATCGCGGCACACACCCGGGGCTTCGAGGAGCTGGCGAAGACGGTCGAGCCGTACACCCCGCAGCAGGTCGGCGAGATCTGTCGCGTGGAGCCCCGGGACGTCGAGCGCGCCGCCGAGATCTTCGGCACGAGTGAACGCGTCGTCTCGACGGTGCTCCAGGGCTTCTACCAGTCCCACCAGGCCACGGCGGCCTCCGTGCAGGTCAACAACCTGCACCTGCTGCGCGGCATGCTGGGGCGTCCCGGCGCGGGCATCCTGCAGATGAACGGGCAGCCGACCGCGCAGAACAACCGCGAGACCGGCGTCGACGGCGACCTGTCGGGGTTCCGGAACTGGGACAACGAAGCGCACGTGCAGGATCTGGCCGACCTGTGGGACGTCGACCCGCTCGTCATCCCGCACTGGTCGCCGCCGACGCACGCCATGCAGATCTTCCGCTACGCGGAACAGGGGTCCATCGGGTTCCTCTGGATCGCCGGCACCAACCCGGCGGTGTCGCTGCCCGACCTGGGCCGGGTGAGGCAGATCCTGGGCAGCGACACCGTCTTCGTCGTCGTCAACGAGGCCTTCCCCAACGAGACAACCGCGCTGGCCGACGTCGTGCTCCCCTCGGCGCTGTGGGGTGAGAAGACCGGGACCTTCACCAACGTCGACCGCACCGTGCACCTGTCCGACAAGGCCGTCGACCCGCCGGGCGAGGCGCGCAGCGACCTCGACATCTGGGTCGACTACGCGCGCCGGATGGGGTTCACCGACCGCAGCGGCCGGCCGATCCCGCGGTGGGACACCCCGGAGGACGCCTTCGACGGGTGGCGCGAGTGCTCGCGGGGCCGGCCGTGCGACTACTCGGGGATGAGCTACGAGAAGCTGCGGGGCAGTGGCGGCATCCAGTGGCCGTGCACCGACGACGCGCCGGAGGGCACCGAGCGCATCTACACCGACCACGTGTTCAACACCCAGGACGACTACTGCGAGAACTACGGCCACGACCTGCTCACCGGTGCGTCCGTGACGGCCACCGAGCACCGGGCCGCGCGCTACGACGGGAGGGCCCGACTCAAGGCTGCGCCGTGGACCCCACCGCCCGAGTTTCCGTCCGACGACTACCCGCTCGGGTTGGGCACCGGTCGCACGGTGTTCCACTTCCACACCCGGACCAAGACGCGCCGGGTCCCCGAGCTCAACGCCGCCGCGCCGGACGCCTGGGTGGAGATCTCGCCCGAGGACGCCGCCCCGCTGGGCATCACCGAGGGTGACGTGGTGCGGGTGGAGTCCGCCCGCGGGGCGATCGAGGCCCAGGCGAGGGTGAGCAACATCCGGCCCGGAGCGGTGTTCGTGCCCTTCCACTACGGCGACGTCGACCGCGACGGCGGGCCGACCCGTGCCGCCAACGAGCTGACCATCACCGCCTGGGACCCGGTCTCCAAGCAGCCCGCCTTCAAGGGCGGCGCGGTACGCGTCACGCGACTGGCCGCCGGTGACGGCCCGTCACCGGCCCCGGACAACACCGCCTCCGCACCGGCCACCAAGGAGGGCTGAGCCGTGCACCTCGCGACCTACATCGGCCTCCTCGACGAAGGGGAGAAGACCTTGGCGCACTCGTTCCGGCAGGTGGCGGACGGCCACGCCGACGACGCGGACGTCCACCACCTGTGCCACAGGCTTGCGACGCAGTGCGACGGGCACCGGGAGCAACTGGCTCCGATGGTGGAGCGCTACGGCGAGGAGAGGGAGCGCGAGCCCGAGGAGCTGCACGCGGAGGGGCTGTCCCGGACTCGCACGGGCGGCGTCGGGCTCCTGCGCGACCTGCACGACCTCTACATGCTGGTGAGCTACCTCGACATCGCGTGGACGGTGGTGGGCCAGGCGGCCAAGGCGGCCCGCGACAAGGAGCTCATCGAGATCGTGGCGGAGTGCGAGGAGGAGACCTCCACCCAGCTGAAGTGGCTCACGACCCGGATGAAGGAGGCAGCGCCACAGGCGCTGATCGTCGCCAGCTGAGCGGGCGCCGACGGCTCCTGCCCGTCGCCAGGCTCAGAGCAGGAGCGCGCGCTCCAGGACGGCCTCCGCGGTGCCGCTCACGACGGCGGCCTCGAGCGTGCCCAGCGTGTGCCCGTGCCCCCCGGCGATGCGGCTGGCCACGAACGCGTCGGCGACCTCCGCGGGTGCGTGCTGCGCCAGCAGCGACGCCTGCAGGGTGACGGCCAGGGTCTCCACGACGCGACGCGCGCCGACGGCGGCATCCGGCTCCGCGGCATACCGGGCCACGTCGTCGAGGCTGCTGATGGCGGAGTCGAGGGCGGCGCTGTGCCCGAGTCCACGCTTGGCCTCGGCCACGAACGCCTCGACCGCCTGGGGCTGGCGCGCAACGGCCCGCAGCACGTCGAGGGCGTTGACATTGCCCGAGCCCTCCCAGATGGAGTTGAGCGGCGCCTCGCGGTAGAGACGGGCGAGGCCGTTCTCCTCGACGTAGCCGTTGCCGCCCAGGCACTCCAGCGCCTCGGCGACGACCGGGGCGGTGCGCTTGCAGACCCAGTACTTGCTGACCGCGACGGCGAGGCGGGAGAAGTCGGAGTCGCCCTCGTCGACCGCGTGGGCGAGCCGCAGCGAGAGCGTCGTGGCGGCCTCGGTCTCGAGGGCGAGGTCGACCAGGACGTTGCGCATCAGCGGCTGGTCGACGAGGCGGGCGCCGAAGGCCGAGCGATGACGCGCGTGGTGGACGGCGCGAGCCAGTGCCTGGCGCATCGTGGCCGTCGAGCCCAGGACGCAGTCGAGCCGGGTCGAGGCGACCATGTCGATGATCGTGCGCACCCCGCGTCCCTCGTCGCCGACCCGCACGCCCCAGGTGCCGTCGAACTCGACCTCGGAGGAGGCGTTGGAGCGGTTGCCGAGCTTGTCCTTGAGCCGTTGCAGGGCAAAGGGGTTGCGCGCGCCGTCATCGAGCACGCGCGGGACGAGGAAGCACGTCGGGCCGGCCTCCGTCTGGGCCAGCACGAGGAACGCGTCGCTCATGGGCGCGGAGAGGAACCACTTGTGCCCGGTCAGCCGGTAGGTGTCACCGCCGGCCAGTGGTCCGCCCTCGGTCGCGGTGGCGACCGTGGTGTTGGCGCGCACGTCGGAGCCGCCCTGCTTCTCGGTCATGCCCATGCCGGCGATGGCGCCGCGCTTGCCGGCCAGCGGTCGCAAGCCGAAGTCGTACTCGCGGGACGCCAGCTTGGGCACCCACGCGGCCGCGAGGTCCGGGTTCGCGCGCAGGGCGGGCACGGCGGCATACGTCATCGACACCGGGCACAGGTGCCCGGCCTCGACCTGCGACCACACGATGAAGCCGGCGGCGCGGCGCACGTGGGCGCCGCTGCTGGTGGGCTCGGTCCACGGGCCGGCGGTGAGACCGTGGGCGACGGCGGTGTCCATGAGCTGGTGCCACGACGGGTGGAACTCGACCTCGTCGACCCGCTCGCCGGTGGGGGCGTGGGTGCGCAGCACCGGGGTGTGCGTGTTGGCCAGCTCCCCGGCTTGCTGCGCCTCGGTGCGCCCGGCGAGCTCGCCGAGCACGGCGATGTCCTCGTATGCCGTGCGGCCGGCCCAGCGTCGCAGCCCCTCCTCGAGCGCGGGGTCGGAGGTCAGGAGGCTGTGCCCCGACAGCGGGGGGACCTGGTTGGTGACGGCGTGGGTGCTCACCTCGGCAGCGTAGGCCGGTGCACGGCTCGGGATCAGGCGCTGGGGGCGTCAGACGTGTCACATGCGAGCCGGTGGTGACCTGCCGGGATACCGTTGCGGGGTGAGTCTGAAGGCGCGGGTGAAGAGGGAGCTGGCCCGGGTCCCCGGGGCGACCTCCTTGGCGCGCCTGACGGTCGAGACGATCCGGGTGTGCCTGCGCTACCGCGTGACGGGCCTGGCGTCGGAGGCGGGGTTCTTCGCCCTGCTGTCGCTGCCGCCGCTGGTGCTGGGGCTCTTCGGCGGTGTGGGCTACGTCGGCCGGTGGCTTGGCCAGGAGACGGTCGACGAGGTCACCGGCGGCATCCAGACGTGGGCTGAGCGCTTCCTCACCGACACGTTGATCACGGACGCGCTGTTGCCGACCGTCAACGACGTGCTGGGCAGAGGGCGCCTCGACCTCATCTCCCTCGGTTTCCTGCTGTCGATCTGGTCGGGTTCGCGCGCCCTCAACGTCTTCGTCGACACCATCTCGATCATGTACGGGCAGTCGGGAGTGCGGGGCATCGTCCAGACGCGCGCCCTGTCGCTGACGCTCTACCTGGTCTCGCTCGTCGTCGGCATCATCGTCATCCCGCTCGTGCTGATCGGCCCGACCTGGCTGGGTGCGCTGCTGCCGGAGGGGCTGGACTTCCTCTTCTGGCTGTACTGGCCCGTGGTGACCTTCATGGCCGTCGCGAGCCTGACGACGCTCTACCACATCTCCACGCCGCGCCGGACGCCCTGGCTGCGGGACATGCCCGGCGCGGTGCTGACCCTGGTCATCTGGGCGCTGGCGTCGTTCGTGCTGCGGGGGACCATCGCCGCGTCGCTGGGCGGAACGTCGATCTACGGACCGCTCAGCACGCCGATCGTGCTGCTGATCTGGCTCTACTTCCTGGCGATCGCCGTGCTCATCGGGGCGGCCCTGAACGCCGCGATCAGGATCCTGTGGCCGGTCGAGGAGCGCCCCAGTGCACGGGCGCGGGCCGTCGACTGGGTCAAGAGCGAGGTGCGACGTCGACGCGCGTCCGAGGGGGTCGACGGGGCAGCTGCTGGAGGTCTGGCCGTCGGCGGTGCCGGCGGCGCGGGTGGCGGCTCGGCTGGCGGCACGGTCGCTGGTCCGGGCACGTCGGGGGAGGGGACCGAGGAGCCGGTGGAGGAGCCTGCTGCGACAGGCTCGCGCCGCTCACGTCCGCTGACGCCGCTGCCCGAGGACCCGCAGCGGGCAGCGCGCAAGGCAGCCCGGAAAGCGGCTCGATCCGCCTCCTGAGCAGCCGGTTCGGAGCGGCCGAACGGGGCGCTGGAGGCCCGCGACGAGGGCCACTGGAGAGCCGGTTTGGAGTTGGCGCGAGGAATCGGCTAATGTCTCTCCCGCCGCACAGCGAAGAAATAACAACGCTGTGAGCAGCGCGGATGTAGCTCAGTTGGTAGAGCGCAACCTTGCCAAGGTTGAGGTCGCCGGTTCGAGACCGGTCATCCGCTCGGAGGATTGTGGACCGCCTTCACGGTGGAGTGGCCGAGAGGCGAGGCAGCGGCCTGCAAAGCCGCGTACACGGGTTCAAATCCCGTCTCCACCTCGATCACGCAGGACCCCCAGCACCACCAAAGGGCGATTGGCGCAGTGGTAGCGCGCTTCCTTGACACGGAAGAGGTCACTGGTTCAAACCCAGTATCGCCCACCATCGATGAACAGCCCCTGACCAGCGGAAACGCCGGTCAGGGGCTGTTGCGTTGGTCCCTCAGAGAACGGCTGCTTGGCCAACACAGTGACTAAGGACTGCGATTTGGGTCCAACCACCAGTCCGTGGGTGGGTCTGGGCGTGCGTGGGCTTCCGGATTGCCCGTTGTCGCTTCCCATGCGGAAGCGGTCACTCGTCGAAACCTGGGGTGACCTACCCAGCACCTCTCGCCGCATCCAGGATGCCCGAGTTGAGGGCTCGGGCTGGTGGGCGGACGGCGTCCGAGAGCGGTGTCCAATTCGGTTGCAAGAGAGGCGCTCTCGAGTGTTCACGTCGTGGATCGAGTGACGGTCTCAACCAAGCCGAGCTGTGTCAGCAAATCAAGCTGGTCGAAATAGAAGTCATGCCGGACGATCTTGCCGCCGGCAACGGTGGCGATGTCCACCGAACGCAGCGTGACCTGCTTGCCTGTCGGCGGGGCACTCCGCCCATCGGGGAGCTCCATCGGTCCTGTATTGGTGCCCACGAAGTCGCCCTGGTCGATCGCGCACTCGTCAGTCTCCAGGGTCCGCTCGGCGCGGTACTGCACGTCGGAGAAGGCGCCAACGAACGCACGGTTCCACTCGATGAATGCGTCGACACCGTTCAGCGTGCCAGCATCCGGCGTGCTGACCACGACGTCGGCTGCGTAGATCTCGCGCAACACGTCCAACTCGCCGGCGAGGACGGCTTGAGTGGCCCGGTCCATCAGTTCGCGTGCTTGTCCCATGCTGCACCTCCTAAAGGTGAGGCCTGACGGGCAGCCCGGTCTCAGGTCGCCCGGGGTGTACCTCCATCAGCCCACTCCCACACCGCGAGAGCCTCCATAGCTACAACGGGTGGTTCGACCACGGGTGTGTCAGACGTGGTCGGAGCCCCAAGCGAAGGCACCCCTCCACCGTCCCCCATCGGGTATGAGCAGGGTTCGGCAACTCGGCTCCAGTGCGTTGGCCGGCGCATACTCCGCGCCTGATGGCACGTGGGGCTCGGTGGGCTGCCCGCGTCCGAGACGGAAACTCCGACTTCTGGCCGTACGTGCGGGGACGCCACCTGACCGCAACCGTTTGAGCCGGCTCAGGACCAAAGGCCGGGGGGAGTCGGCGCACGGTGGGTGACGGATCTGGAGTGCGGCGCGGAGCGGGGCAGGTGCCGGTTCGCCAGGTACTACTGTTCCCCAGCCATGCGCTGGGTGGTGGCCGCCTGCCCGGTGAGGCCGAGCTGGGTGGTGAGTGAACCGCTGTCCATGTAGGCGTGCTGCGAGCGGATCTTGCCGTCCCGGAACTCGTACACGTCGCACAGCTGCAGCGTTATGGACTTGCCGGTCGGCGGGAACACACCCATGGAGGTGACCAGGTCTCCTGTGTGTGTGCCGCGGCCGGTGAGCTCCACGACCACGGTCTCGCCCGAGGAGACGACCCGGTCGATCGTGATGGAGCCGTCGGGGAAGGCGTTGGCCCACATCGTGCCGTACTGCCGGGCGCCTTCGACTCCCCGGAACGTATCGCCAGCGCCCATCACGACGATCTCGGCGTCCGAGGCGGTCAGGTTCGCCAACGTGTCGAAGTCACGTCGGTTCCACGCTTCGTAAAGACTGGTTGCAAGGTTTGCGTTGTCTGCCATCAGAGCCTCCGCTCTTGGCACCTGCTGCTCCGCGTCCACCAGCGTATGGCTGCCGGCCGAAGGCCCACAACGCTGTTTACACCTCGGTTCTCGGGCACAATGAACGTGTCCCGTTTGCCCTGAAGGACGTGTTCTCATGTTTATGTCAAGGTTCATGCCGTGCGAGGAGTGTGGCGACTCGGTCGAGCGCTCGACCGATTGGGCGCACAGGTGCGATCCGGACCGACTCGTGGACTACCGGATGTTCGAGTTGCGTCAGCACGTCGCTGACTTCGAACCCCAGCTCCACACCTTCCTCATCTCGCCGTCCGGTCGGTTCGAGATGTGGTTGGCTGCCCGCGACGTGACAGCCCGCGACACCGACGGCTGAGCCGCTGAGCTGCAAGGCGGCGGCTTCCGGGGGCGCCGATGCCGCGGGCGCGCCAGTGCACGATCGAGCGTGATGCGCCTGCCTGACCTCAGTGCAGTGTCACGATGCGGAACACCGGGTACTGGGCGGCGATCGCCTCGAACTCGGAAGCGGGCGCTGTGGGGTCGACGGGGATGTGGACGCGGCCGCTGGTGGCGACCTGGCAGTAGCGCTTGATGATCGGGGCGCGCTTCTCGACCGGCACCTCCTCCAGGCGGACCGGTGTCCGGTCGCCCTTGATGAGTACCGCCCGGTGGCCGGCAGCACGGACGTTGCGTACCCAGTTGGTGCCCTCTCCGAGCATTGACACCAGGTAGCGCTCACCAGCCAGGTCGGCAATCACGACGGGCAGCCTCACCGGGTTTCCCGATCTACGGCCCACAACCTCGAGGGTGGCGACCATGGCGGGGCCCCGACCCGTCGCGAAGACTCGCGCCCACGCGCCGTTGAGGGTGCGTGCCAGCGAGTTCGGTCGACCGCCGCGGTAGAGCCACCGCGTGAAGGCCTCGAGACGCGCCGCTGCCCCCGTCCTCGACCCTGTCGGCGCCCGGCTTGCGGTGGCATCGCCGTCTCGCGCCTTGGGCGCGTGCCGGTGAGGTTCGGCAGCAGGAGACCAGTCGACGGCGCGGTCCTTGGCACTGCTGGTGATGACGTCGGTGACGAGCTGGACGAAGTCGGACGTGGCATCAAATGGTGCCGCGTGCCCCGCACCGGGGATCTCCTGGGTACGCGCGGTCGGGATGGCAGCCGCCAGCGCAAGGGTCAACTGGACGATGTTGAGGGGGCTGCGGGCGCCGTAGCTGCACACGACCGGGAGACGGAGCGTGGCGAGCCGCGCGGGGGACGGGTAGTTGCCGATCGAGTTGCGGAAGTCCCACAGCGCCGCGCGAGCGTTCTCCCGGGCGATCCGCCTCCACTCCTCCGGGAAGGCGTCCCACGCGGTGCCGCCCTCGCGGTAGGAGTACGCGGCGCGCAGCAAGATCTCAGCTGCTTCCTCGTGCCGCTTGAGGACGCTCAGCCAGGCGAGACGGACCACAGACGCCAGCTGGGATCGGGTCGGCACGTGGCGGTTGGCACGCCAAGCAGCCTCGTGCGCGACGACCGCCCGGAGGAGGTCTGGCCGTCGAACGGCCAGGTCGACCGCGATGGTGGCCCCGGCGCTGGTTCCCACGGCGATGGCCGGCGTGGTGGCCAGGTGTTCCAGGATCGTGGCGGCGTCGGCCGTATGCCGTGAAACGGTGCGGACGGGTGGGCCGGCACTGCGGGCGTACCCGCGGCGGTCGTACGTGATGACCCTCGCGACGCGGGCCAGCTCCTCCGTCACCGGCCCCCAGGTCGAGGCGGTCGTTCCCGCGGGGGGAATGAGCAGGATCGGCACCCCCTCGCCCCGTTGCTCGTAGTACAGCTCGCATCCATCTGCGTGGACGAAACCCGTCAGGGCGTCATTCGGACGTTCGTGCGCGAGGTGGGACTGCTGCCTCAGATGGGACAGCGGCGGCTGGGCCCGGACCCCGGACTGCCCGACCGCCGGGTCCCACGTCGTTGGCGCTCATGAGACAGCGCGCGCGTGCGTGGGCGTGAGGTCGTCGAGCGCCGCTCGGACGCCTTGGGTGAACGTCCCCACGTCGGCGCAGTGCTGGGCGTCGGCGACAGCGGTGATGGTGAGCTGTCCGGCATACGAGAGCGCCCCGACGACAAGGGTGAGGTTGCCCATCGTGGGCATGGTCGGGAACATCTCCAGCACTCTCGCGCCTGCGAGGTACAGCGGCGTGGGTGGACCGGGCACGTTGCTGACGACCAGGTTCACCGAGCGCTGTTGAGGGAACCGCCGGTACCAGACGCGTTGACCGGCGACGAAACGGAAGACTCCGCTGCCTGCCTCCGGGCGGGTGCGCCGCTTGCGCGCGGCCGTCTCGGCTGTGATGGCCTCCAGCCGGCGGACGGCGTCCGGCTCGCCGAGGGGGAGGGGCACCATCATCCAGCCCGGCTTGTTGCCGCCGGCGTGTTCGGCGGGCGGCGAGGTGATGGTGACCATGGCGCGCTGCACCAGCCCACGGACATCCTCACCGCGACTGCCCAGCAGCTCACGCAGGCCTGCGGCCACCACGGTGAGCAGGACGTCGTTGACCTTGGCGTCGTGTGAGCGCGCGACCTGCCTCGTGGTGTCAAGCTCGGCACGGATGACGAGGAACCGCCGGTCGGCACTGACCGGGACGTTGAGGCTGGTGCTCGGCGCGGGCGCCTCGGACAGGACCTCCCGCCACGCCGGCAGCACCTGCCGGGCCAGACGGATCGTCGCGCGCGGGTGGGCGAGTCCCGCCAGAGCCCGACCGAGTTCACGCCGCCGGCGGACGATGTTGTCGCGAAGGAGCTGGGCTGGCGTGGGTGCAGGACTGGGGGACCAGGATCGTGCCGGTGGGCTGGGTGTGTCAGCGCTCGGGTCCAGCAGGGCGCCGAAGGCGGCCAGGGCCGCGGCGCCGTCAGCGAGCACGTGATGCACTCGCAGGAAGGCGCCGATCCGGCGACCGGGCAGCCCGGGGAGCAGCCAGAGCTCCCACGGTGGCCGGGCCGGCGCGAATGGCCGTCGGGCCAGGTCCGCAGCGACTCGCAGCAGCTGGTCCTCGTCGGCCGGCTCGGGCAGCGGTCGGACCCGGACGTGTTCGGCGAGGTCGAAGGAGGGTGCGTCGACCCACAGGGGCCAGCCCAGCCCGAGTGGCGGCCGGTGGAGCACCTGGCGGAAGCGGGGCACGGAGCTGAGCTTGGGCTCGAGGTGGCGTCGCACCTTGTCGATGGGCACGGTGCCCCCCGCGTCGAGGAGGTCGGTGCCGTCGAGGATGGCGACCCCTCCGATGTCGGTGGGCCACCCGTAGTCCTCCCACAGCAGCAGGAAGAGGTCGGAGGCGGTCACCCGTTCCAGTGGGCGCGTGCGGGTCATGGCTGGTGTCCCTTGGGCCTGCTACACCGTGGCAGCGGTTCCGAGGCCCTGCAGCAGCGAGTACACGGCGATTCCGCCGGCATGCTTGCGGCCGAGCTCCCTGAGCTCCTGTGAGACGTGGCCGAAGGCGGACATCCGGTGGTCGTCGGCGTAGCGCTCGAACAGGGTCGCCCGCGCGCCCATGATGTGCGCGTTGTGCTCGAACAGGCCCTGGCCGGTCACGTAGGCCTCGTGCACCTCGCACACGGAGCTGTCCTCGTCGAGATACCAGTCGTACCGGCTGGTCTGGGTGTCCAGTTCGCGGGTGATCGCGACGAGCTCGGCGGCCTGGGCGGTGAACCCCGCCAGCTGCCCCGGTCGGACCCGCATGTGCGCATGCACCTCGAGGCGTTCCCCGGACAGGTTCCGCGCCTCCTCGGGCCTGGCCGTCATGGCGCCGGGCCCGCTCGGGTCGAGTCCCTGCAGGAAGGTGAAGACGGGGGGCGCTGTCCCCGTGCGCGCCCTGACGATGTCGGTGAAGCTGGGCGAGACCTGGCCGAAGAGCGTCGACTGGTGGCCGGACGCGTACTCACGGAAGAGGCGAGTCGTCGCCTCCATCGTGTGCATCTTGTGCTCGAGCAAACCCTGTTCGTCCGAGAACAGCTCGTGCACCTGGCAGTGGGTCTGGTCGTCAGAGATGAACCAGTCGCAGCGCAAGGTGTGGGTGTCCTGCTCTGCGGTGAGGCGGACGATCTCGGCCGCCTGAGCCTTGAAGCCGTCAAACTGACCCGGCCGCACCTCGGCGCGGACGGTCACTTCCAGGAAGGACATGGTGTCTTCCCCTTCGTGGGTGGGCGATGACCGAGCCTTCACACGGTCCTGGGAACGTGGCTCCGGTAGACCACGCGCATGACCTTGTGGCCGAAGTCGGCCGTCGGGTCGAACATCAGTGGGCACCCTCCGTCGATCACGGTGATGCCGTGGTCCCGTCCATAGGTTGTCGCGGCCTCGTTGACGCTGCCGGCACCGTAGGAGCGGTGCATCCAGACGTGCTCGATCCCCAGCTCGTCGCACTCGCGCATCGTCCCCTCGGCCCGCGAGGGTGCGGTGGCGATCACGACCGCGTCGACGCCTCCGGGGATGCTGTGCAGATCGTGGTAGCTGGTTACACCTTCGACCTGCTCAGTGTTCGGGTTGACCGGGAAGACGTCGTACCCACGGTCTCTCAGGCGGTTGAAGACGACGTTGGCGCCGTGGTTCTGGGCGCTTCTGGAGACACCAGTGACTGCGATCCGCTTCTTGGACAGGAACTGTGCAGCTGCTTGCTGGATGGTTTGCACGGTGGCCTCCTCAGGTGGATCGTGACGACTGCCCTGCTCGGCCGGGCAGGGTGGCGGCGCCACAGTGGGCGGCTGCGTCCCGCTGCAGGCGGAGCAAGGCGCCCTTGACCGCGTCGATACCACCGCGCGCCTCGGGTCGTGCCCGGGTGGAACGAGGGTCTGGTTCCGGCTCGAGGACCCCGTCCTGCCGAACCGAACTCTCGTGGCGGTGGTCGGGGGTCGGTCCCGTCGGTGTCGTCGTCTGACTCATGGCCAGACCTTCTTTCTTCCGACCCGCGCAGTCTCATTCCTCACGGTGCCGCCCGACAGGGACCAAGGTCCCCAGCTGTCACAGGCCTCGCCTGGCTGTGTCGTGGGTGCGTCGGAATCCAGTGCACGTGAGCCGGGGCGTGGCGCGACGGTTCGTCCTTGAACATCGGGCGGGCGTCGAGCTCTCACCGTCGGGTCTTTTGGCCCTTCTTCGGCGCTCAGGCGTTGCGCACCTTGGAGTGACAGAACTCACATGCTTGCCGGATCGAGTTCTACCCAGACGGCACGGGCTGAGGGCTCGAGGTACGGCGGGCTTCGCATGGAAGAGAGCCGGGCAGTGCCTCGGCGGAACCACCGGCGGCAGCGGCCCGCTTCCCAGTGGTCGAAGGATCACACCTTGAGGAGGGTCCCATGATCAGGGTCGAGTCACTGTCCAAGAAGTACGGCAGTCGCCTTGTCGTCGACGACGTCACCTTCATTGCCCGGCCCGGTCGGGTCACCGGCTTCCTCGGGCCGAACGGTGCCGGCAAGTCCACCTCGATGCGGATGATGGTCGGCCTCACCCGCCCTCTCGCCGGGCACGTCACCATCCATGACCGCACCTTCGCGGAGCTGCCCAACCCGGGCCGGGAGGTAGGCGTCATGCTCGACGCCTCGGCCCAGCACGCCGGCCGAACGGGTCGAGAGATCCTCACGCTCGCCCAGCGGACGATGGGGCTACCGGCCGACCGGGTCCCGGAGATGGTGGAACGCGTCGGGCTCACCGAGACCGCAGCAGACCGCCGCGTGGGCACCTACTCGCTCGGGATGCGTCAACGCCTGGGTGTGGCGGTCGCACTGATTGGCGCACCGTCCGTGCTGATCCTCGACGAACCGGCCAACGGCCTGGACCCGGCCGGCATCCGGTGGATGCGGGACCTCCTGCGCGGCTTCGCCGACGAGGGCGGAACCGTCCTGCTGTCGTCGCACCTGCTGCACGAGGTCGGGGTCATCGCAGACGACATCGTTGTGATCGGGAGTGGCCGGATCATCTCCCAGGGCTCCAAGGCGGAACTCCTCAGGGGCGCGGGCACCGTCGTCGGGGCCCGCGACATCGAAGCCCTCGAGCGGGCCTTGCGCGACTCGGGGCTGGTCACGACTCGCACCCACGACGGTGGTCTGCATGCCAATGCCGAGCCCGCCGTCGTAGGGCTGGTCGCCCACGAGTCCGGCGTCGCCCTCACCGAGCTGCGCACGGCCGACGTGGGCCTGGAGGAGATGTTCCTGGCCCTGACCGCCGACACTTCACGAGACGGGAAAGCAGCATGAGCACGATCGCCCTGGACCCGGTCCACAAAGAACCGCTGCACTTCCACGAGGTCCCGCTGTCGCGGGTGGTCGGGGTCGAGCTGCGCAAGATGTTCGACACCCGCGCGGGTTTCTGGTTGATGGCGAGCATCCTCATCGCCGCCGTGGTGTCCACGGTGGCCACCATCGCCTTCGCCCCGGAGTCGGACCTCACCTTCTACACGTTCGCGGCGGCGATCGGCTTTCCGATGACGGTCATCCTGCCGATCATCGCGATCCTCGCGATCACCGGTGAGTGGAGCCAGCGCACGGGCCTGACCACCTTCACGCTCGTACCGCACCGGACCCGGGTGATCCTCGCGAAGGTCATCGCCTCGGTGATTGTCGGAGTGGTGTCAATGCTGATCGCACTCGTCTTCGGCCTCGCCGGCAACGTGATCGGCCCGGCCGTCACCGGGACCGACCGGGTGTGGGATGTGTCGATCGTCCACTTCCTCGAGATCGTCCTCGCGAGCCTGATCTCCCTGCTCCTGGGCACCTCGCTCGGCATCCTCTTCCGCAGCACTCCGGTGGCTCTCGTGGCCTACTTCGTCATCTCGCTCCTGGTCCCGACGGTGTTCGGGCTGCTGGTGACCAACGAGCCAGGGTTCCGGAACACTCGTCCGTGGGTGGACCTGAACTACGCGCAGTCCTTCCTCTTCGACGGCACCGTCGCCGGGGTGCAGTGGGCGCGCCTCGCGGTGGCCACGACGCTGTGGCTGATCCTGCCGGCACTGCTCGGCCTGCGCCTGGCCATGAGGTCGGAGGTCAAGTAGAGACCACCCGACCTTCACACGTCACCGGCGCCCTCGGGTTGACCCCGGTGCCTTGGCTGGTGACGCGGGTGCCACCCGTCGGTATGAAGATCCATGGTCGTGTGCAGGTGTCCGTCGTCGTTCACGCGGTGGAGTCGTGACGAGGGCTGAGCTCACGCCCCACTCACTGCCGAGTTCTTCGGTCCTCATCAGCCATATGAAGGGTTGTTGGCGTTGTCGCCCGGAGGTGGGGGTGCTTGGCGGCAGCGGGCGAACGCGCGCCAGCAGCGCCTGACGTGCCACGCCACCGTCGACCCGGTAGGGGGCGCAGCGGTACCTTGCGCTTGGAGGGCCTGGTCGTCCGCCCGTCGGGCGGTGTGGTCGTCGTCAGAGTCCCCCGAAGCAGGCTCGTCGCCCCAGTCGAGGAGAAGCACATGGGGTCGCCAACCATTCACCCACAGTGCTTCCGGACCTTTGTTTCCGAGAGGTACGCCGATGGCCACTGAGCCCGCATGTCTCCTCATCGCCGACATCTCCGGGTACACCGCGTATCTCTCCAGCGTCGAGCTCAGCCACGCCGAGGACATCCTCGCGGACCTGATGCGCACGATCGTCAACTCCCTGGGCAACGACTTCCGGCTCGCCAAGCTCGAGGGGGATGCTGCCTTCACGTTCGCGGTCACCGAGAGGATCGACGGCTCGCTGCTGCTGGACACGATCGAGCGCTGCTACTTCGGCTTCCGGCAGCGCCGCCGCGATGTGCGTCAGGCGACGTCCTGTACCTGCAACGCCTGCGCGCGCATCCCCGACCTCAACCTCAAGTTCGTCGTCCACCACGGCACGATCCTGCGCCAGCGCGTCGCCGGTCACGACGAGCTCCTCGGGCCCGACGTCATCCTGGTCCACCGCCTGCTCAAGAACGACGTCGTCGAAGTGACCGGCATCGAGGCGTATGCCTTGTTCACCCAGCCGTGCGTCGACGCTATGGACGTGGACGTGTCGGCACTGGGCATGTTGTCCACCAGCCAGACGTACGAGCACATCGGCACCGTCAGCGCCTGGGTCCACGACCTCGAGCGGCGCTGGCACGAGGAGGAGTCACGCACTCGCGTCATCGTCACCGAGGAAGAGGCGACCTTCCGGTTCGAGCAGATGACGTCGGCGCCGCCTCAGGTCCTCTGGGAGTTCGTGACGACTCCCGGTCGCCGCGTGGGCTGGCAGGCCGGAGTGACCGGGGTTGAGGTGATGGCGACCGGCAACCGCCGAGGCGTGGGCTCCACGAACCACTGCGTCCACGGCGGCAAGGCGAGCGTCGAGCACCTGCTGGACTGGCGCCCGTACGACTACCTCACGATCCGCAACACCGTCCCGACCCCGATGGGCGAGCTGCACTTCCTCCAGACGACCGAACTCGAGCCCACGAACGGCGGAACGGTCCTTCACCTGCGCATGGGACCGGCGGACACGCGCCGGGAGCGCATCGTCGCGAGGCTGATGACGCCCATGCTCGAACGGGCCCTCCGAGCAAGCGGTGAGCAACTGTCCGCACAGCTCGATGCCGAGCTCGAGCGTCGGGGTACCGACGCGGATGGCGAGCCGGCACTGCCGCGGGCACGCACGGATGGGCCGGTCGGCGGCCGGACCCCCGAGACGTGAGGCGTCGGCCCTTGGCGGCTCCGCGCTGTGATGGGGCCGCGTTCTTCCTGTCTGTTCCGGTCACTTTCCGGGCCGATGCGTGATCAGCTGCGTGACTGAGACGCCGTCTAGATCCATCAGGGCATCTCGAGCACGACCTTGCCCCTGGCGCGCCCGGTGCCGACGTAGTCGAGTGCGGCCACGGCGTCATCGAAGGCAAAGGTGCGGTCCACGACTGGTTTGATGGCGCCTGCCTCGACGAGGTCGGTGATGCTCCCGAGCTGAGATCCGTTGGCCTGCATGAAGAGGAACGAGTACCGCACACCGCGCTTCCTCGCTGCTGCACGAACCCTGAAGCTGAGCAGGGCCATTACCGGCCGCAGGAGTGGCTTGCCCAGCTGGCGGGCGAATGCTGGGTCGGGTGGACCGCCGATGCTGATGGCGATTCCACCGGGGCGCAGCACCTGAAGGGACCGGAGGGTGTTCTCCGCGCCCAAGGAGTCGAGGACCACGTCGTAGTCGTGCAGCGCCTGCGCGAAGTCCTGGGTGCGGTAGTCGACCACGACGTCAGCACCGAGCTCGTGGAGCCATGGGGCGTTCGAGGCACTGGCGGTCGTGGCGACGTGCGCCCCCAGGTGCTTGGCCAGCTGGATGGCGATGGTGCCGACGCCCCCGGAGCCGGCATGGATCAGGACGCGCTGTCCGGGCTGGACGTCTGCCTTCTCGACCAGGGCCTGCCAGGCGGTGAGCGCCACCAGAGGCAGCGATGCCGCCTCAGCCATGGAGAGAGAGCTTGGCTTGCGGGCGAGGTCACCCGCGTTGACCGCGATGTATTCGGCGAAGGTGCCGATGCGATCCGTGTGTGGGCGTGCGTAGACCTCGTCGCCCACGGCGAAGTTTCTGACGTTTTGACCGATCCTCTCGACGACTCCCGCCAGGTCGTTGCCGATCGGGAACGGGGTCTTGTAGGGCAGGACCTGCTTGAACTCGCCCTCGATGATCTTGGCGTCGAGTGGGTTGACCCCGGCGGCGCGGATCCGGACGAGGACGTCGTCCTCTCCGACCTCGGGAACGGAGATCTCGGTGGCACGGGGCACGCTGCCCTTGCCGTAGTGGTCGACGATGAAGGCTTTCATGGCAGGTGTGATCCTCAGGTGGGGTGCGGCCGTAGCCGTGGGGAACGTTCGGAAGGCTGGAACGGGCCCGTCTTGGCAGGGGGGCCCTGGGCGGTCAGGTGTTGAGGCCCAGCTGGGTCAGAGCTGCCTCGACACCGCGCTCGAGCAGCGCGTCGGAGATCACGGGGTCGGTGATGGCGCGCGCCATCTGGAGCGTGCCGACCATGCCTGCAAAGACAGTCAGGGCACGCAGGCGCGTCTCCTCCACGTCATCGGTGCCGAGCCGTGCCGCGATGACGTCCATGACGCGGAGGACTCCATCGGTGTACGTCTGGCGCACCGCGTCGTCGCAGCGGATGATCTCGTCCAGCAGCGCTGCCGAGGGGCATCCGGCGCTGGTGTTGTCGCGGTGTGTCGGCGACAGATAGGTCCGTACGTAGGTCTCGACTGCGCCTGGCCCGGGGGCCAGTTCGACCGCTGCCCCACGTTGCTCCTCCAGCTGGGCCTTGAGCACGTTGGCGACGAGGTCGGCCTTGGAGGCGAAGTGGGCGTAGAAGGCCCCGTTGGTGAGACCGGCGTCGCCCATGAGGGTGGAGACCCCTGATCCGCTGATGCCGTCGCTCTTGATTCGGCGCCCGGCGGTGTCGACGATGCGCTGGCGTGTCTGGTCTTTGTGCCGCTTGTCGTAGCGGGCCATGTCGGTTGTCCTCGGTCGGGAGTGGCTGGTGGTTACAGGAAGGCGAGGACTCGGGTGACGAAGTCGTCGTGGTTCTGGAAGATCCCGCCGTGACCGGCATCGGGGTAGATGGCGAGCCGGCTGTCGGGAAGGCGTCGATCCAGGTCGACCGTGTTCGAGGTGGGGACCATGCGGTCACTCTCGCCGTTGACGACGAGGACCGGGATCGTGATCTTCGACAGGTCGGCCGGCGTCTGTCGGCCCCAGCGCCCGATCGCCTTCAGCTGGGCTCGGAAGGTGCGGACGGCGATGGGGGAGTCCCGGTCGACGGTTCGCTCCCGGAGCCGTTCGAGGAACTCGGCCGCGGCCCGTCGGCCAACTGGGCTCCTCGTGAAGAAGAGATAGGTCTTGGGATCCTTCCGGGTCAGCAGTCCACGCAGCGTGTCGAAGTAGGTCAACGGCGTCACCCTGGTGATGCGCTCGCCACCGGCCGGGCCGGTGCCGGCGAGCACCAGCCTGCGCACCAGGCCGGGTTGCCGCACAACGAGCTCCTGGGCGATCATCCCGCCGAGCGAGAACCCGATGACATCGACCTGGTCGTGGCCCAGCGCTCTGATGAATGCCGCGGCATCCTGCGCCATCTGCCCGATGGTCGTTGGAGTACGGCCCGTCGTGGCACCCACGCCACGGTTGTCGAAGGCGATCACGTGCCGCTCCCGGCTTATGCCGTCCACGACGCGTGGATCCCAGTTGTCCATCACGGCGGCCAAGTGGGTCAACAACACCACCGGGACTCCAGCCGTCGGACCGAGCTCGCGGTAGGCGTAGGTCACCCCGCCGGCGGTCAGTTGTCGCGTGGGGGCGGTCGCCCACGTGTCGGAGCCGATGTCGGGCTGTGCACTGGTCATGACCGTTTCCTGGTGGCGAGAGGGACGAGCCGATAAGCGTACGGTCATAATACAATCGATCGGTTTGATCTATTCCCGGACGTTGAGTGGGTCCGGGGAGGTGAGCGCATCGTCAACATCTCGTCCATCACCGGCCTGGTCCCGCAGCGCACATGGCGCTGTATGCCGCGTCCAAGCACGCGCTCGAGGACTACTCGGAGTCTGTGGATCATGAGGTCCGCGAGTACGGCGTACGCGTGGTGCTCATCGAGCCGGGACCCACTTCGACATCGTTCGACGCGGCCACGGTGCGTCCCCGCGTGCCCTTGTCGGCCTACGCGCGCCGGCGGGAGAGATTCACCGAAGTGGTGGCGGGCTCGACAAGCCATCGTGACGACCCGGCCACCGGGGCGAGGGTCCCCGACGAGGAGCCGTCGGGCGGGTGGACCTGCTGCAGGCGCTCGAGGGGCGGCTGGGTAGAGGATGGACCCGCAACCCCGGGTCAGCTCTTCTTCAGCGCCTCGGCGAGCATCACGAGTATGCCGCTGGGGCCGCGGACATAGGTGAGCTTGTACACGTCCTCATAGGTCGCCACGGCGCGCAGCGGGCGGCAGCCGTGCCTCGCGGCGATCTCGAGGGCCTCGTCGATGTCGTCGACCGAGAACGCCACGCGGTGCATGCCGATCTCGTTGGGCCGGGTGGGCTCCGTCTCGATCGCGTCGGGGTGGATGTACTCGAAGAGCTCGAGGCGACCGTTGCCGTCTGGCGTCTGGAGCATGGCGATGTTGGCGTGGTTGCCGTCGAGGCCGACCGCAGTGTCGGTCCACTCTCCACTGACCGTGTCACGGCCGACGACGGTAAGGCCGAGATCGGTGAAAAAGGCGATGGTCGCTTCGAGGTCGCGGACGGCGATCCCGACGTTCTCGAATTTGATGGGCATGGGCTGACGCTACCGAGTCAGCACGATTCGCTCAGGTCAGCCGGGCGGCGGTTCCGGCTCAGTCGGGCAAGGGGCCACTTCGCAGAGTCATGCCCTCCTGGGGTGAGCCGGCTTCGGCCGGCAATCCGGGGCAGACTGGTGTGTCAGAAGAGGGAGGAATGTAGATGCCTGAGCTTGTCGTCGACTTCATCACCTCGCTCGACGGGTACGCGTCCGCGGAGGGTTGGCCCGGCTGGTGGGGCTTGGAGGGACCCGAGTACCTCGCCTGGTTGGGCGAGAACCCCGAGGCGGACTACCTGGTCCTGATGGGAGCGAACACCTACCGGCTCATGTACGGCTTCACGAGGGAGGGCGAGCCGGGGACGGACGTGCTCGGCGGCCTCTCCAAGGTCGTCTTCTCCAGCACGCTGACGGAGCCGCTGGAGTGGGAGAACTCGACGCTGGTCACTGGCGATGCGACCGATACGGTGCGGATGATGAAGGAGAACGGCGACCGGTCGATGCGCACTATCGGCAGCCTCACGTTGTGCCGCTCCTTGCTGGAAGCCGGTCTCGTCGACCGGTTCCGGGTGGTGATGTTCCCGGTCATCACTGGCGCCACCGGCAGTGAACGCATCTATGACGGCTACCCCGACGTTGCCCTCGACATGGTGGACAGTCGCACGTTCGACGGACAGATCCAGCTTGTCGAGTACAGGCCGAAGGTGCTGCAGGGCCCACCCGGCACTGCCTGAGCGCCCGTCCTGCACGTCATCGGGTGCGACGGACGACCATGGGGACGCGAGGCGCTCGGCGGGATGGCCCTAGCTTCTCTGGGGCGCCGACAAGCATGAGTTCCGCGCGCCAATTGAGCGGCCGGAGGCCGTAGGGAGGTTGTTGTTCAGCCCGGTCCGTTGGGGTGCGCGCAGTCGTAGGCGCGGGAGACCTTCTTGGGCACGACCATGCGCCAAGCGTCGACGACCAGCTCTCGGGCCTCGGTCGGCTCCAGTGCGGCAAGGTCGGCGTGGACCCAGTTGAAGCGCAGGTCCGATGGTGACGGCATGTGGAACTTGTGCGGTTCGCTCGCGACGAGCGCCGTGCGCTCCTCCTTGGGGAACGCGAAGCCCATGACCGTTTCGTCGAGGGAGAATGCCACGTAGACGATCTGCTTGACGCGGAACTTCAGCCTGCCGCGTACGTAGACCGGGTACGAGCGCTCCAAGCCGGTGCCCAACGGCAGAAGGTCGTCGAGCGCCGCCATGCTCAGTGCCCTTCGCCGGTGACGAAGACACATCGACCTCCGGCATGCCGAGCCGCACCTGAAACTCGCCCTGCTGGGGTCTTGTCCATTCGGTTCCGCTCCTAGGTGGGATGCCTACACAACATCGACTCCACACGCGGCCGACACACATCGGCTCTGCAGGCGACCTCGCCTAGTCTGGGGGTGCGCCGACGGCAGATCCGGGCGTTTGGCGTGTGGGTCAGTCGCGACCGATTTGGCGCACCGCGCGGATTGGGGCAGTTCCACATGTCTGCCCGATGAGCTCGCCGTTCGGTGACGACGTTCACGAGATGACCTTGCGCGTGAACGTGAGGTGGGTGACGCCGCTGGGGGAGGAAACCGCCTCGACGTGGTAGGCATCCTCGAGGGCTTCCAGACCATCCCAGATGCGGACGCCGCGGCCGAGCACGATCGGGACCTGGACCAGATGCATGTGGTCGACGAGCTCGGCGGCGAGGAAGTCGCGTACGACAGTGGGGCCGCCGCCTATCCGGACGTCCTGGCCGTCGGCTGCCTCGCGGGCAGTCTCGAGCGCCTCGGCCGGGGCGGCGTCGAGGAAGTGAAACGTAGTGCCGCCCTCCATCTCGATTGACGGCCGCGGGCGGTGAGTGAGCACGAAGGTCGGTGTGTGAAACGGCGGGTTCGGGCCCCACCAGCCCTTCCAGTCCGGGTCGTCCCGCCAGCCGGGCGGGCCGAACTTGTTGGCGCCCATGATCTCGGCGCCGATGCCGCAACTGTGGCGCTCAGCGAAGGCGTCGTCGACTCCGGCGGTTCCGCCCGCGTCCCAGAACCGGGTAGCGAACATCCACTCATGCAGACGCTCGCCCGCATGGCCGAAGGGCGCATCGGCGGACTGCGGCTCGCCGGTGGCGAAGCCGTCGAGGGAGATGGACAGGTTGTGGACCCGTGTGAGTGACATCCGCAAGCTCCTCGGCTGGTGACTGCCCTGTGCAATCGTGTTGACGCTCTCATTTCCGCTGCTCACATCAGTGTGGCTCTCATCCGGCCTGCGCATCCCCGGACGTCGCCGTAACCCCGTGGGGAGCCGGTGGGGCATTCGGCAGGCCGCCAGCTGTCTCGCCTGCTGCAAGACCCAGGCTGCTACCTGAGTCGCTGCGCATCAACAGTGGTCGGATTCCCATCTCGTCGCTGCTGTCAGCGGCGATGGCGAGGGACCACGCTCCCTGCGGCACGTACGGGTGTTACGGCGCACCGTTCTGCCGGAACTTCACTGGCAGGACCCGGAAAATAGGCGCGACATTCGTCATCCTGATGTGGAGAATCTCCGGGTGACTCTCGACGCCGTCCTCCGTCAAGCGCGCCCCCCGTCACCTCTGGCAGGACGGCTCTCGGCCCAGTCACTCCTCTTCGCCCTTGGTGAGGGCACCTTCATGACCGGCTCGGCGGTGTTCTTCACCCAGATCGTCGGGCTGTCCGCCGCCCAGGTCGGTCTCGGCCTCACCCTCGCCGGCATCGCCGCGTTCGTGGCGGCCCTGCCGATGGGCAAGCTCGTCGACCGCTTCGGGCCCAAGAAGATGTGGGCGGTCAGCGCGACAGGGCAGGCGGCGATGTTCGCGCTGTGGCCGTTCATCACCGGCTTCCAGGGCTACGTCACCATGGCCGTCGGCATGGAGGTCATCGGCGCGCTCGGTGGCGCGGCATACGGTGCGTACACGATCGACGTGCTCCCGGCCGACGAGCGTGTGAAGTCGCGCGCCTACATGTACTCCGCCCTCAACGTCGGCTTCACGCTCGGCTCGATGTTGGGCGGCATCGCGCTGGCGTTCCACTCCAACGACGTCCTGCACGCTCTGCCGTGGTTCACGGCCCTGGCGTTCCTCGTCAACGCCGCCGCGATCGGCCGCCTGCCGAAGGCGGCCCACGACGAGCGGAGCCCCGAGGACCGGAAGGTGAAGATCCCCGGGCCCGGTCCGCTCCGCAACCCCGGCTGGCTCCTCACAACGTTCTTCGGCGGCGTGTTCTGGACGAACCAGGTGCTGCTCAACGTCGTGATCCCGCTGTGGCTGGTCGAGAAGACCGACGCCCCACGGGTGTTGCTGGCCTTTCTGTTCGGCACCAACACCGTCATGTGCATCTTCCTGCCGATGGTGACCTCGCGCGGGGTCAAGGACGTGCCGACCGCTCTGCGGGCTGTCCGGCTCTCGTCGGTGTTCTTCGTCGTGTCCTGCCTCATCACGTTGGCGACGCACGACACCGTCGGCTGGGTGACGATCGCACTGGTCTGGCTCGGGCACGTCACGGTGACCGGCGCCGAGCTCTACCTGTCGGCGGCAAGCTGGTCGTTCGAGGCCGAGCTGATGGACCCGCGGCAGCGCGGCGCGTACCAGGGGGCCGCCGAGCTGAGCGGCACGCTCGGGCGGGTCTGGGCTCCTGCGGTCTACACGTTCCTCGCGATGAACTGGGGCGCCGGAGGCTGGCTGCTCATCGCCGCGATCATCGTCGTCGCGACGCTCGGCATCCACCCGTCGACCCGGCTGGCGCGGCGGTTCCTCGAGCAACACGTGCCGGCCGACGTGCTCGCCGACGCCCGCGCATCCACGCCCGAACCGGAGGAGGGCCTCGCCGTCGGGCCGCCCTCGCTCATCACCACCGACGAGCCACTGCCCGACCCCTATCCGACCCGATCCGCTGGTGTAGGACAGTCGTCATCACCGTGAGAACCGTGAAAACCCACCCAGATGCCATTGCATGAACGGGCCCCATCGGCACACCGGACGCGTCAACAGCTTGCGTACCTGGTTGGCCCTGGACAGGAGGTTCAGCGGCTGTCTGGTCGAGCGGGTTGCGGCTTCTCAAGTGCGTGTCCAGAAGTCTCGACGACAGGGTCACTCGGCCTGAGGCTGCCGACCGAAGCGGCGAACCTCGTGGGGCCAGCCACATGCCTCCGCGATCTTGCCCGCCCACATCTTGGCGGCCTCGTCATCGGCCACGTCCACCACGGCGAACCCGCCTAGGAACTCCTTCGTCTCGACGTATGGCCCGTCGGTGATCATCAGGGTGCCACTGGTGGGGTCGGCGCTGTAGACCGGGCCATCCTCCTCCAGCCCCCCGGCGAAGACGTACACGCCGGCAGCCTTCATCTCGGCCACGACCGCCATGGCGAGCGGTCCGCGCCCGCGGAACCACTCCTCGGTGTGGTCGCCCACCCACTGCTGGTTGAAGTACATGAGGTACTCAGTCACGACTGCTCCTTCTGTTCTGGCAGGCCCGGTGGACCGTGTTCATCTACCCCACGAACGGCGAGAGGCGAATCCGACACGGTTGCCCCGGAAATGAAACACCGATTTGCGTTGCAGCGGGAGGCACTCGCACCCACAACGGCATGGTGCGAATGCCATGAGCCGCCAGCCACCCCAGGGGATGGGGCGCGACCTGGTGCTGTACTTGGGTGATGGATGCTGCCGAGCTCGAATGGATCGCGTGGACGACGCCGATCACCACCTCGTTGGGTGCGGGGTTGGCAGGCTCCGACTTCAACGGTCGCACCGTCGCCTGCCGCCAGCACATCCTGCCCACCACGATCGGCATCCTGGCTCCGCTCGTCGAGGCCGGCGCCCGGGTGCGGCTGGCGCCGTGCAACCCCGACAGCACCGACAACCGCACCGTCGCCCACCTGGACACGATCGGCGTGGAGGTCCGGGCACGTGCCGGGATGAGCGCGGGCGAGCTCGACGAGTCGCTGGCGTGGCTCGTCAGCGAACCGGCTGATGCCCTCTGCGACATGGGCGGCGACCTGATCGCCGCAGCTGCTGCTGCCGGCCACCGGCCAGCCGGAGCGCTTGAGGCGACGACGACCGGACTGCACCGACTCAAGGGGCTGGAGATCCCGTTCCCGGTGCTCGACTGGAACGGGATCGCGCTCAAGGAACTGATCCACAACCGTCACCACGTCGGCGTCGAGACGTGGCCCGCCTTCACGGCCATCACGGGTCTGGCGTTGTATGGGCGTGAGGTCGTCGTGGTCGGTTTCGGGCCGGTGGGCCAGGGTGTCGCCGCTCGTGCCCGCGATCTCGGGGCCGTCGTCACGGTCGTCGATCTCGACCCGGTGCGGCTCGTCCAGGCACAGCACGACGGGTGCCGTGTCGCCGAGATGGCCGCCGCCCTCCGCTCGGCGAGCGTGATCGTCACTGCCACGGGGTTCGATGGCGTGCTGGGTGAGCAGGAACTGTCGCAGGTCGCCGACGGCGCGATCCTGGTCAACGTCGGCCACAGCGATCGCGAAATCGACGTCGACTGGCTCGACCTTCATCCGAGCACCCCGGTTCGACGACATCTCGAGCGCTTTGAGCTCGACGGTCGGCGGGTGTACCTGCTCAATCGGGGCAGCTTGGTCAACCTCGCAGCCGGGCTCGGGATCGCTGCTCCCCAGCTGTTCGATCCGTTCGCGGCGATCATGCTGCTCGGGCTCGATGCCATCCTGCGCGGGCAGACCACAGATCTGCCGAACGGAGTGCAGCGCTACCCGCGTCCCCTGGAGGCCCGCGTGGCGCGGGCGCTCGCCACCGGATCCGTCTGATCGATACTCCGGCGCGCGACCTGCCCCCGAGACGCGCTTCACGGAGGCGGGTCTCGGAATGAGCCTCACGCCTATTCGACACACTCATGCGTCGCGTTGATGAAGGTGTCCGATTGCCGCCGCCTACGCTGGCCTCGTGTACTTGGAGAACATCGTGTTCGACGCCATCGACCCGCAGGCGCTCGGCCGGTTCTGGGAGACCGCACTGGGCACCGAGACCCTGACCGACGAGACCGACGGCTTCGAGACCCGGCTGGTGGTGCCGGACGGCCCGGTACTCGACCTGTGTTTCCAACGGGTGCCAGAGCCACCCGTTGAGCCGCAGCGACTCCACCTCGACCTCCAGGGCGCCGAAGAGCAGCAGCAGGTGGTCGAGCGCCTGCTCGCGTTGGGCGCCAGCCACGCAGATATCGGCCAGGGGCAGGTGCCGTGGGTGGTGCTCGCCGACCCAGAGGGGAACCCGTTCTGCGTGATGGAGGAGCGGGCGGCGTACGTCGACGCGGGCCCGGTCGCTGCGCTGCCCCTCGACGTGGCCGACCCCGACCGCGAACGGGACTTCTGGTCGTGGCTGACCGGCTGGGTGCCGGTCGAGGGGAGCGGGCTGCTCGGCCTCCAGCACTCGTCGCGCCGCGGGCCTCTGCTCGAGCTCTGTCCAGAGATGGAGCCCAAGGGGTCGGGAAAGAACCGCATGCACCTAGATGTCCGGCTCGAGCCCGGTGACGACGGCGACGCCGTGGCACGCGGAATCGCCCATCGCGGCGGTCGCGAGCTCCACCCCGACTGGGGCGCCCTTCCCTGGCGGGTCTTCACGGATCCCTCCGGAAACGAGTTCTGTGTGCTGCCGTCGCGCGGCTAGGGCCTGACCAGCGGAGTCGCCGGTCGGGGGCCGTTCTCCTGGTTCAGGTTCCGAGCCGGTCCCTGAGCAGCTTGAGGATCGGCCAGGCACCGTCCGACCAGTTCGAGATGACGCTGTAGGTGTTGGATGCCGAGGGTTGGTGGGCGCTCGTGAACGAGACGCCTGCGTCGTACCCCTCGAGGAAGACTCCGTCGCCCGTGGCGTGGAGGTGGAACCCGAGGCCGTAGCGCCTGGACTCCTCGGGCCAGTCGCTGTGCGGTCGCACCATCTCGGCGACGTGCGCCGGCGCAATGATCCGTCCGGCGAAGAGTGCCTCCCAGAAGGCGCTCAGGTCGGCAGCGGTCGAGTAGACACCGCCGTCGCCGTTGCCCCGCACCGGGAGATGCAACACGTTCGTTCTCAGCCCGTCCTCGCCGAGATAGCCCAGGGCCGCGCGTCCCGGCAGCTCGTCGGAGCGCAGGAACGCGGTGTCGACCATGCCCGCCGGTTCACAGACCAGGGTGTGAACCAGCTGGGGAAAGTCCATTCCGCTCGCGCGTTCGGCCAGCAGTGCGAGCAGCACGTAGCCGCCGTTGTTGTACGCGAACCGCTCGCCGGCGGGGAACACGGTCCCGTGCCCGTCCAGCGCCGGCAGGTACTGCTCGGTCGTCGCGAGCTCGTGTACCGGCACGGACATCACGTAGTCGCTGATGTCGCTGAGGGTGTCTTCGTCGAGGTAGTCGCCTATTCCCGACCTGTGCGCCAGCAGGTGCTCGACCGTCACGTCGGCGGCGATCAGGGGCAGGTCGTCGCCGAGCAAGGAACGCGCCGTCGTGCCGAGCGTGAGGGTGCCGCGCTCCACCAGGCTCATGACGGTCAGCGCCGTCAGGCCCTTCGTCCCGCTCGCGGTGGCGAACTGGGTCTCGACCGTGTTGCGGATGCTGTGGGCGCGGTCGGCGTACCCGTAGGCCGAGCAGAGCTCGGTCTCGCCCGCGCGGTCGACGCGGACCACGCCGGAGAACCCGGTGCGCTCCGCTGCTTCGTCCACCGCGACCTGCAGCGACTCCATCTCGCTGAATCTAGCAATCAGCCACGAGGGAAAATGTCCTGCCGCGCCAGCGAGTTCACCGTGGAGACCTACGTTGCCGGCGCACCCTGGGGCATCGCGCCGAGCTGCTGGAGCATCGACAGCATGTCGACGACGCCCCAGTGCTCGGTGATCAGGCCGGCGTCGTCGAACCGCATGATGTCGATCAGCCGCACCTCGACCCGCCGGCCGGACGGCGGCATACCCATGAACTCGCCGTCCTGCGTCCCCGAGACCGTCACCCTTGCAACGGTCCTGTCGCCGCTGGCGATGACCTCCTCGACGTCCATCCGCATGTCGGGGAAGGTGGCCCGGTACCCGCGGAACAGGTCCAGGACGCCCTCCTTCGTCGGGGGCAGGCCCGGCGTCTCCTCGTGCTCGACGAAGCCTGCGGCCACCAGGCTGCCGAACCCGTCGATGTCTCCTCCGCTGATGAGCTCGTAGGCGCGTCGCATCGTCGTGGAGTGGTCCATGGATTGTCCTCTCGGTAAGGGTGAGCGTTGTCCACGCCCCTCAGTCCTAGGCCTCGACGTAGACCGTCATCGGCATGATGACTCCGTGCGACTCGGCCTGGGCGGCCACCTCTGGGGGCATCGAGGAGAGCATCGCGGTCAGGGCATCGACGTCGTCGAACTCGAACGCCACGCCGGCCTGCTTGCTCCCGTCGAGAGCGACGAGGTCGGTGACGTTCGTCGTACCCGGGAGGGCCGCGGCACGTTCGGCCTTGCCCCGGAGCCACCGGTCGACGTCCTGGACGGCGTGGGTGATGACGATTCTGGGCATCTGGGTGACCTCCCGTCGGGTGCGCGTCCGGGGTCTCGCGGACGTGCTGTACCCCATCAATGTCCCGCGCCGCCCCCGCCGAAGACATGACCCGAACGAGCGATTCACCACTGCGGCGAGCCCACCCGGTTCGAGGAGGCGTCCAGCAGGCGGCAGTCGCCGCGGGTTGACGCGTGGTGGACCCGTCGCCGTCAGTCGTCCATCGCTTCGATCCCGAGCTCAGCCAGCTCGGCCATGCGCTCGCGCATGTGCTGGATCATCTCGGGCGGAGGACGCTTCCAACCCGTGATCTCCTCGACGACCCGCAGTGGCTCGGTCGTTCGGTAGGACCGGGTCGGGTTCCCGGGGAAGCGCTTGTCGGTGACGTTCGGGTCGTCTTCGATCGTGCCGAGCGGCTCGACCCGGAAGACCCGTCCGGGCCCCTCGCCGTGAGCAAGCTCGGCAGCCAGTGGCGCGCCCTCGCGCGTGGCCGTCAGGTAGATGTGTTTGGCCTGACGCCCTGAACCGTAGTTCGAGCGCCAGCCCGGGGTGAGCAGGTCACCCGGACGCAGGTCGGCCTTGGTGCCGTGAAAGAACGGCCCCGGGTCGTCGACCACGCGCGGCGTCGGAGGTGGATCCCGCAGCAGGCTGTCGAGCCGTTCCATGAGGACCGCGACCCGGGTGCGCCCCTTCGGTGCCCGTGGATAGCGGGTCAGCACGTCAAGGACGACCGGCGTGGCTCGCTGGGCGGCGGCGGTGATCACGTACTCCGCGACCACCGGGTCATCGCCCCGTGCGAGCTCGGCCGCCCGGGCGGCATGGGCGGCCGACCCCAGGATGTGGCGCACCTGCGTCGCCTTCGCCAGGGGATGGAGGTATGCCGCCGCGGCGGCATCTCCTGCAGCGCTCGCTGCGTGCCCGGCGGCTTTGGTCGTGGCGTCCCTGGCTGCACGGTGGGCGTCGGCCGCGGCAGTCCGTTGGAGGCGCGAACGGGGCGCGCCCTCGGCGAAGACTCGCGCGGCTCGGAGAGCCGCCGCCGGGCGAGGGTCATCGGGGCGGGCCTTCTGGAAGACGACGAGTGCAGGCTGGGCGCACGCCACGGCATACCCGGCAATCGCCCGCAGCTCGTCCATCGTCAACTCGAAGTCACCCGAGCGTGTCTGCATCTCCTCGAGTTTCGCACAACGCGCCGGCCGACCCCTCGGGCGCGCAGCGGCAGATGGCGGAACACGACATCGCCGCAAGTGCTTGACGGGTTGAAGGGGATGCCTTAGTTTCCTCCTAAATTTAGTCGTGAACTAAGGGAGCAACGTGGCTCAGGGAACCGTCGGCAGCACGCGTGGGGATCTGGTGATGGCCAGGGTGCTCGGTCTCCTCGGCACCCAGGGACCGACCTCGCGAGCGGTGATGGCGCGCCAGCTCGGGCTGAGCCCGGCGACGGTCACCCAGACCACCAAGCAGCTGTTGGCGCAGGGCACGATTGCTGAGCTCGAGTCGGTCCCGTCCGAGGGCGGGCGCCCTGCCGTGCTGCTGGGACTGGCCGACAGCAGCGCTGGAGCCATCGGTGTGAAGGTCGCACCCGATCACGTCACCCTCGTCAGCACTGGCCTGGACGGGAACGTGCGCCGGTCGAGCACACACGCGTTCGACGCCGAGGCGCCGAATGCCCTCGGCGTGCTCACGGGTCTGCTGTCGGCGGCCGTGGCGGATCACGAGGGCCAGCTCCTCGGAGTCGGCGTCGGAGTTCCCGGCTCCGTCGACAGCCAGGACAACGGCGAGGTCATCGCCGCGGTGCTCGGGTGGGACAGGGCCCCCTTGGGGGCGACCCTGCGTGACGCGCTCGGTGTTCCGGTCCTTGTCGACAACGACGTGCATGCCTGTGCGGCGGCCCAGCTCCTCTACGGTGCCGGCCGGCACTACGACACCTACGTCGTGGTGACGATCGGCGTCGGCGTGGGCTGTGCCATCGTGCTCAACGGGTCGATCTTCCGCGGTGCCCATGGGGGAGCGGGGGAGATCGGGCACATCCCGGTCAGCCTCGATGGGCCCCGTTGCCACTGCGGTGCGGAGGGCTGCCTCGAGGCGCACATCGGTGACGAAGGGCTGGTCCGCGAGGCGCGGACGCGGGGGATCGTCGGCCCTCGCGGCACGGTCGCGACCTTGTTCCGGGCTGCTGAACGGGGGGACGAGGCCGCCCGGGGGCTGTACCGCTGGGCCGGCTCGATCCTTGGCCGCGGCCTGTCCGGTGTCGCGAACACCCTTGACCCCCAGGCGATCATCCTGCTGGGGGAGGGCACCGTCGCCTGGCACCACTGGCGTCCCGGGTTCGACGAGACCTTCCGGCCCCACCTCATGCCGGACCGCCGTGACATCCCCCTGATCCTCGAGGACTGGACGGACGAGCGGTGGGCGCAAGGGGCTGCTTCCCTCGTCATGGCATCGTCCTTCGACAGCCGGGCCGCCGGCAACCAGGGCGGCCTCGTCAGGGCTCGTCTGCAGGCACTGCCGGGGCGGGTGGCACAGTGAGGCGCTCAGGCGGGGTCCGCAAAGCCGGTTGGGTGCTGTTCTTCCTGGCCCCCAGCGCCATCCCGCTCGTGCTGTTCACCGCGGTGCCGATGATCTCCTCGGTGTGGGTCAGCCTGCACCAGTGGAACCTCATCTCGCCGATGACGTGGGTCGGGCTCGACAACTACCGGACGCTGCTGACCGACCCGGGCACCCGCACGGTCTTCCTGCACACGCTCGTCTACTGCGCTGGATACCTCCCGCTCGTCTTCGCGGGAGGACTCGGCCTGGCACTCGTGCTCAACAAGAAGCTGGCAGGTCGCTCGTTCTTCCGTGCGGCGTACTTCCTCCCCGTGGTCACGAGCTGGGTCGTGGTGGCCCTGGTCTGGAAGTGGCTGCTCAACCCCACCAACGGCCTGGTCAACACGCTCCTCGGAGCCGTCGGCCTGCCCCAGCCGGGCTGGTGGACCGACCCGAGCTGGGCGCTCCCGGCGGTCATCCTCTCGTCGGCGTGGAAGGACCTCGGCTTCGTCATGGTCATCATGCTCGCCGGGCTGCAGGCGATTCCCCAGGACGTCCTCGAGGCCGCCTGGGCTGACGGCGCCAACGGCTGGCAGCGGTTCTGGCGGATCACCCTCCCACTGCTGTCGCCGTCGACGTTCTTCGTCATCGTCATCTCGCTCATCAACGGCTTCCAGGTCTTCGACCAGGTCTACGTCATGACGGGCGGCGGCCCCTCGGGCTCGAGCCAGGTGGTCGTCGGCCAGATCTACGACCTCACCTTCCGCTACGGCCGGGCCGGCGAGGCGAGCGCGCTGTCGTGGATCCTCTTCGCCGTCATCCTGCTCATCACCGCGGTGCAGATCCGCGGCCAGCGCCGGTGGGTGCACTATGCCTGAGATCGTCACTCCCGCCGCCCCAGCCGTTCTCGAGTCTCTGGCCGCCGCACCGGTTTCCGACACCGCGACGGTGGGGACGCGCCGGCGCCGGGTCCGCCCCCTGGACGTGCTGCGGTATGCCGCGGTGCTCGCTGGTGCGGTCGTCATGCTCTTCCCGTTCCTGTGGACGGTCATCACCTCCATCACCCCGGAGGGAAGCCTCGCGGGGGGACCGACGCTCGTGGTCGAGAACCCGACCCTCGCGGCATACCGGACGCTGCTCGACACGCTCCCCATGTGGCGGATCGTGGTGAACTCGCTCTGGGTGGCGATCGCCTCCACCCTCCTGCAGCTCATCACCGGGTCCATGGCGGCCTACGGGTTCGCCCGGCTGCCGTTCAGGGGCAAGAACGTCGTGTTCGCGCTCTACCTCGCCACCCTGATGGTGCCCATGCAGGTGCTGGTCGTGCCGCTGTTCATCGAGATGAAGACGCTCAACCTGCAGGACACCTACATGGCCCTGCTCGCCCCGTCGATCGCCTCGGCGTTCGGGGTGTTCCTCCTGCGGCAGGCCGTCGAGTCGGTGCCGAGGGAGCTCGACGAGGCCGCCACCCTCGACGGCGCCGGCCACCTGCGGATCTTCGTGAGGATCATCCTTCCGCTGATCCGCCCGGCCCTGGCCACCGTCGCCGTGTTCGCTTTCATGGGCAGCTGGAACAGCTTCCTGTGGCCGCTGGTCGTCATCCGCTCGCCGGAGTTCATGACCCTGCCGCTGGGGCTCGCGACGCTGCAGGGCCAGTTCACCACCGAGTGGGACGTCGTCATGGCGGGCTCGGTCTTCTCGATCCTGCCGATCGCCGTCGTCTACCTCCTCGCCCAGCGGCACATCATCGCCGGCGTCGCCCACACCGGCATCAAGTAGCCGGCGCAGGCGCCCCGCCTCCAGCCCGTCACACACCACGAGTCAGCACACCCTCGAGCACGACACAGCAGTCCCGACCGCGCGCCACCCGGAACGCGGCAGGCCCGAAAGGAACACCATGAGGATCACCGCCAGGCGCAGCGTGGCGCCTGTCATCGCCGCCGGTCTGGCGCTCGCGCTCGGCGCCTGCGCCCAGGGGTCGGCGACCCAGTCCGCCGACGCCGCGTCGTCGGGTGGCAAGACCACCATCCGCTACATGAACTTCTCCGCCAACGGCGGCCACGAGAAGGACCTCGACGCCATCAAGACTGCCTTCGAGAAGGCGAACCCCGACGTCACCGTCCAGATCGAGACGACCCCCTACGACGACTACTTCACCAAGCTCCAGACGGCGGTCGCCGGCGGCACCGCGGGTGACGCCTTCGAGCTCAACTACGAGAACTTCGTGACCTACGCGTCCAACGGCTCGCTCGCCGAGCTCAAGGACGTCGACGGCTCGAAGTACAAGCCGTCCCTGCTGGAGGCGTTCTCCGCGGACGGCAAGCAGTACGGGCTGCCGGAGTCCTTCTCCAACGTGGTCCTCTTCTACAACAAGGACCTCTTCAAGGCCGCCGGTGTGGCCGAGCCCAACGCCAGCTGGACCTGGAAGGACGAGCAGGCCGCCGCGGCCAAGCTGACGAACAAGTCCAAGAAGGTCTGGGGCGACTACCAGCCGATCTCGTTCTTCGAGTTCTACAAGGCCCTCGGCCAGTCCGGCGGCGAGTTCCTCAGCGCCGACAAGAAGTCTGCCACCTTCAACTCCGACGCCGGCCGGGCCGCCGCCGAGTTCCTCGTCTCGAAGGCGGGCAAGACCATGCCGACGGAGGCCGACGGCGCCGGCACGCCCGACTTCGACAGCAAGCTGTTCAAGAGCGGCAAGCTCGCCATGTGGCACACCGGGATCTGGATGTTCTCCGGCATGGCTGACGCGAAGTTCGGCTGGGACGTCGCGGTCGAGCCCGGCAACACGACGAAGGCCTCGGCCATGTTCACCAACGGTGCCGTCGTCTCCGCGCAGAGCAAGAACCAGGCTGCCGCGCAGAAGTGGGTCACCTTCCTGACCTCCTCGGACGAGATGGTGAGCAAGCGCCTCGAGACCAGCTGGGAGCTGCCGCCCGTCGCCGACGAGACCAAGCTCGCCTCCTACCTCGACGCGGGGAAGCCGGCCAACCGCCAGGCGGTCTTCGACTCGCTCGACGCCACGGTCCTGCCGCCGGTCATCGAGCGCCAGCAGGAGATGCAGGACGCCGTCAGCAAGGAGCTCAGCTCCGCCGCAGCGGGTCGCAAGAGCGTCGCCGCCGCCCTGGCCGACGCGGAGAAGGCCGTCAACGCACTGCTGAAGTAGCGCCCGCCGCACGACCCGGGTGGCCGGCCGTCCGCCGACGGTCGGCCACCCACCCCGACCGCGGCTGCCGGGCCAGACCCCCGAACGACCCGGCAGCCGCCCACCCCGCCACCCGGACTGGACGACATGACTTCCCTCCCCGAAACCGCGCAGACCGCACCAGCCGGTATGCCGCCGGCCCCCTCGGCCGCCGACCCCGTCGCCGCCCCCGCCGCCGCAACGGCCGCTGATCCCGCCGCCGGCCGCGCCCCTGTGCCGACCAGCGAAGTCCTGCTGGCCCTGGCGCGTCGCAGCCACGAGGTGATCACCGAGCACCAGCACACAGGTGGCGCCTACCCCGCCTCACCCACGTTCTCGGCATACCGCGGCTATGCGTGGCTGCGCGACGGCTCCTTCACCGCCGAGGGGATCTCCCGCTGGGGTGACGTGGACTCCGCCGACCGGTACCACGACTGGGTGAGCCGGGTCCTCGGCGCGCGTCGTGAGCAGGTCGACGGCCTCGTCGCCGACGCCGCACGTGGCGTCGAGGTGCCGTTGGACCGCATGCTCCCCACGCGCTTCACGTTCGACGGCCTCGACGGCTCCGACCCGTGGTGGGACTTCCAGACCGACGGCTACGGCACCTGGCTGTGGTCGCTCGTGGCCCACGCGCAGCGGCACGGCGGCGACCTCACCCGGTGGCTGCCGGGCATCGAGGTGGCGGTCGACTTCCTCGCCGCGTTCTGGGACCTCGCCTGTTACGACTGGTGGGAGGAGCACGTCGAGCACCGGCACGTCTCCACCCTCGGCGCCGTCGCCGGCGGGCTGCGTGACATCGCCGACAGCGGCGTGCTCGACGCGGAGCGCGCCGACCGTGCCAGGGCGGCGTCGCAGGGTGCCGCCGCCCTCGCGCTCAGCCAGGGTGTCGCCGACGGCCACCTCGTGAAGTGGCTCGGCACCACCGCGGTCGACGGCAGCCTGCCGTCGTGCATCGTGCCGTTCCGGCTCGCCGAACCCGGCAGCAAGCTCGCCGTGGGCACCCTCGCCCGCGTCGCCGGTGACCTCGACATCGACGGTGGCGTGCACCGGTTCCGTGCCGACGTGTTCTACGGCGGTGGCCAGTGGCTGCTGCTGTCGGCGCTGCTGGGCTGGAACCTGGCCGTGGCCGGCGACCGAGACGGCGCGCTGCGCCACCTGCACTGGATCGCGGCCCACGCCAGCGAGACCGGTGAGATGCCCGAGCAGGTGCCCGACCACCTGCTGCACCCCGAGAGCCGGGCCGAGTGGATCGAGCGCTGGGGCGAGGTCGCCACGCCCCTGCTGTGGTCCCACGGCATGTACCTGATCCTGGCCGACGAGCTGGGCCTCCTCGAAGGACGTTCCCTGTGACCAGCACCTCCCTGCTCGTGCACCGCCCCCACGGCATCGAGCACCCCTACGCCACGTCCCTCGACCAGCGCATTCCCGTGCTGCCTCAGACCGGTGAGCCCGTCCTCCTGGGGGTCCAGGCGCTGGCCGACCTCGAGTCAGTGACCTGCGAGTGGGTGTCCGCCGGTGGCGACACCGCCACCCTGGTCCTCGAGCCCCGCGTCGCCGACGCGGCCGATGCCGCCGCACTCGCGGGTGGCGAGGGCCACCTCGCCGCGGCGCAGGCCGCCTCCCTCGGCGGCGACGGCGGCTGGGCCGTCCAGACCCCGCCCGTCGAGGAGCCCGCCGGCTACCGTTACCGCTTCCACGCGGTCGCCCGGGACGGCGTGACGCAGTCCACCGAGTGGTATGCCGTGGCCCCTGCCCGGTGGGTCACCGACCTCCCCGAGGGACTGGCCGCGACGCTCACCGGTGCCGACGCCCGTCTGGTCGGCGGCTCGGTCGAGTGGCTCGTCACCGACGAGGGGGTCCACCGGGTGCGGTTCGCCCTCGCCCTCGGCGAGGGTGACCACGTCGTCGGGTTCGGCGAGCGGTTCGACCACCTCGACCAGGGCGGGCCGGCGCCTCGACGCGGTCGTGTTCGAGCAGTACAAGTCGCAGGGCGCCCACGGTCGCACCTACCTGCCGATGCCGTTCGCGCACGTCGTCGGCGCCGACGGCTCGACGTGGGGCTTCCACGTGAGGACGACCCGTCGCTCCTGGTACGACGTCGGCGCGTCGCAGGCAGACCGGCTCGTCGTCGAGGTCGCCCTCGGTGGCACGCGTGAGGAGTCCCTGGACGTCGCGCTCTACGACGGTCACCCGACCTCCGTGCTCCGCTCGTTCCTCGACGAGGCAGGCCGGGCCGAGGAGCTGCCCTCGTGGGTGTTCCGCCTGTGGGCGTCCGGCAACGAGTGGAACACCCAGGCCCTCGTGACGCAGCGGATGGACAGCCACCGGGAGCTGGACATCCCCGTCGGAGTCATCGTCATCGAGGCCTGGAGCGACGAGGAGGGCATCATGCTCTTCCGCGACGCGACCTATACCCCCCGTCCCGACGGATCTCCCTTCGCCGCAGGCGACTTCACCTTCCCGGCCGACGGTGCGTGGCCCGACCCCAAGGCCATGGTGGACGACCTCCACTCCCGGGGCATCAAGGTCCTCCTCTGGCAGATCCCCCTGCTCAAGACCGCGCAGTCCGAGGACGGCCTCCACGAGCAGGTCCTGGCCGAGGGCGCGGCGATGGTCCGGGAGGGGCACGCCGTGCGCGAGGCCGACGGCACGGCATACCTCAACCGCGGTTGGTGGTTCCCGAAGTCGCTCATGCCCGACCTGTCCGCGCAGCGGACCCGCGACTGGTGGACCGCCAAGCGGGACTACCTCGTGCGCGACCTCGGCATCGACGGCTTCAAGACCGACGGTGGTGAGCACGCGTGGGGGCACGACCTGCAGTACGCCGACGGCCGCCGCGGCGACGAGGGCAACAACCTCTACCCGGTGCACTACGCGCGGGCGTTCGGTGACCTCCTGCGTGAGCACGGCAAGGCGCCGGTCACGTTCTCCCGCAGCGGTTTCACCGGCTCGCAGGCCCACGGCGTCTTCTGGGCAGGAGACGAGGACTCCACGTGGGAGGCGTTCCGCAACAGCGTCACCGCCGGCCTCACCGCCGCGTCCTGCGGCATCGTCTACTGGGGCTGGGACCTCGCCGGTTTCTCCGGCCCGGTGCCCGACCCCGAGCTCTACCTCCGTGCCGCTGGCGCCTCAGCGTTCATGCCGGTCATGCAGTACCACTCGGAGTTCAACCACCACCAGCTCCCGCTGCGCGACCGCACGCCGTGGCACGTCGCCGAGATGACCGGTGACGAGCGCGTGGTGCCGGTGTTCCGCGAGTTCGCCCACCTGCGGGAGCGGCTCGTCGACTACCTGACCGAGCAGGCGGCCGAGACGGTGCGCACCGACCGGCCGCTGATGCGGGCCTTGTTCTTCGACCACCCGGGGGATGCCCAGGTCTGGGAGCACCCGCGCCAGTGGATGCTCGGCGCCGACCTCTTGGTCAACCCCGTCACGCAGGAGGGATCCACCACCTGGTCGACCTATCTGCCCGCAGGGGAGTGGGTCGACGTGTGGACCGGTGAAGGCCACCAGGGCGGGCAGGTGGTGGAGCGTGACGTACCCATCAACGAGGTCCCGGTCTACTGCACCTCCGACGGATGGAGCCGGCTGGCCAAGGTCTTCCGACCCTGACGCCGAGTTGCGCGCGGCGTCGGGATTCGCCTGTCGACGTGCATCGTCACTGATCGGTGGGATCGGTGCTCAACAGCGCACGCGCCTGCAGGATCTCCTGCTCGACGCTGTCGCCGAGCTCGGCGGCGGGGAGGGAACCGATCTCACCCTGGAGCATGCGGTTCGGTGTCGCTCGCAGGAGCTGCGTGCGGACGCCGAGGAGTTCGCTCACCTCCACTCCGACCATGGCGCCATGGCCTCGACGGGCGATCGCGGGCCCGCAGCCTGGACGAGGCGAAGCCCCGGGCCGGCTCGCGCCGGGCTCCGTCCAGGGCTTCTTCGGGCCGCGCACGAGCGAGGAGCTCGAGACCGTCGTCGGCATCGTCCGCACCGCTCACGCGTTCGCCACGTCGCCCGTGTCGTGGACGGGTTCGCCCGTGTCCTGAACGGGTACGTCCTCGTCGTCCGGACGGGGCGCGCCCCGTTACGACGCCAGCGAGCCGGCGAAGATCTGCCAGGCGAGAGCCGACTTGGCCACGAGGCTGAGCACCAGGTACGCCTTCTCACCGAAGGCGTAGCTGCGCCATGGCCCGACCTGTCGGTACTGGAGCCACTGGTTGAGCGCGAAGCTGTTGAAGAACAGGAACAGCGACACGAAGATGCCGATGACGAAGCCGGGCACCTCCTCGGCGGCCACGAGGTTGTAGCCGATGGCCACCCAGGGCGCAGCACCCGCGACGCAGCCGAACCAGAACGGCCTCATCGTGAGGGTGGACCGTCCCGGAGGGTTGGTGGACTCCTGCAGCCAGCCGAACAGGATCATCGCCACGTTGGCGCCGGCGATGCCGATCAGCGCGGAGATGCCGTCGATGCCGGTGTAGAGCGCGATCAGCAGCACCATGAGCGTCGCGCTGAAGGAGTACTCGACCCAACGGAGCCGGTTGATGCCGGCGCGCAGGTCGCCCTCATAGGTGTGGCGGAGGGCGGTCGCGCTGAGCAGGTGGTCGATCGCCGCGAGCGCGAGGAAGACGTTGCCACTGCGGCGCCGATGGGCAGGTCGAACAGCTCCTCCGGAGAGCCGGGCGGCGTGCCGGGAGGGCCGGTGGGCAGCGACCGGGTCACCGTGACGGCGAAGTCCGTCGCCAGCACGAAGACAGCCACCGCCTGGCCGAGGTGCAACAGGGAGAGTGCCCCGTTCCAGCGGCGCAAGGACTGCAGGCTGCGCTCATCGACCCCGGTCGCGGCCCTGTCCGTTGTGCTCATGGCTTCATCATGTGAGTTCTCGAGGAGGAGGGGCGGGCGATTCCTTGATTCCGACTTGGCACTCGCCCGGGGCGAGACCCCCGCCGCACGCTCAGCCGCGGTGCTTGGCCAGGCGCAACCACGTCTCCACGACGGTGTCGGGGTTCAGCGACATCGACTCGATGCCCTCGTCGAGCAGCCACTCGGCGAGGTCGGGGTGGTCGGAGGGACCCTGGCCGCAGATGCCGACGTACTTGCCCTGCTCGCGGCAGGCCTTGATCGCCATGCTGAGCATCTTCTTCACGGCCGGGTCGCGCTCGTCGAACGCGTCGGCGACGAGAGAGGAGTCGCGGTCGAGGCCGAGGGTCAGCTGGGTCATGTCGTTGGAGCCGATCGAGAAGCCGTCGAAGTGCTCGAGGAACTCGTCGGCGTTGACGGCGTTGGAGGGCAGCTCGCACATCATGACGACCTGCAGGTCGTTCTCACCGCGTCGCAGGCCGTGCTGCGCGAGCAGGTCGATGACGCCCTTGCCCTCGGCGACGGTGCGCACGAACGGGATCATGACCTTGACGTTGGTCAGGCCCATCTCGTCGCGCACGAAGCGCAGCGCCTCGCACTCCATCGCGAAGCAGTCGGCGAAGTCGGCCGAGAGGTAGCGCGAGGCACCCCGGTAGCCGAGCATCGGGTTCTCCTCGTGGGGCTCGTAGCGCTCGCCACCGAGCAGCCCGGCATACTCGTTGGACTTGAAGTCGGACATCCGCACGATCACCGGCTCCGGCGCGAACGCCGCCGCCAGCATGGCGACTCCCTCGCTGAGCCGCTTGACGAAGAAGTCACGGGGGCGAGTCGTAGGCGCTGATGAGTCGCTCGATCTCGGCCTTGACCGCGGGCTCCTGGTCGTCGAGCTCGAGCAGCGCGCGCGGGTGGATGCCGATCTGGCGGTTGATGATGAACTCGAGCCGGGCGAGGCCGATTCCCTTGTGGGGCAGGCGCGAGAACTCGAACGCCTGCTCCGGCGTCCCGACGTTCATCATGATCTTGACGGGCAGCTCGGGCATGTCCTCCAGCGACGTCTCGGTCACCGAGAACTCGCGCCGGCCGTCGTAGACGAAGCCGGTGTCGCCCTCGGCGCACGACACGGTGACCTCCTGCCCGTCCTTCAGGGTCCTCGTGGCCGTGCCGGTGCCCACGACCGCGGGGATGCCGAGCTCGCGGGCGATGATGGCGGCGTGGCAGGTGCGGCCGCCGCGGTTGGTGACGATCGCGCTGGCCCGCTTCATGATCGGTTCCCAGTCGGGGTCGGTCATGTCGGCGACCAGCACCTCGCCGGGCTGGAACTCGTGCATCGCGTCGATGGACGTCATCAGGCGGACGGCCCCGGCGCCGATCTTCTGCCCGATGGCGCGGCCCTCCACGACGACGGGACCTCGCTCCTCGAGGCGGAACCGCTGCAGGGTCGAACCGCTGGCGCGCGACTTCACCGTCTCGGGCCGTGCCTGGAGGATGTAGAGCCGGCCGTCGACCCCGTCCCTGCCCCACTCGATGTCCATGGGGCGGCCGTAGTGCTCCTCGATCTTGACGGCGTGCCGGGCGAGCTCGGTGACCTCGTCGTCGGTGAGGCTCAGCCGGGACTGCTCCGCCTCGTCGACGGGGACGAACTCGGTGGTGCGCCCGACGGACGCGTCGTCGGTGTAGACCATCTTGGTGGCCTTGGCGCCCAGCCCGCGCTTGAGGATCGCCGGGCGGCCCTCGCGCAGCGCCGGCTTGTAGACGTAGAACTCGTCGGGGTTGACCGCCCCCTGCACGACCGCCTCGCCGAGCCCGTAGCTGCTCGTGATGAACACCGCGTCGGGGAAGCCGGACTCGGTGTCAATGGTGAACATCACCCCTGAGGCGCCGATGTCGGAGCGCACCATGCGCTGGATGCCGGCCGAGAGCGCGACCAGCGAGTGGTCGAAGTTGCTGTGCACGCGGTAGGCGATGGCCCGGTCGTTGTAGAGCGAGGCGAAGACCAGCTTGATGGCGTGCAGGATGTTGTCGATGCCGCGGATGTTGAGGAACGTCTCCTGCTGCCCCGCGAACGAGGCGTCGGGGAGGTCCTCCGCCGTCGCGCTCGACCGAACCGCCCAGCTCACCTCCTCGCCGGCGTCGCCGACGAGCTCCTCGTATGCCGCGCGGATGTCCGCCTCGAGGTCGGCCGGGAAGGCCTGTGCCTCGACGGCGTCGCGGATGTCCTTGCCCACCTCCGCGAGCCGGCGGACGTCGTCGACGTCGAGGTCGGCCAGCAGTGCGTTGATGCGGTCGGTGAGGCCGCCGTGCGCGAGGAACCGGCGGTAGGCGTCGGCGGTGGTCGCGAAGCCGTCGGGCACCGCGACGCCCGCCTGCGACAGGTGCTGCACCATCTCGCCGAGGGAGGCGTTCTTGCCTCCGACCGACTCGACGTCACCGAGTCCGAGGTCCCTGAACCACACGACATTGGCGCTCATGGGCGTCCTTTCCGGTTCGCCGTCACTTCGTCGTGACGGTCACTGCACGTTGTTGAGGCGGGCGCTCTGCATGATGACAGCAGCCATCTCCTCCACCGACATCGAGGCCGAGTTGATCGAGGGGATGCGGTGCGCACGATAGAGGCTCTCGGCCCGGCGCAGCTCGTAGCTGCACTGCGCGAGGGTGGCGTACGTCGACCCGGGACGCCGCTCGCCGCGCACCTGGCTGAGCCGGGCCGGTGTGGAGAGCAGCCCGAAACACTTGGCGGCGTAGGGGCGCACGGGTCGCGGGAGGTCGCTGTGGTCGAAGTCCTCCGGCACCAAGGGGTAGTTCGCGACCTTGATGCCGTGCTGCAGCGCGAGGTACATGGACGTCGGCGTCTTGCCGCACCGTGAGGGGGCGATGAGGATGAGCTCTGCCTGTTCGAGGTTGCGCAGGCTCTGGCCGTCGTCGTGCTCCATCGCGAAGTCGATGGCCTTCATCCGCGCCTCGTAGCGGCGGAGGTCGCCGACACCGTGCAGCGAACCGACGTTGTGGGCGGCGTTGACGTGCAGCACGCGCTCGATGGTGTCGAGGTGGGAGCCGAAGAGGTCGATGAACGCGCACTCGGTCTTCTGGAGCTCGGCGCGCACCTCCTCGTCGGCCACCGTGGAGAAGACCAGCGGCGTCACGGCGTCGGTCCGCGCGGCATCGAGCTGCGCCACCACCTCGCGGGCTCGCTCGGCCGTCGTGATGAAGGGGAGCTTGCGCCGGGAGAAGGAGACGGTCGGGAACTGCTGCAACATCATGTTGCCCAGCGTCTCGGCCGAGATGCCGGTGCCTCCCGCCAGGAAGAACACCGGGGTGGCGGCGCTCCCGGCGCCGCCACCACCCGTCTGGTCATTCGTGCCTCCGTGGGGTTCGCCCATGCCGGTCATGCCTCCTGCTCCGCGGTGACCCGGGGAAACGTCGTCATGGCAGCATCCAAGCAACAAATGACCGGTCCTGCGGTTCAGCCCTCAGGCCCCACAGCTCGAGGAAGCCGTCCTGGTAGTCGTTGGAGCCGTACCAGGCACCGGACTTCTCGGCCCCGGGGGTGAGCTCGAGGTCACCGACGTTGTCGGCGTTGAACATCCGGACGTAGGGGAACTCCACCATCTGGTTCGCGGGCTGGCCCGACAGGAGGCGCAGCGCCTGGTCGGCGCCGTACCACGCGAGGGCGTCGGCGTTGAAGCCGATCTCGCTGCCGACGAACTTCGCGCTCTTGAGCATCTGCATGACCGCGAGCGTGCCGTTGTGGCTGCTGATCTTCACCTTGGCCGCGTTCGCGCCCTGCAGGCTCCCGCCGCTGGCCGGCCCGACCCTCCGCCGCCCCAACTCCCATCGACCAGGAGACCTCGATGTCCATCCCCAATCCCGCCCCTGACCGCGGGCCACTCGACGTGGTCGTCATCGGCGCCGGCCAGGCCGGTCTCGCCCTCGGCCACCACCTGGCCCAGCGCAACGCCAACTTCCTGCTGCTCGAGGCAGGCCCCGAGGTCGGCCACTCGTGGCGGAACCGCTGGGACTCGCTGCGCCTGTTCAGCCCCGCGCAGTACGACTCGCTGCCCGGGCTGCCCTTCCCGGCGCCGGCCGACACCCACCCGAGCAAGGACGACGTCGCCGACTACCTGGCTGCCTACGCCGAGCACTTCGCCCTGCCGGTGCAGACGAACACCCCCGTCCTGCGACTGCACAGCGATGAAGGCGGGTTCGTCGTCACCACCCCCACGGGCCCGCTGCGCGCCCGCCAGGTGGTCGTGGCCACCGGCCCGTTCCAGACTCCCCGCATCCCCGTGGTCGCGGAACAGCTCGACCCGGTGGTGGTGCAGCTCCACAGCGCGGAGTACCGCAACCCCGACCAGCTGCCCGCCGGCGGCCGCGTGCTGGTCGTCGGCGCGGTCAACTCAGGACTGCAGATCGCCGCCGAGCTCGCCGCAACCTGCGCCGTCACCGTGGCTGTCGGCACCAGGCCGACCGAGCTGCCGCAGCGGATCGCTGGCCGCGACCTGTTCTTCTGGCTGACCAGGTCCGGGTTCTTCACCACGCCTGCCGACAGCCGGCTCGCACGCCGCCTGCGCGCCCGCGGCGACATCGTCATCGGCACGCGCAGCTCGCGGCTGCGTCGCCGCGGGATCGACTTCCGCCCACGACTGACCGCTTTCACGGGCCGCGCGGCGCACTTCGCTGACGGCAGCAGCATCGACGTGGACGCTGTCGTCTGGTCCACCGGCTACCGGACCGAGTACTCCTGGCTGCACGTGCCCGGCGTCGTCGTCGACGGTCGCGTGCGCCACCAGGGAGGGGTCGCCGACGTGGCCGGCCTGTACTTCATCGGCCTGCCCTGGCAGACCTCCCGCGGATCGGCGCTGCTCGGCGTCGTCGGCGCTGACGCCGCAGCGCTGTCCGGCAGGATGGCTGCCGATGCACATGGACTGCCGGTCGCCGCGCAGGCCGTCGAGACCAGGGTGGGCTGATGCGACTTCTCGGAGTTCTGGGCGGGATGAGCTGGACGAGCACGGCGGAGTACTACCGGCTGCTCAACCACGGTGTCGCCACGAGGCTCGGCGGGCTCCACTCGGCCTCGCTGCTGCTGCACAGCCTCGACTTCCAGCCGGTCGCGGCGATGCAGCACGACGGTGACTGGGCGGGTACGGCCAGGGTGCTGGTCGATGCCGCGCAGGGGCTCGAGCGAGCCGGCGCCGAGGGTCTGCTGGTCGCCACCAACACCATGCACAAGGTGGCCGACGAGATCACGGGAGCCACCGGCATACCTCTCCTGCACATTGCCGATGCCACCGCGGGCCGCCTGCTCGCCGACGGTCGGGGGACCGTCGGTCTTCTCGCCACGGCGTTCACGATGGAGCAGGACTTCTACACCGGGCGGCTGCGTGACCACGGGCTCGAGGTTGTCGTGCCCGACGAGGCCGAGCGCGCGGACGTGCACCGGATCATCTACGACGAGCTCTGCCAGGACGTGGTGCGGGAGGAGTCGCGCGACCGGTACCGCGAGGTGATGGCAGGGCTGGCGCGACGAGGCGCCGAGGGGATCATCCTCGGCTGCACCGAGATCACCCTGCTCGTCGACGCCGGCGACTCGCCCGTCCCGCTCTACGACACCACCGCCATCCACGCCCAGGCGGCCGTCGACTGGATGCTCGCCCCCTGACCGTGCGTCCATAGCTCGGCGGCCGGCACGGTCGCGCTCCTGTGCTCGTCCTGTGGCGGTGCTGGGAACCAAGATCCATCCTCCGGCCCCGCGTCGCGACCTCGTTCCGCGGCCGCGCCTCACCGATCGGCCACGGGTGCGGCGGTGCTCAGCTGGGCGATCCACGGAACCGCAGATGCTCAGGCGACCGGTAGTGCCCTGCTCATGGGCTGCTCTGGGGAGGCTGGCGGGACGCTGGTCGTGAGGATCCGGGAGGGCTTGAAGCCCTTGACGACCAGGTAGATGCCGAGCGAGAGCTCCCAGGCCGCGATCGGAAGGACGGCCAGCGCGGCCACCGCACCGGTCCGGTCGATGAGGCCGAACATCGTGAGGAGCACGGCGGTGATGTGCAGAGGGGCCCCGATGAGTCCCATCGTGGGAATGACCTTTGGCACGAGGCCTGACTGGTACATCAGGGTGCCCAGCAGGATGGCGTTCACGCCGGGCATGAGGCTTTGTCCGAGGGTGAAAGCCCAGTCGTAGGTCGCGACGTGCGACGCGCCAGTCGTGATCAGCGAGGCGGTATTGGCTGCGGTCGCCGTGTCCAGGCCCTGTCGCAGGGTCACGAGCGAGAGGAGGCTCGCGACACCGGTGAAGATCATGGCGGCTTCAACGGTGCGAGAGGCGACGAAGCCGAGCGCCATGCCTTCGTTCTGCCGCTTCACCACTGGGTACAGCGTGACGGCGGTGCCGATTCCGGCGAGGGCGACGACGACCTCGAGGAGGCAGCCCCAGAGCACGCCCGTGTCGGAGCCGACGCTGGTGATGTAGTCCGCGCGCTTCACCGGGCCGTAGAGAAAAAGGGTGGGGATCGAGACGAAGGTGATGAGGTAGAACACGCCCGCGATGAGCGCGGTACGCCTGGTGCTGGACATGGGCGTGCGTCTGGTCGGGTCCCCGCGCGGTTTGGCCGGCGGTCCGGCCGTCTGGGTGTTGCTCATGGTCGTGCTCCTTGCTCGTTGGTCGGCTGTCCTTGGTTGGTGCCCGGCTGTCGGTCGATGGCCGGCTGTTGGTCGATGGCCAGGTGGCGCCGATGAGCGGGGGCGCACCCGTTGGTCATGCCCTCACGGCGGTCGCGGGGGCGGTGCCGAACGGGGTGTCGTCCGGCGTGAGACGGCGGCCGCGGATCAGCAACCAGAGGGCGAGGAGGGGCTCGCCGACGAACGTGACCGTGGACACGGCGAACACTGACCCCGTGGTCAGGACAGCGGCCATGGTGTCGAAGGCGTACCCGAGCCCGGCGACGACGAGCAGGATGCCCAGCAGCCTCGGCATCTGCCCGGAGCGGTAGACCAGGTAGCCGAGGAGGGCCAGGTGGACTCCGAACAGCAGCAGGCCCGCCATCCAGATGTCGGTGAACGTGTCGACCCTGGCCAGTGCCGTTGCGTCGACCTGGCCGGGAGTGAACGCCGCGGAGTCCCGGGTGCTCAGCAGGTCGGGTATCCCGGCGAGCTGGGCGATGGCGACGAGGAAGACGGCTGCGTAGGCGAGCCTGAACCACGCCGCGAGCCTCGCGAGGCCCGCGTGGACGGGTCGGAAGACCTCCATGAGTGCCCAGGCGACCAGCACGTCGAGGGCGACGACCGCGTACAGGCTGGCGATGCCGACGCGGAACATGCTGTCCGAGGCCAGGATGTCCTGGGCCGTCCTTGCCGCGTCGCCGTCGGTCACCAGTCCTTGGAGGACCGCGACGTTGGCGAACGCGGCCAGTGCTGCAAGGAGCAGGATGCCCGCGCCGGCGACGAGCGCAGCGAGGTGGCGTGAGCTCGTGGTCCCCGTCCGGGGCGGCTGGTCGACTGACGGTCCTGACGGGACGTCGCGGTCGATGGGCGGTGGCGCAGTACGGTTCGACATCTCGGTCCTGTCCGTGCGGTCGGGGCGTGGGCGCCGACTTCCGGCGCTGTGCGCCAGAGCGGCTACGCCGTGCTGATGACGATGGCGACCTTCCCCCGGACCTCGCCGGCCTCGAGGTGACGCATGGCGTCCGGCACGCGGTCGAGCGGGTAGGTGCGGTCGATACTGGGCGTGACCTTGCCGGACTCGATGAGCTCGGTGAGTCGCTCCAGGTCGCTGGCGCGTTCCTTGCTGGCCAACATGGTCAGCCGCTGGGACACGAAGGGTGAGAGCAGTGGCGCCCGCAGCGAGCGGCCGAAGCCCCCCGTCCACCTGCCGCCTTCCTCGCCGCCGACGATGACCAGTGTCCCGGTGCGCGTGAGGGCGCGACGAAGTCGTGACAGGGGAGTGTTCCCTCCGATGTCGAGGACCAGGTCGTAGTGGCGGACGCCGTCGGCGAAGTCCTCCCGGGTGTAGTCGACGACGTGGTCGGCCCCGAGGGACCTCACCAGGTCACGCTTGCCGGTGCTGCACACGCCCGTGACGTCGGCACCGAACGCCTTGGCCAGCTGCACGGCATAGCTGCCGACCCCACCGGAGGCGCCGACCACCAAGACCTGCTGGCCGGCCTCGACCCTGCCGGAGTCGGTCAGTGCCTGCAGGGCGGTGCCCGCGGAGATCGGGACGACCGCCGCCTGCTCGAAAGACAGGTTCGCGGGCTTGCGGGCGAGCTTGTCCTCGCGGGCTGCGGCATACTCCGCGAACGACCCTCGGCTCATCCCGAAGACCTCGTCGCCCGGCGTGAACCTCGTGACGGCGGAACCCACGGCGACAACGGTGCCGGCCACGTCGATGCCGGCAACGCCGTTCTTCGGACGCCGGAAGCCGAAGCCGATGACGCGCATCAGGTAGGGGCGACCGGTCATCATGTGCCAGGTGCCCCGGTCCAGGCCAGCAGCGTGCACCCGCACCAGCACCTCGTTCGCGGCGATCTCCGGGCGGGGGACGAGCCCGAGCTGGAGGACCTCCGCGGTGCCGTAGCCCTGCTGGGCGATGGCCCGCATCACGTTCTCCCCGGCCGAAGGCTGCTGGTGGAGGGTGGTTTCCCGGGTGCTCTTCGTCATGGGGATCCGGTCCCTTGGTCGTGTGGCGAGCCGCCGGGAGGCTGCTGGCACCACTGCGTTCGTACTATGTACGAAAGAAGTTACCATACATAGTACGATGCTCCTAGACCTCGAAAGAACCGATCGGAGCGCGCGAATGGTTGACACGGGAGACGTGGGCTCGCGGGTCCGGCCTCGGTTGAGCAAGGACCGCGTGCTCCGCGGAGCCCTGGCGATCGCGGACACCGGCGGCCTCGGCGCGCTCACCATCCGCTCGCTCGCCCAGGAGCTCGGCGTGAAGCCGATGTCGGTCTACTACCACGTCGCCAACAAGGACGAGATCCTCGACGGGCTCGTCGACATCGTCTTCAGCGAGATCGAGCTGCCGTCCATCGGTGGTGACTGGCGCTCGGAGATGCGCCGACGGGCACACTCCGCGCGCAGCGTGCTGCGGAGTCACCGCTGGGCGATCGGCTTGCTGGAGTCGCGCCCCACACCCGGCCCGGCGACCCTGCGACACCACGACGTCGTCCTCGGTGCTCTGCGCGCCGCCGGCTTCTCCCGGGAGATGACCGCACATGCGTATGCGTTGATCGACAGCTACACCTACGGGTTTGCGCTCCAGGAAGCCAGCCTGCCCTTTGAGGCCACCGGGGCGGTCACCGCGGATGTGGCCGACCCCATCGTCGAGCAGTTCGCCACCGGCGAGTTCCCGCACATGGCCGACATGGTGAGCGAGTACTACCTGCGACCGGGCTACCAGTTCGGCGACGAGTTCGACTTCGGGCTGGGTCTCATTCTCGACGCCCTCGACGCGGCGCTGCGGACGGCTGGTGCGCGGGAGTGAACCGGGTCAGTGAGCGGCCTACCATCGCCGGCATGGACTTCGACCGCTACACCGTCGTGCTGCTGGTGACCCCGCAGGAGCCGCCGCAGCTCTCGGAGGAGGAGGCCGACCGGCTCCAGGACGCGCACCTGAGCCACCTGGCTGACCTGCACGAGCGCGGTGTGCTGCTCGCTGCCGGCCCGCTCGGCGACCTCGGCGGGCGACGGCACTACCGAGGCCTGTCCATCCTCCGCTGTGAGCCCGAGGAGGCGCTGCGGCTCAAGGGCGAGGACCCGGCCGTCCGCGCCGGTGTCTTCGAGCTGGTGGCGATGCCGTGGATGCTGCCGGCCGGCGCGATCCACTTCACCCCGACGACGTTCCCTCGGTCGACCGACGACGTCTAGGCCCGACCCAGGAGCTGGTGAGGACCACGAGCTGCTGGGTCGCACGGGTCATCGCGACATAGCGGTCGACCGCTCCTTCGGTGCCCGTGCCGAACGTCTCCGGGTCGATGAGGACGACCAGGTCGAACTCGAGGCCCTTCGCCAGCTCGGGCGTCAGCGACCGGACACGGGACGTGTCGCGGAGCGTGCCGCCGTCGATGTCACCCGTGCCGATGACGCAGGCGACCCCCTCGGCATGAGTGTCGAGCCAGGCGTCGAGGATCGAGCCCAGGTCCGACGCAGGGGCGTGGACGACGGGGACCCCGGTGGTGCGGATCGACGTCGGAACGTTGGCGTCGGGGATCGCGGCACGGATGACCGGCTCGGCTTCCGCCATGACCTCCTCCGGCGTCCGGTAGTTGATCCTGAGAGACGACAGCGCGACCCGGTCGAGCCCGACCCGCTCGAGGCGTTCCTGCCACGACTCGGTGAACCCGTGCCGGGCCTGGGCCCGGTCGCCGACGATGGTGAGGCTCCGGGACGGGCAGCGGCTCAGCAGCATCTGCCACTCGGCGTCGGTCAGCTCCTGGGCCTCGTCCACGACGACGTGCGCGAACGGGCCCGCGAGCAGGTCGGGGTCGGTGCTGGTCTCCGCGGCCCCGTCGACCAGGGCGCCACGGAGGTCCTGGCCGCGGAGCATCGACATGACGTGCATCTCGGAGTCGTCGCTCGAGATGAGGTGGTCGACGACCCTGTCCATCTCCTCTTGTTGTGCCGCAAGGACGGCCTCGCGCCGACGCCTGCGCCGCGACGCCTCGGGATCCCCGAGCCGCCGCCGTGCGGCGTCGAGGAACGGCAGGTCGGACACCGTCCACGCGTTCGGGTCGGAGCGCTGGAGTCGGCGGACCTCCTCGACGCTGAGACCCGGAGCGCACCGGCGCAGGTAGGCGGGTACCGACCACAGGTCACCGACGAGGTCGGTCGCCTCCAGGATCGGCCAGGCGCGGTTCACCGCCGTGCGCAGCTCGCGGTTCTGCTCCAGCGACCTGCGGACCATCTCGGGGACGGCCTCGTCATCGTCGTGCCGGGCCGCCAGGATCGAGAGCAGCTCCTCCCAGATCACGTCGCGGGCCTCGTTGTGGGGCGTGCCCGGGGCCGGGGCCTCGAACGCCGTGGTCCAGTCGTCAGGGCCCAGCCAGACCTCGCCCCACTCGGTCGTGACCGCCATGCCCACGGTGGGCGGCTCCTCGTACAGCGCGACGGCGGGCTCGATCGCCTTGACGAGGTCGACGGAGGCCTTGAGGCGGGCGACCTCGGGGTCGGCCTCGTCCGGGGCCCCGGCTCCCTCGACGACGAGGTCCCGCAGGGTGCAGGTCTGCACACCTTCCTCCCCGAGGCTGGGGAGCACGTCGGAGACGTAGGCCAGGTAGGGCTCGTGCGGGCCGACGAACAGTACTCCGCCCCGACGGTGGCCCAGGCGCGGGTCGGAGTAGAGCAGGTAGGCCGTGCGGTGCAGCGCGACGACGGTCTTGCCCGTGCCCGGACCGCCGTCGACGACGAGGGCGCCGCGGGAGCCCGCGCGGATGATGGCGTCCTGGTCGGCCTGGATGGTTCCGAGGACGTCGCGCATGCGGGCCGACCGGTTGCTGCCGAGGCTGGCGATGAAGGCGGACTGGTCGTCGAGGGCGCGCGCGTGCCCCGCGAACTGGTCCGGGGTGAACACCTCGTCCCAGTAGTCGGTGACCCGGCCGCGGGTCCAGCGGTACCGTCGTCGGCTCGCCAGGCCCATCGGGTTGGCGTGGGTCGCGCCGAAGAACGGCTCAGCGGCGGGGGAGCGCCAGTCGACCAGCAGCCGACGACCCGTGCTGTCCGTGAGGCCGAGTCGTCCGATGTACACCGGCTCGGCGTCGTCCGCGTTGACGATGTGTCCCAGGCACAGATCCAGGCCGAAGCGACGCAGGGTGCGCAGGCGAGTGGTGAGCCGGTGGACCTCGAGGTCCCGCTCCATCGCCTGCTGGCCCGCGCCGCCGGGTGCCCTGCGCGCGGCCTCGAGGCGGTCGGACAGCACGGCGATCGACTGCTCGAGGCTCTCGGCCAGGGCAGCAAAGTGCCGCTCGTCGTCGGCGACCAGCGTCGGGTCGGCCTTGTGGGTGAGGTGGTCGGGCAGGTCGAAAGCGTTGGTGGTCAAGGGCATGCGGCGGTTCCCCATTCGTCGGTGCTGGCCTCGGCCGGCGATTCTGGGGCACGACCGGGGCCTTGCCGCAAGCCCCCTACTGCGCTATACGTTGGTAGTGGAAGGGAGTCGATCTCCCTTCCTTTCTGTCGCCCGCCGTGGCCGCCGACCTCAGGTCCCGCTCCGGATCGTCGGCCGGTAGTCGACGTGGCACGAGTAGTAGCGCATCGACAACACGCCCCTTTCCACGTCGATGCTGCCCTCACCCACGGCGATCACGCGGTTGAGCCAGACGTGCGGCTCGTGCTCCGTCATGAAGGTCATGACGTGTATTCCGGCGCCGTCGGTGAGGTTCGAGAGCCCCGTCAGGGTGAAGAGCACGACGCCCTCGTCGCCAACGTCGATGGCTCCCCGTGCGTCGGGGTGGGCGAACCCGGCATGCAACGTGGGGAAGTTCGACCATTGCGCGGTACCGGCGATCCTGCCTGTGAGCGTCCCCGTGCCCTGCCCGTACACCCGCCCGTCCCCGGCCGGCGACTCCTCGACCGCCTTCAGGAGGTCATACCTCCACTCCACGTCACACAGGTGCTCGAGCCGCATGGCTCACCTCCCGTAGTGGTCCCGCTGACCACGTTCCTCCGGGGGCACCCGGCGAGCAAGGCACAGCACCCCGAACTCGCGGACCGCCCGCAGGCCCCTGTGGCACGATCACAGACGTGGCCAGCAGACCCGCCGAGGAGCAACGCCTCCGCGACCTCGCGCTGCTGCGCCGCGTCCGCGACCGGATCGACCGCGAGTACGCGCGGCCGCTGGACGTCGAGGCGCTGGCCCGGGGCGTCAACATGTCGGCTGGGCACCTCAGCCGCCAGTTCCGGGCCGCCTACGGGGAGTCGCCGTACTCCTACCTGATGACGCGGCGCATCGAGCGGGCGATGGCGCTGCTGCGTCGTGGTGACCTCAGCGTCACCGAGGTGTGCTTCGCCGTCGGCTGCGCGTCGCTGGGCACCTTCAGCACCCGCTTCACCGAGCTGGTCGGTATGCCGCCGAGCACCTACCGGCGCCAGGCAGCGGACGGGAGACCGGGGCTGCCCGCGTGTGTGGCGAAACAGGTGACCCGACCGGTCAGGAATCGAGAAGCGCCGGTGCCCGAGCGGCATCTAGCGTGAGCCCCATGGACATCACCATCAACTCCACCTTCCTCCCGCACGAGGACCCCGAGGCCTCGCTGGCCTTCTACCGCGACACCCTCGGCTTCGAGGTCCGGGGCGACGTCGGCAAGGGGACGATGCGCTGGATCACCGTCGGCCCTGTGGGCCAGCCCGGCACGAGCATCGTGCTGTACCCGCCGGGGGCAGACCCGGGCGTCACCGACGAGGAGCGCCGGACCATCACCGAGATGATGGCCAAGGGCACCTACGGCATCATCGTGCTGGCGACCAAGGACCTCGACGGCACCTTCGAGCAGCTGCAGGGCGGTGACGCCGAGGTGGTCCAGGAGCCGACCGAGCAGCCCTACGGAATCCGCGACTGCGCCTTCCGCGATCCGGCGGGCAACATGGTCCGCATCAACGAGGTGCGTTGACGTCGGTGATGGCCGACCGGCGCGCGACCGCGAGACCCGCAAGGCCGACACGCTGGCGATGCTGGCGACCCCCGCGATCGACACGTGGGTCGCCACGGCGTCCGCGGCAGGCGCTCCCCACCTCGTGCCCGTGTCGCTGGCCTGGGTGGAGGAGCGGGTGGTGATCGCGGTCGAGATGTCGTCGGTCACCGCCCGCAACCTGAGCGCCTCCGGCACGGCCCGGCTCGCGGTCGGCCCCACCCGTGACGTCGTGATGGTCGACGCCGTCCTCGAGGACACGCTCGACGTCGCCGCCGACGACCGGCTGGGTGCGGCCTACGTCGCGCAGGCCGACTGGGACCCCCGACGCGACACGGGCTACCTCTTCATGGTGCTGCGGCCCGTCCGGGTGCAGGCTTGGCGCGAGGCCAACGAGATCGCCGGCCGCACGCTCATGCGCGACGGCCACTGGCTGGTCTGAGCCCACACCCACCCGACGGAGGCACGCATGGCCACGACGCGGATGACGGAGACCCAGGCACCCGCGCAGCACCCCGCCGACAGCCACGACCTGATCCGCGTGCAGGGTGCCCGCGAGAACAACCTCAAGGACATCAGCGTCGAGCTCCCGAAGCGGCGGCTGACGGTCTTCACGGGGGTCTCCGGCTCGGGCAAGAGCTCGCTGGTGTTCAGCACGATCGCCGCGGAGTCGCAGCGGATGATCAACGAGACCTACAGCGCGTTCGTGCAGGGCTTCATGCCCAACCTGGCGCGTCCTGACGTCGACCGCCTCGAGGGCCTGACGACGGCGATCATCGTCGACCAGGAGCGCATGGGCGCCAACCCCCGCTCCACGGTCGGCACGGCCACCGACGCCAACGCGATGCTGCGGATCCTCTTCAGCCGGCTCGGAAAGCCGTACGTCGGACCGCAGACGGCCTTCTCCTTCAACGTGCCCACGCGCAGGGCCAGCGGCGTCATGTCCACCGACAAGGCCGGCCGCGTCGAGAAGAGCGTGGTCCGCGACGCCGTCTACCTCGGCGGCATGTGCCCGCGCTGCGAGGGCATGGGCTCGGTCACCGACTTCGACCTGTCGGCGCTGTACGACGACAGCCTGTCGCTCAACGAGGGTGCCCTCACGGTCCCCGGCTACAGCATGGACGGCTGGTACGGCCGCATCTTCCGCGGCTGCGGCTTCTTCGACCCGGACAAGCCGATCCGCAGGTACACCAAGAGGGAGCTGCACGACCTGCTCTACAAGGAGCCGACCAAGGTCAAGGTCGAGGGGATCAACCTCACGTACGAGGGGCTGATCCCCAAGATCCAGAAGTCGTTCCTGGCCAAGGACGTCGACGCGATGCAGCCCCACATCCGCGCCTTCGTGGAGCGGGCCGTGACCTTCCAGACCTGCCCCGAGTGCGACGGGACGCGGCTCACCCACGAGGTCCGCGCCTCCAAGATCAAGGACAAGAACATCGCCGATCTCTGCGCGATGCAGATCAGCGACCTGGCCGACTGGGTCCGGGGCCTCGACGAGCCATCCGTGGGGCCGCTGCTGAAGGGGCTCCAGCACCTCCTCGACTCGTTCACGGAGATCGGGTTGGGCTACCTGTCGCTCGAGCGGCCGGCGGGCACCCTGTCCGGGGGAGAGGCGCAGCGCACCAAGATGATCCGCCACCTCGGCTCGTCGCTCACCGACGTCACCTACGTCTTCGACGAGCCCACGATCGGCCTGCACCCCCATGACATCCAGCGGATGAACGAGCTGCTGCTCCAGCTGCGGGACAAGGGCAACACCGTGCTCGTCGTGGAGCACAAGCCCGAGACCATCGCGATCGCCGACCACGTCATCGACCTCGGCCCCGGCGCCGGCACGGAGGGGGGCACCGTCTGCTTCGAGGGACCGGTGGATGGGCTGCGGGGGAGTGACACCACGACTGGCCGTCACCTCGACGACCGGGCGACACTCAAGCCGTCGGTGCGCGCGTCCACGGGAGCGATGGAGGTTCGGGGCGCGTCGACGCACAACCTCCGGGACGTGGACGTCGACATCCCGCTCGGGGTGCTCTGCGTGGTCACGGGTGTGGCCGGCTCCGGCAAGAGCTCGCTGATCCAGGGCTCGGTCGCGGGCCGTGACGGCGTGGTGGTGGTGGACCAGGGGGCCATCCGCGGCTCGAGACGAAGCAACCCCGCGACGTACACGGGACTTCTCGACCCCATCCGCAAGGCGTTCGCGAAGACCAACGGTGTGAAGCCGGCGCTCTTCAGCTCCAACTCCGAGGGGGCCTGCCCGACCTGCAACGGCGCCGGCGTCATCTACACCGACCTCGGCGTCATGGCCACTGTGGAGTCCACCTGCGAGGAGTGCGAGGGCAGGAGGTTCCAGGCCTCGGTGCTGGAGTACACCCTGGGCGGCCGGAACATCGCCGACGTGCTCGCCATGTCGGTGACCGAGGCCGAGGAGTTCTTCGGCGGCGGCGATGCCCGCACTCCGGCAGCCCACACGATCCTCGACCGCCTCGCCGACGTCGGGCTCGGCTACCTCAGCCTCGGCCAGCCGCTCACCACCCTCTCCGGGGGCGAGCGGCAGCGGCTCAAGCTGGCCGCCCAGATGGCGGAGAAGGGCGAGGTCTACATCCTCGACGAGCCGACCACCGGCCTCCACCTCGCCGACGTCGCGCAGCTGCTCGGCCTGCTCGACCGGCTCGTCGACTCCGGCAAGTCGGTCGTCGTCATCGAGCACCACCAGGCGGTCATGGCCCACGCCGACTGGGTCATCGACCTCGGTCCCGGCGCCGGCCACGACGGCGGCCTGGTCGTCTTCGAGGGCCCGCCGGCCGACCTCGTCGCCGCCCGCTCCACGCTGACGGGGAAGCACCTCGCGGCATACGTCGGCGCCTGACCGAGCCGTGCCGGCTCACGGCGGCCGAGTGCGCGCCAGAGCCCTGACGTAGGTCCCTGTTGGCGCGGTCGGATCGGCGAGAGGGTCGAGGTGTCGCGGGGGACCACTGCACGGAGGGACACCACGGTGAGATCGACTCGGAGAACCTCCGTGACCACGGGTCTGCTGCTCATCGTCGCGACCGTCGCTGCTGTTGCGGCGGCTGCGCTGCTTCCCACGCTCAGCGGGCCGGGCTACCTGGCGGACGTGGCCGACCACCCCGACCAGGTGGCCGCCGCGGCGCTGCTGTACCTGGTCGCGGCAGGCACGAGCGTGGGGATCGCCATCACGCTCTACCCGCTGCTGAAGGAGTTCGACGCCGCCCTGGCGCTGGGGTCGGTGGTGTTCAGGACCATTGAAGCGGTCTTCTACACGGTCGGGGTCGTCTGCCTGCTGTCCGTGCTGACCCTGGCAGAGCAGTTCGCCACTGCGCCGGCGGCTGGCCGTGCGCCGATGCAGGCGCTGGCCGACTCACTGCTGAGCTTTCGCGAACACGCCTCTCTCGTGGCTGTTTTCGCCTTCAGTGTGGGCGGGCTGATGTACTACGTCGTGTTCGTCCAGGCACGCCTCGTGCCGCGGTGGCTGTCCGTCTTCGGCGTCGTGGCGGTGCTCCTGATGATGACCGGCTGTCTGCTGGCTCTCTTCAGCAACAGTGACGTGACGGCGTACAAGCCGCTCGTGGCACCCATCTTCGTCCAGGAGCTCGTCCTGGCGGTGTGGCTGCTGGTCAAGGGCTTCACCCCGTCATCGGCAGGCGCTGACGAGCAGGCGGTGACGAGCAGGCGCTGACGGGTCGGAGCGCGCTGCCCCGCCGGCCGTCATACGGTGGCGGGATGGAGTTCAGGTACCTCGGAAACAGCGGCCTCAAGATCTCGGAGATCACCTACGGGAACTGGCTCACCCACGGTTCGCAGGTGGAGAACGACACCGCGACGCAGTGCGTGAAGGCCGCTCTCGACGCGGGCATCTCGACCTTCGACACCGCGGACGCCTACGCCAACACGGCCGCCGAGACGGTGCTCGGCGAGGCGTTGAAGGGCGAGCGCCGGGAGTCGCTCGAGATCTTCACCAAGGTCTACTGGCCGACCGGTCCGAAGGGCAAGAACGACACCGGGCTCTCGCGCAAGCACGTCATGGAGTCCATCAACGGCTCGCTCCAGCGCCTGCAGACCGACTACGTCGACCTCTACCAGGCGCACCGCTTCGACACGGAGACGCCGCTGGAGGAGACCATGCAGGCGTTCGCCGACATCGTCCGGCAGGGCAAGGCGCTCTACATCGGCGTCAGCGAGTGGACCGCCGACCAGATCCGGCAGGGCGTCGAGCTCAGTCGGCAGCTCGGCTTCCAGCTCGTCTCGAACCAGCCGCAGTACTCCATGCTGTGGCGCGTCATCGAGGGCGAGGTCGTGCCGACGTCGAGGGACCTCGGCGTGTCGCAGATCGTCTGGTCACCCATCGCGCAGGGCGTGCTCACCGGCAAGTACCGCCCCGGTGAGCAGCCGCCGGAGGGGTCCCGCGCCACCGACGAGAAGGGCGGCGCCGACATGATCAAGCGGTTCATGGACGACGACGTCCTCGGCCGCGTCCAGTCGCTGCAGCCCGTCGCCGACGAGATGGGCCTGTCGATGGCCCAGCTCGCCGTCGCGTGGGTGCTGCAGAACGACAACGTGGCCTCGGCGATCATCGGCGCCTCCCGCCCGGAGCAGGTCAGCGAGAACGTCAAGGCCGCCGGGGTGACCATCCCCGACGAGCTCATGGCGAGGATCGACGACGCCCTCGGAGACGTCGTCGAGCGTGACCCGGGCAGGACAGCCCAGAACGCGCCCGCCCAGCGTCCCGTCTGACCGATGGGCCACGCGAGGCCGGTATGCCGCGTTGCCTCGGTACGCCGTGCTACGCCGGTGACCCGTTCCGCCCAGCAGGCGGGGGTGGGACCATGCCCGGGTGAGCGAGCACCGCGAGGAGCGTCGCGTCGTCACCGCGCTCTTCGCCGACGTGGTGGGGTCGACGCCGCTCGGTGAGCGGCTGGACCCCGAGGAGCTCAAGCTCGTCCTCCAGGAGGCGGTCACCCGCATCATCGGGTCGGTCGAGGCCTTCGGCGGCACCGTGAAGGACCTCGCCGGTGACGGCGTCCTCGCGCTGTTCGGCGCACCCGTCGCCCACGAGGACGACCCCGAGCGCGCGATCCGGGCGGGCCTGCGGATCGTCGAGGACATTGCGGCCTACGGGCGCGAGGTCGAGCGCGCGTGGGGCATCGAGGGGTTCTCGGTACGCGTGGGCGTCAACACGGGGCTGGTCGTCGTCGGCGACGTCGGCGCAGGCGGTCGGGTCGAGTACACCGCGCTCGGCGACGCGATGAACACCGCCGCGCGTCTGCAGGCAGCCGCCCGGCCCGGCGCCGTCCTGGTCGCGGCCGACACCCAGCGGCTCGCCCAGCAGGCGTTCTCGTGGGGTGAGACCCTCACGCTCCAGCTCAAGGGCAAGGCGAAGCCGTTCGCAGCGGTTGAGGTCCTCGGGGTGTCGGCGGCGCCGCCGTCGGTGCGCGGGTTCGAGGGCGTCCAGGCGCCGATGGTCGGGCGGGGGAGTGAGCTGGCCGCCGGTGTGTCCGCCGTCGAGGCTGCCCTCGACGGGAGCGGCGGCGTCTTCTTCGTCACCGGGGAGCCCGGCATCGGCAAGACGCGGCTGCTGGCCGAGCTGCGCGAGGTCTTCCTCCGTGGCTCACCACCTCGTGGCCGGCCCCGATGGTTCGTGGGTCGCTGCGTCTCGTACGGCGAGTCGATGCCCTACTGGCCGCTGCGGGACCTGCTGCGCTCGTGGCTCGGGGTGCTCAGCGACGAGCCCGAGCTGCGGGTGCGGGTCGCGCTCCGCCGTCGGCTCGACGAGCTGTTCGGCGACGGAGCCGTCGACCTCTACCCCTACCTCGGCGCACTGCTCGGCCTCACGCTGGAGCCCGACGTCGCAGCTCGTCTGGCAGAGCTGTCGCCCGAGGCGCTGCAGTACCGCACGTTCGAGGTCGTGCGCACGCTGGCGGCCCGTCTGGCGGCTGACGGACCCGTCGCCATCGCGATCGAGGACCTGCACTGGGCGGACGCCACCTCGTTGCAGCTCCTGCAACGGCTGGCCGCCGACACCGACACCCAGGCGCTCCTGCTGCTGGTGACCGCTCGGTCCGAGCGCGACCACGGCGCATGGCGGCTCAAGGAGGACGTGGCGCGGGAGCTGCCGCACCGGGTCGGGGAGGTCGCCCTCGACGCCCTGACGGGTGATGCCGGTCGCGAGCTGCTGCACGCCCTCGTGGGAGCCGGCACGCTGCCGGCCGAGACCGAGCGCCGCATCCTGGAGCCGGCCGAGGGAAACCCGTTCTTCCTGGAGGAGATCGTCCGGTCGCTCACCGACGCCGGCGCCCTCGTTCGCGACGACCGGGGCGGCTGGCGGTTCGACCACGAGGTGCCCGTGCAGATCCCACCCACCGTGGAGAAGGTGATCCTCGCCCGCATCGACCGGCTCGCCGACGCGGCACACGACGCCCTGGTGGCCGCGTCCGTGCTGGGGCGGCAGTTCGGCCTGCCGCTGCTGGAAGGCGTCGCCGAGCGCGAACCGGCAGAGGTGCGTGCGGCTCTCGCCGAGCTCCAGCGGCTGGACCTCCTGCGCGAGAGACGGCGCTGGCCCGAACCCGAGTTCCGCTTCAAGCACGCGTTGATCCAGGACGCGGCCTACCGAACCCTCGTGCGCGAACAGCGGAACCGGTTGCACCGCAAGGCAGCCGAGTGGCTCGGCCGTCAGTACGCCGGCCGCGAGGACGAGGTCGCCGGCCTGCTCGCCCACCACTGGCTCGGCGCCGAGGACGAGGAGCGGGCGGCGGTCTACCTCACGCGAGCCGGCGACCGGGCCCGGCAGGAGTACGCCCTCGACGAGGCGATCGCGCACTACCGCGAGCTGCTGCCCATCCTCGAGCGGCGCGGCGAGCGCCGGGCGATCGCGCTCGTGCTCTTCAAGCTCGCCCTGGCGCTGCACATGACCCTCCGCTTCGCGGAGGCGAACGCGGCATACCAGCGCGCGTTCGCGCACTGGGACGTGCCCACGACGCGAGGACCCGCAAGCGCGAGGCGACGGCGACGGCGCGACGCTGCGGATCGGCAGCAGCTACCTGCCCAACGACCCCGACCCGAGGTCGGCGATCGCGTGGCCCAACATCCAGCTGTGCATGCACCTCTTCGACCGTCTCGTGGAGGCGTGGCCGGAGCGCACGATCGTGCCGTCGCTCGCCGAGCGCTGGGAGATCGCCGACGACGGCCTGCGCTACGTCTTCCACCTCCGCGAGGGGCTCCGGTGGTCCGACGGCAGGCCGCTCACCGCGCACGACGTCGAGTTCGGGATCAAGCGGGTGCTCAACCCCGAGGCGCCGGGCTCCTCGGTCGCGATCTACTTCGTGCTCGAGCAGGGCCAGGACTTCTACCTGCGTCGCACCGACGACGCGGACGCGATCGGGGTGAGGGCGCTCGACGACCGCACGGTCGAGTTCCGGCTGGCGGCTCCGGCTCCGTACTTCATGAGCGTCGTCAACCGGCCCGACGGTGCGCCGCAGCCGCGCCATGCCATCGAGGCGCTCGGCGACGAGTGGACGGCCGACCAGGTGGTGAGCGGAGCGTTCCGCGTGGTGGCACAGGACGAGGGCTCGCTGGTGCTGGAACGGCGGCGGGGCGAGACGCCCCGCGCCGGCAACGTCACGCGGGTCGAGTACCACCGGTCGTCCGCGGACGCCTCGCGGTCCGCCTACGCGCGCGACGAGCTCGACATGATCGCCGTCCGCTACACGCCGCGCCTGGCGGACCTCATGCCGGCCGAGACGCCCGACGCGTCGATGGGTCCTGCGGCCTGGTCGGGCTACCTCGCGTTCGACCACCGCCACCCGGACACGTCGAAGCTCGAGCTGCGTCGCGCCCTCGCGCTGGCGGTGGACCGTGAGCGGCTCGCGGCGGCCCTGCCCGTGAACATGACGGTCGCGACCGGCGGGGTCGTGCCGCCGGCGCTGCAGGGCCACACCCCCGACATCGCCCTGCACTTCGACCCGGAGCTGGCGCGAGAGCACCTCGCGCGCGCAGCGCCCACAGGGCCCCTCAGGCTGGCGGTGCTCGAGGACAACCGAGCCCTGGTCGCGCCGGTCGTGGAGTGCTGGCGCGAGACGCTCGGGCTCGAGGTGGAGATCCACGCCTGGACCCCTGTCGAGCTGGTGCGGTTCAGTCCGCCCTGGGAGGCGGCGCCGATCGTGATGACCGGCTGGCTCCCGGGGTACCCCGACCCCGAGTACTTCCTGCGGCTGCTGTTCCAGTCCGACAGCCACACGAACTGGGGCGGTTTCAGCCATGGCCCCTTCGACGAGATCATCGAACGCGCGCGCCAGGAGCGCAGCGACCGCGGGCGGCTCGAGCTGTTCCACGAGGCGGACCGGATGGTGGTGGCTGACCGGGTGGGCTGCATCCCGCTCGTCTACGGCCGCAGCATGTGGGTCGTGAAGCCGCGGGTCGAGGGGTGGTGGGAGTTCGGCAAGACGTCGGCCAACTTCGCCGACCTCCACGTGACCCAGGGACGCGAAGGGCCCCGGTCACCTCTGGGGTGACCGGGGCCCGTCTGCCCGCAGGTGGTGGCGAACGTCCAACGTCAGCGCAGGTCGAACCGGTCGAGGTTCATGACCTTCACCCACGCCGCGACGAAGTCCTGGACGAACTTCTCCGTGGCGTCGTCCTCGGCGTAGACCTCGGCGATGGCGCGCAGCTGCGAGTTCGAGCCGAAGACCAGGTCGACGGCGGTGGCCGTCCGGGCGACCTCGCCGGTGGCGCGGTCGCGGCCCTCGTAGACGTTCTCGGTGTCGGTCGCCACCTTCCACTCGGTGCCCATGTCGAGCAGGTTGACGAAGAAGTCGGTGCTCAGCACGCCGGGGCGGTCGGTGAACACGCCGTGCCGGGTGCCACCGTGGTTCGCCCCGAGCGCCCGCAGGCCGCCGACGAGCACGGTCATCTCGGGAGCCGTGAGCGACAGCAGGTTGGCCCGGTCGAGCAGCAGGGTCTCCGGCGGCAGCTTCTCGCCTGCCCGCAGGAAGTTCCGGAACCCGTCCGCCCGCGGCTCCATCACCGAGAACGACTGCACGTCGGTCTGCTCCTGAGTGGCGTCGGTGCGGCCGGGGGCGAACGGCACCTCGACCTCGACGCCGGCGTCCCGGGCGGCCTGCTCGACCGCGGCGGTGCCGCCGAGCACGATCAGGTCGGCCAGCGACACCCGCTTGCCGCCCGACTGGGCGGCGTTGAACTCCTGCTGGATCTGCTCGAGGCGCTCGATGACCGGGGCCGTGCCCGCGTTGACCTCCCAGTCCTTCTGCGGTGCCAGGCGGATCCGCGCGCCGTTCGCGCCACCGCGCTTGTCGGTGTCGCGGTAGCTGGCCGCGGCGGCCCACGCCGTGGAGACGAGGTCGGAGAGCGAGATCCCGGAGTCGAGGATCGTGCGCTTGAGCGAGGCGATGTCGTCCGCGCCGATGAGCTCGTGGTCGACCGCCGGCACGGGGTCCTGCCACAGCTGCGGCTCCGGCACCCACGGCCCGAGGTAGCGCGATACCGGGCCCATGTCGCGGTGGAGCAGCTTGTACCAGGCCTTGGCGAACGCCAGTGCGAACTCGTCGGGGTTCTCGTAGAAGCGGCGCGAGATCCTCTCGTACTCCGGGTCGAGCCGGAGCGCGAGGTCCGTGGTCAGCATCGTCGGGCGGTGCTTCTTGGCCGGGTCGTGGGCGTCGGGCACGATGGCGTCGGCGTCCTTGGCGACCCACTGGTTCGCCCCGGCGGGGCTCTTGACGAGCTCGTAGTCGTAGCGGAAGAGGTTCTCGAAGAAGCCCATGCCCCAACGGGTGGGCGTGGTGGACCAGGTCACCTCGAGGCCGCTGGTGATGGTGTCGGCGCCCTTGCCGGAGCCGTAGGTGCTGCGCCAGCCCAGACCCTGCTCCTCCAGGGGAGCTGCCTCCGGCTCAGGGCCGACGTTGTCGGCCGGACCGGCGCCGTGGGTCTTGCCGAACGAGTGGCCACCGGCGATGAGGGCGACGGTCTCCTCGTCGTTCATCGCCATCCGGCGGAACGTCTCACGGATGTCGCGGGCCGCCGCGATCGGGTCCGGGTTGCCGTTGGGGCCTTCGGGGTTGACGTAGATCAGGCCCATCTGCACCGCGCCGAGCGGTCCGGAGAGCTCCCGCTCGCCGGCATACCGCTCGTCACCGAGCCAGGTGTCCTCGGGGCCCCAGAAGATCTCCTCGGGCTCCCAGATGTCCTCGCGGCCGAAGCCGAACCCGAAGGTCTTGAAACCCATCGACTCCAGGGCGACGTTGCCGGCGAGCACCAGCAGGTCGGCCCACGAGATCTTCTGCCCGTACTTCTTCTTGACCGGCCAGAGCAGGCGACGGGCCTTGTCGAGGTTGGCGTTGTCGGGCCAGCTGTTGAGCGGGGCGAAGCGCTGCGAGCCGTCGCCGGCACCGCCACGGCCGTCCTCGATGCGGTAGGTGCCGGCAGCGTGCCAGCTCAGCCGGATGAACAGGCCGCCGTAGTGGCCGAAGTCGGCGGGCCACCAGTCCTGCGAGGTGGTCATCACCTCGATGAGGTCCTGCTTCACGGCCTCGACGTCGAGGTCCTGGAACGCCTCGGCGTAGTCGAAGCCCTCACCGAGCGGGTTCGAGCGAGGGGAGTGCTGGTGGAGGACCTGGAGGTTCAGCTGGTTGGGCCACCAGTCCCTGTTGCTGTGGGGCCGCCGATCCATCTTCGGTTCGGGGGAGGGGATTACCGGGTTCTCGCTCTCGCTGCCGTGTTCAGACACGTGAGTCCATCTCCTGTCGCTGTTGGGGTAGGGGCTTGGGGTAGTGGGGCTTCGGGGCTCGGGCTCTCAGTGGGCTCGTGCCGCCGCAGCGCACTCGGGGCAGGTGCCCCAGTAGGTGACCTCGGCCTCGTCGATCGAGAAGCCGTGGTCGTCGGACGCGGTGAGGCAGGGGGTGTGGCCGACGGCGCAGTCGACGTCGGCGATGGTGCCGCAACCGCGGCATACGACGTGGTGGTGGTTGTCCCCGACGCGTGACTCGTAGCGGGCGACGGAGCCTGACGGCTGGATGCGCCGGACCAGCCCGGAGCCGCTCAGCACCCGGAGCACGTCGTAGACGGCCTGGTGGGACACCGCGGGGAGCTGCCGGCGCACCGCACCGATGAGCGAGTCGGTGTCGGCGTGGGGGTGCTCGTGCACGGCGGCGAGCACGGCCAGCCGAGGGCGCGTCACCCGGAGATCTGCTCCGCGCAGCATGCGCTCGAGGTCCGTGGTGGTGGGCACGCCTGCAGTCTGGTTCATTTTCTGGAATGAATCAAGAAGCCAGGCGAGTATGCCGCGGGCAGGACGTGCGGGCAGGTGCCGGCTCAGGCCGGCTTCGCGTAGGAGGGCGAGGCGCCGAAGTCGACGACGACACAGGCCTCGTCGCCGACCACCCAGGCGTCGTGGCCCGGCTCGATCCTCGCGACCTCGTTGGGCCCGATCTCGCCCTCGGTGCCGTCGGCCATGCGCGTGTGCATGCGCCCGGAGAGGCAGTAGAGCAGGTGCGGCGACTGGCACCGCTCGGTGCCCGCGATCGGGGCCACGTGCTCGGACCAGTGCCAGCCCGGCTCGAAGCGGCCCTTGAGCACCGTGCTGCCGGCCAGCGTGACCACCTCCGCCGCGCCCTTGTCGGTGAAGGGGCGCACCTCTTCCGGCCCGTCGAAGCTCTTGGACTCCAGTCCTGACATCTCGACCTCCTCGATCGTCGCTATCTCGAGGCTAGGTCGCCCAGGCCGCACGCCCATGACCCAAGCTGACTAATTTGGCCCAGCCACCGGGATCGGCGAATGCCCTGAGGCCGGCGGTTCCCGCGCGTATCGTCGAGGGCACCGCGAGGGGGCGGCGCGAAGGGTCGAGCGAGGAGTGCCAGATGACCGCCTTCACCGTGTGGAAGTTCGAGAGCCCCGACGGCGCGGACCGGGCCGCCCACGTCCTCACCCGCGCCGCGTCCGAGGGCATGGTCACCATCCTCGACCACGCCGTCGTGTCGTGGCCGGAGGGCGAGTCGCGGCCGACGACGAAGCACAGCCACGACGAGACGGTGCGCGGCACCGGTTGGGGCGCCTTCTGGGGCGTGCTGGTCGGCGCTCTCTTCTTCGTGCCCTTGGTGGGAGGTGTCGTGGGCGCGGCGATCGGCGCCCTCAGCAAGGCCACCGAGGGCACGGGCATCACCAAGGAGCAGCTCGAGACCATCCGCACCGAGGTCACCGAGGGCACGTCGGCCCTGTTCGTCGTCACCGACCAGGGTGACCTCGACCGGCTCGGCGACCGCTTCCACGGCGTGTCGAAGAAGCTGATCGCGACCAACCTCACGGACGCCGAGCGAGCGGTGCTGCTCGAGACCTTCGGCGGCCGCTGACCGGCCGCTGACCACTCCGGCGCAGAGGTGCCCGAGGGGCCTCCGCTCAACCCGGGACGGGAGGGCGTGCGGCGCCCGAGGGAACACCTGATGATCGAGCGGGCCGCAGGCGGCTCGCGGCCACGCGGAGCACGCGCCGCGGTTGCAGCAGATCCTGGGGTGGGTCCACGAGTCCAGCGACCCTGACGAAGGCCCTTCCCAGATCGTCGTCCCGCGCCGCAGCGCCGAGGAGAGCCGAGAGGTAGCCGCCGAGGAGGCGAGTCCCGAGGCTGCGTCGACCCGCGACCCCCGAGAAGGCGAGATCGCCGCCGGTCGCCATGGCCCAGGGGACGTCGACGATCCGGGCCACGTCGCTGAAGAAGAGACTTGGCTGCGCGGTGCCCCGTCGTCGGAGGTGGTCACGCAGCGCCAGTGCCTCGAGCGCCGCCACGCTCATGCCCTGGCCGTACACCGGGTTGAAGGTGCAGGCGGCGTCGCCCAACACCAGGAGGCCCTCAGGGAACCGCCTGAGCCGCTCGTAGTGGCGTCGCACGGTCATGGGGATCCGGAACGGTGCGGGCTCGGTGAGCGGCTCAGCCGACCGCAGGACGTCCGCGAGGTCGGGGTGCTGGAGCGTGTTTGCGAAGGCGAGGAACCCTCGGTGGTCGGTTGGTGGGCGGTCACCGAGCATGCCGTACAGGGTGACGATGCCCTGCCCGCCCTCGGTGAGGGCCACGGCGCCACCGCGCGGGTGCCGCGGCGTGGCCGCCTGGATGAGGCCGAGGGCGCCCCCGAGCTGCTCGCGGCCGAGACGGAAGGTGGCGCTGGCGTAGCGGACATCAACACGGACCTGCTCCTCGGGCGGGCGGGTGACACCCAGCCGGTCGAGCCACACCGGGGCCCGGCTGCCCCGTCCGGTCGCGTCGACCACGAGGTCTGCCTTCAGGGTCTGTTCCGCGCTCTCGTCGCGTCGGGGCACGACACGGGCGCCCGTCACACGACCGCCGTCGGGGGTGGCGACCGGGCCCACCACGTCGCAGCTCTCCAGGAGCTGCACACCCGGCAGCGACCTCACACGGTCGCGCAGGCAGGTCTCCAGCAGTGGGCGACTCGCCTGCACCGCGACCAGGCCCGAAGGCCCCGGTCGCAGCCAGTGGCCACCGAAGCAGACCCGGACGTCCCGGAGCATGTCTCCGGTCGGTGCCCCCCGGGCTGCCAGCTCGGCGGTGAAGCCTGCGAACAGCTCCTCGAGGGCCTGTTGCCCGCCGGCCAGCAGGCCGTGGATGTGCCGCGACTGCGGTACTCCGCGACGGTGCGTCGGCGTGCCGGGGAGGGCGTCGCGCTCCACGACGACGACCTCCGCATACGCGTCGGCGAGGACTCGTGCGGCCAGCAGGCCCGCCATGCTTCCACCGAGCACCACGGCTCGATCACCATGAACCGTCATCACAACCTCCCAGTTCCTGTCACCGGAAGGCTCGTCCCTGCGGTTGTTCGGTCACCAGGTCACCGGGTGTCCACCTCTGCTCGTTCCTGCCCGTAGACCTCCCCGTCCCACAGCCCTGAGACGATGCGCGCGATGCCCTGGCCGAGGTGGCGTCGGTACGTGCTGAACGGGAGGCCCAGCCTGGCGGCGGCTGCCTCCTGCGTTGCCGCGGAGCGCAGGTAGGTGACGTCGACCGCGCGCAAAAGCCTGTCGTCGCGCGGGTCCTCCGCGAGCGTGGCCACCGCCTCGCGGAGGAGGGAGCCCAAGGCCGCTGCGGATGAGGCGCCGGGCGCGAGGCGGTCGACGACCAGCCTGGCCCTGGTCAGGGGGTTCCGGGCGAGCAGATCCGGCCGGTGCAGGTCCTTGAGGCCTTGGCGGACCGCCGCGTCGAAGTCACTGAACGAGAGCACGAGGCGCGGGTGGTCGGGCCTGCGCGGCCCCAGCGCGACGTCCTGGGCGAGGGCTCGCTCGGTCCACAGCTCGGTGACGGCCTCCACCGGCAGCTCTCGGAAGTCGTGCGCGAAGAGCCCGTACTGCCGCCCGGCCACCGTGAAGTCCGCACCTTCGGCCCGGGGCAGGTCCGCCGCGGCGAAGTAGTCGTTCCACCGGTCAGGCTCGGCGAGGCACAGGAAGTCCCACGACAGCCTCGGCTCGGTGAGCTCCCGCTGCAGCGTCAGGATGGGCGTGCCGTTCAAGGTCGGTGAGGGGCCCTGGTAGTGGTCGCGGTCGACCACGAAGCGGCACACGGTCAGCGTCTCACCGGGCCGCGGCGGAGCGTGCCGCTGGGCATACTCCCAGGCGGCCCGGGCGCCGGGATCCTGTTCCAGGCGGTGCCCGGCCGACCGCGTCAGCTCGATGATGCCGACCACGCCCTGCAGGCCACCACGGGCGTCGTGCAGGACCCAGAACCCCCCGGGCTGGTCTGCCAGCCAGGCCGCCGCGATCTTCGCGGACTGGTTGCCCTCCCACCTGCTGACCAGCTCGAGGACGTCGTCCACGTCCTGCGGGCCGGCTGGTTCGGGAAGATGCTCTCCCCACGAGTCCCAGGCCACAGGGGACAGCACGCTGCGCACCTGGCGGAACAGGAACTTCAGGTCCACGATGGCGCGCTGCTGCGCTCGCCCCGTCGACGTCCGCAGGGCGGCGACCGTGTGGCCGCGGACGCGGCGGAAGACGTCGGCATAGGTGTCGAAGTCTCGCCAGCGCAGGTCGGCGTCCAGCACGTCGCGCACCAGGTCGTGCGGGGCAAGGCCCTCGGGTCGGGCCTCGATGAACGACAGTGCCCGCAGCCAGTCGAACACGTCCCTCTCGTCCGACTCGTCCAGGACGTCGCGAAGAAGTGCCTCGGTGGTGCGACGAGCGATGGCACAGGCCGCCAGGGCCCGGCGGTGCCGGATCCCGGGGACACCCTCCACGAAACGCGGCAGGAGGATCTCGACGAGGTCGAGGGGCAGCGTGCCCGAGTCGATGCGGCCACCGCTGGTCACCACGTCGGCGAGGAGCGCCAGAGCGAGCGGGTGACCGTAGGTGAGCTTCAGGACGGATTCGTGGAGTACCTCTGCGACACCGGCCGCGCGCAGGTAGTCGCGGCTCTCGTCAGGGTCCAGGTTGCGCAGGGAGATCACGCGCAGCAGCGAGCTCCACGCAGGGTCCCCGCGCCATGCCCGGCTGGGGGTGTCACGTCCCGCGAACACCGTCACGGCAGAGGCTGGAAGCCGCGGGACAAGCGCCGACCGGAACCACGGGTCGAGGCTGGCGAGCGCCTCGTAGGCGTCGACCAGGAGCACGATGGGGCTGCCCGCGGTGCGAGAACGGATGGGGCCGTGTCCCGGCGGGACGAACACCTTCTGCGACAAGGCTTCGAGCAGGTTCCGCGGGGAGGGGTCGAGCTCGAGTCCGTCGAGCCGGACGACGGTGGCTCCGTGGGCGACAGCGACCACCTCGAAGGCGTCCAGCAGGCTGGTCTTGCCGACGCCTCCCGGTCCGTGGATGTGCAGGACTGAGAACGGTCGCCCGGTGGCCCGGGTCACGGCGTCGGTGAAGAGCTCGAGCTCTGCTGATCGGCCCACGAACCGGCGGCGTCGCTGCTCGGCCATGACGTCGGCGAGCGTCGTCGGCGGGTTGCGGTGCGCGCCGCTCACACTTCGAGCGTACGGGTGGGTGCGCCGGTGTGACAGCCCCGTAGGCGTCGCCCGGTGGGACGGTCGCGGGGACGCCGCGCTGGTGGCGCATCCCTCCGGCGGGGTGCCGCCCGGCGCGTCAGGCCTGCAGGACGTGCTCCTGCCGGTAGCCGGTGCTCAGGTCGGTGATGGCGACCGAGACGATGCCGGCCGGGTCGACGGTGTAGCGCTCCTCGACGATGGGACCGGCCTGCCGCACGATCGGTGTGCCGCGCAGCGCCTCCGTGGCAGCGAAACCGTTCGCGTCGCCCGGGTGCTGCGCCTGCAGCTCTGGGTCGAACGGGAAGACGATCTCGGCGACGGGTGCGAGGTCCCCGCGGGGCTCGCCCTGGTCGTCCACGCCGGAGTACTCGACGAAGCGGAACCAGCCGATGTTGTGCGCCGCCTGGTAGCGACGGGTGACGACGACCGGTTCGGCGGTCGACGGCATACCCACCACCTCGGCGGTGAGCAGGGACCGGTCGAGCACCGGGTCGAAGGACACCGCGGTGCCGCCCTCGCGCTCGCGGAACACCCCGAAGCCGCGGGAGAGCCGGTCGCGCAACGAGAAGCCGGCGGTGCGGTCGGCCGCGATCGCGAGGCCGACGGCGGTCGACGCGCTCGGCATCGGCGCCCGGTGCACCCGGCGGCCGAACCGTGCTCGCAGCAGCCGGGGGACGAGGGGCAGGGCGCTGGCCCCACCGACGATGTAGATGCCCGCGACGCCTTCGAGCTCGGTGCCGTCGTCGCCGCTCGAGCCGAGGGCGCTCACGAGCGGCCCGATCGCCTCGGTGGTCGCGTCGACGAGGGGTGTGGCGGCCTCATAGAAGTCCTCCACGCCGACCGTCACGACCTCCGTGCCGTTGCCGGGGACCTCGATGCTGAGGCGGCGCGACTGGGGACTGACCCGCTCCTTGGCGTCGCGGCACTCGTCGAGCAGCGCTGCCCAGGCCGGGTCGTCCAGCTCGCCCCGGGCGCGGTCGGCAGCCCTGAGCGCGACCTGGGCCAGCACCTCGTCGAAGTCCTCACCGCCCAGCCGGTTGACGCCGAAGGAGTCGAGCACCTCGTGCGCGGTGCCGTCGAGCTGCACCAGGGAGGCGTCGAACGTCCCGCCGCCGAGGTCGTAGACGATGACCAGGTTGCGCCGTGACGTGATCGAGCGGGCCTGCCGGTGGGCGAACTCGAAGCTGGCAGCAGACGGCTCGTTGACCATGCCCACGACCTCGAACCCCCCGCGGCGGCAGGCCTCGAGGGTGAGGAAGCGCTGCGCGCTGTTGGCCTGGGCCGGCACGCCCAGCACCGTCCGCGGGCCGGGGGCGTCGTCGAGCAGGCCCTCGGCGCTCGACGCCGTCCGCAGCGCCTCACGAAGGGCCCGGAAGAAGCCGGTCATCACCTCCAGCAGCGGCACCTCGCGGTCGCCGATGCGCAGCACCGTGTCGGGTGTGACGCTCGGCTCGGCCAGCGTGCGCTTGAACGAGCGCACGGACGGTATGCCGCGTCGCGCCGCCTCGAGCGCCGCGAAACCGAAGAGCAGGGTGCCGGCGTCGTCGGCGGCGACGGTGGGGAAGTGGTCGTGCGCGTCACCGTTCTCGTCGTGGAACGCGACGACGGGGTAGTTCCCCCGGTCGGACAGGGCGACGACGGTGTGCGTGGTGCCGAAATCGAGGCCCAGGTCCATGGGGCCAAGGCTAGGCCGGGCGGGTGGGGGAGGTCGCGCCGGCCCGGCCGTGGACGGTCTCCGCGACCTCGGCCAGCCGGTGGGCCCGGGCCACCTCGGCGGGGGTGGACGGCCAGGCGATGTCGCCGCTGTGACGTTCCATGAGCTGTCGTGACGACGGGTCAGGGGTCAGAGCCACCTGTGGTCAACGGCGAGGCGACGGCCGTCGCAGTGCGATCGCGACCAGCACGCCTGTGACGCCCAGGGTGAGCCACGTGAGCGTGAGGGCGGCGACCTCGAAGCGGTACTGCAGGTCGGCGCCGTAGGCGAGGGCGTAGGCCACCAGGGCGGTCAGGGTGAGGAGCCCGCCGGCCACGAGGGTCCAACCCGCGGCGCTGGCGGCCCCGCCCCGCTGCCGCGCCAGCGACGACCCGAGCAGCACGAACGCCAGGCCCCACGCGGCATACCCGACGTTCTCGAGGGCGATGAAGAGCCCGTGTGGGTTGTACTGCGACCACAGGGCCAGCCCCTCCGCCTCGCCGGCGAGCAGGGCAGGCTGCACCGTCGTGAGCTGTATGCCGTAGTCCGCCATCAGGAGTGCCGTCGCCGCCGTGCCGAGGCACACACCAGCGAGGCTGGGCAGCGGCCGCTCGCCACCGGCCATGCCGTGCACCGTCACGGCCAGGGCGACGGCAGCCGCCAGCAGCAGGAGCATCGGGTACATCCACCAGTAGTCGCGTGGCACGAACTCCGCGACGTCCGTCCAGGGAGGCCGCACGCAGTCGGCGCGGCAGTAGGGGCCCGACCGCGGGGGCGTCGTGACCGCGACCGCGGCGGAGACGACCACGCCCAGCACCACCGCGACCGCGGCCCCCATGCCGAAACGTCGCTGCCCTGCGGTCAGCCCGGTGACTCCCCACGCCATGTCCTCACGGTCCGCGACGGCGGAGCCGCGGGGCAGAGCCGAAGGTCCCAGGCGCGCGGAAACGGGGCAAAGCGCGAGAATCGGGAACATCCGGCGCCGCTGGTGACTTGGCCTCCAGTGGAAGGCGGTGCGGCTCGCGAGGCGAGCGCACCCGCTCGACCCGCCTCATGACCCCACACGACGAACAGGAGTGATGACATGAAGCAGCGCATGCTCGGTGACCTCAAGGTCGGCAGCATCGGCCTCGGTGGCATGCCGATGTCGATCGAGGGACGGCCCGACGAGGACCGCTCGGTCGCCACGATCCACGCGGCCCTCGACGCCGGTGTCACGCTCATCGACACCGCGGACGCCTACCACCTGGGCGCCGGCGAGGTCGGCCACAACGAGGAGCTCATCGCCAAGGCCCTGCGGTCCTGGGGCGGCGACACCTCCAGCGTCGTCGTCGCCACCAAGGGCGGCCACCTGCGGCCCGGCGACGGCTCCTGGACCCAGAACGGCGACCCCGCCTACCTCAAGCAGGCCGCCCGGGACTCCGCCCAGCGGCTCGGCGTCGACGCCATCGGGCTCTACCAGTTCCACCGCCCCGACCCGAAGGTGCCGTATGCCGAGTCGGTCGGCGCCCTCGTGGAGCTGCTGGAGGAGGGCGTCATCGCGCGCGCCGGCATCTCCAACGCCTCCGTCGCGCAGATCGACGAGGCCAACGAGGTGCTCGGCGGCCGGCTGGTGTCGGTGCAGAACCAGTTCTCGCCCGCGTTCCTGTCCAGCCGCGAGGAGCTCGACCACTGTGCGCGGCTCGGCATCGCGTTCCTGCCGTGGAGCCCGCTCGGCGGCATCTCCGACGCGAGCGAGCTGGGCTCGAAGCACGCGGCCTTCGCCGAGGTCGCGCAGCGCCACGGCGTGAGCCCGCAGCAGGTCGCCCTCGCCTGGGAGCTCTCGCTGGCCGACGTCGTCATCCCGATCCCCGGCGCCTCCCGCCCGGCCTCGATCCAGGACTCGGCGAAGGCGGTCGACCTCGAGCTCAGCGCCGACGACCTCGCCGCGTTGCGGGGCTAGGCTCGCAGCATGAGCCGTGGACTGGCGGTCGCCCTGGGCGTCGTCCTGCTCCTGGTGGGCGCCCTGTGGACGCTGCAGGGGCTGGGCTACGTCGGCGGCAGTGTGATGAGCGGGGTCACCTTCTGGGCCGTGGTCGGCCCGTTGGTGGCCCTGCTCGGGCTGCTCCTGGCCGTGGTCGGCGGCCGGGGACGACGCCGCCCGGGGTGAGACGCCCGGAGTGAGGCGCCTGGGGTGAGACGCCGGGCCTGGAGCTCACCACCAGCCCTGGCGGCGGGCCCAGCGCAGCAGCCAGAGGCTGATCGCGAGCATGACTGCCACGACGAAGACGAGCTGGCCGACGTGGGTGCCCTCGTTGGAGATGATGTTCATCCCGTAGATCGAGGCGATGGCGGTGACCGGCAGGGTGATCGCAGCGATGACGGCGAGGCGCTCCATCGCCAGCGTCATCTTGGTGGTCACCCGCGTCTGGTAGAGCTCGATCACCCCGAAGAGGAACCGGCTCTCGCCGTCGGCGACGCTCGTGGTGCGGTCGAACTGCTCCCGCAGGTCGGCGGCGCGCCGGGCGGGTTCGGCGCCGGCCAGCTGGTCGAGTGACGCGAGGCGCCCGTAGACCTCGTGGCACTGGGCCGCCATCGTCCGTGACACGAGCAGCTCGTGCCGCAGCAGGAACAGCTGGTCGAGCAGCTCCTCCGGCCGGTGGAAGTCCGAGCCCATCACGTCGCCCTCGAGGGCGGGCAGCCGGTTGGCCACGGCCCGGACGGCTGCTCCCTGGCGGCGGGCGATCGCCGAGCCGATGGCGTAGGACACCTCGTCGGGCGTCGTGGGCCGGAACCGCCCCTGCTCGATGCGCCGCCGCACCTGGTCGGTCTCGGCGGTGGCCTCCGCCGGGGGAACGGCAGGGTTGAGCGGGCCGTGCGAGGTGACGAGGTAGCGCGCGCCGACGAGCTGGTCGAGCTCGAGGGCGTGCACGTGGCCACCCGGGGCGGCCAGCGGCGTGTGCAGCACCAGGAAGAGGTGCGCGTCGTACTTGTGCAGCGTCGGGACGAAGTTGCGCTGCCGGAAGGCCTGGACCACCAGCGGGTGTGCGGAGAACTGGGTCTCGAGGAGGTGCGCCGCCTCGTCGGCGAACTCCTCGATGTCGATCCAGACGAAGCCGTCGTCCCGGGTGAGCAGCGCGGGGACCTCGGCGACCTCGTGATCGGTCACCGCGCTCGGCTGGACGAAACTCACCCGCATGGCGGCTCCTCGGCAGGAGACCACGATAGTCCCGACCCGGTATGCCGCGGACGCGCTTGCCGCGGTCCGCGGCACCTCTGCGGCGGGCACCTCTGCGGGCGCACCGCCGGGCGCACGATCATCCGTCAGGGGTGGGGCGGGCGACCGGCCGCGCTGCCAGCATCGAGGCAGTGGACGGCAACGGCACGGCATACACCGACGGCGCCCCCGGCGAGGGTGGGCGCCCGCGGGACGGCACCGTGCCCACCGCGAGGGCACGCACCGCTGATGGATGGCGGCTGCTCCGCCGGCGCCGGCTCACCAGCTGGGGCGAGCTGCGCCGGCTCGCGGTGAGCCTGGTCGTGTCGTGGCTGCTGCTCTCGCTCACCATCTGGGTCATGCCCGGCGTGAGTGCGGCCGCGCGGGTCGACGTGCTCGTGGCGGCCCTCGTCCTGGGCGTGCTGACCGCGGTCTTCCGCCCCCTGGTGACCTCGCTGGCGCTGGTGGTGGGCTGGGTCGGGGTCCTGGTCGCGAGTGTCTTCGCGGAGGCGCTGTTCTTCTACGGCGCGCTCAGCCTGGCGCCCGGGGTCACGGTCGACGGCTTCTGGGACGCGTTCTGGGCTTCGTGGCTGTTCTCCCTGCTGGCCAACGTGGCCAACTGGCTGGTCTCGGCGGGCGACGACACCGCCTTCCTGAGCAACCTGCTGCGCCAGACGCAGCACGTGCGCGCGGCCGCCACGCCGACGACGGTGCCGGGCGTGGTCTTCGTGCAGGTCGACGGGCTGTCGGCGCCCCTGCTGCAGTGGGCGCTGCGCAGCGGCGACCTGCCGACGCTGAGCCGGTGGGTGCGCTCGGGCAGCCACGTGCCGAGGACGTGGCACGTGCAGCTGCCGTCGACCACCCCGGCCAGCCAGGCGGGGCTCCTGCACGGCGCGAGTGCCGAGATCCCTGCCTTCCGTTGGTACGAGAAGGAATCCGGGCGGCTCCTGGTGGCCAACCACCCGAAGGACGCCCAGGTCATCCAGCAGCGACTGACGAACGGGCGCGGCCTGCTCGCCGACGACGGCGCCAGCATCTCCAACATCTTCAGCGGTGACGCAGCGACCAGGCTCCTGACCATGAGCGTGGTGAGCGACAAGACCGCCCGGCACGGGCCCTCGCGTGGCTACGCGACCTACTTCATCAACCCCTACGGGCTGTCTCGCTCCCTGGTGCTGTCGGTGGGGGAGATGGTCAAGGAGCGCCACCAGGGCCGTCGGCAGCGCCGGCGCGAGGTGGAGCCGCGGATCGACAGGCACGGGTCCTACGTGCTGCTGCGTGCGGTGACCAACGTACTGCTGCGGGACGTCAACGCCGGGCTGATCGTCGAGCAGATGATGGCCGGACGGTCCTCCATCTACTGCGACTTCACCGACTACGACGAGATCGCCCACCACGCCGGGCCCACCCGCCCCGAGTCGCTCGCGTCCCTCGCCGGCCTCGACCACCTCATCGGGGTGCTGCAGGCGGCATCCGAACAGGCGCCCCGGCCCTACGAGTTCGTGGTGCTCTCCGACCACGGGCAGAGCCAGGGGGCGACCTTCCGCCAGCGCCACGGCCAGACCCTGGAGGAGCTGGTGCGCGACCTGCTCGCCGGACGCGAGGGCACCGTCACGGCGGCCACGGGTGTGGAGGAGACGGCTGGGCCGGCCAACACGCTGCTGTCGTCGGTGGGGCAGGAGAAGGGCCTGACAGCCAAGGCGGTTCGCCGGGCCACGCGCGAGCGGTCAGTGGGTGACGAGGTGCGCCTCGAGACGACCGGCGCGCCTGCCGGGAGCCCCGCCGCCGCGGCCGCCTCCGAGGCCGCCTCCGAGGGGGAGGGCGACGTCGTGGTGATCGCGTCGGGGAACCTCGCGATGGTCTACCTCGCCCGCTTCCCCCAGCGCCTCACCCTCGAGGAGCTCGAGGTGGAGCACCCCGGCCTCCTCCCGGCCCTGGTCGCCCACCCGGGCATCGGCTACGTCGTCGTGCGGTCGGGTCGTCACGGCGACGTGGTGCTCGGCCGCGACGGCACGCGCTTCCTCGACGAGGACCGCGTCGAGGGCCGCGACCCGCTGGCTCCCTTCGGCGAGCACGCGGTCCGCGAGGTGCGCCGCCACGCCCGGCTGGCCCACGTCGGCGACCTGGTCGTCAACAGCCCGCTCTACCCCGGCACCGAGGAGGTCGCCGCCTACGAGGAGCTGGTCGGCAACCACGGCGGCCTGGGCGGCTGGCAGACCGAGGGCGTGCTCGTCCACCCTGCCGCGTGGACCCTCGAGGAGGACGTGAGGCTGGAGGGCGCCGACGCCGTGCACCACCAGCTCGTGGAATGGCTCCGGCGGCTCGGGCACCGCGCCCACCTGGGGGAGTCCGCGGCCGTCACCCGCGGTGGGCCTCCCGGTCCCACGTCGACGGCGTGACCGCGCGCGAGCGCAGCTCCTGCTTGCGCACCTTCTGGGTCGGCGTCTTCGGCAGCGTGTCGACGACCTCGATGTAGCGCGGGCGGGCGAAACGCGGCAGCACGAGGTCGGCGTGGGCGGCGACCTCCGCGGGCTCGAGGCACACGCCGGGCGCCGCGACGACGGCGAGCATCACCTCGTCCTCGGTGCCCTCGGCACCGGCCGGCACGGCATACGCCGCCACCTCGGCGACACCGCCGAGGCGGGCGATGGCGCTCTCCACCTCGAACGAGGAGATGTTCTCGCCACGACGACGGATGCAGTCCTTGGTGCGGTCGACGAAGGTGACCCAGCCGTCCTCGTCCATGACGCCGGAGTCGCCGGTGTGGAACCAGAAGTTCCGCCACGCGGCCACGGTCGCGTCGGGGAGACCGGCGTAGCCGGCCATGAAGCCGAACGGCACCTTCGGGCGCACCATGATCTCGCCGACCTCACCGGTAGGCAGCAGGTCGTCGGTGTCGGGGTCGCGCACGGTGACCTCGAACCAGCGGTCGAGCACGAGACCGGCGGTCCCCGGCCGCGAGGTGCCGAGCCGGCCGTAGAGCGGGATGTTGACCTCGGTCATGCCGTAGGCCGAGACGACCTCAGGGACGGCGAACCGGTCGCGCCAGGCCCGTTCGTGCGACGGCGGGTTCGGCACCGGGCAGACCACCCGCAGCCGGTGGTCGCGGTCGTCCGGCCCGGCGGGCTGCGCCACCACGAACTGCGTCATCGCGCCGAGCAGGTTGGTGACCGTGCACCCGTGCTCGCGGATGTCGGACAGCCACGACGAGGCGCTGAACCGGCCGCGCAGCACCGCCGAGGCGCCGGCGATGAGGGTGGCGTAGAGCTGCATGAAGAGTCCGTTGGCGTGGAACAGCGGCATCGACACGTAGTAGCGGTCGGCCTCCGTGATGCCGAGCGCCTCGATGCTGCCGAGGCCGAAGAGGTAGCAGTGGGCGTGCGGCATGAGCACGCCCTTGGACGGCCCGGTGGTGCCGGAGGTGTACATCAGGCAGGCCGTGTCGGAGGCGGCGGGCAGCGGCCCGTCGTGCTCGGGTGCCTGCTGCCAGCCGTCGAGGTCGAGCACCGCGAGGCCGGGCACGGTCGGCAGCACCTCGGCCACCGCACCCGCGGCGTGACCGGCGGTGACGACGTGACGAGCGCCGCTGTCCCGCAGCTGGTGGGCCAGGAAGTCGCCGGTGAGGCCGGTGTTGACCGGCACGATGACCGCGCCGAGGCGGCCGAGCCCGAGCCAGAGCCGCACGAAGTCGAGTCCGTTCGGCAGCAGCACCGCCACGGCGTCACCCGGTTGCACGCCCAGCCCGGCACAGTGGGCGGCGACCTGGCGCGCCTGCCGCGCCGCCGCGGCATACGTCAGGCTCCCCTCGCCGATGACGGTGAGGAACGTCTCCGAGCCCCGCTCGCGTGACTGCGACTCGAGGACCTCGGGCAGGACCCATCGGCGGTGGTCATCTCTGTGCTCGTACACCGGGCCACCACACCAGACCACGACGAGGTATGCCGTGTGTGCCGGCCCCACTCCTGGCCGCCCCGCGCGTGCCCGCGCACCATGGCCGCGACGTCGTGCGTGGCTAGCCTGAGAGGCCTGTCCCGAAGGGAGCTGTCCCGACGGGCATGGGAGCGGCAAGAGCTGTCCCGTCGACGAAGGAGTGGACCATGGGAGTGCGCGAGGCGTTCGGCACGGACGTGCTGCTGACCGGCTGGGGGCACTCCCGGTTCGGGAAGCTCACCGACGAGACGCTGGAGTCCCTCATCGTCTCGGTGGCGACGGAGGCCCTCGCGAACGCCGGGGTCGAGCCGGGCCAGGTCGACGAGATCTACCTCGGGCAGTTCAACTCCGGCATGGTGCCGCTGGGCTTCCCGTCGTCGCTGGCGCTGCAGGTGTCCGACGCGCTCGCCAACACCCCCGCCACCCGGGTCGAGAACGCCTGTGCCTCAGGCTCGGCGGCGTTCCAGCAGGGCGTGAAGGCGCTGCTGGCCGGGACCGCCCGCACCGTGCTGGTGATCGGTGCCGAGAAGATGACCCACGCGCCCGCGGAGGTGGTCGGGGCTGCGCTGCTCGGCGCGGACTACGAGCTGGCGGGCACGCCGTCGAGCACCGGCTTCGCGGGGATCTTCGCCGAGGTCGCGAGGCACTACGAGAAGCGCCACGGACCGGTCGGGGACACGCTCGGCCTCATCGCGGCCAAGAACCACCGCAACGGCGTGCACAACCCCTTCGCCCAGCTGCGCAAGGACCTTGGCGCCGAGTTCTGCCAGACCGTCTCGGACAGGAACCCGGTGGTGGCAGAGCCGCTGCGCCGCACCGACTGCTCGCCCGTGTCGGACGGTGCCGCGGCCGTGGTGCTCCAGTCGTCGGCCAGCGGGGGAGCAGTCGGCGGGGCGGTTCCAGTGCGGCGGCCACGGCTCCGGTGCGCCTGGCCGGCTTCGGTCACGCCAACGACTTCCTGCCCGCGTGCCAAGCGCGACCCGCTCGAGTTCGCCGGCAGCGTCGCGGCATGGCAGCGCGCGATGGCGATGGCGGGGGTCGGCCTCGACGACCTCGACCTGGCCGAGGTGCACGACTGCTTCACCATCGCGGAGCTGGTGCTCTACGAGGTGATGGGTCTGGCACCGCGCGGCGAGGGACGTCGAGCCATCGAGGAGGGCTGGGTCGAGCGCGACGGTCGCCTGCCGGTCAACCTCTCCGGTGGCCTGAAGGCGAAGGGCCACCCGGTCGGGGCCACCGGCGTCTCCCAGCACGTGCTGGCCGCCATGCAGCTCACGGGCACCGCGGGGGAGATGCAGCTGCCCGGCGCCCGGCGGGCGGCGGTGCACAACATGGGCGGCCTGGCCGTGGCCAACTACGTCAGCGTGCTCGAGGCCACCTGACCGGGACCCGCGGGAGGGAGAACCTCATCCGCGGCGCATGGTGCGGGGGTGGCACCGGGACCCGACGATGAGTGCGTGGTGGCCGACCGGCGACGAGCTGCTGAGGACCCGCACCGTGTGGGTGTGGGTCCTGGTCGCCGTGGCGCTCCTGCTGTCCGGCGTCGTCGTGGGCAGGCTGCTGGACGGGCCCGGCCTGTCGGAGCGGATCGCTCAGGCGAGCGAAGCCGGGGCCTACCTCATGGTCTTCGCGCTGGTCTTCGCCGACGGGCTGTGTGCCCTCTTCCCGGCGGAGACGACCCTCAACACCGCCACCACGCTCGCGGTGGAGGGGACGCTCAGCCTGCGCGCGATCATGGTGGCCGGAGCCCTCGGAGCGGTGGGCGGCGACTCGGCCCTCTACTGGGTGGCACGCCTGAGCCGCAGCCGGTTCCAGTCCAGGCTCGACCGGGCGCTGGCCAACGACAAGGTCTCCGGGGCACTGGACCTCATCGGCAGCCGCGCGCCCGTCCTGCTCTGCTGCGGCCGGTACGTGCCCGGCCTGCGCTTCGTGGTCAACGCCTCGTGCGGCATCTCCGGCATGCCGTACCGCCGGTTCCTCCTGTGGTCCGCCGTCGGCGGCACCCTCTGGTCGGTGGTCACCTGCACCGTGGCCTACGTGGTGTCCTCGGCCCTGGCCGGCTACCCGCTCGCGTCGGTGATGGTCGCTGGTGGCATCAGCACCGTCGCGATCGCCGTCATCTTCATCGTGCTGCGGGCCCGGCGGGGCGCGCCTGCGGTCGAGCTCGAGTGAGCCCAGTGCCCACGGAATGGGTCGAGGGCACCGTGACGGTGGCCGACCGGTCGGTGTACTACCGCAGGAGCGCCGACGTCGAGGGCGGGCCTCCCATCGTCCACGTGCACGGGTTCGGCATCTCGGGCAGCTACCTCATGCCCACGGCACGCCTGCTCGCGTCGCGGGGTGCCAACGTGGTGCCCGACCTGCCCGGCTACGGCCGCAGCGCCAAGCCGGTGAGCGTCCTCGGCATCCCGGCGCTGGCGGAGGCGCTGCTGGCCACTCTCGACGCGCTGGACCTCGAGCGGGTCGTGCTGGTGGGCAACTCGATGGGGTGCCCGGTCAGCCTCGAGGTGGCCCACGCGGCTCCGGAGCGGGTGCACCGCCTCGTGCTCGTCTCTCCTGCCGGCGGCATCCAGAACCAGCCCCTGCCGCGCGCCCTCGCCCAGCTCGCGGTGGACGCGGTGCGAGAGAGCCCGCGCATGGCCCGGGTGGCCGTACCCGACTACGTGCACTTCGGACCCCTGAATGCGCTGCGGCTGTTCAGCGAGCTGACCCGGTTCCCCTCGCTGGAGCGGTTGCTCCACACGCCGGTGCCCTCGCTGGCGGTGCTCGGCAGCCGGGACCCGCTCATGCCTCCACCGCACCGCGTGCGGGAGGTGGGTCGCCTGTCGCCGCAGCACGTGACGGTGGTGCTCGTCGATGGTGCCGCGCACGCCATCAACTACAGCCATCCCGAGGCGCTGGCCGGGGTCGTCGACGCGTGGCTGGGCGACCGAGAGATCGTCGACGACCCCCGCTGCCGCGGGCGGGCCCGCGTCGTCGACGTCCACGGCCCGGAGTGACCTGCGACCACCGCTGGGGCGAGCGTGCGGTGAGCCGGTCCCGCGGTCGGTCAGGTCGCCACCAGGAAGCCGTCCTCGTCGAGGCCGACCGGGATCGGGTCGCAGATCTCGAAGCCGTCGCCGCCCTTGCGGTCGTCGGCGCGGCCGCCCGGCGGGGCGCCGAGGACCCCCCAGGACCTGAAGAAGGTGTGGCACCTGGTGGCACGCTTCGGCGCACCGCGCCACGGGTGACGGAAGTCCCTACAGCCGTCCGCCGAGCCTCCCTACCGTGGGGAGCGGGTCCTCATCGGCGAGGCACCCATCGGACCCCCACGGGGAAGGACGGTCTGGCGATGACGGCAGCGGACGGCATACGGGAACCACGTCTGACGTTGGGCGTCATGGCGCGCTCGCAGAAGGAGAACGAGCGCCGGCTCCCCATCCACCCGCAGCACCTCCCGCGCGTCGCGCCCGACCTGCGCGAGCGCATCTTCCTCGAGCAGGGCTACGGCGAGCGGTTCGGTGTGCCGGACGAGGCCCTGCGCGAGCTCGTGGGTGGGGTGCGCCCCAGGGCCGAGCTGGTCGAGACCTGCGACGTCATCCTCCAGCCGAAGCCGCTGCTGAGCGACCTCGCGGAGATGCGGTTCGGCCAGGTCTTCTGGGGCTGGCCGCACTGCGTGCAGGACGAGAAGCTCACCCAGCTGGCCATCGACAAGCACCTCACCCTCATAGCGTTCGAGGCCATGAACCACTGGAACCGCGACGGTTCCTTCAACCTGCACGTCTTCCACAAGAACAACGAGATGGCCGGCTACTGCTCGGTGCTGCACGCGATGCAGATCGCCGGTGCCACAGGCGACTTCGGCCGCAAGCTGCGCGCGGCGGTCATCGGTTTCGGTGCAACGGCTCGCGGTGCGGTGACGGCGCTGAACGCCCTGGGCATCTTCGACGTCGACGTGCTGACCCACCGCGAGGTGGCAGCCGTCGCGGCCCCCATCCACACGGCCCGCATCGTGCACTTCGACGACCGCACCGAGGAGCACATGAGCCACGCGGTCACCGAGCGCGGGCCGGTGCCGCTGGCCTCGTTCCTGGCCGAGCGCGACGTCGTCGTCAACTGTGTGCTGCAGGACACCGACCGGCCGGCCGTCTTCCTGAGCGAGGAGGACCTGCCGGGCGTGCGGCGGGGCACGGTGGTCGTCGACGTCTCGTGCGACGAGGGGATGGGGTTCAGCTGGGCGCGGCCGACCTCCTTCGCCGACCCGGTGTTCGAGGTCGGTGACGGCGTCCTCTACTACGCGGTGGACCACAGCCCGTCCTACCTGTGGAGCTCGGCGACGTGGGAGATCAGCGAGGCGCTGCTGCCGTTCCTGCGGCCGGTGCTCGGCGGGAGCGACGCCTGGGACGAGCAGCCGACGGTGCGCCGGTCCATCGAGATCCGGGACGGCGTCATCCAGAACCCTGCGATCCTGTCGTTCCAGGGCCGCTCACCGGTCCACCCGCACTACCCGCTGGCGACCTAACCGAGCTGGACCGGGGGCGGACGCTGAGGAGGGACATGGACGAGCAGTAGCAGGTCCACGTCAGGGCGCTGCCCGCGCAGCACGTGCTCGCCGTGCGTCGTCAGGTGACCCTCGCGTCGATCGCGACGGGCATGGACAGTGCCTTCGGCGCGCTGTGGCGGCACCTGGCGGACACCGGCGTGCAGCCGAGCGGTCCGCCGTTCGTGCTCTACCTGGGCACGCCCGAGGGAGAGTTCCCCATCGACGTGTGCCTCCCGGTGGCTCCCGGCGCCGTTGCAGGGGAAGGGATCGAGGCACGTGAGCTGCCCGGGGGCGAGGCGGCGATGCTGGTGCACCGAGGGCCCTACGACGGGCTGTCCGAGGCGTGGCAGGTGCTGACGAGGTGGGTCCAGGCCAGTGGCCGCGCGCCGAGCGGCCCGCCTCGAGAGGTCTACGTGACCGACCCCCGCACCAGCCCGCCGGAGGACCTGCTCACCGAGCTCGTCATCCCGCTGTCCTGACCCCCGACCCGCTGCCCCCGGCACCCATCCCCCGACCCGCTGCCCCCGCTCGCCGCGTCCTCGCCGAGAGCCGCAGCACCAGCTTGCGCAGCTCGCTGGCCCACAGCACCGTGCTGGCCAGCCCGACGCAGGCAGCCCACTGGCCCGGGGCCAGGGGAGTGGTGCCGAAGGCCTCGTTGAGCACGGGCAGGTGCACCACCGCGACCTGTAGCCCGGCGGAGAGGGCGACCGCGCCCCACAGCCACCGGTTCGTGAACACGCGGTGGAAGGCGCTCCCGGTCTCGGAGCGGGCGTTGAAGGCGTTGAACAGCTGGGCCAGCACCAGCACCGTGAACCCGGCGGTGCGCGCGTTCTCGAGGCTGTGGGTGCCCTCGACCAGGCCCGCGGGCAGGAAGACGTCGATGGCGGCCAGGGTCGCCACCGCCATGACCAGCCCGACGAACAGCACCCCGCCCCACATCCGCCGGTCGATCACGCGCTCGGTCCGCGGTCGCGGCGGGCGGCTCATCACGTCCTCGGTCTCGGCATCCATGCCCATCGCCAGGGCAGGGGCGCTGTCGGTGAGCAGGTTGATCCAGAGGATCTGCGTGGCGAGCAGGGGCAGCACCACCGCACCGTCGCCATGGGCGAGCCCGATGACCCCGGCCAGCACCACACCGAGGAAGACGGTCATGACCTCGCCCATGTTCGACGAGAGCAGGTAGCGCAGGAACTTCCTGATGTTCAGGAAGATGTCCCGGCCCTCACGCACGGCTCGCACGATGGTGGCGAAGTTGTCGTCGGCGAGGATCATCTTCGCCGCCTCCTTGGTCACCTCCGTGCCGGTCTGGCCCATGGCGACGCCGATGTCGGCCGACTTCAGCGCCGGCGCGTCGTTGACGCCGTCCCCGGTCATTGCCACCACCTGGCCGTCGGCCTGCAGCGCGTCGACGATGCGCAGCTTGTGGTGTGGCGTCACCCGGGCGTAGACGCTGCGGTGCCGCACCACCTCGCGGAAGCCGTCGTCGTCGAGGGCGTCGAGCTCGGGGCCGGACACGGCGACCGCCTCGCCCGGTGCGATCCCGAGGTCGCGGGCGATCCGGGCGGCGGTCCGCGGGTGGTCGCCGGTGATCATGACGACCCGAACACCGGCCCGGTGTGCCTCCGCCACGGCCGCCGCCGCCTCCGCCCGCGGCGGGTCGATGATGCCGACCATTCCCACGTAGACCAGCCCGTGCTCGAGGGACTCGTCGAGCGCCGGGGCCACCGTCACCTCGAGCGGGTGGTAGGCGACCGCCAGGGTGCGGAACGCGTCGTCCGACAGGCGCACCACGTCGTCGATCACCATTGCGCGCCAACGGTCGTCGAGTGGCTTGACCGTGTCACCGACCTGGATCCGCGTGCACCGGTCGAGCAGCACGTCGGGCGCGCCCTTGGTCACCACCGCGATCCTGCCCGCCCGGGTGGAGTCGGTGTGCAGGCTGGTCATCAGCTTGCGCTCGGAGGTGAAGGGGATCTCGGCCACCCGGCTGAAGCGCCGCGCCCGCCGGCCGTGCGTGCCCAGCTTGGCCTCGGCCACGAGGAAGGACGCCTCGGTCGGGTCGCCCTGGATGGTCCACTCGCCGTCCTTCTCCTGCAGCGTCGCGTTGTTCGCCAGGCACCCGCCGGTGAGCACGTATGCCGTGGCGAGCCACAGCGGGTCGTCCTCCTCGAGCTCGACGCCGTCGTGGAGGAGCTCGCCGTCGGGGCGGTAGCCGCCCCCGGTCACGACCACCTCGCCCAGCGGCGTGACGACCCGGCCGATGGTCATCTCGCCCTTGGTGAGGGTTCCGGTCTTGTCGGAGCAGACCACCGAGGCCGAGCCCAGGGTCTCGACGGAGGAGAGCTTCTTGACGATGGCGTTGTGGGTGGCCATGCGCTGCACCCCGAGGGCCAGCACCACCGACAGCACCGCCGGAAGGCCCTCGGGCACCGCGGCCACGGCCAGCGAGACCCCGAGCAGCAGCGTGGTGACGACGTCGTCGACGCTCTGGACGCCGAAGAAGAGCAGCACGGTGGCCATCACGACGAGGGCGATGACGACCACCGCGACGCCCAGCATCCGGCCCACCCGTGCGATCTCGCGCTGGAGCGGGGTCGGGTCCTCCTGCGTCGTGTGCAGCAGGTCGGCGATCCGGCCCATCTCGGTGGACATGCCGGTGCCGGTGACCACCGCGCGGCCCACGCCCTGGCTGACGGCGGTGCCGCCCCACACCATGTTGAGGCGGTCGCCGAGAGCTGCGGGTCCGGGCAGAGGGGCGGCGTCCTTGAGCACCGGCTCGCTCTCGCCGGTCAACGACGCCTCCGACACCGTGAGGGCGGCTTCACTGAGCAGCCGGGCGTCGGCGGCGACGGTGTCGCCCTCGGCGAGCAGCAGCAGGTCGCCCGGCACGACCTCCCTCGTGGGCACCCGCGCCTGCTCGCCGCCCCGCACGACGGTCGCCGAGGTGGCGCTGAGACGCTGCAGCGCCTCGACGGCGTGCTCGGCCCGGGCCTGCTGGGCGTACCCCAGCACCGCGTTGAGCACCACGATCAGCGCGATCACCACGGCGTCGACGGGCCAGCCCTCGGCACCCTCGAACACCCAGGCCACGACCGAGACGACGATCGCCGCCAGGAGCAGGTAGATCAACGGGTCGCGGAAGTGCTCGAGGAAGCGCCGCCAGGCCGGCACAGGGGGAGCAGCCGCGATCTCGTTGGGTCCGACCACCGACAGGCGACGTGCCGCCTCCTCGGTGGACAGCCCGGTCGCGGGGTCCGACCCGGCTGCGGCGGCCACGGCCGAGGCGTCGAGCAGCCAGGGGTCGGACTCGGCCGTGGAGGTGTCCATGCTCACGTCCCTGCTCCGGCGACCTCTGCCCGGGCCCAGCGGCCCGTGCCTGGCAACCCCACTCTGCCACCGACGCGCCGTGGGGAGGCGTCGTATGCCGCGTACGAGGGGCCTGCGGGACTGCGTCTCCGCGCGGCATTCGTCCGATACCGGTAGCGTTCTTGACAGCGGGGCTGCTGCGAGATGGGAACAGATGACTGGCAGAGGCGAACGTCGGTCGTGGGCCGGGGCGAACTGGGCTGCTCCGGCGACGGTGGGACGCTCCGGCGGACTGCGTGTCTACCCCTATGCCGACGTCTGGATCGTCGAGGCCGACGCGCCGCTCGCCCAGCTCGGTGCCGACGTGGACCACGCGGTGCAGACTGCGCTCGCGGAGTGCCCGCACGGTGTCGTCCTCGTGCTCCCGGACAGCACCACGGACGTGGACGATCCCTCTCTCGCCGCCCTCGCCCCTCTGGGCCAGCACGCCGACGCCTGGCCCGGGACCGCGGTGGTTGTGGCGTGCCGGAACGACGAGCTCCGCAGGGACTTGGCTGAACGCCTCGACACCCCCCGGCTCCGGTTCGCTTCCTCGATGCTGGCCGGGACCGCGCTGGTCGCGGACGACCCGTCGCCGCTGCGCGCCGAGCTCACCCTGCCCCGTCACCCCGCCTCCGTGGGGGCGGCCAGACGGTTCCTGGCCCGCACCTGCGAGGAGTGGCACCTGTCCGGCTGCGTCGACGCCGGGGCGCTGGTGGTGAGCGAGCTGGCCGCGAACGCCGTCCAGCACACGGTCGACCAGGTGACGGTGGTGCTGGTCGGCGACGGCGCCGGCACGGTGCGGATCGGTGTCCGGGACCAGGCGCGGGACGCCCCGGAGACCGTGGACGCGGACATCGAGGCGCTGGGCGGCCGGGGGCTGCTCGTCGTCGAGGCGCTGTCGGAGTCGTGCGGAGCGCTGCCGACCGGCGACGGCGGCAAGCTCGTCTGGGCCCGCATCGCGGCCTCCTGAGCCGGGCGTCGGAGCCCGGCGTCGGAGGGGGGCGTCTGGAGGCGGTTCTCCCGGATTGCCGGGGCCGCGACGCGGGTATACGTTCCCGACAAATGCGGCAGGCCGTTTCGGGAGGGCCCCATGAACCGTAGGTTTCTCACGGCGATGACCACGCTGGCTCTGGGAGCCTCGCTCCTGGCCCAGGTGCCTGCGCGAGCGGACGAGGCGGCTCCGCCGGGCGGACCCGAGCTGTCGACCTCCAGCAGGCTGCAGGACCGTCGCGAGGTGGCGGCGGGCACCCGGGCCTACTCGGTCGGGTTCCAGGACGGACGGTTCTACGCCAACGGCTGGCACATCACCGGTGAGATGGGCGGTGTCTGGACCCCGCCGCTGAAGCTGGTCGACGGGGTGTGGTTCGGCCTCGACGGACAGTGGGTGGGCCAGGCGACGACGTTCTCGAGCGGGTGGGGCTACACCCGCTACCAGTTCCCCGACACGGCAGGCCTGAAGGTGCAGCGCACGGACTTCGTGCCGGACGGGCGACGGGCCGTGCTGTTCGGGCTGACCGTCACCAACCCGGGAGCGGCGCGCACGGCCACGCTCGCAGTGAACGCGCACTCCGAGCTGATGGGCCAGTACCCCTGGGGCTTCTCGGGTGTCACGCCGAACGCGAGCGACAACCTGCCGGACCAGGGCACGTATGACGGCCGCCACCTCGTCTTCACGGACGACGGCTCGCTGCCCGGTGCCCCGGCCCACCACTACGCCGCCGTCGTCGGCACCGCAGACGACCCCGCCTCCGGGGCGGTCGGCAACCAGTACTGGGGACCGCAGTCCGGTCACCGTTGCACCGGCACCGAGCCGGGTGCGCCTGCCGACCCCAAGCCGTCCCAGTGCGACGACGGACCGTTCGGCCGGGGGACCGGCGGCGAGCTGACCTACACGCTGTCCCTGCCCGCGGGCGGGTCGACGACGGTGTGGCTGGCGGTCGCCGGCTCGGACCGGGGCGTGTCCGAGGCGCGTGAGGAGCTCGCGGGGGCACTGAAGGACCCCGGCGCCCAGCTGGCCGACAAGGTCGCCTCGCGCCAGCGGCTGGCGCAGAGGACGACCCTGTCGCTGCCCGGCGACCCACTCGTCCAGCAGGCCGTCGAGTGGGGCAAGCAGAACCTCGCCGACCTCACCCAGACCGCCACCGACCTGCAGATCCGCTGGACCGACCAGGGCAAGCAGTTCCCGGTCCCCCTCGGCACCATCGACAAGGCGACGTGGATCGGCGCCGGCTACCCCGACTACCCCTGGATCTTCGGCACCGACGCCGAGTACACCGCCTTCGCGGCGGTCTCGGTCGGGCAGTTCGAGGCGGTCAAGGAGCACCTGCGCGTGCTGCGCGACGTCTCCGACATCCTCAACGACCGCTCGGGTGTGGTGACGCACGAGGTGGTCTCCGACGGCTCGGTCTGGTTCGGCCACGACTCGCGCCGGACCAACCCGGACGGCTCCACCGCCTACGACTTCAACACCGACGAGACGGTGAAGTTCCCCAGCACCGTTGCGCTGCTGTGGCGGTGGACCGGTGACGACGGGTTCCGCGACGAGATGTACGACTTCTCGAGGCGCAACCTGCGCTACGTCGTGGCCCACCTCGACGCCGACGGCGACGGCTGGCCCGAGGGGCTGGGCAACGTCGAACGCAGCGGCATGGGTGAGGAGAAGCTCGACAACACCGTGTACTTCATCCGTGGCCTCTACGACCTCGCCGACATGGCCAGGTCGAAGCACGACGGGGACACCTACGCCTGGGCGACCAACCTGGCCCGCAAGCTGCAGCAGCGGTTCGACGGCGCCTGGTGGTACGAGCAGGCGAAGCAGTACGCCGACTCCCTCGTCGACCCCGGCGACGTGCAGTCCTTCCAGAAGCACTGGATCGGGCAGACCCCGATGGAGGCCGAGCTCACCGTCAAGGGGAAGGCGGTTCCCGGCCTCGCGCCCTACGCCCACGGCGACACCGCCCTCGCCGGCCGTGAGAACGACTGCTACAGCGGCGAGCACCCGCTCAACGAGGGCCTGTTCCACACCGGCTGCGGTGGCGGCGCCAACGGGCAGGGCGAGCGGACCGTGTTCGGCCTCACCACGTCGATCCAGTCGGTCGGCGAGGGCAACTACGGCCGGCTCGGGCCGGGCCAGCAGCAGCGCTACACGCACGCGCTGGCGGAGCCGATGTTCGCCGAGCCCGCGACCGGCGGGACCCCGGACGAGCAGCCGGGTGCCATGCCGGAGATCTTCCCGTCACCCGACCAGGGCCCCAACATCGACCGGTGCTGGACCTGTCGCTCGATGTTCATGCAGGCGTGGGGCCACTACGGCACCGCCTGGGCCGTCGTGCACCAGTGGCTGGGGCTCCGACCCGACCTCGGGCACGACGCGGTCGAGGTCGTGCCTCAGGTGCCCCAGGGCCAGACGTCCGTGCAGGGCTCCGACATCCGGCTCGGGGGCGGGGCTGCCGACGTCACCGCCACGCACAGCGGCTCGCTCTACCGCACCGCCGCGGACGTCGAGCGCGCCACGGGGGCCCGGACGGTGCTGCTCGGCCACACGCTGCCGCGCGGCTCCACGCCGGCCACCGTCACGCTGGACGGCCGGACCGTCCACGACTACACCGTCCGCGAGACCAACCGGGGCGCGGAGGTCACCGTGGCGACGGGTCCGGGCCGGCACACCCTCACGGTGACGACCCGCTGACGACGGCAGCGACGCCCGTGGCTGCCGCCGTCGAGGGTCCGTCGACGGGTCCTTCGACCCTGACGGGGAGCCGCGCGGCGTCGCGTGATGGAGGCATGAACATCGAGTACGTCCACGCGTCCAAGTTCGGCAACGGCGCCCAGGTGGCGCAGGAGTTCAAGCACCAGATGGAGGCCAAGGGTGTCGCGGTGACGGTGCACCACATCCACGACATCCGCCCGCAGGAGCTGCCGAAGGCCGACCTGTACCTGTTCAGCTCGCCCGGACGGATGGGCCGGCCGATCGGGGGCATGCGCCGGTTCCTGAAGAAGGTGGACCTCGAGCCGGGCACGAAGTACGCCCTGCTGACCACGGAGGGGGCGCCCCAACCCGACAAGAAGACCGGCGAGCTGCCCACCGAGGAGGAGCGCGCCACGTACGAACACGTGCGGCCGTTGATGAACGAGACACTCCAGGCCAAGGGTCTCTCGGAGGTCGCCGAGGACAGGATCTTCGTCACCGGGATGAAGGGGCCGCTCGAGGAGGGCTGGCAGCACAAGGTGGAGGAGTTCGTCGCCCGCATCCCCGTCGGGCCCTAGGCGGTATGCCGCCCACGCGGCATACCGGCGCGGCTCACCGGACGGCGCTGCGCAGGGTTGCTAGGCCGTGGGCAGCAGCGACATCGCCCGCACGTGCGTGACCGCGCCGTCGGTGCTGACCTGCACCGAGTCGCACAGCTGCCGGGCCATCCACATCCCGCGGCCGCCGGTGCCCAGCTCCCTGGGCGGGGCATAGCCGGCGAGGGCGTCGACGGGGATGCCGCCGTCGTCGCGGACGTGGCAGACCAGCACCGGCGCCTCTCCCGGGAGGCGCTCGGTGTAGACGGACAGGCGAGCCGGCGGTCGACCGTGGGTGAGGGCGTTGGACACCAGCTCGCCGACGGCGAGGACCAGGTCGTCGACCACGGCGTCGGGCAGGCCGGCCCGACGCACCTCCTCGCGGGTGAAGTGGCGGGCGGCGGGGACGTCGGCGCCGGTGAGGCACTCGATCGTCGGCGCCGACACCGGTGGCTCGGGCACCTCGGTGCTGTCGGGGATGAACCGGTGCGGGTCGACGAACAGTGCGCTGGGGCGAGCCCCCGTGTCCTCCAGCAGCTCGGCGTGGGTGCGGCGACATGCCTCGACGAGCTCGCTGCGCAGTGCAGCGGCGTCATAGGGGCACAGGATCTCGACAGGGTAGGGCTGGTAGACGACGTTGGCCGCGGACTCCATCCGGAGGTAGTCGGCGACCTCCAGGGGTGAGCGCCGGCCGAGTGCCTGCTCGGCCACCACCCGCGAGCGGCGGCCCTCCTGCCGTTGGATGTAGTCCAGGCACTCGTAGGTCGCCCGGAGCTGGGGGTGGTAGCCGGCCTCGGCGTCGGCGAACTCCACCGCTGCCGCGTCGGCCCCGAGCTCGTCGCGCACCCGATCCACCTTCTCGCGCGAGGCCAACACCAGGACTGGCTCCTCGAGGGCCAGCCCGGCACGCACGTACCCGCTCACGCGTCCGACGAACTCGTCGACGCCGTGGTAGATCATCGCGAGGTGGCTGCCGGGGCTTGTCGGCACCGTCTCCGGGCGGTCCGCGAGGGCATGCGTCGGGGTCTCCTCCGGGACGCGCGAGGCAGCGACCCGGCCTCCGGGCCGCTGACCATGCAGCGCGTTGGTGCCATTCAGCGGGCCCACTCGGCAAGGGTAACTCCCCGCCGCTGCATCCGACACCGCACTCGCCGACGCCTCGCTCCGTGCCTTGTCAAACCGCCTTCGCCGGGGGACCAACCTCCCTACATTGGTGAGCGAGACATCGCGCTGGGCTCCGACTCGGGGGGCGTCATGGTGGAGACACGGCTGATCGACGTGGCCGGCCTGCAGTCCCTGCTCGACGCCCTGCTGGCCCACGGCTACCGAGTGGTGGGGCCGACCGTGCGGGCCGGGGCGGTCGTCAACGCCGAGATCAGCGAGGTGGCCGACCTGCCCCGCGGCTGGGGCGACGCCCAGGAGCCCGGCCGCTACCGCCTGCGCCGGCGGGACGACGAGGCGCTCTTCGGTTTCGCTGCCGGGGCGCAGTCGGCCAAGCCGGTCTTCTTCCCGACGGACGAGCTGCTGTGGCGGGGCAGGCGGACCGCGGCGGGCAGCGGTTTCGAGGTCCGGGGCGCACCGGGTGGCGGCGTCGACGTGCACGACGAGAGCGGTGTCGAGGAGCACGAGGACGGTGTCGACGCACGGCCCACCGCGCTCCTCGGTGTGCGCTCCTGCGACCTCAGCGCGGTCGGCATCCACGACACCGTGCTCACGGGCCGAGGCTTCACTGACGCGCACTACGCCCAGCGACGTGAGGGAGCCTTCGTCATCGCGGTCGCCTGCTCGGATCCCGGGGGCACGTGCTTCTGTGTGTCGATGGGCACCGGGCCGCGACCGGAGCAGGGACGCGGGGCGCCGTTCGACCTGTCACTCACCGAGCTGCTCACGCCGGAGCACCGGTTCGTCGTCGAGGTCGGCAGCGAGCGGGGCGGTGCGCTGCTCGACGAGATCGGCGCGACGGCAGCGCCGGCGGGCGACCTGGCCGCTGCGGACGCCGTGACCGAGCAGGCGGCGCAGCGGATGGGGCGCCGCCTCGACACCGACGGGATCCGCGACCTGCTGTACGCCAGCGTCGACAGCCCCCGGTGGGACGACGTCGCCTCGAGGTGTCTGTCCTGCACCAACTGCACCATGGTCTGCCCCACGTGCTTCTGCACCACGGTGGAGGACGTCTCCGACCTCAGTGGGCAGTCCGCCGACCGGCACCGCGTCTGGGACTCGTGCTTCAACGCGGACTTCTCCTACATCCACGGCGGCACCGTCCGGGAGTCGACGCGGTCCCGCTACCGCCAGTGGATGACCCACAAGCTCGCCTCGTGGCACGACCAGTTCGGGTCCTCGGGGTGCGTCGGCTGTGGCCGCTGTGTCACCTGGTGCCCGGCCGCCATCGACATCACCGAGGAGGCCGCCGCCCTGCGCGGGGCGCCCGGCTCGAACCTCCCGGAACCACCGAGCACGCCCGCTCCGCCGCCCGAGTGAGGAGACGACCGCCGTGCAGACCATTGCCGAGTACCTTCCCCAGCACCCCTTCTTCGCGGGGCTGCCGGAGCCGGTCGTCGCGCTGGTCGCCGGCTGCGCCGTCAACGTGCACTTCCACCCGGGCCAGCACCTGTTCCACGAGGGCGAGCCGGCCGACACCTTCTACGTGATCCGGCACGGGCGGGTCAGCCTCGAGGTGCACGCGCCCGCCGGCTCGCCGGTGGTCGTCGACAGCGCGCACGCCGACGACGTGGTGGGCTGGTCGTGGCTGGTGCCTCCGTACCGCTGGCTCTTCGACGCCCGGGCCACCGAGGAGACCAGCGCCATCGCGTTCGACGGCGCCTGCCTGCGTGAGAAGTGCGAGACCGACCCAGCCGTCGGCTACGCGATGCTGCAGCGGGTGGTGCGGGTGATGTCGACCCGGCTGCACTCCGCGCGCATCCGGCTGCTCGACGTCTACGGGGCACCGGTATGACTGCGGTGGCCGGTTCCGGCTCCCGGGCGGCGCGCCAGCGCGATCCCTTCCTGCCCGGCCCTTCGTCGTCCGTCGCCACCGGCAGGACACCCGCGACACCTGGACGCTGGTCCTCGAGCCGGTCGACGGGGTGCCGATGCCGTTCGCCGCAGGCCAGTTCACGATGATGCAGGCGTTCGGCGCGGGGGAGGCGCCGATCTCGATCAGCGGCGACCCGGGCCGGCCAGAGGTGCTCGAGCACACCATCCGCAACGTCGGCGCCGTCACCCGAGCGCTGGTGCACGCTGGGCCCGGCACCGAGCTCGGCATACGAGGTCCGTTCGGCACCGGCTGGGAGGTGCGATCGGGACGCGGTGGCGACGTCGTCTTCGTCGCCGGCGGCATCGGGCTGGCGCCCCTGCGCCCGGCCATCCTCGAGGTGTGCGCCGACCGCGCGTCCTACGGTCGCGTGCTGCTCCTCTACGGCGCCCGCACCCCCGAGGACATCCTCTTCGGCGACGACCTGCGCCGCTGGGCCGCCGACCACGCCGTCGACGTGCAGGTCACCGTCGACAACGGGCAGCACGCCTGGCAGGGAAGGGTCGGGCTGGTCACGCAGCTGGTGGAGCGGGGCGGCTTCGACGCCGTGAACACGCTGGCCCTCGTGTGCGGGCCGGAGGTCATGATGCGGTATGCCGCGATGGCACTGCGCGCCCGCGGCGTCCCCTCTGCGCGGCTGCGGCTGTCGATGGAGCGCAACATGAAGTGCGGGGTCGGCCTGTGCGGGCACTGCCAGCTTCGCGAGTACTTCCTCTGCGTGGACGGGCCGGTGCTCACCTACGCCGTCCTCGAGCCCCTGATGTCGCGGGCGGAGCTGTAGCCATGACCGTCACCGACCGCCCCGGCGCAGCGGCCTCCGCGCGCACCCGGCCGACGCTCGCCGTGTGGAAGTTCGCCTCCTGCGACGGCTGCCAGCTCACGCTGCTCAACTGCGAGGACGAGCTGCTCCGTCTGGCGGGCGAGGTGGAGATCGCCTACTTCCCCGAGGCGACCCGTGCGGTGGTGGAGGGGCCCTACGACGTCTCGCTGGTCGAGGGTTCGATCACCACCCCGGAGGAGCTCGAACGCATCCAGCACGTGCGGGCGGTGTCGGGCCGGCTCATCACCATCGGCGCGTGCGCCACGGCCGGCGGGATCCAGGCGCTGCGGAACTTCGGCGACGTCGCCGAGTTCCGGTCGATCGTCTACGCGCACCCGGAGTACCTCTCGACGTTGTCGCGCTCCACGCCGATCTCGGCGCACGTCTCGGTCGACTTCGAGCTGCGCGGCTGCCCGATCAACAAGCGACAGCTGCTCGAGGTGCTGGCCGCGTCGATCCAGGACCGCAAACCGCGCATCCCGTCGCACAGCGTGTGCGTCGAGTGCAAGCGCCGGGGCAACGTCTGCGTCACGGTGGCCCACGGGACGCCGTGCCTGGGGCCGGTCACGCAGGCCGGGTGTGGCGCCCTGTGCCCCAGCTTCGACCGCGGCTGCTACGGCTGCTTCGGTCCCCAGGACACACCCAACACCGTCTCCATCGCGCACGGGCTCAGAGAGCTCGGCATGAGCGAGCCCGAGGTGGTGCGCATCTTCCGGACCTTCAACGCGGCCTCGGAGGCGTTCCGTCGTGAGAGCGAGCGTCACGAGCCCGGACGGTCGCCAGCCGCAGAGGGGGAGGACGCATGAGCCACAAGCTCACCGACGGCGGCCACGTCATGCACGTCGGCACCCTCGCGCGGGTGGAGGGCGAGGGGGCCATGCACATCGAGTACCGCGACGGCACTGTGACCGACGTGCAGCTGCGCATCTACGAACCGCCCCGGTTCTACGAGGCGTTCCTCCGCGGCCGCGCCCACACGGAGCCGCCCGACATCACCGCGCGTATCTGCGGGATCTGCCCGGTGGCCTACCAGATGAGCTCGTGCTGGGCAGTCGAGGACGCCTGCGGGGTGGAGGTGCCCGAGGAGATCCGCCTCATGCGGCGGCTGCTGTACTGCGGCGAGTGGATCGAGAGCCACGCCCTGCACGTCTTCCTCCTGCATGCGCCGGACTTCCTCGGCTACGACGGCGCGGTCGAGATGGCCGCCGACCACCCGGACGTCGTCGAGCGGGGCCTGCGGATGAAGAAGGCCGGCAACGACCTCATGGACACCGTCGGCGGCCGCTCGGTGCACCCCGTCAACGTCAAGGTCGGCGGGTTCTACCGGTACCCCACCCGCGAGGAGCTGCGGGCCGTGCGGCCCCGGCTGCAGCGCGCCCTCGACGAGGCGGTGCAGACCGTGCGGCTCGTGGCCGGGTTCGACTTCCCGGACATGGAACAGCCCTACGAGTACCTCTCCCTGCGGGCCGAGAGCGGGTACCCCATCGAGTCGGGCAGCGTCGTCACCTCCTCGGGCGGGGCCTTCCAGGTGCGCGACTTCACGAAGCACATCGAGGAGTTCCACGTCGCCCACTCCAACGCGCTCCACGCCCGGCTCGACGGCTCGCCCGAGCCCTACGTGGTGGGCCCGCTGGCCCGCTACTCCCTCAACGCCGACCGGCTCAGCGACATCGCCCGGGAGGCGGCACGCGAGGCCGGTCTCGGCGACACCTGCCGCAACCCGTTCCGCTCGATCGTCGTCCGGGCCGTCGAGCTGGTCGAGGCCTACCACGAGGCGCTGCGCATCATCGACGGCTGGACGGGCAGCGGCCCGGCGAGCGTCCCCGTCCCGCCGAGGGCGGGTGAGGGCTTCGGGGCCAGCGAGGCACCCCGAGGGGTGCTGTTCCACCGCTACGTCCTCGACGACGAAGGCATCATCCGCGACGCCCAGATCGTGCCCCCGACCTCGCAGAACCAGCCGAGCGTCGAGGCCGACCTGCGCACGATGGTGCAGAGGTGGGCCGACCTCGACGACCACGCCCTGCAGCACCGGTGCGAGCAAGCCATCCGCAACTACGACCCCTGCATCTCCTGCGCCACCCACTTCCTCGACCTCACGGTGGACCGGGGATGACGGGCACGAGGGGCGCTCCGACGGCACCGGACACCTCCCGGCCGCTCGTGGTGGGGTTGGGCAGCCCGGACCGGGGCGACGACGCCGTGGGGATCGTGGTGGGACGAGCGGTCGCCGCGCGCCACCTGCCGGACGTCGACGTGGTCGCGCACGAGGACCCCACCGACCTCGTCGAGCTGTGGTCGGGCCGCGACCTCGTCGTGGTGGTGGACGCCGTCCGCTCCGGCGCCGAGCCTGGCACGCTCGTGGTCGTCGAGACCGGCACCGGAGACCAGCGGCTGCCGGAGTCGACCTGGGGACGGACGGGTCGCGGTGGCACCCATGCGTTCGGCCTGGCCTCGGCCGTCGAGCTCGCCAGGGCACTGGGCCGGCTTCCCAGCCGGGTGGTGCTGGTGGGCGTGGAGGCGGCGTCGTTCGACCACGGCGCACCGCTGTCGCCCGCGGTCGCCGCAGCCGTGCCGCACGCGGTCGGCCGCGTACTCGCGATGGTGGGTGCGTCGGAGGGGACGGCCAGGCCGGAGGGGACCACCACGCCGGAAGGAGCTACCCGTGTGCCTGGGTGAGCTGGCCGAGGTGCTCGAGGTCCCGGACGCCCGCACCGCTGTGGTGCGCTCGTCCGTTCGCACCCTGACGGTGTCGCTGCTGACGATCGACGGGGCCGTCGCCCCGGGGGACTGGCTGCTGTGCCACTCCGGCTTCGCGCTGCGCCGGCTCACGCCGCAGGAGGCGCGCGACGCCACAGCCGTGCGGTCGACGGCACCGTCGCCGCTTGCTGAGCCCACCGAAAGGGCCGAAAGGGCTGAGCCCGCCGCACAGAAGAGGGAGCCATGAACACCACCCGCCGCACCGGCATACTGCTCGCGCTCGTCACGGCCGGGGTCAGCGGCCTCTCGGTCTTCGTGAACGCCTACGGCGTCAAGGCCTTCGACGACGCCACGGTCTACACGACGGCCAAGAACCTCGTGGCGGCCGCCGTGCTGCTCGCGGTCGTCGGGGTGGGCTCGCGGGCCGGGGCGCGCCTGACCCTGCCGCGCACGCGCGGCCGATGGCTGGCCCTCGGAGCGGTCGGGGTGATCGGGGGCAGCGTGCCGTTCGTGCTGTTCTTCGAGGGGCTCAGCCGGGCGTCGTCTCCCCAGGCCGCCTTCATCCACAAGACCCTCGTGCTCTGGGTGGCCCTGCTGGCGCTGCCCCTGCTGAAGGAACGCCTGCAGTGGGGCCACTGGGCTGCCATCGGCCTGCTGGTCGTCGGCCAGGTGGGCCTGGCGGGGGGCCTGCCGGGCGAGCTCGGCACCGCTGGCGTGATGATCCTCGCCGCGACCCTGCTCTGGTCGGTGGAGGTCGTCGTCGCCAAGTGGCTGCTGGACGGGGTGTCGTCGTGGACGGTCGGCGTGGCACGGATGGGCCTGGGATCGGTGACCCTCGTGGCCTGGCTGGCGGTCACGGGCCAGGCCGGTGCCCTGGGGGCGATGACTCGCGAGCAGCTCGGGTGGGTCGTGCTCACCGGTCTGCTGCTCGCCGGCTACGTCGCATCGTGGTTCGCCGCCCTCGCCCGCGCCCAGGCCGTCGACGTCACCGCGGTGCTCGTCCTCGCGGCACCGGTCACGGCCGGCCTGGGTGCCGCCGTCAACGGCACCCCTCTGGCGCCCCAGGCCCTCTGGCTCGCCGTGCTGCTCCTCGGGGGTGTGGCGGCGGTGTGGCTCGGCTGGAGAGGCGCGGCGCAGCCGGTGCCGCAGAGCGAGACGGTCCGTGCCGGCCGGTAGCGCAGCGGCGGGGCTGCACGGGGCGCTGCGGTTCGCGGCCTACGCCTACCCACCCAACGCGCTGGGCTACTGCGGCCCCGACGCCGCCCAACAGCTGCTCGAACAGGTGGCGGCCGGCGTCGACGACCCGGACCTGCGACGGCTGGCCCGGGGCTTCGAGGGGGCGTGGCCCTACCTCGAGCTCATCGCGGCCGCGAACCGGATCGGTGACCCGCTGGACCCCCGGGTCGTCGAGGCCTACTGGGTCGGCAACACCCTGCTGGACCGGGTGACGCCCCGCCTGCTCGGCGACTCGCTCGAGACGCGTTTCCGTGACCGGGTCGGACGGTCGTGGCCGAGGCTCGTCGACGCCGTGCCGGCCGGCGCGGTGCCGCACCACTCGTTCCACGTCTTCGGGGTCTACCCGTGGCTGGGCCTGCTGCGCGAAGGACGGGTGGACGAGCCGCTCCACGTCCTCGACCGGTGCCGGGTCCGCTGGGGCCAGGTGGTGGAGGTCCGCGGCGCCGAGGCCGTGGTGCGTTCCCGACCGCTGCGCTGGGACGGGCGCCGCCTGGTCCTCGGCGACCCCCGCGAGGAGCGGGCACTGCTGCGCCTGGACGGGCGCGGCCTCGCCGGCGGCGTGCAGGCGGGGGACTGGTGCTCGCTCCACTGGGACTGGGTGTGCGAGCGCCTCGACCGGCGCGCGCTGACGGCCCTGCGCCGCTACACGCTCCGCCAGCTCACCGTGGCCAACAGCACGCCCTTCCCGGCGCCCGCGGCAGTCCTCGCCTGAGGGTGGGCACTCAGAGCACCTTCGACGGTCAGAGCCTTGGACAGTCAGAGCACCTTCGACAGTCAGAGCACCTTTGACAGAAACTGCCGCAGCCGCTCGCTCTCCGGTGCCTCGAAGACCCGCTCCGGCGCACCGGACTCCACCACACGGCCCTGGTCCATGAAGAGCACCTGGCCCGCCACCGACCGGGCGAAGCCCATCTCGTGGGTGACCACGAGCATCGTCATGCCGCCGGCGGCGAGATCGGCCATGGTGGCCAGCACGCCCTTGACGAGCTCGGGGTCGAGGGCCGAGGTCGCCTCGTCGAAGAGCATGACCTCGGGTTCCATGGCCAGGGCCCGGGCGATGGCGACCCGTTGCTGCTGGCCACCGGAGAGGTTGCCGGGGCGCACGTCGGCCTTGTGGGCCAGGCCCACCCGCTCGAGGTGGTGCAGCGCCCGCTCGGCCGCCTCATCCTTCGACAAGCCCTTGAGTCGGGTCAGGCCGAGGGTGATGTTGGCGCGAACGCTCTTGTGGGGGAACAGGTTGAAGTGCTGGAAGACCATGCCGACGCGCTGTCGCACGTCGTCAGGGTTGTCCGCGAGGACGCTGCGGCCGTCGAGGAGGACGTCGCCGCGGTCCGGCTCCAGGAGGCGGTTGACGACGCGGAGCAGCGTCGACTTGCCCGACCCGGACGGTCCGATGACGCACGCGGTGGTAGCGGCCTCGACGTCGAGGTCGACGCCGCGCAGGACCCGGTTCATGCCGAACGCCAGGTGCACGTCGCGGGTGGCGACGCCGACGCCGGCGGGGGCACGGGTCGCGGGGGAGGTGTGGGTGGTGCTCAATGCGCCTCCTGGGTCAGGGCCACGGGTGGGAGGTCCGGCTCCTGGTCGTGGTCGGCTCCGTCAGCCCGGCGGCCCTCACGCAGGCGCCGGTCGATCGCGTTGACGGCGTGCGTCAGCGGCACGGTGATGGCGAGGTAGAACAGGCCCGCCAGCACCAGCGCCGACTCGTTGCCGGTGTTGGCCGCGGCGTCCTGGCCGATGCGGAACAGGTCGCGCTGGCTGGCCAGCAGGCCGAGGAAGTAGACGAGCGACGACTCCTTGATGAGCGCGATGAACTGGTTCACCAGCGCCGGCAGCACGCGTCGCACACCCTGCGGGATGACCACCAGCCACATGGCGGCGGGCCTGCTGAAGCCCAGGGCTCGCGCGGCCTCGAGCTGTCCGGGGTCGACGCTCTGGATGCCCGACCGGAAGATCTCGCCGATGTAGGCGCTGGCGATCAGCGACAGCGCCAGGATGCCGAGCGGGTAGGGGTTGGGTCCCCAGATCTCCAGGCCCACCGGTGCGAGCCCGACACCGATCAGCAGGATCGTCACGGCGGCCGGTAGCCCCCGGAAGATGTCGGTCCAGACCCTGGCCGGCCAGCGCAGCCACCGACTGCGGGAGAGTCCGCAGACGGCGAGCGCCATCCCGAGGACCGTCCCGATGACGGCCGAGAAGAGGGCCAGGACGAGCGTGTTGCGCAGGCCCACCCGGAGCAGCTCCGGCAGGGCGGCCCGCATGGACTCGAGGTCGAAGAAGGTCGACCACAGGGTGCCGAGGATCTCCACCCGGCCCTCCTCTCGGTGACGTCAGGACGTTGTCCGTGTTCGGGTTACTTCGCAGCGCCGATGGCGACGGTGCCGCTGCCGGGCTTGAAGTCCGCCGGGATCTCCCGGCCGGGGTAGTACTGCTCCTGCAGGCGTGCCCAGGTGCCGTCGGCGACGACCTCGTCGAGGGCCTTGTTGATGGCCTCGCGCAGGGCGTCGTTCTGCTGCGCCACCGCGAAGGCCATGCCGCCGGGCTGGAGCTGCTTGTCGACGGCGACGACCTTGCCGCCGGAGTCGGCCGCCGTCTTCTCGCCGATCTCCGCGGGGGTGATCCAGGCGTCCGCGGTACCGGACTTCAGCTGGTTCAGGGCGGCGTTGTAGTCGGGGACCCGGACCGGGTTGAGGCCCTTCGTCGTCGCATAGTCGTCCTGCACGGTGCCCTGGACGACGGCGACCCGCTTGCCCTCGAGGTCGTCGAAACCTTTGACGGCCGAGCCCTTCGGGACGTCGAGGCCGAGGAAGCCGAAGTCGTACTTGTTCGTGAAGTCGACGGTCTTCTTGCGGGCGTCGGTGATGCTGATGGACGAGGAGCCGACGTCGAACTTGCGCGTCTTCACCTGGGCCAGCAGCGAGCTGAACTCCGTGCCGACGAACTCCACCTTGAGGCCCATCTTCGCGGCCACCGCGACCAGCAGGTCGTTGTCGAAGCCGGTGTACTTCCCATCCTTGAGGTAGACGTTCGGCGGGGCGTCGGTGAGGGTCCCCGTCCGCAGCACGCCGGGCTGCTGGAGGTCGTAGGGGTTGCCGTCCTTGCCCCCCGGGGCAGCCGACGAGCCTCCACCGCACGCGGTGAGGGCGAGGGCGGCCACGGCGGCGGTGGCGGCGGCGAGGGTGCGGGGGCGGGGGCGCAGCGTCATGGGTCTCTCTTCTCGTGCAAGGGGGCAGGCGGGCAGGCAGGCGGGAGCGCGGGCGGCCGGGACCGACCGCGCAGGGCGCCAGGGGGCAGGGGGTGGGGTGCGTCAGTGGCCGCAGGCCGGCGAGCAGCCGGCGCCGCGGCTAGCGACAGCAGCGCAGGGCGCGTCGCACGGCCGACGACAGCGGCGACATTCGTGCGATCTGCATGGATTGAACGTTATATGACCCATAACGGTGGGTGATAATCGGCCCAGCATGTGGGAGCCGGCTGCACGGCATACCACCGCAAGCCCGACGCGGCCCCGGGTCAGGGCTTGCGGACCGCGACCACCACGTTGGACGGCAGCCGCTGGACGTGGAAGGTGGCCGGGTCGAAGGCCTTGGCCGAGAAGAAGACGTCCTTCCACCGGTACCGGTCACCCGACGCCCGCTTGAGGACGAAGACGTCGATGGGCCCGAACGCGGTCTCGCGCGAGGCCTGGGCGAACTGCGCCGGGTCGGTCACGCGCGCCAGCTTCTGGAGCTCGGCGTAGCGGTCGTCCCACCGGAGGAGGCTGTTGGCCGAGACGCGGTCGGTGGCGGTGTAGCCGTACCAGGGCAGGAAGGCGAAGAACCGCTGGTCGTAGGCCAGCACCACCGGCCGCGCGTCCTTGCCCAGCTGCTTCTCGACCACCTTCTCGACCGGACGGATCGGCACCCACGGGTGCAGGTACTCCTTCGGCGGGGCGTACTGCGGGTAGCTGCCGTCGGGGAGCGGCTCGGCGTGGGCGTCGGTGCCGCGGGTCACGCCTCCCGCCGCCTTCACCGAGTCCCTGACCCCGCGGGGGCCGGGCGTCCAGTCCGCCCAGCCCTGCATCCCGGCATACGCCACGAGCAGCGCGACCGCGGTGGTGACGACCGCGCGCGTGCGCCGTGTGGCCGGCGCCGGCAGGGCCGTGGAGGGGACGCGATGTGCCGCGGAGGCGGCGGGAGCCGCGGAAGCGGTGGGCGCCGCGGCTGCGAGGGATGCCGTGCGGAGCCGCCGCCAGAGCGCCGGCGCTGCCTCGGCCGTGGTCAGCACGCCGGCCGTCAGCAGCACCATGGAGATCAGGGTCTCGGTGTACTGCAGGTAGCCGGTGTGGTTGTCGAAGGCCGTCCGCAGCAGGAACAGGACCCGGTAGACGTAGCAGCTGACCAGGATGAGCAGCAGCGGCTGGGCCCAGAACGTGGTGCGGCGGTACCACACCATCCCCAACAGTCCGGTGAGGGCGATGACACCCACCACGGTGGGCTGGAGGAACGGGAACACCACCGGCCGGTCGACGATGGCGCCCGACATCCAGAAGTCGCTGAGCCGGTTCTGCCCGCCGCTGACCATCGTCGTGACGAGGGGAACGACGTACCACGAGGCCACGACGAAGGCCGTGGCGGCGACGCCGAGCAGGTGCAGCAGGTAGCGGCCCTTCGACGGCGCGGCGCGCAGGGTCAGGAGGATGAGCGCGGCCAGGCCGAGGGCCGAGAACATCAGCCACGCCTGGTAGGTGAGCACCAGGAGGCCGCCGATGATCCCGGCGGACAGCCAGTGCAGGCCGCCCCTGCGGCGCGGCAGGCCGGCGAACGTCATGATGACCCAGGGCGCGTAGACGAGCAGGGCGATGAACTCGTAGTCCTTGCTGGGCTCGCGGAAGACGAGGGGTGTGAGGCCCACGAGGGCGAACGCCACTGGCGCGGTGACCAGGCGGCGCCAGAACACGTAGGCGAGCACGACGCCGATGGACATGACCAGGATCTGCATCTCGCCGAAGAGCTGCCACGCCGGCTTGTCGAGCAGGCGCGCCACGTGCCCGACGACCCACGGGTAGAGCGGCGGGTACTCGCTGGGCAGACCCTTGACGAACGAGTCCGCGGACCCCGAGGTGTACATGTACTTGTTGGCCTGGGCCACGAAGCGGCCGGCGTCACCGGCGAGCAGGCCGAAGCCGTACGGCGTGCCGTGCAGGGTGGTGGCCATGGTCAGGGCGATCCACGAGGCGTAGACGCCCATGGCAACGCCGACGAGCACGTCGGAGTACCGGTGCAGCACCAGCGCGAGGACGATGCCGCCTGCCAGCGCTCCGACGCCCACCGGCATGACGACGCCCGCGACGGTGAACGGGTCGAGGTCCCACGCCCAGGCCAACCACACGGCGAGGGGAGTGGCCACCAGCCACGTGACCACCGCGGCCAGGCCGTCGAGCGTGAACCCCGCCCACGACCTGCGTCGGGGGGTGGCGGTCCGCGTCCGGTCCTCGGAGGAGGCGGCCGGGTTCGTCGCGGACGCCTCCCGTGCGTCGGCCCGCTCCGGCGCTGCCCCCTTCTCGGTGCTGCCGGAGGGGGTGCCCGTCGTCGCTCCGTCCTCGGTGCTGCCGGAGGAGGCGCCCGTCGCCACCCCGCCCTCGGTGCTGCCGGAGGAGGCGCCCGTCGCTGCCCCCACTGAACCCTGACGCGCCTGTGTCATGGTGTGGAGGCTATCGAAGGGGTGCTGTGTCTATGCTGCCGTGGTGACCTCCACCCAGAGCCACGAGACGCCCCTGTCGGAAACCCCTCGCGAGCCGCGCATCGGCATCCTCGTGGTGGCCTACAACGCCGTCACCACGCTGGCCAGCGTGCTCGACCGCATCCCCCAGGACTTCCGCAGCCGAGTCGCCGAGATCATCATCTGTGACGACGCCAGCCGGGACGCGACGCACCTGGTGGCCCTCGGCTACCAGCAGTCGGCGCCCGAGCTGCCCATCACCGTGATCCGGCACGAGAAGAACCTCGGCTACGGCGGCAACCAGAAGGCCGGCTACCGACTCGCCATCGAGCACGACCTCGACGTCGTGGTGCTCCTGCACGGCGACGGCCAGTACGCCCCCGAGTGCCTGGGCGACATCGTCGCTCCGCTCGTGCGCGGCGAGGCCGACGCCGTGTTCGGGTCGCGGATGATGACCGACGGCGCTGCGCGCCGGGGCGGTATGCCGTTGTACAAGTACGTCGGCAACAAGGTCCTCACCCGCTTCGAAAACGCCCTGGCCGGCGCCGAGCTGACCGAGTGGCACTCGGGCTACCGCGCGTACTCGACGAAGGCGCTGCGGTCGATCGCCTTCGACCGCAACTCCGACGGGTTCAACTTCGACACCCAGATCATCATCCAGCTCATCGAGGCGGGGAAGCGCATCGTCGAGGTGCCGATCCCCACCTACTACGGCGACGAGGTCTGCTACGTCAACGGCCTCGGCTACGCCCGCGACGTCTCGCGCGACGTGGTCCGCTACCGCCTCGGCAAGATGGGGTTCACCAGCGGCGAGTACGGCAGCGTCGACGCCGAGTACAACCTCAAGGAGGGCGAGGGCAGCTCGCACCACCGCATCCTCGACTTCCTCACCGACCTGCCGCCGTCGAAGGTGCTCGACCTCGGCTGCTCCAGCGGGCTGCTCTCGGAGCGCGTCCGCGCCCTCGGGCACCGGGTCACCGGGGTCGACCGCGAGGCGTTCCCCGAGACCCTCGAGCGCGTCGACGAGTTCGCGGTGGGCGACCTCGAGGACGGCATCCCGGCGGAGGTCGGTAGCGGCTTCGACGTGGTGATCGCCGCCGACGTGCTGGAGCACCTGCGGCGGCCCGAGGACCTCCTGGGGGAGGTCCAGCGCGTCATGAAGCCGGACGGCCGCCTCGTGGTGTCGGTGCCGAACTTCGGCCACTGGTACCCGCGGGGTCGCAGCGTGCTCGGCATCTTCGACTACGACCAACGGGGCATCCTCGACAAGACGCACTACCGCTTCTTCACCCGCAAGAGCCTCACGCGGATGCTGCGCAACGCGGGCTTCGAGGTGCGCCGGCACAGCGAGGTCGGGCTGCCGTTCGACGTGCTCGCGGGCGACGGTGGCTCGCTGGGCACCCGGCTGCTGCGACGGGCCGACCGCGTCAGCGTCTCACTGCGCCCCACGTTGTTCGCGTACCAGTTCGTGCTCCACCTGCAGCGCCCGGCCGCGCCGGAGCTGCTCACCCAGGAAGTCCTGCGAGACGAGGAGCGCGCAGCTGCGTCCGCGTAGCCGGGGGGTCCCGCCCCTGAGTCGTCGACCTGGGCTGGAGGCTTTCCACCGAAAGCCTCCCCGGGTGTTCGGAGGACTGTGATGATGTGGCCTGTGAGTGGCGACCGGCCCGACTCCTGGCCTGGCGAGCCGCGCCTCCTCGACGCCTTCGACGACGCGGCGCTGCTCGTCGACCTCACGGGGCGGGTCTCCTACGCGAACCGTGCCGCCCGGCTCCTGCTCGGTGACGCTGTTGAGCAGGCGGGCGCCGACCTGGTGGGCCGGGTGTTCGACGAGCCGGAGGGCGCGCGCCTGTCCGAGGTGGTCGCCCAGGTGCTCGGCGGGTCGACGTGGTCGGGCAGCGTGACGCTGGCCACCCCCGCTGGGCCCCGCCTGACCAAGGTCTCCCTCAGCCCGGTGTGGCGCGACGGGGCGACGGTGGGCCTGCTGTGCGTGTTACCTGCGGCGGGGAGCCAGCCGACCTCGGACAGCCTGGCTCGCCTGGCCCGCCTGGCCCGCGTCAGCTCCGAGCTGGCCCTCGCCGACTCCGTCGACGCGGTCAACCAGATCATCGTCACCCACGCCGCCGACGCGGTGGGAGCCCCCATCGCCTCGCTCACGCTCCGTGACGGCGACGACGCCCTGCGCATCATCGGTCTCCGCGGCCTCGCGGCGGAGGACGCCCGCCGGTGGAGCCGCTACCCGCTGAGCACCGCGACGCCCTCCAGCGTTGCGGTCAGCACCGGGCGGGCCGTGACCGCCGTGGGCCTGGCGGCCCTGGCTGAGCGCTTCCCTGACCTGGTCGGCACCCTGAAGGGGGAACAGTCTGTCGTGGCCCTCCCACTTCGGGGCGGGGACCGCACCATGGGCGCGATCGGGTTCTCCTTCCAAGGGCACCGGCAGCTGGCGTCAGAGGAGCTGGAGTTCCTCGAAATCGTCGCCGACACCTGCGCGCAGGCACTGGAGCGCCTCAACGCCCTGCAGGAGGCGGAGACCCAGAGCGCCAAGCTGGAGTTCCTCGCCGACGCCGCGGAGGAGCTCGCGAGCAGCCTGGACTACGAGACCACTCTTGCCCGGGTGGCCCAGCTCGCCGTGCCGAGGTTCGCCGACTGGTGTGCCATCGACGTGGTCGAGGGCACCCGCCTCCACCGGGTCGCCGTCGCGCACGTCGACCCCGCGAAGGTGGCGCTGGCCCAGTCCCTGCAGGACCGCTACCCGCCGGACCCGGACTCACCGGTCGGCCCGTGGGAGGTCATCCGGACGGCCCGCCCCCTGCTCATCCCCGAGGTCACCGACGAGATGCTCGTCGCCACGGCGGTCGACGAGGAGCAGCTGCAGATCGCCCGCGACCTCAAGCTCCGCAGCGCCCTGACCGTGCCGCTTGCTGCGCGGGGAAAGGTGTTCGGCGTCATCACGTGGGTGGCAGCCGAGTCCGAGCGCCACTACGGACCGGACGACGTCGCCTTCGCCGAGGACCTCGCCCGCCGCGCCGCGGTGGCGATCGACAACTCCGAGCTGCACAGCCAGACGCTGGCCGCCGCGGTGGAGCTGCAGCAGGCGGTGCTGCCCGAGGCGTTGCCCTCCATGCCGGGGTGGGAGCTGGCCAGCCACTACAGCCCCTCGGGGCGCACCGAGGTCGGAGGCGACTTCTACGACGCCATCCCCATCGGCGGCGGACGGCTGGCTGTCTTCGTCGGCGACGTCATGGGCCGGGGTGTCCAGGCGGCCGCGGCGATGGCGCAGATGCGCTCGGCCGTGCGGGCCTACGCGGCGGTGGACCCGTCGCCCGAGGCCGTCCTGCGCAACCTCGACCTCATGCTCACCCGCTACGGCACCGAGCAGCTGGTCACCCTGCTCTACATGGTGCTCAACCCCCGTCACGACGAGCTGCTGGTCACCAACGCCGGTCACCCTCCCGCCGTGATCCTCCGGAGCGACCTGAGCACCGAGCAGCTGCCGTACGCCGACGGCGCCCCCCTCGGCACCGGCCGGCAGCGGCGCACCCAGACCCGGGTGCCCTTCCTCGTGGGTGACACCCTGCTCGCCTTCACCGACGGACTCATCGAACGGCGCGACGAGGACATCGACGCCGGGATGCGGCGGGTCCACGACGCCCTGCCCGACCTGGTGGAGCCCACCCTGGTCACCGGCCTCGACGACCTCGTGGCCCGCCTGCGCGTGCCGGGGCACGACGACGACGTCGCGGCCCTCGCGGTGCGCCGCACGCAGTAAGGAAGCCGCAATGACGGTGGCCTGCTCCTGCACCAGCGAGCACACGCCACGTCGCGTCGTCGTGACCGGGGGCCCGGGCGCCGGAAAGACCGCCCTGCTGGAGCTCGTGCGCCACGCGGTGTGCCGCCACGTGCACATCCTCCCGGAGTCGGCGGGGGTCGTCTTCGGGGGCGGCTTCCCCAGGGAGGACGACCCGCCTTGTCGCCAGGCGGCGCAGCGGGCCATCTTCCACGTCCAGCGCGAGCTGGAGGCGGTCGGCGACGCGCACCGGCCGGCCATCGTCCTGTGCGACCGCGGGACGGTCGACGGCGTGGCCTACTGGCCGGGGGACCCCGCGGAGTTCTGGAGCAACCTGCACACCGACCCCCAGCGAGAGCTGGCCCGCTACGACGCCGTGATCCACCTGCGGACGCCGCCGGCGGGGCGCTACAACCACCGCAACCCGCTGCGCACCGAGACCGCGGCTGCCGCGGCAGCGATCGACGAGCGCATCCTGCAGGCCTGGTCCTCACACCCCCGCCGGTTCGTCATCGAGTCGTCGCCGCGGTTCATCGAGAAGGCGATGCGCGCCATCGAGGTGCTGCACGCCGAGCTGCCGGAGTGCTGCTCGCACGGCCCGGAGCTGCACCGGTGAACGGCGGGGCCGCCGGCAGCGTCCGCACGATGCTGTGGCGCCAGTCGGGCGAGGTGGTGGAGGGGTTCCCGCTCGAGGCGCTCTCCGACCACCTGCGCGACGAGGGCTGCCTGGTGTGGGTGGACCTCTGCGGCCCCAGCCACGAGCGCCTCGACACGCTCGCCGACGAGCTGGTGCTCGACCCGCACGCGGTGGAGGACGCCGTCACGTCCGGAGAGCGGCCGAAAGCCACCCGGCACGCCACCCACACGTTCGTGACGACCTACGGCACCAGGCTCGTGCTCGGCGGCGACTCCCCGCGGGGGAACGTCGAGTCCCGGTTGGAGCTGCACCGCCTCTCGGTCTTCGTGCTGCCCGGCGGTGTGGTCACCGTGCGGCCGGACGACCGCTTCGACATGGACGAGGTCGTCCGCCGGTGGGGCGACCACCCCGACCTCGTCAAGCAGGGCTCGGGCGCGCTGCTGCACGGCCTGCTCGACGTCGTCGTCGACGGGCACTTCGAGACGATCCAGGCCATGGACGACGCGATCGAGGCGCTCGAGGACGCGCTGTTCGACGACGTCGGCGGGGGCCGGGAGCTGCAGGAGCACACCTACCGGTTGCGCAAGGAGCTCGTGCAGCTGCGGCGCGTGGTCCTGCCGATGCGCGAGGTCGTCAACACCGTCATGCGCCACCAGACGGAGCTCGGTGGCGACCAGGGCGACCTCGGAGGTTGGTACACCGACCTCTACGACCACGTGCTCCGCGCGTCGGAGTGGACGGAGTCCCTCCGCGACATGGTCACGACGGTCTTCGAGACCAACCTCGCCCTCCAGGACACCAGGCTGAACGTCGTCATGAAGAAGCTCACCGGGTGGGCGGCCATCATCGCCGTACCGACGGCGGTGACCGGGTGGTTCGGCATGAACGTCGCCTACCCGGGCATCGGCAAGACGTCGGGCTTCGTGGCGAGCATGGTCGTCATCAGCGTCCTCGCGGTCACGCTCTACGCGCTGTTCAAGCGTCGCGGCTGGATCTGACCCGAACGCATCTCACGCGGCCGGATCGCACGCGGCTGGAAGCCGGAGACGCGGTATGCCGGCGACGCACCGGCATACCATTCGTCGCCGAGGGGAGTGCTCCAGAAGGCTTGCGGCGCAGGGCTGCTCACACCGCGGCGACGAGGTCCAGCCAACCGGCGAGTCGGCCGTCACCGGCGTCGGCCGACCGGAGCCCGACGTGGCCGTCGGGACGGATCGCGAGCAGGCCGCTGCCGAGCCAGCTGTCGACTCGGTGCACCGCGACGGGCGAGCCCGGCGTGACACCGGATGGTTCCACGGCGTCGCGCTGGAGCAGGACATGGACCCCGGGAGTCGCGGTCAGCTCGTGCACCCGGGTGCGGTGGGCGCCGCACGTCACGGCGGAGTCGGGGAGGCGGTCGCCGGCGCGGGGCCCGCGCCGTCCGCGGCCGCCGTCGACCGACACGGGACTGCGTCGGTAGTGGACCCACTGCTGCGAGAGCACCCGCACGACGCCGGCCATCGGCAGCCGCTGGCGCAGCACGAACGGGATGGCCGGCGCCGCCAGCGGTACCAGCGTCCCGCGCAGGGCGGCGGCGAGCGGGTTGGTCGACGCCTCGGCGAAGAAGACGAGGTGGGTGAGGGCGAGCACCTCCCGGGCAACCGGCCGGCGCTCCAGGGCGTAGGAGTCGAGCAGCGGCGCCAGCGCGGACACCGGTCTGCCGCCGGCTGCCGCCCGGGCGGCGAAGGCCAGCTTCCAGCCGAGGTTGAGGGCGTCGAGGATGCCGGTGTTCATGCCCTGCGCGGCGGCGGGAGAGTGCGTGTGGGCCGCATCCCCGACGAGGAAGAACGGGCCCTGGCGGAAGGTCTGCGCCAGGCGGTGCTGGAGCCGCACCACGGCGGACCATCGCAGCGAGACCAGCGGCGCCGACAGGCCTGCGCCGTCGAGGAGCGCCTGCAGCTCCTCCGCGGGCACCGCCGGACCGGGCTGCCCGAACGGCAGGTCGTCGCCGCCGGTGGGTCGGGTGGCCAGCACCCGCCAGGTGGCGCCCTCGCCGAGCGCGAAGACGAAGACCAGGCCCTGGCGCCCGGCCGCGACGTGCAGCACCCCGGGTGCGAGGTCGCCGTCGAGCTCGGCGTCCGCGAGGACGACCTCCTCGCGGTAGGGGCCGCCGTGCCAGCCGGTGCCCATGACGGCCCGCACAGTGCTCGCCTGGCCGTCGCACCCGGCCACGAAACGGCACGTGGTCTCCGTGACCCGCTCACCCGTCCGCAGGGTCGCGCGCGCCATCGCGTGGCCGGCCGTGGCGGTCACCAGCTCGGTGCCGCGCTCGATCTCGATGCCGCGCTCCCGCGTTGTCTCTGCGAGGGCCTCCTCGACGTCCATCTGCCGGACCATCGTCAGGTGCGGGTATGCCGTGTCGGCCAGTGCCACGTCGGCCAGCTGGGCGGAGACGGTGTGCGAGCCGAGGTACAGCTGGGCGCGGGGTGCCCGGTCGCCGGCGGCGAGCACCCGCTCCGCGACGCCCAGGGGGCGCAGCCCCTCGAGGGTGCGGGGGTGGACGATCATGGCGCGGGACGGGCGGAACGGGTCGGGGCGGCGCTCGACGACGCGCACGGTGGCCCCGTGGGCTCGCGCCTGGAGGGCGGTGGCCAACCCCGCCGGACCGGCTCCGACCACCAGCACGTCGACGTCGGGCGTCAGGCGGCCACGAGGCGCCACCACGAGCCTCCGACGGTGTCGGCTGCCGCGTAGCCGTCGAGCAGGTCGGGGTCGGCCAGGGCCGCGTCACGACGCACCCCCGGCAGCACCCGGTAGTCGATGGAGCCCGGCTCGGAGACCAGCTCCAGCACGCGCCACAGCGAGCGGGCGTAGCTCTCGGCCAAGGAGGGGTCGTCCCACTCGTACAGCCCGCGGTACAGGTCGCGCTCGTCGTGGGACAGCCACAGCTTGGAGACGAAGCCGGGGAAGCCCACGAACAGCGGCGTGTTGAGCAGGCTCTCGATCCGGAACGCCGGGTGTGCCGGGCCACGGACGAGCCTGAGCCGGAAGGAGACGACGAGGACGCAGGGGTCGAGGGGCGAGGCGTCGACGGCGGTCTCGCGGTAGACGCGCCCGGTCGTCCCGTCCGCAAAGTGCAGCTCCAGCCCGACCCGCTCGACCGGCTGGTGCACCTCCCGGCGCCGGAGCATGCCGGCCGTGGTGACGACACACCGCAGCACGGCGCGCCACGCCGCCCGCCGCGGCAGGGGCGGCTGCGCCTGCAGCGGCCGTGGGAACGAGGTCACGACACCACGGTGTGGCCGGGCGTCCACGCGGAACAGGGAGGAAGGTCCTGTGCACCGGCGAGCGGGCGGTGTTCTGCTGCTGCAGCGTCCAGCGTCCAGCGGCCAGGCCGCCTCAGCCGAACCGCGGGGTACCCCATCAGCCGTTCGGGTGAAATGGGAGGTCCCGAGCAGGCGGTGCCGTGCGTGCCCGTAACCGCCGCCGCGGCCCGGCCGTTGAGCGGGCATGGTGACCATGCCGGTGGACCCCGAGCTCACGGACGCCGACCTCGGGTCGGAGATCGAGCTGCTCGCCGACGTCATTGACGTTGCCAGCGCGTCACCCGAGACACTGAGCCAGGAACAGGTCGACAACCTCCTCGGGGTGCGGCCGGTCCCTGCCGAGGAGGAGCGGTCCCACCCCACCGGGGCGACAGCAGATCCGTCACCGGACGCAGGCTGACCCCGGAGGTCGCCCCGACCGGAGGAGGCGCCCCGGCGACATCGGTCGCCGGGGCGCCTTCTCCGCGACCACGTGGTCAGCGGCTGGGGTCGAACCCCCGCAGACGCAGGCTGTTGCTCACCACGAAGACCGAGCTGAAGGCCATCGCGGCGCCGGCGATGAGCGGGTTCAACAGGCCGAGGGCCGCGAGGGGCAGCGCGGCCACGTTGTAGGCGAAGGCCCAGAACAGGTTGCCCTTGATGGTGCGCAGGGTGGCGCGGGCAAGGCGGATCGCGTCCGGGGCCGATCGCAGGTCTCCGCTCACCAGCGTGAGGTCGGAGGCCTCGATGGCGACGTCGGTGCCGGTGCCCATGGCCAGGCCGAGGTCGGCCTGGGCGAGCGCGGCCGCGTCGTTGACGCCGTCGCCGACCATGGCGACGATGGCGCCCTCGTCCTGGAGGCGCTTGACCACGTCGACCTTGTCGGCGGGGAGCACCTCGGCGATCACGTCGGTGACCTCGATGCCGACCCGTTCGGCGACGGCCCGGGCGGCGCGGTGGTTGTCGCCGGTCAGCAGGACGGGGCGCAGACCGAGCCGGCGCAGCTCGGCCACCGCCTCGGCGGAGGTGTCCTTGACCGTGTCGGCGACCACGACCACGGCGCGCACGGCACCGTCCCAGGCCACCCACACGGGGGTCTGCCCCTGCGACTCGGCGTCCTCGGCGACGACCACGAGCTCTGCGGGGGCGGCCACGGACCACTCGCCAGCGAGCCAGGACCGCCGGCCGGCCATGACGGCGTGGCCCTCGACCACGCCGGAGACGCCGTTGCCGCCATGCCCGGCGAAATCCTCCACGGGAGCCAGGTCGATGCCCTTCTCGCTGGCGTGCTTCGCGATCGCCCGCCCGATCGGGTGCTCGGAGGCGTCCTCGAGGGCACCCGCGATGGCGAGGACCTCGTCGGCCGACTCGCCCGGGGCCGGGTGAACCGCCGACACACCCATGTGGCCGGTCGTGACCGTGCCGGTCTTGTCGAGCACGACGGTGTCGACCCGTCGGGTGGACTCGAGGACCTGTGGGCCCTTGATGAGGATGCCGAGCTGGGCCCCGCGGCCCGTGCCGACGAGCAGCGCGGTCGGGGTGGCGAGACCGAGCGCACACGGGCACGCGATGATCAGCACGGCCACGGCGGCCGTGAACGCGGCGGTGGGGGAGTGCCCGGTCAGCAGCCAGGCCGCGAGGGTCGCCAGGGCGAGCCCGATCACGATGGGAACGAAAACGGCCGAGACGCGGTCGGCGAGGCGCTGGACCTCGGCCTTGCCGCTCTGCGCCTCCTCGACGAGCCGCGCCATCTGCGCGAGCTGCGTGTCGGAGCCGACGCGAGTGGCTCGGACGACGAGTCGGCCACCCGCGTTGACGGTGGCACCCACGACGGCGTCACCCGGTCCGACCTCCACCGGCACGGACTCGCCGGTCAGCATGGAGGCGTCGATCGCCGAGGTGCCGCTCACGACGGTGCCGTCGGTGGCGACCTTCTCGCCGGGGCGGACCACGAACTGGTCGCCAACCTCCAGCTGACCGATGGGCACACGCGACTCCACCGATCCGTCGGGACCGTCGCGCAGCACGGCGACGTCCTTGGCGCCCATGTCGAGCAGGGCACGCAGCGCGGCGCCGGAGGTGCGCTTGGCGCGGGCCTCGAAGTAGCGGCCCGCCACGATGAAGGTCGTCACCGCCGCGGCGACCTCGAGGTAGATGTTCGCGGCGCCCTCGGAGCGGCTCGGCAGCAGCTCGAACGGCATCCGCATGCCGGCCATGCCGGCGTCGGTGAACAGCAGGGCCCACAGCGACCACAGGTATGCCGCGCCCACGCCGACCGAGATGAGCGTGTCCATCGTGGTGGCACCGTGCCGCAGGTTGGTCCACGCCGCACGGTGGAACGGCAGGGCGCCCCAGACGACCACAGGTGAGGCGAGCGTCAGCGAGATCCACTGCCAGTTGTCGAACTGCAGCGCGGGCACCATCGCCAGCAGCAGGACCGGCAGGGTGAGGACCGCGGAGACGACCAGGCGCTGTCGCCAGGCCGCCGCCTCCTCGTCCTTGGCGCGTTGGGCCGGGTCGGTCGTCGGCTGGCCATGGTCGGTCGGGGGAGGGGCCGGAAGGGCAGCGGTGTAGCCGGTGGCCTCGACGGTGGCGACGAGGTCCTCGGGAGCGATGTCGTCGCTCAGCTCGACGCGGGCCTTCTCGGTCGCGTAGTTCACGCTCGCCGTCACGCCCGGCATCTTGTTGAGCTTCTTCTCGATGCGGGCGGCACACGACGCACAGGTCATGCCGCCGATCTCGAGCTCCACGGTGCGGCTGTGCTCCCGGTGGTCGACGGGCGCGGTCATGGTGTGTCCTTCCTGCCCCTGCCGGAGCCTGGTTCGGGCTAGGCGAGCTGGTAGTTGCCGGCCTCGTCGAGGGCTTCGGCGACGGCCGTGTCCTCGACGGGCTCGTCGCTGTCAACGGTCACCGTCGAGGTGCCGCCGGCGACCAGGTCGACCGCGACGTCCGTGACGCCGGGGATCTCCTTGAGCTCGCTGGTGACGGCGTGCACGCAGTGGCCACAGGTCATGCCGGTCACGGAGAAGGTCTGGGTGGTCATGGGGGTCTCCTTGTGGGATCAGGACCGCACGAGACGTGCGATCGCGGCTGAGGCCTCGGTCACCTTGGCGTCGAGGTCCACGGACTGGTCCTGCGCCGCATGAACCATGCAGTGCCGCAGGTGGTCGTCGAGCAGTCCCAGGGCCACGGCCTCCAGCGCCTTTGTGGCGGCCGAGACCTGGGTGAGGATGTCGATGCAGTAGGTGTCGGACTCCACCATCCGCTGCAGCCCACGCACCTGACCCTCGATGCGGCGCAGCCGCTTCAGCTGGGCGTCCTTGTTGTCGATGTAGCCCGGCACCGCCGGGGCGTGCTCGTCGCGCGTGGTTGTCATGACTCCTCCGTCCAGTCAGGACAACCATACCCCCTGGGGGTGTATTCCCCGAGCTGGGTTCAGAGGCGACGACCGGCGAGCAGTCGGGCCGCTCCGGCCTGCCAGTCCGCCCTGGTGCACGACGTGTAGTGGGTGAACGAGGCGCCGAGCGCCCGTGCCATGCAGTCGGCTGCACGCTCGACGCCGGTGCGTCCGGTCCCGCCGAAGGTGGCGTTGGCGGCGCTCTTCGCCGTGCGCCAGTCGCCACCGTAGGCCCGCACCGTGACGATGTGCGAGTACTCGTGACGGACCACCGAGTCGAGCAGTCCCGGGCTCAGCGCAGGCGAGATGAAGATCTGGCCGGTGGCCATGTCCGTGGCGCCCCAGTGCCCGTAGCGCGAGCTCACGGTCCACCGGATGCCACGGGGGGAGTAACCCGGGATGCGCGCGATGGCAGCGTTGAGCGCCGGCCAGCCCGTCGGGCCCCCCGCGGCAGCCGGTGCAGGCACCTGGGCTCCCGCAGGACGGGCCGCTGGGGTTGCCGCCGTGGACCGCTTGCTCGTCGTGGCCGGCCGTGTGGCGGTCGACGGCGCGCGTGAGGGCGTGGCAGGGCCCGAGGCCGCCGCCTTCCGCGCTGGTGCCGGACGAGGAGGGGAGGTGGCGGTCGTCCGTGGTCGTGCTGTCGACGGTGGTGCTCCGGCGGTGGCGCGGATGCGCGGCATGGTGGCCCTTGGACGGAGCAGGTCGTACTCGACGCCGGCTGGACCCGGTGGGACGACCGGCCCAGCAGCGGCGTGGCGCGCAGGCTCGTCGCCGAACGCCGAGTTCCAGCTCAGGACGACGGCCACCGCCGTCAGGCCCACGACGAGTCTCTTCGCGGCCACCCGGCCCCCTTCCGGCGTGGCGCCCCCGTGGCCCGGCGGCGAGCACCGCGGGCTGCGGGGTCACCGCTCTCGGGTACCGACGCTAGGAAGATGGGGCGCCGCGCCAAACGGCCTGCGGCTGTAGAACATCCGAGTGAGATGGCCGAGGCCGCGGCGGCTCGTGTACTAGGACAGCTGCTGGAGCGGGGCCGACGGATCGCCCGGGAACGGGCCGTCCGAGGGGTCTCTTGGACTAGTGCCCCCGAGCCCTCGACGGCGTAGCGTTGCCATGGAGCAGCTCACCGCCGGCGGGCTCGTCGCAGGGGGGCGGCGGGCTGTCCGCCGCCGATCCCGGTGGAGTGGGCACAGGGAGCCTGCGATGACTGGTCGTTCACGCTCGGCAGGCGCCGCCGGGTCCGGTGCCAGCCCTCGCAAGCGTGCCCGGCCTGCGGCCGACCGCGCCGCCGACCGCGCCGCTGACCACGCTGCCGACAGCGGTGGGGCACGCGCCGGGCGGGGTGCGAACCGTGCTGGCGGACGCGGTGCGGACCGAAGTGGCGTCCCGAACGGGCAACCGGGGTCCTGGGCTGGGGCGAACTGGTCGGCACCGGCGCGACTCGGTGCCTCCGGACGGCTGGCGGCCTACCCCCTGCGCGGCGTCTGGCTCATCGAGGTCGACCCGCCGTACGACGACCTCGCGGACGAGGTCGACCACAGCATCCAGATGGCCCTGGCCGAGTGTCCACGCGGGGTCGTCTGCAGCCTCACCGGACCCCTCGACGACACGCCTGGGGAGGCCTTGGACGTGCTCGCGTCGACGGGCCGGCACGTCGCGCCGTGGCCGGCCACGCCCGTCGTGATCGCCTCCCGGGAGGGCCAGGCCGCCGGGCTCCTCGCGGGCAGGCAAGGGGCACAGGAGCTTTCCTACGCCTCATCGATGCTGCACGGCTGGACCCAGGTCATGACGCGCAGGTCACCTCCCAGCGCGCACCTGCGACTCGGCCCGGGAGCCATGGCCGCGCGCAACGCACGCCGCTTCCTGATCCGGTGCTGCCTGGACTGGGGGCTCAACCAGCAGCTCGCGTCGGGCCCGCTGGTGGTCAGTGAGCTCGTCACGAACGCGATCCAGCACGCCAACACCGACGTCGACATCTTCCTGGCGGCCGACCAGGGCCGCCTCCGGGTGGGCGTGCGGGACCGCAACCCCATCCCGCCGGTCACCCGGGTCGCAGGCGCGCCCGACGCCCCCGCGGGGCGCGGCCTGCGGGTCGTGGAGGCCCTGGCTCGCGCGTCGGGGGCGCTGCCGACGGACGACGGCGGGAAGTTCGTGTGGGCGGTGCTCGGCCCCTAGGGCACGGCTGACGAGGCGGGACGTGCCGAACCTGCGCGGCGGGCCGAACCTGCGCGGCGTTCCGAACCTGCGCGGCGCGGCCGACGGCCGCGCACATCCCGCACGCGGACTAGTCACAGGGACAGGGCCGCCCCGTCGCATGTCGGACGGGCCCGCGCGAACGGACTAGTCCGCCCGCTCCACAACCAGTCCTGTGGACAGCGCATCCGCCACAGCGACCCTGTGGGTAAGCGGAGGATGGCGTCGACCGGGTGGGGCACGGATGGGGAACAGCGCCGCCGGCCTGACCCCTCCAGGACCGGGCAGTGACCAGGCAGTGACCAGACCCGAGGTCAGGAGAGCGCGACAGTACTAGTACGAGGCGACTAGGAGGCCGTCGTCCCCAGAGGCCGTCGTGACCGAGAGGCCGTCGCTGACCTCGGCGATCGTCGTGGACCTCACCGGCGGCCGGCCCGCTGTGAGAGCCAGGCGGCCCCAACGGCGAGAGCGCCCGCTCCGACACCGAGGGGGCGGAGCCAGTGCCGGCCCCACGGTCCGTGGACGGCCTCCCCGGACGGCTGGGGGTGAAGGACGTTGCCGGGGGAGAGCGCTGCTTCGTCGCGCGAGATGCCCCCGAGACGCATGAGCGGCGTCACCAGCACGTCGTAGACGCCCGGGAGGACGCGGAAACCCAGCACCGCGAGCGGGTTTCCGAGGCCCACGGAGGCCTCGCGACGAGGGCGTGCGAGGGCGGCGACCACGGCACGCGCGACGTGCTCGGGGGAGTCGACGGGCGGCGGCGGTCGGCCGTGCCAGCCGAGGTAGCTGCCGGCCTGGCGGTAGACCGGGGTGTTGACGCCCCCGGGCGACACCAGGCTGACGTCGATGCCCGGCTCGGCGCGCGTCTCGATCTGCACGGTGCGCACGAGCCCGTGCACGGCCCACTTCGCCGTGATGTACGAGCTCATGTAGGGCGTGGCGATCTTGCCCAGCAGCGAGCCGACCACCACGAGGCTGCCGCCACCCTGGGACCGGAAGTGTCGCAGCGCGGAACGGACGATGTTGACGGTGCCGCCGAGGGTGACCGACAGGGCAGTGTCGAACACCTCGGAGGGCACCTCCTCGAAGCGGCCGTAGGCGAGCACCGCCGCGGAGTGCACCACGCCGTCAACCCGGCCGAAGCGTCGGGCCGCGGCGTCGAAGGCTCCCTCGACTGCCGTGGCGTCGGCGACGTCGGCCACTGCGACGAGGGTCTGCACGCCGGGTGCGGCGACCGCCCGGCACTCGCGCTCGGCCTCGGCCAGGCTCTCGGGCGAGCGGGCGACGAGCACGACGTTGACCCCTTGGGAGGCGAGCAGCAGTGCGGTGGCGCGTCCGATCCCGCTCGAGGCGCCGGTGACGACGACAGCCTTCCCGCGCATGGGTCGACCTCCCTGGTGGGGCGGGGTTGTGCCGCCACGCTACGTGCGGCCGGGGCCCGGTGCGCGCTCAGGTGCTCAGCACGAGCGCCACGACGTCGAGCGCGGCGATGCCCACCGCGGCGGCGAAGGGAGCCTTTCCCCGGGCGGTCAGTGCCACGGCCGCCAGCACGAGGCACAGGCCGAACACAGCCCAGGCCCACGGTGAAGGGCGTCCCGGCGGCCCGGCGAGGGCGACGGCGGACGCGGCCGTCAGCACCACTGGGGCCAGCCGGCGCACGACGTCGGCTCCCAGGCGGTGCGGCAGCCCACGCACGCCGGTCTGCTCGTCGTCGGCCAGGTCCGGCAGGGCGTTCAGGAGGTGCGCGCCGACGCCGAGCAGCGCTCCGGCCACCATGACCCACGGGGCCGGCCACACGGGCGTGGGGAGGGCCAGCGTGACGACCGCGGGCAGCGCACCGAACGCCACGGCATACGGTGCGGCCGACCACGCGGTGCGCTTGAGGCCCAGGTTGTAGGCCCATCCCGACGCGACACCGAGCAGGAGGTGCACGCTCGCGGAGGCCAGGCCGCAGGCGAGCGACAGCGCGACGCAGAGGACGCCGGCGACTCCCACCGCCGCGCGGACGACGCGTTCCGACACCTCGCCGCGCGCCACCGGCTTGTCGGGCCGCCCGACGGCCCGGTCACGGGCGGCGTCGACGAGGTCGTTGGACCAGCCGATGGTGAGCTGTCCGGTGCCCACGGCTGCCGTGACCAGCGCGCCGGTGCCCAGGGAGTGCCCTGCGCCGGCGGCGAGCAGGGCGGTGAGTGCGGTGACCGCCGCCGTGGGCCCGGGATGGCAGGCACGCACGAGGCTGCGGAGGGCGCGGGCGTCGGGCACGCGCCGAGCCTAGGGGCCGGCCTGCCGCGTCCGGCCGCGAAACCGGGTGTTCTGTGCCTAGGGTTGCCGGGTGAGCCACCTCGCCGCCGTCGTCGGCGCCCTGCCGCCCCACCGCTACGCCCAGACCGAGGTCACGGCGGCCTTCGCCGAGGTGCTCGGCTCGCACGGCGTCAACCGTGCCGTCCTCGAGCGGCTGCACGGCAACGCCGGCGTGAGCCACCGCCACCTCGCCCTGCCCCTGGAGCGGTATGCCGCGCTGGCGGACTTCGGGGAGGCCAACGACGAGTTCATCCGGGTCGCGGTCGAGCTCGGTTCGACGGCTGTCGAGAAGGCGCTCGCCGAGGCCGGGCTCACCCCGGCCGACGTCGACCTCGTCGTGTCGACGACGATCACCGGCCTGGCCGTGCCGTCCCTGGAGGCCAGGGTCGCCGCGCAGATCGGGCTGCGGGAGGACGTCAAGCGGGTTCCGCTGGTGGGGCTCGGCTGCGTGGCCGGTGCCGCCGGCGTCGCCCGGGTGCACGACCACCTGGTGGGCCACCCCGACGACGTCGCGGTGCTCCTGTCGGTCGAGCTGTGCAGCCTGACGGTGCAGCGCGACGACACGTCGACGGCGAACCTCGTCGCCAGCGGCCTGTTCGGCGACGGCGCCGCAGCGGTCGTCATGGTCGGCGAGGCGCGGCGCGACGCGACCACCCTGCCCGAGGTCCTCGCCACCCGCAGCCGTCTCTACCCCGACAGCGAGCGGGCCATGGGCTGGGACGTCGGCGCCTCGGGCCTGCGGATCGTGCTCGGTGTGGAGGTGCCAGACCTGGTGCGGGCCAACGTCGGTGACGACGTGGGTCGCTTCCTGGCCGACCACGGCCTGGGCATCGACGACATCGGCTGGTGGGTGGCGCACCCGGGTGGCCCGAAGGTGCTCGAGGCGATGGAGGAGGCCCTCGGGGTCGAGCGCGAGGCGCTGGGCGTGACCTGGCGGTCGCTGGACCGCATCGGCAACCTCTCGTCGGCCTCGGTGCTGCACGTGCTGGCCGACACCCTCCAGCAGCGGCCGCCGGCACCGGGCAGCCACGGCGTGCTGCTCGCCATGGGCCCGGGCTTCTGCCTCGAGATGGTGCTCCTGCGGGCCAGGGAGGCCTGAGCAGCCATGACCCAGACGTGGTTCACCGTGCTCGTCCTCGCCGTCGGCCTCGAGCGGCTCGCCGAGCTCGTGGTGTCGAAAAGGCATGCGGCGTGGGCGTTCTCGCGCGGTGGGCTCGAGCACGGCCGACCCCACTACGTCGCCATGGTCGTGCTCCACACCGGGCTGCTCGTGGGTGCTGTCGCCGAGGTGTGGCTGCTCGACCGGCCGTTCCTCCCCGCGTTGGGCTGGACGATGCTGGCGCTCGTGGTCGCCTCCCAGGGCTTGCGCTGGTGGTGCATCCGCACCCTGGGCCGGCAGTGGAACACCCGCGTCATCGTGGTGCCCGGGCTGCCGCTGGTGACCCGTGGTCCCTACCGGGTGCTGCGCCACCCCAACTACGTCGCCGTGGTGGTCGAGGGCCTCGCGCTGCCCCTCGTGCACACCGCGTGGGTCACGGCAGCGCTCTTCACGGTGCTGAACGCCGGGCTCCTCGCGGTGCGGATCCGCGTCGAGGACGCCGCGCTCCGCGCCGAGGTGGTCCATGCCTGACCTCGTGGTGGTCGGTGGCGGTCCCATCGGCCTCGCCGCCGCCCTGTATGCCGTGCGCTCCGGTCTGTCGGTGACGATCGTCGAGCCGCGAACAGGCTTGGTGGACAAGGCCTGCGGCGAGGGACTGATGCCCGGCGCCGTCTCCGCACTGGCCTTCCTCGGTGTCGACGCGCCCGGGCTCGAGCTGGCCGGCATCCGCTACGTCGGTGGGCACCGCCATGCCGTGGCCGACTTCACCGGGGGCAGGGGCAGGGGAGTGAGGCGCACGACGCTGCACGGCGCGCTGCGCGAGGCGGTGGATGACGGCGGGAGTCGAGGTGGTCGTCGGCGCGGCGACGGAGGTGGAGCAGGATGCCGACCACGTGCGCGTCGGCACCCGTGACGCCGCTGGGGCCCGGGGCGCCACGCTCACCGGCCGCCACGTGCTGGCCGCCGACGGGCTGCACTCACCGGTGCGGCGCGCCCTCGGCCTCGACCGGACCAGCCGTGGACCCCGGCGCTACGGCCTCCGGCGGCACTACGGCATACGGCCGTGGAGCAGCCACGTCGAGGTGCACTGGGGACGCCACGGCGAGGCCTACGTGACCCCCGTCGGCGAGGACCTCGTCGGGGTGGCGGTGCTCAGCGCGACGCGCGCACCCTACGACGAGCACCTCACCGACTTCCCCGAGCTCCATGAACGGCTGCGTGGCGCGCAGCCCGTCACCCCGGTGCGGGGGGCGGGCCCGTTGCGGCAGCGCGCCGCCCACCGCACCGCCGGGCGGGTCCTCCTCGTCGGGGACGCGAGCGGCTACGTCGATGCCCTGACGGGAGAAGGCATCTCGCTGGGTCTGGCCCAGGCGAGGGCGGCGGTGGCGGCCGTGGTCCGCGACCGTCCGCAGGACTACGAGACGCAGTGGCGGCGGGTGACGTGGCGGTATGCCGTGCTGACCCACGGGCTGGTGCAGGCCACCCGGCCCGCGTGGGGACGGCGAGCCGTCGTCCCGGCCGCCGCCGCGGCGCCGGTGCTCTTCCGTGCCGCAGTGGCCGAGCTGGGACGTGTCCGGTGAGCGAGGAGCGGGTGGTGCTGCTCGACGCAGACGGTCGCGCAGTCGGCACGGCGCCCAAGGCAGAGGTCCACCACGGTGCGACACCTCTGCACCTGGCCTTCTCGCTCTACGTCTTCAACGACAGGGGCGAGCTGCTCCTGACGCGCCGGGCACGCACCAAGGCGACGTTTCCCGGCCTGTGGACCAACTCGGTGTGCGGCCACCCCGGCCCGGGTGAGCCGATCGAGGGCGCGGCCGCCCGCCGGGCCCGGGACGAGCTCGGGCTCGCCGTCACCGGCCTGAGGCTGGTGCTTCCGGGGTTCGGCTACCGAGCCGAGCTGGGGGGAGTGGTGGAGCACGAGCTCTGCCCCGTGCTCGTCGCGTGGGTCGCCGCGGACACGGCGCTGTCGCCTGCCCCGGAGGAGGTCGCGCAGGTGCGCTGGGTTGCGTGGCCGAGCGTCGTCGAGGAGGTCCGTTCGGGGGCACTGGCGCTCTCCCCGTGGGCCATCGAGCAGGTGGCCGCGCTGGCAGCGCTCGGCCCGGACCCCTCGGCGTGGCCCGTCGGTGACCCGAGCCTGCTGCCTCCTGCCGCCCGGACGGGTCAGGTCGGCTAGGTGGGGCCCTGCCCCGCCCGGTGCAGCAAGCCGGGACGGTCCGTCACCGCCGCCAGGATCTCGCCGAGCTTGTCCTGCGGGCGCAGGTGCGAGAGGGCAGGGTTGACCAGCTCGGCCACGACGTAGGCCGCCAGCGCGTTGAGCTTGACGTTGGTGTGGTTGGAGTAGGCCCGCAGCGCCTCGAAGGCCTCGTCGGCCGAGACGCCGTAGGTCGCCATGAGGGCGCCCTTGGCCTGCTCGATGGCGGCCCGCGTGGCGACCGACCGTGCGATCCCGTCGGCCGTCTCCTGCTCGACGGTCCGGCGGAGGGGGACGGTCTGGTCGATGAGGTAGCCGCGCACCGCGATGACGCTGCCGTTGGCCCGGACTCCCTCACCGATGGCCACGACGTGCCGCAGGGCGCCGTCCGCGGTGACGATGCGGTGCCGTGACGAGAACGGTGCCCCGTCGGCGAGGGCACCCTCGATGGTCTTCCAGGCCAGGGCACGGTCCTCCGGGTGCACCTGCTCCATCAGCGACTCCAGCGACGGTGCCGGGACGGCGGGGTCATGCCCGAACACCGCCAGCAGCTGGTCCGACCACCACCAGGTGGACGTGAGGGCGTCGTAGCGGAAGCGGGCCACCGAGTCCGGAGCCGGCTCCTGCAGGGCTCCCTCGAGAGCCTCGCCCTCGTGCCCCGTCTCGTGACGACGCGGTCGGGTGGCGGGTTCCCGGTCGTTCATCTGTGCACTCCACCTGTGGTTGACCGGAGCAGTCGCCCCGGGCGCGGTACGCGTTCCTGAAGCGGCTGTCTGCTCAACCAACGGCGGAGTGTAGGCGATCGCGGGACCGGCGCCGGCACGGGATCCGACGAAGAGGTCGCTGCCACCGCTTGCGGGAGCGGAGAGGCGGTGCTTGTCTGTCGAGGTACCCCTCGTGGTCCAGCAGCGGCGCCACAGTCCTTGACTCCGGAGGATGTGCGATGCCGCCGACCACGACCGCTGTGGCCCACCCCGTACCCCGCACTCGGGCGGCCTTCGCAGCCACCTCGCACGGGGACCTGGTCGAGGAGCTGCTCCTCCGACGATGGCGGTGCTCCGACCCTGTCCGCCGGGCCGCGCTCGAGGAGGAGGCGGTCCTGAGGAGCCTGCGCCTCGCGGAGTCCGTCGCCCGCCGCTACGTGGGCCGCGGCATGGAGTACGACGACCTGCTGCAGGTGGCTCGGCTGGCCCTGGTCAAGGCCGTGCGCCGCTACCGGCCGGGGGTCGGCTCCGGCTTCGCCGCCTTCGCCACCCCCACCATCGCCGGCGAGGTCAAGCGTCACTTCCGCGACTGCGGTTGGCTGGTCCGGCCCCCGCGCCGTCTCCAGGAGCTCACGGCGGGGATGGTGGCCCAGGAGGAGCGGCTGCTCCAGGAGCTGCACCGCGAGCCCACACTGACCGACCTCGCGGGGGCCCTGCGGGCCAGTCCCGCTGAGGTGACCGAGGCGAAGCTGGGCTCCGCCGGCTACAGCGCCTCCTCGCTGGACAGCCCGGCGACGGCCCTGGGGCGTGTGGAGCTGGCTGCGCAGGCGCCGGACGAGTACACCGCGCTGGAGATGCGGGAGGCCCTCCGCGGGGCCTTGGCGGCCCTGAGCCCGAGGGACCGTCAGCTGATCCATCTGCGCTTCGTCGAGGAGCTGACCCAGGCAGAGGTGGGTCGCGTCCTGGGTGTCAGCCAGATGCAGGTCTCGCGCCTGCTGGCCGGCGTGCTGCGGCAGCTGCGGGCACAGCTGGTGGACGGGGAGCCCGCAGCCGAGGTGGCACGCCGCAGCGCCTGAGCGCGTCGTGCGTCTGCGCGCGCGTCGCGGAGAGCGCTCAACGCCTGGGCGCGCGTCGCGTCAGACGGGCTCGGCGACCGTTCCGGAGGTCGCGTGACGGTCGACGAAGTCGACGACCTCGTCCAGGGAGGTGAACTGCCGGGTCCGGGGGAGGCAGGTCAGACGCCACATCAGGTGGCTGGGCGCGTGGTGCCGGATCAGCGTCGCGAGCAGGTCGTCCTGCCGGGCGGGGAAGCACGTCGGGCGGAGCACGTGGCCCAGCTGGTCGGACCAGCGGCTCTCGCCGTTCGTGTGGTGTCGCCGTGACGGCCGGGTCGGCAGCGTTGCTGTCATGTCTGGTTCCTCTCAGGTGCACCGCGTCGCCGACGTCGCCGGGGTGTCGGCCCGTTGCGCGCGATGCTGGTCGTGGCGATGACCCGGGATGCCCTCCCCGGGCGCGGCCGAAACCCATGCTCCGGTAAAGACTTCGGAAAATCTTGGGCCAGAGGTCCCTAGTCCTTTTGGTCGATTTGCCCCCACCGAACGTCTAGGCGACCTGCGAGGGCCTGTGGCTGGTGTGGCTGGCGCTTCTATGTTTCGTTCGCTTGAGGTTCCGACCGTCAGGCTCGTGGTTCGCCCCTCAGGACCCCATCAGGAAGGTGTCGCTGTGACCCCAAGGCAGTCGGCTGCCGACCAGGCCTCCAAGGTGACGTGGTCGTTCTCCCAGTGGCCGCTGCGCCGCAAGCTGGCCGCGGCCCTGATCGCGCCGATCCTCCTGGCGTTCTGGCTCGGTGGCCTGCGCGTGAAGACCGAGCTCGACCAGGAGCGCACCTTCGCGCGCGCCGCCGACAGCACGCTGCTGCTGCGCCCCGTGGCCGAGTTCAACCTGGCCGTGCAGCGGCTCGCCGCCTCGAGCGCCCCCGGCGGGCAGGGCCTGAAGGCCTCCGCCGGCGCCTACGACCGCGCGGTCAAGGAGGTCAACCGGGCCCTCGAGCAGTCCTCCGTCTCCGAGGGCGTCCGCGCCAAGACCGAGCAGGCGCTGGTCCTCGGCAAGGGTGTTCGCCAGGCCGCCGGCCAGACGGGTGCCCTGTCGGTCGCGATCGACAAGTCCGCGAGCACCGCCGGCATCGTCTCCTCCATCATCGGCGAGCTGGGCCTCAACGACGTGTCGTCGGTGAAGACCCTGGTTGCCCTGCAGGACACCATCGCTGCCCAGCGCGCCATGACCGGCCAGCAGCTGAACTTCGCCAACAAGGACGACGCGAGCGGCGCGCAGAACGCCATCAAGCTCGTCGGTGCCGAGACCTCCTTCGTGACCCGCCTGAAGGACGAGGCGGCCGTCACGAACACCTCTGACATCCGCCAGCTCGTCAACGAGAACACCGCCCGCGGTGTCTACCTGCAGAAGACGTCGATGACGCCGGAGGAGCTCGCCGTCGTGGCCGGCGCGTTCGAGCGCAGCAACACGGCATACGGGTCGCTGCTGAACCGTCAGCTCTCCGAGTTCGAGGCCAGCCTGCGGGCCCAGGCCACCGAGCACCGCACCCAGGCGCTCGTCAACATCGCCCTGATCGTCCTGGCCCTGCTCGCCTCCCTCGTCATCGTCCTGGCCCTGCTCCGCTCGCTGCTCGTGCCGCTGCGGGCTGTGCGCCACGGCGCCCTCGACATCGCGCGGCACCGCCTGCCCGACGCCGTCCGCCGCATCCGCGACGGCGAGGAGCCGCCGGCGTTCCAGCCCATCCCGGTCCACACCAAGGAGGAGGTCGGCCAGCTCGCCCGGGCCGTCGACGACCTCCACCAGCAGGCGCTGACCCTCGCGGGTGAGCAGGCACGCCTGCGTGTCCAGGTCGGCCACATGTTCGAGACGCTCTCGCGTCGCAGCACCTCCCTCATCGAGCAGCAGCTCACCCTCATCGAGCGCCTCGAGAGCGACGAGGAGGACCCGCAGCGCCTGCAGAGCCTGTTCCGCCTCGACCACCTCGCAGCCCGCATGCGGCGCAACAGCGACTCCCTGCTCGTCCTCGCCGGCACCACCACCCGTCGTGGTGGCGCCCGCTCGCTCTCGGTCGCCGACGCGGTGCGCGCCGCCGTCTCCGAGGTCGAGGAGTACCAGCGCATCGACATGCACGAGACGTCGGACGACCACGTGCTGTCGTCGGTCGGCTCGGACCTGATCCACATGCTCGCCGAGGTCGTCGACAACGCCCTGTCGTACTCGCCGCCCACCAGCCGCGTGACCATCCGGGGAGCCCGCACCTCCGAGGGCGGCGTCCTCATCGAGATCAAGGACGCCGGGCTCGGTATGCCGCCGAACACGCTTGCGGCGCTCAACGAGCGCCTCGCCGACGGCGGCGACATCACGACCGACACGGCTCGCCGCATGGGTCTGTTCGTGGTCGGCAGCCTGGCCAAGCGTCACGGCATCGGTGTGCGACTGCGCCGCAACGACGACGTGGGCCAGAGCGGCATCACCGTCTCGGTGCACCTGCCCGGCGTGCTGCTGGCCGACCGTCCCGGGAAGAAGAAGCCCGAGGCTCGCGCTGCCGGCCAGGTCAACGGGTCGCCCGCTCCCGCCGGCCAGCTCAACGGCTCTCCCGCTCCCGCCGCCGCGCCGGCGCAGCCGAACGGCCACGCCGCGCCGGCGTCCTCACCGGCGGCTCCCGGGGCGCCCGCTGAGGCTCCGAAGGCACCCAACGGCCTGCCCGTCCGCAAGCCGATGGCCAGTGGCGTCACCGAGCACACCGGCAGTGGCACCACGCCGGCAACATCGTCCCGCGGAGACGCGGCTGCCCGCACCCTCAAGGGACTGCCCTCGCGCCGAGCAGGTGCCCCGCGTGCCACCGACCAGGGCGACACCACGCCCTCGGTGACCCCCGCGTCCACCCCGGCCACTCCCACGGCACCGACGGCGGCGGCCCCGTCGCCGGTGACGGCTCCGCCCGCCGCCCAGGCCCCTGCGGCCGCGGCCCCCGCGGCGCGGCCCCCGCGGCCGCCGCCCCTGCGGCTGAGGCCCCTGCGGCCGAGGCAGCCGAGCAGGCGAGTGACGGTCCCCGCACGAGCACCGGCCTGCCGATGCGCAAGCCGATGGCCACGGGTATCACCGAGCACACCGGCACCCCTGCCACCCGTGCCGAGGCCGCAGCCGAGGCCGCAGCCGCGAACGAGGGCAAGCGCAGCTGGCTGCGGCTGCCCTCGCGCAAGGCCGAGGCCGACGAGCCGAAGGCCAAGGGCCGGGGCAAGGGCAAGGAGGCCGTCGCCGAGGCGGAGGCCGAGGAAGAGCACCGCATGCCGGCCAACCTCACGGCCTGGCTCGACCACCGCGCCAAGCTCGCCGAGGCCCGGGCCAAGACGGAGGCAGAGGCGAAGGACGCTGAGACGGACTCCGACTCCGAGGCCACCGCCCCCGCCGTCGGTGCGCCCGCCGAGGACGAGCCGGTCGCGTCGGCCCAGCCGGTCGAGTCGGCCGAACCGGTCCAGCCGATCGAGACGGTCCAGCCGGCCGAACCGGTCCAGCCGGTCCAGCCGGTCGAGTCGGCCCAGGCGGTCCAGGAGCGGCAGTCGGCTCACCAGGACGCCGGATTCAGCGCCGCGGCCGCAGCCATGGCACCGAGCGACCAGCCCTTCACCCCGTTCAACGCTTTCGGGTCGCCCCAGCCTGCGGTCGCCCCCCAGATGCCTGCGCAGCAGGCAACGGAGGCGTCCTCCCTCGCGGAGGAGCCGACGCTCACGAACGGACTGCCGCGGCGCCAACCCGGTGCCTCCGGCATCCAGCCCTCGTCCACCCCGTCCCACGAGGACACGCCGATCTTCCGGGCCATGGGTTCCTCCTGGCTTGCCAACTCCGATGGAGGACAAGTGGATTCGTCCTGGTCGCCTGCTGCTGCTGCCGGCGGTCCGTCGGCGGCGGCCAGCCCGGAAGGCACCCCGCCCCCGGCCACCGCGTCGGGGCTGCCGGTGCGCCGCCCAGGCCTCAGCGGGGCCCCTGGCACCGACGCGGCCGCCGATGGCGCCCAGCCGCAGACCCGTGCCGGCCGCGACCCGGAGTCGATCCGGCGCAGCCTGAACCGCCACCAGACGGGTGTGAGCACGGCTCGCTCCCAGACCCCCCTGAACGGAACCCCCGACCGAGAGGAAGCCGATGTTCCCCACTGAGACCGCCGCCCAGACGCAGGGCCAGTACGACTGGCTCGTGTCGAAGTTCGCTGCGGAGACGCCCGGCGTCTCGCACGCGATCCTCGTCTCGGCCGACGGCCTGCCCATGGCTGCCAGCGAGCAGCTGCCGGCCGACCGCGCCGAGCAGATGGCCGCCGTCGCCTCCGGCATGGCCAGCCTCTCGGCCGGCGCCGCCCGTCTCTTCGAAGGCGGCACGGTGCTCCAGTCCGTCATCGAGATGGAGCTGGGCTACCTCCTGCTCATGAGCGTCGGTGACGGCTCGCACCTCGCCGCGCTCACGGGCACCGACTCGGACATCGGCCAGGTCGGTTACGAGATGGCCGTGCTCGTCGACCGGGTCGGGCGGATGATCGACGCCTCCGCCCGGTCGCACATGTCGGGGTAGCCATGACGCCCGAGGACATCATCGAGCCGAAGGGCCCCAACCTGGTCAGGCCCTACTTCCTGACCGCAGGGCGCACCCAGGCGGCGGTCGAGCTGCCCATCGAGGCAACGATCGTGCTCCAGCCCTCCGCCCGTGAGCGGACCTGGCCGGCCAGCGACATGGCCGGGAAGATCATCGCCCTGTGCTCGGACCCGCAGTCCGTCGCGGAGATCTCGGCCAAGCTCGGGGTCCCGCTGGGTGTCGCGCGTGTGCTCATCGGTGACCTCGTCACCGCGGGTCACGTGCGAACCCAGGCCACCCTCACCGAAAACAGCTCCACCGACGAACGCCGTGACCTCATCGAAAGGACCCTCAGTGGACTTCGCGCCCTCTAACCGCTCCAGCGCCTCGACGAAGATCGTCGTGGCCGGCGGCTTCGGCGTCGGCAAAACCACCTTCGTGGGCACCGTCTCCGAGATCGACCCGCTCCGCACCGAGGCCCTCGTGACCAACGTGTCGGAGGGCGTCGACAGCATCGAGAAGGTCCAGTCCAAGACCTCCACGACCGTGGCGATGGACTTCGGTCGCATCACGCTCTCCGAGGACCTGGTGCTGTACCTGTTCGGCACCCCGGGCCAGCGCCGCTTCTGGTTCATGTGGGACGACCTGGTCAAGGGCGCCATCGGTGCGATCGTCCTGGTCGACACCCGCCGGCTCGACGACAGCTTCGCGGCGGTCGACTACTTCGAGGCGCGCCAGCTGCCGTTCATCGTGGCGGTCAACGAGTTCGACGACGCGCAGCGCTTCGGCCTCGAGGACATCCGCGAGGCCCTGGCCATCTCGGCGCACGTGCCGATGATGACGGTCGACGCGCGTGAGCGTGAGTCGGCCAAGACGGCCCTGGTCCGCATCACCGAGTTCGCCCTGCTCCAGCTCGCGGCGCCGGCAGCGAGCCGCTGACCGGCTCACCCCTTCCGCGAGCGAGTCGCTGTCGCCCAGGCCTGTCGAGGCCTGGGCGACAGCCATGTGAGGGGTGCGGGCCGCCTACTGGCTGACCCAGCGGTCCATGCGGTCCAGCAGCCCCTCGAGCGCCCGCTCGAACTCCTCGGCCGTGTGGTCCTGCGACAGCAGGGGGCGCAGCCGCTGCAGGGTGGGGTAGCCGGCCGCTGAGGCGTTCGGGTCGTGACGGGACGCGGTGCCACCGACCCCGCCGAGGTCCTCGAGGGAGCCTGTCGCACGGTGGGACGCCGTCTCGAGGAGGAGGTGGCCGAGCAGGAAGGTCGTGAAGCTGCGGTAGGCCCGCGCTGCCTGCTGGTCGGAGAAGCCCCGCTGCTGCAGGGACGCGAGGAACTGCTCGACGAGGCGCAGGCTCCGCAGCGGCGGGCGCAGCCACGGCGCGCTGGGGTGCCGCATGGCGACGAGGGGGAAGGCCGCCGGGTGGGCCAGGGCCACCCGCCGCACCTCGTGTGCCAGCCACGTGATGTAGGGCTGCCAGCCGTCCTCGGGACGGAGGTGGTCGCCCGGGTCGGCCTCGAGCTGGTCCACGAGCGTGTCAACCACCCCCTCGAGCAGGTCCTCACGCCCGTCCACGTAGCGGTAGAGCGACATCGCCTCCACTCCCAGGCGCTTGCCCAGCCCTCGCATGGTGAGGGATTCGAGGCCTTCGGTGTCCACGTGCTCGATGGCTGCGGCGATGATGACCTCGCGCGACAGGGCCTGGCGGTCGGGGGCAGGGGAGCCGTCCAGCTCCGGCCGGGCGGCCGTCGTCTCCGTCATCCCCGGTTCTCCTCTCCAGCGGCCGTGGGGTGGTTGTCTCGACGTCGTGGTGCGTCCACGGTCTGTTCGGACGGGCATGGATTATGGACCATCGAGGAGCAACCCTCGGCCAGGGAGCGGCTGGCGCGCCGCGCTTGGTCAGGACTTGCCCCGAAAGGCCCGGTTGGGGTAACTGTTCTCCCTGCCAGGCTTATCGTGTAAGCGCGGATCACCGCGCCGACGGTCGCCGGCGGGTTCCAGACACCGGACCGCACCCGATGGCGGGCCGGGCTGCCCGCAGAGAGGAAGACAACGGTGAGCGCCGAGTACTCGCACGAGCTGGTGGCCTTACCCAGCCTGCCGGAGGTCGATGACGCCCTGGTCGAGCAGGCCAAGGGCATCCTGGCGGTCATGTTCGCGATCACGCCGGAGGAGGCCCTGCTGGTCATGCAGGCGTTCGCGGGTCAGGAGTTCCCGACCCTCGGCGAGCTCGCCGGGCACGTCGTCGCCGTCGCGACCGAGCCGCCCGTCGGCCCGGACATCGTGCGCGAGCGGCTGACCCTCCTGCTCTTCGCCGAGGTCGGTGCTGCGGAGGGCGGCGCGGCCTAGGAGGGCTCCGGGCCGGGCCCGGCGAGCACCACGACGAGCGTGCGCGGGCCGTGGACACCCTCGACACGGTTCAGCTCGATGTCGCTGGTCGCTGACGGCCCGCTGATGAAGGTGAGGGGCCGCGTCGGGTCGAGCCGGGCCAGTGCCTCGGGCACGGTCTGGACGATGTCGGCGACACGCACGACGCACACATGGGTGTCGGGCACCAGGGTGATCGCGCGGCGCCCGCAGACGGCACTGCCGTCGAGGACGATGGTGCCGGTCTCGGCGACGGCGAGGGCCGATCCGGTGACCACGGCCGCGGTGCGGTCCAGGTCGCGGGGGCTGGCGGTGCCGTCGTCGAGGCGGTGGCCCGGTATGCCGCGCAGCCAGTCCGCGGGCACCCCGGGTGCCGCTATGGCGTCCCGAATCCCCTGCGCGTCAAGGGTTTCCATGATGGCAGCGCCGATGTCGCCCGGATTGTCCGTGGCCCGCAGGACGGTGGCGCGGTAGTCCTCCAGCCGGTCGACGAGCAGGGTCACGAGCGCGGGGGAGCCGGCGGGGTGCTCGCCCCGGGTGCGGTAGGTGCGGGGGACGGGTGGGGCAGTGGGCTGGTCGCCGAGCGCGCCGCGGATGCGGGCGAGCACGACGTCGCGGGCGGTCACGACTCTTCCCCGTGGGTGCGGCCCCACCAGTCGCGGAAGGTCTCGGCGGGGGGAGTGGGGATGTCGCGGGAGGCGGTCCACCCGTTCAGCGGCGGGGGCAGCGGCAGCACCGGCCTGCCCCTGCGTATGCCGTGGCGCGCCGCCCCAGCGGCGCGGCCGGCGGTGGCGAACCGGTCGGCGTCGCCCATGACCCAGGCCGCTGCCCTCATGGCGGCTGCCTCGGCGCTGGGCACGCGGTGGCGGTCGGCGTGGGCCTCGGTGTGCTCGGCACGCAGCTGGACGAGCAGCTCGGGGATGTTGATCTTGACCGGGCAGACGTCGTAGCAGGCACCGCACAGCGAGGACGCGTACGGCAGCGAGTCGTTGGGGTCGTCGCCGCCGGTCAGCCCGGTCAGCTGCGGGGTGAGCACGGCTCCGATCGGGCCGGGGTAGACCGAGCCGTAGGCGTGCCCACCCGTGCGCTCGTAGACCGGGCAGACGTTGAGGCAGGCCGAGCACCGGATGCAGTGCAGCGCCGAGCGGCCGGCCTCGTCGGCCAGCACGCGGGAGCGGCCGTTGTCGAGGAGCACGAGGTGGAACTCCTGCGGACCGTCCCCGGGCACGACGCCGGCCCAGGTGGAGGTGTAGGGGTTCATCCGCTCGCCGGTCGAGGAGCGGGGCAGCAGCTGGAGGAAGACCTCGAGGTCGGCCCAGGTCGGCACGACCTTCTCGACACCCATCACGGTGATCAGGGTGTCGGGCAGGGTGAGGCACATCCGACCGTTGCCCTCGGACTCCACGACGGCGAGCGTGCCGGTCTCGGCGACGCCGAAGTTGGCACCCGAGATGGCGACCCGCGCCCGGAGGAACGCCTCGCGCAGGTGGGTCCTGGCCGCCGCGGCGAGGACGGCCGGCTCGTCGGTGAGGGCGTCGGCGTCGACCCCGGGCATCCGCTGGGCGAAGATGTCGCGGATCTCGGCGCGGCCACGGTGGATCGCCGGCACCAGGATGTGGGAGGGCTTGTCGCCGGCGAGCTGGACGATCAGCTCGGCGAGGTCGGTCTCGAGCGCGGTGATGCCGGCGGCCTCGAGCGCCTCGTTCAGCCCGATCTCCTGCGTGGCCATCGACTTGACCTTGACCACCTCGTCCGCCCCCGTGGCGCGGACGAGGTCGGTGACGATCGCGTTGGCCTCGGCGGCGTCGCGCGCCCAGTGCACCTGGCCACCGCGGGCGACCACGTTGGCCTCCAGCTGCTCGAGCAGGTCCGGCAGCCGGGCCATGGTGTCGGCCTTGATCGCCGACCCGGCCTCGCGCAACGCCTCCCAGTCGGGGACCTCGTCCACGACGAGGGCGCGCTTGGCCCGGATCGTGGAGGTCGCGTGGGCCAGGTTGGCCCGCAACCTCGAGTTCCCCAGCGCCGACCTCGCGGCGGCCGGGAAGGCGCGGTCCCCGGTGAGTTGCCCGACCGCGGTGTCCGCCGGTGGGCCGGGCACCGTGCCCCCACCGCTGCCACGCGGCATACCGAGGAAGACCCTGCTCACGACTGGCTCGCGAGGATCTCGGCGAGGTGCACGGTGCGCACCCCGGTCTTCAGGCGGGACAGGCCACCGCCGATGTGCATCAGGCACGAGGCGTCTCCGGCGGTGACGACCTCGGCCCGTGTGCCCAGCACCGCGCTCATCTTGTCGGCGAGCATGGCGGTGGAGGTGTCGGCGTTCTTGACGCTGAAGGTGCCGCCGAAGCCACAGCAGGAGTCGGCGGCGGGCAGCTCGACGAGGTCGATGCCGCGGACCTCGCGCAGCAGCTGCAGCGGCCGGTCTCCCACCCGCAGCATCCGCAGCGAGTGGCAGGTCGGGTGGTAGGTGACCCGGTGCGGGTACGAGGCGCCGACGTCGGTGACGCCGAGCACGTCGACGAGCAGCTCGGACAGCTCGTACGTGCGCTCCGCGACCGCCTCCGCGCGGGCCGCCAGTGCCTCGTCACCGGCGCGGCGGGCCAGCATCGCGTGCTGGTGCCGCACCGACCCGGCGCACGACCCCGACGGAGCGACCACGGCTTCCGCGCCGTCGGACAGGGCCTGCTCGAAGACCTCCACGTGGTGGCGCACCAGGCCGACGGCGTCGCCCTGGTAGCCGGTGTTGGTGTGCATCTGGCCACAGCAGGTCTGGTCGGCCGGGAAGACCACCTCGTGGCCGAGGCGCTCGAGCACCGCCACCGTCGCCTTGCCGACGTCGGGGAACAGCACATCGGCGAGACACGTCACGAACAGCGCGATCCGCATGGCACTCCTTCCTCGGGCAACCTACCGCGCAGGGGCGCTCAGGGCGTGACGAGCGAGCGCCGCAGGCGCAGGGAGGCCAGCGCGAGCAGGACCACGGCGTAGAGCGCGAGGATGCCGAGGTAGCCGGCGATCTGGGGGAGACCGCCACCGCGGGAGAGGACCTCGACCCAGGCGTCCACGGCCCAGGCGTGCGGTGTGGCGTGGCCGAGCATCCGCACCGAGGGAGGCACGACCTCCAGCGGCCACATGCAGCCGCCCAGCATCCCGAAGGCGATGCCGACGGCCGGGCCGATGGCACCGGCCTGCTCCGGCGTCCGGAAGAGGGTGCCGCTCAACATCCCCGCTCCGGTGCCCACCAGCGCCCACACGAAGATGAGGGCGGCAGCCGCGAAGGGGTTGCCCCAGTCGACGCCGAAGAGGAAGGCGCCGATGCCCACGATCAGGACCGCCTGGCCCACCGTGAGGCCGAGATAGGCGAGGGCCTCGCCGCCGACCAGGTCGCGGGGGCGGGTCGGGGCGGCCAGGGCGCGCGAGAGGATGCCGTACTGCCGGGTCTGGATCATGGCGGCGCCGCCGGCGAGGGCGTTGATGAAGACGAACAGCACCAGCATGGTGGGGGCGCTGTAGCTGAAGCCCAGCGGGAGGTAGTTGCTGGAGCTGTCGACCACCTCGGTGCGCAGCGGCACGGCCTGGTCGCCCTGCTGCAGCCGGGTGGCGGCCGCGAGGTTCTCCTCGAAGCTGCGCAGTCGGCGGTCCGTGGTGAAGGCGGCGGCCTGCACGGCGGCCGCGTGCCGCCCGACGACGGCCTGGATCGCCGTCAGCGACGCCTGGCTGTTCTGGGCGTTGCCGGGGACCAGCACGGGCACGGTGACGGGCTCCCCGGCGCGCAGGCTCGCGTCGAACCCGTCCGGGATCACCACCGCCGCCGAGACCTCGCTGCGGCGCAGGGCCTCAGCCGCCGCGGTCCGGCTGTCGAGCGTCTCGACGGTCAGGGCCGGGTCGTCGGCCAGGGCGCGGGCGAGGCTGGACGACAGGGCCGCCGGCTTCTGGTTCACGACGCCGATCCGGATCTCCTCGTTGCTCGAGATGGTGATGCCGATGAGCAGGATGATCAGGATCGGCAGCAGCACCATGAAGAACAGGAAGGTGCGGTCGCGCGTGACGCGCCGGAGCTCGGCTCCGGCGAGTGCTGCCGCGGCCCTCATGACGTGAGCACCCTTCGGCGCAGGGCGACGGCGGCACCGCCGGTGGCCACCGCGAAGGCCAGGAGCACGAGCACCGGCGTCACCGCGGCGGTCCAGTCGGCCCCGCCCGCGAGGTCGGTGAACGCCCGCAGGGCCCAGCCGTTGGGGGTGAGGAGCGCCAGGTTGCGCAGGAGCGGCGGCGCGGCGCTGATGAAGATGAAGTTGCCGCCGAGCAGCACCAGCCCGAACACGAGGATCGACGAGAGCCCCTCGGCCTGGCGCTCGGTGCGGGCCAGCGCGATGACGAGGGCAGTGAGGCCCACGAGCACCAGGGCCAGCGAGAGCACGAGCGCGACCACGGCGGGGACCGGGCCCCAGTAGGCGCCGAACACCAGGCTCGTGAAGAGGGCGACGGTGCCGAGGCTGGCGACGCCGTAGACGAAGGTCGCCAGGGACTTGCCGAGCAGCACGGCGCCGGAGGTGATCGGTGCGGCGACGAGGCGTTCCATCGTGCCTCCGGCCCGCTCGAGGAAGAAGCCGCGCGAACCGAAGCTGATGGCGAAGAGCATGAAGAAGATGCCCATTCCCGGGGCGTAGTAGCTGATGGCGTCGATCGTGCGGGTGCTGGCCGACTGCGCGGCCACCGTCTCGGGCGACCGGATCCTCGACGCGGCCTCCGCGAGCGCGGCCGCCTGGGCGTGTGGCGCGCCGGCCTCGACCGCCGTCGACACCGACAGGCGCACGGCCTCCAGCTGGGCGGTGAACGACGAGGCCAGCGACCGGGACACCTGGGTCGCGATGGAGGAGTCGACGCTGCCGAGCACCGTGATGGGACGGCCACCCCCGGCGACCACTGCGCTCGAGAACCCCTCTGGCAGCACGAAGGCGGTGTCCAGCGTGCCCTTGTCCACCTTCGACCGCGCTTCTGCCTCGCTGCCGACGACGGTCACGGTGAGCAGGTCGGACAGCTCGGGGCTGCGCAGGAAGGACTGGAAGCCGGCCGCCACCTGGCCCCGGTCGTGGTCGACGACGCCCACGTCCATGTGGAAGGTCTCGCTCGAGCCGAAGGCCGCGCTCACCAGCCACGCCACGGCGAGCGGGGCGATGAAGCCGAGCACGAGGGCCGAACGGTCGCGCAGCCGTTGGCGCAGGTCCTTCAGCGCGATGACGAAGACGGCCCCCATGCCCACCTCCACCTCACTCCCGCAGCGCGGTGCCGGTCAGGTGCAGGAAGACGGCCTCGAGGTCGGGCTCCTCGACCTCCACCGACCGCACCGAGGTGTCGGTGGCGGTCGCCGCGGCGAGCACGTCGGCCAGGCGACGGCGTCCGTCGGTGGCGATCAGGTGCACCGACGAGTCGGCCGTGTCGACCTGCTCGATGCCCTCGATGTGGCGGCAGGCCTCGGCGAACCTGGCCAGCGCCCCGGTGGCGGACAACGTGATCCGGTCCTTCTCGCCCACCCGGGCGACGAGCTCGCGGCGGGTGCCCTCGGCCACGAGGTGGCCGTGGTCGATGATGCCGACCCGGTCGCAGAGCCGCTCGGCCTCCTCCATGTAGTGCGTGGTGTAGAGGACCGCCAGGCCGGCGGTGCCGAGGCTCGCGATGCTCTCCATGATCGCGTGCCGGCTCTGCGGGTCGACGCCGACGGTGGGCTCGTCGAGGACGAGCAGCTCAGGCTTGTGCAGGAGGCTGGCGCCGATGTTCAGCCGCCGCTTCATTCCACCGCTGTAGGACTCGACGCGGTCGTCGCCGCGGTCGGCGAGCCCGACGAGCTCGAGCACCTCCTCCACGCGGCTCTTCAGCCCCGGCCCGCGGAGTCGGTAGAGCCGGCCGAAGAAGCGCAGGTTCTCGCGGGCGGTGAGGTCGGGGTAGAGCGAGACCTCCTGCGGCACGTAGCCGATGCGGGCCTTGGCCTCGGTGGCGGTCGCGGTCACGGGCAGCCCGGCGACGGTGACCTCGCCGGCCTCTGGGGCGAGCAGCCCGCAGACCACGCGGATGGTGGTGGTCTTGCCGGCGCCGTTGGGACCGAGCAGCCCGTAGGTCTCGCCGGGGGCGACGTGGAAGCTGACGTCCTCGATGGCGACCCGGTCACCGAACCGGCGGGTGAGTCCCGACGCCTGCAGGGTCCAGGGCCCGGCGTCCTCGGTGGCTGCTCGGCTCACCTCGTCGGGCGGTCGCGGTGCGGTGCGCTGCGGGGTCGGTTCGATGGCGGCCTCCTCGAGTCCCTCCCAGCCTGACCTCGTCCGTGGTCGGCTCCCTAGGGTCGAAGGCCCCTACGCGCGGCGCTCGCCGGTCAGGGTCAGCCCGCGCGGAAGACCCGCATCTGGAGCGCGAGGGTCGAGTAGTAGCCGACCAGGGTGCAGAGCTCGAACACGACCTGCTGGCCGAGGGGCTGCGCCCACCGTCGCCAGTCCTCCTCTGAGACGTCGCCGTCCAGCAGGCAGCGGACCAGCTCGGCGGCCGCACGCTCGTGCTCGTCGTCGAGCGCCGGTACCTCGCCGCGGCGCAGGGCCTCGAGCTCAGCATCCGTGACCCCCGCGGCCCGCCCCACACCCTCGTGGGCCGACCACTCGAACGTGCTGGACCAGTGGGCGGCGACGGCCAGGATGGCCAGCTCGCGCGTGCGGTCGGTCAGGCGCGTCTCGTAGCGCACTGCCGCGCCGAGGCGCTCGAGCGCGCCGCCCAGCCCGGGCGAGAGCAGGAACGCGTTGAACGGTCCGGTGAGCGCACCGTCGGCGGTCGTGAGCGCGAAGTGCTGGGGACCGCTCGCGCGGGGCCCGCCGGTGATGCTGGCGTGCAGCGCGCGCTGCTCCTCGTCCTGCTCCTCGGGACGGATCGGCTCAAGTCGGGTCATGGCGTGGAGTCTCCCAGCCATCTGCGGCATGCTCGCCTCTGGCACCCCGACACCGAGCGAGCAAGGACCTCTGACCCGTGATCGAGACTGACGGCTACCGACGCTTCGAGCGGGTGGACCACGTGGAGCAGACGCCGACCGGCCTGCTGGCGCAGGCCCACGGCGAGCAGGTGCGCATCGACGTCGTCCGCGACGACGTGGCCCGCGTCAAGATCAGCCGGGGTGGGGTGTTCGACGAGACGCCGACGTATGCCGTGTGCGTCGACCCGCTTGCTTCCCCACCGGAGCTCTCGGTCGAGCGCGCCGAGGGCGTTGTGCGCGCTGCGCACCGAGGCGATGGTGGTCTCCCTGTGGCTCGACCCCTTCCGCGTGGACGTGCACCGCCCCGACGGCACACCCGTGGTGGAGACGGCCCAGGACTCCCAGGGCCGCTACTGGGCCTACGCGACCTTGAACGACGCCTTCACCGTGCGCCGACGCTGCCGCCAGGAGGACGCCGTCTACGGCCTGGGGGAGAAGACCGGCCACCAGAACCGCAAGGGCCGCGACTTCACGCTGTGGAACACCGACGTGCTCAACCCCCACGGGACCGCGGAGTTCCGGGCGGGCCTCGACCCCGCCGACCCCCGGGCCGACCGCACGAGCACCGAGTTCGACCCCTACTACGTGTCGATCCCGTTCTTCTACCACCACAGCCAGCCGGCGGGGTGGATGAGCGGGTCGTTCGTCGACAACGGCTACCGCGCTGCCTACGAGTTCTCGCACCGCGAGGAGTACCGCATCCACTTCTCGGGTGGGCAGTACACCGAGTACATCTTCGCCGGACCGCGCATGCCCGCCATCCTCGAGGCCTACACGTGGCTCACGGGTCGCACGGCCCCGCCGCCGCTGTGGGCACTCGGCTACCACCAGTGCCGCTGGTTCGACTACACGCAGGAGGCCGTCGAGGCGCTCGCGCAGCGCCACCGTGACTCCGAGATCCCCTGTGACGCGCTGTGGCTCGACATCGAGTACATGGACGGCTACCGGGTCTTCACGTGGAACGAGCAGTCGTTCCCGGATGCCCCGGGGATGCTGGAACGCCTGCGCGACAAGGGATTCCGCGTCATCACCATCATCGACCCGGGCGTCAAGCACGACCCGGGCTACTGGGTCTACGACCAGGCGGTGGAGCGTGACGTGTTGTGCCGCACCGAGGGCGGCGACGTCTACATCGGCGAGGTGTGGCCGGGGGACACGGCGTTCCCCGACTTCGCCACCGAGGAGGCCCGCTCGTGGTGGGGGGAGCTCAACGCGGCACACGTGAGGTCGGGCCTGGCCGGCATCTGGAACGACATGAACGAGCCGGCCACCGGCATCGTCGACCCCCGCCTGATGCGGTTCAACCACGGTCGCGAGTCGCACGAGCGCTACCACAACCAGTACGCCCTGCTGATGGCGATGGGCACGACCCAGGGGCTGCGCGAGGCGATGCCCGACCTGCGGACCTTCGTGCTGTCGCGTGCGGGGTTCGCCGGCATCCAGCGGTACGCCGCGAACTGGATGGGCGACAACATGTCGCGCTGGGACCACCTGTGGCTCAGCATGCCCATGGCCGCCGGCTTCGGGGTCTCCGGGCAGGCGTTCGTGGGCGCCGACATCGGTGGCTTCGCGGGGAACTCGAACGCGGAGCTCTACCTGCGGTGGATGCAGTACGGCGTGCTGACGCCCTTCTGCCGCAACCACTCCGAGATCGGCAACGTCGACCAGTACGCGTGGGCGTGGGGCGACGTGGTGCTGGACCACGTCCGTGAGGCGCTGCGCCTGCGCTACCGGCTGATGCCGTACATCTACGCGGCGTTCCTGACGGCGTCGGAGACGGGTGCACCCGTGCAGCGACCCCTGGTGTTCGACTTCCAGGACGACCCGCTCACCCGTGACCTCGACGACGAGTACCTCTTCGGGCCCGACCTGCTGGTGGCGCCGGTCACCGAGCCGGGCCAGACGTCACGGCAGGTCTACCTCCCTGACGGCCACTGGTACGACTGGCACTCGGGGGAGCGGCACGACGGGCCGCGGTTCCTGCGGGTCGACACCCCCATGGAGCACATCCCCCTCTTCGCCCGCGCGGGCGCGGTCGTGCCGATGTGGCCGGAGGCGCCTGCCTCGACGGCCGGCTACCACCCCGACGTCGTCGAGCTGCACCTGTTCGTCCCGGGGTCGGACGGCACCACGCGGTCGGTGCTGCGGGAGGACGACGGTCTGACGTTCGCCGCCGCGGAGGGCCGGCACCACCGCACGACCCTGGTCGTCGAGCGCAGCGCCGACACCGTCACGCTGCGCGCCGAGGTCGACGGTGAGGGCTACCCGGAGTTCCGGCGGGAATCGTTCCGCCTGGTCGTGCACGGCGGGTCCCCGGACCGCGTGGAACACGACGGGCATGGAGTCGAGGCCGTGGACGGCGCCTTCACGATCCCGAACAGCGGGCAGGGTTTCGAGGTGTCCTTCACAGTCGGCTGAGCGCCTCGCGCATGCCCTTCGCGCCGTCGTCGAACAGTTTCTTGATGGCGGGGGCCAACAGTGGTGCGACGAAGCGGGTGAGCCCCTTGAACGCGAAGTCGCCCGTGTAGGTCACCGTCGTGCTGTCGGCGCCGCCGGTGAACTCCATGGTGTCGTGGGCGACGAGGGTCTTGTTCTCCCCGCGGAGCGCGAAGCGGCGGTGGGGCTCCACCGCTTCGACGACGTAGACCAGCTCGGTCTCGCGGCCCGCGAACTTCGAGGTGTTGTGGTAGCTCGTGCCGACCCCTCCGTCGCCGCTCTGACGGACCGTGCGCACGGTGCCCGGGTCCCACTCGGTCGTCGTCGTGAAGTCCGAGAGGTAGGCGAAGACCTTCTCCACGGGCTGGTCGACGGTCACGGTGCGCTGGATCTTCACGAGGTCCTCCATGGCATTGCGGTGGTCGGTTGCGACGGTCGGTTACGACGGGCGATAGAGGCGTTCAGGGCGGTGGCAAAGGCGACCCACCCGGCATACGGCCAGAGCAGGCGGCCGGCCGCAGAGTCGGACCGGCCGGCGCGGCGGGCGAGGTCGAGGGTCGAGGCCTCGAGGAGCACGATCTCGGCGAGCGCGGCGTCGGGCCGGCGGGCCCGGAAGAAGAGCCAGTTCCAGCCCGCGTTGAGCGCCAGGTTCACAGCAAGGGACCGCTGCAGGCGGAGCCGCTCGGCCGGGCTGGAGGCGGCGTCGACGGCCCGGGCCGAGGCCAGCGCGATCGACGCGTAGAGCGTGGTCCACGCCGGGCCGAAGGCCCAGCCGGGCGGCTGCCACGACGGCTTGTCCAGGTCGCGGTACCAGGACGAGCGGACGTCGGTGCCGAGCGAGCCCGCCACGGCCGTCGCCGTGACCGCGGCACCGGTGGCGAGCAGGGTGCGTCTCGCGGCCATCACGTCCTCCTCACGTCAGGGGTTCGGCTCCGTCGCCGTCGTGGATGGGTCGGGGCGGAGGGTCGGTGCGGACCAGCTGCCTCCATGGCAGCACAAGCCCGGACGCGTCGCCTGTCGGCGTGGTGAGATGCGGCCATGGACTTCTCGGCTGCCGACGTCTCCGGGCTGGCAGCCGCGCTCGGCATCGGGCTGCTCATCGGCATCGAGCGTGAGCGACGCAAGGGCCAGGGGTCGGTCCGCTCGGCTGCGGGCATCCGCACACACGCCCTGCTCAGCCTGGCTGGCGCGCTGTCGGTGCTCGTCGACAGCCGCCTGCTCGTCGTCACCGGCCTGCTGGTCGCCGGTCTGGTCGTCGTGAGCTACGCCAGGTCCGGTGGCGACGACCCCGGCGTCACGGGCGAGGTGGCGATGGTGGTCTCCTTCCTGCTCGGAGCCCTGGCGATGCGCAACCCCGCCCTCGCCTCGGGGCTCGGCGTCGTCGTCGCCGTGCTCCTGCACACCAAGCGTCCGCTGCACCGCCTGAGCCGCGAGCTCATCAGCCAGCGCGAGCTGGGCGACCTGCTCCTGCTCGCCGCGGCGATCCTGGTGATCTGGCCGCTGCTGCCCGACCGGAGCCTCGACCCGTGGGGAGCGCTGAACCCCCGCGTCGTCTGGAAGTACGTCGTGCTGGTCATGGCCGTCGGTGCCGCGGGTCACGTCGCGCTGCGGCTCGTCGGTGCCCGCTGGGGCCTGCCGCTGGCGGGGTTCTTCTCGGGGTTCGCGTCGTCGACGGCTGCCACGGCGGGGTTCGGCCAGCGGGCCCGGGAGACCCCGGCGGTGCGCCGGCCGGCGGCGTCGGCCGCCCTGCTGTCGAACCTCGCGTCGCTGCTGCTGTTCGTGGCGGTCGTCGGTGCGGGGTCGCCCGCCCTGCTGCGCAGCACCGCGTGGGCCCTGGCGGCTGCCGTGGTGGTGCTCCTCGCCACCAGCGCGGCGGGCATCTGGGGTCGGACCTCCGACAACCCGCCCCTGCCCGGCGACCCGACCGCCCGTGCCTTCCGGCTCAGCTGGGCGCTGACCTTCGGCGCGGCCATCACGGTGGTGCTGTTCGTCTCGGCGTGGCTGCGCGACCTGTTCGGCGACGCCGGGGCCCTGGTGACCGCCGGGATCGCCGCACTGGCGGAGCTCCACGCCGCGGCAGCCACCGTCACCCAGCTCTCCTCGACGGGCGGCCTGGGCATCGAGAGCGCACGCTGGGGAGTGGTCGGTCTGCTGGTCGCGAGCGGGGTGGTCAAGTCGGTGGTGGCCTTCACGAGCGGGGGCCGCCGCTACGGCCTGATCGTGACGGGTGGGCTGCTCGGCTCCGTCGCGGCTGCCGCCGTGGTCATCGCCGTGACGCCGGCCTAGGGCCCTTTGTCCTGCTACCCACCAATCCGGCCGCGGAGCGGCACCGAAGGACGGACATGACCGGAGCTGCTGCATCCACCCGCCCGTCGGTCGCCGTCGTCGGTGCCGGCGTCTCCGGGCTGACGGCCGCCTACCTGCTGGCGCGCACCCACGACGTGACCCTCTACGAGGCGGAGCACCGGCTGGGCGGGCACGCGCACACCCACGACGTGGCCTCCGCCGACGGTCGGCGGTATGCAGTGGACAGCGGGTTCATCGTCCACAACGACCGCACCTACCCGCTGCTGCGGCGGCTCTTCGCCGAGCTGGGCGTGGACGCGCGACCGACTGAGATGAGCATGAGCATCCGCTGCGAGGACTGCGGGCTGGAGTATGCCGGTGGGCGCGGGCTCAAGGGCATCCTCGCCCAGCCGCGCCGGCTGCTCGACCGCCGGTTCGTGGGGATGCTGCTCCAGGTGAAGCGGTTCCACCGGCGCGCGGCAGCCTTCCTCGAGCGCACCGACGACGGTGACGCGACGACCTACGGCGAGTTCCTCGCCCGCGAGGGGTTCGACGAGCACTTCGTCAACCACTACGCCGTGCCGGTCGTCTCCTGCGTCTGGTCCTCCGGCCAGGACACCGCGCTGCTCTACCCGGCCCGCTACCTGTTCCGCTTCCTCGACCACCACGGCATGCTCCAGGTCACCGGGTCGCCGCAGTGGTACACCGTCGTCGGAGGCTCGCGGACCTACGTCGAGCGCATCGCCGCCCAGCTGCCCGCGGTGCGGAGCGGAAGCCCGGTCACCGCCGTCTGGCGTGACTCCGCGCGTGTCGAGGTGGAGGACGCCAGCGGAGCAACGGCCCGCTACGACAAGGTGGTGCTGGCCACCCACCCCGACCAGGCGCTGTCCCTCCTCGCCGACCCCACGCACGACGAGGTGCAGACGCTCAAGGCCTTCACGTACACACCGAACGAGACCGTGCTCCACACCGACGAGGGTCTGCTGCCCCGCGCCGGCCGGGCCCGGGCGTCGTGGAACTACCTCATGACGTCCTGCTCCGCGCGCGGCACCGCCCCGGTCGTGACGTACTGGATGAACCGGTTGCAGGGCCACGAGTCGCCGGAGCAGTTCCTCGTCACGCTGAACGCGCGTGAGCGAATCGCCGCGGATAGCGTCATTGCCGTGATGGACTACGAGCACCCGCTCTACACGGCGGAGTCCGTTGCCGCACAGTCCCGCCTGGCCTCCCTCGCCACGGACCGGACGGTCTACGCCGGGGCCTACCACGGGTGGGGCTTCCACGAGGACGGCTGCCGCTCGGGCGTCGAGGCCGCACGACACTTCGGGGTCGAGTGGTGACCACGGCGCTCGAGGCACCCACCCCGGCACCCCGTCGGGCGCGTGTGCGGGTGCCCACCCTGCCAGCGCTCGTCGTCGGCACGGTGTCGCACCACCGGCCCGGACCGGTCCGGCACGGCTTCCGGCACTCGGTCTACCAGTGGCTGGTCGACGTCGACGCACTGCCCGCGCAGCCCTGGTGGCTGAGGCCCTTCACCGGGTTCCGCAGCGCGGACCACTTCGGCGACCCGCAGCGCAGCATCAAGGCGAACGTCGAGCACTTCCTGGCGCAGCGCGGCATACGGCTGGGCGCGGTGGGCCGCGTGGTCATGCTGGCCAACGCACGCGTGCTCGGCCACGTCTTCGACCCCCTGACCGTCTACTGGTGCCTCGACCGCGACGACGCGCTGGTGTGTGTCGTCGCCGAGGTGCACAACACCTACGGCGAGCGGCACGTCTACCTGCTCGAGCCCGACGAGGGCGGCCGAGCAGCGACGGACAAGGACTTCTACGTCTCGCCCTTCAACGACCTCAGTGGCCGCTACGAGATGCGCTTCACGCTCGAGCCCGAGCGGGTCGCCACGTCGATCGTCCTGCGCCGCGGTGGAGAGGTCGTCTTCACCGCGAGCCTGAACGGGCGGCCCGTCCCGGCCACGCGCGCCGCCGTGCTGCGCCAGCTCCTGACCAAACCCCTGATGCCGCAACGCGTCTCGGCCCTCATCCGGGCGCACGGCGTCTTTCTCTGGCTCCGGCGCCTCCCTGTCGTCCGGCGGCCCCACCACCGACCCCAGGAAGGTGTCTGACCGACATGACCGTGACCACGACCATGCGCTGGCCCTCGATCGTCCGCACGCCGAGGGCGCCCCTGCACGCCACCGTCGCCCGGCTGGTCTTCGAGCGGGCCGTCTCGATGGTGCCGGTGCGCGTCACGACCCCCGACGGTGAGGTGCGTGGCGGTGACACCAGCCCGCAGGCTCCCGAGTTCCGCGTCGTCCGTCCGGCGGCGTTCTTCGCCCGCCTCGGCCGCGACACCAAGGTCGGGTTCGGCGAGGCCTACATGGCCGGTGACTGGAAGGCGGGGGAGGGCACCGACCTCGCCGACCTCCTGACCCCGTTCTCGGCGCGCCTGACCACCTTGGTGCCGCAGCCGCTGCAGCGCCTGCGTGGGCTGGTCGACCAGCGCATCCCCGCGCACCACGAGAACACCCCTGAGGGGTCGCGTGACAACATCGCGGCCCACTACGACCTCAGCAACGACCTGTTCGAGGCCTTTCTCGACCCCACGATGAGCTACTCGTCGGCGTGGTTCGGCGACGACGTCGACCTCACCTCGGCCACCGACCTCGAGGCGGCCCAGATCCGCAAGATCGACGGCGTCCTCGACTACGCGGGCGTCCGTGAGGGCGCCCGCGTGCTGGAGATCGGCACCGGGTGGGGTGCCCTGGCGGTGCGGGCGGCGCAGCGCGGTGCCGTCGTGACGTCGGTGACCCTGTCGCAGGAGCAGCTCGACCTCGCGCGCAAGCGGGTGGGCGAGGCAGGGGTGGGTCACCTCGTCGACCTCCGGTTGCAGGACTACCGGGAGGTCGAGGGCGAGTACGACGCCATCGTCAGCGTCGAGATGATCGAGGCGGTCGGCGAGGAGTACTGGCCCACCTACTTCGCGGCCATCGACCGGCTCCTGGCGCCCGGCGGGAAGGTGGCGATCCAGGCGATCACCATGTCGCACGAGCGGATGCTCGTGACGCGGCGCTCGTTCGGGTGGATCCAGAAGTACATCTTCCCCGGTGGGCTCATCCCCTCGCTCGAGGCGATCGACCAGACACTGGTGGCCCACACCTCGCTGCGGGTGACCCAGCGGCGCGAGCTGGGCCCCCACTACGCGCGCACCCTGCGGCTGTGGCGTGAGCGGTTCACCGAGAACTGGGCGCAGATCCACGAGCACGGGTTCGACGAGACCTTCCGCCGCATGTGGGAGTTCTACCTCGCCTACTGCGAGGCAGGCTTCCGCACCGGCTACCTCGGCGTCAGCCAGCTGCAGCTGACCCGCGCCCCGTCCTGGGGCTGACCCTCGGTGACGCGCCACGGGTGACGGGGTCAGCGGCTGGCCTTCTCCCAGCCCCGCTTCGGCGCACGGGTGCCCTCGCGGTCCTCGTCGCGCGTCCGGTAGACGATGTACGGACGGGTGATGTAGCCCAGCGGTGCGCTGAAGACGTGCACGAGCCGGGTGAACGGCCACAGGGCGAACAGCGCGAACGCGATGAGGGCGTGCAGCTGGAACCCCAGCGGCGCCTCCGAGATCAGCGCGGGGTCGGGCCGGAAGGTGAAGATGCCCCGGAACCAGGGGGAGACGCCCTCGCGGTAGTCGTAGTGGCCGAAGATGCTGCTGGCGACGGTGTTCCACATGCCGAGGAGGATCACGGCGGCGAGGAAGACGTACATCAGCTTGTCCATGCGCGTCGTCGCCGAGAACACCGGCCCGACGGTGCGGCGCCGGTAGATGAGGATGACGAGGCCGACGATGGTCGCCACTCCGGCCAGGCCGCCGAGGCTGACGGCGAGGAAGTGGTAGAGGTCCTCGCTGACGCCGACCGACTCCGTCCAGCCCTTCGGGATGACGAGGCCGACCACGTGGCCGCCGATCACGCCGAGGAGGCCGAAGTGGAACAGCGGGCTGCCCCAGCGCAGCAGCCGGTTCTCGTAGAGCTGCGACGAGCGCGTCGTCCAGCCGAACTTGTCGTACGTGTAGCGCCAGTAGTGGCCGACGACGAAGACGGCCAGGCACAGGTAGGGGAAGATCAGGAAGAGGAAGGTGTCCATCAGGGCGCTCCTACCGGGATCGTGTGGCCGAGGTCGACCCTGTCGCTGGGACGCGGAATGTCACTGTCGGTCGGGCGGGGGTTGAGCCGCGGGTCCATGGCGTAGGGCTGGAGGTCCAGGCCCACCTCCTCCGACGGCGGGCCCTGGGCGATGAGGGCAACCATCTTCTCCTCGTCCTCTCCCTTGAGCTCGGGCAGCGTGGCGACGAGCGCGAGCAGCAGGTCGTGCCACGCGGACCCCTTCTCCGCCAACGCGATCCGGAGCATCTCGATACCGGCTCGGTGCTCGTTGAGCAGTCTCCACGCCGTGTCGGCGTCGTAGGCGGCCCCGAACTCGAGCACCACGCTGAGGTGGTCGGGCAGCTCGGGGGCGTCGAACTCCACCCCGGCCTTCCGGTAGGCCTGCTTGAACTGCACCAGCGCCAGACCCCGCTTGCGGGTGTCCCCGTGCGCGAAGTAGGTCAGGTAGAGACAGCAGCGCCGGGTCACGTCGAAGGTCTCGACGTAGTCGCGCTGCAGCTGGCCCAGGGGAGCGGAGCCCAGGACGGTGAGGAACCGGCCCACCGGCTCGCGCACCGACGCGGGCAGCGGGGCCACGGCCTCCCCGATCACCGTCCTGCGGCCGACCAGCTCCTCGGTGGGGTACTCGAGGAGGAGGGAGAGCACCTGCCACGACGTGGCGAGCTCGGCTGGGGTGAGCCGCGGCCGCGGCGTCCGGTTGCGGCGCAACATCAGTCCTCGTCCCCCTTGCTCTTCTTGGGGAAGAGGCCGCGGGGCGAGCCCTTGCCGTCCCAGTTCAGCAGGTTGACCCGGCCCTTCTTCTCCGTCCCGCTGATGGTGTCGGCGGTCTGGCGCTGCTTGAGCATCTGGAAGTTCTCGACCGCGACCGGCGTCAGCTCACCCGAGCCCTCGCCGAACGGGCCGGACTCGCCCATCATGCCCGGGCCGCCCTCGTAGTCGAGCGAGCACTCGGTGGCGAGCTCCTCGAGGGCATGGGCCTGCTCGGCGTGCGCGGTGGGGATCACGTAGCGCTCGTCGTACTTCGCGATGGCCAGGAGGCGGAACATGTCGTAGAGCGTCTCGCCGTCCATGCCGACCGACGCCGGGATGGAGTCGTCGGGGTCGCGGCCGAGGTTGATGTCGCGCATGTAGGAGCGCATCGCCGCGAGCTTCTTGAGCACCGCGTCGACCGGCTCCGTGTCGCCTGCCGTGAAGAGGTTGGCGAGGTACTCCACGGGGATGCGCAGGGTGTCGATGGCCGCGAAGAGGTTGCCCGTGTCCTCGGCGTCGTGGCCGGTGTCCTTGATGACGTCCACGACGGGCGACAGCGGCGGGATGTACCAGACCATCGGCATGGTGCGGTACTCCGGGTGCAGCGGCAGCGCGACCTGGTAGCGGTTGATGAGCGCGTAGACGGGCGACCGCTTCGCGGCCTCGATCCAGTCACCGGGTATGCCGGCCCGCTCGGCTTCCCGTTGCACGGCCGGGTCGCTGGGGTCGAGGAAGACGTTGCGCTGGGCCTCGTAGAGGTCGTGGTCGTCCTCGACCGACGCGGCTTCCAGCACACGGTCGGCGTCGTAGAGGACCAGCCCGATGTAGCGCAGCCGGCCGACGCAGGTCTCGGAGCAGACCGTCGGGATGCCCACCTCGATGCGCGGGTAGCAGAAGGTGCACTTCTCGGCCTTGCCGGTCTTGTGGTTGAAGTAGACCTTCTTGTAGGGGCAGCCCGAGACGCACATCCGCCAGCCGCGGCACTTGTCCTGGTCGACCAGGACGATGCCGTCCTCGGCCCGCTTGTAGATCGCGCCGCTGGGGCAGGACGCCGCGCAGGAGGGGTTGAGGCAGTGCTCGCAGATGCGCGGCAGGTAGAACATGAACGTCTGCTCGAACTCCAGCTTCACCTTGTCGGTGATGTTCTTGAGCATGACGTCGCGGCTGGCGTTCTCGTGGCTGCCGCCGAGGTTGTCGTCCCAGTTGGCCGACCAGCTGACGTTCATCGGCTTGCCCGAGATGAGCGAGATGGGCCGCGCGACGGGGAAGTGCTTCTGCGCCGGGGCGTTCAGCAGCGTCTCGTAGTCGTAGGTCCACGGCTCGTAGTAGTCGTCGATCGACGGCAGCTTGGGGTTGGAGAAGATGTTGGCCAGCTTCTTCCACCGGCCGCCCGCCTTGAGGGTGAGCTTGCCGTTCTTGCCGAGCTTCCAGCCGCCCTCCCACTTGTCCTGGTCCTCGTAGCCACGCGGGTAGCCCAGGCCGGGCCTGGTCTCGACGTTGTTGAACCAGACGTACTCGGTGCCGGCCCGGTTGGTCCAGGCCTGCTTGCAGGTCACCGAGCAGGTGTGGCACCCGATGCACTTGTCGAGGTTCATCACCATGGCCATCTGTGCCATGACCTTCATCAGTACTGCACCTCCTGCGAGCGGCGACGGATGACCGTCACCTCGTCGCGCTGGTTGCCGGTCGGACCGAGGTAGTTGAACGCGAAGGCGAGCTGGGCGTAGCCGCCGATGATGTGGCTGGGCTTCACGAGGATGCGGGTGAGGGAGTTGTGGATGCCGCCGCGCTTGCCCGTCTTCTCGGTCAGCGGGACGTCGATGAGGCGGTCCTGCGCGTGGTGCATGTAGACCGTTCCTTCGGGCATCCGGTGGCTGACGATCGCGCGGGCGTTCACGACGCCGTTGCGGTTGACGGCCTCGACCCAGTCGTTGTCCTTGATGCCGACCTTGGCGGCGTCCTTGTCGGAGATCCAGATCGCCTGGCCGCCGCGGGAGAGGGAGAGCATGAACAGGTTGTCCTGGTACTCGCTGTGGATCGACCACTTGTTGTGCGGGGTCAGGTAGCGGACGCTCACGCCCAGCTCGCTCTGGGTGCCGATCGCCGGCTCGCCGAAGATCTCGGTCATGTTCAGCGGTGGCCGGTAGACCGGCAGGCCCTCCCCGAGCTCCTGGATCCAGTCGTGGTCGAGGTAGAAGTGCTGGCGGCCGGTCAGGGTGTGCCAGGGCTTCAACCGCTCGACGTTGATGGTGAACGGCGAGTAGCGGCGACCACCCGACTCCGAGCCCGACCACTCCGGGCTGGTGATGACCGGCACCGGCGCAGCCTGGGTGTCGGCGAAGGTGATCTGCTTGCCCTCGTGCTCGGCTGCCAGGTCGTGCATCAGCTGGCCGGTGCGCTTCTCCAGGGTCTTGAACCCCTGGGTGGCGAGGTGGCCGTTGGTGGTGCCGGAGAGGGCCATGATCGTCTCGGCGACGTGGGTGTCCTTCTTCAGCGACGGGCGGCCGTCGGCCGAGCCGCCCCGGATGGCGCCGTTCTTGTGGCGCAGGTAGTCGACCTCGCGCTCGACGTTGTAGGTGATGCCCTTCTGGGTTGTGCCGAGCTTCTCCATCAGCGGCCCCAGCGCGCCCATCTTGTCGAAGATGGCGCCGTAGTCGCGCTCGACCACGACGAGCTTCGGCATGGTCTTGCCGGGCACGGGTTCGCACTCGCCCTTCTTCCAGTCACGGACGCGGCCGTGCGGGGTGGCCATCGCCTCCGCGGTGTCGTGCAGCAGGGGAGCGGCGACGACGTCCTTGCGCACTCCGAGGTGCTTGGCACCCAGCGGGGAGAAGGCCTCCGAGATCACCTGGAAGATGTCCCAGTCGGTCTTCGTCTGCCACGGCGGGCTGATCGCCGGGTTGAACGAGTGGATGAACGGGTGCATGTCCGTGGTGTTGATGTCGTGCTTCTCGTACCACGTGGCCGCGGGGAGCACGACGTCGCTGAAGATCGTCGAGCTCGTCATGCGGAAGTCCAGGACGCAGAGCAGGTCGAGCTTGCCCTCGGGTGCCTCCTCGCGCCAGACCACGTCCTTCGGCCGGGCGGCCTCGGCGGTCTCCGACGCCGACACCGAGTTGTCGGTGCCGAGGAGGTGCTTGAGGAAGTACTCGTTGCCCTTGGCCGAGGAGCCGAAAAGGTTGGCGCGCCACATCATCAGCACGCGTGGCCAGTTCTCCGGGGCGTCGGGGTCCTCGACGGCGAAGCGCAGGTCGCCGGACTTCAGCTGTTCGACGACGTAGTCGCCGATGGGCTGGCCCGCCGCCTCGGCCTCGTCGGCGAGGTCGAGCGGGTTGCGGTTGAACGTCGGGTGGGACGGCATCCAGCCGAGCCGGGTGGAGAGCGCGAGCTGGTCGGCCGTGCTCATGCCGTCGAACAGCCCCGTGCCCGTGGGCCCTGCCATGGTGTCGGCGGTGTAGTGGTCGTAGCGGTACTGGTCGGTGTGCATGTACCAGTAGGCCGTCTGGATCATCTGGCGCGGAGGACGGACCCAGTCGAGGCCGAAGGCCATCTGCGCCCACCCCGTGATGGGGCGCGCCTTCTCCTGGCCGACGTAGTGCGCCCAGCCACCGCCGTTGCGGCCCTGGCAGCCGGTGATCGTCGTCAGCAGGAGCATGCAGCGGTAGATCGTGTCGGAGTGGTACCAGTGGTTGGTGCCCGCGCCGACGATGATCATCGAGCGGCCCTGCGTGTCAGCCGCGTTCTGGGCGAACTCGCGCGCGATGCGGGCCACCTTCTCCGCGGGCACGGCGGTGATCGGCTCCTGCCAGGCCGGCGTGTAGAGGCCGTCGACGTCGTCGTAGCCCGCAGGCCACTCGCCCGGAAGCCCTTCCCTGCCAACGCCGTACTGCGCCAGCAGCAGGTCGAACACGGTCGTGACGAGCTGGTCGCCGACGCGGCGGACCGGCACCCCGCGGCGCAGGACCTGCGGGTCACCCTTGACCGTGTCGAAGCGGGGCAGGTCGACCACGGCCGTGTCGTCGCGGGTGTCGAGCAGGCTCAGGGCAGGCACGACGTCACCGAGGTCGAGGTTCCACTTCCCGGCGCCGCTGTCACCGAACCGGTCGCCGAGCGTGCCGTTCGGCACGACGAGCTCGCCGGAGCGGCTGTCGACGAGCACCGTCTTGAACTCGGCGTTCTCGGCCGCGGCCTCGGCGCCGCCGAGGTCGGAGGCGGTGAGGAACTTGCCGGGGCGGTACGCCGTCGACCCGTCCTTCGCGGCATACGGCTCGAGCGCCAACAGGAAGGGCAGGTCCGTGAACTTCCTCGTGTACTCCTCGAAGTACTCGACCTGGTGGTCGACGAAGAACTCCTTGAGCACCACGTGTCCCATGGCCATCGCCAGGGCGCCGTCGGTTCCCGGTGCGGCGGGGAGCCACTCGTCGGCGAACTTCACGTTGTCGGCGTAGTCGGGGGCGACGACAACGACCTTCTGGCCGCGGTAGCGGGCCTCGGCCATCCAGTGCGCGTCCGGCGTGCGGGTGACGGGGATGTTGGAGCCCCACATCATGAGGTAGCCGGCGTCCCACCAGTCGCCGGACTCCGGCACGTCGGTCTGGTCGCCCCAGATCTGCGGCGAGGCCACGGGCAGGTCGGCGTACCAGTCGTAGAACGAGAGCATCGAGCCGCCGATGAGCGAGGTGAACCGCGCGCCCGAGGCGTGGCTGACCATCGACATCGCCGGGATCGGGGAGAAGCCCGCGACCCGGTCGGGGCCCCACTGCTTGATGGTGTGCACGTTGGCGGCCGCGACGATCTCGGCCGCCTCGCCCCAGGAGGCACGCACCAGCCCGCCCTTGCCGCGGGCGGCCTTGTAGCGCTTGGCCTTCGCCGGGTCGTTCACGATGTCGGCCCAGGCGAGCACCGGGTCACCGAGGCGCTGCTTTGCCTCGCGGTACATCTCCAGCAGGACACCGCGCACGTACGGGTAGCGGATCCGGGTGGGGGAGTAGGTGTACCAGGAGAAGGCTGCACCGCGCGGGCAGCCGCGCGGCTCGTACTCCGGGCGGTCGGCGCCGGTCGACGGGTAGTCGGTCTGCTGCGCCTCCCACGTGATGATGCCGTCCTTGACGTAGACCTTCCACGAGCAGCTGCCTGTGCAGTTCACGCCGTGGGTCGACCGCACGACCTTGTCGTGGCTCCAGCGGTCACGGTAGAAGCTGTCGCCGGCGCGCCCACCCTTGGCGTAGAGACTGCGCTTGTCCTCCGAGACCTCGGCGCGCGTGAAGAAGCGCCGGGTGCCCACCAGGGCCTCGGACAGGGGGCCATCCAGTCCTGCTGTCCCGTGGGTGGTGCCGGGCCGTTCGGTGGTGCTCACGCGTGGTCCTCCTGGTCGGGGTCGGGGCCGTGGTGGTGGTCGTGGCGGTCGTCGTGCTCGTGGTGGTCGTGCCCGTGGTGGTGTCCGTATGCCGTGTGCTCGGCGCCGACGGCGCTGCCCGCCCGGGCGCGCACCGCCTCGACCCGCTCCCAGCCGTCGGTGTCGAGCACCGACAGCGAGGCGGGGAAGAGGCCGTCCTGCTCCTTGAGGATGTGGTCGCGCAGGGTGTCGAGGGCCGCGAGCAGGCGCGACGGCCAGCTCGGGTCCGACGGCGTGCCCTCCGCGGCCTCGGCCAGCACGGCCTCCACGACACGGTGCTCGCTCTCGAGCGCCTCGACGTGGTCGGGGAACTCCTCGCTCATCAGCGGGAACAGGCCGCCCTCCTCGACGGCGGTGTGCGGTCCGAGGATCTCGGCGATCCGCCGGGCCGTCTTGGCGGCGCCCTCCACGTCGTGGTCGCGCAGGAAGGATCGCACTTCCGCGATCTCGGCGACCACGGCGTCGTGCTCACGGGTGAGCTCGCCGATCGACGCGATCTGCTGACACCCGCAGTACTCGCACATCAGGCGGGGATCTCTGCCGCCTGGCGTGCAGCCGTGCTGCGGACGATGGTGAGCGTGAGCAGCAGGGTGCCCGCAGCCACGATGGCCAGCAAGGCCAGACCGATGCCGTAGGAGCCGGTGCGGCCGTGGACGGCGCCCATGACCAGGGGCGGGACGAAGCCGCCGAGACCGCCGGCCGCGCCGACGAGGCCCGTGACGGATCCCACCTGGTTGGGCGGAGCGGACCTCGATACGAGGGCGAAGGTCGCACCGCTGCCCGCGCCCAGCGCTGCAGCCATGGAGAGGAAGGCGATGGTGCCCACCGGGGCCAGGTCGGGTGTGAAGGCCTGGACGGACGCGCCGACGGCGACGACAGCGAACACCGCTGCCAGCACTGGGATCGGGCCGACCCGGTCGGAGAGCCATCCGCCCACGGGTCGCATCAGGACCGCGAGGACCACGAAGCCGGCCATCCGGTTGGCGGCGTCCGCCTGCTCCAGCCCGTAGGCCGTCTTGAGGTACGCCGGCAGGTAGACCGAGAAGGCGACGTAGCCGCCGAAGGCCACGGCGTACAGGATGCAGGCCTGCCACGCGATCGGGAGCCGGGCTGCGGCGCCCAGCCGCTTCGTCACCGACGTGGTCGGGACCACGCGTCCCGGGGCGTCACGGAGGAAGAGCCAGGCCACCACGGCATACACCGCGAGGGCGACCGCGGTGAGGAGGAAGGGTGCCTGCTCGCCCATGCCCTTGACCAGCTTCACGGTGGTCAGGGCGCTGATCGCCGTGCCGCCCATGCCCGCACCGAACACGCCGAGCGCGAAGCCCCGCCGCTCCGGTGGGAACCAGGCGTTGACGAAGGGCACGCCGACGGCGAAGGCTGTGCCGCCGATGCCCAGGAAGAACCCGCCGACGAGCAGGGCCGTCAGCGAGTGCTGCCCGAGGAGCCCGATGAACAGCACGGGCGCGATCGTGGCGACGGACACGAGTGGAAACATGACGCGCCCGCCGAAGCGGTCGGTCAGGGCGCCGACCGGGATGCGGCCCAGAGAGCCCACGATCACCGGCACGGCCACGAGCAGTGCCTGCTGCGAACCCGACAGCGCAAGGAGGTCCTTGTACCGCGGACCCAGGGGGCTGAGCAGGGCCCAGGCCCAGAAGTTCACGGCGAAGCCGACGGTGGCCAGCACCAGCATGATGACGGCACTGCTGGGTGTGGCTGCCTTGTCGGCCGGTCCTGGTCGCATGGAGGAGGCTTCCTGACTCGGGTCGGGACCGCGGTTCGTCCTGGTGCTCACGGCATTCCTATCGCATGAGGGCAGTTTCGGGCATCGGGACGCACGGCGTCCGGCCGCAACGATCTCGCGCTGTCTGCTCAGGCAAAAGGGACCAAAGGCCCCAACTGCGGAACCCTCGCGGGCGGCAAGCGGGTGCCGCAGGGTCAGCGAAGTCGACTCACCGCGGGCGGACGACGGCGACGGGGCAGTGCGCCCGGTGCAGGACGCCGTGGCTGACCGAGCCGAGCATCAGGCCGCGGAAGCCCCCGCGGCCCCTCGCGCCGACGACTGCGAGGCAGGCGCCCTCGGAGGCGGCGGTGATGGCGTCGATGGGGCGGTCGTGCACGACGTGCACCTCGGCGGCCACGTCGGGGTAGGTCTCGGCCCAGCCGGCCATGGTCTCGGCGAGCAGCACCCGCTGGCGCTCCTCGACGGCCGTCCACTGGGGCGAACCCGGGGTGGTGACCACGACGCCGTCGACGAACTCGATCCACCAGGCGTAGACGACCCGAAGGGGCACGCCGCGCAGGGAGGCCTGCTCGAAGGCGTAGCCGAGAGCCTCGTGGGAGATCGCCGAGCCGTCGACGCCGACCACGACCGGTCCGCCGGCAGTGCCGGCCTCGGTGCGACGGACGACGACCACGGGGCACCTGGCGTGCATGGCGACCTGCAGGGACACCGAGCCCAGGGCGCCCCGCACGGCGGTCTTGCCCTCGGCGCCCACGACGACGCACTCGGCGCCTTCGGAGCGGTGCACCAGGTCGTGGGCGGCGGCGCCCGTTGACGCCTCGGCCGTCACGCGCAGGTCGGGGGAGCCGGCGAGCACCTTGTCGCGGGCCGCCTGCACCAGGTCGTCCACGGCCGGGGGCGAGTCGGCGGGGTTGAGCATGGCCGCGGCCACGAGGTAGTCGATGTTGGTGGCGTGGACGAGGTGCAGCGGCAACCGGCGGCGTCCGGCCTCGTCGACCGCCCACTCGAGGGCGGCGTCACTGCCGGCGGAGCCGTCGACGCCGACGACCACGGCGCGCGGGGGCACGGTCATGGCGCCTCACCGCCCGCCCTGGCCGGGCGCGGACTCGACCTGCGCCAGGTGTCGTCCGAGCTCCTCGCCCCACGAGCGGGCGCGGGCGAGCTCGTCGTCCGCCATCGGCCCGGCCTTGCCGTGGACGTAGAAGCTGTGCGGCTCCTCGAACGACGGAAAACCCTTGTGGGACAGCTGCTTGCGCGCCTTCTTGGCGGCTGAGCCGGGGAGGCGCGGCTTGTCGACCCGCGTGTCGAACGTGACCGTCGGGGTGCCGCCGTCCCCCGGTGAGAGGCTCTCGAGCCACTCGCGGATGCCTCGGCCGGTGGAGACGACCTGGCTGGGGGCCTCCTTCTCGGCGTCGGCGCGGGTCTCGGCGCGGCTCATCCCGAAGGCGTGCGTCGGTCCACCGACGACGAGGAGCCCGACGTCCGGTGGGATGGTGTCCGGTGCCTCGGCGACCTCACGGACCGTCACCGGACGCGACTCGCCGAGTCCTTCGGCTATCGCCTTGGCCACGGCCTGCGTGTTCCCGAGGACGGACTCGTAGACGACCAGCGCCCGTGTCATGGCACACCTCCTGTGCAGCGGTCCTCTGCCCTGTCACGTCCATGATTGCCGGGCGTGGGGGACGAAGGACCGGTGCCGAAGGTCCTGAGGCCGGGTCAGCCGCCGGCGAGCAGCTCCTCGAACGGGACCGGGTCGGCAAACGGGTCGCGGGGGCCGGTGCCCACACGGGCCCCGGCCAGGGCCGCGAGCTCGGCGCCGGCGCGCTGGATGCGGGCGGTGAGCCCCTGCTCGGCGCCGCCTGCGGAGCCCCAGTCCTCCGACGCGGCGAACACGGCCGTGCCGACGGTCGTCGCGCCGAGGTGGGTGAACAGCGGTCGCAGGGCGTACTCCAGCACCAGCGAGTGCCGGGCGGTCCCGCCGGTGGCGGCGAGCACGACCGGGGTTCCGCGGAGCACGTCACGGTCGACGACGTCGAAGAACGTCTTGAACAAGCCGCTGTAGGAGCCCTGGTAGACCGGCGTCACGGCGACCACCGCGTCGGCAGCGGCCACGGTGTCGAGCGCCTGTCGCACCCCTCCGGTGGGGAAGCCGGCGAGGAGCGTGTTGGTCAGGTCGTGCGCGAGCTCGCGCAGGTCGAGCACCTCGACCTCGGCCTCCACACCGCCCTCGAGGAGGGCGTCGACGGTGGCCGTGGCGAGCAGGTCGCCGAGCAGGCGGGTCGAGGAGGGTTGGCTGAGGCCGGCGCTGACGACGACGACGCGGCGGGTCACCGGGCCACCTCCGGGGAGGCGCCGGTGACCTCGTCGACGGCGTGGACCGTGGCGTCCCGGCCACCGCCGGCCGCCGCGACGCGCGAGGCGTGCGTGGGGGCGTCCGGCACGTGTGCCGGCCGGCGGGCGGCCGCGATGCGCCGGAGCTCGGGCACCACCTCACCGCCCAGGATCTCGAGCTGCTCCATCACCGTCGCCAGCGGCAGGCCCGCGTGGTCGATGAGGAACAGCTGGCGCTGGTAGTCGCCGACCTCGTCGGCCATCGCGGCATACCGCTCGATGACCTGCTGCGGGCTGCCGACGGTCAGCGGCGTCTCGCGGGTGAAGTCCTCGAGGGACGGGCCGTGGCCGTACACGGGCGCGACGTCGAAGTACGGGCGGAACTCACGCACCGCGTCCTGGGAGCTCTTGCGCATGAAGACCTGCCCGCCGAGGCCGACGATCGCCTGGTCGGCGCTGCCGTGGCCGTAGTGCTCGAAGCGGCGGCGGTAGAGCTGCACCATCTGCCTGGTGTGGCTGATCGGCCAGAAGATGTTGTTGTGGAAGAACCCGTCGCCGTAGTAGGCGGCCTGCTCGGCGATCTCGGGGGAGCGGATCGAGCCGTGCCACACGAACGGCGCGACGCCGTCGAGCGGCCGGGGCGTCGACGTGAAGCCCTGCAGCGGCGTGCGGTGCTTGCCGCTCCAGGTGACGACGTCCTCGGTCCAGAGCCGGCGCAGCAGCGCGTAGTTCTCGATGGCCAGGGGGATGCCGTCGCGGATGTCCTTGCCGAACCACGGGTAGACCGGCCCGGTGTTGCCGCGGCCCATCATGAGGTCGACGCGGCCGTCGGCGAGGTGCTGCAGGTAGGCGTAGTCCTCGGCCAGGCGCACCGGGTCGTTGGTGGTGACCAGCGTCGTCGCGGTCGAGAGGATGATCCGCTCGGTCTGGGCAGCGATGTTCGCGAGGAGCACCGTGGGGTTCGCCGGGGCGGCGAAGGGCGGGTTGTGGTGCTCGCCGGTGGCGAAGACGTCGAGACCGACCTCCTCCGCCTTCCTCGCGATGGCCACCGTCGCCTTGATGCGCTCGTTCTCGGTGGGGGTGCGGCCGGTGGTGGGGTCGGTGGTGACGTCGCCGACCGTGAAGATCCCGAACTGCATCACTCGCTCTTTCCGTAGTTCGTCAAAAATTCAACTACCTGCTGAACAGCATACCCAACCGCTGCATTCCCGGTGTCCCGCACCGGGCGCCGGAGACGCGGGTGGCGCCCGGTCAGGGTCGCGTCAGGGGCGCTGGGCGAGACCCGAGCAGTCGTTCGCCTGCTTCCACACGCCCAGGAGGCGCTGCCGGTCGGTCGTCCCGGGCTCGCGAGGTATGCCGTCGGAGCCGACCAGCATCGGGGTCCACCGGGCGTCGGTGACGGCCGGCGCGGAGGAGCGCTTGGTGCGTGCCCGTGTGGTGTCGACGGTGAGGGTCAGCACGCCGGTGCGGGAGTCGGGCTCCCGGCTGCGCCACCACACGAAGTTGCCCAGCCCGTAGGCGACGTACGCCCGACCCAGCCAGCCGGCGCCGTTGACGCGGTGGGAGTGCCCGCCGACCACGACGTCGGCCCCGGCCTGCTCGAGGGCCCGGGCGGTCGAGGTCGACAGGCCGTCGGGACACGGCTGGTAGTCCAGGCCCCAGTGCATGAACACGACCACGAGGTCGTGGGTGCGGGACGCCGTCGCCACCGCGGTGCGCAGCCGGCCCAGGGGGGCTGCGCTGGCGATGCCGGGGGAGTCGGCGTCGGCCGACCAGTTCGCCAGCGTCATCTCGTAGACCTGCGACGCCCCGAAGACGGCGACCTTGACGCCCTTGGCCTCCAACGTCGCCGGTGCGAACGCCTCGTCCTCGTCGGCGCCGATGCCCACGACCGGGATGGGGCTGCTCGTGCGCGCGGCGAGGGTGTCGCGCAGGCCGACGGCGCCGAAGTCCGCCCCGTGGTTGTTGGCCATGCTCACCGCGTCGACACCCGCGTTCGCCAGGGTCCGCAGCGCGGTCGCCGGGGCCCGGAAGTGGAACTCCTTGCCGATCGGCGTGCCCCGCTCGGTGATGGCCGTCTCGAGGTTGACCACCGACAGGTCGGCTGCACCCAGGGTCGACCGCAGCTCGTCGAGGCCGTGCGGGTCACGAGCCAGCGGGGCGAGGTACTCCTCGAAGTGCACGTCGCCGCCGAACGCCAGGGTCAGGTCGCCGGAGCCGTCCGGCGAACCAGTCGCGGTCGCTGTGGGCGACGGCAAGGTCGGCGCGACCGTCGTCCTGGAGGGAGCGGGCGACGCAGCGGCCGACGTGGAGGGCGCCGCTGACGAGGTGCCGCTGGGTGTCCGGTTGAGGGCGTCCGCGCCTCCCGCGCAGCCCGCGGCCAGAAGTGACACCAGGGCCGCCGCAGTCGTCCCCCGCGCACGCATGGTCGCGGAGTCTACGGGGTCGGGACCAGCACCCCTCCCTATGATCTGCCCGTGTCCCACGCCCGTTTCGGCTCCGTGCTGGCGCGGGAGGTCCTCGAGGTCCGCCGCGACCTCGACGGCATCGACCGCGGTTTCTGGGCCGTGGTCGCCGACTTCGAGGGAGGCGTGACTGCCGTCCGCTTCGGCGACGTCGACCACGTCGCGGCGCCGGCGGAGGCGGTGCCCTGGGTGCCGCTGGACCGCCAGTGGCACAGCAGCCTCGACCACGCGGCATACCTCGCCGGCGTGCGGGAGGTGCGGCGCCGCATCGCCGAGGGCACCGTCTACCAGGTCAACCTCTGTCGCGTGCTGTCCCACCACCTCGGCGACGACGCCGACCTCGACGGGCTGGCCCGGCTGTTGGCGCAGGGAAACCCGGCTCCGCACGCCGCCCGGGTGCACGTGCCGGAGGCGGGGCTCGACCTGGTGTCCGCCTCGCCCGAGGCCTTCCTGGTGCGTCACGGCGCCCGGCTGGAGTCCCGGCCCATCAAGGGCACCGCACCGGTCCTCGACGCGATGCTCGCCAAGGACTACGCCGAGAACGTCATGATCGTCGACCTCGTGCGCAACGACCTCCAGCGGGTGTGCCGCGCGGGCACGGTGCGCGTCGACCACCTCTGTGCCCCCGAGGAGCACCCCGGGCTGGTGCACCTGGTGTCGACGGTGTCCGGTGAGCTCGTCGCCGGTGCCACCTGGACCGACATCTTCGCGGCCACGTTCCCGCCGGGGTCGGTGTCGGGGGCGCCCAAGTCGAGCGCGCTCACGGCCATCGCGGACCTCGAGCGAGGACCACGCGGGCCCTACTGCGGGGCGGTCGGCTGGGTCGACGCCGACCGGGACCGGGCGGAACTCGCCGTGGGTATCCGCACGTTCTGGGCAGAGCGCGACGGTACCGGCCGTCGGTGGCTGCGGTTCGGCACGGGGGCCGGCATCACGTGGGGTTCCGACGAGCAGGGCGAGTGGGAGGAGACGGAGCTGAAAGCGGTTCGCCTCATCGGCCTGGCATCTGGGAGGGTTCAGCCATGAGCAGCAGCCAGCCGGGACAGGTCCGTGTCTGGGTGAACGGGTCCCTGGTCGGGGCCGACGAGCCGGCCATCGCCGCCCTCGACCACGGTGTGACCGTGGGTGACGGCGCCTTCGAGACCTGCAAGGTCGAGCGCGGGCAGGTCTTCGCCCTCACTCGGCACGCCGAGCGCCTCGACCGCACCCTGGCAGGGCTGGGGCTGCCGCCGGCCGACCACGCCTTCATCGCCGAGGGCGTCAAAGCCGTGCTCAGCGCCGCCGAACCGCTCGACTTCGGGCGGCTCCGCTACTCCGTGACCGGCGGCGCCGGCCCGCTCGGCTCCGACCGCGACAGCTCGCCGCTGACCTACATCGTCACCGCCGGCCCGCAGCCGCGGCCGCCGGCCAGTGCCGGGGTGGCCGTGGTGCCGTGGGTGCGCAACGAGCGCAGCCCTGTGGCCGGCCTGAAGACCACCTCCTACGCGGAGAACGTCGTCGCCCTGGCCCACGCCAAGGAGCGGGGCGCCATCGAGGCGCTCTTCGCCAACACCCGCGGCGAGCTGTGCGAGGGCACCGGCAGCAACGTGTTCGTCGTGCGCGACGGCGTCATCTGGACCCCGCCGCTCGACTCCGGGCTGCCTCGCCGGCGTGACCCGCGCGCTCACCGTCGAGTGGTGCCGCGCCGACGGGCTCGAGGTCCGTGAGGAGCCCATGCCGCTCTCGGTGCTCGAGGAGTGCGACGAGGTCTTCCTCACCAGCTCCACCAAGGACGTGCTGGCGGTGGACCGTGTGGGGGGCCTGCCCGGTCCTTCTCCTGAGCGCGTGCTCGAGCCCGGCCCGGTGACCGCGCGCGCCCGCGAGGTGTTCGCCCGCGAGTCGGCGCGGACCGTGGACCCGTGAGCCGGCAGGAGGTGCCCGTGGACGACAGCCGCGAGCAGGACCAGCGCAGCCGTGACACCGAGCCCGAGCGGGACTGGGAGTGGCGCCGGCGCATCCGGGCCAACCCGCACTCGCACCGCGTCTACCGCACCGTCATCGGAGCCATCGGCACCATCGTCGTCGTCGCCGGCCTCGTCATGGTGCCGTTCCCCGGGCCCGGCTGGCTCGTCGTGTTCATCGGCATCGGCATCCTGGCCTCGGAGTTCGACTGGGCGAAGCGGCTGCTCGACTACGGCAAGGCGAGGCTGCACGCCTGGAACGAGTGGATGAAGCCCAAGCCCCTGTGGTTCAAGGGCCTGATCGGCCTGGCCACGGCCCTGCTCGTCGGCCTGTTCTTCTACCTGCTGTTCCTCGTGTCGGGGGTGCCGTCGCTGCTGCCGGACGTCGTCGAGAGCCTGTTGACGAACCTCCCGGGACTCTAGGCACACCGAGGGGTACCCCCGGATTTCGTCAGCGGGACCCCCTCCCGCTATCCTTCACGAGCCCGCGAGGGCACTGGACGTGTAGCTCAGTTGGTTAGAGCGTTCGCTTCACACGCGAGAGGCCAGGGGTTCGAGTCCCTTCACGTCCACCAGCAGCACGTCCCAAGCCCCTTCCAGGCCAGCCCGGAAGGGGCTTCTCCGTGTTCGCGGCCTGGTCGGGGTCAGCTGCGAAGGTGTCGGACCACGCCCGACACGACCGCCGGCGTGACGAGCCCCCGGCCGAGCCCCAGCTCGACCAGGTCGTCGAAGACCCGCTGGTCGGCCACGGCAGCCCGCAACCCGGCGGGGAGGACGCCCGGAACGGGCAGCAGGCGCGAGACCAGGGCGGTGTGCCGCAGGTGCGGTGCCAGCAACCGGCGGACGGAGTGGCGGTGCCGTCGACCGGCACTGTCGGGCGGGCCTGTGACCGACACCTGTCCGGCGATCGCGCCGGTCGCCACGGCGTAGAAGATGCCTTCGCCGGTCATCGGGTTGACCAGCGACGCGGCGTCTCCCGCGAGGAGCACCCGGCCGTCGGGCTGGTGCCACCGGGCGGATGACAGTGGCAGGTGGTGCGCCCGCCACTCCACTGCTCCCTCGGAGACTCCCGGCAGGAGCGCCTCCAGGGCGGCGGCCATGCCGGCTCGGGTGGGCGCACCGCGACCCTGGCCCAGCACCTCGCCATACCCGATGTTGGACCAGCCGTCGCCGCGGTCGAAGGCCCACGCGTAGGACGGCTGGCGCTCCTGGCCGAAGCGGATGACCTGCCGACCCCGCAGGCTCGCTCGGGTGGGGGCGTAGGCCCGCAGGGCCAGGGCTCGGTGTACGGGAGGCGCCAAGCCGGCCGCCCGACGCACCATCGAGTGCGCCCCGTCCGCGGCGACCACCACCCCGGCCTCGAGGGCGCTGTCGAGCACCACGCGGTCGTGGCTCACCGTGACGGACCGGACCCGGTGCCGACGCAGCTCGACGCCGGACGCGACCGCCGCCTCCACCAGCCGGGCGTCGAGCACCCGCCGTGGCACCACCCATGCCGGCCGGCGCATGTCGCGCTCCGCCGTCAGGGGCCCCCGCGCGAGCTGCAGGGCGCGGACCGGTACCCGGTCGTCGACGAGACCGGTGACGCCGAGTGTCCGCATGACGTCCAGCACGTGGGGCGCCACGCCGTCGCCGCACACCTTGTCCCTCGGGAAGTCGCACCGGTCGAGCAGCAGGACGCTCGCGCCGGGCCGGGCACGGCGAGCAGCCAGCGCGGCGGTCGCACCGGCGGGCCCGGCCCCGACCACCACGACGTCCCACACGGGACGGCGATCAGGCGACGGCGTAGGTCAGGCACTCCGCGCCGGTGGCGCCCCCGACGTGGATGGACTGCGCGGTGCACTCCAGGGCGTCGTTGTGCACGCACTCCTCGCGCTGGCAGGCGCCGACGTGCGACTCGACGCGGGGGAGCCCGCCCTTGTGGTCGAGCGGGATGAAGGTGGCACAGCTGGCGTGGCTGCGCTCGCCGCCGATGGTCACGGCGGCGGCGTGGCAACCGTCGTGGTTGTAGGAGCAGCCGGCCACCGTGCACTCGGTCACCGGGGGCAGGTCGAGCAGTGTGGTCATCGCGCAGGCCTCTCGCTCGCCGAGCCCCGGGACGGAGCTCGTCCTCCGCCCGACGGTACGCCTGACCACGGGGCAGCCGCCACGGTGCCGGACTACCGTGGTGACATGACCGGAGCCCTCGTCGCCTCGATCCACATCTACCCGGTCAAGGGCGAGGCCGGGCAGGAGCTGTCGGTGGCCGACGTCGAGAGCGAGGGCCTCGCCGGCGACCGGCGCAAGCGCGCGCCGGTGCAGCTCGTCGCCGCTGAGGACGTCGACGACGACACCCGCGCCAACGTCATCGTGACCATGACGGGTCAGGCGCTGCAGGACACCGTGGGCTCGGTGCTCCGGCTCGGTGTCGTCGAGCTCGAGGTCGACGCCGTGCCGCGCGGCTGTCCAGGTGTCTACGCCAGGGTCAGGACGCCGGGCAAGGTCAGCGTCGGCGACCCGGTCGAGGTAATCGGCTGACCTCGGCCGGAGGTCCGCAATAGCCTGCAGGTGTGCCTGACCGCCTGACGTCAGAGCCGGGGGACGTCTCCACCCACCGGGGCGCCCCCGCGGACTCCGCTGCCGTCGCGCGGCACGCGGCCGCCGTGCAGCGGCTCGTCGCCAGCTACCGTGCGATTCCTCCGTCGGCTCCGGTCCGTCTGGCGAAGAGGACGTCGAACCTCTTTCGGGCCCGCGCCACCACAGGGGCACCCGGACTCGACGTCAGCGGGCTCGGCGAGGTCATCGCCGTCGACCCGGTGGCGCGCAGGGCCGATGTCGGGGGCGTGTGCACCTACGAGGACCTCGTCGCCGCGACGCTGCCGCACGGGCTGGCGCCGCTCGTGGTGCCGCAGCTGAAGACCATCACCCTCGGAGGGGCGGTCACCGGTCTGGGCATCGAGTCGACGTCGTTCCGAAGCGGCCTGCCCCACGAGTCCGTGCTGGAGATGGACATCCTCACCGGCGCCGGCGAGGTGGTCACCGCAGCCCCCGGCGGCGAGCACGACGACCTCTACCGCGGGTTCCCCAACTCCTACGGCACGCTCGGTTACGCCACCCGCCTGCGCATCGAGCTCGAACCGGTGCTGCCCTTCGTGGCGCTGCGGCATCTCCGGTTCCACACCCTCGAGACCCTGGTCGAGGTGCTCGAGGGCGTCGTCCGCGACCGCAGCCACGAGGGCGAGCAGGTCGACTACGTCGACGGCGTGGTCTTCAGCGCCACCGAGGCGTACCTGACCCTGGGGCGGCAGACCGACCACCCCGGGCCGGTCAGCGACTACACCGGCAAAGGCATCTACTACCGGTCGCTGCAGCACGACGGCACCGACCCCCGGCGCGACCGGCTGACCGTCCACGACTACCTCTGGCGCTGGGACACCGACTGGTTCTGGTGCAGCCGGGCCTTCGGCGCCCAGCACCCCGCGCTGCGGCGCGTCTGGCCCCGGCGCTGGCGGCGCAGCAGCGTGTACTGGAAGCTCATCGCCCTCGACCAGCGATGGTCGGTCGCCGACCGGATCGAGGCCCGGCGAGGACGGCCGCCGCGCGAGCGCGTGGTCCAGGACGTCGAGGTCCCGGTGGAGGAGTGCGCAGCCTTCCTGCACTGGTTCCTGCGGGAGGTCCCCATCGAGCCGATCTGGCTGTGCCCGTTGCGGGTTCGCGAGGACGGCCCCGCGCACCCCCAGCCGGGGTCCCAACCCTGGCCGCTCTACCCGCTGCGCGCCGGCCAGACCTACGTGAACGTGGGTTTCTGGTCCTCGGTGCCCGCCACCCCCGGGCAGCCCGGCGCGGCCAACCGGCTCATCGAGCGCGAGGTGACCGCGCGGCGCGGCCACAAGTCGCTCTACTCCGACGCCTACTACGAGCGTGTCGAGTTCGACCGGCTCTACGGCGGCGACGCCTTCCGCGCGCTCAAGGAGCGTTACGACCCCGACTCCCGGCTCCTCGACCTCTACGCGAAGGCGGTGCAGCGCAGATGACCGTGCTCAAGCAGACCCACCAGCCCTCACCGCCCGACAGCCGGCGCGACGCCCCGCCGGCGCCGCCACTGACGTTGGCCGAGACGATCGAGGCCGTGGTCGACGGGCCGCTGCGCCTGCGGTTCACGGCCTACGACGGCAGCCGCACCGGCCCCGCCGACGCGCCGGTGGGGCTTCACCTGCGCAACCCGCGCGGGGCGGCATACATCGCCACCGCCCCGGGCGACCTGGGCCTGGCCCGGGCGTACGTCGCGGGGGACCTCGACATCGAGGGCGCGCACCCGGGCGACCCGTACCCGCTGCTGGCCGCCATGGGCGGTCTGCGCTTCCGCGTGCCGGGCCCGCGCACGCTCGCGGCCATCGCGCGCACCCTCGGCTCGGGGGTGCTGCACCCGCCGCCCCCGCCGCCGCAGGAGGCGCTGCCCCGCTGGCGCCGCGTCGCCGAGGGCCTGCGCCACTCCAAGGGGCGCGACGCCGAGGCGATCCACCACCACTACGACGTCTCGAACGCCTTCTACGAGAAGGTCCTCGGGCCGTCGATGACCTACACGTGCGCCTGCTACCCGCACGACGCGGCGACGCTGGAGGAGGCGCAGGACAACAAGTACCGCCTCGTGTTCGACAAGCTGCGCCTCAAGGAGGGCGACCGGCTCCTCGACATCGGGTGCGGCTGGGGAGGGATGGTGCGGTATGCCGCGCAACGGGGCGTGCGCGTCATCGGCGCCACCCTGTCCCGTGAGCAGGCGACGTGGGCGCAGCGCGTCATCGAGGAGGAGGGGCTGGCCGACCTCGCCGAGGTGCGTTTCACCGACTACCGCGACGTGCGGGAGCGCGGGTTCGACGCGATCTCCTCGATCGGCCTGACCGAGCACATCGGCGTGCGGAACTACCCGGCGTACTTCCGCAGCATCAAGGACCGGCTGCGCGACGGCGGTCTGCTGCTGAACCACTGCATCACCCGCCCGGACAACCGGCGCACCTCGACCGGCGCCTTCATCGACCGCTACGTCTTCCCCGACGGCGAGCTGACCGGCTCGGGCACCATCATCGCCGCGATGCAGGACGTCGGCCTCGAGGTGCGGCACGAGGAGAACCTCCGCGAGCACTACGCGCTCACCCTGGCCGGGTGGTGCCGCAACCTCGTCGAGCACTGGGACGAGTGCGTCGCCGAGGTCGGAGAGGCCACGGCCCGGGTCTGGGGCCTCTACATGGCCGGCTCCCGCTACAGCTTCGAGACCAACGGGGTGCAGCTGCACCAGGTGCTGGCCGTCAAGCTCGACCGGCGCGGCAGCGCGGACCTGCCCCTGCGCCCGTGGTGGGATGGCTGAGTGGAGCAGCGACTGAGCCTCGTCACCCTCGGCGTGGCGGACCTCGACCGCGCCCGGGCCTTCTACGAGGCACTCGGCTGGCGGCGGGGCGACGACAACGACGACGTGGTGTTCTTCCAGACCGGCGGGATGATCGTCGCCCTGTGGGACCGCGCGGCGCTCGCCGACGACAGTGCCGTCGAGGACACCGGCGGGTGGGGCGGGGTGACCCTCGCCCTCAACGTGCGCTCGCCGGAGGAGGTTGACGACGTCCTCGAGGAGGCCCGGCTGGCCGGTGCGGTGCTCGGCCGAGCGGGCGGCGAGACCTTCTGGGGCGGCTACTCAGGCGTGTTCATCGACCCCGACGGCCACCCGTGGGAGGTCGCGCACAACCCGTTCTGGACGGTCACCGACGACGGCCGGACGCTGCTGCGCGAGCTCTAGCGCTCAGGACTGGCCGAGCTCGGAAGGGCCGGGAGGTTCAGGTCTGGTCCGGGTCCGGGAGGAGCTCGGTCCCGAGCCACTCGACGGGGATGCCGAAGGCGTCGACGAGGTCCTGCGCCTGCGGCCGCAGCTCGGCACACAGCGCGTTGACGGTGGCCGTCACCTGCTTGCTGCGGGCGGGAGTGATCCGGGTGTGCTCGAGGTACCAGCCCTTGTGCTGCTCGATGGTCGACAGGGCGTGCAGGTCGCAGACCTTCTCCAGCACGGCCTTCGCCGCCGGGTCGGTGCAGGCGTCGATGCCGGCGACGAACGCCTCGAGCACCACCCGGTCGACGTGCGCCCGGGCGGCGGCGACCAGGTGGTCCTGGGCGTCGTTGAAGACGGCGAACGCGTCGGCGCCGGGGGCGGTGGCGCGGCGCAGCCGCATCGCCACGGTCTCCAGCAGGTGGCGCTCGCGGTCCTCGAACAGGGCGCACTGCCAACCGCGGTCGACAACCGCCTCCTCCGCGTCTCGGCCCGGGGCGGCCGCCATGAGTCGCTCGACGAGCCCGCGGGCGGCGGTGCGCTCGATGACCGTGCCGGCGACCTTGCGGGCCCCGAACCGGACCATCTCGAGGGTGTCCATGTCGCCGAAGGTGTCGCGGTAGTCGGTGAGCAGGCCCTTGGCGACCAGCTGGAGCAGGACGGTGTTGTCGCCCTCGAACGTGGTGAAGACGTCGGTGTCGGCCTTGAGCGCCGGCAGCCGGTTGACCGCGAGGTAGCCGGCCCCTCCGCAGGCCTCGCGGCAGGTCTGGATCGTGGCGGTGGCGTGCGCGGTCGCCACCGCCTTGATGCCGGCGGCGCGCGCCTCGAGCTCGCGCTGGTCGTGCGGGGCGGCGGCGTCGCCGCTGGAGGCGACGTCGTGCATCCGCGACACGAGGTCGTTCTGCGCGAACAGCAGCGCGTACGAGGTCGCCAGGGCCGGCAGCAGCTTGCGCTGGTGGGCGCGGTAGTCGAGCAGCAGCACCTCCTCGGCCCCGCCGGGCGGCGCGAACTGGCGACGGTGCCCGGCATACGTGATGGCCAGGGTCAGCGCGGTGCGGGTGGCCGCGCCGGCGCCCCCCGCGACGCTGATCCGACCTCGCACCAAGGTCCCCAGCATGGTGAAGAAGCGCCGGGTGGGGTTCTCGATGGGGGAGGTGTAGACGCCGTGCTCGTCGAGGTCGCCGTAGCGGTTCAGCAGGTTCGTCCGCGGCACCCGCACCTGGTCGAAGCTCAGCCGGCCGTTGTCGACACCAGCCAGCCCGGCCTTGGCGCCGCAGTCGCCGATGGTGACGCCCGGCAGGGCGTTGCCGTCCTCGTCGCGGATCGGCACCAGCACGCAGTGCACCCCGTGCGACTCCCCGTCGGTGACGAGCTGGGCGAAGACCGCCGCCATCCGGCCGTCGCGGGCGGCGCCGCCGATGTAGTCCTTGCGGGCCGCCGGCGTCGGTGTGTGCACCACGAGCTCGTCGGTGTCCGCGTCGTAGGTCGCGGTGGTGCCGAGCGCCTGCACGTCGGAGCCGTGCCCGGTCTCGGTCATCGCGAAGCAGCCGGGCAGCTCGGCGCTGAGGATGGCGGGCAGGTATGCCGTGTGGTGCCGGCTGGTGCCCAGGCTCGCGACCGCGCCGCCGAAGAGGCCCCAGTGCACCCCGGCCTTCACCAGCAGCGAGAGGTCGGCGTGGCCGAGCATCTCGAACGCGGTCACCGAGGCGCCGAAGTCGCCCTGGCCGCCGAGGTCCTTGGAGAGGCCGCGGGCGGGGTGGCCGGTCTTGGCGAGCTCCTGGAGCTGGGCGGCGACCCGCGCGCGGTACTCCTCCCGGGTCAGCTCCTCGCGCGGCGGCGCGAACCGGGCGGGCTCGAGCTCGGAGCGGGCCTCCTCGCGGATGTGGGCCCACCGTCCGTCGGTGGCTTTGCGGAGTTCGCTGCTGAGGGTGCTCATGGGTGGTTGGCTCCTGACGCGGAGGTGTTGGGCGGAGTGGTGGGCCAGGCGGACGACAGCCCGCCCCAAGCCAGGTCGGTGAGGTGTTCGGCGAGGGCCTCGCGGGGCATCGGGTCGGGGGCGGCGAGCCACTGGTCAGCCGCGGCGCGCACCATGCCGACGAGTCCGGGCCCCCAGACCACCGCGGCCGTGGTGTCGCGACCGGCTGCTTCGAGCGCGGTCGCGACCACCGCCGACATCTGCGCGGCGATGTGCGAGGTGACCTGGCCCGCCGGGTCCCCGCCGGCCGGCCGGTCCAGCAGCGGCGCGTTGACGATGAACCGGTAGACCTCCGGGTCGCGCTCGACGAGCCGGAGGTAGGAGTCGATGGCGGCGGCGATGAGCCGACGCGGGGAGCCGCTCGCGGTGCCGAGGTCGGCGGACCCGAACGCGGTGGTGACGTCGCGCAGGATGAGCGCGTCCACGCGGGCCGCCACCGCGGCATACAGGCCGCTGCGGTCGGTGAAGTGCCGGTAGAAGACCGTCTTGCTGGTGCCCGCGGCCGTGGCGATGTCGTCCATGCCGACTGCGGCGCCGTGCTGCCGGATCGCGCGCAGGGTCGCGTCGACGAGCTCCTCGCGCCGGCGGGCGCGGTGCTCGTCCCAGCGGGTGCTCCGCCCGTCCGTGGTCGTGCTCACGAACGGGGACGGTAGCAGGTACTCGCGGTACCTGCTACCGTCCGTACTCAGTAAATCCTCTCTCACCGGTTCCCTCCCCGCCGGTGCACTCCCCGTACGAAGGAGCCCTCGTGGCCACGACCCGCACGCCGCGCCGCGCCGCTGTCATCGGCGGCAACCGCATCCCGTTCGCCCGGGCGAACGGCAGCTACGCGCGCGCCTCCAACCAGGACATGCTCACCGCCGCGCTCGAGGGCCTTGTGGCCCGCCACGGCCTGGCGGGGGAGCGGCTCGGGGAGGTGGCGGCCGGGGCGGTGCTCAAGCACAGCCGCGACTTCAACCTCACCCGTGAGTCTGTGCTCGGCTCGAGCCTGTCGGCCCACACGCCGGCCTACGACGTGCAGCAGGCCTGCGGCACCGGGCTGGAGGCCGCGATCCTGGTCGCGAACAAGATCGCCCTCGGGCAGGTCGAGTCCGGCATCGCCGGCGGCACCGACACCGCCTCCGACGCGCCCATCGCCGTCAGCGAGGGGCTGCGCGAGACCCTGCTGCGCCTCAACCGTGCCAGGACGACCGGCCAGAAGGTGAAGGCCCTGACCGGTCTGCGGCCCGGCCACGTGGTGCCCGAGATCCCGCGCAACGTCGAGCCGCGCACCGGACTGTCGATGGGCGAGCACATGGCCCAGACCGCCAAGCGCTGGGGCATCACCCGCGAGGCGCAGGACGAGCTCGCCGCCGCCAGCCACCGCAACCTCGCGGCAGCCTGGGAGAGCGGCTTCTTCGACGACCTCGTCACGCCCTTCCTCGGCGTGACACGCGACGAGAACCTCCGCCCCGACTCCTCGGTCGAGAAGCTGGGCACCCTCAAGCCGGTGTTCGGCAAGGGCGAGGGTGCCACCATGACGGCCGGCAACAGCACCCCGCTGACCGACGGCGCCTCCGCCGTGCTGCTCGGCACCGACGAGTGGGCGGCCGAGCGAGGCCTGCCGGTGCTGGCCCACCTCGTCGACGCCGAGACCGCCGCTGTCGACTACGTCACCGGCGACGAAGGCCTGCTCATGGCGCCGGCCTACGCCCTCCCGCGGCTCCTCGAGCGCCAGGGCATGACCCTTCAGGACTTCGACCTCGTCGAGATCCACGAGGCCTTCGCCTCCACCGTGCTGGCGACGCTGGCCGCGTGGGAGGACGAGGAGTTCTGCCGCGACCGCCTCGGCCTGGCCAAGCCGGTCGGCTCCCTGGACCGCAGCCGGCTCAACGTGCAGGGCTCGTCGCTGGCCGCGGGTCACCCGTTCGCCGCCACCGGCGGGCGGATCGTGGCCTCGCTGGCCAAGATGCTCCACGAGAAGGGCTCCGGCGCGCGGGGGCTGGTCTCGATCTGTGCCGCCGGCGGCCAGGGCGTCATGGCGATCCTCGAGGCGGCCTGACGTGGCCGGCTACGCGTCCTTCGTCAACACCGGGGTCGGGAAGAAGCTCGCCGCACAGCTCGGCCTGCCCCGCCCGGTGCGGCTGCGCCGGTATGCCGTGGACGCACCGCTGGTGGACGGTCTCGTCCTCGTCGGTGGCCACGGTGACGCCCCGCTCGCCGGCCGGGTGCGTGAGCTCCTGGAGCAGGAGTCGGTCACGGCCGTCGAGGCGGTGTCGGAAGGCCAGCGCGTCGGCGCCATCGTGGCCGACCTCACGGCCGTCGAGTCGCCCGAGGACCTCGAGTCGCTGCGCGCCATCGTCGGCCCCGCCCTGCGCTCGCTCGGCCCGAGTGGTCGGGTCGTGGTGCTGGGGCGTCCCCCGCGTGAGGCGGGCACCCCGGCGCAGGCCGCGGCCCGCCGCGCCCTCGAGGGCATCACCCGCTCCGTGGGCAAGGAGCTGCGGGCCGGCGCGACGGCCAACCTCGTGCTGGTGGCTGATGGTGCCGACGCCGGCGTGGACAGCACGCTGCGGTTCCTGCTGTCGGGCCGCTCGGCCTACGTCGACGCCCAGGTCGTCGAGGTGACCGGCGGCGACGCCCCGGCTCCTGACGACTGGCGGCGTCCGCTCGACGGCAAGGTGGCCGTGGTCACCGGCGCCGCGCGCGGCATCGGCGCGGCGATCGCCGACGTGCTCGCCCGCGACGGGGCGACCGTGGTGTGCGTCGACGTGCCGGCGGCGGGGGAGTCACTGGCCCGCACCGCCAACCGCGTCGGCGGCACCGCCCTGCAGCTCGACGTCACCGCCACCGACGCGGGAGCGCGCATCCTCGAGCACGCGAAGGCCCGCCACGGCGGCCTCGACGTCGTGGTGCACAACGCCGGCATCACCCGCGACCGCCTCCTCGCCAACACCGACGAGCAGCGCTGGGCCTCGGTGCTGGAGGTCAACCTGCTGTCGATCCTGCGCATGAACGAGGTGCTGCTGGGCGACGACGGCCTGCGCGACGGTGGCCACGTGGTGCTCGTGTCGTCGATGTCGGGCATCGCGGGCAACCGCGGCCAGAGCAACTACGCCGCCTCCAAGGCCGGGCTCATCGGCCTCGTGCAGGCGCTGAAGGACGACGACGACCTGCGCCGCCGCCGCATCACGGTCAACGCGGTGGCCCCCGGCTTCATCGAGACCGAGATGACGTCGCGGATCCCGTTCGCCACCCGCGAGGTGGGGCGGCTCATGAACTCCCTCTCGCAGGGCGGGCTGCCGGTCGACGTCGCCGAGACCATCGCCTGGCTCGCCCAGGACGCCAGCGCCGGTGTCAACGGCAACGTCGTGCGCGTCTGCGGCCAGAGCCTGCTGGGGGCCTGACGTGGCGGACGCCGGAGACGTGCAGGTCGAGGTGCTCGACGCGTCACCGTCGCTGCCGCGGCTCTACGCCACGGCGGCGCTGACGGCTCGTGGCCGCACCGGCCGGGGCCCGTTGCCAGCTCGGGCCCTGCGACTGACCTCGCTGGGGGTGGACCGTGAGCGGCTGCTGCGCTACCAGCACCTGTGCGGCTTCGCGGCCGGCGACCTGCTGCCGCACACCTACCCTTCCCTGCTCGGCCTGCCGCTCCAGATCGAGCTGATGGCGCGCCGCGACTTCCCCCTCGCGCTGCCTGGGCTGGTGCACGTCGAGAACGTCGTCACGGTGCACCGACCGCTCACGGCGGCCGACACGCTCGACGTCACCGTGCGTGCCGAGGACCTCCGCGAGCACCCGAAGGGCCTGCTCGTCGACCTCGTGACCGAGGTGGATGTGGCCGGGGAACGCGCCTGGACCGCGCGCAGCACCTACATCCAGCGAGGCACGCCACACGACGACGCCCCCAGGCCCGCGCCGTCGCCCGAGCTGCCCGACGCCGACCCGGCCGCGGTGTGGCGGCTTCCCGACGACCTGGGTCGGCGGTATGCCGCGGTCAGCGGCGACGTCAACCCCATCCACCTGCACGCCCTCACGGCCCGGGCCATGGGTTTCCCGCGCGCCATCGCCCACGGGATGTACACCTCAGCGCGGGCGCTCGCGGTGCTCGGCCCCGCCACCAGCGGTCCCTCGACCTCGCACTCCTGGTTCAGGAAGCCGGTGCTTCTGCCCAGCACGGTCGAGCTGGTCGTGGAGCGGCACGGCCACGAGGCGCTCGCCGGCCTGCGCAGCGCCCGGCGTGACCAGCAGAAGGGTGTCGAGCACCTGGTGCTCACCTGGCGCCCCGTGGGCTAGGGCGCCGCCGGCGTCCCGGCCCGGCTACCGTGGGTCGGATGCACACGACCGGGGATGACACATGGCACCACCGTGCCCGAGACCGAATGAGGGCCACGCTGGCCACGTGGCTGCGCACCGTCCGGCGAGCCGTCGCGCACCCGGGGCCTGAGCGCGACACCGGGCTGTTGTTGGCGAAGGCGTCGATCGCCACCGTGGTCGCCTGGCAGGTGGCCGTGCACCTGCTCGACAGCCCTCAGCCGTTCTACGCCCCGCTGGCGGCCCTTCTGGTCGTCGACGAGACGATGGTGCGGTCGCTGGGGGCGAGCGCGCAGCGGATCGCCGCCGTGGTGCTCGGCATGAGCGTGGCCTGGCTGGTCGGCTCGATGGTGGGTGTGACCTGGTGGACGATGGTCCCGGTCATGCTCGTGGCCCTGCTGCTGGGGCGCTGGCGCCGGCTGGGCGACCACGGGCTCCAGGTGCCCACCCTGGTGCTCCTCTCGCTGCTCACCGTGCACGGCACCGACACCCAGTTCACCTACCTGACCATCGTCGAGACGGTGGTCGGAGGCGTGATCGGCGTCGCGGTCAACGCGGTCGTGCTCGCCCCGCTGCACATCCAGCAGCCCCGCGACGCCGTGCGGTCGCTGACCTCCCGCGTCCGTCGCCTGCTCACCGACATGGCGACCGGCCTGCGCGAGGGCTGGGACGCCGACCGGGCCCGTCGGTGGTACGACACGAGCACCGAGATCGTGCAGACCGCCCCCGACGTGCTCGACTCGATCGAGACCGGCCGCGAGAGCACCCGTCTCAACCCGCGGCACGACCTGCGGCCGGTCGACATCGACTGGGCCGGCTACGAGCGCACCGTCGAGACCGTGCGGCGCTCGCAGTGGCAGGTCTCCGGCATCGCCCGCACCCTCGTCGACGCCGCCGACGAGGCGGAGCGGCTGCCGGTGCCGTCACCCGACTTCCTGGCGCGGTACGCCGAGGCGCTCGACGCCATCGGCTCCGCGGTCGACCACTTCGGCCTGCGTGACGACGAGGACCAGGCCGAGGTCGACCGCCACCTGCGCGCAGCCCTGGAGGTGCTCGACCAGCTCGGTGCCTGGGTCCGCGAGACCCCGCTGGACGACCCCCAGGCATGGCCCGCCTACGGAGCGCTGATCCTCGACGCCCAGCGCCTCGCCCGCGAGCTGTCAGCCAAGAAGGAGGAGGCGGCCGTCCCCACCGACAGCGGACCGATCCGCCTGCCCCTGCAGCACCCGCTCAGGAAGATGGGCGTCACCGGCCAGGACGCCTAACGGCCCCGCAGCACGGCCCGGCGGTGGAGGTACTCCTGCTCGTCGATCTCCCCGCGGGCGTACCGCTCGTCGAGCAGCCGGTCGGCCGGTGTCGCACCCGGCCCCTGCGGCCCGCCGCCAGCAGTGCGGCCCAGCGTCACGGCGAGCAGCACCGCCCCTGCGACCACCACCAGCAGCACGCCCAGGAGCACCAGGAGACCCCACCAGCCACCCCAGCCGTGCATGCCCCACATGCCGTCGCCCCATCCACCGTCGTCCCACATGCCGCACCACCCGACCTGCCCGGCACCTGACCTTGCTCGGTGCCCAGGCACCCAGCGTGGCCCGGGGACGCCGCTGGGTGGGAGGGCCATTGGACCCGGGGCCCCACCGGCGCGGAACTCCCGCGCAGCCGCCACGGCCCGGCCGATAGCATCGGTATGCCGTCGGCGCACCCTGCGCACGCGGCATACCGTGCATCCAGCTCCCGAGGAGTCCCCAACGTGTCTGCGCAGATCACCGTCAACGTCGCCGGGAGCGAGCGAGCGGTGCCGGAGCAGACCACGGCAGCCGACCTGTTCGGCGAGGACCGGGCGGTCGTGGTGGCCCGCGTGAACGGCGAGCTGCGCGACCTCAGCCACGTGCTTGCCGAGGGCGACGCCGTCGAGCCCGTGCGGGTCGACGAGGAGGACGGCCTCAGCGTGCTGCGCCACTCGGCGGCCCACGTGCTGGCCCAGGCCGTGCAGGAGGTCAACCCCCGGGCCCGGCTCGGCATCGGCCCGCCCGTCAAGGACGGCTTCTACTACGACTTCGACGTCGAGGAGCCCTTCAACCCCGACGACCTGAAGCAGCTCGAGAAGGTGATGCAGCGCATCATCAACGAGGGCCAGACCTTCGTCCGGCGTGAGATCTCCGACGACGAGGCGCTCGCCGAGCTCAAGGACGAGCCGTACAAGTGCGAGCTCATCGGCCTCAAGGGCGGTGCCGCGGAAGGCGCCGCCGAGGGTGCCTCGGTGGAGGTCGGCGGCGCCCAGCTGACCATCTACGACAACCTCCGCCGCGACGGCAGCGTCGCGTGGGGCGACCTCTGCCGCGGACCGCACATCCCGTCGACCAAGCTCATCGGCAACGCGTTCAAGCTCATGCGCAGCGCGGCCGCCTACTGGCGGGGGAGCGAGAAGAACCCGCAGCTGCAGCGCATCTACGGCACCGCCTGGCCCTCGAAGGACGACCTCAAGGCCTACCTCGAGCGGCTCGCCGAGGCCGAGAAGCGCGACCACCGGAAGCTGGGCGCCGAGCTCGACCTCTTCAGCTTCCCCGACGAGATCGGCTCCGGACTCGTGGTGTTCCACCCCAAGGGTGGCGTCATCAAGCGGGAGATGGAGGACTACGTCCGGCGTCGGCACATCGAGGAGGGCTTCCAGTACGTCGGCACCCCCCACATCACCAAGCAGGGGTTGTTCGAGACCTCAGGCCACCTGCCGTACTACGCCGAGACGATGTTCCCGCCCATGGAGATGGAGGGGAGCAGCTACTACCTCAAGGCGATGAACTGCCCCATGCACAACCTGATCTTCAGGTCGCGTGGGCGTTCCTACCGCGAGCTGCCGTTGCGCTTCTTCGAGTTCGGGTCGGTCTACCGCTACGAGAAGTCCGGCGTCGTCCACGGCCTGACGCGCGTCCGCGGCCTGACCCAGGACGACTCCCACTCCTACGTCACCCCGGAGCAGGCGCCGGCCGAGATCAAGCACCTGCTGTCCTTCGTGCTCGGCCTGCTCAAGGACTTCGGGCTCGACGACTACTACCTCGAGCTGTCCACCCGCGACGAGTCGGACAAGTTCATCGGGAGCGACGAGCAGTGGGAGGAGGCCACCCGCGTGCTGGAGCAGGCGGCCACCGACACCGGGCTCGAGCTCGTGGCCGACCCCGGCGGTGCCGCCTTCTACGGCCCCAAGATCTCGGTGCAGATCCGCGACGCCATCGGCCGCACCTGGCAGATGTCGACGATCCAGTACGACTTCAACCAGCCCGCCGGCTTCGACCTCGAGTACCAGGCCGCCGACGGCTCGCGCCAGCAGCCGGTCATGATCCACTCGGCGAAGTTCGGCTCCATCGAGCGCTTCTTCGGCGTGCTCGTCGAGCACTACGCCGGGGCCTTCCCGCCCTGGCTCTCGCCCGTGCAGGTCCTCGGCATCCCCGTGGCCGAGGAGTACAACGCGTACCTCGAGGAGGTCGCCGCGAGCCTTCGCGAGAAGGGCATCCGCGTCGAGGTCGACGAGAGCGACGACCGGTTCCCGAAGAAGATCCGCAACGCCAGCAAGTCCAAGGTGCCCTTCGTGCTGATCGCCGGGGAGGACGACCGCTCCGCCGGGGCCGTGTCGTTCCGCTACCGCGACGGCTCGCAGAAGAACGGCGTCCCGCTCGAGGAGGCGGTGGCCGAGATCGTCAAGGCCGTCGAGAGCCGGGTCCAGGTGTGACCGTGGGAGACGAGCAGGTCCCCCCGACCTCCGAGGAAGGCCCCGACGAGAGCGCCGAGCAGAGCGCCGAGGAGGGCGAGGCCCGGCTGCGGGTCTTCCCCGAGCTCGCCCGCGAGTTCGCGGCGGCCGAGGACGGGTTCGAGCGCCTGTGGACCCCGCACCGGATGGCCTACATCCGCGGTGAGCGGCCCAGCAAGGAGGCGGGGGAGGGCTGCCCGTTCTGCCTCGCGCCGCAGCGGGCCGACGACGCGGAGGGACTTGTCGTCCACCGCGGCGAGCACTGCTACGTGGTGATGAACCTGTTTCCCTACAACCCCGGCCACGTGCTCGTCTGCCCCTACCGTCACGTCGCCCTCTACATCGACCTCGACGAGGCCGAGACCGCGGAGTTCACCGCGCTGACGCGTGCGAGCATCCAGGCACTGCAGAACGCGTCGAGGCCCATGGGCTTCAACATCGGCATGAACCAGGGAGCGGTCGCGGGCGCCGGGGTGCAGGCGCACCTGCACCAGCACGTCGTGCCCCGCTGGGGCGGCGACTCCAACTTCCTGCCGGTGATCGCTCAGACCAAGGCGCTGCCCATGCTGCTCGAGGACGTCCGCCAGCAGCTCGTCGCCGCGTGGCCGCGCTGAGCCGCGGGCTGCCGTCGATACGCTGAGGCCACCATGCTGAACCGATACGCGCGTGCCTTCTTCACCAAGGTGTTCACCCCGCTCGCCCGCCTGCTGCTCGGCTGGGCGTCAGCCCGGACGTCGTCACCCTCGTGGGGACCCTCGGCGTGTGCGTCGGCGCCCTGGCCTTCTACCCCCGCCACGAGTTCTTCTGGGGCACGATCGTCATCACGGCGTTCGTCTTCTCCGACACCCTCGACGGCATCATGGCGCGGCTGTCGAACCGGTCCGGCAACTGGGGCGCCTACCTCGACTCCACCCTCGACCGGGTCGCCGACGCCGCCATCTTCGGCGGCCTCGTGCTCTGGTACGCCGGCGACGGGAACGACACGCTCATGGCCGCGCTGGCGCTGGCCAACCTCATCCTCGGCAGCGTCGTCTCCTACGCCCGGGCCCGCGCCGAGGGGCTCGGCATGACCGCGAACGTCGGCATCGCCGAGCGCGCCGAGCGCCTCGTCGCCACCCTGGCCGCCACCGGCCTCGTGGGCCTGGGCGTGCCGGAGGTGCTGCTCACCGTCGTGCTGGCGCTGCTCGCCGTCGCGAGCTTCATCACCGTGTGCCAGCGGGTGCTGACGGTGCGCCGGCAGGCCCTGAGCCGCGCGTGAGGGCGCTCGGCGACGCCCTGGCCGTCAGCGGCTTCCGCCTCGGCTGGTCCGCCGTCCGACGGCTCCCGGAGCGGGCGGCATACGGGCTCTTCGACCGCATCGCCGACGTCGCCACGGCGCGGGGCGGCACGGGTGTGCGGCGCCTGCGCGCCAACTACGCGCGGGTCCGGCCGGAGCTGGACGAGCGCGAGCTCGACGCCCTCGTGCGGGCGGGCATGCGCTCCTACATGCGCTACTACTGCGAGGCCTTCCGGCTCCCGGACCGCAGCGCGGACGACATCGCCCGCGGGGTGCGCGTCGTCGGTGACGCCGCCGTACGCGAGGAGCTGGCGCAGGGCAGGGCGGTGGTCTGCTTCCTCGGCCACATGGGCAACTGGGACACCGCGGGCGCCTGGGGCACCCGCGAGCTGGCGCCCGTGGTCACCGTCGCCGAGCGCCTGAAGCCGGAGGAGGTGTATGCCGAGTTCCTCGCCTTCCGTGAGTCCCTCGGCATGACGATCCTGCCGTTGACCGGCGGGGGCGACGTCTTCGCGAAGCTCCGTTCGCACCTGACCGCGCCGGTGCTCGTGCCGCTGCTGGCCGACCGCGACCTCACCGCGCGCGGCATCGAGGTCGACCTGTGCGGCCACCGGGCGCGGGTGGCGGCCGGACCGGCGGCCCTGGCGCTGGCCACGGGCGCGGTGCTGCACCCGGTCTCGATCCACTACGAGCCGGTGCCCGGCAGCGCGTGGCGCCAACGGGTCGTCATCACCTTCCACGACCGGGCGTGCGACCCCGCCCGCGGCACCACGCGAGACCGGGCCACCGCGATGACCCAGCAGTGCGCCGACGCCCTCGGCGGCGCGATCCGCGAGCACACCGCCGACTGGCACATGCTCCAGCGGGTGTTCGTCGAGGACCTCGACGACCGCACACCAGCGGGGTCGCCGTGAGGTGGTCACGATGAGGATTGGCATCGTCTGCCCGTACTCGTTCGACGTGCCGGGCGGCGTGCAGTTCCACGTCCGTGACCTCGCCGAGCACCTCATTGGTCAGGGCCACCACGTCTCGGTGCTGGCACCGGCCGACGACGACACCCCGCTGCCGGGCTACGTGGAGTCGGTCGGCCGGACGGTCCCGGTGCGCTACAACGGCTCGGTGGCCCGGCTGAACTTCGGACCCGTGACGGCAGCGCGGGTGGGCCGGTGGGTCGACCGCGGCGAGTTCGACGTCGTGCACCTGCACGAACCCGTGACGCCGAGCATCTCGCTGCTCGCGCTCTGGGCCGCGGAGGGTCCGATCGTGGCGACCTTCCACACCTCGAACATCCGGTCCCGGGCCATGCAGGCGGCCTACCCGCTGCTGCGCCCCAGCCTGGAGAAGATCGCCGGGCGGATCGCCGTCTCCGAGGACGCCCGCCGCACCGTCACCACCCACGTCGGCGGTGACGCGGTGGTCATCCCCAACGGCGTCAACGTCGCGCGCTTCGCCGGTGCACCCGTGCGACCCGAGTGGCAAGGACGCGTGGACGCGCCGACGCTGGGGTTCCTCGGCCGCATCGACGAACCCCGCAAGGGGTTGCAGGTGCTGGCCTCGGCCATGCCCGGCGTGCTGGCCGCCTACCCCGGGGCCCGGCTGCTGGTCGTGGGCCCCGGTGACGCCGACGCCGCCCGTGAACGGATGACGCCAGAGGTGGCGGCGGCCACCGAGTTCCTCGGGGCTGTCAGCGACCCCGACAAGGCGTCGCTGCTGGCCTCGGTCGACCTCTACGTCGCCCCGCACACCGGTGGCGAGAGCTTCGGCATCGTGCTCGTCGAGGCCATGAGCGCCGGCGCCCCCGTCGTCGCGAGCGACCTGCCGGCTTTCCTGCGTGTGCTCGACGGCGGGCAGGCCGGGGCCACCTTCCGCAGCGAGGACACCGCGGCGCTCACCCGCGAGGTCGTGCGCCTCGTCGGTGACCCGGCCGCGCGCGCCGAGCTCTCCGAGGCGGGGCGTCGCCGGGCGAGGCAGTTCGACTGGTCGGTCGTGGCCGAGGAGGTCATGGCGGTCTACGAGATGGTCACCCACGGGGCCGGCCGGGTCCGGGCCGACACCAGCGGCGACACCCGCTGGACCCGCCTGCTGCGCGGGCTGTCCCGCTCGACGGACGACTGATGGGGGAGAGCTGAGATGGACGGGCTGAGATGGACGGTCTGACCTGGGGCGTGGTCGTGGTCGCGATGCTGCTGGCCATCGCCTGGTACCTGTCCTACAACGCTGCCCGGCTCGACCGGCTGCACTCCCGGGTGGAGGGTTCGCTGTCGGCCCTCGACGCCCAGCTCGTTCGGCGTGGTGAGGCGACCCTGGAGCTGGTCAACTCCGGCGGCCTCGACCCGGCCAGCGCCCTCATCCTCGCCGGCGCCGCCGCGGAGTCGCTGGAGGCCCACAACGAGCGAGCCGGCGACGACCTGCTCGAGGGGCAGCACTTCGCCGGCCGCGAGGTCATCGAGAGCGACCTGACCGAGGCCCTCCAGATCGCCCTGTCGCCGCAGGCGGTCGAGGAGGTCCGCCGGGTGCCCGCCGGGGCGGGGGAGGCGGCGCTCGGTCGGGTGCGCGCGGCGTCGGTGCGCGTGCAGCTCGCGCGGCGCTTCCACAACGACGCCGTCAAGGACGTTCAACGGGTCCGCCGCAAGGCCGTCGTGCGGTGGTTCCGGCTGGCCGGGCACGCCGAGCTGCCCCAGACCATCGAGTTCGACGACGAGCTCCCGGCGACGCTGCGCGAGTAGGCGGACGCCGTTCAGCCGGGCGACTGCGAGCAACTAGCATGAGCACGAAGCGCGACTCCTGCGCTGCGCCCCGAAAAACGATCTGGAGCACCAGCATGTCCTCCGACGCCACCACCACCGCTGCCCAGCCGACCACCGGCACCTCCCGCGTCAAGCGCGGCATGGCCGAGATGCTCAAGGGCGGCGTGATCATGGACGTGGTCACCCCCGAGCAGGCCAAGATCGCCGAGGACGCCGGCGCCGTCGCCGTCATGGCGCTCGAGCGCGTCCCTGCCGACATCCGCGCCCAGGGCGGCGTGTCCCGCATGTCCGACCCCGACATGGTCGAGGGCATCATCAGCGCCGTCTCCATCCCGGTCATGGCCAAGGCCCGCATCGGCCACTTCGTCGAGGCCCAGGTGCTGCAGTCGCTCGGTGTCGACTACATCGACGAGTCCGAGGTGCTCACCCCGGCCGACTACGCCAACCACATCGACAAGTGGGCGTTCACCGTCCCCTTCGTCTGCGGCGCCACCAACCTCGGCGAGGCCCTGCGCCGCATCACCGAGGGCGCGGCGATGATCCGCTCCAAGGGCGAGGCCGGCACCGGTGACGTCTCCAACGCCACCACGCACATGCGCCAGATCCGCGCCGAGATCCGCCGCCTCCAGAACCTCCCCGAGGACGAGCTGTACGTCGCCGCCAAGGAGCTCCAGGCCCCCTACGAGCTCGTCAAGGAGGTCGCGAAGGCCGGCAAGCTCCCCGTCGTGCTGTTCACCGCCGGCGGCATCGCCACGCCGGCGGACGCCGCGATGATGATGCAGCTCGGCGCCGAGGGCGTCTTCGTCGGCTCCGGCATCTTCAAGTCGGGCAACCCGGCCCAGCGCGCCGAGGCCATCGTCAAGGCCACCACCTTCTTCGACGACCCCGACGTCATCGCCAAGGTCTCCCGCGGCCTGGGTGAGGCCATGGTCGGCATCAACGTCGACGAGATCCCGCAGCCGCACCGCCTCGCCGAGCGCGGCTGGTAGGAGAGGGCCCTGGCCACCCAGCCACCGGGACCGACAGGTGTCGGCGCGGGCCTGCCACGCGACGCGTGGCAGGCCCGCGTCACGTCGGGCCGCGGGCGCTTCCCCTCCCTGACCGGCGTGCACGGCAGCCTGGCCCTCGACGCCGGCCGGCTCGCCTTCACGGTCGAGGGGGCGCCCCACCCGCTGTGGTCGGTGCACACCGCCGACGTCTCCGCCTCGATGCTGGGGTTCTTCGCCAGCAGCGACGTCGAGCTCTCCACGCCCGAGACCGGCCGCGTGCACGTCACGGTCAGCAGGGAACGGATCAGCCGCCTGTGGGCCGGCGAGGCCCGGGAACGACGACAGCGCCAGTACGCCGAGGAGTTCCTCGCCGCCCTGGCGCTGTCGGGAGCGACCGTCAGCAGCTGAGAGTCAGGTGACGGCCGCCCGGGTCTGGAACTCGGGCCGCTCGAACTCCCGGTCGCGCAGCACCGCCGCGACGTGCTCCGCCGCGGCGAGGGCGTCGGCATGAGAGAGGTACAGCGGCGCGAAACCGAGGCGCACGATGTCAGGCTCGCGGAAGTCCCCGATGACGCCGCGGGCGATGAGGGCCTGCACCACGGCATACGCGTCGGGGTGGCGCAGGCTCACCTGCGAGCCGCGGCGCTCGTCCTCGCGCGGGGTGGCCAGCGGCAGGTCGACACCGAGGGCGCCGAGGCACTCCAGGAAGAAGCCGGTCAGCGACAGCGAGCGGTCGCGCACCTCGTCGACGCCGAGCCCGTCGAACGCCGTGAGCGCTCCCTCCAGGGTGAGCAGCGAGATCAGGGGCGCGGTGCCCACCCGGGCGCGCGTGATGCTCGCCGCCGGGGCGTACTCGCGCGACATGGCGAAGGGCGTCGCGTGGCCCTGCCACCCCGTCAGCGGGCTGTCGAAGTCGGCCAGGTGGCGCTGCGCGACGTAGATGAAGGACGGCGCACCGGGGCCGCCGCTGAGGTACTTGTAGCCGCAGCCGACCGCGAAGTCGGCGGCGCCCTCGTCAAGCCCGACCGGCATGGCGCCGGCCGAGTGGCACAGGTCCCAGCAGGCCAGGGCGCCGACGTCGTGGGCCGCCCGGGTCAGCGCCGCGAGGTCCCACAGCTCGCCGGTGCGGTAGTCGACGTGCGAGTAGGAGGCCAGCGCCAGCGACGAGCCCAGCTCGGCGATGCGGTCGGCGGCCTCGGCCACCGGCACGAGCTCGACGGTCAGGCCGAGCAGGTCGGCGGCCGACTGCGTGATGTAGAGGTCGGTGGGGAAGGAGTCGGGGTCGGTCAGCACGGTGCTGCGCCCGGGCCGCATGCGCGAGGCGGCCACGACGACCTTGAACAGGTTGACCGACGTCGAGTCGGTGACGACCACCTGTCCGGGCGCGGCACCCACCAGGGCTCCGATCCGGTCGCCGACCCGCTCGGGGGCACCCCACCAGTCGGACTCGTTCCAGGCACGGATGAGCTGCTCGCCCCACTGCCGCGCCACGACGTCCGCGGCGGTCTCCTGCGCGGCGACCGACAGTGCGCCGAGGGAGTTGCCGTCGAGGTAGATGACGCCCTCCGGGATGCGGAAGTGGCTGCGGCGGTCGGTGTGGGCGTGCGCGGTGTCGAGCTCGCGCGCGCGTTGGGTCAGGTCGGACATGGACCCGAATGTACTGCCGCCCGGAGTCGGCTCCTGCGAGGCCGCCCCCTAGCCTTCTCCCGTGACCGACAGCCAGCCCCTCATCGGGGTCCTCGCCGTCCAGGGCGACGTCCGCGAGCACCTGTATGCCGTGGAGCAGGCGGGTGCGCGCGCCACCACCGTGCGCCGCCCCTCCGAGGTCGCGGCCGTGGACGGCCTCATCATCCCGGGTGGTGAGTCGACGACCATCGACAAGCTCGTGCGGATCTTCGAGCTGCGCGACCCGATCCGCGAGCGCATCGCCGAGGGCATGCCGGTCTACGGCTCCTGCGCCGGGATGATCATGCTGGCCGACCGCATCACCGGCGGACGCCCGGACCAGCAGACGCTGGGCGGCCTCGACATCACGGTGCGGCGCAACGCCTTCGGCCGCCAGGTCGACTCCTTCGAGGAGGACCTGCACATCCACGCCATCGGCGGCGCCCCGATGCGGGCGGTGTTCATCCGGGCGCCGTGGGTGGAGGAGTGCGGCCCGGGGGTCGAGGTCCTCGCGAGCGTCGAGGAGGGCCCGGCCGCGGGTCGCGTCGTGGCCGTGCGCCAGGGCCCGTTGCTGGCCACCTCGTTCCACCCCGAGGTCACGGGGGACCACCGGTTCCACCAGCTGTTCGTGCAGATGGTGCGGGACGCCCGCGCGGGGGCGGCGACGGCCGATCAGTAAGATCGCCTGCGGTCTTTTCAGCACGACCTCGAGCACGACAGGGTGACCACCACACGTCGGTCACCACACGTCGACCACCAGAAGGAGAAGCGATGAGCGGCCATTCCAAATGGGCGACCACGAAGCACAAGAAGGCTGCCATCGACGCCAAGCGCGGCAAGCTCTTCGCCAAGCTCATCAAGAACATCGAGGTCGCGGCTCGCACCGGCGGCGGTGACCCGGCCGGCAACCCGACGCTCTACGACGCCATCCAGAAGGCGAAGAAGTCCTCGGTCCCCAACAACAACATCGACAACGCCGTCAAGCGCGGGAGCGGCGCCACGGCCGGCGGTGCCGACTGGCAGACGATCACCTACGAGGGCTACGCGCCCGGCGGGGTGGCCATCCTCATCGAGTGCCTCACCGACAACCGCAACCGTGCCGCGGCGGAGGTGCGCACCGCCCTGAGCCGCAACGGGGGCCAGCTGGCCGACCCGGGCTCGGTCGCCTACGTCTTCGACCGCAGGGGCGTCGTCATCCTTCCGAAGGGGGACAAGACCGAGGACGACATCCTCGAGCTCGTGCTCGACGCCGGAGCCGACGAGGTCAACGACAACGGCGACACCTGGGAGATCGTGTGCGAGGCGACGGACGTCGTGGCCGTCCGCACCGCGCTGCAGGAGGCCGGCATCGACTACGACTCGGCCGAGGCCTCGTGGGTGCCCAACCTGCAGGTGCCGCTGGACGCCGAAGGGGCCCGCAAGATGATCCGGGTCATCGAGGCGCTCGAGGACTCCGACGACGTGCAGGACGTCTACGCCAACGGCGACATCAGCGACGAGGTCCTCGCGGAGCTCGACGCGGACGAGTGACGCGCGTGTTGGTGCGCGGCAGCCGCCCCGGCGCTGTGTAGCGTTCGACCGAACACCTGTTCGGATGTGGAGGAGTTGTCAGCGTGCGCGTTCTCGGCGTCGACCCGGGCCTGACCCGCTGTGGCCTCGGCGTCGTGGAGGGCGCCCCGGGCAGCCTCGCGATGGTGGCCGTCGGTGTCGTGCGCACCCCGGCCGGTCGTGACACGGGGGAGCGGCTGGCCTACCTGCAGGACCAGCTCGACCACTGGCTCGACCGCTTCGAGCCCGACGCCATCGCCCTCGAGCGGGTCTACGCGGCAGACCACGTGCCCACGGTCATGACCACGGCGCAGGCCTCGGCCATCGCCCTCCTCGCGGGGGCGCGCCGCGGCCTGCCCGTGGCGCTGCACACCCCGACCGAGGTCAAGGCGTCCGTCACCGGCTCCGGTCGCGCCGACAAGGCACAGGTGACCGCGATGGTGACCCGCATCCTCAGGCTCGAGGTCGCCCCGCGCCCCGCAGACGCCGCGGACGCCCTCGCCCTGGCCATCTGCCACCACTGGCGCGGCGGGGGCGAGCAGCGGCTCGCGCTGGCCGCGGCCTCCGAGCGGGCCCGGCTCAAGGCCGCCTCCGGCCAGACGGCGGTGGCCCGGTGATCGCCTCGGTGCGCGGGAGCGTCCTGCACGCCGGGCTCGACCGGGTGGTCGTCGAGGTGGGAGGCGTGGGCATGCTCGTGCACACCACCCCGGGCACCGCGGCCTCGGTGCGCCGCGGCCAGGAGGCGGCACTGTCGACCACCCTCGTCGTGCGCGAGGACTCCCTGACGCTCTACGGCTTCGGCAACGACGACGAGCGCGACATGTTCGAGCAGGTGCAGACGGTCTCCGGCGTCGGCCCGCGGCTGGCGCTGGCCATGCTGTCGGTCATGCCGCCCGACCGGATCAGGGCTGCGATCAGCGGGTCCGACATCGCCGCGCTGACCAAGGTGCCCGGCATCGGCAAGAAGGGCGCCGAGCGGATGGTGCTCGAGCTGCGCGACAAGATCGGCCTCGCCGGCGCTGTCTCCGCTGGAGCGGCTGCGCCTGCGGCGCCTGTCGCGCCCGTGTGGCGGGACCAGGTCACCGAGGCGCTCGTCGGTCTCGGGTGGTCGGCCAAGCAGGCCGAGGACGCCGTGAAGCGGGTCGCGGAGGGTGCCGGAGTCGACGGTGCTGCCAACGGTGCCGGTGCTGCGCCCAACGTGTCCGAGATGCTCCGCGCCGCCCTGCGCGAGCTGGGGAGGTAGCCCGTGTCCACCGCTGCCGACGGCTTCAGCTCCGAGATGTACGAGGACGGCTCGCTCGACGCCACGGCCAGGGTCGTCGACGCCGGCAGCGACGCCGACGAGCGCACCGTCGAGGCGGCGCTGCGTCCGCGGCGGCTGAGCGAGTTCCCGGGCCAGACCCGGGTGCGCGACCAGCTCTCGCTGGTGCTCGAGGCGGCGAAGCGACGGGGGAGCCCGCCCGACCACGTGCTGCTCTCCGGTCCGCCCGGCCTCGGCAAGACCACCTTGGCCATGATCGTCGCCGCCGAGCTCGAGAAGCCGATCCGGGTCACCAGTGGCCCCGCCATCCAGCACGCCGGCGACCTCGCTGCCGTCCTCTCGTCGCTCATGGAGGGGGAGGTCCTCTTCCTCGACGAGATCCACCGGATGTCGCGCGCGGCCGAGGAGATGCTCTACCTCGCCATGGAGGACTTCCGCGTCGACGTCATCGTCGGCAAGGGGCCGGGGGCCACCGCCATCCCGCTCGAGCTGCCGCCCTTCACCGTTGTGGGGGCCACCACGCGCGCCGGGCTGCTGCCGGCGCCACTGCGCGACCGCTTCGGCTTCACCGGGCACCTCGACTTCTATGCCACCGACGACCTCGTGCGCATCCTGCACCGCTCGGCGCGGCTGCTGGAGGTCGAGGCCGACGAGGACGGCATCGTCGAGATCGCCCGGCGCTCACGAGGGACACCGCGCATCGCCAACCGCCTGCTCAGGCGCGTGCGGGACTGGGCGCAGGTGCACGGTGGCAGCGTGGTCGACCAGGAGGCGGCCCACGCCGCCCTCGCTCTCTTCGACGTCGACGACCGCGGGCTCGACCGGCTCGACCGGGCCGTGCTCGAGGCCCTGTGCCGCCGGTTCGGGGGAGGGCCCGTCGGCCTGAGCACCCTCGCCGTCGCGGTCGGAGAGGAGGCCGACACCGTGGAGACGGTGGCCGAGCCGTTCCTCGTCCGCGAGGGCTTCATGGCCCGCACCCCGCGGGGCCGTGCGGCCACCGGGCTCACGTGGGAGCACCTCGGGCTGACGCCGCCAGCGGGCGGCGAGCCCCTGCTCACCCCGCTGCCGCTCGAGGGGGGCGACGGCCGCTTCGGCTAGGACGGTGTGCCGGCCCACCGGCATACAAGGTCACAATTGGAACGCGCCGACGGTGAGGTGCGTTGGTCGGTGTGGTGGGTCTCACCTAGACTCAACCGGTCACCCGACATTCTCGGGAGAACACGCGTGCCCGGACACCGGCGACGCGGTGCGCTTCAAGCCCCCATCCGTGAAAGGGACGTCAACCATGTCAAGCGGCGGCCTCCTGGCCCTCCCCATGGCGACCAGCGGAGGATCCTCCGGTTCCAGCCTGCTGATCTTCCTGCTTCCCCTCCTCCTCATCGGGTGGATGGTCTTCGCCCAGCGCAAGCGCCAGAAGCAGGCCGCCCAGCTGCAGGACAGCATCGTGGTGGGCGACGAGGTGTGCACCACCTCCGGTCTCTTCGGGACCGTCACGGCCGTCGACGGCTCCACGGTCACCCTCGAGGTGAGCCCCGGCGTCAACGTGCGCTACGACCGGCGGGCCGTCGGGATGAAGGTCGCGCCGTCGTCGCAGACCTCCGCCCCGGAACAGGCTCCCGCCACCCCCGAAAAGCCGGAACAGCCCGGGCAGGGGGACTGAGATGGCGCTCAGCCCGCACGCCCGCAAGCCGCTGAAGGTCCTCGGTGGCCTCGCGGCCATCATCGCCGTCCTGGCCGGCCTGCTCGCCGGGGCGAACACGTGGGGCACCGCCCAGTGGGCCCCCAAGCTGGGCCTCGACCTCGAGGGCGGCACCCAGATGGTGCTCGAGCCCGTGCTGGTCGGCACCAACAGCGTCTCCAGTGACCAGCTGAACCAGGCGCGCGACATCATCGTGCAGCGCGTCGACGCCAACGGCGTCGCCGGAGCCGAGGTCACCACCCGCGGCGGCCGCAACATCGTCGTGAGCATGCCGGGCCAGCCCGACAAGACCACCGAGGACGCCATCCGCAAGTCCTCGCAGATGCGCTTCCGCTCCGTCCTCGCCGCCGGCGCCGGCACCACCCAGCCGCAGCCGACGACGACCCCGTCGGGCAGCGCCACCGGCACCGCCGAGCCCACCGGCTCGGCCACGACGAAGGCCCCGGTGCCCACGGCCACCGGCGCCACGACCACCGCTGCCAAGAGCGGGCTGCCGCAGGCGCTGCTGAACAGCACGACCTCGCCGTCGGGCACCGCCACCTCCACTGCGCCCGCCAGCTCCAAGGCGACCGCCACCCCGAAGGCGTCCACGACCCCGACGACGGCCCCGGCGGCCGGCAAGCCCAAGGACCCCACCGACCTCGCGTGGATCACCGAGGACGTCGCCAAGCAGTTCCAGGCGCTCGACTGCGCCAAGCCCGGCGCCCTCGACAAGGTCGTCGACGACCCGGCCAAGCCGCTGGTGACCTGCTCCGACGACGGTGTCGAGAAGTTCGTCCTCGGCCCGGTCGTGGTCAACGGCGACCAGATCGACAGCGCGACCGCCGGCTACCGCCCGCTGTCCAACGGCCAGCCGTCCAACGAGGTCGAGATCCAGCTGGCCTTCAAGTCGGCCGGCTCCAAGGCCTACGCCGACGCCAGCAAGAAGATGGTCTCGCTCGAGTCGCCGCGCAACCGCATGGCGGCCACCCTCGACTCCAAGGTCATCGTCGCCCCGCAGTTCAACGAGGCGATCCTCAACGGGCAGGCCTCGATCACCGGCGGCTTCAAGATCGAGGAGGCGCGCGACCTCGCCAACCAGCTGAAGTTCGGCGCCCTGCCGATGTCCTTCTCGCTGCAGACCCGCGAGAACATCAGCCCGACCCTGGGTGGCGAGCAGCTCCGCTACGGCCTCGTGGCCGGCATCATCGGCCTGATCCTCGTGGCCGGGTACTCGCTGTTCCAGTACCGTGCGCTCGGCTTCGTCACCGTCGCGTCGATCGTGATCGCGGCACTGCTGACCTACCTCAGCCTCACCATCCTCGGCTGGTCGCACAACTACCGGCTCGACATGGCCGGTGTCACGGGTCTGGTCATCGCCATCGGCGTGACGGCCGACTCGTTCATCGTGTACTTCGAGCGCATCCGCGACGAGGTCCGCGAGGGCCGGCCGCTGCGGGCCGCCGTCAACACCGGCTGGAAGCGCGCCAAGCGGACCATCATCGTGGCCGACGGCGTGAACTTCCTCGCCGCCGTGGTGCTGTACTTCCTGGCGTCCTCCGGAGTCCGCGGGTTCGCCTTCACCCTGGGCCTGACGACCCTGATCGACATCCTCGTGGTGTTCATGTTCACCCACCCGCTCATGGGCGTCCTGGCCGAGACGAAGTTCTTCGGCGGCGGCCACAAGTGGTCGGGCCTCAGCCCGGAGCGTCTCGGCGCTGTGCCCACCACCCGTTACGTCGGCCGGGGGCGGTTCGCGACCGCACCCGTCGCCCGCACGGCCGAGGGGAGCGTTCGATGATCAACTTCAGCCAGTTCGGCAACGACCTCTACACCGGGAAGCGCTCGATCCCGTTCATCGCCCACCGTCGCCGGTGGTACGCCTTCTCCGCGCTGCTGATCCTGGTGGCGCTGCTCGGCCTCGGCATCCAGAAGCTGAACCTCGGCCTGGAGTTCACCGGGGGCTCGGAGTTCCGCGTCTCCGCCGGCAACAACGTCGACAACTACGAGTCGCGGGCGCGTGACGCGGTCGGCGAGGTGGCGCCCGGCCAGGCGGCCAACATCACCAAGCTCGGCACGAGCAGCAGCACGATCCGCGTGCAGACCGAGCAGCTCAACGACACGCAGAGCAGCGAGCTGCGCGCCACGCTGGCCAAGGAGTTCGGCGTCGACACCAACCAGGTGAGCGCGTCGTTCGTCGGCCCGTCGTGGGGCCAGTCGGTCAGCCAGCAGGCGCTGCGGGCGCTCGTCGTCTTCCTCACGCTGACGTTCATCGTCATGGCGATCTACTTCCGCACGTGGAAGATGTCGCTGGCTGCCATGATCGCGCTGCTGCACGACATGGTGTTCACGGTCGGCGTCTACGCCCTGACGGGCTTCGAGGTCTCGCCGGCGACGATGATCGGCTTCCTGACCGTGCTGGGCTACTCGCTCTACGACACCGTGGTCGTCTTCGACAAGGTGCGTGAGAACACCCAGGAGGCGTTCGGCAACAAGCGGCACACGTATGCCGAGGCGGCCAACCTCGCGGTGAACCAGACGGTGGTGCGCTCGATCAACACCACCGTGGTCGCCCTCCTGCCGATCGCGGCCGTGCTCGTCATGGGCTTCACGGTGATCGGCCCGGGCACGCTGACCGACCTCTCCCTCGTGCTCTTCATCGGCATGGCGGTCGGCGCCTACTCGTCGATCTTCATCGCCACCCCGGCGCTGGTGAGCCTGCGGGCCAAGGAGCCCGCGGTGCAGCAGCTCGACAGGGCGGCCGCGAAGTTCCACGCCCGCCAGGCCAAGAAGGAGGCCGAGGTCGAGGCGAAGGGCGCTCCCGAGGAGGAGGCAGGGGAGGACCTCGAGCCCGTCACCGCCGGCACCGGCAGCCGCCCGAGCGCTGGCAGCACCGAGCGCACGGGCACGTCCGCCGGCCGCGCCATCCACCCCTACGCCCAGACCGGCCCGCGCAACCAGCCGCGCCGCAAGCCCAAGTCGCGACGCTGAGGTGCCTGACGTGACCGACACGACCCCCGCGGTGCCCGGGACCCGGGCCCTCGTCGACCTGGTCTCCAGCCGGCTGCGCGACATCCCGGACTTCCCCGAGCCCGGGGTGGTCTTCAAGGACGTCACACCGCTGCTGGCCGACGGTCCGGCCTTCTCCGCGGTGGTGCGTGACATGGCCGAGCGCCGTCGCGGCACCGTCGACCTGGTCGCCGGCATCGAGGCCCGCGGGTTCATCTTCGGTGCGGCGGTGGCCCACGAGCTCGGCATCGGGTTCGTGCCCGTCCGCAAGGCGGGCAAGCTCCCCGGCCCGACCCGCGGCGTCTCCTACGACCTCGAGTACGGCAGCGCCACCATCGAGATCCACGAGGACTCCTTCGTCGGCGGTGAGCGGGTGCTCGTCGTCGACGACGTGCTCGCCACCGGCGGCACGGCCGCGGCGACCTGCGAGCTCCTCGAGGGCTCGAACGCCACGGTGGTGGCCTTCGAGGCCCTCATCGAGCTGGCCTTCCTGCACGGTCGGGACCGCCTCCAGGACCGCGACGTGCACACCACCGTCGTGGTCGGTGGCGCCTGAGCGGCGAGGCCCGGTGCCGTCAGGGCGATCACGTAGGCTCTGTCCATGAGTGAGGCTGTCCATGAGTGAAGAGGTGGCGGCTCAGACGCCCAGCACCCCGGCGTCCTCCTCTGCCCGGGTGCGGGCCCGGCTCGCCCGGTTCGGTGGCACCCGCGGCCCCGGGGCCAACCCGGTGCTGGAGCCGTTGCTGCAGACGGTGCGGGAGACGCACCCCAAGGCCGACCTGGCCGTCATCGAGCGGGCCTACGAGGTCGCCGAGCGCGCCCACCGCGGTCAGCTGCGCAAGAGCGGCGACGCCTACATCACGCACCCGCTCGCGGTGACCACGATCCTCGCCGAGCTGGGCATGACCCCGTCCACCCTGGCGGCGGCGCTGCTGCACGACACGGTCGAGGACACGGCATACAGCCTGGGGCAGCTCGAGAAGGACTTCGGGCGCGAGGTCGCCATGCTGGTCGACGGCGTCACCAAGCTCGACAAGGTGACCTACGGCGACGCCGCGCAGGCCGAGACGGTGCGCAAGATGGTCGTCGCGATGGCGAAGGACATCCGCGTCCTCGTCATCAAGCTGGCCGACCGCCTGCACAACGCGCGCACCTGGCGCTACGTCTCGGTCGAGTCGGCCCAGCGCAAGGCCCGCGAGACCCTCGAGATCTACGCGCCGCTGGCCCACCGCCTCGGCATGAACACGATCAAGTGGGAGCTCGAGGACCTCTCGTTCGCCACGCTCTACCCCAAGGTCTACGACGAGATCGTGCGCCTGGTCGCCGAGCGCGCCCCGGCCCGCGAGGAGTACCTCGCGACGGTGCGCGAGCAGGTCAGCTCCGACCTCAAGTCCGCCAAGATCAAGGCGACCGTCACCGGTCGGCCGAAGCACTACTACTCCGTCTACCAGAAGATGATCGTGCGCGGCCGCGACTTCGAGGACATCTACGACCTCGTCGCGGTGCGGGTGCTCGTCGACTCGGTGCGCGACTGCTACGCGGCGCTCGGCGCGCTGCACGCGCGGTGGAACCCCCTGCCGGGGCGGTTCAAGGACTACATCGCGATGCCGAAGTTCAACATGTACCAGTCGCTGCACACGACGGTCATCGGCCCCGGCGGCAAGCCCGTCGAGATCCAGATCCGCACGCACACCATGCACCGCCGGGCGGAGTACGGCGTCGCGGCCCACTGGAAGTACAAGGAGGACCCGACGGCGCGGGCGGGCGTCCCGACCGAGGGCGACGCCACCGGTCCCATCAACGACATGGCGTGGCTGCGCCAGCTGCTCGACTGGCAGAAGGAGACCGCCGACCCCGGCGAGTTCCTCGACTCGCTGCGCTTCGAGATCAGCGCCCGCGAGGTCTACGTCTTCACGCCCAAGGGCGAGGTCGTGGCGCTGCCGGCCGGCTCGACCCCGGTCGACTTCGCCTACGCGGTGCACACGGAGGTCGGCCACCACTGCATCGGCGGCCGCGTCAACGGGCGCCTGGTGCCGCTGGAGTCGACGCTCGAGAACGGCGACGTCGTCGAGGTGCTCACCTCCAAGGCCGACGGCGCCGGCCCCTCCCGCGACTGGCTGACCTTCGTCAAGTCACCGCGGGCGCGCAACAAGATCCGCCAGTGGTTCTCCAAGGAGCGCCGCGAGGAGATGATCGAGTCCGGCAAGGACGCGATCGCCAAGGCCATGCGCAAGGAGGGCCTGCCGCTGCAGCGCCTCATGTCGCACGAGTCCCTGACCGCGCTGGCCTCCGAGCTGCGCTACCAGGACATCGACGCCCTGTATGCCGCGGTGGGCGAGGGCCATGTCAGCGCCCAGCACGTGGTGGGCCGGCTCGTCGCCTCCCTCGGCGGCGAGGAGGGCGCCAGCGAGGACCTCGCCGAGGCCACCACGCCCACCCGCTCCCTGCGCCGGCGCTCCGGCGACCCCGGTGTGGTGGTCGTCGGCACCGCCGACGTGTGGGTCAAGCTCGCGCGCTGCTGCACCCCGGTGCCGGGCGACCCGATCATGGGCTTCATCACCCGCGGCAACGGCGTCTCGGTGCACCGCACCGACTGCACCAACGCCGAGTCGCTGCGTGCGCAGCCGGACCGCATGATCGAGGTCGAGTGGGCGCCGTCGTCCGCCAGCGTCTTCCTCGTCCAGCTCCAGGTCGAGGCCCTCGACCGCAACCGGCTGCTCTCGGACGTCACGCGCGTGCTGTCCGACCAGCACGTCAACATCCTGTCGGCGTCCGTGCAGACCTCGCGTGACCGGGTGGCCATCTCGCGGTTCACGTTCGAGATGGGCGACCCCGGCCACCTCGACCACGTGATGAAGGCGGTCCGCAAGATCGACGGCGTGTTCGACGTCTACCGGATCACCGGCACCAAGGCGACCGCGCCCAAGGGCTGACCGCCGCGGTCAGGCGTCCGGATGGTCCATCAGGTCGGCCACCGCGGTCGTCGCCGGGGTGGACTCGGCGCGCAAGCCCGCCACGACGCCGGCGCGGTCGGCGTCGGAGCGGTTCTGGCTCAGCTTGGCCTTGGCCTCGACGCGCTCGACGGTGATCTCGATGCCGACGATGCCGCGCAGCTGGCCGTCGACGTAGGGGCTCGGGGCGTCGGTGACGGCCCACGGGTGTTCGCGGTGGGACTCGTGCTCGGCGGTGAGGGCGGTCACCATCGCTCGCACCCACTCGACGTCGTCGTGGACCCGCGCCCGCCCGGTGAGGTGCACGGTCGTGTAGTTCCACGTCGGGACGACTCGCCCGTGCTCGGCCTTCGCGGCATACCACGACGGCGAGACGTAGGCCTGCGGACCGGCGACGACGAGCAGGGCCGGGGAGTCGTCGCCGATCTCGCGCCAGTGCGGGTTGGCCCGCGCCATGTGCGCCAGCACCGTGCCGCCGCGCCACAGGACCGGCAGCAGGGTCGCGACGGGGTACCCGTCGGCACCGACAGTGACGAGCTCGGCGGCGCCGGAGGCGGCCACCATCCGCCGTGCGTGGTCCTCGTCCTCGACCCGGTTGAAGGACGGCGCGTACACGGCGCCCCGGTCAGCCGCTGAACTCGTCGAGCCCGGCCCTCGCCTGCGCCAGCCACTGCTCCTGCGCCTCGAGCTTGGCGCGGGCGTCGGCGACCTTGCGCTCGTCACCGGAGGCCTCGGCCTTGGCGAGGTCGTCGCGCAGGGAGGTGACCGACGCCTCGAGCTGGTCGACCATGCTCTGGGCCCGGGCGGCGACCTCGGGGTTGGTCTTCTGCCAGCGCTTGTCGTCGGCCTCGCGCACGGCGCTCTCGATGCGGCGCAGGCCCTTCTCCATGCGGTCGACGTCGCCCCGCGGCACCTTGCCGGCGGCGTCCCAACGCTCCTGGATGGAACGCAGCTGGGCCTTGGCGGCGTCGATGTCGGTCACGGGAAGGATCGACTGCGCCTCGGCGAGCAACGTCTGCTTCACGGCGAGGTTGCCGCGGAACTCCTCGTCCTCGGCGGCGGCGACCTGGTCCTTGGCGGCGAAGAAGGCGTCCTGGGCGGCCTTGAAGCGCTCCCAGAGGGCGTCGTCGTCGGCCCGGCTCGCGCGGCCGGCCTTGCGCCAGCGGTCCATGAGGCGCTTGAAGGCGCCGGCCGTCGAACCCCAGTCGGTGCTGGTGGAGAGCTCCTCGGCCTCGAGGACCAGCGCCTCCTTGGTCGTCTTCGCCTCGGCCTGGCTGCTCTCGAGCTGGGCGAAGTGGACCCGGCGCGCCTTGTCGAAGCTGTTGCGCGCGTGGGAGAAGCGCTGCCAGAGGGCGGTCTCGGTCTCGCGGTCGAGGCGGGCCCCGGTGCGCTGGTGCTGCTTCCACTCGTCGAGCAGCTCGCGCATGCGGGCGCCGCTGGCCTTCCACTGGATGCGGTTCTCCGGCTGGGCGGCGATGCTCTCGGCCTCCACGACGAGGGCCTCGCGCTGCTGGCGGGCGGCCTCGCGAGCCTTGCCGCGCTCGGCGGCCTCGGCCTCACGGCGGGCGGTCACGGCCTGCTCGATCTCGCCGACCTTCGTCTCGAGGGCGGAGAGGTCACCGACGACCTTCGCCTCTCCGATGTGCTCGCGCAGCTTGGTGAGGCCGTCCTGGGCGTCCTTGGCGGACAGGTCGGTGGTCGTGAGGCGCTGGTGCAACAGGTCCGCAGAGGCCCACAGCTCGTCGTACTTGCGGGCGAAGTAGTGCAGGGCCTCCTCGGGCGTGGCGCCGGGGTAGGAGCCGACCTCCCGCTCGCCGTCGGAGGTGCGCACGAAGACCGCGCCCGACTCGTCGACGCGGCCGAAGGTCTCGGCAGCCGGACCGGGCGCGGGGGAGGGAACCACTGCCGGCGGGTGGGCGACAGCGCGCAGCGCGGCCGGGGTGGGCGCGGCCCCGGGGCGGATTGCGCTCGGCTTCGGCGGTGCCGGCTTGGCTGCCGCGGCCGCCTCGGGAGCGGCAGGCATGGTGGGGTCGGCAGTACCGGCCGCAGTGTCAGCCTCGGGCGCGGCGTCGGTCTCCGGAGCGGCGGGCATGGTGGGGACCGCTTCGGCCTCGGGGGCGGCAGGTGCTGCTTCGGCCTCGGGGGCGGCGGGTGCCGCCTCAGCCTCGGGAGCGGCGGGGGTGGTGGCCTGCGGAGCCGCGGTGGGCTCTCCTGCCGGGTTCGTCTGGTCAGTCACGTCAGGCCTTCTTCTCGGTGACAGCAACCTTGAGGATGCTGATGGGCGTCGCGGGGGCCCCGTCCTTGGCGCCTCCGTTCACACCTGCTGCGGCGATCTCCTCGACAATATCCATTCCGGCGGTCACCGTGCCGAAGATGGAGTAGCCGCCGGTCGAGACGGGGATCTCGCTGTCGTCGTAGACGATGAAGAACTGGCCGCTGTTGCTGTCCGGGTCGGAGGTGCGCGCCATGGCCAGCGTGCCCTTGGGGTAGGAGCCGTCCTTCGGCGTGTTCTCGAGGCCGAAGGTGTAACCGGGGCCGGGGCCGGCGCCGCCGAGCGGGTCGCCGCACTGGAGCACGAAGATGCCCTCGGTGGTGAGGCGGTGGCACGGCGAGTCGGCCCAGTAGTCCGCCTTCGCGAGCGCGGCGAAGGACGCCACGGTCTGGGGGGCCTTCGTGCCGTCGAGCTCGAGGGTGATGTCGCCGCAGTTCGTCGTGATGACGGCCTCGAAGGTCTTGCCGGCCGCCGTGGCCTTGTCCGGCTTGGCGACCTTGGTCACCGAAGTTGGGCGTCTTCGGCGCGGCCTTGCACTTCCCGCTGGCAGCAGCCGTCGAGGCCGACGCGGAGGGCTTGCCCCCTGCTGCGGAGTCGTCGTCGCCGGACAGCTGGGCAGAGAGGAACACGAAGAGGGCCACCACGGCGAGCACCGCGACCACGACGACCGCGACCTGCCGGTTGCGGGCCACCTGCCGGGCCCGCTCGGCCTCGCGCGCGTCGAGCTTCTGCTGGCGTCGGCGCGCCCGCGCGCGCTCCTGCTCCTTCGTCACCGGTTCCCTGCTCCTCGATGTCGGACGTGTGGCATGTCGCACCTGTGGCATGCCGGACCGGACCTGCTTGTCGTCGGCCGCGGTCAGTCTAGGCAGGAGGGCAGCGGATAGGCTCGAGGCCGTGTTGACCATCGGGTTCCCGGCTGCCGCCTTCGGCACCAACTGCTACGTCCTCGCGCCCGCGGCAGGGGAGGAGTGCCTCGTCGTCGACCCCGGCATCGGGATCGAGTCCACCCTGCGCGAGGTGCTCGCGGAGCACCGGCTGCGGCCGGCCGCCGTCCTGCTGACCCATGGACACATCGACCACGTCTACTCGGTGACGCCCGTCTGCGGCGGCGACACCGCGGCCTACATCCATGCCGACGACCGGTACCGCCTGCACGACGCGCTGAACATCGCGAACCCCGGACTCATCTCCATGCTGGAGCAGCAGTTCGGCGCGAAGGCGACCTGGCGCGACCCCGAGAACGTCGTCGACCTCAAGGACCGGCAGACCCTCGCCCTGGCGGGGCTCGACGTCGAGGTGCTGCACGCCCCCGGCCACACCGAGGGGTCGGTGATGTTCTCGCTGGGCACCGTGCCCCACGGGCTGGAGGAGAGCGCCGGCGTGCGCTCGACGGTGCTCAGCGGCGACGTGCTCTTCGCCGGCTCGATCGGCCGCACCGACCTTCCCGGCGGCGACCACGCCGCGATGCAGCGCTCGCTGCGCGACGTCGTGCTTCCGCTCCCCGACACGACCCTGGTGCTGCCGGGCCACGGCCAGGCGACGACGATGCAGCACGAGCGCTCGACCAACCCCTACCTGCAAGGACTGACCGCGTGAACACCCCCGCACCACGCGCCGCCAAGGTCACCCCGATCAGCGGCTTCCCCGAGTACCTCCCTGCCGAGCGCATCGTCGAGCAGCACTTCCTCGACGTCATCCGCGAGACGTTCGAGCTGCACGGGTACCCGTCGATCGAGACCCGGGCCGTCGAGCCGGTCGACCGGCTCCTCGGCAAGGGCGGCGACGCCGACAAGGAGGTCTACGGCGTCACCCGGCTCGCTGGCGACGAGGACGAGGAGGCCGGTGGGGTCGAGTTCGGCCTGCACTTCGACCTCACGGTGCCGTTCGCCCGCTACGTGCTCGAGAACGCCGGAAAGCTGTCGTTCCCGTTCCGCCGCTACCAGATCCAGAAGGTGTGGCGGGGCGAGCGCCCGCAGGAGGGCCGCTACCGCGAGTTCACCCAGGCCGACATCGACGTGGTCGACGTGGGTGAGCTGTCGTCGCACTACGAGGCCGAGATCCCGCTGGTGATGGCCGAGATCTTCCAGAAGCTGCCGATCGGGCGGATGACCATCCAGGTCAACAACCGCAAGATCCCCGAGGGCTTCTACCGCGGCATCGGCATCGACGACGTCACCGGAACCCTGCGCATCGTCGACAAGCTCGACAAGGTCGGCCCCGAGAAGGTGCGCGCCATGCTCGAGGAGGCGGGCTGCAGCACCGACCAGGCCGAGCAGTGCCTCGCGCTGGCCGCCATCCGCACCGACGACCTCGGCTTCGTCGAGCAGGTTCGCGCGCTGGGCGTCGAGCACCCCACCCTCGACGAGGGCCTCGAGGCGCTGTCGCGGGTGATCCGCACCGGCATGGAGAACGCCCCCGGCGCCCTCGTCGCCGACCTGAAGATCGCCCGTGGCCTCGACTACTACACCGGCACGGTCTACGAGACCCAGCTCGAGGGCTATGAGTCGTGGGGGTCCTTCTGCTCGGGAGGCCGCTACGACGCGCTGGCCTCCGACGGCCGCACGACCTACCCGGGTGTCGGCATCTCCATCGGCGTGTCGCGCCTGCTCGGGCTGCTTCTGGGCAAGGGCCTGCTGGCGGCGAGCCGGTCCACCCCGGCGTGCGTGCTCGTCGCGGTCAACGACGAGGACGGACGTCCCACGTCGACGCGCATCGCGACCAGCCTCCGCTCCCGGGGGATCCCGTGCGAGGTGGCGCCGAAGCCGGCCAAGTTCGGCAAGCAGATCCGGTATGCCGAGCGGCGGGGGATCCCGTACGTCTGGTTCCCGGGTGCGGGCGAGGACGGGCGGGACCAGGTCAAGGACATCCGCAGCGGTGAGCAGGTCGACGCCCGGGCAGAGGCGTGGCAGGCGCCGGCGGAGGACCTCAGGCCCCAGATCCTGCGACACGAGGGCTGAGCGCCGGCGGTCGCAGGCCGCTGTCGCGCAGCTCGAGCAGCGCCAGGGCGTGCACGACCTCCGGGTCGCGGGCACGCCAAGCGCCTGTGGGGTCGTCGGAGATCCGCGCCAGCCGGTGCATCGGCTGGGTCGCCATCGCCCGAAGGGCGAACAGGTCGAGGTCGGCGGTGCTGTCGATGAACCGCTGGGCGGCGGTGGCGCGCCGGGTGAAGCGCAGCCGCAGCAGGCCCCAGATGAGCACGACGATGGTGATCGGCACGAGCGCGGTGACCCAGCCGAGCAGCAGGGCCAGGTGGTTCACGGCGTTGACGAGGTCGGTGCCGGCCTGCTCGATCGTGGTGCCGGCGCTGCCCGCGCGCCGGAAGGGCTCCGAGAGGCGGTCGCCCACGAGCGGCACGTCGCTGACCGCCCGACCGGCGTCGCCCATCTGGGTGCGGAAGCCCGAGCCCGCACCCTGCAGGGTGCGACCTGGCCCGGCGAGCTGCTGCGTCGCGTCGTGGACCGCGCGGCCCAGCCAGGCCCAGACCGCGACCCAGGCGAAGACCAGGACGTCCGCCACGATCTGGGCGGTGCGGCGAACGGGCAGGTCGGCGTACAGCTTCATGGGCGAGCCTCTCGTCAGGTTCGGCGGTCGGGGCGCGGTGCCGGTCTAGACTCCCACCCGCCCCCGCCGCCCACCTGCTAGGACGTCGCCCTGAGCACCGACACGAGCCGCGCGACCGCCGTCGAGCGGGCCGTGCGCGGATGGCTCAACCATCTCGACGTGGAGCGGGGCGTGTCGGCCAACACGCTGAAGTCCTACCGGCGCGACCTCGCCCGGTACACGGCATACCTGCGCGAGCGCGGGGTCGCCGACCCCGCCGCGGTGACCGAGGCGCACGTGAGCGACTTCCTGGCGACCCTGCGCGAGGGGAGCGCGGACCACCCGCCGCTGGCGGCGTCGTCGGCCGCGCGCACCCTGGTCGCGGTACGCGGCTTCCACCGGTTTCTGGTGCTCGAGGGCGACACCGCCCAGGACCCCGCCGGCGCCGTGAGCCCGCCGCGGCCACCCGCCCGGCTGCCCAAGGCGATCAGCGTCGAGGCCGTCGAGCGCCTGCTCGCGGCGGCCAGCGTGGGCGACACGCCGGCGTCGCTGCGAGACCGCGCGCTGCTGGAGGTGCTCTACGGCGCGGGAGCCCGCATCTCCGAAGCCGTCGGGCTCGACGTCGACGACGTCGACACCGCCGAGGGAGTGGTGCGCCTGTTCGGCAAGGGCGGCAAGGAGCGCATCGTGCCGCTCGGCTCGTATGCCGCCGAGGCGCTGTCCGCCTACCTCGTCCGGGGGCGCCCGGTCCTGGCGTCGAAGGGCAGGGGGACGCCGGCGATCTTCCTCAACCAGCGGGGCGGACGCCTGTCGCGGCAGAGTGCCTGGGCCACGCTGCGCGCCGCCGCCGAGCGGGCCGGGCTCTCCGGCCACCTGTCGCCGCACACCCTGCGGCACTCGTTCGCCACCCACCTGCTCGACGGCGGCGCCGACGTGCGCGTCGTGCAGGAGCTTCTCGGGCACGCCTCCGTGACAACGACCCAGATCTACACGATGGTGACAGTGCAGCGACTGCGTGAGGTCTACGCCCAGAGCCACCCACGTGCGCGCTGATAGGGTCTGTGCGATCAGCGAGAGGCTGACCGACTTGAATGCGACTTCACCGGGAGTGAAACGCCTGTGGATTCTGAGGTGACCACGTCAGCGGACCACCGCTCCGACGTCGCGACCGCGACCCTGCCAGGCACCGAGCACGCAGCAGCCGGCCAGATCGGCCCCACCGGCCGAGCCATGCCCGACTTCCCGGACCCGGCGCCGCTGACCTCGCACGGACCCGCCCGGATCATCGCCATGTGCAACCAGAAGGGCGGCGTCGGCAAGACGACGACCACCATCAACCTGGGTGCCGCGCTGGCTGAGCTCGGCCGCCGGGTGCTGCTCGTCGACTTCGACCCGCAGGGCGCCGCCTCGGTCGGGCTCGGCATCCGGGTCAACGAGCTCGACGTCACGATCTACAACCTGCTCCTCGAGCGCCAGCACGACGTCCGTGACGTCATCCAGGGCACCCGCACCGAGAACCTCGACATCATCCCGGCCAACATCGACCTCTCGGCCGCCGAGGTGCAGCTGGTCGGCGAGGTGGCCCGCGAGCAGATCCTGGCGCGGGTGCTGCGGCCGGTGCTCGACGACTACGACGTCATCCTCATCGACTGCCAGCCCTCGCTGGGCCTGCTGACCGTCAACGCCCTGACGGCAGCGCACGGCGTGCTCATCCCACTCGAGTGCGAGTTCTTCGCGATGCGTGGCGTGGCCCTGCTCATCGACACGATCAACAAGATCACCGACCGCCTCAACCCGCGCCTGCAGATCGACGGCATCCTCGCGACGATGTTCGACTCGCGCACCCTGCACAGCAAGGAGGTCGTGCGCAGCGTCGTCGACCACTTCGGCGACCAGGTGTTCCACACCGTCATCAGCCGCACCGTGAAGTTCCCGGACGCCACCTTGGCCGCCGAGCCGATCACCAGCTACGCGTCCACGCACGGCGCAGCGGCGGCATACCGGCAGCTGGCCCGCGAGCTCATCGCCCGCGGCGGCGCGGCCTGACGGCATGAACCAGGCTCCCGTTCTCGGCGAGTCTGAGGAACTGCCCGCCACACCGGGCACGCCAGCAGACGAGCAGGGACCTCCCCACGCCGTCGCTGCGGAGCAGATGACCCCGGGCGGGGTGCTGACCCGCCGCAGCGGCAGCGCGCCCTTCGAGGTGCACCTCGACGTCTACACGGGGCCCTTCGACCTCCTGCTCGGGCTGATCTCCAAGCACAAGCTCGACATCACCGAGATCGCGCTGGCGAAGGTCACCGACGAGTTCATCGCGCACATCAAGGCCCACCAGGCCGGCGAGGACGAGTGGGACCTCAGCCAGGCCTCGGAGTTCCTCCTCGTCGCCGCCACGCTGCTCGACATCAAGGCGGCCCGGCTGCTGCCGCAGCTGAGCACCCAGGACGAGGAGGACCTCGCCCTCATCGAGGCCCGCGACCTGCTCTTCGCCAGGCTGCTGCAGTACCGCGCCTTCAAGGACATCGCGCACACGTTCGCCGAGCGCATGGCCACCGCCGGCAGGATGACCCCGCGCCAGGCGGGCCTCGAGCCGCAGTTCGCCCGGCTCCTGCCCGAGCTCATCATCAACATCACCCCCGAGCAGCTGGCCATGATCGCGGCGCGCGCCATGACGCCCAAGGTCGCGCCCACGGTCGGGCTCGAGCACCTGCACGCGCCGGCCGTCAGCGTTCGCGAGCAGGCGACCATCGTCGGGCACCGGCTGCGGCGCGAGCGGGCCTGCTCGTTCCGGTCCCTGGTCGCCGACGCCGACAGCACCCTCGTCATCGTGGCGCGGTTCCTGGCGCTGCTCGAGCTGTTCCGTGAGGCGGCCATCGCGTTCGAGCAGGCCGAGGCGCTGGGGGAGCTGACCGTGCGTTGGACGGGTTCGGACGACGGCGAGATCGAGGTCAGCGACGAGTTCGACGAGGAAGACCAGGCTGACGAACCGGCCGACAAGCAGGCCGACTCGAAGGCCGACGAGCATGACCACGAACAGAAGCGCCCCGACGAGGGGCCGGAGAGCAGTGATGACTGACGAGCACGAAGCCACGCCGCCCGGGGTGGAGGAGCAGGTGCCGGAGGAGCAGATCGCCTTCGACATCAACGACTTCCCCGGAGGGGCCCGCTCCGCCATCGAGGCCGTGATGATGGTCGTCGACGAACCGATCACCGAGCTGGCCCTCGCCTCCGCCCTCGAGCTGCCGGTCGACGACGTGCTGACCCACCTCCACGCGCTGGAGGCGGAGTATGCCGCCGCGCAGCGCGGCTTCACGCTGCGCAGCGTGGCCGGTGGCTGGCGGGTCTACAGCCGGTCCGAGTACGCACCGGTGGTCGAGAAGTTCCTCCTCGACGGCCAGCAGGCCAAGCTGACGCAGGCGTCGCTCGAGACGCTGGCGGTCATCGCCTACCGCCAGCCGATCTCGCGGTCGCGCGTGAGCGCCGTGCGCGGGGTCAACGTCGACGGCGTCGTCCGCACCCTCCTGAGCCGCGGGCTCATCGAGGAGGTGGGCGCCGAGGGCGAGAGTGGTGCCGTCCTCTACGGCACCACCGCCTACTTCCTTCAGCGCCTCGGGCTGGGCACCCTCGACGAGCTGCCCGCCCTTGCCCCCTACCTTCCGGAGGTCGACATGCTCGACGAACTAGCAGAGCAGGGCCGCTCATGACGCCCCCCAAGTCCCGAGGCGGTGCAGGGGCCGGGTCCGGCCGCGGCGGCACGGGCGGCCGTGGTGGTGCGTCCGGCGGACGCGGTGGTGCAGGCGGACGCGGTGGTACAGGCGGCGGCGCCGGTCGTGGCGGGGCCTCGTCCGGTCGAGGTGGTCGTCCGGCGTCTGGTCGGGGCAAGCCACAGCGCTCCGGGTCGGGGACGACCAAGAAGAGCCAGCCGACCCGGCTGCCGCAGCGCCCGGCGGTGACCCCGCAGGTCGACGTCCACGACCCCGAGGGCGTCCGGCTGCAGAAGCTGCTGGCCGCGGCTGGTGTCGGTTCGCGCCGGGTCTGCGAGAACCTCATCGAGCAGGGCCGGGTCGAGGTCGACGGACAGATCGTCACCGAGCTCGGTGTGCGGATCCGCCCCGACCAGGTGGTCCATGTCGACGGCGTGCGCATCCAGCTCGACGAGTCACGCGTCTACTTCGCGTTCAACAAGCCGCTCGGCGTGGTCACGACCATGAGCGACGAGCTGGGCCGGCTCAACATCGGCGACTACGTCGGCAACCGCAACGAGCGGCTCTTCCACGTCGGCCGGCTCGACGCCGACACCGAGGGGCTGCTCATCCTCACCAACGACGGCGACCTCGCGCACCGCCTCCAGCACCCGCAGTACGGCGTGGCGAAGAAGTACCTCGCGCAGATCCAGGGTCCCGTCCCGCGCGACCTGGGCAAGCGCCTGCGCGAGGGCGTCGAGCTCGACGACGGTCCCGCGTCGGTCGACTCCTTCAAGGTCGTCGACTCGCAGCCCGGCAAGGCGCTGGTCGAGGTCGTGCTGCACGAGGGCCGCAAGCACATCGTGCGCCGGCTCCTTGCCGCGGTGGGCCACCCGGTCCTGACCCTGGTGCGCACCGAGGTCGGACCGATCCGGCTCGGCGACACCAAGCCCGGCAAGATGCGCCCGCTCAACAAGAGCGAGATCGGCCAGCTGTACTCGGCTGCCGGACTCTGACGTCGTCCCACCAGTGCCGTCGGTAGCCTCTCGCCCGTGAGCCTGCGCGTCCGCATCGTCGGCACTGGTCTGATCGGCACCAGTCTGGGCATCGCGCTGTCCCGCCGTGGTCACACGGTGACGCTGGCCGACCCGTCGCCCACTGCGGAGGCCCTGGCGCGTGACCTGGGTGCGGGCGCGCTGCCCGATGCCACCGAAGACCCGGAGCTGGTCGTCGTGGCGGCGCCGCCGGACGTCGCCGGCTCCGTGGTGGCGCAGGAGCTGCGTCGCTGGCCGGACGCCGTCGTCACGGACGTCGCCTCGGTGAAGGTCGCGGTGCTGCGCGACGTCGAGGCTGCCGGGGGAGACGTCACCCGGTATGCCGGTTCGCACCCGATGGCGGGCAGGGAGAGATCCGGGGCGGTCGCCGCCCGGGGCGACCTCTTCGACGGCCGCGCCTGGGTCGTGGTGCCCCACGCGGCGTCGGGGGAGCGAGCCGTCGCGCTGGTGACCCGGCTCGGCGCAGAGGCCGGTGGCACGGTGAGCGTGATGAGCCCGGAGGAGCACGACGCGGCAGTCGCCGTGGTCTCGCACGTCCCCCAGGTGGCCGCCAGCCTGGTGGCCAGCCGCCTGAGGTCGGTCTCGGAGCCGGCGGCCGGGCTCTCCGGCCAGGGCATCCGTGACGTCACCCGGATCGCGGCCAGCGACCCCCAGCTCTGGACCCAGATCCTCGCCGGCAACGCGCCAGCCGTGCGGCGGGTGCTCGGCGACCTGCGTGAGGAGCTCACGGAGGTCATCGGGGCGCTCGAGCAGCTCGAGCAGGGAGATGGCGTCGGCGCGCGCGAGGTGCTGGCCCGGCTCGTGGCCCACGGCAACACCGGGCACGACCGGATCCCCGGCAAGCACGGTGCCGCCCCCACCACGTATGCCGTCGTCACCGCCCTCGTGCCCGACCGGCCGGGCGAGCTGGCGCGCCTGCTCCACGACGTCGGCGACGCCGGCGTGAACCTCGAGGACCTGCACCTCGAGCACGGCCTCGGGCAGCCGTTCGGGCTCGCCGAGATCTCCGTGCTCCCGGGGGTGGCCGAGCGGCTCGCGGAGGAGCTCCAAGCCCGCGGCTGGCGTCTGCACGGCTGACACGGCTGGCGCCTGCACGGCGTACGCGGCTGACGTCTGCACGGCGCACGCGGCTGCTTCCACGTGTGAGGTATCTCCGGATTCCCGGTCCCACGGCGTCCCGCAAGTTACCCTTGGGTATCCGCTCATGGCCTGAGGAGGTGTCGTGGGCACGCTGAGTCCGCGGACGATGACGCTCCACGGGCATGCCATGTCGTACGTCGACAGTGGGGCCGGCCCGGCGGTGCTTTTCGTGCACGGTCTCCTCGGCTCGCACCGCAACTGGGCCCACCTCATCGACCGGCTGGACGACGCCCACCGCGTGATCGTCCCCGACCTGTTCGGCCACGGCGCCTCGGCCAAGCCGGAGGGCGACTACTCGCTGGGGGCCCACGCTGGCACGCTGCGCGACCTGCTCGACCGTCTCGGGGTCGAACGGGTCACGCTCGTGGGGCACTCTCTCGGCGGGGGCATCTCCATGGAGTTCTGCTACCTCTTCCCCGACCGCGTGGAGCGGCTCGTCCTGGTGGGCAGCGGTGGACTCGGCCGCGAGGTCAACCCGCTCCTGCGGTCGGCGACGCTGCCCGGCGCCGAGTGGGTCCTGCCGGTCATCGCCTCGGGTTGGCTGCTCGACCGCGTGCACACGGTGGGCCGCGCCCTGTCGAAGACCGGCTGGCGACCGGGCTCGGACCTGACCGCGATCTGGCAGGGATTCACCTCCCTGAGCGACGCCGACAGCCGTCGGGCGTTCCTGGCGACGACCCGCGCGGTCATCGACCCCCGGGGCCAGAGCGTCAGCGCCCGCGACTTCCTTCCCGAGGTCATCGGCATGCCCACCCTCGTGGTCTGGGGGACCCGCGACCGGATGATCCCGGCCTGGCACGCCACCACGGCACACTCGGCCATCCCGGGGTGCCGCGTCGAGCTGTTCGAGGGAGCAGGGCACTTCCCCCACCTCGACGAACCCGACCGATTCGCCGATGTGCTCCGCGAGTTCATCGCCTCCACGGCCAAGGAGACCCCCAAGCCGATCGCCAAGGTCGAGCCAGCCCCTCGGCGGCGGCGACGCCGCGAGCCGCTCACTGACCACTCGCCCACCCCGCCTCCCGCCCTCGAGGAACGAGGGGCCTGACCACCGTTCCCCTGGCTGCCCTAGGCTCTGCTGAATGAGCAGCGAGCACCTCGTCGTCGCGATCGACGGCCCCTCCGGGTCGGGCAAGTCCAGCGTCTCCAAGGCCGTCGCGCGTGAGCTGGGCGTCGGCTACCTCGACACGGGCGCGATGTACCGCGCCCTCACCTGGTGGTGCCTGGAGGAGGGCGTCGACCTGGACGACCAGGCTGCGGTGGCCCAGGCCGCGCGCGAGCTGCCGCTGGAGATGGGGACCGACCCGGCTGCGCCGGGTGTGAAGGTCTCCGGCCGCGAGATCAACGACGACATCCGCACCACCCGCGTGTCGGAGGTCGTCTCCAAGGTCGCCACCAACACCGACGTGCGTCCGGTGCTCCAGCAGCTGCAGCGCGACCTCATGCAGCAGGTGGCCGAGGAGAGCGGTGGCGTCGTCGCCGAGGGGCGTGACATCACCACCGTCGTCGCGCCGGACGCAGACGTCCGGATCCTGCTGACGGCCAGCGAGGAGGCGCGTCTGCGCCGGCGCTCCAAGGAGCTGCACGGCCACGCCGAGGAGCACGCCGTCGAGGCCACCCGTGACCAGGTCGTGCGCCGTGACCGCGACGACTCGACCGTCTCCGAGTTCACCGAGGCCGCCGAAGGCGTCACCCTCGTCGACACCTCCGACCTCGACTTCGAGCAGAGCGTCCGAGCGGTGCTCGACGTGGTGGAGCAGGTCCGCCAGCAGGCCTGACGGGCGCGTGGTCGGCGCCGGCCGCAACGTAGGGGACAATGGAGGCTGACCCCCGCAGCGGTGAGCCGGCCGCGAGAGCCGGCTGACCGGCATACCTGACGCGGGACCGACCTCCCCACCACCGCCTGAAGGAACCCGCTGTGAGCGAGCACCTGACCGACGACACCTCCGTCGAGCGCGCCCTGCGCGCTGGACTGGAGGAGTTCGACCTCACCGAGGAGGACCGTTCGCTCCTCGAGAGCGAGGGGCTCGACGAGGGGTATGCCGCCGAAGCCGGTCCGCTGCCCGTCGTCGCCGTCGTGGGGCGTCCGAACGTGGGCAAGTCGACCCTGGTCAACCGCATTCTGGGGCGCCGCGAGGCGGTCGTCGAGGACGTGCCCGGCGTCACCCGTGACCGCGTGGCCTACGACGCCGAGTGGTCTGGTCGGCGCTTCACGCTCGTCGACACCGGTGGCTGGGAGATCGACGCCACCGGCATCCACCTGCGCGTCGCCGAGCAGGCCGAGGTGGCCGTCGACCTCGCCGACGTCGTGATGTTCGTCGTCGACGCCACCGTGGGCGCCACCGACGACGACGAGGCCGTCGTGAAGCTGCTGCGTCGTGCCGGCAAGCCCGTCGTGCTCGTGGCCAACAAGGTCGACGACCAGCGCACCGAGGCCGACGCCGCCGCCCTGTGGAACCTCGGGCTCGGGCAGCCGTGGCCGGTCTCCGCCCTGCACGGGCGGGGGAGTGGCGACGTGCTCGACGCGGTGCTCGAGGTGCTGCCCGACGTGTCGGCCTACGGCGAGGCCTACCAGCGTGGTGGCCCCCGCCGGGTCGCCCTGATCGGGCGCCCGAACGTCGGCAAGTCCTCGCTGCTGAACAAGCTCGCCGGGGAGAACCGCGTCGTCGTCGACAACGTCGCCGGCACCACCCGCGACCCGGTCGACGAGTTCATCGAGCTCGGCGGCAAGACCTGGCGCTTCGTCGACACCGCCGGCATCCGACGCCGCGTGCACCAGACCCGCGGGGCCGACTTCTACGCCTCGCTGCGCACCCAGACCGCGCTGGAGAAGGCCGAGGTCGCCGTCGTGCTCATCGACGCCGAGCAGACCATCGCCGAGCAGGACATCCGCGTCGTGCAGCAGGTGATCGACGCCGGGCGTGCCCTCGTCGTCGCCTACAACAAGTGGGACACGCTCGACGAGGAGCGCCGCTACTACCTCGAGCGCGAGATCGAGCGCGAGCTCGTGCAGATCCCGTGGGCTCCGCGGGTCAACATCTCGGCCAAGACCGGCCGCGCGGTCGAGAAGCTGGTCCCGGCGATCGAGAAGGCCCTCGACTCCTGGGACAGCCGCGTGCCCACCGGCCGCCTCAACGCCTTCTTCGGTGAGATCGTCGCCGCCCACCCGCACCCAGTCCGCGGTGGCAAGCAGCCGCGCATCCTGTTCGCCACGCAGGCGAGCACGCGGCCCCCGCGGTTCGTCATCTTCGCCTCCGGGTTCCTCGAGGCCGGCTACCGCCGCTTCCTCGAGCGCCGTCTCCGTGAGGAGTTCGGCTTCGAGGGAACCCCAATAGAGGTGTCCGTCCGGGTGCGCGAGAAGCGCCGCCGCAAGTGACGGCGGGCGCACGGCATACCGATTTCAAGCGGCGGTATGCCGTGCGCTAGGGTTTCGTTCGCTCCCGCGGGTTCCGTGGGGGACAACCGAATAGCGGGCTGTGGCGCAGCTTGGTAGCGCACTTGACTGGGGGTCAAGGGGTCGCAGGTTCAAATCCTGTCAGCCCGACCGACCGGGCCCTGATCTGTTTCGACAGGTCAGGGCCCGTTTTCATGCCCCGCTCCGACCGCCCTGGACGATGCCGAGCGCAGGCTTCTCAGTTCGGCGTTACCGTAGGCGGGCCGTGGATGGGGTGCGCGGAACAGACGGGCCGAATTGGGGGACGTGGTGAGCGACATGTGGTTTGCGGAGGCCAACGACCAGATGTCTCTCATCAGGGGGCCCATGTCGACACTGGTCCTTCTCCTCGTCGTGGTGAGTTGGGTCGTGGCTCTTCTCGTCGCCTACTGGATCATTCGACTGACAGTGCGTCACGCGCTCCGAGACGCCGGCGCGTCTGCCAAGGGCCGATCTGCGGGGCAGGCCTGACGCCTCATGCCGGTGAGCCCCGGCCTCAACGGCTGCTTGGATGGTGGAGTGAGCGCAACGTCCGTCCAGCCACACCGCCTCGTGATCTTCGATTGCGATGGCGTCCTGGTCGACTCTGACCGGCTGGCCTTGCGCATCCAGGCGCGCCACCTCACCGAGCTCGGGGTTCCGATGACCTACGAGGACTGCGTCCGCGAGCACCTCGGCATCGGCATGCCCGCCACCTTGGCCAAGGTCGAGCGCCGTCTCGGGAGACCCGTGCCGCAGAGCTGGGTCGACGACTTGGAGAGAGAGGTCTGGGAGGTGTTCAGCCGCGAGCTGCAGCCCGTGCCCGGCATCGTCGAGGTGCTTGACGAGCTGCAGGAGCAGACCTGCATCGCCTCCAGCGGCAGCCACGCCAAGATGCGTTTCACCTTGGGCCTGACGGGTCTGCTCGACCGCTTCGTGGGCCGGATCTTCTCCGGCGAAGAGGTCGAGCGCGGCAAGCCGGCTCCCGACCTGTTCCTGCACGCTGCCGCTCGCATGGGCTTCCCGGCGAGCCGGTGCGTCGTCGTCGAAGACAGTCCCTACGGGGTGGAAGCCGCCCTCGCCGCCGGCATGAAGGTGGCCGGCTTCGCCGCGACGACCCCGCCGGAGGCCCTCGAGAGGGCCAGCGTGGTGTTCGACGACATGACCTACCTGCCGCGGATGGTCGACGAGCTGCTTGCCCCCACGTAGGGCCGCGGCCGCCGTCTCCGGGTCAGGGGCGGGTTGCGCGGGGCGCGGGAGCGCTGAGCTGCGGACACCATTCCTCTGCCAGCTCGGCGGTGTAGCCGGTGACCATCCACGACGGGTCCTGCCCCAAGGGTCCACCCTGCAGCTGGAGGATGACCGTGCGCCCGTCCTGGGCAGTGGCCCGCAGGACGACGGCTCTGGCGTCTGCACGCGGGACGGCGGTGGGCGCGGTGGTGACAAGGACTGCTTCGACGCTGTCGAGGGCGTCCAGCGTGGCGCGGTCGGCAAAGGCTGCGCGGTCTACTGGGCGTCCCGGGGGTGTCGTGGATGTCATGGAGAGGTCACGCCGGGTGTCCGCCAGCCAGGTGCGCACGGCCGCGTCCACGTCACGGGACTCTGCGATGTCGCGGTAGGCGTAGTCGGTCACCATCGACACGCTGCACGTTCCCCCGGCGTTCCGACCCGCGGCAGGAGGCGCCGCGGGTCCTCCACAGCCGACCAGGCTGCCAATCGCCACGGCGCACCAGGCCGACACCACAACCGAGGCCCGCGACGAAGCCCCTGCCGATGCCTCGGCCGATGGCTGGCTCATGCTCGGTCCGACGGGAAGGTCGCCGTATCCGTTCCGCCCCGACGGAGACGAGTCGGGGAGCCTCCCTGCCTGCGATCGCGGTGACCGGTTCACCCGGCCTGGAAGGTCAGCGGCTCCGCCGTGCTCGAGGCGCTGTCCCGGCCGGCGCGTCGACATTCGCGACCACCCATTCGGCAAGGGGCCGTACCGCCCGCCAGGCGTCCCGCACGTGGTCCAGCGTGGCAGGTGTGTCCAGCCAGGTCGGCTCCCCGAAGGGCTTGACTCCCATGAGCTCCTTGCGCCGCAGCAGCCCGAGGCGGGGGTGGTCTGCCGGGTAGCCGCGCGGCCGGGTCTTCAGCGCCGCACCCTCGAGGGCGAAGCCGCCGGTCTCCAGCGCGGCGACGATCTGCACGAGCTCGGGGCCGCTCGCGTCGTCCGCCACGGCGGCGCGGAAGGCCTCCGTGTGCGCGGGGGAGTGGGACCGGAAGCCGCCACCGACCATCAGGCCGTCGGACGACAGCTGGACGTAGTACCCGATCCCCGGCTCGGGTCCGGCGAGTGCCCCCTGGTGTGTCTTGTAGGGCGACTTGTCGGTGCTGAACCGGACGTCCCGGTACGGCCGGAACAGCTTGGCCGGCCCGAACTCCGCCTCCAGCGCGTCGACGAGCGCCTGCATGGGCTCACGGACGTCACGTTCCCACTGGCTCTTGTGGGCGGCCCAGAACTCCTTGCTGTTGCGCCGCTCCAGCTCGCCGTAGAACCAGACACCCCACCTCGGCAGTCCCGCGAAACCACTCACGCGCTCACTGTTGCACGCCGCACCTGCGCCAACCGAGGGACGGCCCCGCCAACCGTGCGACTCGAGGGCCGTCGCACGCCGGTCGGGAAGGCCCCGGTATCCCTCGCGATTTGTCTTCATCGCGTGGGTTGTGGTGGTCTACGACGATGTCTCGGTGAGCAGGGGCGACGCGGACCGGTGACACCACACAGATGCACACCTCTGGAGGCCCCGTGAAGCCACGCCCCATGGTCGGCGCCGTCGCCGCCCTCATCACCTTCGCCGGATTCGTCGCCTTCGGCGTCCTGAGACCGGCGAACGCCGCCCAAACGACAACGTCCGGGCGACCGCCGGTCGTCAAGACGGGGGAGGCGTCGGCTGTCACCGACACCTCTGCGACGCTGACCGGCAGCGTCAACCCCCGCAGGACGCCCACCACCGCCTACTTCGAGTGGGGCACGAGCACCCGGTACGGTTCCGCGACGACTGCCCGCTCCGTGCGCGCGGCAGGCTCCCCCACCGCGTTCAGCGAGGTGCTCACGGGCCTGACTCCCGGGACCAGCTACCACTTCCGGCTGGTGGCCTCCTCGGCCGCCGGGACGACCTACGGGGCCGACAGCGTGGTCACGACGACGGGCGCCACCGCGAGCCCGACGTCCACCACGACCCCGAGCCCGAGCCCGACGACGAGCGCGACGTCCAGCCCGACCTCGACGACGAGCACGACGTCCAGCCCGACCTCGACGACGAGCACGACGTCCAGCCCGACCTCGACGACGAGCACCACGTCCAGCCCGACCTCGACGACGAGCACCACGTCCAGCCCGACCTCGACGACGAGCACGACGTCGACAGCCACGTCGACGAGCTCCACCACTGCCGGGGCCACGTGCACCAACCCGTACTTCACCACCAACGACCCGAACGGCGGCGTCACCGACGGCGGGTACTACGTCCACAACAACCTCTGGAACGCCGCCAGCTACCCCGGGACGAAGGGCACCACGCAGGTCTGCTCGTTCCACTCCTGGAACCACGTCGGCACTGCCACCAACAACGGTGACGGTGCGGTGAAGACCTACCCGAACGTGCACAAGGACTACTCGGGGCGGACGATCTCCAGCTTCCCGAGGCTGACCTCGACGTTCGCGGCCTCGTCGCCGGGCACCGGGATCTACAACGTCGCCTACGACCTGTGGCTCAACGGAGTGCCGAATGACGAGGTCATGATCTGGACTGACAACCAGAAGCAGGTCCCTGCCGGCTCCCGCGTCGCGTCGGGCGTGAGCCTCGGCGGCCATGTCTGGGACGTCTACGCCACCAGTGGCAACGGCTACATCGCGTTCGTGCCGTCCAACGGTGCCCGCCTCACCTCCGGCACCATCGACATCAAGGCCATGCTCAGCTACCTGGTGGCCCAGGGCCGAGTGGCCTCTGGCGCCACGGTCGACCAGATCTGCTACGGCGTGGAGATCGTCGACACCGGTGGTTCGCCTGCGACCTGGCGGTTCACGGACTTCTCGATCACGGACAGCTGAACGCCGCCGGCGCGAGGACGGGCCGTGAACCCCGTCCTCGCGCCGGGATCAGGCGTGCCAGCCGTGCGGAGGGTCCTCACCGACCACACCGTCGACGGCCTCGCGGAGCAGGTCGGCGTGCCCGGTGTGCCTGCCGTACTCCTCGATGAGGTCGCAGACGAGACGGCGCAGGGTGGCGTGCTGGCCGTCCGGTGCCGTGACGTGCACGGGCTGGTCGAGCCCGCCGTCGACCAGGGCGGCGCGGAGGCGGGCACGCGAACGCTCGACAGCGCCGTCCCACAGGGCGTACAGCTCCTCCGGGGTGTCGTCCGCTGCCGAGGTGAACTCCCAGTCGTTGGAGCCGTCCCACCCGGTCGCGTCCCACGGCGGACCCATCGGCTCGCCCCGCATCTTCATGGTGAAGTGGTGGTCTTCCACGGCTGCCAGGTGCTTGAGAAGGCCACCGAGCGTCAGCGACGACGCCCCGATGCGGGTCTGCAGGCCCGGGGCATCGAGTCCGGCGGCCTTCCACCGGAAGGTGGTGCGGAGCCGGTCGAGCGCGCCGAGCAGGTGGTCGGCTTCGCTGCCGGCGAACGGCGGTTCCCAGGGCTCGGGCTTCCAGGTGGAGTCTGTCGTGCTGCCAGTTGTGGTCATGGGCGCCACGGTAGGACCGGTTCCGGACGCATCGGTTCCGGAACCCTGCAACCCTGTCCTCGTGGACGAGTCCAGCCCGACGGCGCGCGCGCTGCTGTGCCTGCAGATCCTCCAGGACACCCCCGGCGTCACCGCGCAGCGGCTGGGGGAGAAGCTCGGCGTCTCGGAGCGGGCCGCCCGCCGCTACGTCGGTCTGCTCCGTGAGTCGGGCATCCCGATCGAGTCGGTGCGGGGCCCCTACGGCGGCTACCGCGTCGGCCGCGGGCTGCGCCTGCCACCCCTGGTCTTCTCCGCCACCGAGGCGCTGGGCCTGGTCATGGCGGTGCTCGACGGGCACCACGCCGCCAGCGACCCGAGCGACCCGGTGGGCGGTGCCCTGGGCAAGCTCGTGCGCGCGCTGCCGGAGCCGGTGGCAGCCCAGGCCGAGGCGGTGAGACGGACCACGGCGCCTGCCCCCGACCGCGCCGCCGCTCGGCCCGACCCCGCCACGACGAGCGCTCTGGTGCAGGCGTGCGCGACTCGCCAGCGGGTGCGCCTGGACTACCGCTCCGAGGCCGGCTCGGAGTGGGTGATGGAGGTCGAGCCGTGGGCGGTGGTGGTGCGGCACGGCCGCTGGTACGTGCTGTGCCGGTCGTTGACGGCCGACGCCCTGCGCGCCTACCGGGTCGACCGGGTCCGCAGGGTCGAGGCGCTCGCGGAGACCTTCACCCCTCCGGCTGGCCTCGACCCCGTCGCCGTGCTCGAGGAGCACCTCGCCGTCGGCTGGGAGTACGCCGCGGAGGTCGTCATCGAGGCACCCGTGGCCGAGGCCGGCCGTTGCGTCCCCCGCGCCCTCGGTCGCCTGGAACCGGTGGACGAGCAGACGTCACGCCTGGTCGGCAGCACCAGCAACCCGCACTGGTATGCCGCGCAGCTGGCGTCGGTGCCACACGCCTTCCGAGTCGTGGGTGGTCCCGAGGTGGAGGCTGCAGTGCGCAGCCTGGCTCAGCGGCTGAGGAAGGCCAGCACCCGCTCGCGCAGCAGCGCAGTCGCGTCGGGGTCGTAGGTGGGCAGGGAGCTGTCGGCGAACAGGTGCGCCTCGCCGGGGTAGAGGAACAGCTCACCGTCGGCGGCCTGCCCGACCAGCTGCCGTGCTGCCTCGATGTCGCCATCGCCGACGAAGAACGGGTCGGCGTCCATGGCGTGCACCTGGACCGGAACCCCGTCGGGCCACGCGGAACCGAACTCGGATACCGGCAGGCAGGCGTGCAGCAGCAGCGCGCCGCGGGCGCCCGGCCGGGTCTGCGCGAGCTGCTGGGCAGGCATCACGCCCAGCGAGAACCCCGCGTAGACCACCTCAGTGGGCGGCGCCTCGGCGGCGCGCACCCCGCGGTCGAGCACCTCCCCGAAACCCAGCTCACCGGCATACCCGATCCCGGCCTCGACGGTGTCGAAGGTGCGCCCGTCTAGACCTCAGCACCGAGCCCGGTGGTCGCGTACGGCTCGCGTCATCCGGTCGACGGCCTCGGTGAGAACCGCCGGGGACGTCGCGAAGTTCAGCCGGGCATGCCCCGCGCCACCAGTCCCGAAGTCGAGGCCGCGGCTGAGCGCCACCTTCGCGTGCTCTCGGAAGTAGGTGGCCGGGTCGTCGCCCAGCCCGAAGGAGCGACAGTCCAGCCAGGCGAGATAGGTGCCCTCGGGGACGCGGTAGCCCACCTCGGGCAGGGCGTCGGCCAGCAGGTCGCGGAGCAGCCGGCGGTTGCGGTCGAGGCCGCCGAGCAGCGCGCGCAGCCAGTCGTCCCCGTCCCGCAGCGCCGCGGCCTGGGCGATCGAGCCGACGTGGCTGGCCCCGAACGCGACCTCCTCCGGCATCGCGGCGAGCTCCCGGGCGGACTCCTCACCGGCGATCGCCACGGCCGACGTCAGGCCGGCCAGGTTGAAGCCCTTGCTCGCCGAGAAGACCGAGAACGCCACCGACCCCACCGGCAGCGACAGGTAGGGCACGAACCGGTGTGGCGCGTGCACCAGCGGCGCGTGGATCTCGTCGACCACCACCCGCACGCCGTGCTCCGCCGCCAGCTCGCCCGCGGCGGCCAGCTCCTGCGCGGTGTGCACCGCACCGGTCGGGTTGTGGGGACTGGCCAGCAGGTATGCCGCCGGGCGGCCACCGCGCCGCGCCTCACCGAACGCTCTGTCGAGGGTGGTGAGGTCGATGCGGCCCTCGGCGGTGAGCGGCGCCTCGACCACACGGCGGCCGAGGTTGCGCACGAACGCGTAGAACGGTGGGTACACCGGGCAGTTGACGACGACGGCGTCACCGGGGTCGGTGACCAGGCGCAGCACCTCGCTGATGCCGAGCATGACGTTGGGCACCAGGCGAGCCCGAGCCGGCTCGACGTCCCAGCCCCAGTGACGGCGCGCGAACGCCGTGACGGCCTCGATGTAGTCGCGGGCCCACGGGTAGCCGGTGTCGCCGAGCGCCATCGCCTCCGTGACCGCCCGCGTCACCGGCTCCGCGGGGAACACGTCCATCTCCGCCACCCACAGGGGGAGCACCTCGTCGCCATACAGCCGCCACTTCAGCCCCTGGCGGCGACGCAGCTCGGGCAGGGTCGGCGCCAGCAGCGGGTCGTCCATGCCGCGACTGTACGGACCCCCTGACGTGAATGGACCCCTGACTGCAGGGACTCGGGCGAGCCGGGTACGGCGGGCGAGTCCCCAGCGCATAGGCTCTTGCCGTGGTGCGTGAGGGCGAGCAGACGACGATGAGCCCGGGGGAGGCCGCCGTCTCCGACCGCGTGCTCACCGTGCCCAACGTCCTGTCGGTGCTGCGCCTCGTGGGCGTCCCGATCTTCCTGTGGGCCATCCTCGCCGAGCACGACGTCATCGCGCTCGTCACGCTCATGCTGTCGGGGGTCAGTGACTACCTCGATGGCAAGATCGCGCGGAAGTTCGGCCTCGTCTCACGCGTCGGCCAGCTGCTGGACCCGCTCGCCGACCGTCTCTACATCGCCACGACGCTCCTGGGCCTTGCCTGGCGCGAGATCATCCCGTGGTGGCTCGTCGCCGTGCTGGTCCTGCGTGAGGTCCTCCTGGCGGTGGTGATGGTCGTCATCAAGCGGTACGGCCAGACCGGGCTGCCGGTCCACTTCGTCGGCAAGGCCGCGACCTTCAACCTGCTCTACGCCTTCCCGCTCCTGCTCCTCGGTGAGGGGCAGAGCACCTTCGCCGAGTGGGCCCTGCCCATCGGCTGGGCGTTCGCCTGGTGGGGCACCTGTCTCTACTGGCTGGCCGGGGTGATGTACATCGTCCAGGCCCGGCAGGTCGTCGTGAGCGCCCGGACGGCCACGGTGGCCTGATGACGCCGCCGACCTCCCACCGCACGCCCGCGCCGCAGACCACGCTGCCGGGCCGGCGCCCGGACGAGTCGATGACGCTCCTCACGTCCATGATGGAGCGCCCGCTCGACCCCGGGTATGCCGCGGCGGCCGAGGAGCGCGCGTCCGCCGGGCTTCCACGCGCGACCAGCACGCGCAGCCCGTCGGTGCTCGCGGCCGTGCTCGTGATGGGGCTGCTCTTCGCCACCGGGGCCCTGTCGCTGGGGCGCCGGGACACCACGTCGTCGCGGGCCCGTGCAGACCTGGTGGAGCAGATCGAGGCGCGTCGCTCGGCCGCCGACCAGAATGCCCGCCAGGTGCAGTCCCTGCAGGCGGAGATCGACCGGCTCCAGGCCAACGCCCTCGGCGGGCAGGGAGACCTCTCCGGTCGGCTGTCCTCGCTCGCCCTGGTGACCGGCTCGGCGGCCGCGACGGGTCCGGGCCTGACCGTCACCCTCGACGACGCGCGCGCCCAGGGCGGCGGCAGCGCCGACGGCAACCCCCGCACCCAGGCCGAGGCCGACGAGGGCAAGGTGCTCTCGAAGGACCTGCAGATCGTCGCCAACGGGCTCTGGGAAGCGGGCGCGGAGGCGGTCGCCATCAACGGCCAGCGACTCACCGCCCGGTCGGCGATCCGCTTCGCCGGTGAGGCGATCCTGGTGAACTACCGGCCGCTGACCCGTCCCTACGTCCTGACCGCCATCGGCTCACCCGACCTCGAGGCGAACTTCGCCGACACCGCCGGCGGCTCCTACGTGCGGGCCCTGAAGGACAACTACGGCGTCCGTGTCACCATGGCGGCCTCCAAGCGCCTGACCCTGCCGGCCGCCACGTCCCTCACCACGCGGTACGCCACCGTGCCGGGCAGCAGCTCCGCGACCAGCGGGCCGGGGGGAGCCACCGGCAGCGCGACCACCAGCACCGCACCGACCACCAGCACCGCACCGACCACCAGCACCGCACCGACCAACAGCATGGAGCCAGCACAGTGATCCCGGTCCTCGGCCTCATCGGCGGCATCCTCATCGGCTTGTTCCTGCAGCCCGAGGTGCCGCTGTGGCTCCAGCCGTACCTGCCCATCGCGGTCATCGCCGCCCTGGACGCGGTGTTCGGCGGCGTGCGGGCCGTCCTCGACGGCATCTTCAACGACAAGGTGTTCGTCGTCTCGTTCCTCGCCAACGTCGTCGTCGCGGCGTTCATCGTCTACCTCGGCGACCAGCTCGGCGTCGGTTCGCAGCTGTCGACCGGCGTCGTGGTCGTCCTCGGCGTCCGCATCTTCTCCAACGTCGCCTCGATCCGCCGACACCTCTTCCGCGCATGACCCAGCCCACCCAGCCCACCCCGCCCACCGAGCCGACCCAGCCGAGCGGGCCAAGCCAGTCGAGCGAGGCACCACAGACGCCGGCCGCCCAGCAGAGCTCGTGGCGCACCATGTTCCGGATGGCCAGGCCGCGGGCCACCCGGGCCAACCTGTTCGCCGCCCTGCTCGCCATCGTGCTCGGCTTCGCGCTGGCGACCCAGGTGCAGCAGACCCAGGAGCAGGGCCTGGAGCAGCTCCGCGAGGACGAGCTGGTGCGCATCCTCGACGACGTGTCGCAGGACGCCGCGCGCCTCGGCAACGACGCCCGCGCCCTGGAGCTCACCCGTGACCGGCTCGCCAGCGGTGCCGACAGCAGTGCCGAGGCACTGCGCGCCGCCCAGGAACGGCTCGACACGCTCGGCATCCTGGCCGGCACGGCGCCCGCCGAGGGGCCCGGCATCGTGCTCACGATCGACGACCCGGCCGGCAAGGTGACCAGCGCGCTGCTGCTCGACGCGCTGCAGGAGCTGCGGGACGCCGGAGCCGAGGCCGTGCAGATCGGCTCGGTGCGCGTCGTCGCCGACACCTACTTCACCGACACGCCGGGCGGCGTCGAGGTCAGCGGGGTGAAGGTGACGTCGCCGTACGTCTTCACGGCGGTCGGCGGCAGCGCCACGATGGCCTCGGCGATGGACATCCCGGGCGGGGTGAACGAGTCCGTGCGCCGGCTCGGGGCGGTGTCGACCGTCGACCAGCGCGACTCGGTCTCCATCACCGCATTGCACACCCTTGAAGAGCCTCAGTACGCTCGCCCCGTCCCAGCCGCCCCAGGCGCGGGCAAGTGAGCACCTGTTGGACATCCGCTGAGAGCACCACCGCCACACCCCTGCACCGCAAAGTCACTGCACCGCACTCTCGACGAGGAGAACCATGAGCGAGCTGGAGTACCCCGAGGACCTGCGCTACACCGCCGAGCACGAGTGGGTGCGCGCCGGCGACGGTGGAGTGGTCCGCGTGGGCATCACCTCCTTCGCCCAGGACGCCCTCGGCGACGTGGTCTACGTCAGCCTGCCCACGGTGGGTGACACCGTCGCGGCCGGCGACGCCTGCGGCGAGGTGGAGTCCACGAAGTCCGTGAGCGACCTCTACGCCCCGCTGGCGGGTGAGGTGACTGCCGTCAACGAGTCCCTCGACGCCACTCCCGAGCTGGTCAACACCGACCCCTACGGCGAGGGCTGGATGTACGAGCTCAAGGTCGACGACCTGGCGTCGGTCGACGCCCTCATGGACCAGGCGACGTACCGCGGCCAGATTGGCTGAGCCGACCTCAGGCACGCGGGCCCAAATACCTGCGGCAGAGCGGAAGCATCACCTACCTTTTGTGTTTTGCTAGAACCGCGTGGACGAGACGAGACGAGGAGCCCGGCAGATGACTGGCAGCGAGCACGAGGAGCAGGCCTCGCGCGCCCATGAGCCCACGACGATGCGCCTTCCCGGCATCAGTGGCCTCGAGCAGATCGAGACGGGCGCGGAAGCGGAGGTCTCCCTCAGCAAGGCTGACCAGGCGACCGTCGACGCGCTCCGCGCGGGCACCGCGCTGCTCGTCGTGCTGCGCGGACCCAACACCGGGGCGCGGTTCCTCCTCGACGACGACGAGGTCGCCTCGGGGCGTCACCCCGACAGCGACATCTTCCTCGACGACGTCACCGTCTCGCGCAAGCACGCCGTCTTCCGTCGCGAGGGCGACACCTTCGTCGTGCGCGACGTCGGCTCCTTGAACGGCACCTACGTCAACCGGGAGCGCATCGACGAGGTCGCCCTCAAGACCGGCGACGAGGTGCAGATCGGCAAGTTCCGCCTCGTGTTCTACGCCGGCAAGGGCTGAGCGGCCGCAGGCACAGGAACCCTGAGCCCGACGACAGAGGGACCCGACAACAGGTGAGTGCTCGCAGGGTCAGGCGTGCCATGACCATCGGTGCGGTGCTCGACGCGCTGAAGCCGGACTTCCCCGACATCAGCATCTCCAAGCTCCGCTTCCTCGAGGCCGAGGGGCTGGTCACCCCCGAGCGGACCCCGTCCGGCTACCGGCACTTCTCCGAGGACGACGTCGAGCGGCTGCGCTACATCCTCAGTGCACAGCGCGACCGCTTCTGGCCGCTCAAGGTGATCCGCGAGTCGCTCGACGCCCTCGACCGTGGCCTCACGCCGCCGGGCGAGGGCGGCGACGCGGTTCGTCCCCAGCCGCCCAGGCCACGGACCGACCCTGACGTGCCGACGGCCGCGGAGCTGACCCGTGCCACGACGCTGCGCCTGACCCGTGAGGAGCTGGCAGCCTCCGCCGGGCTGGACACGGCCACCATGGACGCGCTCGACACCTTCGGCCTGCTGCGGACCGACGCCGACGGTCACTACGGTGAGGCGGCGCTGTCCATCGCGCACGCGGCCGCCGGCCTCGCGGCATACGGCATCGAACCCCGGCACCTGCGCCCCTTCCGCACCGCGGCCGACCGCGAGATCGGGCTGGCGCAGCAGGTGGCGGCGCCGCTGCGCGGCAAGCACGGGCAGCCGGGCAAGGAGGACCCGACCGGAGACGTCCTCCGACTGTGCATCGCGCTGCACACCGCGCTGGTCAAGGACGGTCTCGGTCGGGCCTGAGACGCGCGTCTCGGTGCGGGGTACGGTGGGGGAGTGAAGGTTCTTGACGTCCTCGGCGTCCGGGTCGAGATGCCCACCAACCACCCGATCGTGCTGCTGCGCGAGCGTGGCGGGGACCGCTACCTGCCGATCTGGATCGGTGCCGCGGAGGCGACGGCCATCGCGTACGCCCAGCAGGGCATCGAGCCGCCGCGCCCGCTGACGCACGACCTTCTCAAGAACGTCATCGAGGGCCTGGGGCACCAGCTCACGGAGGTCCGCATCGTCGCCCTCAAGGAGGGCGTCTTCCACGCCGCCCTGGTGTTCGACGGCAAGGTGGAGATCTCCTCGCGCTCCTCCGACGCGATCGCGCTGGCCCTGCGCACGGGCACCGAGATCATCGCGGGCGAGAGCCTCCTCGAGGAGGCGGGTGTCTCGATGGCCCCGGAGGAGGACGACGAGGTGGAGAAGTTCAAGGAGTTCCTCGACCACGTCTCGGCCGAGGACTTCGAGAAGCCGGGGGAGTCTGGCACCGAGTCCGGCGCCGAGTCGGAGCCGCCGGAGCCCCCGGAGCGCTGAAACGTCACCCTCAACTGGACGTCGAGGGTATGCCGTGAGGCCGCGACACGCCGAGGTCGAAGGCTCCAGAGGTCGTTGACGTGCTGTGTTGTCCGGCCGTACCGTCGGGGAGTCCCGTAATACGAGCAGTGTAGTTTCACAGGAGGTGAGCGCCGTGAACCCAACTGGGAACCCCCAGCCCGGCACGACGACGGTGCCGGTCGCAGCGCAGGGCCTGTTGTTCACGGACGACCTGCCGGAGCTGAGCGAGGACATCGGCTACCGCGGTCCCACCGCCTGCAAGGCTGCCGGCATCACCTACCGCCAGCTCGACTACTGGGCCCGCACCGGCCTCGTCGAGCCCTCGGTCCGCGGCGCCACCGGGTCCGGCACCCAGCGGCTCTACGGTTTCCGCGACATCCTCGTGCTCAAGGTCGTCAAGCGGCTGCTCGACACCGGCGTCTCGCTGCAGCAGATCCGCGTGGCCATCCAGGCGCTGCGCGAGCGCGGCGTCGAGGACCTCGCCCAGATCACGCTCATGAGCGACGGCGCCTCCGTCTACGAGTGCACCTCCGCCGACGAGGTCATCGACCTGGTCCAGGGTGGCCAGGGCGTCTTCGGCATCGCCGTCGGCCGCGTGTGGCGTGAGGTCGAGGGGGAGCTCGCCGAGCTGCCGAGCGAGCGCACCGAGGACGAGACCCCTGCCGTCCACCCGGACGACGAGCTGAGGGCCCGCCGGCAGGCCAGGCTGGCCTGAGCCGCTCCCACACCCGTCTCGCGCGAGCCCGCCTTCCCCCGGGGAGGCGGGCTCTGCTGTAGATTTGACGTGCTGAACACCCCGCGCGGGAGAGTCCCCGCGTGCCGTCGCCACGGCGGCACGGCGGGGCGCCGAAGGGGCAAACTCCCCGGAACCTCTCAGGCGCCAGGACCGCGCGGATCAGGCACCTCTGGAGCGACGACCTCGCGTCGGCGTGACAGATGGGGAGGCATCCTTCGTCGCATCGTGTCAGGAGCCTCATGTCCCACCACGCCCTCCCCGAGTTCGTCGCCCGGCACATCGGCCCGTCCGAGGAGGACGTGGCACAGATGCTCTCGGTCGTCGGCCAGGACTCGCTGGAGTCGCTCGCCGACGTGGCTGTGCCCGGGGCCATCCGCTCCGAGCGCGCCCTCCACATCGACCCGGCGCCCTCCGAGGCCGCCGTCATCGAGGAGCTGCGGGCGGTCGCCTCCCGCAACCAGGTGCACACCTCGATGATCGGCCTCGGTTACTACGACACGGTCACGCCGGCGGTCATCCAGCGCAACGTGCTGGAGAACCCGGCGTGGTACACCGCCTACACCCCCTACCAGCCGGAGATCTCGCAGGGCCGCCTCGAGGCGCTGCTGAACTTCCAGACCATGGTCGCCGACCTGACCGGTCTGCCCACGGCCGGTGCGTCCCTGCTCGACGAGGGCACCGCCGCCGCCGAGGCCATGACGCTGATGCGCCGCGCCAGCAAGGCCGCGACCGATGCGGTTCTCCTCGTCGACGAGCGCGCCTTCCCCCAGACCCTGGCCGTCATGCAGACCCGCGCGGTGCCGCTCGGCCTCGACGTCGTCGTGGCCGACCTCTCCGACGTCACCAGCGCCGAGGCGTTGCGCGCGGCCGCCGGTGACCGCGACGTCTTCGGCGTGCTGGTGCAGTACCCCGGCGCCGACGGCGAGCTGCGCGACTGGCGCGCCGTGGCCGAGGCTTCCCACGAAGTCGGTGCCCTCGTCACCGCCGCCGCCGACCTGCTCGCCCTCACCCTGGCCACCCCGCCGGGGGAGTGGGGTGCCGACGTGGCCGTCGGCACCACGCAGCGCTTCGGCGTCCCCATGGGCTTCGGCGGGCCGCACGCCGGCTACATGAGTGTCCGGGCGGGCCTCGAGCGCTCCCTGCCCGGCCGGCTGGTCGGGGTCTCGGTCGACGCGGACGGCGCCCCGGCCTACCGGCTCGCCCTGCAGACCCGCGAGCAGCACATCCGCCGCGAGAAGGCGACGTCCAACATCTGCACCGCTCAGGTGCTGCTGGCCGTCATGGCCTCGATGTATGCCGTGTACCACGGCCCCGAGGGGCTGGCCGCGATCGCGCGGCGCACCCACGCCCACGCGCGCACCCTCGCCGAGGGCCTGGTGGAGGAGGGCGTCGACGTCCAGACCACCACCTACTTCGACACCGTCACCGTCTCCGTGCCCGGCCGGGCCGACGAGGTGGTGCGCGAGGCGGCCAACCGCGGCGTCAACCTGTGGCGGGTCGACGCCGACCGCGTCTCGGTCAGCACCGACGAGACCACCACGCTGACCGACCTCGAGCACGTCTGGGCCGCTTTCGGGGTGGTCGGGCCGCGCGCCGTCGAGGTGGCGGCACCTCGGTGGCCGGGACAGTTCGTCCGCTCCAGCGACTACCTGACCCACCCGATCTTCCACGCGCACCGGAGCGAGACCTCCATGCTGCGCTACCTGCGCCGACTGTCCGACCGCGACTTCGCGCTCGACCGCGGCATGATCCCGCTCGGCTCCTGCACCATGAAGCTCAACGCGACGACCGAGATGCAGGCGGTCACGTGGCCGGAGTTCGCCGGGCTGCACCCCTTCGCACCGGCCTCGCAGACCGAGGGCATCCGCGGCCTCATCGACGACCTCGCCTCGTGGCTGTGCACCATCACCGGCTACGACGCCGTCTCGCTCCAGCCGAACGCCGGTTCGCAGGGTGAGCTGGCCGGTCTGCTGGCGATCCGCGGCTACCACCGCGAGAACGGCCAGGGGGAGCGCAACATCTGCCTCATCCCGGCGAGCGCACACGGCACCAACGCAGCCAGCGCGGTCATGGCGGGCATGAAGGTCGTCGTGGTCAAGACGGCTGCAGGCGGTGACATCGACATGGACGACCTGCGCGCCAAGGTCGAGCAGCACGGTGACCAGCTCGCGGCCATCATGGTCACCTACCCGTCCACCCACGGCGTCTTCGAGGACACCATCACCGAGCTGTGCGGCCTCGTGCACGACGCCGGCGGCCAGGTGTACGTCGACGGGGCGAACCTCAACGCACTCGTCGGCCTCGCCCAGCCGGGCAAGTTCGGCGCCGACGTCTCGCACCTGAACCTGCACAAGACCTTCTGCATCCCGCACGGTGGCGGTGGCCCGGGCGTCGGCCCGGTCGCGGTCCGCTCCCACCTTGCGCCCCACCTGCCGAACCACCCGCTGGCACCGGAGGCCGGGCCCGAGACGGGTGTCGGCCCGATCTCCGCCGCGCCCTACGGGTCGGCGAGCATCCTGCCGATCTCCTGGGCCTACGTCCGGCTCATGGGTGGCGCTGGCCTGACCCGAGCGACGCAGGTGGCCGTCTTGAACGCGAACTACGTCGCCGCGCGGCTGCGCGAGCACTTCCCGGTGCTCTACTCCGGGCACGAGGGCATCGTGGCCCACGAGTGCATCCTCGACCTGCGCGACATCACCAAGCGCACCGGTGTCACGGTCGACGACGTCGCCAAGCGCCTCATCGACTACGGCTTCCACGCCCCGACCATGTCGTTCCCGGTCGCGGGCACGCTCATGGTGGAGCCGACCGAGAGTGAGGACCTCTACGAGCTCGACCGGTTCTGCGACGCGATGGTCGCCATCCGTGGCGAGATCGCCGAGGTGGAGGCGGGCGAGGTGCCGCTGGCCGACAGCATGCTTCGCAACGCACCCCACACCGCAGCGGCGCTGGCCGGCAAGTGGGAGTACCCGTACGACCGCTCTGCCGCGGCCTTCCCGGTCGGCGTCGATGCCGCCGACAAGTACTGGCCGCCGGTCAGCCGCATCGACGGCGCCTACGGTGACCGCCACCTGGTGTGCTCGTGCCCGTCGCCGGAGGAGCTGGCCGAGTGACCACGCGCGAGTGACGGCGCACGGCTGAGAGGTGAGACGACGAGGGGCCCGGCACCTGCCGGGCCCCTCGTCGCGGTCTCAGGCCGCCGAGTCGACGCCGGCCGCGGTCGAGACGCGGACGGTCGAGCCGCTCTCCGTCTTGTGGACCGTCACCTGGCAGGGGATGCGGGTGCGAAGCTCGGCCACGTGGCTGACCACGCCCACCGCGCGGCCGCCCTCGCGCAGGCCGTCGAGGACCCCCATCACCTGTTCGAGGCTCTCGTCGTCGAGGGTGCCGAATCCCTCGTCGACGAAGAGGGTCTGCAGGTCGAACCCGCCCGACTCCTCCCGCACCGCGTCGGCGAGTCCGAGCGCGAGGGCGAGCGAAGCCATGAACGCCTCGCCACCGGAGAGGGTCGAGGTGTCGCGGGTCTGCCCGGTCCACAGGTCCTGCACCCGCAGGCCCAGGCCGCTGCGGGCGCCGCGGGCCGCGAGGTCGTCGGAGTGCTGGAGCCGGTAGCGCCCGTCGCCCATCACGGCCAGGCGCTCGTTGGCCAGCTCGGCGACCTTCTCCAGTCGAGCGGCGAGGACGAAGGCGGACAGGCGCATCCGCAGGGCGTTGTTGCCGCCCGTGCCGGCGAAGGTGTCGGCGAGGTCGCGCACCAGGGCGTGCCGCTCCGCCAGAGGGCCGAGCTCCTCGCACTGGCGCACGAGGTCTGCCTGCAGGCGCGAGACCGCGGTGAGGGTGCGCCGCGCCAGTGTCTCGGCGTCCTTGGCCTGCAGCAGCGCGCTGTGCGCCTCGGTGGCCAGCGCCCGCAGGGCCTCCAGGTCAGGTGGGTCAAGGTCTGCGGCTGTCTTCACCTCGGGGTCGGCCAGTACCGCCTCAGCCTCGGTGCGAGCGCGGACCACCTCCTCGCACAGCTGCTGAAGGCGGGAGCGCTCCACCGCCGGGAGCTGGGCGGCCCGGGCGTCGTCGGCGTCGGTGAAGTCCTGCTCGGCCAGGGCGGCCGCCGCCGCGTCGGCGGCCGCGCGCCTCGTCTCCTCGGCGGAGGCGAGGGAGCGCAGGGCGTCGACGTGCCGCTGGGCCGCGAGGGCGGTCTCCCGGTGCTCCGTCAGTGTGGCGGTCGCGTCGGCGGCGGCCGGGCCGGTGACGCTTTCGTCGGTGACCTCCGCGTCAGTGATGTTGGCGTTGCCGTGCTGGGCGCACGGGCACAGGCGCCCGTGGGTGTCGACCAGGGACCGCAGCGACTCGAGGTCCCGGGCGGCGGACCGCTCGAGCTCCTCGAGGGCCGAGCGGGCGCTGACGGCCTCGGCGCGCAGGGCCTCACCACGGCGGGCGAGCGACTCCCGCTCGGTCCGCGCCGTGGCGACCGCGTGCTCGAGGGTGGCCACCTGGGACGCGAGCTGCTCGGCGCGGGCCGCCTCGGAGCGTGCCACCGCGGCTGCCTCGCGCAGGGCGGCTTCCTCGGGCAGCGGCATGCCCAGGACCTCGACCCGCGCAGCGGCCTCGGTGTCGGCAGCGACCAGCTCGCGCTCCAGGGCGGCGTGCGCCTGCTGGGCGGTGGTCCAGGCAGCCTCGGCGTCGGCGATGTCGTCGGCGCCGACCTCGACGGTACGGACCGCGGGCTGGGGGTGCTCGCCTGAACCGCAGACCGGGCAGGCGTCACCGGCGGTGAGGCCCTCGGCGAGCTCGCCGGCCATGTTGGCGAGCCGGGCCTCGCGCAGGTCGAGCAGGTGCTCGCGGCGTTCCTGCTCGCTCGTGCGGGCGGTCGCCACCTGGTTGACGAGCGCGGCGCGGACGGCCTCGCCCTGCTCGTGCTCGAGGCGGACGCGCAGCAGCTGCTCGGCGTCCCGCAGCCGCGAGCGAAGACCGTCAAGGGAGGCCGCGGCGGCCCTGGCCTGCTCCAGCCGCTCCTCGGCTGCGGCGCAGCGGGCCGCCAGCTCGACGTCGGTGCCGCTGAGCTGCGCTGCCGCGTCATCCGCAGCGAGCGCCTGGGCGTCCAGCGCCGCGCGACGGCGGGTCCGCTCGGCGAGGGCCCGGTGCAGGCGCACCGCCTCGGCGAGGCCCTCCTCGTGCGCAGCGAGCTGCTCCGCCCACGACGCGACCCCCTCCAGCCCCCGGTCGACCACCCCGAACCGGGAGAGCGTCAGCGCCGTGTGCTCAGCGGTCGCGGCCGCCGCCCGGAAGGCAGCCTCGGCACGCTCGAGCGCCTTCAGCTCGCCGCTGACAGCGGCAGCCCGGGCAGCGCGGTCCAACGCCTCACGGGCCTGCTGGTAGAGGTCACCGGCCTGGTCCAGCTGGGCCAGCCGCGCCGCGGCCGCTCGCGCACGGGCTTGGGCCGCCAGCACCCGTTCGGCCTCGTGCTGGCTGGTCGCGGCAGCGGCAGCCGACGTCGTGGCGGCGTCGAGCGCGGCGAGGGCCTGCGCAGCGTGCGCCTCGAGCAAAGCCTGCAGGCGCGGACAGTGCTCGCCCACCTGGTGCGGCTCCAGGTCGCGCCAGTCCGGCATGTCGGCCAAGGCTTCGACCGGGGCATCGGCCACGGCGTCGGCCAGACGTGCCAAGTCGGTGGCGAGGCCGCGCTGGTGGGCGGCGAGCTGCTCTCCGGTGCGGCGGCGTTCGGCGGCCAGCCAGTCCTCGACGGCGGCGTAGGAGGAGACGTCGAAGAGGCGCTCGAGCACCTCGCGTCGTGCCTCCGGCGTGGCCCTGAGGAAGGCAGCGAACTCGCCCTGGGGCAGCAGCACCACCTTGCTGAACTGCTCGAGCCCCATCCCGAGCACCTCGCGGAGCACGGCGGCCACGTCGTCGTGGCGGTTGTCCTTGCCGACCCAGGTGCCACCGATCTGCTCGTGCAGCACGACGCGCGCGGGTGACTTCGTCTCGCCCTCCCCACGCTTCTTGGGGCGCAGGAACTCCGGCGAACGCGTGACGCGGAACCGGCGGCCGGAGGCGGTGAACTCCACGGTCACCTCGGGCACGGCGTCGCGGGGCGCGTGGTCGCTGCGCAGGGTCCGCCCGGAGGGGCGGGCGCCGGGCACGTCGGCATACAGGGCGAAGCAGATGGCGTCGAGGATGCTGGTCTTGCCCGCGCCCGTCGCACCGCGGATGAGGAACAGCCCGGCCGACGAGACCTCGTCGAAGTCGATGTCGACGGTGCCCGCGAAGGGGCCGAAGGCGGTCATCGAGAGGCGGTGCAGCCTCATGCGACGCCCTCGTGCCGGGCCGTGCCCGCGGCCTCTCGGCTCGAGGTGCCCTCTCCGTCACGGGTGGCCCGCTGGAGGCGAGCCGCCTCGACCGCGATGGCGACGACCTCCCGCTCGGACTCGGTGGCTCCGTGGCCGGAGCGCACGTGCGACAGGAAGTCACAGCAGACGTCGACCTCGGAGCGGGCGGCGACGCGGGCGGCATACGAGCTCACCGGCACCGGCGCTCCCTGGGGGTCGAACTGGAGCGACAGGGTGTGCGGGAACCGGCGCCGCACCTGCTCCATGGCGCCGAGGGGACGCACGGCGTCGGTGAGGGTGACCTGGCACCACGCCGTCTCGGCAGGGCGGTGGTCGGGCCGCTCGAGCAGGTCGGCGAGGTCGCCGCGCAGGATGGCCAGCGGCCGCAGCACCGGTGCCTCGAGCTGCTCGACGCGCACGCCGGAGGAGTCGACGTCGACGACCCAGGAGCCCTTGGTGTGCGACGCCTCGCTGAACGACATCGCCACCGGGGAGCCGGAGTAGCGGACCGTCTCGTCGACCTGCTGGCGCCCGTGCAGGTGGCCCAGGGCGACGTAGTCGCTGCCGTCGAAGACCCGCGGGTGCACCATCGCGACGCCACCGACGGTGATGTCGCGCTCGGAGTCGCTGGTCGCCCCGCCGTTGACGAACGCGTGCGCCATGACGACGGAGCGCCCCGGCCGCCCGGCCCGGTCGGCCCGCACCCGGTCCATGGCGGCGGCGAGCACGCCGGCGTGGGTGCGCTCCGTGGCCCCGAGCGGGTCGGCCGCGAGGGACGGCTCGAGGTAGGGCAGCGGGTAGATCGCCACGCCGTCGACGAGCACGGGCCGCCCGATGGAGCCGACCGACGAGCGGATGTGCAGCCCCGACCGCTCGAGCAGCCGGGCGGCGAAGCCGAGCCTGATGGCCGAGTCGTGGTTGCCGCTCGAGAGCACCACCTGCGCTCCCGCATCGATGAGGCGCGTGACCGCCTCGGACAGCAGCTCGACGGTGTCGGGCGCCGGCAGCGCGCGGTCGTAGACGTCGCCGGAGACCAGCACCGCGTCGACCGACTCGGACCGCACCGTCTCGACCAGGTGGTCGATGAAGGCAGCCTGGGCGTCGAGCAGCCCCACCTGGTGGAAGGACCGCCCCAGGTGCCAGTCGGAGGTGTGGATCAGGCGCACGACAGGCAGGTTAGGAGAGGCCGCCGACAGCGCCGCTGATTTCGCCGGGCGAGCCCCCGATCGGCCCGTGAGAATGAGCACTCGGGGGCTGCGACAGGGCAGGCCCGAACCGGTGGCCACCGCGGCACCGGTGTGGTTGGGTCGTTGCAGGGAAACGGCAGGCCGTCACCGTCAGGAGGTCCCGTTGGGAGAAGAGGTCACCGCGCAGAGCTACACGCGCGAGCAGCGACAGCGGTACCGCGAGAAGGTGCGCCAGAACCTGGACGTCTTCGAACGCATGCTCTCCCAGAGCCACTTCGAGTTCGACCGTCCCGATGACGGGGCTCGAGATCGAGCTCAACCTCGTCGACGAGCACTACCAGCCGAAGTTCGCCAACGCCGAGGTGCTCGAGGCGATCGCCGATCCGGACTACCAGACCGAGCTGGCGCGCTACAACATCGAGCTCAACGTCCCGCCCCGGCCGCTGCCCGGCGACACCGCCCTGCACCTCGAGGAGGAGCTGCGCGCGTCGCTGACCCGGGCCGACAAGGGGGCTGCCCAACACGGGGCGCACATCGTGGCGGTCGGCATCCTGCCGACGATCATGCCCGAGCACTTCCAGGGCGAGTGGATCAGCGCCAACAACCGCTACACCGCGCTCAACGACTCGATCTTCGTGGCCCGGGGTGAGGACATCTACCTCGACATCGAGGGCCCGACGGGGGAGCGGGTCGCGACCTACTGCGACACCATCGCCCCCGAGTCGGCCTGCACCAGCGTCCAGCTGCACCTGCAGGTGGCGCCGTCGGACTTCGCGGCCCACTGGAACGCGGCGCAGGCGCTGGTCGCCCCGCAGATCGCCCTGGCCGCCAACTCGCCCTTCTTCTTCGGGCAGCGCCTGCACGCCGAGACCCGGATCGAGCTGTTCAGCCAGGCCACCGACACCCGCAGTGTCGAGCTGAAGAACCAGGGCGTGCGGCCCCGGGTCTTCTTCGGCGAGCGCTGGATCACGTCGATCTTCGACCTGTTCGAGGAGAACGTGCGCTACTTCCCGGCTCTGCTCGCGGACATCTCCGACGAGGACCCGGTGGCCAAGCTGGAGGCGGGGGAGGCGCCGTCGCTCGCCGAGCTGCGGCTGCACAACGGCACCGTCTACCGCTGGAACCGGCCGATCTACGACATCGTGCACGACCGACCCCACCTGCGGGTCGAGAACCGGGTGCTGCCCGCCGGGCCCACCATCGTCGACGTCATGGCCAACGCCGCCTTCTACTACGGCGTCATCCGCAAGCTGGCCTCCGACGACCGCCCGGTCTGGACCAAGATGAGCTTCGGCGTGGCCGAGCAGAACTTCCACAGCGCGGCCCGCGACGGCATCGACGCGACGCTCTACTGGCCGGGCTACGGCCAGGTCAGCGTCGACGAGCTGGTGCTGCGCCACCTGCTGCCGCTGGCCCACGAGGGACTCCAGGAGTGGGGAGTCTCCGACGCGGTGCGCGACCGCTACCTCAGCGTGATCGAGGGACGCTGCAAGACGGGCAGCAACGGCGCGACGTGGCAGACCCAGGCCGTGGAGCGGCTCGAGCAGCAGGGCCTGGACCGCCAGGCAGCCCTGAGCCGGATGCTCGAGACCTACCACGGCCACATGCACAGCAACGAGCCGGTGCACACCTGGCCCCTGCCCTGAGGGGCAGGGGAGGGGTATGCCGCGTGGCGGCCGGGCGCGTGCCGGTCGCCCGCCTCAGGCGGGCCGGTTCCAGAGTCGGACCGCGGGCAGCTCCTTCTCGAACTCCAGGACGCTGACGGCACCCGCGTCGAGCAGCAGCTGGGCGCCGAACCGCGGCTCCTTCTGGAGGAAGACAGAGGTGAGCACCCGCAGCAGGTGTCCGTGTGCCACGAGGACGACGTCACCGGAGGTCATCGCCTCGACGGCCCGCCGCACCACCCGGGAGGCGCGGGCGGCGACCTCCTCGACGGTCTCCCCGGGCGTCTCACCCGGGGCGACCCCGTGCTCGAAGACGGTCCAGTCGTAGCCGAGGCGCTCGCGGACCTGCGGCGTCGTCAGGCCCTCGTAGGCGCCGTAGTCCCACTCCGCGAGGTCCGGGTCGACCTCCGGCCGCAGCCCGGCCAGCTCGGCCGTGCGCCGTGCCCGCTGCAGCGGTGACGACAGGACGAGCGAGAAGTCGAAGTCCTTCATCGCGTCGGCCAGTCCGCGGGCCGCCTCCTCGCCCGCCGGGGTGAGCGGGAGGTCGGTCACCCCGGTGTGCTGACCGGTGCGCGACCACTCCGTCTCGCCGTGGCGCACCAGCACGAGCCGCCCCTCGGGCGCCTTCACCGCCGTCGTCTGCTCGGTCCGCACCTGCTCCGTCACCTCTTGGCCGCTCTCCACACGCGTCACCCTACGGGTCTGCCAGAGTGGGGCCATGAGGCTGGAGTTCCGCTTGCTGAACGTCTTCGCCAACGAGGGCGACCCCTTCTCGGGGAACCCGCTCTGCGTCTTCGAGGACGCCGCGGAGCTCGACGAGGACCAGATGCAGGGCCTCGCCCGGCAGTTCAACCTCTCCGAGACGACCTTCGTGCTCCCGCCTGACGGCGAGTACCACCCGAGGGCCGACGCCCGGGTGCGCATCTTCACCCCCCACTACGAGATGGCCTTCGCCGGGCACCCCACGCTGGGGACGGCGCACGTGGTCCGCGACCTGCTCGACACCGGCGACCGGGTGAGGCTGTCGATGCCGGCCGGCGTGATCCCGGTGCGGGCGAACGGGAACGAGTGGGTGCTCACCGCCAACGAGGGCAAGGTCGAGCGCGACTTCGAGCCGGCGGACATCGCCCCCACCATCGGCCTGGAGGCCGGCGACCTGGTCGGGCCGGTGCAGCAGGTCAGCACCGGCAGCGGGCAGATCATCGCCCAGGCGGCGTCGGTGGAGGCGGTGCGGCGCGCCACGGGCGACGCCGCGCTCATGCGCCGGTATGCCGGGATGGGCACCCGGGGTGGCGAGACCCTCGTCTACCTGTGGGCGCCGACCGGACCCGACACCGTGGAGGCGCGCGCCCTGTTCACCCAGGGCACGGCCGTCGTCGAGGACCCCGCGACCGGCTCGGCGTGCTCAAACCTCGGTGCCTGGCTCGTCGCGCAGGGGCGCACGGGTGTCTCCTGGCGCGTGCAGCAGGGGGCCGAGGTGGGCCGCCCCTCGACGCTCGACCTGACCGTCTCCGAGGACGGGGTCGTCCAGGTGGGCGGGCTCGTCCTCGAGGTGGGTGGGGGAGCCGTCCACCTCTGAGCGCCGGAGCGGGACGTGCGTGCGCCCGCACGGCTCTGTGCCCGCACCGCAGCGGTGTGCGCAGCGGTCCGCAACCGATTCGCAGCGCTTTCGCAGTGCCGCCGAGCACCGTCTTCCTCGTGAGGACCCGGCTCGTGCCCGTCGGTGCAGCCGGCTCCTCGTCACCTCAGCCGGGGCTCCAGGGCCCCACAACGACAAGGAGTTTCCTCATGGGGAAGAAGCTTGCGCTCGCCGGTCTCGGCGTGGCGCTCATGACTGCATCCTTCATCGCGGCGCCACAGGCGCAGGCGGCGGACGCCCGCAACGGCGTCTGCGAGTCGGGCGAGTTCTGCCTCTACTACAACAGCGACCACGGTGGCTCGATGGTGGACCTCGCCGGTGGGGACAAGAACTACGGAGCCGACTCCTCCACCTGCACGAAGTTCATCACCGGGGGCTCGGGCCAGGGCCAGTGCGTCAAGAACAACACCGCCTCGGTCTGGAACCGCGAGGACTCGGTCGTCACCGTCTTCTACAAGAGCGACTGGGCGGGGGCCGTCGACTCCGTCAACCCGGGGGCCAAGGTCAACCTCAGCGCGACGCTGAAGAACAACAACGCGGGCCACGTGGTCGGTGACACCGCCAACACGAACCTGCAGTACGGCCTCTACCAGGCCGCCGGCGGCCACATCTCGTCGTACTTCGACGGCTACCTGTCCACCAGCGGTCGGCACGAGGGCATCGACCTGGCCAAGGGCGTCGGAGAGCCGGTCTACTCCCTCACCGCCGGGAAGGTGACCAACATCGTCGAGGGGGCTGCCGGCAGCGGCGGCCTGTCGACGATCGCGATCTACAACGCCGACCTCAACCGGACGGTCGTCTACCTGCACTCCAACCCGCTCGACGCGCTGAACAGGGGCGACAGCGTCAGCCGCGGGCAGAAGATCGCCACGGAGAGCTGGCGCGGGGTCTCGTCGAGCGGCGCCGCCCACACGCACGTGGAGATGCGCGTCGGCGAGCAGCAGTACGCCGCCAAGAGCGTCGACGACTACACCCTGACGAACCCGATCCCCACCGAGTTCTGGATGGCCCGCGGCTACAACATCTGCTGCAGCTGACCGACACGAGTCGCGGCCCGGCTTCCGCCACCTCGGCGGGCGCCGGGCCGTGACGTACTGTGACCGTGCCGGGTTCGTGCACGAGGAGGGTCCATGCCGTCGTACGTCGTGTTCCTGCGCGCGGTCAACGTCGGCAAGCGCGTCCTGAGGATGGAGCACGCCCGTCAGGTGCTGGAGGACAACGCCTTCGTCGACGTTGCCTCGCACATCCAGACCGGCAACATGCTCGTCACGACCCCCATGCGCAGCCCCGCGAAAGTCGAGCAGGCAGTGGGGGAGTGCCTCTCGGCAGGAGCAGGCTTCGACATCGTCGCGATGGCCCGCCGCCCGGTCGACCTGACGAACCTCGTCACGGCTGCCGACGGCATACCTCCCTCGTTCGACGGACAGGTGGGCCGCTACGTCGCGTTCTGCCAGCAGGACGTCGCCGAGCAGGCGGCGGCGCGGCTCGCCGCCTGGGAGGTGCCGGGGGAGCGCGCCCACGTCATCGGCCGCGACGTCCTGGTCGAGCTCGGCAGGGCCTTCCACGAGGCGAGGCTCGGCAACGCGCAGGTGGAACGGGTCACCGGGGTGCCGGCGACCATGCGTAACCTGACCGTCGTCCGGACACTGGCGCAGAAATGGGGTTCCCCACAATGACTGACATGGCTGAGGAGACCGGGGGCACCGGCACCGGCCACCGCTCGGTGACGCTGACCCGCGTCGAGAAGGGCGTCTTCGACGTGACCAACGAGCGCGGCGGAACCATGCGCATCGGCGGGGGCGGTGAGCAGTTCAGCCCCGTCGAGCTGCTGCTGGCCGCCATCGCGGGGTGCACGGCCATCGACGTCGACTTCATCACCACCAAGCGCGTCGAGCCCGACACCTTCACGGTCGAGGCGACCGGCGACAAGGTCAAGGACGAGACCGGCAACCACATGTCGGGCCTGAAGGTCGAGTTCACCGTGACCTTCCCGGACGGCGAGGACGGCGACCGTGCGCGCGACCGGCTGCCCGACGCGATCACGCGCTCCCACGACCGGCTGTGCACGGTCAGCCGCACGGTCGAGCGGGGCACGCCCATCGACACCCGCGCGGCGGAGACCTCCTAGCCGACCGCCCTAGCCGACCGCCCTAGCCGACCGGTCGCGCGCCGCGACGAAGGCTGCGACGCAGGCGCGCACGTCCTCCTCGGAGTGCGCCGCCGAGAGCTGCACGCGGATGCGGGCCCTTCCCTGTGGGACGACCGGGTAGGAGAACGCGATGACGTAGACACCGTGGTCGAGCATCTCGTCGGCGATCTGCGAGGCTCGGCGGGCGCCGTCCTCGCCGGGGAACATCACTGGCGTGATCGGGTGGCTGCCCGGCAGCAGGTCGAAGCCCTCGGCGGTCATGAGCTCGCGGAAGAGGGCGGTGTTGCGCCGCAGCGTCTCGCGTCCCTCGCCGGAGGCCCGGGCCAGCTCGATCGCCTTGAGCGAGCCCGCGGCGACGACGGGGGCGACCGCGTTGGAGAACAGGTAGGGCCGCGAGCGCTGGCGGAGCAGGTCGACGATCTCCCGGTGGGCGCTGACGTAGCCGCCCGAGGCCCCACCGAGGGCCTTGCCCAAGGTGCCGGTGATGATGTCGACCCGGTCCATGACGCCGAAGTGCTCGGGTGTGCCGCGACCCCCGTCGCCCACGAACCCGACGGCGTGCGAGTCGTCGACCATGACGAGCGCGCCGAACTCCTCGGCGAGGTCGCAGATCTGGTCGAGCGGCGCCAGGTACCCGTCCATGGAGAAGACGCCGTCGGTCACGACGACCTTCCGGTGCGCGCCGGCCGCGGTCGCTGCCTCGAGCTGGGCGCGCAGGTCGGCCATGTCGGCGTTCCGGTAGCGGTAGCGCGACGCCTTGCTCAGCCGGATGCCGTCGATCAGCGAGGCGTGGTTGAGCTCGTCGGAGATGATCGCGTCGTCCGCGCCGAAGAGCACCTCGAAGACACCGCCGTTGGCGTCGAAGCACGACGAGTAGAGGATCGTGTCCTGCATCTGCAGGAAGTCGGAGATGGCGTGCTCGAGCTGCTTGTGCAGGGTCTGGGTGCCGCAGATGAAGCGCACGCTGGCCATGCCGAAGCCCCAGTCCTGCAGCGCCCGCGTGGCAGCCGCGACCACGTCGGGATGGTCGGCCAGCCCGAGGTAGTTGTTGGCGCAGAAGTTGATCGCCTCCGCCTTGGCGGTGGTGATGTGCGCCTGCTGGGGCGAGGTCAGCTCGCGCTCGCTCTTCCAGAGCCCGGCGGCCTCGATCTCCTCGAGGGTCGAACGGATCTCGTCCTTCACGCTGCCGTACATGTGTGTCCTCTCAGCTCCAGTCCATGACGACTTTGCCGCACTGCCCGGAACGCGCCGCGTCGAAGGCTTCCTGCCACTTCTCGGCGGGGAAGCGGTGGGTGATGACCGACGCGACGCGCTCCCGCAGGACCGAGGAGGTCTGCAGCATCGAGCTCATCGCGTACCAGGTGTCGTACATCTCGCGGCCGTAGATGCCCTTGATGGTGATCATGTGGGTGATGACCCGGCCCCAGTCGATGGGGAAGGGGTCCTTCGGCAGGCCCAGCATGGCCACCCGCCCGCCGTGGTTCATGTTGGCGAGCATGTCCTCGACGGCCGACGGCACGCCGGACATCTCCAGCCCGATGTCGAAGCCCTCCTTCATGCCCAGCGCGGTCATGGCCTCACGCAGGTTGCTGCGGGCGGCGTTGACGACCAGGTCGGCGCCGGCGTTCTTCGCCAGCTCGAGCCGGTAGTCGCTGATGTCGGTCACGACGACGTGCCGGGCGCCGACGTGCCGAGCGATCGCCGCGGCCATCACCCCGATCGGGCCGGCGCCGGTGATGACGACGTCCTCGCCGGCCATGGGGAACGACAAAGCCGTGTGGGTGGCGTTGCCGAACGGGTCGAACACCGCGCCGAGGTCGGGGTCGAGGTCGTCGGGCTGCACCCAGACGTTGCTGGCCGGGATGACGACGTAGTCGGCGAAGGCGCCGTCGCGGTTCACCCCGACGCCCTTGGTGTGGATGCAGACGTGGCGGCGGCCGGCCCGGCAGTTGCGGCAGGTCCCGCAGACGATGTGGCCCTCGCCGGAGGCGCGCTGGCCGACCTGCACGCTGGTGACGTCCTCGCCGACCTCGACGACCTCGCCGTAGAACTCGTGGCCGATGGTCATCGGGGGCTTCACCGTGGACGCGGCCCAGTCGTCCCACTGCTCGAGGTGCAGGTCCGTGCCGCAGAGCCCGGCGCGCAGGACCCGGATCTTCACGTCGGTGGGCCCGACCTCCGGCTCGGGGACGTCCAGCATCTCCAGCCCGGGACCGGCGGTGGTCTTCACGAGTGCTCGCACGCGCCCAACATAGTGGGCACGGCCTACAGTCACTCCCATGGCCAGGTACTTCGACGTGCACCCGGTTGACCCCCAGCCCCGGTCGGTCCAGCAGGCCGTGCAGATCATCCGTGACGGAGGGGTCGTCGCCTACCCCACGGACTCCTGCTTCGCGCTCGGGTGCGCGCTCGGCAACGCCGACGGCAAGCAGCGGATGCTGCGCATCCGGCAGCTCGACGAACGGCACCACTTCACGCTGGTGTGCCGCGACTTCGCGCAGATGGCCCACCTGGTGCACCTCGACAACCGCGTGTTCCGGGCGGTCAAGGCGGCGACGCCGGGGCAGTACACCTTCATCCTGCCGGCCACCAAGGAGGTGCCCCGCCGGCTCCTCCACCCCAGGAAGAAGACCGTGGGGGTGCGCATCCCCGACCACCCGGTGGTGCACGCCCTCCTCGAGGAGCTGGGCGAGCCGCTCCTCTCCACGACCCTCCTGATGCCCGGCGACGAGGAGCCGATGACGCAGGGCTGGGAGATCAAGGAGCGCCTCGACCACCAGATCGACGCCGTCATCGACTCGGGGGAGTGCGGCCTCGAGCCCACCACCGTCGTCGACTTCTCCGACGGGTACCCCGAGGTGGTGCGCCGGGGTGCCGGGGACCCGACGCCCTTCGAGTAGGCGGTCAGGGGCTCTCGCGCCGGAGCACCTCCAGCACGCGGGCGTCGATACCCGCCTCGGTCAGGCGCATCTCGAGGTTGCGCTCAGCGGCCCACGCGGCGAGCGCCGCGGCGGCGTCGTCGTGGCGGTGACCGAGGCGGCCGAGCCGCTGCGCCACCTCGCTGGCCAGGGCCCCCTCGAGCGGCAGCACGTCCTCAGGTCCACCGAAGACCAGCTCGTGCTCGTCGAGGAGCCTCGCCAGCTCGCGCGAGGCGTCCGGGTGGTCGTCCACCCGCAGGTCCGCGACCACGCCGGAGGCGTCGTAGCCCGCTCCGGGGGCCACGGCATACAGGGCCGCGCCCTGGCGTCCCCGTGAGTCGCCGCCTGCCGCGTCGCCGGCGAGGAGCGTCTCCACGAGGCGCCGCGTGAGGGGGAGGTCGGCACGGGCCAGCCACGTCTCCCGCATCCGCTCGACGACCTCCGGTCCGGTGAGGATGTTGCCCTGGATCGCGTAGGCGCCGGTGTCGTCGCGGCCGCTCGTCCCGCCGGCCCAGCTGAGGCACTCCTCGCCGGTGTGGGTGGCCTGGGTGTGCGCCGCCACGACGCCGAGCTGCCGGTGCGCAGCGCCCTCGTCGGCAGCCGTCACCTGGGCCACGGCCTCGGGGGCACTCGCTCCTGAGGCGAGCAGCTCGAGCACGTCGTGCTTGTAGGACACCTTGGCCATCGCCTGGGTCGCGACCGCGCCGACCCCGACCCTTGCGGCCGGCACGACCGACCCGACGGCGATGAACCGGCTCGCGACGGCGACGCCGAACGCGTCACCGACCTGGCCGACGACCGAGAACGTCATGGAGCTGCTCCTGCCTCTGCGGTGGCGGTGTGGGGTGCGGGGTCGACGCGCTCGATGAGGGCGAGCGCGTCGTGGGGTGCGTGGCCCTTGGCGTCGTTGTCGAAGTACACGTAGACGTCGTGGCCCTCGTCGCGCCACTGGAGGCACTGCTCGGCCCACCGGTCGAGCGACTCGGGGGTGTAGCCGCTGGCGTACAGCTCCGTGGCGCCGTGCAGGCGGACGTACCTGAAGTCGGAGGTGCCGTCGCGCATGGCCGGCCACCGGCCGGCGCTGTCCGCGACGACCATGCAGACGTCGTGGGAGGCGAGCAGGGCGTGAGCCTCCGGGGTGTCGAAGCTGGTATGCCGTGGCTCGAGGGCGTGCCGGATCGGCAGGTCCGCCTCGGCCGTCGTGAGCACCCGGTCGTCGGCCAGCTTGTCGTCGTGGCGGCCGGCCAGCTGTGCGGCCTCGGCGGTCGTGCGCGGCAGCAGGTCGAAGAAGGCGGCGAGCTTCTCGGCGTCGAAGGCCAGCCGCTCGGGCAGCTGCCAGAGCACGGGCCCGAGCTTGGGCCCCAGCGCGAGGACGCCCGAGGCGAAGAAGTTGGCCAGGGGTGCCTCCACACCGACGAGCTTCTTCATGTGGGTGATGAAGCGGCCGCCCTTCACGGCGAAGACGAAGTCCTCCGGTGTCTGCTCCCGCCAGGCCCGGTAGGAGCTCGGTCGCTGGAGCGAGTAGAACGAGCCGTTGATCTCGACCGACGACATCCGCTCGGCCGCGTAGCGCAGCTCGTCGGCCTGGCGCAGTCCCGTGGGGTAGAAGTCGCCGCGCCAGCCGGCGTAGCGCCACCCAGAGATCCCGACGCGCACCGAGGCCATGACCCGGAGCCTAGGGCTGTGCGTTGCGCCCCGCAGGCCGGCGTCGCGGGTGTTCAATCGGCGCATGGGTCAGTCGCCCCCCGGGCTCGCCAGCGCACACGACGCCGCCTGCCGCCAGCTCGCCGGCCTGGCCGAGGCGGACCAGGAGACGTTCCTCCTGCGGCTCGAACGCTGGTGGGACGACCTCGTCGCGGGGCTTGGCGGGGGCCTACCCCGGCGCGGACCTCGAGGCGCTCGCGGTGCGCCTGGTGGAGCTGGCCGCCCGCGCCTACGTCGAGCGGGAGCCCGACCTGAGACGCCTGGACCAGCGCCGGGTGCTGCGGCCCGACTGGCTCCAGGAGCCCTCCCTGTTCGGCTACGCCTGCTACACCGAGCGGTTCGCCGGCAGCCTCCGCGGCGTCGTCGACCGGCTGGACTACCTGCGCGACCTCGGTGTGGGCTACCTGCACCTCATGCCGCTGCTGCAGCCGCGCGAGGGCGACAACGACGGCGGGTACGCCGTGCAGGACTACCGCACCGTGCGGCCCGACCTCGGCACCGTCGAGGACCTGCGCGAGCTGACGAGGGTGCTGCGCGGACAGGGCATCTCCCTGGTGCTCGACCTGGTGCTCAACCACGTCGCCCGCGAGCACGAGTGGGCCGTCCGGGCGAGGTCGGGGGAGGAGCGCTACCGCGACTACTTCCACGCCTTCCCCGACCGCGAGATGCCCGACGCCTACGAGCAGACCCTGCCCGAGGTCTTCCCCGACTTCGCCCCCGGCAACTTCACGTGGGACGACGAGATGCAGGCCTGGGTCTGGACGACCTTCAACGCGTGGCAGTGGGACGTCAACTGGTCGAACCCCGAGGTCCTCGTCGAGTACGCCGACATCATCCTCTTCCTCGCCAACCTCGGCGTGGAGGTGCTGCGGCTCGACGCCATCGCCTTCACGTGGAAGCGGCTCGGCACCAACTGCCAGAACCAGCCCGAGGTGCACGCCCTCACGCAGATCCTGCGAGCTGTTGCCCGAATCGCTTGTCCCGCAACGGTGTTCAAGGCTGAGGCCATCGTCGGTCCACGTGACCTCGTGCAGTACCTCGGGCTCGGCGCGCACGCGGGGCGGGTGAGCGACCTGGCCTACCACAACAGCCTCATGGTGCAGGTCTGGTCGATGCTCGCAGCCGGCAACACGGTGCTGGCCCGCCATGCCCTCGACGCACTGCCGGCGACCCCGCCGAACGGCACCTGGATCTGCTACGTCCGGTGCCACGACGACATCGGCTGGGCCATCGACGACGCGGACGCCGCGGCGGTGGGGCTCGACGGGTTCGCCCACCGGCGCTTCCTGTCCGACTGGTACGCGGGCGAGTTCCCCGGCTCGTGGGCCGGGGGACTGGTGTTCCAGCACAACCCGGAGACGGGCGACAAGCGCATCAGCGGCACCGCCGCGGCCCTGACCGGGCTCGCTCACGCGGTCACGGCCGGTGCCGAGAACACCGCGATGGCGCGGCTCTTCCTGGCGCACGCCGTGGTGGCGGGCTGGGGCGGCATACCGGTGGTGTGGAGCGGCGACGAGCTGGCCATGCCCAACGACCCGGCGTGGGCCGCGGAGCCCGGCCATGAGGACGACAACCGGTGGGCGCACCGGCCCCGGCTGGACTGGGACCGTGCCGGCGCCCGCGCGGACCTGCGCACGACCTCCGGCAAGGTCTTCCAGGGGCTCGCGCACCTGGCTCGCGTCCGAGCGGGGCTGCCCCAGCTGCACGCCGCAGCCGACAGCACGGTGCTGCTCGACACCGACGACGGTGTCCTGGCCACGGTGCGCCGCCACCCCAGCGGACCCCTGGTGTGCGTCTACAACGTGACCGACTCGTGGCGACCGTTCCGGTTCTCCCGCTTCGCCGAGGCGGGCATCGCCCACCCCGTGAACGCGCTGGGAGGGCACGCCGTCTTCGGGGGCGATGACGGCCAGGTGCTGCTGAGCCCGTATGCCGCGTGGTGGGTCGTGGATGCCCAGTCCTGAGGAGTTCTTCTCCGGGCACCCGGACGGCCTGGCCGCCTACCGCGCGGTCGCGAAAACTGTTGCGGGGCTGGGGGACTCGCAGGTCCGCGTCACCAAGAGCCAGATCGCCTTCCGGCGGCGCAAGGCCTTTGCCTGGGTGTGGCGCCCGGGGCAGTACGTGTCGTCCACCGTGCCGGCGGTGCTGTCCATCGCGCTGCCGAAGCACGTGCACTCCAGCCGGGTGAAGGAGGCGGTGCAGCCCTCACCCCGCGTGTGGATGCATCACATCGAGCTGGCCTCAGCCGAGGAGGTCGACGGTGAGGTGGCCGGCTGGCTGCGGGAGGCGTGGGCGGCGGCGGGTTGACCTGAGCGAGGATACGAAGATGCGGGACCGGTCCCGGATGACGCCATGTGAGTGCGAGTGGGGCCGCTTCGGGCACGATGCGGTACATGAACGTTGAGGAGCAACCCACCAGCGACCAGGCCACGTATGCCGGGCTTGTGGTCGAGCGCGCCGAGGAAACCGACTGGGAGCGGGTCAAGGCTGTTCGGCTCGCTGCGCTGGCGGAGTCACCGAGTGCCTTCGGGTCAACCCTCGCGGAAGAGCGCGAGTATGACGAGGCCGACTGGCGCGAGTGGTGCCGTGACACGGCTACGTTTCTCGCTTTCCAGGATGGGGCTCCGATCGGAATCGCGGCCGGGGTGAACGGGACCAGCCCAGACGAACGCAAGCTCATCGCGATGTGGCTCCACCCCGGGCATCGGGGAGCAGGTGCTTCGACGGCGCTCCTCGCTGCGGTGCGGAACTGGGCTCTGCGCGACGGCGCCACCACGTTGATGCTGTGGGTGACACGCAGCAACCATGCCGCAGGCAGGCTCTACCGGCGAGCTGGATTCTCCGAGACGGGCGCCTGCAAGCCCTTGCCGAGCAACCCAGCCCTCATCGAGGACCAGCTGGTCCTCGACTTGCGGTAGCCGGCGCTGGCTCGTCACGGCGGCCGCTGACAGTCGCGTCCGGTTCCAGCTTCGAAGGGGACACACCCAGTTGGAACGCCCGCCCGGCTAACGTCGCTCGAGCAGCACCATGACCTCGTGGTGGCTGGTCTGGGGGAACATGTCGAACAGGCGGGCCCGGCTCACCCTCAGGTGCGGCATCGCCGCGAGGTCCGCCGCGAGCGAGCGCGCGTTGCAGCTGGAGTAGACCACGTGGCCCACCCGTGACCGGTCCAGCCACGTGGCGAGCTCGCGGCCGACGCCGCGCCGGGGAGGGTTCACGACGACGGCGTCGGGAGCGTCCTCGGGAGGCGACGCGACGGCATACCTCGTGGCATCCCCGGCGCGGAAGGACGCGCGGCCGGCGCGGCCCGCCGGCAGCTCGGTCAGGGTCTGCTGCGCGCTGGCGACCGCCTCGGCGGAGACCTCGATGCCGGTGACCTCCGTCGGGGGACGGTCGGCGGTGAGGGCGTGCAGGGCGAAGCCGCCGACGCCGCTGTAGAGGTCCCACAGCGACGCCGGGGCGACCTCGCTCAGCCACTCCTGCGCCTGCCGGTAGAGCCCCGCGGCCACCGTGGTGTTGGTCTGGAAGAAGCTCTGCGGGCGCAGGTGCAGGGTGATGTCGTTGACCCGCATCGGCAGGGTCTGCTGCTCGGTGAGGACCTGCTCCTCGTCGCCCTCGAGCAGCGCGGTGTGGGCCGGCAGGAAGTTGGCGCTCACGACGCGCAGGCCCGGGAGCGTGGTGACCAGGTCCGGCAGGCCGCGCCGGACACGGCCCAGCTGCCCGGGGGAGCGCAGCACGAAGCGGACCATGAGCTCGTCGTCGGGGGAGTGGGTCACGAGGACGTGCTTGAGCTCCCCGGTGCGTCGTGGCACGTCGTAGGGGGTGAGCCCCAACCGTCCGACGAGGTCGGCGAGGGCCACCACGGCCTCGTGGAGCCCGGGCTCGTAGAGGCCGCAGTGCCGCAGGTCGACCCCGGCGCCGCCGGGGTCGAGGATGCCCAGGGTCGGCTCGCCCCTGGAGCCACCGACGACGAGCTTGGCCTTGTTGCGGAAGGCGGCCTCAGGGCCGGTGAACGGTTCCAGCCACACGTCGGCCGGTGCGTGGTCGGCCAGCAGCGCCTGCACCGTGGCGTCCTTGTCCGCCAGCTGCGCGGCATACGGGACGCCCATGAGGGTGCACGAGCGGCACCGTCCGGCGTCGAAGTAGTCGCACTGCACCGGACAAGGCTAGAAGGGCGGGGGAGAGCCGGCTGTCGGTGGCCGGTCATAGCGTGGTCGGCGTCGCGAGGCGCGACAGACAGACGGCAAAGGAGAGCGGCATGACAACGTTGTCAGACCGGCCACGGACGGCCCTCGTGGTGATCGACGTGCAGAAGGGCGTGGTGTCCGACGCGCACGAGCGTGACGCGGTCATCGCCAACATCGGCACGCTCGTGGACCGCGCCCGTTCGGAGGGTGTCGCGGTCGTGTGGGTGCAGCACTCCGACGAGCACCTCGAGAAGGGGAGCGAGGCCTGGGAGTACGTCCCGGAGCTGCCGCGACAGGCCTCGGAGCCGTTGGTGCACAAGAACTACAACGACTCCTTCGAGGGCACCGACTTCGAGGAGGTTCTCGCCGCGGCCGGCGTGGGGCGTCTCGTCGTGGCGGGCGCACAGACCGACGCGTGCATCCGGGCGACCATCCATGGCGCCGTGGTGCGCGGCTACGACGTGACCTTGGTCGGTGACGCGCACACGACCGAGGACCAGACGCAGTGGGGCGCGCCGCCGCCCGGGCAGGTCATCGCGCACACCAACCTGTACTGGCAGTACCAGTCGGTGCCGGGTCGGACGACCGCGGTGACTCCGACGGAGGAGGTGGCCTTCCATCAGTGAGTTGACATAATGTCGATTATCGGCGTTATGGGGTGATGATGTGCGGCCCCGAGAAGGGGCGCAGATCCTGGGATGTATCGGGTTGCCGCTAGAGCGACGTCAGCACTGTTGCCGTTGCCGATGTGTCGTCAGAGCGCCGGCACCTCTGCGACAAAGTCGATCCGCAGGAGCCTCAGCCCTGCGGGAACACCGAACCCGACAGCGCGTTGCAGGCCTCGTCCAAGGTGTTGACGCGCTGCATCGTCACCGACGCCGACGCCACCGACAGGTCCTCGGGCCAGCCGGGTCCGCCGATGACGATCTTCAGCGGTCGCTCGACCGACGACAGCGCCGTCCACAGCGGGTCGCTGGCGGGTCGGCTGATCGACGCCCACAGGAACACCACCGGCGGGGTCGCGCGCCCGACGAGGTCGAGCAGAGCCTCCACGGGCACCCGCGGCCCGAGGAAGACACAGCCGATGCCCTGCAGCGACAGCTCGGCCTCGACGGCCACCAGCGGCAGGTAGTGCTGTTCCTCGTCCGCGCTGGCGAGGACGACCTCACGGCGTCCGCCGACGCGTGAGCGGTTGGCGCGGGTCAGTGACCGGAGCTCGGTGACCAGCAGCTCGCTGGCCAGGTGTTCGGAGTCGACACCCAACGAGCCGTCGTTCCAGCGTTCGCCGATCTTGCGCAGGGCGGGCGCCAGCACCGATGTCCACGCCGAGATGAGGTCGCTCTCGCGCGTGACGCGCTGGTAGATCCGCGCCAGGCCGTCGGCATCCAGCGCGGCCGCCGACGACACGATCGCCTCGATCGCCGAGTCTGCTGCCGGGTGCGCTGCCGACGGAAAGCCGGTCCCCGGCGCCAGGGCTGAGGCCAGGCCGGCGGCGTCCACCGACGTCGCGACCCGCGCAGCCGTGCCCGCCGGGACCCCTCGTCCTGTGAGCTGGGCCATCAGGCGCACGCGCTGGATGTCGACCTCGTCGTACCGGCGGTGGCCACCCTCGGTGCGTTGCGACGGGCCGATGCCGTAGCGCCGGTCCCAGGTGCGCAGCGTCGACGGTGCGAGGTCCAGTCGCTCGGCGACGCCTCCGACGCTCCACGTCAGCGCGACCCGTGGCACGTGCAGCTCGGCCCTCGGGTTGCCTCCAGCGGGCGACTCCGTGGCTGCGGGTGCCTCGGAGGCTCCACGCTCCGTCACAAGGTTTTCCGTGCGATCCCCCGAGCGGTCTTTGGTGTCCATGACGCCTCCTCCAGCTCGACTCGTGAACGTACACCTGTCCGTCGCGAAACTATAAACCTGTTCAACGCATCTTGCGCAATGAACAACATTGTGAATAGGTTGTGCAGCAGTTCGGCGCCGGTGGGGCGCCGGCTGAAGGTTTCAGAGAGGATCGCCATGGCGTACATCAAGCGGCTTCCGATGCCCATCGTCGAGAGCTACGAGTGGCAGTTCGAGGGAGCCTGCAACGAGGCCGACCCGGAGACGTTCTTCTCCCCCCAGTCCGAGCGCGGTGCGCGTCGTCGGCAGCGGGAGGCCACCGCCAAGTCGTACTGTGCCCGCTGCCCGGTCGTGGACGCCTGCCTGAAGCACGCCCTCGAGGTGCGCGAGAGCCACGGTGTCTGGGGCGGCCTGAACGCCGACGAGCGTCGCGCCCTGCTGGGCGAGGACACCGGCACCGCCGAGGTCACGGCCACCGGCACGGGCAGCATCGCCAGCTGACCGCCGGTCTCAGGTCAGGGACGCGCCCTGGCCACGGTGGAGGCTGACACCTCGTACCGGCTGGCTGCGGCACCTCCGGCGCGGTAGAACCGCCGGTGCAGCGCGCCCGACACCTCTGCGGCGTCGCCGTCGTGGAGCCGCCTGGCCGCCCTTCTCGAGCCAGCGCTCCAGCACGCCACGTCCAGGGTGTCGACCACGGGGCCCTTCGCCGCACCGCGCGCCGTCGCGGTGCGGCGACCTGTGGCTCGCCGCACCACCAGCCGGAAGAGGACGACGACGTCGCCGCTCGGCAGGGTCCGCTCCTGTGGGTCGCCACTGACGCGGCCCACCAGGTGAACCTCGTTCACGCCGGGCACGGCGTCCTCCACTGGTTCTGAGCTGCGCGTGGACCTGGTCTCGGTTTTCTGGGTAGATCTGGCCATCGGCTCCCCTTGGTGTGACGTGGGCCATCAGGCTGCCATCGTGGCCCGCGGAGGCCCGGCTGTGTGGTGCGTCGCTCGCGGCCTGTGGACGGCGTGACCTCGGAGCGCGTGGTGTGGATCCGCCGTGGCGTGGACGCGGGCACCGTGCGGAGCGGCTCGCTGGGAGAATCGCTCCCATGCGGCCCACTCGCCTGCGCGTGACTCCTCGACGCCCTACTCCCCTGGGCCCCCTGCCGTCCGGCACCACTCCCCTGCTGCGGCCGGTCACGGACGCCGACGTCGCTGACGTGCTGGCCCTCAACGAGGCCAATGTCGAGATGCTCGCCCCCATGGACGCCGTGCGCCTGGCCCAGCTCCAGGCCTGGGCGCTGCGGGTCGACGTCATCGACGTCGAGGGAGCCTTCGCGGGCTTCGTCATCACCATGGGGCCCGGCACGGACTACGACTCCGAGAACTACCGGTGGTTCTCCGCGAGGTACGGCAACGCCTTCCACTACCTCGACCGCATCGTGCTGGCCGACTCGTTCCGTCGCCTCCGGCTCGGCTCCGCCGTCTACGACGTCGTCGAGGCCGACGCTGCGGCGGCGGGCCGGCTGACCCTCGAGGTCAACGCCGAGCCGCCGAACCCCGCTTCACTCGCGTTCCACACCGGCCGCGGCTACGCCGAGGTGGGCCGCCTGGGCAGCCCCGGAAAGACCGTGGCCTTGATGGCCAAGCGCCTGACCCCCTGACCGGCCGTTCGGGGGATCCGGTGCGCTGACCTGAGGCTTTACCGTTCCTTTACCGGACAGGCGGCGTGTCGTGATGACATGCGATGAGGGAGCGGCGGGCAGGCGTGGTCAGAGCGGCAGGGGCGGTGCTCGCCGTGCTCATGGCCAGCACCCTCGTGGCGGGGCCCGCAGCAGCAGTGTCCCTGGCTGCGGACCAGAAGCCCTCCCCCACCCGGACCCACCCCCGCACGCCGCAGAGCCGGGGAATCAGCGACGCGGGAGCCGACCACTCGCTGGACCCGTCGCAGCTGCGGTCGCAGATCGCCGAGGCCCAGCGCCTGCGCGACGACCTGATGGCCTCCAACGCCAAGATCGCCGCCGCCACGGATCGGCTCGAGCGCCTCGCGCTGCAGGCGAACCAGCTCCTGCAGGACTACGCCAAGGCCAAGGACGCCGAGCGCGCGGCCCGGGCCGAGGCCGACCGCAACCTCAAGGTCTTCGAGGAGATGACGGCCCAGGCCGCCGACGACCGCAGCACGGTGCGCGCCTGGGCCTTCCACGCCTACACCGGCGGTGGATCGCTGGCCGACCTGAGCGCCATGGTGGAGGCCCTCAACACGCCGGCGGCGGAAGCCAGCGACCCGCTGGCCCACCTCGCCTACCTCAGCGACCAGCGCGTGCACGCCCTCGAGCGCATCCAGCACCTTGCCGCCGAACAGCAGGAGGTGGCCCTCAAGGCTGTGGACGCCCGCACCGCGGCCACCGTCGCCGCCGTCGCGGCCGCCGAAGCCCGCAAGAAGCTCGACACCGTCATCGCCAGGCAGAAGATCGAGCTCGAGGCCACTCGAGCCCTGCACGCAGAGCAGGTCAGGCGCGTGGGGCCGATCTCCGGCCTGCTGCTCGGGTCGGAGAACCAGCAGGCCCGCGAGACGACGCGCGACCTGCGCAAGGCCCTGCGGCTGCCGGACCTGTTCGTCGACGGCTCGAAGCGAGCCTGCGACGGCGACGAGCGTGACTACCCGAACGGTCACATCCCGGCCAAGGCTCTGTGTCCGCTGTACAAGGCCCCGGGCGAGAGCCTGAGACCCGGCGCGGCCGCGGCGTTCAACGCGTTGAGCAAGGCCTACGAGAGGGACTCCGGCAGGCCGCTCTGCGTCACCGACTCCTACCGCTCCATCGCGGAGCAGGTCTCCGTCAAGGCCAGTCGCGGGAAGTGGGCCGCCACTCCGGGCACCAGTGAGCACGGCCTGGGCGTGGCGCTCGACCTGTGCGGCGGCATCCAGAGCTTCGGCAGTCCTGGCTACCTCTGGATGCGCCAGAACGCCCCGCTCTACGGGTGGTACCACCCCAGCTGGGCCGAACCGTCGGGCTCGCTGCCCGAGCCGTGGCACTGGGAGTATGCCGGCTGACCCGGGCGCCGCCGCCGCTCACCGGCGGTGCGTACCACGTACCTGAGCCCCCGTGTGCCACGCTGCCCCCATGACGTCCTCCGAGGTGGCGGCACCTGCCGACGTGTACGCGGCCAACGCGCACTACCGCAGGCCCTGGTACTGGTACGACTGGGCCAACTCCGCGTTCGTCACGACGACGGGCACGGTGCTGTTCGGCCCCTACATCACGGCGATCGCCAAGGAGGCCGCCTGCCCCGGCGCCGGTGACGAGCCCTGCACCGCGACGCTCAGCGTGCTCGGTGTCCCGATCTCCCCCGGGTCAGTGGCGCCCTACACCGTCACGGTCGCCACCATCCTCGCGGCGCTGGTCCTGATGTTCGTCGGGGCGGTGGCCGACCGATCGCCGCGACCGGCTCGGCTGCTCGGACTCTTCGCCTGGGGCGGTGCCGCGGCCGCGTCGGCCATGTTCCTCGTGGCGGGCGACAACTGGCAGCTCGGCGTGGTGCTCATGGTGCTCGCCACCGTGGCATTCGCCTCGTCCCAGGCCGTCTACGACTCCCTGCTGTGCCGCATCGCCGCGCCCGACGACCGCGACGCGGTGTCCTCGCGCGGCTGGGGTCTGGGCTACCTCGGCGGCGGCCTGCTGCTCGCCCTGAACCTCGGGTTCATCACCATGGGCGACTCGCTCGGCATCGACCAGGGGATGGCAGCCCGGATCAGCATGCTCTCCGCCGGCCTGTGGTGGGCCCTCTTCACGATCATCCCGGTGGTCGGCATGTGGCGCCTGCGCGGCGTCGAGCGCCCGGAGGTCGCCCGCGAGGCCGGGGCGGTCGGCGGCAGCGTGCGCCAGCTGCGCGACACCTTCGGCGAGCTGCGTCAGTTCCCCCAGACCATGCTCTTCCTGCTCGCCTACCTCTTCTTCAACGACGGCATCCAGACCGTCATCGGCTCCTCCAGCCTCTACGGCAGCGAGGAGCTGGGCTTCAAGACCGACCAGCTCATGATCGTGATCCTGCTCGTGCAGTTCGTCGCCTTCGGTGGGGCACTGCTGTTCGGCCGCCTGGCGGGCCGGTTCGGCGCCTGGCGCACCATCCTGGCCTCCCTCGTGCTCTGGGCGGGTGTGGTCGCCCTCGCCTTCTTCGTGCCGCGCGGCGCGTTCACCACCTTCCTCGTGCTCGGCGTGCTCATCGGCCTCGTGCTCGGCGGCAGCCAGGCGCTCTCGCGCTCGCTCTACAGCCAGCTCATCCCCAAGAACCGCGAGGCGGAGTTCTTCAGCTTCTACCAGGCGATGGAGCGGGGCACGAGCTGGTTCGGCACCCTGATCTTCGGCCTGGTCCACCAGTTCACGGACTCCTACCGCTGGGCGATCATCGCGCTGCTCGGCTTCTTCGTGGTGGGTGGCTGGCTGCTGTCCCGGGTCGACGTCCGGCAGGGCATCCTCGATGCGGGCAACGAGGTCCCCCAGGTGGTCTGAGCGGGTGCGGGCGGTGCGCGACACGCCGGCCGTGTGACCCATCCCACAGCAGGTCGTTGCTCGCGTGCGGTCAGCCGGGCGGAACAACACGCGCCGGAGTCGCGTTGGCACCTGTGTACCCCGCGCGACGATGTCCGCGCGCCCGGGAACCACCACGTTGGGAGAACCCCCATGGCAGAACGATCACTTCGAGGCACCCGTCTGGGCGCGCTGAGCCTGGAGACGGACGAGCACGTCGTACCCAGCGAACGCCAGATCACGACCTACGAGTGCCCCAACGGGCACAAGATCGAGTTGCCGTTCTCGGTCGAGGCGGAGATCCCTCCCACCTGGGAGTGCCGCTGCGGCGCCGAGGCGCGTCTCGTCGGCGGCGGTCCCGAGCCGGAGGCGAAGCAGGTGAAGCACCAGCGCACCCACTGGGACATGCTGCTGGAGCGTCGCTCGATCCCCGAGCTCGAGGAGCTGCTCGAGGAGCGCCTGGCCCTGCTGCGCGCCTCGCGCGGCGAGAAGGGCAACGGGAAGCGCACCGCCTGAGCACGGCATACCCGCTTGTCGACGAGGGCCCCGTCCGTCCGGATGGGGCCCTCGTCCATGTCCAGCGCGCGGTCAGAGGACCTCGCCCTCGATGACGTCGCCCTCCCCCGGACCGTCGGGGCCACCGGGCCCGCGGCGCGGGCCGCCGAAGAACCCGCCGAGCAGCCTGCGGGCCACCGCCTGCTCGAGCGCCACACGGGCCAGCGGGCGGGTGACCGGCAGGATGAAGAAGAAGCCGACGACGTCGGTGACGAAGCCGGGCGTGAGCAGCAGGGTGCCGCCGACGAGCACCAGGGCGGCGTCGGCCAGCTCCTTGCTGGGCATCCGGCCGGTGTTCAGGGCGGTCGTGAGCGCCGACCACGCGCGCGCGCCCTCTCGTCGCACGAGCCACGCGCCGAGCAGCGACTCGAGCACGAGCAGCAGCAGGGTCTGCCAGCCGCCGATGACCCTGCCCACCGCCACGATGACCGCGATCTCCACGATCGGGACGACGAGCAGCAGCACGAAGACCACCGCCAGCCAGCGGGGCCGGCGCCGACGGGCGTACGGGGTGCGTCCTACAGCTGGTGCCACTTCGGCTCCCGGCGCACCATCGAGCGCAGCTGTCCGGCGCGGTGCTCCAGGCCCCACACGGTGATGCGCTGCAGGGACTCACGCATGATGTCCCTGCTCATCTTCGAGTCGCCGACCTCGCGCTCGACGAAGGTGATCGGCACCTCCACGACCTCGAGGCCGGCACGGACGGCCCGGTTGGTCAAGTCGACCTGGAAGCAGTAGCCCTGCGAGGCGACGTCGGCCAGTCCGATCTCGCGCAGGGTGCTGGTGCGGTAGGCGCGGTAGCCCGCGGTGGCGTCGTTGACGCCCATGCCGAGCAGCACCCGGGTGTAGAGGTTGCCCCCGACGCTCAGAGCCTTGCGGTGCAGCGGCCAATTGCGCACCGACCCGCCGGCGACCCAGCGCGACCCGATGACGAGGTCGGCGTCGGCGAGGGCTGCCAGCAGCTCCGGCAGCTGCTCGGGCTGGTGCGAGCCGTCGGCGTCGATCTCGACGATGGCGTCGTAGTCGCGGTCGAGCCCCCAGGCGAAGCCAGCGAGGTAGGCGGCACCGAGGCCCTCCTTGCCGGCCCGGTGCAGCACCCGCACGCGCGGGTCGCCGGAGGCGAGCGCGTCGGCGACCTCGCCGGTGCCGTCCGGGGAGTTGTCGTCGAGGACGAGGACGTCGGCCTCGGGCACCGCGTCACGGACCCGCCGCACGACCGTCGGCAGGTTGTCGCGCTCGTTGTACGTGGGGATGCAGACGAGGACCCGGGCCACCGGGCCCCGGTTCCGGGTGGCGGTGGCGGCGTGCTCAGACAACGACAACGTCCTCTTCCTCTCGATGTTCGGCCTGAACCCTAGCGGCCCTCCCCCGCTGGAACCGTGAGGCGGCGACCAGCAGCAGGGCGAGCCCGGCTGCGGTGTACTCCGGCAGGTCGCCGATGCGGTCGGAGACGGTCACCGCCGACCGGATGACGGGCTGGGCGTGGGCGGCGGCCGGCGTGAACAGCCGCGTCTTGTCCTCGTAGGAGCCGTCGGGGTGGATGAAGGCGCTCACCCCCACCGTGGAGACGTGGACGACAGACCGGCCGTGCTCGACCGCCCGCAACCGGGAGATGGCGAACTGCTGCTCGGACTCGGCGGTGTAGCCGAAGGTCGCGTTGTTGGTCTGCACCACGAGCAGGCTGTCCTCCCGGCCCGGCTGGAGCGTGGCCTCGCGCATCAGGTCGTCGTAGGCGACCTCGAAGCAGATCGTGGGGACCGCCCAGTAGGACCCGCCCGAGCGCAGCGGCACCTCGAACGCGCCGGGGTCGTCGCCGTGGGTGAAGTCGGCGGTCACCAGGTCGACCTTGTCGCTGAAGTGCCGGAAGAACGAGCGGTACGGGATGTACTCGGCGAAGGGCACCGGGTGCTGCTTGACGTACCGCTCGGGCTGTCCGCCGCCGGGCCGGTAGAAGAGGCTGGCGTTGGAGATCATGGGCGACGGCTCACGCAGCACCGCGCCGACCAGCACGGGTGCTCCAGCGGCCTCGACGGCCGAGCGGATGGCGGCGTCGGCGTCGGGGTTGCGCAGCGGGTCGATGTCGGAGGCGTTCTCGGGCCACACGACCAGGCTCGGCGGCTGCTCCCCCGCCGCCAGCCCTCGCAGGGTCTCCTGCACGTGGTTGTCAAGCACCTGCCGGCGCTCGGCGTTGAAGTCAAGGCCCGGCCGGGGCACGTTGCCCTGCACGAACATCACCGGCACGGAGCGGCCGTCCGTCGGCGGCGTCGTGGCCGCGGCACTGACGACGCCGAGGGCGGTGACACCCACCAGGGCGGCGGAGAGGCCGTATGCCGGGTGCACCCGTGGGGTCGTGGCCGCGCCGGACGGAGCCGCACGACGGGTGCGTCGCCGCAGCTGGCGCGCCCCGACCACGGCGACGGCGTGCAACAGCGCGCCGAGGGCCGCCACCGCGGCCGTGACGCCGGGTGCCCCGGTGAACGCTGCCAGGTGCACCAGCGGGCTGTCGGCCTGGCTGAACGCCAGCCGTGCCCACGGGAAGCCGCCGAAGGGCGTGTGGGAACGCGCGGTCTCCTGGAGCACCCAGAAGACGGGCACGGCGGCATACACGAGCGGCTGGAGGCGGGTGCCGAGCAACGGACGCTGCACCGCGGCGGTCACCGCGGTCATGGCGCCGATGTAGAGCGCCTGGAGCACGCAGAGGGCCACCCACGGGAGGGCGCCCACGTAGATGCCGGACCACGAGAGGGTCGGGAGGAAGAAGGCGAGGCCGGCGGCAAGGCCGAGGCCGAGGGCCAGCCGCCACGAAGCGCCCAGGACCGCAGCCGAGAGAAGGGCGACGCCCACAGGTGCGAGCCAGAACAGGTCGTAGGTGGGGAACGCCAGGGTCAGCACCAGACCGGAGGCGACCGCGAGGGCGAGCCGGTGCCCGGCTCGCAGCGACGGGCGGCGGGCGACGCGGTCGGTGGGCACGTCACCACGGTAGGACACAGCACGGCCCGCGCTGCCGTTGGGACCAGCCAGGCGTCGATCGGGTACCGACGGCGGGCTGTTGTCTACTGAGCGCGCGGGCCGTGCGGGTGTCCACCACCACTGCCCGGGCCCGACAGCGGCCGGGTCGGTGCCAGACGGCTGGCTCAGCGGTGGCTGCGCGCGCTAGCCACCGAATGCCGTCGATCTTCCCCTGCCTCTGTCGTCCCGCACCGTGGTGCACGGTGGACGACCGCGAGCCAACATACCGTCGCGTCTTCGGCTGTCAACCCCCCGTTCACCTGCGGCTTCACGCGTTGTCGCAGGTCAGCGTGACGAGCGAATCGTCCTGCCGCCCAGCGATTTTCGAGGGCCCTCGGCGTGTCCTGCACGACACGCCGATGACCACTCCTCCGTTCGGGGGATGGACGCGACGACGGGCGGTGCTCAGCCCTGTCGCGGGGGCACCACGACGACGCCGCGGGCGGTCGTGGCGACGACGGGCGGCTCCAGGACGTCGGCGGCGGACTCGCCGCGTTCCGGTGCCCCGCGGCCGACCACCCGGACCTCGAAGTCCATCTCGCGGCTGCGCGAGCCGACCCGCACCAGGCGCGCCTCGACCTCGATGACGTCGCCGGCCCGGACGGGTGCCTTGAACTGGACGTCCGAGTACGACGCGAACAGGCCCTCGTCGCCGTCAGTGCGGATGCACATCTCGGTGGCCACGTCGCCGAACGCGGCCAGCGAGTAGGCGCCGTCGACGAGGTTGCCCGCGTAGTGGGCGTGGCTGTAGGGCACGTAGCGGCGGTGGACGACGCTGAGCCCGACTTCGGGCTGGCTCGAGCGGGTCATCGGCTGGTCTCCTTGGCAGTCGGGACGGTCAGCGCGTGGACGAGGTAGCTGGCGACCTCGCCGGGGGTGGTGCCGCGCCCGAAGATCCGGTCGACGCCCAGCCGCTCCGCGGAGCCCTCCTCGAAGCGGGGACCGCCCACGACGAGCAGCGGGACCTTCCCGGCCGGGTAGGCCTCGCGGAACGCCGCAGACATCGTCGTGGTGTTGTGGATGTGGGCGTCCTTCTGGGTCACCACCTGGCTGACCATCACGGCGTCGGCCTTCTCGGCCCTGGCCCGGGCGACGAGGTCGGGCACCAGCACCTGGGCGCCGAGGTTCACGACCTTGATCTCGCTGTAGTACTCCAGGCCCTTCTCCCCCGCGAAGCCCTTGATGTTGAGGATCGCGTCGATACCCACCGTGTGGGCGTCGGTGCCGATGCAGGCGCCGACGACGACGAGCTTGCGGTGCAGGCTCGTCTTGATCGCCCGGTTGACCTCCTTCGGGCTGAGCAGCGGGAACTCGCGCTCGACGACCTCCACCTGCCGCAGGTCGACGAGGTGGTTCACGCGGCCGTAGACGACGAAGAAGGTGAAGTCGGGCCCCATCGCCTTGGCGTGCACCAGCAGAGCGGGGTCGAGGCCCATCTTCGCCGCGAGCTGGAGGGCGGCTCCCTCGGCACGCTTGTCGTGCGGGACCGGCAGGGTGAAGGACACCTGCACCATGCCGTCGCCCGTCGTGTCGCCGTACGACCGCACGATGTCCGGAAGGGCCTTCGACTCCAGGGCGGTCATCGGGTCTCCCCCGTCTCGAGCAGGGTGATCGCCGGGTTGTCGTAGTCACGGGCGCGCTTGACGACACCGTCGAGGCCCTTGCCGGCGTTGGCCGGGCGCTTCATCAGGCCGAAGGTGCCGTCGGCGATGGCGGCGAGCAGGGGCGGGTCACCGGCCGCGTCGCTGTCGTGGACGATCGCGTCGAGCAGGTCGACGGCCTCCCCGAGCACCTGGCGCGCCCGGGTCTGGATGAACCCGTCGCGTGGCGGGTGGAAGTCCTCGGTCAGCCCGCCGGCGGCGTTCATGACGTAGCGGACGTTCTGCAGGGCGAGGTCTCGGTCGGAGAGGAACGGCGTCACGACGGCCTCGGTCATCATGCCGACCAGCAGGATGCCCTGGCCGGTCATGGCCCCGACGAGGTTGAAGAACCCGTCGAGCAGGTAGCCGCGGAAGATGTCGCCGGTCATGTGCTTGGTCGGCGGCATCCACTTCAGCGGGGCGTCCGGGAACAGCTGCCGGGCCAGCAGCGCGTGCGCGAGCTCCATCCGGAAGCTGTCGGGCAGGTCGGGGTTGATCTCGAACGCGTGCCCGAGGCCGAGCTGCCAGTCCTCCAGGCCGGCTTCCTTGGCGAAGTACTCATTCAGGAGCTGGCTGACCGTCACGGTGTGGGCGGCCTCGACGGCGTCGGCGGTGGTGAGGTAGTTGTCCTCGCCGGTGTTGATGATGATCCCGGCGCGGGCGTGGATCTGACGGCTGAACCGCTGGTCGACGAAGGTGCGGATGGGGTTGATGTCGCGGAAGAGGATCCCGTACATCGAGTCGTTGAGCATCATGTCGAGCCGCTCGAGACCGGCCAGCGTGGCGATCTCGGGCATGCACAGCCCCGACGCGTAGTTCGTCAGCCGGATGTAGCGGCCGAGCTCCTTGGACGTCTCGTCGAGGGCCGCCCGCATGAGACGGAAGTTCTCCTGGGTGGCGTACGTGCCGGCATACCCCTCACGGGTGGCGCCCTCGGGCACGTAGTCGAGCAGCGACTGCCCGGTGGAGCGGATCACCGCGATGACGTCGGCGCCCTCGCGGGCGGCGGCCTGGGCCTGCGGGATGTCCTCGTGGATGTCGCCGGTGGCCACGATGAGGTAGATCCACGGGCGCTGCTCCGGATCGCCGTGGCGCTTCACGAGACGCTCGCGGGTGGCCCGCTGCTTGTCGATGGTGCGTATGCCGCGGCTCACCTCGCGGCGGGCGGCCGTCTGTGCGCGGGTGGCCCCCCTGCCCTCCGGGAGCCGGAAGGTGATCGAGCCGCTGGCCGCCTTCTGGGCCAGCGTCAGCAGGTCCTCGGCCTCGCCCCGGCGCAGGGCGTCAAACACGGGTGTGGTGACGCCGTGCTCGAGGCCGACCTGCTCGCGGACCTGGTCGACGAGGTGGTTGACCCACGGCACCCGCTCGTGGTCGGCGCCGGTCAGCCCGGCGAGGCGCAGCGTCGCGCGCTCGACCGAGACGGTGGTGTGGCTCTGGGCCAGCTTCACGACGGGACGGCCGGCCTTGCGGGCGAGGGAGCGAGCCTGCCGGACGACGGACGGGTCGAGCTCGAGCACGGGCTTCATGCGGGGAGACACTTTCTGAGACTAGCAGCGCCTGGCGGCGATCTTGCGGCGGTGGGGGCGCGTCACCGGAAGATCTCTCAGGTGAGCACTCCTGCGTCGTGGACTGTGCGGCCGCGCACCACCGTCCGCAAGGTGACCGGAAGGGCGGCGCCCGGGCTGAGGTCCGGCAGGCCGGGGGTGCCGGAGCGCGGGTCGGTGCTCCAGGTCTGGATGCGGTCGTCCGGCGCCTGCACGACGAGGTCGCCCACCTGCCAGACGGCGAAGGTGGCCGGCAGCCCGAGGTCGAGGTAGCCGCGATCGTCGAATCCCGCGGCCCGCCAGCCACCCCGGGTGTGGGCCAGGAACGCCGAGCGCGCAGAGACGCGCTGCTCGGGGGTGTGGTGGAACACGGCGGCGCGCACAGCCTCCCACGGGGCGAACGGCGTCACCGGGGAGTCCGACCCCAGGGCCAGCGTCATTCCGGCGGCCAGCATGGAGGCGAACGGGTTCATGGCGACGGCACGCCCTGCACCCAGCCGTGCGGCATACATGCCTTCCCCGCCACCCCAGTGGGCGTCGAAGGCGGGTTGCACGCTTGCCGTCACGCCGAGCGAGACCAGCCGGGCGATGCCGTCGGCGTCGATCATCTCGAGGTGCTCGAGCCTGTGCCGGGCCCGGCGCACGACGTCGGCCCCGACAAGCTCGGCGGCTGCCTCGAAGCCCTCGATGACGGTGTCGACACCGGCGTCGCCGATGACGTGGAAACCCCCTTGGAGCCCGGCCAGGGAGCAGGCAGCGATGTGGTCACGGACCTGCTCAACAGTGAGGTAGCCGTTGCCGCGGTGGTCGTGGGCGTCGGCGTAGGGCTCGCGCAGGCACGCGGTGCGCGAGCCGATCGAGCCGTCGACGTTGAGGTCACCGGCGAGGCCGCGCGCGCCGACCAGGGCCGCGGCTTCGCGGGCCTCCTGCTCGGTGGAGACCAGCTGGGCCCAGTAGCCGAGGGTCTGCGGTCCGCGGCCGCTCTCCCCCGCGGCCAGCACGTCGGCGAAGTCGTCTGCCGACGACAGGATGCGTCCGCCGTTCTCGTGCACGAGGCCGATGCCCGCGGCGGCTGCCGCCTGCAGTGCCAGGTCGATGTCGGCGCGCCGCTGGGCTGGGCTGATGGCGGCGTTGAAGGCTTCGCGGGCGACGTGGTGCGCCTCGCGGGAGACCAGGCCGTCGCCCTGCCAGCCGGGCTGGTCCTGTGCCCCGCTCGCGGCGGCGAGCGCCGAGGAGATGACCGCCGAGTGGCCGTCGACCCGGGGCATGTAGACGACGCCGCCGTAGGCGGCGCGGTCGAGCTCGGCGGCGGTGGCGGGCCGCCCCTCGGGCCAGTGCCGCTCGTCCCAGTTCGGGGCGTAGACGGGGCGTCCCTGGTGGGCCCGGGCACCGTCGGCCACCCTCGAGAGCGCCACTGCGAGCGAGGGAGCGCCTGCCACGTCGACGCCGCGCAGGGCGGCGCCGGTCTGCGACAGGTGGGCGTGGGCATCGACGAACGCCGGGGTGACGAGGGCCCCGTCGAGCTCGACCACCTCGTCGACCGAGTCCTCGTGGACGCGCGCGGCGTCGTCGCCGCCGATCCACGCGATGGTGCTGCCGTCGACCACCATCGCGTTCGCGAAGGGGTCGACCGGGCTGTAGACGAATCCGCCGCGGTAGAGGGTGGTCACCGGTGCACCCTAGACGGTGCTCTCGGCGCAGCCGCGTCACCCACGTCTACGGCAATGACTGGACACTTCTACAGCAGGCTACGCACCGCGGATGAGGCGTGCGCTCGCAGACGTGTCCGAAAAGACGAATCCCCGGGAACGCGCCCCGGGTGATACTGGCGAGGTGATCGGCGCGGAGTTCACGGGGGTTCTCCACGCTGCCCAGCAGGGCAGGGTGGGCGCCTTCGAACGCCTGTGGGGCGACCTCCACCCGGCGCTGATCCGCTACCTGCGCGTCGTGGCCGTCGCGGACGCCGACGACATCGCCTGCGAGAGCTGGGTCGCCGTGGTGCGCCGGCTGCGCTCGTTCGAGGGGGACGAGACCGCGTGGCGGGCGCTGGTGTTCTCCGCCGCCCGCATGCACGCCGAGGACGAGAACCAGCGCCGCGTCTGGGACGCGATGGTCGAGGACGACGAGGTCACGGCTGTCGTCACCGAGCCGCTCCCGCCGGGCGAGGAGCCCTTCGAGGAGGACGAGCTCGAGGGCGGGCAGGCGCACGGCCTGCGCATGGCCCTCGAGGCAGTCAGGGACCTCCCGCCCGAGCAGGGCGAGGTGCTCATGCTGCGCCGGGTGGCGCTGCTGCCCGAGGAGGTCGTCGCGGACCTGTTGGGCACCGACACCGCCTCCGTGCACGCGCTGGAGCAGCAGGCCCTCGACCAGCTCGGCCTGGACGCGGAGCTGCTGGCCTGGGCCGTGGGAGCGGAGCCGCGACCCGTGGAGCTGGCCGACCAGGGCACCGTCGTGGGGGTCTTCCGCGCCGCGGTGCCGGAGCGGGTATCGCCTTCGACGGGGACGCGCGGCGCTGCCACCGCCGTCGGTGGGGCCAGGGTGATCGCGCTCCCGCCGCCGACCTGGCGTGCCCGCGCCGGGGCCGTCGCAGCAGCCTCCGCAGCGGTGCTCGGCATGGGTGCCATCAGCGCAGCGGCCTACCAGGGGGCGCTGCCCGACCCCGTGCAGAACGTCATGCACGTCGTCATCGGCGCACCGGAGCCCACGCCGGAGGCCAGCACGAGCAGCGCTGCGGCCAAGCCGCACAAGGCGAAGTCGAGCGCGGCGGCGACCAGGCCCCGTGCGACGACGGAAGCGCCCGTGCGGGTCACGCCCACCCACCAGGTGCAGATGCCGCGTGCGATGGCTCAGGGGCTGTGTCGCGCCTGGTCGAAGGAGCGCTCGGACGGCGTCGCGGAGCACACGTCGAACGCCTTCATCAGCCTGGCGCAGGCCGCAGGCGGGGGCGGGGTCGAGGCGTACTGCCGGACGCAGGGGGTGTCACTGAAAGCGGTCACGACCCCGGAGCCGAAGGCCACGACCAACAAGCCGCCGGTGATGGCCACCCCGCCGGTCGTCAAGAGCACGCCGCCCCCGAAGCCCACGACCAAGGTCACCCCGCCGAAGCCGACGCAGGTCCCGACGACCAAGCCCACGGGCGGGCCGACCACTGCGACGCCACCGCCCACCACGACTACCGTGACGCCCAACCCCCCGACGACGACCACCGCCGGGAGCGGGACCGGCGCGGGCTCCGGCGGGGCCGGGTCGCAGGGCGCGGCCAACAAGTCGACCGACACCCCGGCCGCCGGCAACGGCAAGGCCCGCGGACAGGGCTGACCGGCTGGGCTGACCGGCTGGGCTGACGAGGAGTCCCCGCTCCCCCGGTACTTGCAGGCGCTAGTGCGCGTGCTCCTCGAGGCGCCCCTCGAACAGAGCGCGCACGGCCTTGTTGCCGCGCACCAGGTCGAGCGCGTAGGCCGCGTGGCCCGGGACGTAGCCGTTGCCCACCAGCATGCGCACGTCGGCGGCGACCCCCTCGGCGCCCAGGGCCGCCGCGGCGAAGTTGGTGGCCATGGAGAAGAAGATGATCGTGCCGCCCTGGGCGGTCGAGAGGATGGCCGGCTGCTCGCAGCCGGGCACGTCGACACACACCACGGTGATGTCGGCGGGACCGCCGGCCGCCGCGACGGCCTCCGAGAGGCCGAGCGGGCTCCTGGCGTCGGCCACGACCACGGCGTCGGCGAGGCCGGTGCCGTCGAGCAGGGCCGCCTCGCGCTCGTTCGGCACCACCGCGATCCGGCGGCCGGCGCCGGCGGCTGCCGCGAGTGACAGCGAGCCGGACTTCCCGGCGCCACCCAGCACGCACACCGACGGCGCCTTCGCGCCGGAGCGGGCGGCATACTCCCCCACCACCCTGGCCACGAGGGCAGGCGCGCCGCACACGTCCATCACCATCAGCGCCAGCTCGGGCGAGAGGTCGTCCGGCAGGACTGCGGCGATCGAGCGGCCGAAGAGGATGGCGTGGCCCTGCGCCGGCACCCGTTCGGAGCGGCCGTCCCACCTCGCCAAGCCGTCGGTGATGACGAGCGGGGTCAGCGACAGCGACACCAGCGTCGCCACGTGGTCGCCGGGTTCGAGGCCCAAGGTGCTCTCGGGGCCGACCTCCTCCACGGTGCCGATGAGCATGCCGCCGGAGCCGGTCACGGGGTTCTGCATCTTGCCGCGCTCGGCGACGATCTCGAGCACCTCCTGGCGCAGTGCGTCGCCGTCGAGGCTGCCGCCTTCGCCCGTGTGCTTCTCGGCCAGCTGGCGGTAGGAGGCGGCGTCGAGGTTGAGGGTCTCGACCCGCACCCGCACCTCGTCGGCCCAGATCTCCGGCCGGGCGTCGAGGCGGCGTGCCGCCTGCGGCAGCGAGGCGCCGGCGGGGTCGAGGACGCGATGGAGACCGACGGGTGAGGACGGGGCGCTGGGCACAGGATCTCCCTTATTGAGCGACACGCGCCGGAAATCCTCCGGCACGATGCAGCAAACGACGGATGCATTGCGTATCCTGCCACCTATGAGCACGCAGATCGAGCAGCCCTACGTCTACCGCCGCCACGAGCTGGTGGAGCCGGACTGGACCCGCTTTCCCGGCTGGAGCGACGTCACGGCACAGGACTGGGCGAACGCGCAGTGGCAGCGGGCCCACTGCATCAAGAACGTCAAGCAGCTCCGCGAGCTCATGGGCGACCTGCTTACCGAGTCGTTCTACGCCGACCTCGAGCGCGACCAGGCCGAGCGGGCGACGATGTCGATGCTGGTGCCGCCGCAGATGATGAACACCATGGTCAGCGAGGTGACCTGGGGCGACGGTCGGATGCCCGCCGCCGGCACCGAGTTCACCCGGGCCTTCTACGCCGACGCCGTGCGCCGCTACATGCTGCCCGTCTTCTCCGACCGCCGGACCGACTGGCCGTCGCACCCCTACGCCGCCCGTGACAGCCTGCACGAGCACGACATGTGGGTCGCCGAGGGCCTGACCCACCGCTACCCCACCAAGGTATTGGCGGAGATGCTGCCGACCTGCCCGCAGTACTGCGGCCACTGCACGCGCATGGACCTCGTCGGCAACTCCACCCCGCAGATCGCCAAGCTCAAGCTCGCCGGCAAGCCGGTCGACCGGTATGCCGCGATGCTCGCCTACCTGTCGACCACCCCCTCGGTGCGCGACGTGGTGGTCTCCGGGGGTGACGTGGCGAACATGCCGTGGAAGAACCTCGAGGCCTTCCTCGACCGGCTGCTCGAGATCGACAACATCCGCGACATCCGGCTCGCCACCAAGGCGCTGATGGGCCTGCCGCAGCACTGGACGCAGGACGACGTCGTCGAGGGCGTCGGCCGGGTGGCCCGCAAGGCCCGCGAGCGGGGGGTCTCCCTCGCGATCCACACCCACGTCAACGCGGCCCAGTCGGTCACTCCGGCGGTCGCCCAGGCCGCGAAGGCGATGCTGGATGCCGGCGTGCGCGACGTGCGCAACCAGGGTGTGCTCATGCGCGGCGTCAACGACAGCACCGAGCAGCTCCTCGACCTCTGCTTCGCCCTCCAGGACGAGGCCATGGTCACGCCGTACTACTTCTACATGTGCGACATGATCCCGTTCAGCGAGCACTGGCGGCTCTCGCTCGCGGAGGCGCAGCACCTGCAGCACGCGATGATGGGCTACCTGCCCGGCTTCGCCACGCCGCGCATCGTCTGTGACGTGCCCTTCGTGGGCAAGCGCTGGGTCCACCAGGTCGAGTCCTACGACACCGAGCGTGGGATGTCCTACTGGCGTAAGAACTACCGCACCTCGATCGAGGGTGCCGACACCGACGCTCTTTCGCGCGACTACGTCTACTACGACCCGATCTACACGCTGCCCGAGTCGGGCCAGCAGTGGTGGCGCGAGCAGGGCGACCACGCCGCCGCGCACGAGCTGGCCGTCGTGCAGGCCAAGGCGAGCCGGGCGGCCGCAGAGCGGGACGCCGCGCTGGTCTGAGCCTCGTCCTGACGACGAACGCGCCACATCCTCGAAGATGTGGCGCGTTCGTCATGAGATGGCGGTATGCCGCGTGCGCCGGGTTCGCTAGGTTGCTCCCGTGACTGTCATCGCCCTCCCCCGCAAGCGCGTTCTCGCCGACGTCATTCCCGGCGGGCTCGCCCGTGACGCCCTCCTCGTCGCCAGCGGCGCCGCCTTCGTCGGCCTGCTGGCGCAGTTCAGCATCCCGCTGCCCGGCACGCCGGTCCCCCTGACCCTCGGGACCTTCGCCGTCCTCCTTACCGGAGCCGCGCTCGGCCCCGTGCGAGGACTGCTCAGCATCGGCATCTACATGGCTGCAGGCATGGCAGGAGTGCCGTGGTTCGCCGGCCAGACCAGCGGCTGGGGCTTCCCGTCGTTCGGCTACATCGTCGGCTTCGTGGTCGCCGGCGCCCTCGTCGGGTGGCTCGCCTCCCGTGGTGGCGACCGCACGCCGGTGCGGACGGCGGGCACCATGGTGCTGGGCAACGTGGTCATCTACGCGTTCGGCCTGCCCTACCTCATGGCGGCCACCGGCATGGACCTGCCCGCCGGCCTCGCGGCAGGTGTGACGCCGTTCCTCATCGGCGACGGCATCAAGATCCTCCTCGCCGCCGGCCTGCTGCCTGGCGCGTGGAAGGTCGTCCAGCACGTCGAGTCCCGCTGACGCGGGACCACGGCACGGTGACCGGCGCCCCCGCCTGACCCGACGGCATACCAGCCCATGGCCCGTCGCAAGGAGGCGTCCGCCGGGACGCCGGCCACCACCGCACTGACCCGCGCGGGCGTCGACTTCGGCGTCCACCCCTACGAGCACGACCCCGCTGCACCCTCCTACGGGCTCGAGGCCGCCACGGCTCTCGGCGTCCCGGCCGAGCAGGTCCTCAAGACGCTGCTCGTCGCGGGTGAGCGGGGTCTTGCCGTCGGGGTCGTGCCGGTCAGCTCCTCGCTCGACCTGAAGGCGGTCGCCGCCGCGCTGGGCGTGAAGAAGGTGGCGATGGCCCGGCCCGAGGACGCCGAACGCACCACCGGCTACGTCGTGGGCGGCATTTCGCCGGTGGGCCAGAAGCGGGCGCTGCCAACGGTCGTGGACGAGTCGGCCCTCGCCTTCGAGCGGGTGTACGTCAGCGGGGGGCGGCGCGGGCTCGACCTGTCCCTCTCCCCCGCCGACCTGGTGCGGGTGACGGGGGCGACGTGCGCGCCCATCGCGCGCTGACACCTACTCGTGCAGCCCTACTCCCAGGGGGTCGAGAGCACCACGGTGGTGCGGGTGGCTACGTTGGCGGTGGCGCGCACGCGGCCGAGCAGGTCCTCGAGGTCGTGCGGGGCCCGGACACGTGCCTTGAGGATGTAGTTCTCGTCGCCCGCCACGGAGTGGCACGCCTCGATCTCCGGCAGGTCGCGCAACCGCTCCGGGATGTCGTCGGGCGCGGCCGGGTCCAGGGGCGTGATCGAGATGAAAGCGGTCAGGGGGATGTCGAGGGCGGTGTGGTCGACGACGGCGGCGTAGCCCTTGATCACACCGCGCTCCTCGAGGCGCCGGACCCGCTGATGCACGGCGGAGGTCGACATGCCCATGGCCTTGCCGAGGTCGGTGTAGCTCATCCGCCCGTCGTGGCGGAGAAGCTCGACGATGCGGCGGTCCTGGTCTTCCACGCTCACACCCTACTGAGCCGCGGCGTTCGCCTGTGGGACGTGACGGCGGGCCCGCCCCGGTCTGAGGTGGGCCCGCCGTGCCGCCTCCCGCGGGCTACCGCTGGTGGCTGTAGTCGTGGTCGTGGTCGTGGTCGTGCTTCTTCTCGTAGCTGAACAGGACGAAGGAGCGCTTGTGGTCACTGATCTTGACCCACTGGTTCCGGTGGCTCTTCAGCTTGGTGTCGTCGGGCGTGTTCCTGACCGAGACCTTGGCCCAGCCCTCGTGCACCTTCACGGTGGCGCAGTCCCGCTTGCCGTCGAGGCGGATCCACTGGACCTTGCCCCTCCTGTCGACGACTTGGTACAGGCCCTTGTCGTCGTTGTGGTGCCTGTCGTTGTCGTAGCGGTATCGGCTGTCCATCTTGCTCTTCGAGTCGTCGTAGCCGCTGTGCTTGCCGTCGTCCCTGTGGCCGTCCTTGTAGCCGTGGTGATGGCGGTAGTCGTCCTTGATGTACTGGCAGACCGTGAGCCAGCCCTTGTCCCAGTCCCCGTGGTGCCCGTGACTGCCGTCCCTCTCACTTGCCCCCGCTGACAGCGCCCCACCGAGGATGAGCCCCGCGCTGCTCGCCCCGACCAACACCGTCCTGCTCATCACGTGTTTCATGGGTTGCCCCTCTTCCTTGCATGTCCTGTCTAAAACCCCTGCACCTCTACAGACTTGGGCACGACTGCACGCCGGGGATCGGGCTTGAGTCCTAGTCGTCGGCGAAGTCCGGGCGGGGTGTCCAGCACGCTTGACGCGAGCACGTGCGGTGGGCACCAGTCAGGTACCTACGTCTGGTGCGCCAGCCCGGCATGTCCCACTGGACGACGCACCCGCACAACCGGCACGGCGGGCCTGCTGCGTCCCTCATCCATCAGGCGGAGGGTGTCACGGCCGCCCGGCGGGAACGTCGCCCGCGTGCTCCTTTCTGCCGACCTGCGCCTGCGGCCGGGCACGGCAGTGGGTCGGCTCGGGCGATCAGCGCACCTGACCGGTCGATACTGTGGCGCCATGAACCCAGAGCGGCCGCCGAAGCTCCTCCTGCTGGACTCCGCCAGCCTGTACTTCCGGGCGTTCTTCGGGGTCCCGGACCAGCGCAAGGACAAGGCCGCCGAACCGCCGACCAACGCGGTGCGCGGCTTCCTGGACATGATCGCCTCGCTCGTCACCACCTACGAGCCCACCCACCTCGTGGCGTGCTGGGACAACGACTGGCGACCAGCTTTCCGAGTTGCCGCGATCCCGACCTACAAGACCCACCGCCTCGCTGACGGCTCGCTCGAGGAGGAGCAGGTTCCCGAGGACCTGTCCCCCCAGGTGCCAGTGATCCGCGACGCCCTGGCCGCCGTCGGCATCGCGCGCGTGGGCGCCGACGGGTACGAGGCCGACGACGTCATCGGCACCCTCGTGCACCAGCACCGCGGGGGCATGCCGGTCGACGTCATCACCGGCGACCGCGACCTCTTCCAGCTCGTCGACGACGAGCACGGCATTCGCATCGTCTACACCGCCCGTGGTGGGGTGCGCGATCCCGACCTCGTCGACCAGGCCTTCCTGGCCGCGAAGTATGCCGTCCCAACCGGCAGTGCGTATGCCGACATGGCCGCCCTCCGCGGGGACAGCAGCGACGGCCTGCCCGGCGTTGCCGGTATCGGCGAGAAAACCGCCGCCCAGCTCATCGAGCGCTACGGCGACCTCGTCGCCCTTCGTACCGCCATCGAGGAGGGTGACCCGGCCATCAAGGGCGCCCAGCGCGCCAGGCTCGAGGCCGGGCTCCCCTACCTCGAGGTTGCGCCGGCGGTGGTGCGCGTCGCCCACGACGCCCCCGTGCCCGACCACGACGGCGCCCTGCCCACTGAGGTGGCCGACCCCGACCTGCTCGGCCGCCTCGCCGAGGACTATGGGCTGACCAACTCGTTCAAGCGCGTTCTCACGGCCCTCGACATCATCTGACGACCGACCATCGGCGCCCCGTTAGCCACACTCCCGCAGCCACTCCCCCTCGGCCGGTCTCCGGAAGGAGACGGTGTCCACCGCCCCGGTGCCGCGTACCTCGGGGGCGCGCTCCGGAAGGACCGGGCGCGCGGCCAACCATCCGCACTCCGCTGCGCTCCGTGCTCCCGCCAGTCCCAGCCAGTCCGCGCGCCCGGTCCTTCCTGCGCGCTGACTCACACCAGAGGCGCGGTGCCTGCACCACGTCCCTCGTCAGGCGGCCACCATCAGCCGCCGTTCGAGGTGGCGCTCCAACACGGATGCCACCGTCGAATCTGCCGGCATCACGTTGAGGTGTCGCAGCAAGACTCGAGGCGTCTCGTTGGGCCAGCGGGGTGTCGGGGAGGTGCTGGTCGAGGTCTTGCCAGTCGGGTGGGGCGTCTGGGGTGTGGCCGGTGTCGGGTGGGTCGTCGGGCAGGTGGTGCTCGGCGAGGGTGAGGTCGGCCAGGGACATCCCCGGTGGCAGGCCGGGGTACCAGCCGCGGCGCAGGTGGTGGGCCGTCTCGGGGTCGATGCGGTCGAGGCAGGGTGAGCTCGTCGCGGAGGTCGTGGGGTCTGGGGTGGGTGGTCCAGGTCCGGCCGTCGGGGGCGGTCCAGGTGACGGTGCCGTCGGCGGCGAGGGTGGGTTTCCACCCGCCGTGGTGTTTGAAGAGGTGGTGGGTGCGGCACAGGCTGATCAGGTTGGTGTGCTCGGTCGGCCCGGTCGGGTGGGGCACCACGTGGTCGGTGTCGGTGCGGGCGGCCGGGGTGGCGCAGCCGGGGAACCGGCACGACCCGTCGCGGGCGCGGACCCGGCGCCGGGTGGAGGCGCTGGGCCGGTAGGCCCTCGGGTCCTGGGTGATCGAGCCGTCGGGGTCGAGCCGGGCCAGGCGGATCACGATGTCAGGGTCGGCCAGCAGCTGCGCGATGACCTCGGGGAGGAGGGAGCCGTGGCGGGGGTCGTCGACCTGCCCGGGGATGATCCACGAGATCCCGTCGTCGGACCCTGATCCGGTCAGGGTGGCGGTGACGGGGTTCAGCTGACCCAGCGCTCCTCGGGTGCCCTCGCTGTGGGCTGGCAGAACGGGGACGAGCAGCTCGACCACCGTGCGGATCTCGGCGTTGCCCAGGACGAGGTCGGCCAGGGCGTCGGCGCGGTGCCCGTCGATGCCGGTGCCGGGGTGGGCCTTGGCGTACTGGCCGGCGAGGGCGTCGACCGCGGCCGCCATCTGCTGGGAGACCTCGCTGGGCAGGTGCGCGGTCCAGGTCGCCATCCCGGGGTGGTGCCGGTTCGGACGCACCACGACGGTGCGCTGGTCGCGGGCCAGACCGGCCGCGCGGGCGCCGCTGTCGGGGTCGAGGGCGCGGGCAATCCGGGCGGCACGGCGGGCGAACTGGGCCCGGCTCATCGCCTTGACCGCCTCCGACACGAGGGTGACCTCACCGGTGACCGGGTCCACCGTGGTCTCGAGGACCAGGGCCTCGAAGCGGGACCACAGGTCGGCGTCCACGCTCTGGGCGGCCTCGGCGACGGCGTCGGCACGGGGCTGGTCGAGGTCGCCGTCCCACAGCGCCTGGTGGGTCGACTCCGTGATGCAGACCAGACGCCGGTCGGCCTCCAACCGCCGCCGCACCGTACGGGTCGAGCAGTGCAACCCCGGCGCGAGCATCGAGGCGACGAACCCGTGCAGCTCCGGCCCCGGATGCGCCGGCACGCTGCCGACCGCACCAAAGGCCTCGCCCCGTGCAGCGAACGCCTCCGCCGCCGCCTCGGCGCGCTGACGCTGCTCGTGAGCCCGTCGCTGCAGGTCCTCATCCACCCGGGAGGCCAGCGTGTCCATCGCCAACGCCCGCCGCCCATCGAAGGCGGACATGACCCGGTCGCACGCCAGCACGTACCCCTCGGACGTCCTCCGCCGACAGAGCCGCGACCTCCCGCTGCGACAGCGACGCCACCGCCACCATCAGGTCCCGCGGGTCGGCGCACGCGACGGCAGTCGGGCTGAACACCTGTCCCGCTGCCCCATCCGACATTGAATCCCCCTGATTCGAACGTATGTTCGATTCTACCTCAGCGCAGGAGGGAAGGGAAGGCGTGTCAAGGACGGATCCGCCCGGTTTTGAGCCGCAGCGTGCTTCGGGTGGAGCTGTCAGTCCAGCCGGTCGGCGGCGACCACTCCGCGCATGACCTGGTCGGTCGCCTTGCGCGCCGTGGCTCGCAGGGCCGGCTCCGGGGCAGCGTCGCCGATCTGGTCGAGCAGGTCGACCACCTGCTTGCACCGCCGCACGAAGTCACCGGCCGCCATGTCCTGACCGCGGAGGACCGCCTCGAGGCGTTGGCCGCTGGCCCAACGGTGCATCATCCACGCCATGCCGGCGTCCGGGTCGCCGGTCAGCGGCAGCCCGAGGTCCCGTTCGCGGTCCTCGAGGTCGGCCCACAGTCGCGTCATCCCGGTCACGGCCTCGGTCACGGCATCAGTCGGCAGCACCGGGTTGGGGTCCACCTCGTCACGCCGCGGCTCGTGCACCAGCGTCGACACCACGGCGGCGAGCTCGGCAGGGTCGAGCCGCTTCCACAGCCCGAGCCGCAGGCACTCCGCCGCGAGCAGGTCCTTCTCGGTGTAGAGCCGGCGGAGGTGCTCGCCCTGCGGCGTCACGCTGTCGCCCTCTGGGGAGAGGTAGCCCATCTGGGAGAGCAGGGTGCAGATGCGGTCGAAGGTCTTGGCGACGGAGTTGGTGCGTCCCTCGACCTTGCGCTGCAGGCCCACGGTCTCCCGCTTGAGCCGCCACCAGCGTTCGGCCCACCGGGCGTGGTCCTCGCGTTCCGGGCACTGGTGGCAGGGGTGCGCCTTCATCTGTCGACGCAGCTCGGCGACGCGGCCCTCCTCTCCCGCGGCCGCCTCGCGGCCCTGCCGGCGCGGCGGGGGCTCGTGGGGCACGGCGATGCGCAGCGTCGTGGCGAGGTCGCGGCGCGCCTTGGGGCTCTTGCTGTTGAAGTGCGAGGGCACCTTCATCCGCGTGAGCGGCTCGACCGGCACGGGGACGTCGACCAGCGTCAGCTTGCGGATCTGCTTGTCCTCGGTCAGCACCGTCGGCGAGGCGGGCTCCCCGCGGTAGGACTTGCTCGGCTGGACCACCACGGCATACCCCGCCCTGCGCCCGGCTGGAATGCGGATGACGTCACCGATGCGCAGCGCCTCCAGGCTCAGCGCCGCCTCGGCGCGCTTGCTCGCGGCGCGGGCCTTGGCGCCCTCCTTCTCGACCTCGCGGATCTCGTTGCGCAGCGCGGCATACTCGCGGAAGTCGCCGAGGTGGCACTCCATCGCCTCGGCGTACCCCTCCAGGGCCTCCTCGTTGCGGCGCACCGCACGGGCCAGCCCGACGACGGCCCGGTCGGCCTGGAACTGCGCGAAGGAGGTCTCGAGGACCTCGCGGGCGACCTCGCGGCCCACCTGGGCCACGAGGTTGACCGCCATGTTGTAGGTGGGCCGGAAGCTCGAGCGCAGCGGGTAGGTGCGGGTCGAGGCGAGGCCGGCCAGCGCCAGCACGTCCATGCCGCGGTTCCACAGCACCACGGCGTGGCCCTCGATGTCGATGCCGCGCCGGCCGGCACGTCCGGTGAGCTGGGTGTACTCGGCCGGGGTCACGTCGGCGTGGGTCTCGCCGTTGAACTTCACGAGCTTCTCGAGCACCACGGTCCGTGCCGGCATGTTGATGCCGAGGGCCAGTGTCTCGGTGGCGAACACGGCGCGGATGCGGCCGGCGGTGAAGAGCTCCTCGACGATCTCTCGGAACGTCGGCAGCATGCCTGCGTGGTGGGCGGCGAACCCGCGTGTCAGGCCCTCGACGAAGTCCCAGTAGCCCAGCACCGCGAGGTCCTCGGCAGCCAGGCCGCGGACGCGCTCCTCGACCAGGCGCCGGATGCGGTCGCCCTCCCGCTCCGGGATGAGGCGCATGCCGTCGACGAGCAGCTGGCGCACGGCGGCGTCACAGCCGACGCGGCTGAAGATGAACGTGATCGCGGGCAGCAGCGCCTCGCGGTCGAGCCGGGCGATCACCTCGGCCCGGGTCGCTCCCCCACCCGGGCGGCCGCCGCCGCGCGGACCACCGCCCGCCAGCTCGGCGCCCCGGGCCATGCCGCGGCCCCCGGGACCACCGCCGGGCCCGCGCGGCACCCGGCCCCCGGGGCCACCCGACCGGCCCCCGGCCCCGCTGGAAGCACGACCACCACCCCCACGGCCGGCGGAGCCACGCCCACCACCCCTGCCGCCGCCCCAGCCCCGGTCGTCGAAGCGGCCGCGCTGCTCGACATGCCGCACCGACGCCAGCAGGTCCGGGTTGACGCGGGTCGCGTCGAGGGAGGCCGTGGGCGCCGACGTCTCGTCGACGAACAGGTCGTGCAGGGTCTGGCCGACCATCACGTGCTGCCACAGGGGCACCGGGCGGTGCTCGGAGACGATCACCTCGTGGTTGCCGCGCACCTCGGCGAGCCAGTCGCCGAACTCCTCGGCGTTGCTGACGGTCGCCGACAGCGACACGACCTGGACGTCCTCGGGAAGGTGGATGATCACCTCCTCCCACACGGCGCCGCGGAAGCGGTCGGCGAGGTAGTGCACCTCGTCCATCACCACGAAACCGAGGCCGTGCAGGGTGGACGACCCGGCATACATCATGTTGCGCAGCACCTCGGTGGTCATGACCACCACGGGCGCCTCCCCGTTGATCGAGGAGTCGCCGGTCAGGAGCCCGACCTTCGACGCCCCGTGGACGCGCACGAGGTCGTTGTACTTCTGGTTCGACAGCGCCTTGATCGGGGTGGTGTAGAAGGCTTTCCGCCCGGTCGACAGGCCGAGGTGCACCGCGAACTCGCCGACGATCGTCTTTCCCGCGCCCGTGGGGGCTGCGACGAGCACGCCCTTGCCCGCCTCCACCGCCTCGCAGGCCTGCACCTGGAAGTCGTCGAGCGGGAAGTCGAGGCCCTCGAGGAAGGAGCCGAAGTGGCTGCGGGACCGCTGGCCCCGCTGGGCTGCGGCGGCGTACCGCTCGGCAGGGGTGGACATGTCGTCAGGCTATGCCAGCGCGGCTCGCCTCACCCACGCGGCACGACCAGCGAGCCGCGCCTCACCCACGCGGCACGGCGGGCACCATCACGGTGAGCGCCGCCGGCACGACCTCCAGCGTCAGCGGCAGGGGCATGAACCGCTCGCCGTCGGCGTAGGCCATGATCCCCTCGGCCTCCAAGGTGATCTCCCGGCCGCGCAGGATCTCCACCGCGGGGTGCCGCACGTGGTTGCCCTTGAACACCGTGGGGAACACCTTGACGAACTCGAGGGTGCTGATGTCGTGCAGGATCATCACGTCGGCCAGGCCGTCGTCGAACGAGGCGTCCGGGCACACCATCATCCCTCCCCCGTAGGAGGGGCCGTTGCCGACGGCGACGAGCATGGCCGCGGTCTCGTGGCGCACCCCGTCGACGGTCACGGCATACGGGATCGCACGGAAACCGGGGAGCTCACGGGCGATCGCGAGGTTGTAGCGCATCCGCCCCTTGGGCCACGGCCACGTGTTGGCGCGCTCGTTGACCAGCGAGTCGAAACCCGCGCCGAGCACGCCGGCGTACCACCGCACATCACCCCGGGCGTCGACGTGGCGGACGGCGTCGATCTGGCGCGGTATGCCGGTGCCCACGACGTCCGCCGCGGCGATGGGGTCGTGGACGGGCAGGCCCAGCCCGCGGGCGATGTCGTTGCCGGTGCCGGCGCCGATGATGGCCAGCGGCGTCTTGGTGTCGGCGCAGAGGTTCACGCCGAGATGGACCATGCCGTCGCCACCGGCCACGGCGAGCACGTCGATGCCCTGGGCGATGGCGCCGATGGCCCGGTCGCGGGCCGCCGCGGCCGTCTCGTCCGACAGCTCGAGCACCTCGTGGCCCTGGGCTCGCAGCCGCTGCGCCACCTCGATGCCGAGGGCTCCGCCGCGGTTCTTGCCCGAGGTGGGGTTCACCACCAGGCCGATGCGCTTGCCCACGGTCGCGAAGGCTACAGCGTCGAGGCCTGGTCGTCGGGCAGCTCGGCCCACTCCGGCGTGGACTTCTCCCGGCGGCGGTCGACGAGGAAGGCGACCCCGATCGCGGCGAAGTACAGCAGGGTCAGCGGGGCCGCGAGCAGGAACATCGTGAAGGGATCCGGCGTCGGCGTGGCGACGGCCGCGAAGACGAAGATGATGAAGACGGCCGGACGCCAGGTGCGCAGCATCCCGCGCGCGCTGATGACGTGCGCGACGTTGAGGGCGACGAGGAAGACCGGCAGCAGGAACGCCAGGCCGAACACCATGATGAACCGCGTCACGAACCCGAAGTAGTCGGACGTCTGCTGGATGTTGGAGGCGCCCTCCGGGGTGAACCCGTACAGCAGCGTCAGGGCCTTCGGCATCGTCGCGTAGGCCATCCAGCAGCCGGCGAGGAAGAGCGGGACGATGGCCGCGACGAACGCCAGGGAGACCCGCTTCTCCTTCTTCGTCAGCCCCGGGACGATGAACGCCCACAGCTGGTACAGCCACACCGGGCTCGACAGGAGCACGCCGACGAAGATCGAGATGCTGACCTGCTGGGAGAACGCCGCCGTGGCGTTGCTGAAGTTCAGGCTGACCAGCTCGTTGCCGCTGGCTTCCTTGTAGGCGTAGAACGGCGAGGCCAGCCGCTGGTAGACCTCGTCGTAGTAGATCCACCCGATGACGGCGCCGACGAGGATCGCCAGGGCGGAGATGAACACCCGCCTGCGCAGCTCACGCAGGTGGTCCCCCAGCGACATCCGCCCCTCGGGGTTGCGGGGACGGCGGAACGCTGCCATGTGGGTGCTGTCAGGACCTGGGGGTGGACGTCAGGAGACCGGGCCGGACGTGCCGGTGCCCGTGGTGCCGGTGCCCGTGGTGCCGGTCGGGCCGGTGCCGGTGGTGCCTGTGGTTCCGGACGGGTTGTCCGTGCGGGGCGCGTCCTCCCTGACCGCCTCGCCGCGGACGGTGTCCGAGCTGGCGGCGGACTTGCCGTCGTTCTTCATCTCCGAGACCTCGGACTTGAAGATGCGCATCGAGCGACCCACGCTGCGGGCGGCGTCAGGGAGCTTCTTCCAGCCGAACAGCACGATCAGGACGACCGCGATGATGATGATCTCGGGAGCTCCGAGGTTGGGCATGCTGTGCGCCTTTCGATGGCGGTGGTGCTGTCGGTTGTCAGTCTACGTCGCGGGCCCACAGGGGGAGCCGCTCGGCCCGGCGCGCCGTGCGCTGGGCCCGCAGCTCAGCCCGGGTGGTGGCCCGGTGGTGGCGCAGGTCGCGCGGGTCCTGGAACACGGCGAGGGGCTGGGGCGGGACCATCTCCCCCAGCCTGTCGACCTGCGCCTCGAGGGCGGCGAGGGTCCGGCTGGCCCGCTCGGTCTCGGCGGTGAGCTCCTTGACCTGGCCCCACAGACCCCAGAGGCGCGCGCCGAGGTACACCCCGGCGATCACGACGAGGAGCGTCCAGATCAGCACCCACCACCACACGGGCGACGACCCTACCCGTCGCCCTCGCGCGTGGGCACGCCGGCGCCCTGCGCCGGTCGCTCGCCAGCCCGCTCCCCGGCCTGCACGCCGTCCTGCACACCGCCCTGCCCGTATGCCGCGAGGGCGGCTTCCGCCCCTCGGCGCACCTCCTCGGCCACCGACGCTGGCGCCACCACGATGCCGTGTCCGCCGAGCCGCCACAGCAGGCGCCGCAGCCACGCGGTGTCGCTGGTGCGCAGCTCCACGGTCTGGGATCCGTCGTCGTTCGCGTCGACCGACTCCACCGGGTAGTAGTCGCTGACCCAGGTGGCTCCCGGCTGCAGCCGCAGGGTGACGAGCAGGTCGTCGGGCCGGGCCGTGAACGTGCCGGCGTCGAGGTCGCGCAGCTGGGCCTGGGGCGGCGGCGTGCCGTCCTCGTCGAGCACCTCGAGGCGCTCGATGCGGTCCATGCGGAACAGCCGGGTGTCCTGGGCGCGGTGGCACCAGCCCTCGAGGTACCAGTGGGCGTCGAGGTTGACGACGCGCATCGGGTCGACGTCGCGCTCGGTCGCCTCGTCGCGACTGGGCACGAGGTAGCGCAGGTGGACGCGGCGTCGCTGCTCGAGGGCGCGTCGGGCGTCGGCGAGCAGCTCGGCTGCGACGCCCTCGTCGATGGCGACGTCCACCCGGGCCGCGGCGTCGGCGCTGGCGCCGGTGGCCTGCTCGAGCTTGGCCAGGGCGCGTTCGATGGCGTCGCGCTCCCCGATGCCGGGCACCGCGGCGAGCGCTCGCAGGCCGACCATGAGCGTCAGGGCCTCGTCGACCCCGAGACGCAGCGGCCGGGCGATGGTGTCGGCGTTCGTCACGAAGACGCGGCCGCCCTCCCACTGCGCGTCGATGAGCTCGTCGGGCATCTGCCCGTAGCCGCACATGAACAGCAGCTGGAGGTCGTCCTCGAGCTGGCGCTCGCTGACCCCGAGCCCGGCGGCGGCCTCGGCCAGGTCGATGCCCTGGCGGTTGACCAGCCACGGCACCATGGTCAGCAGCCGCGACAGCCTGTCGGTGGCCGACTCCGGCGTCCGGCGCGCCTGTGCCGAGCTCATGCCCGCTCCCCCTCTGGCACTTCCCCAGCGGTGCCCGCCTGTGCTTGTGCCGCGCCGGCATGGGCCTGCGCAGCGCCGGTCAGCCGCCGCACCACCGCGTCGCGGACCTCGGCAGGCTCCAACACGACCACGTCGGGTCCGTAGCCCGTCACCTCGTCGGCGAAGGCCTCCGCGTCCGTGAACTCCACGGTCAGCTCTGACCAGCCGTCCGCGGCGTCGGTCGCGGAGGCGGCACGGCGACGCAGCGACTGTCCCCGGCCCTCCCGAGCCTTCAGCACGGCCTGCTGCTGGTGCTGCTCGCCGACCGTCGTACGAATCATGTCGCGGGGTCGGTGGTCCGCGGGCACCTCGAAGGCGTGGGTCGGCCCCTTGGCCCTGACCGGCCCGCTGATGCGCGACAGCCGGAACACGCGGGGTGCGTCGCGGTCGAGGTCGTGGCCGGTGAGGTACCAGCGGCCATGCCAGGAGGCCAGGCCCCAGGGCTGGACGTGGCGCTGCCGGGTCTGGCCCTCACCGCTGGTGCGGTAGTCGAACTCGACCTCGCGGCGGGTCACCACGGCGTTCTTCACCTCGTCGAAGGCCGGCTCGCTGGTGCGCAGCCGCGGCTCGATGCCGATCAGTGACTCGCTGTCGCGCTCGATGCCCGCCGCCTTGAGCTTGCGCAGCGCCTGGGCCGCGGGGCCGGCGAGCGACGCGTGGGCCCACGTGCGACTGGCGAGACCGAGCACGGCCAGCTCGTCGGGCTCGAAGGAGATCTCCGGCAGCGCGTACTCGCGCTGGTCGATCCGGTAGCCGGTCTCGTCCTCCCAGAGGGAGCTGGTCTCCTCGGTGACGAGCGGGATGCCGAGCTCGCGCAGCTCGTCCTTGTCGCGCTCGAACATCCGGTCGAAGGACTCGTCGGACGCCGCCGCGCCGTACTGCGGAACCATGCGCCGGATCGTCGACTTCGTCAGCGGCCTGCGGGTGTAGAGCAGGCACAGGACGAGGTTGAGGAGTCGCTCCGTCTTGGCGGCGGGTCCTCCGGGGGCACTCACCCGGGCGACGCTACCGGACGGCGCCGCGCCCGGCGTGGATAGTCTGCCCGTCGTGATGCAGTGGCGCGCCGGGACGGTCGAACGTGAGCTCCAGCGGTGGTCCGGGGCCGCCGTGTATGCCGTGCGGCTCGAGGGCGCCGACGGTGCCGCGGGGTCCGACGGCACCGGGGGCACCGTCAAGGCGCTGGCCTACACCGCCATGGTGGGCGATCCGCACCCCGGCGACCGGGTGCTGCTCAACGCCTCGGCGCTGCTGCGCGGCCTCGGCACCGGCGGGCTCGCCTTCGTCGTGGCCGTCCCCGACCGGCTGCCGCACGACCCCCGCCCGCAGCCGGGCCACATCGTCAAGGCGCGCTACACCCCCCAGCAGCAGATGTTCCTGGCCGTCGACGAGCAGGACAGCCCCCACCACGCCGTCCTCGCCGAGGCTGATGACCTCGGCGGGGTGCCGGTGGTCGTGGCCGACCTGCACTCGGCCCTGCCCGCCGTCATCGCCGGTGTGCGAGCCGAGCACCCGGGCGCCCGGGTCGTCTACGTCATGACCGACGGCGGCGCCCTCCCGGCGACGTTCTCCCGCACCGTCTCCACGCTGCGCGGCGCCCACTGGCTCACTGGCACCATCACGGTCGGTCAGGCGTTCGGGGGCGACCTCGAGGCGGTCACCGTGCACAGCGGCCTCCTCGCGGCGGTGCACGTCCTGAAGGCCGACGTCGTCGTGGTCGCGCAGGGCCCGGGCAACGTCGGCACCGGCACCACGTGGGGGTTCACCGGCGTCGCGGCGGGCGAGGCCCTCAACGCGGCGCACGTCCTCGGCGGCCGGCCGGTCGCCTCGCTGCGCGTCTCGGAAGGGGACGCGCGCCCGCGGCACCGCGGCATCTCGCACCACAGCCGCACGGCATACGGACGGGTGGCGCTGGTGCCCGCGGCGGTGCCCGTGCCCGACCTCGGCGGAGAGATCGGCGACCTCGTGCGCCGGCAGGCGCGAGAGCTCTGCGAAGGCACCGGGGGCCGGCTGACCGCGGTGGACGTGCCCACCGACGGCCTCGACGACGCGCTGCGGGCGGCGCCGGTGCGCCTGTCGACGATGGGCCGTGGGCTCGACGAGGACCGTGCCGCGTTCGTCGCGGCCGCTGCCGCGGGCCGGTATGCCGTGGGCACCGGAGAGCACTGAGTCGTCCGGAAGAGCACTGAGCCGTCCGGAAGAGCACGGAGCCGCCCCGCACGAGGCGGGGCGGCTCCAGGGGTGCTGCGGTGGGTGACCTCAGGCGACGTCGACGAGGTCGACGACGAAGATCAGCGTCTCGCCGGGCTTGATGACGTTGCCCGCGCCGCGGTCGCCGTAGGCCATGTTGGCCGGGATGGTCAGCTTGCGGCGGCCGCCGACCCGCATGCCGACGATGCCCTCGTCCCAGCCACGGATGACCTGGCCGACGCCGAGACGGAACTCCAGCGGCGCACCGCGGTTCCAGGAGGCGTCGAACTCCTCACCGGTCGAGTGGGCGACCCCGACGTAGTGCGCCTTGATGGTGTCGCCGGCGCCGGCTTCGGTGCCGTCACCCTCCTTGATGTCCTCGATGACGAGCTCGCTGGGGGCGGCGTCGCCCGGGAAGTCGATCTCCGGCTTGGTGGTGGTGGGGTCGAAGCCCATGGAGGTTCCTCTCGGTGGGTGTGCGGGATGTGTGCTGGGGGTCGCGGCCGTCAGTAGGCCGCGAGGATGTCGACGACGAAGACGAGCGTGTCGGTGCCGCTGATCTTCGGCGGCGAGCCGGCGGCGCCGTAGCCGTCCTTGGGCGGCACGACGAGCAGCACGCGGCTGCCCACCTTCTTGCCGACCAGCTGGGTGTCCCAGGCGTTGATGACCTGCTTCTGCCCGATGACGGTCTCGAAGTAGCCCTCGGGGGTGTTGGCGCTGCTGTCGAAGTTCTTGCCGTTCTTCCACAGTGCGCCGGTGTAGCTCACGCGGATGGTCTGGCCGGCCTTCACCTCGGCGCCCTCGCCCTCGATGAGCACCTGGCTGACCGTGTCCTTCGGCGGCTTCTGGCCCTTGGGGATGGTGATGGTTGCCGCCTTGCCCTCCTGCACCTTGACGCTCGGCAGGTCCTTCGGCGGGTTCACCGCCTTGCCCTCGGCGCTCTTGAGCGGCTTGGTGGCCGAGACGACGTCGAAGAGGAAGATGACCGTGTCGTCCTTGGCCACCTTGATGTTGGCGTTGCCCTGCTCGCCGAAGGCGTCCTTCGGCGGCATGGCGACGAGCAGGCGCGACCCGACCTTCTGGTTGGCCACGCCCTTCTTGATGCCCGGCAGCAGGTTCTTGTCGCCGAGGTTGAGCCCCAGCGTCTGCTTGTCGAAGTTGGTGTCGAGCTGGCTGCCGTCCTTGCCGTTGAGCAGGACGTACTTGAGGCTGACGATCTCGTCGCCCTTGACGACCGGGCCGTCACCGTCCTTGAGCACGCGGGTCTGGGTCTCGGTGACCTTCAGCGGCTTGGGCTTGACCTCGACCTTGGGGGCCGCGGTCGCGCTGCCCCCGGAGACCGTGGTCTGGTCGAGGGCCGTCGACTTGGCGTCGTCCTTGCTCTCGCCGCAGGCGCTGAGGGCTCCGACGGCGAGGACCGCCGCGGCTGCGGCGGTGGACAGGGTGCGGGTACGTCGTTTCAGCACAAGTCATCTTTCGGTGGACGAGGCACGGGAACGACCACCATAACCTCTGGTGCTGTGGGCCCGGTCTTCCGGTGAGGGGGCTAGCCGCCCATCCCCTCGATGAGGCGGTCGACCCGGGCGTCGACGGCGGCGAACGGGTCCTTGCACAGCACGGTGCGCTGGGCCTGGTCGTTGAGCTTCAGGTGCACCCAGTCGACGGTGAAGTCGCGCCGGTGCTCCTGCGCGGCCCGGATGAAGTCGCCGCGCAGCTTGGCACGGGTCGTCTGCGGTGGCCGGGTCTTGGCCTCGAACACCTCGGGGTCGGTGCAGACCCGGGCGGCACGACCGTGCTTCTGCAGCACGTAGAACAGGCCGCGCTGCCGGTTGATGTCGTGGTAGGCCAGGTCGAGCTGGGCGATGCGCGGGTGCTCCAGGGGCAGGCCGTGCTTGTCGGCGTAGGACGTGATGAGCCGGTGCTTGATGACCCAGTCGATCTCCGTCTCGACGAGGGCGAGGTTGCCGCTCTCGACGGCCGTCAGGGTGCGCTCCCAGAGGTCGAGGACCTGCTTGTGGATCGGGTCCTCGAGACCCTCCCGGTCGGCGAACGCCTGGGCCCGCTCGAGGTACTCGGCCTGGATCTGCAGCGCCGACAGCTCGCGGCCGTTGTGCAGCCGCACCGTCTTGCGGCCGGTCATGTCATGGCTCATCTCACGGATGGCACGGATGGGGTTCTCCAGCGTGAGGTCACGCATGACCACGCCCGCCTCGATCATCCGCAGCACCAGGTCGCACGAGCCGACCTTGAGCATGGTGGTCGTCTCGCTCATGTTCGAGTCGCCGACGATGACGTGCAGCCGCCGGTAGCGCTCGGCGTCGGCGTGCGGCTCGTCGCGGGTGTTGATGATGGGCCGCGAGCGGGTCGTGGCCGACGAGACGCCCTCCCAGATGTGGTCGGCGCGCTGGCTGACGCAGTAGGTGGCGCCCTTGGAGGTGGTGACGACCTTGCCGGCGCCGCAGGTGATCTGCCGGCTGACGAGGAAGGGGATCAGCACGTCGGAGAGCTGCTGGAACTCCCCCGCCCGGCCCACCAGGTAGTTCTCGTGGCAGCCGTAGGAGTTGCCGGCCGAGTCGGTGTTGTTCTTGAAGACGTAGATCTCGCCCTGGACGCCCTCCTCGACCAGCCGCTCCTGGGCGTCGGCGACCAGGCCCTCGAGGATCCGCTCCCCCGCCTTGTCGTGGACGACCAGCTGCCGGACGTGGTCGCACTCCGGCGTCGCGTACTCCGGGTGGGAGCCCACGTCGAGGTAGAGCCGCGAGCCGTTGGAGAGGAAGACGTTGGACGACCGCCCCCAGGAGACGACCTTCCGGAAGAGGTAGCGCGCGACCTCGTCCGGCGTGAGCCGGCGCTGCCCGTCGAAGGTGCAGGTGATGCCGTACTCGTTCTCGATCCCGAAGATCCGGCGCTCCATACAGCCACTCTAGGCCGCTGGAGGGCTCCGGGAGGTGGCAGCCGATTCAACTTGCGCCGTCTGAGAGCATGTGCGCCATGCGTGATGTCGCTGCCTCCCCCGCGCAGCAGGCTCCATCGTCACCGGTGCTCTCATCGGTCGGCGACGTCACCCGCCACACCCAGTCGATCCTCGAGCGCGCGCAGGCCTACGCCGACGCCATGCGTGAGGAGTCCGAGCGTGCGGTGGCAGGGGCACGGGCCGAGGCGGACGCCCTCCGCCAGGACGCGCAGCGGCTGCACGACGAGGCGGCCCGCCTGCACGCGGACGCCGAGCAGCGCCACACCCGAGCCTCCGCCGTGCTGGTGGAGGCGCAGGCTGACGCCGACAGCCTGCTCAGCGACGCCGCCGAGCAGGCCGCCCTGATCACCGAGGGGGCAGCCCGGACCAGCGAGGAGGCGGTGACGACGGCCCGCGCCGAGGCCGAGCGCCTCCGCGAGGCGGCGGAGGGCGCTGCGGCCCAGCTCACCGACGCGGCCCGGGCACGCCTCGACGCCGCCGAGCAGCAGGTCGCGGAGATGATGGCCGCGCACGACGCGGATGTCGCCCGACGCCGGTCGGCCCTCGACGACGAGGAGTCGCAGCGGCTCGAGGCCGCTGGGGCAGAGGCGGGGCGGGTCGTCGAGACCGCGACCGCGCAGGCCCAGTCGCTGCGCCAGGAGGCCGCCCGTGAGGCCGCCTCGCTGCGCCAGGAGGCGGAGGACGCCGCGGCGCAGGCCGCCGCCCGCGCCGCGAGCACCAACGAGCAGGCCGCGGCGCACGCCGCGTCGGTGGTCGAGGAGGCGCGGTCCGAGGCCGAGCGCGTCATCAGCGAGGCTGCCCGCCAGCTCGACTGGGCCACCGCGACCGTCGAGCGCATCGTGGCCGAGGCCGAGGTGGACGCGGCTCGCAAGCGGCGTGACCTCCACCTCGAGCTGGGTGCCCGGTCGCGCGCCCGCCGGCAGGCGATCCAGAGCGCCCTGGCGCGCGCAGCTCACCGGGCCCGCACCGAGCTCGACGGCGCCCGAGCCGAGTCGGAACGGCTGCGCGCCCAGGCGCAGGCCGTGCTGCTCTCGGCGGAGTCCGCGGCCGAGCGGACCGCCCGCCAGGCCACCGAGGAGGCTGACCGCCTCCTCGCCGGGGCCCGTGAGCAGGAGGAGGCCGCGGCCCAACGAGCGGCCCGGCGACTCGAGGAGGCCGAGCGGGGAGCCCGGCTCGTGCGGCAGCGGACGGCCGACGAGGTCGAGCGCCTGCAGCGGGAGACCCACGCCGGCAACCAGACCGCTCGCGCCGAGCTGATGCGCGTCACCGACGAGGCGCGCGCCGACGCCGACCGCATCCGCGAGGAGGCCCGGGCGATGCTCGACCGGGCCCGCGCCGAGGTGGCCGTACTGACCGCCCGGCGAGAGGACATCACCCAACAGCTCGGGCACCTCTCCGGGGTCATCGAGGCCCTGGCCGTGCCCACCGACGGCTCCCCCAGCGCACCCACCGAGAATCCCCACAGCGCACCCGCCGATGACCCACACAGCGCACCCACCGGCGACACCCCCGCCCCGCACCAGGAGAACACGGACACACCATGAGCGATGCCCCAGCCTTCCGCACAGTTCTGCGCGGGTACGACCCCGCCGAGGTCGACAGGCGCCACGGCGAGCTGTCCCACGCGCTGGTTCAAGCGCGTCAGGAGGCGGCCGACCGCACCATCGAGGCCAGCCAGCTCCAACAGGCCAACGCCCGCCTGCGCCAGGAGGTGGAGGCCCAGGCCAAGCGCGTCACCGCCCTCGAGGACGCGCAGCGCACTGCCGCGGCGCCGTCGTTCGCCGACCTCGGTGAGCGCATCGGCACGATCCTGACCCTCGCGGACGAGGAGGCGGACGAGCTGCGGCGCACTGCGGCCGAGGAAGCCGACACGTTGCGGGGCGCGGCCACGATCGAGGTCGGCGAGACCCGTGCGGCTGCCGACCGCTACGCGGAGGAGGTCCGCACCAAGGCGGATGCCGAGGCGTCCCGCGTCGTCGAGAAGGCGCGCCAGCAGGCCGACACCATCCTCGACGACGCCGACCGCGAGGCGTCCGCCCGCCGGGAGGAGGGCGAGGCCTTCTACGAGAGCCAGCGGGCGCGTGCTGCCGCCGCCGCTGCCGACTTCGAGGCCACGCTGGGACAGCGGCGCGACACTGCCGCCCAGGAGTTCTCGGCACAGATGACCCAGCAGGAGCAGGCCCTGGCCGACGCGCAGCAGCGGGCGGAGGCGCTGTCGACCGAGTCCGAGCAGGCGCTTCGGCAGGCCCGTGCCGAGGCCGAGTCGCTGGTCGCCGCCGCGCGCCAGGAGGCACAGGACACCGTCACGGCGGCCCGCGAGAAGGCCGAGCGCATCCGCCGCGACTCCGAGCGCGAGCTGGCCGCGGCGACCGCGCGTCGCGACAGCATCACGGCGCAGCTGAGCAACGTGCGCCAGATGCTGTCCACCCTCGGCGGTGCGGCGATGGCCGACTCGCTCGTCGGCGCGGCGGCGCAGGAGCAGGAGGTTGGCCCGGAGGCTGCCGCGGTGAAGGAAGCTGCCGCTGAGGAGAGCGCACCCCGGGAGGCCGCGTCGCAGGAGGCCACGCCCGGAGAGGAGGCGGCGCCCGAGCCCGAGCAGGGTGGCGAGCAGTCCGCCGAGGCGGGCGACGTCTCCGAGCAGTCGGCCGCGAAGCAGAAGAAGCAGGGCGCCCGCACCGGCCGCTGAGCCCTTCCCGGGGAGGCTCCGGCCGTCCCTCGCTGCACCGGCAACTTCGCCGAGAGCGAACCCGCATGGCCCCTGCGCCACCGCTCTGGTTGCGTAGGGGCCATGCGCGTTCTCGTCCTCGGCGGCACCGCCTGGCTCGGCCACTGCATCGCCTCCACCGCGCAGCAGCGCGGCCACCAGGTCACGGCCCTGGCGCGCGGTCAGTCCGGCCCGGCGCCGGACGGCGTGGAGCTGGTGCGGGCCGACCGCACCGCACCAGGCGCCTACGACGAGGTGGCGGCCCGCGAATGGGACGCAGTGGTGGAGGTGGGCCGCCAGCCGGGGCAGACGGCCGCTGCGGTCGAGGCGCTCGGCGGCGGCAGGGCCCACTGGGTGTTCGTGTCCTCCTGCTCGGCCTACGCCACCCACCACGATCCGGGAGCCGCCGAGGACGCCGCCCTCCTCGACCCCGTCACGGAGGACGGTGACGACCCGGAGACGTACGGAGGTCGGAAGGTGGCGTGCGAACGGGCTCTACAGGGCGATCTGGAGCCCGGCCGACTGGCCATCCTGCGTTCGGGGCTGATCGCGGGGCCGGGTGACCTCAGCGGCCGCACGGGGTACTGGCCGCTGCGCTTCGCCCACCCCGCCACCGACGACGGCACCGTGCTGGTTCCCGACAGCCCGCTCGCGACCCAGCTCATCGACGTGCGCGACCTCGCGGTCTGGGTCGTCCACATCGCTCAGACCGGTGTGGCCGGCACCTTCAACGCCTCCGGCCCGCAGGTCCCCCTCGCCGAGCACCTCGCCGCGGCGCGCCGCGTCGCCGGACACACCGACGACGTCGTGAGGGTCTCCCCCGAGTGGCTGGCCGACCACGAGGTGCAGCCCTGGGCTGGGCCACGCTCGCTCCCCCTCTGGCTGCCGCTCCCCGAGTACGCCGGTTTCATGGCCCGGGACACCTCCGCCGCGCACGCCGCCGGCCTGAGCTGCCGGCCGCTGGTCGAGACGCTCGAGGACACGCTCGCGTGGGAGGTGCTCCAGGGCCCGGGCCGCCAGCGCCGCGCCGGGCTGTCGCCGATGGAGGAACGCCAGCTCGTGGAGGCGGCGCGCGCCACCTGAGCGGGCTGCCGCGGGCCGACCGCCCGTCTCACATTGTGTCGCCCTGCGTCCGGATGACGGACGGCCCGTCCGTGCACGACCGTGGTAACGGCATGTTTGGCTTCAGTAAACATCTCGTTATCCGAGCAGGAACCGAAGGGACACACAGAGCATGGCGACGCTGCGACTGGGCGACACCGCCCCCGACTTCACCGCCGAGACCACGGAGGGCCGGATCCGGTTCCACGAGTGGAAGGCTGGCAGCTGGGCGGTGCTCTTCAGCCACCCCGCCGACTTCACCCCGGTGTGCACCACGGAGCTCGGTCGAGTCGCCCAGCTCGAGCACGAGTGGGCCCGGCGGAACGCCAAGGTCATCGCCGTCTCGGTGGATGGCCTCGACGACCACCACGCCTGGAAGCGGGACATCGAGCAGGTCAGCGGCGCCGCGGTCGGGTACCCGATCATCGCCGACCACGACCGCGTCGTGGCCGAGCTCTACGACATGATCCACCCCGGTGCCGGCGACACCTCTCCGGTGCGCTCGGTCTTCCTCATCGACCCGGCGAACACCGTGCGCCTGACCCTCACCTACCCCAAGAGCGCGGGCCGCAACTTCGACGAGATCCTGCGCTCCCTCGACAGCCTGCAGCTGACCGACGCCGGGCCGTTCTCGACGCCCGCGGACTGGCAGCCCGGCGAGCGGGTCATCGTGGCCCCCACCGTGAGCACCGACGACGCCCGGACCCGGTTCAAGGACGTCGAGGAGGTCACGCCCTACCTGCGCTACGCCACCGAGCCGGCCTAGTCCCCGTCCGGCTCCTCGGCGGCCGGTCGCTGGGTCTGCGGGTTGGTGGCCTCGTCGCGGGGCGTCTCCCCGGTGAGGATGTCGTGGTGCCCCGGAGTGGCGTCGTCCACCTCGGGGGCGTCGGTCACTCGGCTCGTGTGGTTGAGCAGGTCGCGCAGGAGACCCCCGCCGATGCGGCGGAAGGTGCGTCGCGGTCGTTCACGGTCGAGCACGGCCACCTCGAGCTGGGTCGGCTCGAGGGTGCGGTCGTGGCCACCGGCCGGGTCCTTGCCCAGCAGCTCCACCGCCAGGGTCAACGCCGCACCCAGGCTCATGCCGGGCGTCCAGCGGTCCTTGAGCGCGTTCTCGATGACGTCGCCGGCGCCGCCCATCGCGACGAAACCGCGCTCGTCGGCGACGGACCCGTCGTAGGTCAGCCGGTAGATCTGGTCGTCGTCGCCGGACTCGCCCACCTCGGCCACCACGATCTCGACCTCGTAGGGCTTGGACTCCTGGGTGAAGACCGTGCCGAGCGTCTGGGCGTAGGCGTTCGCCAGCCCCCGGGCGGTGACGTCGATGCGGTCGTAGGAGTAGCCGCGCAGGTCGGCGTACCGCACCCCGGCGACCCGGAGGTTCTCGAACTCGTTGTACTTGCCGACGGCCGCGAACGCGATGCGGTCGTAGATCTCCGAGACCTTGTGCAGCGCCCGCGAGGGGTTCTCCGCCACGAAGAGGATGCCCCGGTCGTAGCCGAGCACGACCACCGAACGGCCGCGGGCGATTCCCTTGCGCGCGTAGTCCGCCCGGTCCTTCATCAGCTGCTCGGGCGAGACGTAGAACGGCATGCTCGTCATCGCGCACCTCCCGGGTTTCCGTCGCGGTCGGCCAGCACCTGCTCGACGACGCCCCTCAGCTCGTCATCCGGGAGGAAGCGGACACCGACGTCGTCGACGACCGCGACGGTGGGCCAGATGCGGCGGCCGAGGTCGGGGCCGCCGGTGGCCGAGTCGTCGTCCGCGGCGTCGTAGATGGCCTCGACGGCGACCGAGATCGCCTCGTCGGCGCCCAGGCCCGGGCGCCACCGCTTCTTCAGGGAGCCGCGGGCGAACAGGGAGCCGGAGCCCACGCTGTGGTGGTCCTTCTCCTCGTAGCAGCCGCCGGTCACGTCGTAGGAGAAGATCCGTCCCCCGGCGCGCTCGAGGTCGTAGCCGGCGAAGAGCGGCACCACCGACAGGCCCTGCATCGCCATGGCGAGGTTCGCGCGGATCATGGAGGCGAGGCGGTTGGCCTTGCCCTCGAGGGACAGGAGCGCGCCCTCGATCTTCTCGTAGTGCTCGAGCTCGACCTGGAACAGCTTGACCAGCTCGATCGCGATGCCGGCCGTCCCCGCGATGCCGACGGCGGAGTACTCGTCGGCGGCGAAGACCTTCTCCATGTCGCGGTTGGCGATGATGTTGCCCATCGTCGCCCGGCGGTCGCCGGCCATGACCACGCCGCCGGCGAAGGTCGCCGAGACGATGGTCGTGCCGTGCGGCGCCTCGAAGCTCCCGGCGGGCAGGGTGCGCCGGGAGGGCAGCAGCTGTGGGGCGTGGGCCCCGAGGAACTCGGTGAAGGAGGAGGAGCCTGTCGCGAGGTATGCCGCGGGGAGCCTCCCGGCGTCGGGTCCGAGAGTCACTGGCCGCCCTTCTGGACGAACCCACGCACGAACTCCTCGGCGTTGGACTCGAGGACACCGTCGATCTCGTCGAGCACGCTGTCGATGTCGCTGTCGAGGTTCTCCTTGCGGGCGCTGGCCTCCGGCGACGCCGGGGTGGGCTCAGGCGCCTCGTCGGGCGCGTCGTCGCGCCGCTGCGGCCGGCTCTGCTCCTGGCTTGGCATGTCGTGACCTCCGCTGGTGTGTCCGTGTGACGACCTCTGTCGACGACACTAGTGCGACCCTAGCCCGATGCCGATGCCAACTCGCGAAGAAGGGTGGCGGCGTCAGGGCTCCGGTCGAGCAACGGGCCGACCGTGGCGCGGGTTCCGCGCAACGGCTCGAGCATCGGCACCCGCTGCAGGGAGGTGTGCCCCGGCACGTCGAAGATGACCGAGTCCCACGAGGCAGCGGCGATCTGGTCGGGGTACTTCTCGAGGCACTTGCCCCGGAAGTAGGCCCGGGTGTCGACGGGCGGCTCGTGCACCGCGTGCAGGACCTCGTCGTCGGTGACGAGCTCCTCGAAGTGCCCGGCGGCCCGCAGGCGGTGGAACAGCCCCTTGTCGGGGCGGACGTCGGACCACTGGATGTCGATGGCCCGCAGGCGGTGGTCGGACCACTCCAGGCCGTCGCGGTCGATGTAGCCCTGCATCACCTTCAGCTTGGCGACCCAGTCGACCTCCCGGGCCGCCTGCATGGGGTCACGCTCGAGCCGGTCGAGCACCAGGCCCCACCACTGCATGACCTCGGCCGTGTCGTCGTCGAGCTCGCCGGCGTAGCGCTCCTCGAGCCACTTCTCGGCGAGCTCGTGGTAGCGCCACAGCAGCTGGACGGCGGTCAGCTTCGTGCCGTCGCGCAGCTCGACGAGCTCGCGGCAGGTCGGGTCGTGGCTGACCCGGTGGAGGGTGTGCACCGGCCGGCTGACGGTGAGGTCCTCGTCGATGGCGTGGTCCTCGACCATCGCAAGCACCAGGGACGTCGTGCCGAGCTTGAGCAGGTTGGCGACGTCGCAGTGGTTGGCGTCGCCGATGATGACGTGCAGGCGGCGGTAGAGGTCGGCCACGGCGTGCGGCTCGTCGCGGGTGTTGACGATGGGCCGCTTCAAGGTGGTCTCGAGGCCCACCTCCACCTCGAAGAAGTCGCTGCGCTGGCTGATCTGGAAGCCGGCGGTGCGCGAGTCCTGGCCGATGCCGACGCGGCCGCTGCCGCACATGACCTGCCGGGCGACGAAGAACGGGATGAGGTGGCGCACGATCTCGCTGAACGGCGTCTCGCGGCGCATCAGGTAGTTCTCGTGGGTGCCGTAGGAGGCCCCCTTGCCGTCGGTGTTGTTCTTGTAGAGGTTGACCCCGGGAGGCACCTGCGACAGCCGGCGCACCGACTCGCGCATGATGAGCTCGCCCGCCCGGTCCCAGGCCACGGCGGCGCGTGGGGACGTCACCTCCGGTGAGCTGTACTCCGGGTGGGCGTGGTCGACGTACAGCCGGGACCCGTTCGTCAGCACCACGTTGGCGAGCGACGGGTCGTCCTCGTCGGTCAGCTGGCTGGCGTCGGCGGCGCCGCGGCCCATCTCGAAGCCCCGGGCGTCGCGCAGGGGCGCCTCGTCGGCGTAGTCCCAGGACGCGTGGGCGGCCCGGATCCCCTGGGCGGAGGCGTAGGCGTGCACCACCTGGCCCGAGAGCAGCATCGGGTTGGCCGCGGGGTCACCGGGCACCGAGATCCCGTACTCGGTCTCGACTCCCATGACGCGGCGGACGGTCATGCGACAACCTCCATGGGAGCACCCTAAGCGTCGCCGCGCCCGCGCGCCGGGAAGGGCGTGACGCAGCCCACGTACCGGACGGGGTGTCGGCGCCTGCCCCGGCGGCGAGGATGGGCCGGTGCGCCACTCCCCCCGTGCCATGTCGCCCCTGACCGCCGGCTTCACGGCCGTGCTCGACCGCTTCGTGCACCGGCCGATAGAGGGCCTGGACCTCCAGCAGATCCAGGCCCGGCGTGGGCGCTCCTACCCCGGGCGCCCGCCGTTCTCGTGGGTCACCGGGGCGGTCGGCCGCTCGGTGGGCGTCACCTACGGCACGGCACCGGCCCGCGACGGCTACGAGGTCCCGCTGCGCATCTACCGTCCCCGATCCGTCCGCGACACCGAGACCGACGTGCCCGTCGTCCTGTACTTCCACGGAGGTGGCTGGGTGCAGGGCAACGTGGTCATGTACGACCCGCTGTGCACCCACCTGGCCCGGGAGGTCCGGGCGGTCGTCGTGAGCGTCGACTACCGCCTCGCACCCGAGTGCAAGGCGCCCACCGCGGCATACGACTGCATCGACGCGACGCGCTGGGTCGCGGAGCACGGGGACGTGCTGCGTGCCGACACCTCGCGGCTCGCCGTCTGCGGCGACAGCGCCGGCGGCAACCTCGCAGCGGTCGTCGCGCTCGCGGCCCGCGACGCAGGCGGCCCGCGTCTTCGCCACCAGGCGCTGATCTACCCCGGGCTGGACCAGACCCTCTCCTCCCCCTCGGTGGAGGAGAACGCCGACGCCCCCGTGCTGACCCGGGCGAACATCCTCGCCTTCCAGCGGCACTACCTGCCTGACGGTGCCGACCGGCGCGACCCGATGCTCTCGCCGCTGTTCGCCGACCTTCGGGGACTGCCGCCGGCCCTCGTCCAGACCGCCGACCTCGACCCCCTGCGCGACGACGGCCTGCGCTACGCCGCGGCCCTGCGGGGAGCCGGGGTCGAGGCGCGGGCGACCAACTACGTGCGGGTTCCGCACGGCTTCGCCTCGTTCCCCGGCGCGGTCGCCGTGGGTGCGCAGCACCGGGCGGAGCTGGTGCAGGAGCTGCGCTCCCACCTGTATGCCGCTCGAGCAGACGGCGAGCGGCAGTCCGGATAGTCTGCGAGCAGCAGCGCGGCCCCTACCCTCGAGGAGACCGTCCCCATGCGCGACATCGTCGTGTTCTCCGGCAGCGCCCACCGCGAGCTCGCCGCGCACATCTGTGCCGAGCTGTCGGTGCCACTCTCCCCCGCAGAGACGAGCCGGTTCAGCAACGACTGTCTCCAGGCCCAGCTGCTGGCGAACTGCCGCCAGCGCGACGTCTACATCGTCCAGCCGCTGGTCCCCCCGACGCAGGACCACCTGATGGAGCTGCTGCTCATGATCGACGCGGCCCGGGGGGCGTCCGCCGCGCAGATCACCGCCGTCATCCCCCACTACGCCTACGCGCGCTCCGACAAGAAGGACGCCTCGCGCATCTCGTTGGGGGGCCGCCTCGTGGCCGACATGCTCGGCACCGCCGGGGTCGACCGGGTGCTGACCATGACGCTCCACGCCCCCCAGGTCCACGGCTTCTTCTCGGTGCCGGTCGACCACCTCACCGCCATCGGGGTGCTTGCCGAACACTTCCGCGACCACGACCTGCGCGACAGCGTCGTGGTCTCGCCGGACCTCGGCAACGCCAAGACTGCCACCCAGTTCGCCCGCCTGCTGGGGCTGCCGGTCGCCGCGGGCAGCAAGCAGCGGCTGGGCGACGACCGGGTGGTCATCGACGCCATCGTCGGTGACGTCGCGGGCAAGCGCGCCATCATCCTCGACGACGAGATCGCCACCGGCGGCTCGATCGTCGAGCTGCTCGAGCGGCTCTCCGAGCAGGGGTGCCGCGAGGCAGCGGTGGCCTGCACCCACGGGCTGTTCGCGGGCCGGGCGGTCGAGCGCCTGCGCGGCCACCCCATGATCAGTGAGGTCGTCACCACCGACACCGTGCCCGCCCCGGCGGGCTGGCCGGAGCTGCGGGTGCGCTCGGTGGCCGGTCTGTTCGCCGAGGCGATCTCCCGGATCCATGCCGGCGAGTCGGTCAGCAGCCTGTTCGACGGCGTCGACCCGTCGCACGCCCCGCCGCGGCCCACCCTGTTCGACCCCGTCCACGCGTGAGGCCGGGCCCTTGGGCGATCGTCGCCGCCGTGGTGGCCGACGCGGTGGCCGTGCTGCTCTTCGCCGCCGCCGGCCGGTCGAGCCACGCGGAGGGGGTCACGCCCGCAGGGGTGCTGGGCACTGCCTGGCCGTTCCTCGCCGGGGGCTGCGGGGGCTGGCTGGTCGTGCGAGCCTGGCGCGGCCACTGGCCGGCCCCACGCGATCGCGCGGTCGGGCAGGCCACGCTGGAGGGGGCTGTCGTCGCGCTGGCGGCAGTCGCCGGGGGCATGCTGCTGCGCAGGGCCACCGGGTCGGGCACGGATCCCGCGTTCGTGGTGGTGGCGACGGTGGTGCTGGAGGCGCTGCTGGTGGGCTGGCGCCTGGGGTGGTCGCTGCTCAGGCGGCGGTCGCGACCCACATGGGGCCGGCGCCCGTCTGCACCACTCGGCGGATGACCCGGTAGGTGGAGCCGTCCCACGTGAACTCGTACCCCGGGCGGATCTCGCGGTGCAGCGGGTACCGCTTGCCGTCGCGAGTGCCTCCGTTGCAGAGGGCGTACCGAGGGATCATGCGTCAAGGGTAGGAGCGCACGAGGCCGACGGCCTGCTTCCTTACCCTTCCTTGACCCGGCGCCGGGCGAATCCATAGTCGGACTTCCCCGACCTGTCCGACATCAGCGGTATGCCCGTTTCGACGTGGCCGTCCCTGGAGGCAGAGCGAGGGGTCAGGCACCGTCGGCCGTCCGGCGGGGCCACGGTGGCCAGTTCCACCGACCCCGCCGGAGGCCGAGCGTTCGGGCTTCCGACCGCTCGAACCACGACGTGCTCGCCCACGACGGGCCCCGGTCGTCGACGCGGACCCGGCGCAGGCCTGAGACCTGCCGCGACATCCCGCCACTGGCGGCCTCGGCGACCTGGTCGACCTCCCGCAGGAGCTCCTCGAGGTCGGTGTCGCAGGCGTCGCACGAGCACTGCGGCAGCCCGAACCAGCTCGGCCCCGCCGTCCACCCCCAGAGGGTGGGGGTGTCCGTGAGCACGAGCCACAGGCTCAGGCAGCGCGGGTCGACCGGCGCCACGACGACAGCCCTGCCGTCGCGGGGCGGCTGCTCGACTGGGCCCCGCGGCAGCTCCTCGAAGGACGCCTCGCGCAGCGTGGCGTCGTAGTCGGTGACCAAGCGCTCCAGGTGCGCGTCCAGCGCTGCCGGCAACCCGGCATACACGACCGCGAGGTCACGGGTGACGCGCGAGTAGGCGTCCTCGGGCGGACCGGTGGTCCTCCACCGGTCCCCCACGAGGCAGCCCTAGAGGTACTGGCCGGTGTTGGCCACGTTGTCGATGGACCGACCCGGCTCCGTGCCCGACTTCCCGGTGATGAGGGTGCGGATGTAGACGATCCGCTCGCCCTTCTTGCCGGAGATGCGCGCCCAGTCGTCGGGGTTCGTCGTGTTGGGCAGGTCCTCGTTCTCCTTGAACTCGTCGACGCAGCTGGCCAGCAGGTGGTCGACGCGGATGCCGCGCTGGCCCTGGGTGAGGAAGTCCTTGATGGCCATCTTCTTCGCACGGTCGACGATGTTCTGGATCATCGCGCCGCTGTTGAAGTCCTTGAAGTAGAGGACCTCCTTGTCGCCGTTGGCGTAGGTCACCTCGAGGAAGCGGTTCTCCTCGATCTCGGAGTACATCCGCTCGACGGCTGCGGTGATCATCGCGTCGACCGTCGCCTGCGGCGAGCCGCCGTGCTCGGCGAGGTCGTGCTCGTGCAGCGGGAGGTCTGCCACGAGGTACTTGGTGAAGATGTCGCGGGCGCTCTCGGCGTCCGGGCGCTCGATCTTGATCTTCACGTCGAGGCGGCCGGGCCGCAGGATCGCGGGGTCGATCATGTCCTCGCGGTTGGAGGCGCCGATGACGATGACGTTCTCGAGGCGCTCGACACCGTCGATCTCCGAGAGCAGCTGGGGCACGATCGTGGTCTCGACGTCCGAGGAGACGCCCGAGCCACGGGTGCGGAACAGGCTGTCCATCTCGTCGAAGAACACCACGACGGGCGTGCCGCCGGAGGCCTTCTCGCGGGCCCGCTGGAAGATGAGCCGGATGTGGCGCTCGGTCTCGCCGACGTACTTGTTGAGCAGCTCGGGGCCCTTGATGTTGAGGAAGAACGACTTGCCGACCGGCTTGCCCTCCCTCTCCGCCACCTTGCGGGCGAGCGAGGACGCGACCGCCTTCGCGATCAGCGTCTTGCCACAGCCGGGCGGGCCGTAGAGCAGCACTCCCTTCGGCGGCTTGAGCTTGTGCTCGAGGAACAGGTCGGGGTGCAGGTAGGGCAGCTCGACGGCGTCGCGGATCGCCTCGATCTGGCCAGCCAGGCCACCGATGTCCTCGTAGTCGATGTCGGGGACCTCCTCGAGCACGAGCTCGGAGACCTCGGCCTTCGGGATCCGCTCGTAGACGAAGCCGGAGCGGGGCTCGAGCATGAGGGCGTCGCCGACCCGGATCGGCTCGCCGACGAGGGACTCGGCCATCCGCACGACGCGCTCCTCGTCGGCGTGCGCCACCACGAGCACGCGGTCGTCGTCGAGCAGCTCCTTGATCATGACGACCTCGCCGATCCGCTCGAACCCGCAGGTGGCGACGACGTTCATGGCCTCGTTGAGGCGGACCTCGCGACCGGAGGACAGCTCGCCCGGGTCGACCGCCGGACTCACCGCCACGTGCATCTTCCGGCCGCCGGTCAGGATGTCGACGGTGGCGTCGTCGTAGGACTCCAGGACGATGCCGTAGGCGGCCGGCGGCTGGGCCAGCCGGTCGACCTCGCTCTTGAGGGTGACGATCTGCTCTCGGGCCTCCTTGAGCGTGCGCACCAGGCGCTCGTTCTGGGAGGAGATGGTCGCGAGGTTCGACTGGAGCTGGAGCACCTTCGTCTCGAGCTCGCGGGAGCGGGCGGGGGCGTCGGCCAGCCGCTGGCGCAGCGCCGCCACCTCCTCGGCGAGCAGACGTTGCTGACGCCGCTCCTCGGCGTGGTCGTCAGGGTCGCGGTGGCTCGTCTTGTCGCTCATGTCGGCTCCCTCACTTCGAAGGTCCGACCGCTTTCGGCGGCCGATAACCGACCCTAACGCCGAACTACCCCTCGTTCACGGAGGTTTGGGTCACAGATCGGCGCACCTTGCGGACCTTCTTGTCCGAGGGGGTCCGCTCGCCGATGTCCTCGGGACTCCAGTCCCCGGTCTGGCCGAAGGACTGGTGGTCCGCGGTGTCGACGGCACCCTCCTCGCCGTAGGCACCCTTGGCGGGGCGGCGCTTGCGCAGCGGCGGCGTCACGCCGGGCGCCAGCCGGCGCGTGGTGATGAGGAAGCCGGTGTGGCCGTGCATCCGGTGCTGGGGCCGCACCGCCAGGCCCTCGAGGTGCCAGCCGCGCACCAGCGACTCCCAGGCCTCGGGCTCGGTGAACCCGCCGTGGTCGCGGATCGCCTCGGCCACCCGCGAGAGCTGGGTGGCGGTGGCGACGTAGCAGATGAGCACGCCGCCGGGCAGCAGTGCGTCGGCGACGACGTCCAGGCACTCCCAGGGGGCGAGCATGTCGAGCACGACCCGGTCGATGCTGGCCGCCTCGACCGCCTCCGGCAGCTCCTCGACCAGGTCGCCGACGGTCACCTGCCAGGCCGGGTGGTCGACGCCGAAGAAGGCGCGGGCGTTGCCCCTGGCGATGTCGGCGAAGTCCTCGCGCCGCTCGAACGAGTGCACGCTGCCCTGCTCGCCGACCGCCCGCAGCAGCGACATCGAGAGCGCGCCGGAGCCGACGCCTGCCTCGACGACCTTGGCACCGGGGAAGATGTCGGCCATCGTGACGATCTGGCCGGCGTCCTTGGGGTAGACGACTGCCGCGCCGCGCGGCATCGACATGACGTAGTCCGACAGCAGGGGCCGCAGCGCGAGGTACTCGACCCCGGCGGTGTTCCTGACCACGGAGCCGTCGGGGGCGCCGATGAGGTCGTCGTGGGCGAGGCGGCCGCGGTGGGTGTGGAACTCGCGGCCCGGCTCCAGCGTGATGGTGTGCAGGCGTCCCTTGGGGTCGGTCAGCTGCACCCGCTCCCCCACCGCGAAGGGCCCGCGGCGCAGGGTGGCGCCAACGGGGCCGGAGGGGGTGTCGGGATGCTCGGCGCTGGTCATGGCGCGCCAGTCTAGTTGTGGCCCAGCGGTGGTCCGGACGACCCGGTAGCGCCCCGAAGGCTCAGAGGCGGTCGACGGCGCGGTTGACGTCCTCGGCGGTGACGATGCCCAGGAAGCGTCCCTGGTGGCTGACGGCCACCAGCGGGGTGCCGAGGGTCTGCATGGCGGTGATGACGGGCACGATGTCGTCACCCGGCCCGGCGTCGACGGCCCATCCCGGCGGCTGCGGCCTCGACACCGCCGTCATGCCGGTCTCGGCGTAGCGGCCGTGCGGGACGTGCCCGACGGCCTCCGGCTCGACGAGGGCGGTGGGCCGGCCGGACGCGTCGAGCACGACGACGACCTGGCCGTGCACCCACTGGGCGAGAACGTTGTCGAGCCGCTCCCACTCGGGCACGGCGAGCGCGGGGCGGAGCACCTCGGCGACCGAGACCTGCTGCACCGCGCCCAGCACCTGCCCCCCACGGATGGCCGCGGACGCGCCGGCCCACATGAACACGGCGATGAACATCGCCCAGCCGAGGTCGAACAGGTCGATCTGCCGGCCCATCGCCAGGGGGCGACCCAGCACGTAGAGGATGACCAGCACCGTGACGACCCGGCCGCACCAGCCGGCGACGACCATGCCCCGGGGCCGGCTGCCGGTCACCTTCCAGACGAGGGACTCCACCAGCTGCCCGCCGTCGAGCGGCAGCCCGGGCAGGAGGTTGAACGCCGCCAGCGCGGCGTTCAGCACGGCGAAGCCGCCGAGCAACGTGTTCGGTATGCCGGTGGGTCCGGTCTGGAGCGCCAGCCAGGCGAGCAGCGCGAGCAGGCCGTTGGCCAGCGGACCGACCGCTGCGATGACCGCAGCGGCGCCCGGGGTCGACTTGCCCGACTCGAAGGCGGTGTGGCCGCCCCAGAGGTCGGCCACGACCCGCAGGACCGGCAGGCCGAACGCGCGGGCGGCGATGGCGTGGGCCGCCTCGTGCACCAGCACGGCGATGAGCAGCTGGACTGCCACGAGGGCGGCGACTCCGTAGGCCAGGACCCCCAGGTCGGGCCGGCTGCGCGCGATGGACGGCCCCAACAGTGCGATGAGGACGACGGCGATGAGGGCCCAGCTGCCACCGATGTAGACAGGGACCCCACCGATCGTGGCCACCCGCACGCCGGGGCCGCGGCTGGTGCGTCTGGTCCCGGCGGTCTGTGCCATGGGCTGACACTACGTGAGCACCCCCGACCCGCCGTGACCCGACCGGACATACTGGTCGGGTGCCTGTCTCACCTGACCACCGTCCGGACGCCACCGAACCGCTGAGCGCCGCCCTGCGCGAGCGCATCCTCGTGATGGACGGCGCGATGGGCACGATGATCCAGCACCTCGGCCTCGGGGAGCAGGACTACCGCGGCGAGCGCTTCGCGGACTGGTCGAGCGACCTGCGCGGCAACAACGACCTGCTGAGCCTGACCGCCCCCGACGCGATCCGGGCCATCCACCAGTCCTACCTCGACGCCGGCGCCGACCTCCTCGAGACCAACACCTTCAACGCCCAGCGGGTCTCCCTGGCCGACTACGGCATGGAGGACCTCGCCTACGAGCTCAACCTCGCCTCGGCCCGGCTGGCGCGGCAGGCGTGCGACGAGGCGATGGCGCGCACCCCTGACCGCCCGCGCTGGGTGATGGGTGCGCTGGGCCCGACCAACCGCACGGCGTCGATCTCCCCGGACGTCAACGACCCGGGCAAGCGCAACATCACGTACGACGAGCTGGTGGAGGCCTACCTCGAGCAGGCCCGGGGCCTGGTCGACGGCGGCGTCGACGTCCTCATCGTCGAGACGATCTTCGACACCCTCAACGCCAAGGCCGCGATCTTCGCCCTCGAGACGCTCTTCGAGGAGCACCGGCGCCGCTGGCCCGTCATCATCTCGGGCACCATCACCGACGCCTCCGGCCGCACCCTGTCGGGCCAGGTGACCGAGGCCTTCTGGAACTCCGTGCGCCACGCGCGTCCCGTCGCCGTGGGGCTGAACTGCGCGCTCGGCGCGGCCGAGATGCGGCCCTACGTCGCCGAGCTCTCCCGCGTGGCCGACACGTTCATCTCCTGCTACCCCAACGCCGGTCTGCCCAACGCGTTCGGCGAGTACGACGAGACGCCCGCCCAGATGGCCGCGGTGATCGAGGAGTTCGCCGACGCCGGCCTGGTGAACCTGCTGGGCGGCTGCTGCGGCACCACCCCCGAGCACATCAAGGCCATCGCCGAGGCGGCCCGGGGCAAGCAGGTGCGCGAGCCCGCGAACGCGGCGCCGGCCCTGCGCCTGGCCGGGCTCGAACCGCTCACCGTCACCGCGGAGTCGCTCTTCGTCAACGTCGGCGAGCGCACCAACATCACGGGCTCGGCCCGGTTCCGCAAGCTCATCCAGGCCGAGGACTACACCACCGCCCTCAACGTCGCACGGCAGCAGGTCGAGGCCGGTGCCCAGGTCATCGACATCAACATGGACGAGGGCATGATCGACGGCGTCGCGGCGATGGACCGCTTCGTCAAGCTCGTCGCGAGCGAGCCCGACATCTCCCGCGTGCCCGTGATGATCGACTCCTCCAAGTGGGAGGTGATCGAAGCCGGCCTGAAGTGCGTCCAGGGCAAGCCGATCGTCAACTCCATCTCGATGAAGGAGGGCGTCGAGCCGTTCATCGAGCAGGCCCGGCTGTGCCGACGCCACGGCGCGGCCGTCGTGGTCATGGCCTTCGACGAGGAGGGCCAGGCCGACAGCCTCGAACGTCGCAAGGAGATCTGCCAGCGGGCCTACGACATCCTGACGCAGGAGGTCGGGTTCCCCGCCGAGGACATCATCTTCGACCCCAACATCTTCGCGGTGGCGACGGGCATCGAGGAGCACGCGGCATACGGCACGGACTTCATCGAGGCCACCCGCTGGATCAAGCAGAACCTGCCCGGCGCCCTCGTCTCCGGCGGTGTCTCCAACGTCTCCTTCTCCTTCCGGGGCAACAACCCGGTCCGCGAGGCGATCCACGCGGTCTTCCTCTTCCACGCCATCAAGGCGGGCATGGACATGGGCATCGTCAACGCCGGTGCCCTCGTCGTCTACGACGAGATCGACCCCGAGCTGCGCGAGCGGATCGAGGACGTCGTGCTCAACCGGCGGCCCGACTCGACGGAGCGGCTGCTCGAGATCGCCGACCGGTTCGCCAGCACGGGCCCCTCACAGGAGGCAGCCACCGAGGAGTGGCGCGCGCTGCCCGTGTCCGAGCGGATCACGCACGCCCTCGTCAAGGGCATCGACGAGCACGTCGAGGCCGACACCGAGGAGCTGCGGGTCGAGATCGCCGCGCGCGGCGGTGCCCCCATCGAGGTGATCGAGGGCCCCCTCATGGACGGCATGAACGTCGTGGGCGACCTCTTCGGGTCGGGGCGGATGTTCCTGCCCCAGGTGGTCAAGTCCGCCCGGGTCATGAAGAAGGCGGTGGCCCACCTCATCCCCTACATCGAGGCGGAGAAGAAGCCCGGCGACGCCGAGCGCACCAAGGGCAAGGTCGTCATGGCCACGGTCAAGGGCGACGTGCACGACATCGGCAAGAACATCGTCGGCGTCGTGCTCCAGTGCAACAACTACGACGTCGTCGACCTCGGCGTCATGGTGCCGGCCCAGAAGATCCTCGACGCCGCGAAGGCGGAGGGCGCCGACGTCATCGGGCTCTCGGGCCTGATCACGCCGTCGCTGGACGAGATGGTCAACTTCGCCGCCGAGATGGAGCGCCAGGGTTTCGAGATCCCCCTGCTCATCGGTGGTGCGACGACCTCGCGCGCCCACACCGCCGTGAAGGTCGACGGGAAGTACCACGGACCGGTCGTGTGGGTGAAGGACGCCTCCCGCTCCGTGCCGGTGGTCTCCCAGCTGCTGTCGGACGAGGCACGCCCGAGGCTCATGGCAGAGGTCGACGCCGACTACGAGTCCATCCGCAAGCGGTTCGCCGCGAAGCAGAACGAGCGGCCGCTGCTCCCCCTGGAACAGGCCCGGGCCAACCGCACCCCGGTCGACTGGTCGGCCTACCGCCCCCCGCGACCGCACCTCCTCGCCCAGCAGGCCAAGGACATCTGGTCCGGCCGGCCCGACACGCACTGGCACCGCGACGCGACCCAGTTCATCCGCCGGTTCCACGGCTACAGCCTCGACGAGCTGCGCGAGTACATCGACTGGCAGCCCTTCTTCAACGCCTGGGAGATGAAGGGGTCGTTCCCCGACATCCTCAACAACCCCGCGTCGGGTGACGCCGCCCGCAGGCTCTTCGACGACGCCCAGCGCATGCTCGACCGCATCGCCGAGGAGCGCTGGCTCACCGCCAACGGGGTCATCGGGCTCTTCCCCGCCAACGCCGTGGGCGAGGACGACATCGAGGTGTATGCCGGTGAGCACCGCTCCGAGGTCCTCACCACCCTGCGCACACTGCGCCAGCAGGGAGCCCACCGCCACGGCGTGCCCAACCGGGCGCTGGCCGACTTCGTCGCCCCGCGCGAGAGCGGACTGCAGGACTACATCGGCGCCTTCGCGGTGACCGCCGGCCTGGGCAGCAGCGACAAGGTGATGGAGTTCAAGGCCGGGCTCGACGACTACAGCGCGATCCTGCTCGAGTCGCTCGCGGACCGCCTGGCCGAGGCGTTCGCCGAGCGGATGCACGAGCGGGTCCGGCGCGAGATGTGGGGCTACGCCCCGGACGAGCACCTCGACAACGGCGCGCTGATCCGGGAGGAGTACGCCGGCATCCGCCCCGCGCCGGGCTACCCCGCCTGCCCGGACCACACCGAGAAGCACACGCTCTGGCGCCTGCTCGAGGTGGAGCAGAACACCGGCATCGAGCTGACCGAGTCGATGGCCATGTGGCCCGGCGCGTCCGTCAGCGGCTGGTACTTCTCGCACCCGCAGTCGCAGTACTTCGTCGTCGGGCGGCTCGGGCGCGACCAGGTCGAGGACTACGCGGAGCGCAAGGGGTGGAGCCTCGCCGAGGCCGAGCGCTGGCTCTCCCCCAACCTCGGCTACCAGCCGGAGGACTGATCCGGTGACGGAGGAGACGACGGGAGTGTCGGTGGCACCCCCTACCGTTCGACCCATGGTTGCCGCCCTCTCGCCCAGCCGGGCCTCGGACTTCATGCAGTGCCCGCTGCTCTACCGGTTCCGGGTCATCGACCGGCTGCCCTCGCCCCCGAGCCCGGCCGCCGCCCGCGGCACCCTCGTGCACGCCGTGCTGGAGCGGCTCTTCGACCTGCCGGCGCACGAGCGCACACCCGAGGCCGCCACGGCCCTCGTCGGCCCGGTGTGGCAGTCGCTCAAGGAGCTCGAGCCCGACCTCGCCTCGCTCGTCGACGACCACGACGACGGCCTGCCCAGCCACGACTCGTGGTACGCCGAGGCGACCGCGCTGATCGAGCGCTGGTTCACGCTGGAGGACCCGCGGGCCCTCGAGCCGGCCGAGCGCGAGCTCTACGTCGAGGCCGACTTCGACGGCCTGACCCTCCGGGGCTACGTCGACCGGCTCGACATCGCCCCCAACGGTGCGATGCGCGTCGTCGACTACAAGACGGGCCGCTCTCCCTCCGAGCTGTTCGAGGGCAAGGCGCTGTTCCAGATGAAGTTCTACGCCCTCGTGCTGTGGCGCCTGCGCGGCGAGGTGCCCCTCATGCTCCAGCTGGTCTACCTCGGCAACGGCGAGACCGTGCGCTACAGCCCCGACGAGGCCGACCTGCGCGCCACCGAGCGCAAGCTGAGGGCCCTGTGGGCGGCCATCCAGCGCGCCGCCGAGACCGGCGACTGGCGACCACGGACCTCGCGCCTGTGCGACTGGTGCGACCACCGTGCCCTGTGCCCGGAATGGGGTGGCACTCCCCCGCCGCTCCCCGAGCACGCGGCCACCCTCGCGCTCGACCCGGCCCGCTCGGGTGAGGCCGAGCTCGCCGAGGACTGACTGTGCCTCGAGGGCTGACTGTTCTCGAGGGCTGACGCCGGAGCCCTCCCGGCGAGGCTGCGTCAGGCGCCGACGAACACCGGCAGCAGGTCCTCCGGGGCCAGGCCGCGCAGGGAGGGCACCTGCACCGAGCCCGCCATCCGCGGCACCGGCACGACGTGCGGCACGGCGAGCGTGGGCACGCCGGCGTCGACGGCCGAGCGCACCCCGGTCGGGGAGTCCTCGATCGCCACGCAGTCGGCCAGGTCGACCCCGAGCGCCCGGGCGGCGGCGAGGTAGGGCTCCGGGTGGGGCTTGCCGTGCTCGACCTCGTCACCGGTGATGAGCGCGGTGAAGGTGCCGTCCGGCAGGGCCTCCACCACCGCCTCGGCGAGCGAGCGCCACGACATGGTCACCAGGGCGCAGGGCACGCCGGCCTCGACGAGGCCGAACAGCAGCTCGCGGGCTCCCGGGCGCCACGGCACGTGCTCGCGGACCTGGCGGATGACGTGCTCGAGCAGCTCCTCGATGATCTCGACCGGTGAGAGCGTCACCGGGGAGTTGGCCCGGATGAACTCGGCGGACACCATGAGGTCGTTGCCCACGAGCTGGTGCGCGTACTCCTCCGACCAGGTCCCGCCGTAGGCCTCGACCAGGGTGTGCTCGCCGTGGATCCAGTACGGCTCGGTGTCGACCAGCGTGCCGTCCATGTCCCAGAGCACGGCCGCCGGCAGCCGGCGGTGGGTGGTGGGGCGAGTGGCGGTGTCCACAGCGGGGGTGCCTTCCGGTCGGCGAGGCGAGGTCCCGGCGAGTCTACTGAGACTGACCCTCGCGCCCGGGGCCGCATTCCGTAGGCTGGGCAGTGCTGGAGGAACCTACAGGAGGCATTGGGTGATCGAACTCGAGGACGTCCCGGAGCTGCGCGACCCGGTCATGATCGCCGCCTTCGAGGGGTGGAACGATGCCGGAGAGGCGGCCACCGCCGCGGTCGACCACCTCATCGACCTCTGGGACGCCGAGCCCATCGCGGCCCTCGACCCCGAGGACTACTACGACTTCCAGGTCAACCGGCCGCGCGTGGTCCTCGACGAGGGGCGCCGGCGGATCAGCTGGCGCACCACGCGCATCCTGCTGGCCACCACCCCGGGCATCGGCCGTGACGTCATCCTCGTGCAGGGGATCGAGCCCTCCTTCCGCTGGCGCGCGTTCACGATCGAGCTGATGGAGTTCGCGCAGCAGGCCGGCGTGAGCAGCGTCTTCACCCTCGGGGCCCTGATGGCCGACGTCGCCCACACCCGGCCCATCCCGGTGACGGCGACCTCCGACAGCGAGGACGTCCTGCACCGCTACGACCTCGAGGCCAGCAAGTACGAGGGCCCGACCGGCATCGTGGGTGTGCTGGCCGACGCCGCCACCCAGGCAGGGCTGCAGTCGATCTCCTGCTGGGCGGCGGTGCCGCACTACGCCGGGCACTCCCCGTCGCCGAAGGCGACGCTGGCGCTGGTGTCCAAGCTCGAGGAGCTGATCGACTCCCCCATCCCGCACGGCGACCTCCCCGAGGCAGCCAAGGCGTGGGAGCGGGGCATCAACGAGCTCGCCGAGACCGACGACGAGGTGGCCGAGTACGTCCAGTCGCTCGAGGAGGCCCAGGACACCGCGGACCTCCCCGAGGCGAGCGGTGACGCCATCGCGCGCGAGTTCGAGCGCTACCTGCGCCGCCGTGGGCACGACGGCCCCGGGGCCGGCTGAGCGGGCGAGCCGAGCCTGACGCCGGCTGAGCCCGACGAAGGCTGAGCCGGGCAGACGCGCCCTAGAGCCTGACGCCCAGGAGGGCGTCGAGGGTGCGCGAGACGATGCCCGGTGCCGCGGCGTCGTGGCCGCCGTGGTGCAGGCACTCCTGCGCCCAGCGGTCCACGGCCGCGATGGCTCCGGGGGTGTCGAGGTCGTCGGCGACGAGCTCACGCACCCGCTGCAGGGTCGCATCGGCGCTGGGGCCCGTGTTCACCGACACCGCGGCTCGCCAGGTCTCCAGGCGCTGCTCGGCCTGCTCGAGGTGCGCCGGCGTCCACTCCCAGTCGGCACGGTAGTGCTGGCTGAGCAGGGCGAGCCGGATGGCCATCGGGTCGACGCCGTCGGCGCGCAGCTTCGAGACGAGCACCAGGTTGCCCTTGGACTTGCTCATCTTCTCGCCGTCGAGCCCGACCATCGCCTGGTGCACGTAGCAGCGGGCGAACGGCCGCTCGCCGGTGAGGGCAACCGCCTGCGACGCGCTCATCTCGTGGTGGGGGAAGATGAGGTCGCTGCCACCGCCCTGGATGTCGAAGGACATGCCGAGGAACTGGAGTGCGATGCAGCTGCACTCGATGTGCCAGCCGGGGCGACCGGCCCCGAGCTGCTCGTTCTCCCACCACGGCTCGCCCTCGCGGGCGGCGCGCCACAGCAGGGGGTCGAACGGGTCGCGCTTGCCGAGGCGCTCGGGGTCGCCCCCGCGGTCGGCGAACACGGCCATCATCTGCTCGCGGGTCCAGTTGGACACCGAGCCGAAGCCGGGGTCGCACGAGAGGTCGAAGTAGATGTCGTCGCTCTCGGACTCCGGCGTCTCCACCCGGTAGGCCGCACCCTTGTCGAGCAGCTCGCCCACGGCGGCGGCGATCGGACGGATGCTCTCGACCACGCCGATGTAGTGGTCCGGCGGGATGATCGCCAGGTCGGTCATGTCCTCCCGGAAGAGGGCGACCTCCGCGGTCGCGAGGTGCTCCCAGTGCAGCCCGTCGCGCTCGGCCCGTTCGATGAGGGGGTCGTCGACGTCGGTGATGTTCTGCACGTACTGCACCTCGTGCCCGGCGTCGCGCAGGGCGCGGCCCAGCACGTCGAACGTGACGTAGGTGGCCGCGTGGCCGAGGTGGGTCGCGTCGTACGGAGTGATGCCGCAGACGTACATCCGGGCGGTGGGGCCGGCGGCGACCGGGCGGACGGTGCCGGTCGCGGTGTCGAAGACGCGCACCGGCAGGCCGGTGCCCGGAATGGCCGGGATGAAGGGTGCAGGCCAGGAGATCACGGGTGAAGCCTACGTGCGCGCCCGCCTACAGCGGCGGCCAGGGGATGGAGGGCCAGCCATGGCCGGGCAGGGGGTATGCCGGCAGCTCCAGCAGGCGCCGCACGCGGCGCCGCAGCGCGGCGACCTCGGCGATCGTCAGGTGCGCGCACAGGGAGTCCTCCAGCGCGGACCCCTCGGCCAGCGCCAGCTCGACCCGGCGGAGTCGGTCGACCTCCTCTGCGGGCAGGGCCCGACCGGCGAAGCCCCACAGGACGGTGCGCAGCTTGTCGTCGGTGTGGAGGCTGACCCCGTGGTCGAAGCCGCGCACGGCGCCGCCCTCACGCACCAGGTGCGACCCCTTGCGGTCGCTGTTGTTGATGACGGCGTCGAAGGCGGCCACCAGGGCCACCGCGGGCGAGTCCTCGTGCACGACCACGACCGGGTCGCCGTCCTCCCCCTCGCCGCGCAGGACCGGCAGCCACCCCCGGGGGATGGCGTCGGGAGCCACGACGTCGACGACGTACTCCGGCGGCTCGTCCGGGTCGCCGACCCAGCGCTGGAGGGATCCCGGCCCGCGCGGACCCTGCCGCAGCACGGTCTCGGGCACGACGCCCCAGCCGCCGGCCTCGGAGACCAGGAACGCGGCGGTCTCGCGGCCGGCCAGGGTGCCGTCGGGGAAGTCCCAGAGCGGCCGCTCCCCCGCGACCGGCTTGTAGATCGCCACGACGGTGTCCTGCCGGGCAGTCACCTCGGCGAGGAAGGCGTGGTTGGAGGCGTCGGCCAGGCGCCCGACGAGGCTGATCTCGCCCTCGGTGAGGACCTCGAGGACGTCGGCGGTGTCGGGCGCCTGACGGGTCAGCGCCGGTACCCGTTGGCTCGGGGGCAGATGTGCCCGTCGACCTCGAGCGGACCGCCGCAGAAGGGGCAGGGCGGGCGCCCGGCGGAGACCACGGCCTGGCAGCGGCGGGCGAAGGCGCGCGCCCGTGCCGGGTTGAGCACCACGCGGATGAGGCGGGGCTCTTCGGGCAGCAACCCGCTGGCCTGCTCGTCCTCCTCGACCACCACCTCGTCGGGGTCGCGGTCCAGGCACTCGATGACGATGACGCGCCGGTCCTCGTCCCAGCCGAGGCTGAGCGTGTTGACGCGGAACTCGTCCTCGATGGGGGTGTCCAGGGGCGCGTTGTCCTCGACGTCGGCCGCGGCGTGGTCGCCCCCGGCCCCGCCCGCGTAGCTGTCGAGCATGTCGTTGATGCGGTCGGCCAGCACGCTGACCTGCTGCTTCTCGAGGGACACCGAGGAGAGGCGGCGCCCGGCGCTGGCCTGCAGGAAGAAGGTGCGCTGCCCCGGCGGGCCGACGGTGCCGGCCACGAAGCGGTCGGGTGGGTCGAACTCGGTTACCGACATGTCTGGAACTCTAACCCCGGTCAGCGAGCCGGCTCGGCGTCGGCCGAGCCGCCACCGACGGGGGCGTCGCCTTCGGGAACCTCGGGCTGGGAAGGCGGCACGAGGCGCGACAGGTCCGAACCGGTGTCGTTCGCGCCCACGAGGAACGGCCGCCGCTCGGTGTAGTGGACCACCGACACCGAGGCCGGGTCGGCACGAAAGCGCTGGAGGTGGTCGAAGTGGCTGCCCGCCGCGTCGGCCAGCACCGCCTTGATGACGTCACCGTGCGTGACCGCCGCCCACATCGCGTGGGGCCCGTGCCGCTCGGCCACCTCGGCGTCGTGGCGACGCACCGTCGCCACCGCCCGGTGGCGCATCTCGAGCATGCCCTCGGCGGCATACGCGTCGTGGGCGGGGAAACGGGCCGCGCTGGGGTGGTCCTGCACGACGCGCCAGAGCGGCTCGTCGACCAGCTCTGTGATGAGCCGGCCGGTCCAGGCGCCGTAGCCGCACTCCCACAGCCCCTCGTCGACCTCGACGTCGAGAGCCGGTGACATGGCGTCGGCCACCGCCTGCGCAGTCTCGCGGCAGCGCTCGAGGGGGCTGCTGACCACCCGGGCGAGGGGCAGGCCCTTGACGCGGTCGGCGAGGACCTCCACCTGTCGGCGGCCGGTGTCGGTCAACAGCACGCCGTCGAGGCGACCGGCCAGGATGCCCTCGGCGTTGGCGGTGGAGTGTCCGTGGCGGACCAGCAGGCAGATGGGCACGCCTGCACTCTACGTCGCGGTGCGTGCGAGGACGGCTGCCACGTGGTGGAGTACCGACTGTGATCATGGACCAGGCGGTGTACCGCGACGGCCGGAGGCAGCCCTGCGGCGACCTCAGCGACGAGCTCGACGCCCTCCGGGCCGACAGCGACCGAAGCAGCTTCCTGTGGATCGGGCTCAAGGACCCCACCGACGCCGAGTTCGAGCTCGTCAACGACGAGCTGCGACTCCACCCGCTGGCCGTGGAGGACGCCGTCAAGGGCAACCAGCGGGCGAAGGTCGAGCTCTACGACAACACGATCTTCGTGGTGCTCAAGACCCTGCGCTACGTGGAGGAGACCAGCGACGTCGAGACCGGCGAGGTCATGGTCTTCGTCGGTGACCGCTTCGTGGTCACGGTGCGCCGGGGCGAGGCCAACCCGCTGGTGGACGTGCGGCGCAAGCTCGAGGCCCACCCGGAGCAGCTCCAGCATGGTGAGATCGCGGTGCTCCATGCCGTCATGGACTCCATCGTCGACAACTACCTGTCGATCGACCAGGAGCTGCAGGTCGACCTGGACGGGATCGAGGAGCTGGTCTTCTCCGGCGCCCGCCACGTCGACTCCGCGAGCATCTACCGGCTCAAGCGCGAGGTGCTGGAGTTCCGCCGCGCTGCCGTGCCGCTCGCCGGTCCGCTGAGCCTGCTCCACGACGGCTCACGCTCGCCCATCTCCGACAAGGAGATGCGGCTGCTCCTGCGCGACGTCGCCGACCACCTGCTCAAGGTCATCGACCACGTCGAGTCGTACGACCGCCTGCTCACGGACGTGCTGAACGCCCACCTGGCGCAGATCTCCGTGCAGCAGAACAGCGACATGCGCAAGATCTCGGCCTGGGTGGCGATCGCGGCGGTGCCCACCATGGTGGCCGGCATCTACGGCATGAACTTCGAGCACATGTGGGAGCTGCGCCAGACTTGGGGCTATCCCGCGGTGCTGACCTTCATGGCGGTGGTGTGCCTGGGCCTCTACCGCGCGTTCCGTCGCTCGGGGTGGCTGTAGCAGCCTCAGCCGGGCGCGGTCAGGTGGCGCTGATGGCGCCCGCCGCGAGCGCCCCGGCGAGCAGGACGCCGAGCACGACGCGGTACCAGACGAAGACCATGATCGAGTGGTTCGCGACGTACTTCAGCAGCCAGGCGATCGACGCGTAGGCCACGACGAAGGCCACCACGATGCCGACGAGCATCTGTCCGGCTCCGAGCTCGGCGAGGTCCGTGCGCTGCTCCACTGCCTGGAAGACGCCGGCAGCCGTCAGGGCGGGGATGGCCATGAAGAAGGAGAGCTCGGTGGCGGTCACGCGGTCGACGCCGCGCAGCAGGCCGGCCGAGATCGTGGCGCCGGAGCGGGAGACGCCCGGGACGAGCGAGAGGCACTGCACGAGGCCGATGACCAGGCCGTCGACAACGGTGAGGTCGTACTCGCCGCGCTGCACCCCGCGGCGAGCCAGGACCTCGTGACGGCGCTCGGCGGCCCACATGACAACGCTCCACAGCAGGAGCGCGGCCGCCACCACCCAGAGCGAGCGCAAGGGTCCCTCGATGACGTCCCTGAGCAGGAAACCGACGACCCCGACCGGCAGGGAGCCGACGATGACGGCCCAGGCGAGCATGTAGTCGGGGCTGCGCCGTCCCTCCTCGCTGCCCAGGCCCCGCACCCAGGCCATGAAGAGCCGGGCGATCTTCTTGGCGAAGAAGAGGAAGGTCGCCGCGATGGCGCCCAGCTGGATGATCGCCGTGTAGGCGGTGACCGCCTTGGCGTCGACCGGGAGGCCGAGCAGCTTCTCGGTGATCGTCAGGTGGCCGGTCGACGAGATGGGGAGGAACTCGGTCAGCCCCTCGACGATTCCCAGGATGATCGCGTCGAGGTAGGTCAGGGTCACAGCACGTCCTTGGTGGAGGCAGAGTCAGGGGCAGTGTCGGAGTCAGCGGCAGGGTCGGCGGCGGGGGCCGGGGTCGACAGGCCAGTCTCCCCCATCAGCTCGGCCATGGTGCGCACGACATGCAACCGGTCGTCCAGGGAGGCCGCGAAGGGAGCCACCGACAGGGTGCCGACGCCGACGTCGGCGTAGCGGTGCAGCCGCTCGCGGATCCGTTCGCGGGGACCGATCAGCGAGGTCGAGTCGATGAGCTCGAACGGCACGGCGGCGGCCGCGTCGCGGTGCTGCCCCGCGAGGTACAGCTCCTGCACCCGGTGGGCGGCCTCCTCGAAGCCCATGCGGCAGGCGAGCTGGTTGTAGAAGTTCTTCTCCCGCGAGCCCATGCCGCCGATGTACAGCGCGGCGTACCCGCTCACCGCCGCGGCCGCCGCCTCCAGGTCGTCGGTGACGCACACAGGGACCGTGGGCGCGATGTCGAAGCCGGCCAGCGGGTCGTCCTCGGTGCCCCGGCCGGCGCGACGACGGCCAGCGGCCACCGACTCGAGCAGGGCGCCGCAGTGCTCGGGGCTGAAGAAGATGGCCAGCCAGCCGTCGGCGATCTCGCCCGCCAGCTCGAGGTTCCTCGGGCCGACGGCGGCGAGGTAGACGGGCACGTCGGCCCGCGGCGGCCGGATGGTGAGCTTGAGCGGCTTGCCCGGGCCGTCGGGCAGCGGCAGCGTGAAGTGCTGCCCGTCGTAGGACACCCGTTCGCGCCGCAGGGCCATCCTGACGATGTCGACGTACTCGCGGGTGCGCCCCAGGGGCGACGTGAACCGCACGCCGTGCCATCCCTCGCTCACCTGGGGCCCGGAGACGCCGAGGCCGAGGCGGAACCGACCGCCGGTGAGGGTGTCGAGGGTGGCGGCGGTCATGGCGGTCATCGCGGGGGTGCGGGCGGGGATCTGCATGACGGCTGCGCCGAGGTCGATGCGCTCCGTCTGGGCGCCCACCCACGCGAGCACCGTGGGCACGTCGGAGCCGTAGGCCTCCGCAGCCCACACCACGGCATACCCGAGGCGTTCGGCCTCCTGGGCCACCGCGACGTTGTCCGCGTCCATGCCCATGCCGAAGTAGCCGAGGTTCACGCCGAGGTCCATGGGAGGAGAGGCTATCGGCGGGCCCCGGCGTGGCGTCATCCGCCGCCCGCTAGCCTGCGGTCCCATGCGCCGCAGACGAATGGGCACCTCTGGTCTCTCGGTGTCCCGCCTGGCCCTCGGCACGATGACGTGGGGCCGCAGCACCGACTACGAGACCGCCAGCGAGCAGCTGCGCACGTTCCTCTCATCGGGGGGGACCCTGGTCGACACCGCGCACGGCTACTCCGACGGCGCTGCCGAGGAGTTCCTCGGGCGGATGATCGACGAGGAGATCGACCGGGACGACGTCGTCGTGTGCACGAAGGCCGGCATCTCCCGGCGCTCGGGCACCCGCGTGGTCGACACCTCCCGCTTCAGCCTGCTCAGCCAGCTCGACTCCTCGCTCGAACGTCTTGGGACGGACCACGTCGACCTGTGGCTCGTGCACACATGGAGCGACGAGGCACCGCTCACCGAGACGCTCTCGGCGCTGGAGTGGGCGGTCAACACGGGCCGGGCGCGCTACGTGGGTGTCTCGAACTACTCCGGCTGGCAGAGCGCCCGGGCGCTGTCCCTGCTCGAGCAGGCGCGCGTGCCGCTGGTGGCCAACGAGGTCGAGTACTCGCTGGTCAACCGGCACGCCGAGCACGAGCTGCTCGGCGCCGCGCAGTCCCTCGGCTTCGGGATCCTGCCCTGGTCGCCGCTGGGACGGGGCGTGCTGACCGGAAAGTACCGGCACGGCATACCGGCGGACTCACGGGCCGCGTCGCGGGACTTCCCGCGCTTCACGGCGCGGTACCTCGACGAGCGCAGCGCGAACATCGTGGAGGCGCTGTCGATCGCCGCTCAGGGGCTCGATGTCAGCCCCGCGGAGGTGGCGCTGGCCTGGGTGCGTGACCGTCCGGGGGTGGTGAGCCCGATCGTGGGCGCCCGCACCACCACCCAGCTGAAGACGTCGCTGGCGAGCGAGAGCCTGGACCTGCCCGAGGAGCTGGTGGCGGCCCTCGACGAGGTCTCCGCCTGACGGCGGTGGACCGCCGCTGAGGAAGGCTCAGCGGGTGGAGGTCTCCTGCTCCCGGTCCTCTTCCTCGTCGTCCTCGTCGTCGCTGCCCTCGTCGCCCTCGTCGTCGTCGGTGTCGTACTCCTCGTCGTCGAGACCGGAGTAGAGGCCCTCGTCGCCGTCCTCGTCCTCGTAGTGGTCGTCGATCTCGTCCTCGTCGAAGACGGTCAGCGGCGTCATCTCGCCGTAGGCCGAGAGCAGCGCGTCGTCGTAGCTCTCGAAGGCGTCGGCGACGTCCTCGAAGGCTGCAACCACCGCCGGGTCGTCCTCTCCCCTCTTGGACGCTGACGCCTCGAGGTGACGCTCCAGGGCGTTGATCAGCGTGGCAAGGGCAGCACGCGGGTCCGACGTCATGGCTCGACCGTAGCGGGTCTTGGGGGAGAATGACGGGCGATGGTTGAGTACGAGTACCGGGTGCTGAAGTTCAGCAAGGACGTTTCCCGGGCCGACATCCGCAAGACGCTGGCCGATCATGCGGAGTACGGCCACTGGGAGCTGCACCGCACGCGCGTCTACCTCGGCGGCGTGCGGCGGACGTGGCTGCGCCGGCGCGTCATCCGCGCGTCGCGCACGGCCTGAGGCGTCGAGCCTGTCGGGTGAGCACCGCCCCGAGCGAGAGCAGCGCCACCGCGAGCGAGGCCAGCGGCACGGGGTCGGCGCCGGTGAAGGCGAGGCGGCCGGGCAGGGACGGCACCGCACTCGCGGGCCGGTCCGAGGGGGCGTTGCCACTCGGTGCAGGGACGGTGGGCGTGCCCGCCCCGGACGCACCGGCCGGGCACGGCACGACGAGCTGCTCGAGCGGCAGGCCGGCCTCGGACAGGGCGGCGATCACGTCGTGGTCGAGCACCACGAGGGTCGTCTGCAGGGGTGCCACCTCGCGCGTCACGCGGACGCACGCGCCGAGCAGTCCCTCGACGTCGACGTCCGCGCCGACCACGGTGCCGTCGGCCGGCACGGCGCCCTCAGGACACGGGGTGAAGACCTGCGGGATGCCTTCGGCCAGCGGGGACCCGGCGTCGTTCCCGAGCACCGACAGGTCGAACTCGACCGCCGGGGAGCCCGATCCGGTCGGGATGACGCAGGCCGTCACGGCGTCGGACGTGACCCGTGCGCCGGTGCCGGGCTCGTCGCGCGGGGGCGAAGCGTCGGCCGGCGCCGTCTCCCCCTCCCGGTCTCCCTGCGTGTCGTCCCGGTCGTTCCCCTGGCCCTGTCCCCCGTCAACCGCGGGCTCGTCCGAGCCGGTGCCGGAGCCCGCGCCGTCCCCACCCGCGCCGTCTCCACCGGGGACCAGGGCGTCCAGCCGCCCGGTGACCCCGTCGAGCGGGCGCAGCGGGCTGGGCTCGGGGGAGGTCGTGGGTCCGCCGTCGGCGTCCTGGGCCTGCGGCTCAAGGGCAGCCGAGAGGTCCGCTGCCGTCTGTCCCAGCGGAACCGGCAGCGGGTCGGCACCTGCCGCTCCCGCTCCGAGCACGGCGAGGCCCACGGCCACGCACGCCGCCGCCCCTGTCCGAGTGACCGCCCTGCGCGCCGTGCTGTGACCCATGCCCGTCCTCTCCCGGTGGCGACGCCCCAGTGCGTCTGCCCCCACAACGAGCGACGGACCTGCGGGCTACGGGCGGCTCAGCAGGTCTGCACCAGCCGGAGGAGCACCCGGGCGCCGAACTCGAGGGCGTCGACAGGGACGCGCTCGTCGATGCCGTGGAACATCGGCGCGAAGTCGAGGTCGGCCGGCAGCCGCAGCGGTGCGAAGCCGTATCCCGTGATGCCCAGCGTGCTGAGCGCCTTGTTGTCGGTGCCGCCGGACAGGCAGTAGGGCAGCACCCGGGCCTCGGGGTCCTCGGCCAGCAGGGCTGCCGTCATCGCCTCGACCAGCGGTCCCTCGAACGGCGCATCCAGGGCGATGTCGCGGTGCACCACCTCCACCTCGACGTGCTCGCCGGCCAGGTCGCGGATGGTCGCCATGAGCGACTCCTCGTGGCCCGGCAGGAAGCGGCAGTCGACCGCCGCGGTCGCACCCTGCGGGATGACGTTGTGCTTGTAGCCGGCCGAGGCCATGGTGACGTTGGCGGTGTCCTGCAGCGTGCCGCGCACGAACCCCTGGGCCCCGCCGAGGTGGCGGAGCAGGTCCTCGGGGTCGTCGTCGGTGTAGGCCACACCCGTCAGCTCGCTCAGACCGTCGAGCAGCTGGCGCACCGAGGCGACGTACTCCCGGGGCCACGGGTGGGCGCTGATCCGGCTGATCGCCTCGGCCAGCCGGACGATGGCGTTCTCGTGGTTGGGCACCGACCCGTGACCGGCCCGGCCGCTGGCGTGCAGCCGCAGCCACGCGATGCCCTTCTCCGCGGTCTGGAGCAGGTACGCGCGGCTCGGCGCACCGCCGTCGGCCGACGGCACGGTCACGCTGTAGCCACCCACCTCGCTGATGGCCTCGGTGACGCCGTCGAACAGCTCCGGGTGGTGGTCGACGACCCAGTGGGACCCGAACACTCCCCCGGCCTCCTCGTCGGCGAAGAAGGCGACCACGAGGTCCCGAGGCGGTTTCGTGCCCGTGCGGGCCAGGTGCCGCACCACCGCCAGGATCATCGCGTCCATGTCCTTCATGTCGACGGCGCCGCGGCCCCAGACGCAGCCGTCGCGCAGCTCACCGCTGAACGGGTCGACCTGCCAGTCGTCGGCGTTGGCCGGCACGACGTCGAGGTGTCCGTGGAGGCACAGCGCCGGACGGCTGCGGTCGGCTCCCTCGAGGCGCACGACGACGCTGGTGCGGCCGGGCGCGCTCTCGACCACGGTCGGCTCCAGACCCACCTCGCGCAGCTGCCCCACGACGTAGTCGGCGGCCTCGCGCTCCCCCGGCCCCGACCCGTCCCCGAAGTTGGTCGAGTCGATGCGGATGAGCTCCTGGCAGATCCGCACGACCTCGTCGGCCGGACCAGTGGGGGCGGTGGTGGACTGGGTCGTCGGCTGCGTCATGCCGCCCACCCTAGGCACAGCACGGTGTCCGAGGATGCCTGCCGGGTATGCCGTGTCGGCTCCGTGCGACGAAGAAGGCCCCCACCGCGGTGGGGGCCTTCTTCGCTGGTTGGTGTCCGGAGGGGGACTTGAACCCCCACGCCCGATAAAGGGCACTAGCACCTCAAGCTAGCGCGTCTGCCATTCCGCCACCCGGACAAGGTGGTGAGCCGGCACTTTGGGGAGTGCCTGCCGCGCGCCGGAACGATAGCACGCAGAAGGCCCGCCCCCGAAACCGGCGACGGGCAGCCCAGCGGCATACCGCTTGGTGTGGTCTCCAACGGCGAGGCGCCGGCCCCCTGGTGGGGACCGGCGCCTCTGTGCTGCTGGTACTGCGGTGGTGCTGGTACTGCTGTGGTGTCAGTCAGGCGCGAGCCTGGCTCACGGCTGTGGGCGGCGTGATCTCGATCTGAGCCGCCTGGTTGCCGAACATCGGCTTGACGACCTTCACGACCGTGCCGTAGCCCACGCCCGAGTCGGCCGGGTTGCCGGTGCCGGTGACCGTGAAGCCGAAGTCCAAGCCGTAGACGCCGGTTGCCGGGCTGCCGTCAGGGTTGACGATCCTCGTGGTGTAGGGCGCGTTGCCCCGCGACGGGACGACCACCGAAGCGTCGGCGTCGCGCCAGAAGAAACCGCCGTTGCGGAACTCGAGGCCCGGTACCCAGCCCTTGTTGTCGGTGAAGGTGCTCACCGGGGCCTGCGGGCCGTGGGTGTTGCACTCCTCCACCGTCAGGTCCGCGTTGGTCACGCACTCCTTGAACGCGTAGGTCGGCTGGAGGCCGAACGCGGCGTTCGAGGACTGCGGGCGTGAGGGCAGGTTCTTCAGCGTCGACGTGTCGAGCGCTGCCGCAGCGCCGGTGCGGCGCAGCGGGTCGAAGTGGCTGTCCACGATGAGCAGACCACCCTTGGCGCCACCGCTCGGCAGCGAGGTGAGGCCGGCCGTGACGTGGTTGACGTTGCCCAGCGCGGTGTCCCGGTACCAGACGAGTGCGCCCGGGGCGTTGTACTTGATCTTCTCGACCTTCCACGAGCCGTCAGCGGCCTGGTAGGTCGTGTCGTAGGCGTACTGCAGGCCCTTGTCGAAGCCGTCGAAGTTGCGCCACTCCACGAGGTAGTACTGCGCCTTGCTCGACGTGCCCGTGTCGAGCACCCAACCGGTGCCTGAGGTGTCGACCCAGGTGCCGACCGCCGGCGTCCAGCCGTTGTTGGTCTCGGCGTCGTCGCTCCACACCGTCGTGGATCCGTTGGTGAGAGCGAGGTCGTCGACCAGCCAGCCGGTGTCCTCGAACCCGGCGTCTGTCGAGTACAGCAGACGGACCTTGACGTTCTGCCCGGCGAAGCTGCTGAGGTCGACGTAGTGGTGCTGCCAGCCGTCGGTGGCACCGGTGAGGCCGTACTTCTTGCCGCCGTAGTCCTTCATGCGGCCGTTGGGGTCCGCGTAGCCGTCAGGAGTGGAGACCTCGGCACCGGCCTCGTTGTAGACCTTGCGCTCGGTCCACGTCGTACCGCCGTCGGTCGAGACCTCGACGAAGCCGTAGTCCCAGTCCTCCTCGATGTGGAAGTTGTTCCACATCCAGAACTTGGCGTCGGTGGAGCCGGCCGGAACCGAGACATCCCGCGTGAGGGTGTTCTTGGCCCATGACTGGTCCGCGCTGGAGTACCACATCTTGCTGCCGCTGTGCGGCGTGGCGATGGTGACGACCTTGTTCGGCAGGTTGACCTTGACGCCGTCAGCCGTGCCCTTCAGCGGCCGAGAGCTCTGGCCGACCTGGACCGACCTGGTGTCGGTGCCGGGCTTGATCTGGACCGGGTCGGCCCAGCCGAGGACCCACTTGTCCCACAGGCCCATGTGTGTCGGCATCGACTGGAAGATGGGGCCGGAGTGCGAGCCGGAGCTCATGAGGTCCCAGAAGTCGACGTCGGAGTCCGCGGCCCCGGAGGTGTCGTAGAGGTCCGGGAGACCGAGGTCGTGGCCGTACTCGTGCGCGAAGACGCCGACCCCGGAGTCCTCGGGCTGCACGATGTAGTTCGACAGCTTCAGGTTGGTGTTGGGAATCGGCGCGCCACCGGCCACGGCCGAGGAGTGGGCCCAGATGGCGTAGGTGCCCTGGTCGCCGCCACCACCGGACTTGTCGGCCCCGGCGTGGACGAGCACGACGTGGTCGATGACGCCGTCGGGCTCGTTGTAGTTGTTGTCACCGTCGACGTCGCCCTGGTCCTCGACGTCGTAGTCGGCCCAGGGGAAGTTCGGCTGCGCCTTGGCGAGCGCCGCGACCGCGTCGATCGGCAGCTGGCCGGGGCCGAGCGGGTTGTCGGGGTGACCCTGCATGTCCTGCATCGGGCCGGCCTCGTAGACGCCCGCGTCGTTCTTGTGGCACACGGTGGCCCCGTAGTAGGCCTCGGAGTGGTTGACCTTCACCCACGGAGTCGCCGACCCGTGGACGGTGTAGGCGCCGTGCGACATCTCCTCGTACATGTTCCGCATCGTGTAGCCGGAGATGTCGAAGCCGGGCTGGCCGTCGGGACCCTTCAGGTCGGTGCGGACCCGCTCGGTGATGCCCTCCTTGGTGAAGAGCATCTTGTTGTAGTGCGCGGAGGAGAAGTCCGGCACCCACATCGAGTTGTTGTCGAGGTGCGTGCCCTTCGCCGGGTTCTCGATCGTGTTGTGCAGCGGGCCGTTCTGGACGTTGCCCGGCTTGCAGTCGGTGGCGCCGAACGAGGTGGGGACGTAGGAGTCGGTGAAGTCGTCGTTGGCGGCCTCGTTGAACTCCACGAGGATCGTGAGGAGCTTGGCCTCCTGGGTGGCCTTCGCGCCCTTGTACTGGCTCTTGATGGCCTTCGGGCTCGTGCCGTCCTTGATCGCCTTCGCCTCCAGCTTGGCGAGCTGGCGGGCCGCGACGGGGTTGCCCTTCGCGTACTTCCGGTCGACCTTCATCGCCCGGGCGACGGCGTCCTCGCGCTGCTGCGCCGCCTTCTTGCCTTGGGTGACCTTGACGTCGGTGCCGAACGCCTTCTCCGCTCGGGGCTGGACGTAGTTGATGTAGTAGTCGGACCCGGCTGTGGCCGACGATCCTGCGCTCCCCGCTGCTGTGGCGGTACCGCTCGCCCCTGCCGTCGCGACCCCAGCGGCCACCATGGCGATCGTGGGTACGACCGCCGCGGCGACTCTGCGCGACCTTGCGATCCTGCGTTGAGTCATGCTTCTCCCTCACTGTTGCCCCCCGACTCCCTTGTCGGAGGAACCCGTGCCCTGATCGAGGGCACGTGGGCCGCATGATGCACCCCCGGGGGGCCTGTTGGGAAGATGCGGCGTCGGTATGCCGCGTGGCAACTTCTGTCGTCGTGCACGGCGGTGGGGGTTCACCGGCCCCCTGCGGTCGGTGAACCCCCACCGCCGGAGGCGGCCGAAACGGCTACTCGACGCTGATGGCCCGCAGGACGTCCACCTTGCTCGCACGCCGGGCTGGCCCGATCGCGGCGAGCACGCCGACCACCGCGGCGACGAGCATGTAGGCCGCCAGCGTCGCCAGCGGCACACGCACCGTGCTGACCCCGGAGTCCTGGAGCGAGCGGCTCAGTGCCAGGCCCGCGACGGTGCCGAGCGTGACACCAGCGACCGCACCCAGCAGCGACATCAGCACCGACTCCCGTCGCACCACGCCGCGGACCTGGGCGCGCGTGGCGCCGACGGCCCGCATGAGCCCGAGCTCACGGGTGCGTTCGACAACCGACAGCACCAAGGTGTTGACGATGCCGAGGATGGCGACGATGACGGCGAGCAGCAGCAGCGCGGTCACCAGGCCCAGCATCTTGTCGATGTCTCCCTGGGCCGACTTCGTGAGCTCCGCGGGGTCGCTCACGACGACGTTCGGGTAGTCGGCCAGCGCCCTCTTGACGACACCCTTCACCGAGGAGGTGGCCCCGTCGGCAGCCGTGACGAGCACCGCCTGGTCGAGCGTCGAGGTGACGTTGGCGGCGAAGTCCTCGAGGGACACGACGTACCCGGACCCGATGATCGCGTCACGTTCGAACGTCGCGGCCACGGTGAGCGCGACGTCTCCGGTCTCGGGGAACGTCACCGTCACCCTGTCGCCCGGCTCGAGCCCCAGCGCGTCGGCCTGCTTGGTGCCGAGCAGCATGGTGCCGGAACGGAAGTCGCCGATGTGGCCGTCGCGTACACCGAGGTCGGCCACGTCGTCGAGGTTGGTGACCTGCAGGCCCGCGACGAACGTCGGGCTGCCCTGCACACGCACGCCGGAGTAGCGCATCTCCACGACGGAGTCGACCTCGTCGAGGCCGCGCAGGACCTCTGCCACGGCCGGGCTGACCCCGCTCCCCTGCCCGGCGGCCTTGAGGATGAGGTCCGCCCGGTTGCCGGCGTTGACGATGTCACCGAGGGACGCCTTGGTGGAGGCGGCCGTCACCGCCACCGCGCTGACGACGGTGAGCCCGATCGTCAGGGCGAGGGCGGTCGCTGCCGCGCGCTGCGGCGACCGGGCGACGTTGCGGCTGGCCATCTTCCAGCCGCCCCCCGGACGGCCGCGGTCGGCGACGCGCGCCACCCCGCGTGCCAGCAGCGGGCCCGCGACGACGAGGCCGGCGAAGGCCACGAGGGTGCTGGCACCGGTCGCGATGGGCTGTCCGCCCACCACCGCGCACACGACGAGCCCCGCCAGACCCAGCACGAGCAGCGCCGCGCCGACGATGGTCCGCCTGCGCCCGATGCCGGTGCCCGTCGGCAGCGCGTCACGCAGCGCCTCGACCGGCGCGACCCGGGTCGCAGACAGCCCGGGCGCGACCGCCGCCGCCACCGTCACGACCACGCCCACGAGGACGGACGCGATGACGCTGCGCGGCTCCACGGCAGCGGACGTGGTGGGCAGGTCTATCCCGACGACGGAGAGGAGGGATCGGATGCCCGACGCGAGGCCGACGCCGGCGGCCAGGCCGAGACCCGCCGAGACGAGGCCGATGACCAGCGCCTCGAGGACGATGCCTCCCAGCACCTGTCGCCGGGTGGCGCCCACCGCCCTCAGCAGAGCCACTTCGCGGCGCCGCTGGGCGACGAGGACGTTGAAGGTGTTCCAGATGACGAAGGAGCCGACGAGCAGCGAGACCGCGGCGAAGACCAGCAGGATGTTGGTGAACAGCTTCAGGCCGTCGCGCACCGCGGTGGAACCCTCGTCGGCCAGCTCACGGCCGGTCAGGGCCTCTGCCCCGGCGGGGAGGGCAGCGGCCACCCTCGCGCGGAGGTCGTCGGCGTCCACCCCGCCCACCGCCGCGGCGGCGACCTGGTCGACCTTGCCGGACTTGTCGAGCACCTCCTGGGCGGTGGTCAGGTCGAAGGAGGCCAGGGTGGCGCCCGCGAGGCTGTCGGTCTCGCCGAACCCGGTGATCCCGGTGACGGTGAACTCGCGGGTGCTGCCCTGGAAGACGATGCGCACCTCGTCCCCGACCCGGTAGCCCGCCTTGGCCGCGCTGCCCGCGTCGAGGGCCACCTCACCCGCGCCGTGGGGGGCGCGACCGGACCGGTACGTGAAGTCGCCCTGGAGGCGGGGGTCCGCGTTGGTGCTGGCGCCGAGGGTGGGGGCGCCGCCGGGCAGGATGGGCTCACCGCTCTTGTCCAGCACCAGGGCGAAGCCGGTCACCGACCCCTCTGCCACGGCGACACCCGGCACCTGCCGCACGGTCTCCACGAGGGAGTCGTCGAGGGGGCGGACCTGGCCCTGGGTGGTGATGTCGCTGTAGGAGGCCTTGGCCCGCACGGCGACGTCGGTGCCCTTGGTCAGCCCGGAGTAGAGCTCGTCGAAGGCCTTGCCCATGGTGTCGGAGAGCACGAAGGTGCCGGCCACGAAGGCGACCCCGACGGTGACGGCCGTGACGGTGAGGAACAGACGCAGGCGATGGGCCAGCAGCGTCCGCAGGGAGTGCTTGACCACGCGTCAGTCACCCAGCCGCTTCATGGTCTCGAGCACGGCCTCGCGCGTGGGGGCGTGCATCTCGTCGACCACCGCACCGTCGGCGAGGAACACCACTCGGTCGGCGTATGCCGCGGCCGCGGGGTCGTGCGTCACCATGACCACCGTCTGACCCAGGTCTGCGACAGCCGAGCGCAGGAAGGTCAGCAGCTCGGTGCCGGTTCGCGAGTCGAGCGCGCCGGTGGGCTCGTCCCCGAAGACCACCTCCGGCCGCGACACCAGGGCACGGGCCACGGCCACGCGCTGCTGCTGGCCTCCCGAGAGCTGGCTGGGGCGGTGACCGAGGCGGTCGCCGAGCCGCAGCGTCCCGACGATGTGGTCGAGCCACTCACGGTCCACGGTCCGTCCGGCGAGGTCGGCGGGCAGGGTGATGTTCTCGAGGGCCGTGAGCGTCGGGATCAGGTTGAAGGCCTGGAAGACGAAACCGAGGCGGTCACGGCGCAGCAGCGTCCGATCGCGGTCCGACAGCGCGGCCAGGTCGGTGCCACCGATGAAGGCCTGGCCCGAGGTGAGCGTGTCGAGGCCGGCGAGGCAGTGCATCAGCGTCGACTTGCCGGAGCCGGACGGGCCCATGATGGCGGTGAAGGCCCCGGCGGCGAAGTCGATCGTCACGTCGTCGAGGGCCACGACGCGCGCGTCGTCGGCGCCGTAGGCCTTGTGGGCCCGGAGCACGCGGGCCGCGGCGGTGGGCTCCTCGGTCCGGGCCTGTCCCGGTGCGAGGGTGGTGTCGGTCATCTGGTCTGTCTTCCTTCTCGTGGTGTGTGGTTCAGGTCTGGTTGTGCCGCTGGAGGAAGCCGTCGAGGGTGAGGTCGAGCCCGTAGTCGAACTCCTCGTCGTCGTCGAGGTCTGCGAGCAACGGGCTCACGGCCGCGACGGCCGGCCGGGCTCGGGCGAGGGCCGTGGCGGCAGCAGCGGAGACCGGGTCCGGTCTTGACGCGGGCTCCGGGCGTGCGAAGTAGCCCGTGCTCTCGATCGTGGCGGTGCCGATGGAGTACGCGGCCAGCGCCCGGTAGCACCGGGCCGCGTCCAGCGGGCTGACCCCGGCGTCGAGCACGGCGCGGTAGCCGGCGTCGACGAAGGCCAGGGCCTCCACCGTCCGGGGTGGGTACTGCGTGACGAGCACCAGCGCCCGCGGGTGGGCGTGCAGGACGCGCCGGACCGCGTGCATGAGCTCGCGGAGCTCGGCCCGCGGCCCGGCACCCCGGGTCGGCAGGTCGATCTCGGAGTAGACCAGCTGGGTCACCGCGTCGAGCAGGGCCGCACGGTCGGTGAAGTAGGAGTAGAGCGTCATGACCGACACGTCCAGGGTCGCGGCCAGCTTGCGCATGCTGAGCCCTTCGACGCCCTCCTCGTCGACCATGGCGAGGGCGCTCTCCGCGATGGAGTCCTCGGTCAGGCCGGTGCGCTTCGGCACGGTGCCCCTCCCCGGTTCTGTACGGCGTACGACATGGCCGCCGAAAAGTACCGACGCCACCGGTGTCGCCGTGGCCGGTTTCCGAAAGCCCGTGGACGTGACGTACGCGACAATGGCCTGGTGAGCGACCCCGGTGACGACCTGCGCCTGCCGCCCGGCCCCGGGCTGCCGCAGGGCCTCGTCATCCCCGCCCACGAGCTGGTCGAGCGGTTCAGCCGCTCCACCGGACCCGGTGGCCAAGGCGTCAACACCACCGACAGCCGTGTCGAGCTCGTCTTCGACGTCGGTGCCTCGACCGCGTTCACCGCTGTCCAGCGCAGCCGTCTCGAGAAGGGGCTGGCCGGCAGGCTGGTCGACGGCCACGTCGCGATCGCTGCCTCGGAGCACCGCTCCCAGCTGCGCAACCGCGCCGCCGCGCGGGAACGCCTTGCGGCTCTGCTCCGCGAAGCGCTGGCGCCGCCACCGCCACCTCGGCGCCCGACCCGGCCGACCCGTGGGTCGCAGCAACGACGCCTCGACAGCAAGCGCCGCCGCGGACAGGTGAAGTCCACCAGGGGGCGGGTCGACGGTGACAGCTGAGTCGGGCGCCGCGGGCGTCGCCGAGGCCTCCGCGCTCCTTGAGGGCGAGCTCGCCGAGACGACGGCGCGGCTGGAGGCCCTGCGGCGAGACTTCGACGGCGTCGTGGCCGCTTCGCTGGACTCCAACGCCGACGACGAGCACGACCCCGAGGGCGCCACGATCGCCTACGAGCGCTCGCAGCTGGCGGCGCTGATCGAGCAGGCCGAGCGCCACGTGGCCGACGTCCGCGCCGGACTGGCCCGGCTCGAGGAGGGACGCTACGGCATCTGCGAACGGTGCGGACGCCCGATCCCACCCGAGCGGCTCGAGGCGCGGCCGACCGCACGCACCTGCGTCGGCTGCGCCTGACCCCCGCTGACGCTCAGAGCCGGACGGGTCGGGGAGTGAGCGCGTCGCGCGCCTCGGCCAGCAGGGCCTGCTCGGCCCTGTCGTAGAGCGCCTGCGCGGCGGCGGGCGTGTCCCCGATCGCCGTCATGCCCACCCTGCCGAGCTCGGTGATGCAGCTGATCATGTGGAAGACCACGCCCTGCTGGGTGCCCTGGTCGAAGTGGAGACGTGACCGCGCGATGAGGTCGAAGACGTCGCTGACCCGCAACCCGCGCAGCAGCGGGTGCTCGAGGTGGTCGGTGGCCACGAGGTGGCGCCGCTCGCCCCGGGGCGTCAGAAAGCACCCGAGGTCGGCCTCGTAGGTCCCGCCGGTCAGGAACTGCAGCGTCAGGAACGGGTGGGTCGTGCCACCCTTGCGCAGGTTCACCTCGATGGCGTGCACCTGCCAGCGGTCGCCGTGCCGCGCGACGACGTAGTCCAGGGCGAAGCGGCCCAACACGCCCTTGCCGACCAGCACGTCGCCGACCCGCCGAGCGGAGTCGGTGATGGCCGCCGCGTAGGCGGGGTCGGCCGGGAACCGGGCGCCGAGGTAGGACTGGCCGGCCGGGCCGCCGAGGACCTGGTCGTGGGTGGAGAGCACCTCGAGCTCACCGAGCGGGGTGATGCGCAGCTGGACGCTGGGGCTGCGCACCTCCTCGCCGGCCAGTCGCTCCTCCACGACTCCACCTCCGAGAGCCAGCCTGCCGAGGAAGGTCGCCACCTCGACCCGCCGGTCCTCGGGTGCCATGGCGAGCACCCGGTCGCGGACGAGGTCCCTCTCCCCCGGTCCTCCGGCCGCGGGCAACCTGCGGAGGTCGACCAGCGCGTTGCCGCCGCCGGAGACACCCTCGTTGAGCTTGACCATGGCCTCGGCCAGCCCGGGCCGGATGGCGCGGAGGTCCACCAGGGAGCGCACGACGTCCTCGAGGCTGTGAAGGTCCTCGAACCCGGCCGGGTGGTTCACCCCTGCCTCAGCGAAGAGCCGTCGACAGCCCGTCTTGGTCCCGAGCACGAAGTGGCGCGGGTCCGCGGCATACATGGGGATCCCGAGCAGCAGCGCGAGGTCACGTTCACGCTCGGTGCTGGTGTAGGGGATGAGGTGGCTGCGGAGCGGGTCGGGCACCATGGCCGCGATCTCGGCAACCAGCCGGGGACGCTCGAGCAGCTTGTCGGTGAGCGGCACGGACGACGAGTCGCCGACCGAAACGAGATCGAGACGCGACCGGGCATGGCTCGGGATGACGCCGGGAAGCAGCGACAGGTAGTACTCGACGATGGCCGGGTCGATCGGCATCGAGGTCACGTAGACCATGCGCAGCCGGGGCTGTCGCAGCAGGAGGAGCAGGAAGAGGAAGCGTTCCTCCAGGGCCTGCAGCAAGGCCCCGCTGTCGGCGACGACCAGGTCCAGTGTCATGGACGGCACCACGACCACCGACTCGGCCGGGTCCTCGCGGACGATGCTGCGCCACACCTCGGGCAGCCGCTCCTGGAGCCGGTCGAAGGCGGCCAGCCGCTCCTCCTCCCCCATGTCCCCCAGCGTCGGCTGCTGCCGGTCCACGAGGTCGCCCATGCCTCGCAGTGTGCGCGCAGCTCGTGCGATGGGCGTACAGCAGCGGGGTGAGTGCCGGAAGTCCCACCACGACCGTCAGGTTCATCTGGTTGCATGGCGACACCACCCGATGTGCTGCATGCTTCGGGACGTCAACGACGACAGAGGAGAGGCCATGAAGGTCGGGATCCCCCGCGAGGTCAAGAACCACGAGTACCGGGTGGCGATCACGCCGGCGGGCGTGCACGAGCTCGTGCTGCACGGCCACGAGGTGTTCGTGGAGAAGGACGCGGGCGTGGGGTCCTCGATCCTCGACGAGGACTACGTGACGGCGGGCGCGACCATCCTCGGCTCCGCCGACGACGTGTGGGGCACCGGCGACCTCATCCTCAAGGTGAAGGAGCCGGTGGCCGAGGAGTACCACCGGATGCGAGAGGGCCAGACCCTCTTCACCTACCTCCACCTCGCGGCCGACAAGCCGCTGACCGAGGAGCTCGTCAAGCGCAAGGTCACGGGCATCGCCTACGAGACGGTCGAGCTGCCCGACCGCAGCCTGCCGCTGCTGGCACCGATGTCGGAAGTGGCCGGCCGGCTGGCGCCGCAGGTGGGCGCCCAGGCACTGATGCGGGCCCAGGGGGGCCGCGGCATCCTCATGGGCGGTGTCTCCGGCGTCTACGCGGCCAAGGTCGTCGTCATCGGGGCCGGCGTGTCCGGCATGAACGCCGCCGCCATCGCCCTCGGGATGCAGGCCGAGGTGCTGCTGCTCGACCGCGACATCGCCAAGCTGCGCCAGGCCGACTTCCTCTACCAGGGCCACTGCCAGACCGTCGCCTCCAACGCGTACGAGGTCGAGCGAGCCATCAGCGACGCCGACATGGTCATCGGCGCGGTGCTCGTGCCCGGCGCCAAGGCGCCCAAGCTGGTCACCAACGAGCAGGTCTCGCGCATGAAGCCCGGCTCGGTGCTCGTCGACATCGCCATCGACCAGGGCGGCTGCTTCGAGGACTCCCGGCCGACCACCCACGCCGACCCGACCTACATGGTCCACAACTCGGTCTTCTACTGCGTGGCCAACATGCCCGGCGCCGTGCCGCACACCTCCACCTACGCCCTCACCAACGTGACCCTGCCGTATGCCGTGGCGCTGGCCGACAAGGGCTGGCGCCAGGCGCTGCGCGACGACCGACCGCTCGCCCTCGGCCTCAACACGTTCGACGGCGCGGTGACCTACGGCCCCGTCGCCGAGGCGCACGGCATGGAGTCGGTGACCCTCGACAGCGTGCTGGCCTGAGACCCCCGTGCTGCTGCGCGACCTCGTCGAGGCCTCCACCGCGGTGGCCTCGACGAGGTCGCGCGTGCGCAAGGCGGAGGTCATCGCCGAGGTGCTGCGGCGGTGTGCCCCCGACGAGGTCGCGGTGGCTGCCTCCTGGCTGTCCGGGGTGCTCCCCCAGCGCCGGGTCGGGGTCGGGTGGCGGGGCCTGTCCGACCTCCCGTCGCCGGCGGGTGAGCCGTCGCTGACCCTGGTCGAGACCGACGCCGCGCTGGCGGCCCTGGCAGCCGTCGCGGGCTCCGGGTCCGCGACCACGCGCACCGCCGCCGTGCGAGACCTGTTCGGCTCCGCCACCGCCACCGAGCAGGACTGGCTGCGGCGCCTCATCACCGGCGAGATGCGCCAGGGAGCCCTCGACGGCGTGTCCCTCCAGGCCATCGCCCTCGCCGCGGAGGTGCCGGAGGCGGCGGTGCGGCGCGCGGTCATGCTGGCCGGCTACGCCGGTCCCGTCGCCGAGGCCGCCCTCGTCGGCGGCACCGAGGCCCTGGACGCCATCGGGCTCGAGGTGGGCCGGCCGGTGCGACCCATGCTGGCCGCGTCGGCCCCCGATGTCGAGGCGGCGGTGGAGCAGGTGGGCGTCGGTGGCAGCACGGTGGTCGACGGCAAGCTCGACGGCATACGGGTCCAGGCCCACCGCCTCGGTGACGAGGTCCGCGTCTTCACCCGCAGCCTCGACGACATCACCGACCGGGTGCCGGAGGTCGTCGAGGCGGCCCTCGCCCTCGACGGGCGGTCGCTGGTGCTCGACGGGGAGGCCATCGCCCTCGGCGACGGCGGGCGCCCGCTCCCCTTCCAGGACACGGCCGCCCGCACCATGAGCTCCAGGGCCGTCGAGGAGCTGCGGCGACAGGTGCCGCTCAGCGTGTTCTTCTTCGACCTGCTGCACCACGACGGCGAGGACCTCATCGACCACCCCGCCGGGGAGCGTTTCCGCCGCCTCGAGGCGGTCGTGCCGCCAGCGCTGCTGGTGCCACGGCTCTGGGCCGACGACCAGGACGCCGCCCAGGGGTTCTTCGACGAGCTGGTCAGCGCCGGGCACGAGGGCGTCGTCGTCAAGGACGCCACCGCTCCGTATGCCGCGGGCCGTCGGGGGGCGGGCTGGGTGAAGGTCAAGCCCCGGCACACCCTCGACCTGGTGGTGTTGGCCGTCGAGTGGGGCAGCGGGCGGCGGCAGGGCTGGCTGTCCAACATCCACCTCGGGGCCCGCGACCCCCAGACGGGCGGGTTCGTCATGCTGGGCAAGACCTTCAAGGGCATGACCGACGCCATGCTCACCTGGCAGACCGAGCGGTTCCTCGAGCTCGAGACCAGTCGCAGCGGGCACGTGGTGCACGTGCGGCCGGAGCAGGTGGTCGAGATCGCCTTCGACGGGGTGCAGCGCTCGTCGCGCTACCCCGGCGGCATGGCGCTGCGCTTCGCCCGGGTGCTGCGCTACCGCGACGACAAGAGCGCCGAGGAGGCCGACACCATCGAGACCGTGCGGGCGGTCGCGGGCCGAGGTTGACCCTCAGCGCTGACCTTCAGCGCTGGCCCGTCAGCGCTGACGGGCCAGCTCCCCGACCGCGGCCAGCGCCCGGTCGGCATGCGCGTCCATGTCCAGCTCGCTGGCCACCACGTCGTGGATCGTGCCGTCGGTGCCGATGACGAAGGTCACGCGCTTGACCGGGGTGATGAACCGGCGACGCACTCCATAGGCCGTCGCCACCGCTCCGTCGGGGTCGGACAGCAGCGGGAAGCCGAAGCCGTTGCGCTGGTCGAAGTCCTTCTGGGTGGCGACCGCGTCGGTGCTGATGCCCACCGGCTGGGCTCCCACCGCCTCGAACTCGGCGCGCAGGTCGCGGAACCGGCAGGCCTCGCGCGTGCACCCGCCGGTCAGGGCGGCCGGGTAGAAGAACAGCACCACGGGGCCGACCTCGAGCAGGGCGCTCAGCCGGCGCGGCAGCCCGCTCTGGTCGGCGAGCTCGAAGTCGGGTGCGGTCGCGCCTCTGGGCAGCGTCTTCATGACAGTCCTCTCTGGGTTCCCTGTCCGAGGTCAGGTGCGCCTTGGTGGCAGGGGGACGAAGCCGCTGGTGCGGCGCACGTAGGCGGCGTAGTCGGGTCGGCGGTCGCCGATGTCCTTCTCCAGCAAGGCTGCTCCCGTCCCCTTGGCGAGGTTCCACGTCATGAACACCGGGGAGAGGACGAACAGGATGCCGGGCCAGGCGTCAAAGGCGATGAGCGACAGTCCCCACCAGACGCAGGCGTCGCCGAAGTAGTTCGGGTGGCGGGTCCAGCGCCACAGTCCGGTGTCGAGCACCCTGCCCTTGTTGGCAGGGTCGGCCTTGAACCGCTCGAGCTGCCAGTCGCCGACCCCCTCGAAGAAGAGGCCGACGGCCCAGACGACGACGCCGAGCCACGCCACGACCCCGAGCGGGTCCGGCTGCACCATCGCGACCTGCACCGGCAGCGACACGAACCACATGACGACACCCTGGGTGAGGTAGATGCGGCGCACGGCGAAGGCGGTACGGCTTCCCGGAGCCTTCGCGAGCAGCTCGTCGTAGCGCGGGTCCTCACCCTTGCCCCGCGAACGGCGGTGGATGTGCCCGGCCAGGCGCAGACCCCAGACGGCCGTCAGCAGCAGCACCAGCCACGACCGCGCGGCATCGCCGTCGCCGACGACGAAGGCGGTGACGGCGATGGCGGCGAACCCCAGCCCCCACGCGACGTCGACCACCGTGTGGCGTCCCTGCCGCAGGGCCACGAGCAGCGTCACGCCCAGCACCACCACGACGGCCGCCAGCGTCCACGGGAACAGCGCGAGGAGGGCGCCCCAGTCGAAGCCGGCAGCGTCGGTGGGTGGGGCAGACGTCACCGGCGCACCGCCGGCATACCGCTCTCGCCCCGGGCACCTGACGCACGGCGAGGACCTGGTCGACGCCCATGCGGCCCTCCTCGAAGGCCAGCGCAGCGCCGACGAGGTAGAGGCGCCACACCCGGGCGACCTCCTCGCCGACCAGGGCGGTGACCCGGTCCCAGTTGGCCTCGAACGTGTTGTACCAGGCCTGCACGGTGCACACGTAGTGCTCGCGCAGCGAGTGCACGTCGCGGACCTCGAGCCCGGCGTCCTCGATCAGCGACACCGTCTCGCCCACCGGCCGCATCGACATGTCGGGGGCGATGAACGCCTCGATGAAGGGGCCGCCACCCGGGCGCGTGCGCCGCGACATCTGCTGGATGAGTGCCCGGCCACCGGGGCGCAGGCGGTCGTGGATGACGCGGGCGTAGACGGGGTACTGCCGTTCGCCGACGTGCTCGCCCATCTCGATCGACGACACGGCGTCGAACCCGGCCTCCGGCACCTCGCGGTAGTCCTGCAGGCGGATCTCGACGCGGTCGCCGAGGCCCCGCTCGGCCACCCGCCGGTCGACGAAGGCCTTCTGCTCGGCAGAGATGGTCACGCCGAGGACCTCGGCGCCGAACCGCTCGGCGGCGTACAGGCTCAGCGAGCCCCACCCGCAGCCGATGTCGAGCAGTCGGCTGCCGGGCTCCAGTCCCAGCTTGCGGCAGACCAGGTCGAGCTTGTCGCGCTGGGCGTCCTCGATGCCGTAGCCCGGCCCGTCCGAGGTCCAGTAGGCGCAGGAGTAGGCCATGTGCGGGTCGAGCAGCAGGGAGTAGAAGTCGTTGGAGAGGTCGTAGTGGTGGGCGATCGCGTCACGGTCGCGGCCCAGCGAGTGCAGGCGGCCACGCAGGCGGGCCTGCGAGGCGGGCGGCGCCGGGGGCAGCCCGAGCACCCCCAGCTCGCCCGCGAGCCGCAGCGCCGCCACCACGTCGGCCGGGCCGGGCTTCCGCGTGCGCCCGGCCCGCACGGTGGACCAGACCCGGCGCATGCCGTCGAGGAGGTCGCCCTCGACGTCGAGCTCGCCCGTGACGTACGCCTGCGCCAGGCCGAGCTCCCCCGGCCGCGCCACCAGCCGTCGGACGGCGTCGGGCGAGGCGATCACCACGGTGGGGGCATCCTGCGGTCCCGCGTGGGAACCGTCCCAGGCGCGCACGCGGACAGGGAGCGCGCCGCCGAGGAGCGGGGCGACCAGCTCGGCCACCCGGCCGGCCACCCCCGTGGCGGTCCTGGTCTGCTGTGTGGCGGTGGTCATCGGGCCCCTTCCCGGTTCGATGGCAGGCCCCATGGCCCCGCGTGTCATGAGGTGTTCGCAGCGCGGCCCGGCGTGGATGGGCGACGTGGATGGGCGACCTCGTGGTGCCGAACCTCCCCGGGCTTTCTACCGTGGTCGCCATGGAGCTGCGCGTCTTCACCGAACCCCAGCAGGGAGCCACCTACGACGACCTGCTGGCCGTCGCCCGCACGGCGGAGGAGCTCGGCTTCGCCGGCTTCTTCCGCTCCGACCACTACCTGCACATGGGCGGCGACGGCGGGCCCGGCCCCACCGACGCCTGGACGACCCTGGCCGGGCTGGCGCGCGACACGTCCACCATCCGGCTGGGCACGCTGGTGTCGTCGGCGACGTTCCGGCTGCCGGGCCCGCTCGCCGTGGCGGTCGCCGGCGTCGACCAGATGAGCGGCGGCCGGGTCGAGCTCGGGCTGGGGGCAGGCTGGTTCGAGGCCGAGCACCACGCCTACGGCATCGCCTTCCCCGACGTGCGCGAACGCTTCGACCGCCTCGAGGAGCAGCTCGCGGTCATCACCGGCCTGTGGAGGACCCCCGTGGGTCGCACCTTCACCCACGAGGGCCGCTTCTACCCCGTGACCGACTCCCCCGCCCTCGCCAAGCCCGTGCAGGAGGGTGGCGTGCCGGTGATCGTCGGCGGTCACGGGCCGCGGCGCACGCCTGCGCTCGCCGCCCGGTATGCCGCGGAGTTCAACGCCGCCTTCGCCTCGCCCGAGGACACGGCGCGCCACTTCGAGCGCGTGCAACAGGCCTGCATCGAGCACGGCCGCGACCCGGGCACCCTCGCGCTCTCGGCCGCGCAGGTGCTGTGCCTCGGCGAGGACGACGCGACGCTGCGGCGGCGCGCTGCAGCGATCGGACGCGAGCCCGACGAGCTGCGGGCCAACGGTCTCGCCGGCACCCCCGCGGAGGTGCTGGAGAAGGTCGACGCCTTTGCCAAGGCCGGGGCCACCCGGCTCTACCTGCAGGTGCTCGACCTGTCCGACCTCGAGCACCTGGCCGACGTCGCCCGCCTGGTGATGCCCGAGCTGGGCTGATGCTGGAACCGGTTTCTCTTAGTTAGCCTATCTATGTATCCTCGGTCGGGTGACCGAGGACCTGACCGCCGTGGGCAACGACCTGCTGCGTGCCACCGCCCGCCTCAACCGCTGGGCCACCCGCCACGCGTCGTTCGACGTCCCGTACGCGCAGGCCCGGCTGCTCGCCCTGCTCGACGAGCTCGGGCCCGCGCGGGTCAGCGTGCTGGCCGAGGCCGACAACTCGAGCCAGCCGACGCTCACCACCCAGGTGCAGCGCCTCGAGGCGTCCGGCTGGGCTCGCCGCGAGGCCGACCCCGACGACGCGCGGGCCACGCTGATCTCGCTGACCGCTGAGGGGCGTTCCGCCCTCGAGGGGGTGCGGCGCGCGCGTTTCGACGTGCTCGCGCCCGTCCTCGAGCACCTCGACCCCGCCGACCAGGAGCACCTGCGCGACGCGGTGGCGCTCCTGCAGCGGGTCGTGGCCGCCACAAGCCTCCCCCGCCCGAGTTCCACCTCCCGAGAGGACTGAGACACCCCACCATGTGGAGACAGCCGAAGACCGTCTGGGCCGTCGCGTTCGCCTGCGTCATCGCGTTCATGGGCATCGGCCTGGTCGACCCCATCCTCAAGCCGATCGCCGACGACCTCGGCGCCGGCCCGTCGCAGGTCTCCCTGCTCTTCACGAGCTACATGGCCGTGATGGGCGTGGCCATGCTCGGCACCGGGTGGGTGTCCAGCCGGCTCGGCGGCAAGACCACGCTGCTGCTGGGCCTGGCGATCATCATCGTCGGCGCGGGCCTCGCCGGCAGCCAGGACAGCGTCGGCGGCATCGTCGCCTTCAGGGCGGTCTGGGGCCTGGGCAACGCCCTCTTCATCGCCACCGCGCTCACCATGATCGTCAAGGCCGCCCAGGGCTCGGTCGGGCAGGCGATCATCCTCTACGAGGCAGCCCTCGGGCTCGGCATCGCGGCAGGCCCGCTGGTCGGCGGCGAGCTCGGCTCGGTGTCGTGGCGCTGGCCGTTCTACGGCGTCTCCGTGCTGATGCTGGTGGCGCTCGTGGCCACGAGCGTGCTGCTGCCGGCCACGCGGCGCGCCGAGGCCCCGACGTCGATCTCCGCGCCGCTGAAGGCTCTTCGCCACCGCGGCCTGCTGACCGCCGCCCTGACCTCGCTGTTCTACAACTTCGGGTTCTTCACCCTGCTGGCCTTCACGCCCTTCCCGATGGACCTGTCCGCCCACGACGTCGGCCTGGTGTTCTTCGGCTGGGGCCTGCTCCTGGCCATCACGTCCGTGGTCGTGGCCCCGCTGGTCCAGCGCGCGGTGGGCACCTTCAACGGCATCGTCGCCGCCCTGCTCGGGTTCGCCGTGATCCTCGCCGCGATGGGCGCCTGGACCCAGCACAAGCCGGTGCTGGTCGTGGGCGTCGTCCTCGCCGGGGCCTTCCTGGGGGTCAACAACACGCTCATCACCGAGACGGTCATGAAGGTCGCGCCGGTCGAGCGCGGCGTGGCCTCGGCGGCCTACAGCTTCGTGCGCTTCTCCGGCGGCGCCGTCGCGCCCTGGCTCGCCGGCCGCCTCGGCGAGCGCTCGGCCCACCTGCCCTTCCTCGTCGGCGCCGGGGCCGTCGTGGTGGGCGTGGCCACGCTCGCCACGGGCCGCCGCTTCGTGACGGCCATCGACGACCAGCCCGGGCACGGTGCAGAGCGGGGCGGCTCCCGGGCCGAGGCCGAGGTCGTCACCGTCGGCGACAGCTGAGGGTGACCGCACCCGCGAACCCGGAGGTGAACGCGGAGGCGAACGCCGAGGGGACGGCTGTCGGCGCCGTGCCCCCTAGGCTGTCGCCCGTGCTCGAACAGGTCACCGCCACCCGGTACGTCACGCCCCTGCGGGAGGGTGGCTCCCTGCCGGGCATCGTCGAGGCCGACGACTGCGGCACCTACGTGCTGAAGTTCCGGGGAGCCGGACAGGGCGTCAAGGTGCTGGTGGCCGAGGTGGTCGTCGGGGAGCTGGCCCGGCGACTCGGCCTGCGCGTCCCACGGCTGGCCGTCGTCGACCTCCAGGCGCCCATCGCCCGCTACGAGGCCGACGAGGAGGTGCAGGACCTGCTCTCGGCGAGCCTGGGGCTCAACCTCGGCATCGACTTCCTGCCGGGCTCCTTCGGTTACGACGGCTCGCGGCCCCCGTCGCCGGAGCAGGCTGCCGACATCGTGTGGCTCGACGCGCTGGTGGCCAACGTCGACCGCACCTGGGCCAACCCCAACCTGCTCGTGTGGCACGGCGAGCCCTGGTGCATCGACCACGGCGCGGCCCTCTACTTTCACCACCAGTGGCCGAGCCGGGGTCCCGACCCGCAGCGGTTCGCCGCCCAGCCGTACGACGCCAGCCGCCATGTGCTGGCCGACGTGGCCGGCAGCGTGGCGCAGGCCCACGAACGGCTGGCGCCACAGGTGACCACGGCCCTGCTCGACGAGGTGGCCGCCCAGGTGCCCGACACCTGGCTGGAGGAGGCACCCGGTCTCGACTCCCCCGGTGCCGTGCGCACGGCATACCGGGAGCACCTGCTCGCCCGCGTGGGCTCCACCGCCTGGCTGCCGGGAGGTGCCGCATGACCGATGCCAAGGACGTGTCCGGGACCGTGGCCGGGACCGTGGCCAAGGACCTGCAGGGCTACCAGTACGTCGTGCTGCGCTGCGTGCCGCGCGTCGAGCGCGAGGAGTTCCTGAACGTCGGGGTGGTGCTCTACAGCCAGGCCGCCGACTACCTCGAGGCGCGCTACGAGGTGGACGAGGTGCGCCTGCGCGGGTTCGCTCCCAGCCTCGACACCGCCGAGGTCGCCGACGCGCTGGAGACGGTGTGCCGGGTGTGCCGCGGCGTCACCGGCGGCGGTCTCCCCGACCTCGGCGGGCTGGGCCGGCGGTTCGGGTGGCTCAGCGCGCCGCGCAGCACCGTGGTGCAGCCCGGTCCCGTGCACGGCGGGCTCGCCGCCGACCCCGCGGCCGAGCTCGAGCGGCTCGTCGCACGGCTGGTTGGGCCGCCCGACCGCGGCTAGGGTCGCGGGATGAAGCTCGATCGCCCGCAGCCGCCCAACCCCTACGACTTCCTGCCGCCGGTGCCGTCGTTCACGGTGACGAGCGACGCCTTCTCCGATGGTGGCGAGGTGCCGCCGAAGCACGCCGTCGACGGCAGCAACGTCTCGCCGCACCTCTCGTGGAGCGGCGCGCCCGACGGCACCCGTGGCTACGCCGTCACGGCCTTCGACCCCGATGCCCCGACCCCCTCCGGGTTCTGGCACTGGACCGTGCTCAACATCCCGGCCGACGTCACGGAACTTGCCGAGAACGCCGGCGCCGCGGGCGGCGCGAACCTTCCTGACGGCGCCTTCCACGTCGTCAACGACTACGGCAAGAAGGCCTTTGGCGGCTGCGCCCCGCCGCCCGGGGACCGACCGCACCGCTACTACTTCGTCGTGCACGCGCTCGACACCGACGACCTTGGCCTTGACGACTCGGTGACCGCCACGGCCGCGGCCTTCAACACCGTGATGCACACGCTCGGCCGGGCCCAGGTCATGGCCCACTACCAGAACACCTGACGCAGGCCTCCTGACGGCGCGGGGCGGCACCGCCCCGCGCCGGGATGTGAACTGGTCACCGTTTTGGTGGGGGTCCCTGCGCAATTCTGACCACGTTGCTGGGTAGGGTCCCCCGCATGAGCGCAACCACAGTGGGGGCTGAACGCCGTAGAGGCCCCCTCATGGCCTTCGGCTACCTCGTGCCCGCACTGGTCGTCTTCGGGGTCTTCATCTTCTGGCCCCTGGGCAAGTCGATCCTGCTGTCGGTGCAGGGCACCGACATCATCGGGAACCCCAGCGGCTTCGTCGGGCTCGTCAACTACACCAAGCTCTTCAGCGACCCCGACTTCCTCCAGGTCCTGTGGGTGACGTTCACGTTCACCGTGCTGACGGTGTTCCCCAGCATCGCGATCGCGCTCGTGATCGCGCTCCTGCTCCAGGCGCGCATCCGCGCGGTGCGCTTCTTCCGCACCGCCTTCGCACTCCCCTTCGCCTTCTCCGTCGCCACCGCGTCGGTCATCTTCGGCGTGCTCTACAACCCCGCCTCCGGGGTGCTCAACGGGTTGCTCTCCTACGTCGGCGTCGACAAGGTGCAGTGGCTGACCGACCCCGACCTCGCCATCTGGTCGGTGGCGGCCGCCACCGTCTGGATGCAGCTCGGCTACAACCTGCTCGTCATCTCAGCCGGCCTGGGGGCCCTGCCCGAGGACGTGCTGGAGGCCGCGCGCCTCGACGGAGCGTCCGGGCTGCGGCTCCAGCGGTCCATCATCATGCCGCTCATCACCCCGCAGCTGTTCTTCCTGGTGGTGGTCGGCACGATCCACGCGCTGCAGAGCTTCGGCCAGATCAAGATCCTCACGGTGGGCGGCCCGCAGGGCACCACGACCACGCTCGTGTACTCGATCTACGAGCAGGCGTTCGCCAACAACAACTCCAACTACGGCTACGCGTCGGCACAGGCCATGGTGCTGCTGCTCGTCGTCCTCGCGATCACCGCGCTCCAGTTCGGTGTGCTCGAGCGAAAGGTGTTCTACCGGTGAGCAAGATCCGCACTGCCCGCGGCCGCCGCAAGGACGGTCTCGGCTCCTACCTCGTGCTCGGCCTGCTGTTCCTCGTCGTGCTGTTCCCGGTCTACTACGGCCTCGTCGGCTCGTTCATGGGTGAGCGCGACACCAACTCGTTCCCCCCTGCGCTGTGGCCGGCGAACGGCCTGCACCCCGAGAACTACAGCGACGCGCTCGGCATCATCCCGCTGGGCAACCAGTACCTCACCAGCGTGCTGCAGACCCTCGTCATCACGGCCGGCCAGATGGTCACCAGCGCGCTGGCCGCCTACGCCTTCGTGTTCCTGCCGCTGAGGTGGCGGGCGTTCTGGTTCGGCGTGTTCCTCAGCACGATGATGATCCCCTACGAGTCGATCATCATCCCCAACTACCTGCTCATCTCGCAGTGGGGCCTGAAGGACACCATCGCCGGGCTCACGCTGCCGTTCCTCGCCACCGGCTTCGGCGCCTTCCTGCTGCGCCAGTCGTTCCTCTCCTTCCCGATGGAGCTGCGCGACGCGGCACGTGTCGACGGTGCGGGCCACTTCCGCTTCCTCTTCTCGATCCTGCTGCCGCTCAGCCGACCCAGCCTCGCGGCCCTCGGCATCTGGTCAGCACTCTCGGCCTGGAACATGTACTTCTGGCCGCTGCTGGCCACCGAGGACCCGCGCCACCAGACCATCCAGATCGGCATCAGCCAGCTGCAGACCTCCGACGGGGACTCCCCCGGGATGGTCCTGGCCGGCGTGATGCTCGCGCTCTTCCCCACCCTGCTGCTCGTCATCTTCGGGCAGCGCTTCATCGTCCGCGGGCTCACCGCGGGTGCCGTCAAGTGATGCTGTTTTCATGATCCGCAAAGGAGACCACGACGTGTTCAGCTCAAGCAGGGGGACCGCCCGACAGGCGCGGCTCCGGTATGCCGTGCCAGCCGGCGTTGCCTCGCTGTCCCTCCTCCTCGCCGCCTGCGGTGGCGACAGCTCGGGCGGCGAGGCGTCGGGTGCACCGGCCGCCGGGGCCCTCGACAAGGCCAGCGGGGTGACCACCGTGTCGTTCTGGCACGCGATGGACGGCAAGAACGCCGAGGTCCTGACGAAGCTGGTGGGTGACTTCAACGCCGCGCACCAGGGCAAGATCGAGGTCAAGGCGACCTACGCCGGCAAGTACGACGACGCGATCACCAAGTACAAGGCCGCGATCCAGAGCAAGTCGACGCCCGACGTCATCCAGATCTACGACATCGGCACCCAGTTCATGATCGACGCCAAGCAGACCGTGCCGATGCAGTCGTTCATCGACCGCGACAAGCTCAACGTCGGCGACCTGCAGCCGAACATCACGGGCTACTACTCGGTCGACAACAAGCTGAACTCGATGCCGTTCAACACGTCCATGCCGGTCATGTACTACAACAAGACCCTCTTCAAGAAGGCCGGCCTCGACCCGGAGAAGCCGCCGACCAACCTCGACGAGATCCGCGCCGCCGCGGAGAAGCTGTCGAAGAAGAGCGGCGGTCCGGCCGACTACGGCTTCGGCGCCGCGATCTACGGTTGGCTGCTCGAGCAGTTCATCGCCACCAGCGGCAGCGAGTACTGCGACCAGGGCAACGGGCGCGACGGCAAGGCCACCAAGGTGCAGTTCGACCAGGGCGCGGCCATCGACGTCGTGACCTGGTGGCAGAAGATGGTCAAGGACGGCCTCGCCGCCAACACCGGCCGCGACACCAAGTCGGCCCAGGCCGCCTTCAAGTCCGGCCAGCTGGCCATCAACCTGGAGTCCACCGGCCAGCTCGGCGGCTACAGCGAGGCGGCCAAGCAGGGCGGCTGGGAGCTCGGCGCCGCGAACTACCCGCACGTCAAGGCGGGCGACACGAGCGGCCCGATCATCGGCGGGGCGTCCCTGTGGATCAACGGCGTCGGCCACAAGGACGCCAACAAGGAGGCCGCCTGGCAGTTCGTGAAGTTCCTGTCCGAGCCCAAGAGCCAGGCGACCTGGCACACCGGTACCGGCTACTTCCCGAACTCCAAGGGCGCCCTGAACGAGCCGGTCGACGTCGAGTACCGCAAGAACAACCCGCTGTTCGACGTGGCGGTCAAGCAGCTCGAGGCCACCAAGCTGACCAAGGCGACCCAGGGCTGCCTGCTCGGCGTCATGCCGCAGGCGCGCAAGGCGTCCGAGGACGGCCTGGAGGCCGCGCTCAACGGCGGCGACCCGCAGCAGAGCATGACCAAGGCGGCACAGGGCCTCGCGGCCCAGATCAAGAGCTACAACGACTCGGTCAAGTAGCGAGAACCCCCGACGCCGCCGCGCAGGCGCGTCACCCCCGCTGCGGCGGGCGCAGGGCCCAGGCGGCCACGGCGCCCGCCGCAGCCACGTTCAGGGAGTCCACTCCCCCGGCCATCGGGATCGTGACGGTGAGGTCGGCTGCGGCGATGGTGTGGTGCGACAGCCCGTCGCCCTCGGTGCCCAGCACGAGGGCGAGACGCTCGGGCGGGTCGGCGGCCAGCTCGTCGAGGCTGACCGCGTCATCGGCGAGGGCGAGCGTCGCCACGGTGAAGCCGCTGGCCTGCAGGGTCGCCACTCCCCCCGGCCAGGGGTCGATGCGGGTCCACGGCACCTGGAACACCGTTCCCATCGAGACGCGGATCGCCCTGCGGTACAACGGGTCCGCGCACCGCGGCGTCACCAGCACCGCGTCGACCCCCAGAGCAGCGGCCGACCGGAAGACGGCCCCCACATTGGTGTGGTCGACGATGTCCTCGAGCACCATGACGCGCCGGGCACCGCTCACGAGGTCCTCGACGGAGGGCAGCAGAGGGCGCTGCATCGACGCCAGGGCGCCACGGTGGAGGTGGAACCCGGTCAGGTGCTCGATGACCTCGTGCTCCCCCACGAAGACGGGCACACCCGCCGCCTCCGCCTCTGCCACGACGTCGGCGAGGTCGGTGAGCCAGCGCTCGCCCATGAGGTAGGACCGCGGCCGGTGGCCGGCGGCCAGGGCGCGGCGGATCACCTTCTCCGACTCGGCGATGTACAGGCCGCGCTCGGGCTCGGTGCGACGCCGCAGCGCCACGTCGGTCAGCCCGACGTAGTCGAGCAGCCGGGGGTCCTTCGGGTCGTCGATGCTGGTCGGCACCCGCCAATCCTGCCGCACGCCACGTGGTCCCCGACGCGGCGGTCCCGCGGCCGGTGTCCTACGGTGGCGCGGTGACCGCAGCCCCGCGCGACGACGCCGAGGTCCCCGCCTACTGGGAGGCACTGGGACTTCCGGGACTGGTCGACGTCCACGTGCACGTGATGCCCCAGCGGCTGCTCGACCGCGTGTGGTCCTACTTCGACGAGGCCGGTCCGCTGGTGGCGCGGCCTTGGCCGATCCGCTACCGCTGGCCGCAGGAGGAGCGGCTCGCCCACCTGCGCGCGCTGGGCGTGCGGGCGTTCCCGACGCTGTTCTACGCCCACAAGCCCGGCATGGCTGAGGGCCTCAACGACTGGGGGCGTGACGTCGCCCACGCCGAGCGAGCCACCGACCACCACGACATCCTCCAGAGCGCGACGTTCTTCCCCGAGCCGGGCGTCCTGGACTACGTCACCAGGGCCGTCGACGAGGGAGCCCGCGTGTTCAAGGCGCACGTGCAGGTCGGCGCCTTCGACCCGCGCGACCCCGAGCTCGACCCGGTGTGGGGCCTGCTCGCGGAGGTGGGCACACCGGTCGTCGTGCACACCGGCAGCGGTCCGGCGCCGGGACGCCACACCGGTCCGGGGCCGTTCGGTGAGGTGCTGGCCCGCCACCCGCGCCTGACGGCGGTGGTGGCGCACCTCGGGATGCCTGAGTACGACGAGTACCTCGACCTGGCCGAACGGCATCCCAACGTGCACGTCGACACCACCATGGTGTTCGTCGACTTCTTCGACGGCTCCGACGAGCAGACCCGCCTGGCCCGGTCGCTCGCCCCTCGCCTGGCCGCGCTCGGTGACAAGGTGCTGCTGGGCAGCGACTTCCCCAACATCCCCTACGCCTACGCCCACCAGCTCGAGGCTCTCGAGCGGCCCGGACTCGGAGACGAATGGATGCGGGCGGTGCTGTGGGACAATGGGGCTCGTCTGTTCGGGATCAAGGCTGAGGGTCCCACGGGGACGGACTAGGTGCCCCACCCCGCGAGACGACGGCCGGCGGCGCCAGGTGGCCTAGGCGATGAGGGCCCTCGCGATGACGCTGGCCCCGGCCACCGTGCAGAACCACAGCACCGCCAGCCGCAGCCGACCACGGTCCAGGCGTTCGCGCAGAGGTCCGGCGGCGGCATACCCGAGGGCGATGAACGGGATCCACGAGAGCCCGGCCCGCAGCTGGTCGCCGGTGAACTCACCGGCGACCACCAGGCCCACCACCGCCAGCGCCGTGCCGGCGAGGAAGAAGGCCGCCAGGGTGGCCCGCAGACGGGTGGGGCGCTCGTGCTGCAGCACGAGGGCGAGGAACGGACCGCCGATGGACGCGGCGGTGCCCGAGACGCCGGCGAGGGCCCCTGCCACGGCGGCGTTGCGGTCGCTGGCGCGCAGCTCGATGGCCCAGACGGAGGCCGCCACCGAGAGCAGCACGAGCACGCCGACGAGCAGCGAGATGGCCTGCACGGACATCAGCGCCACGACGGCGACGCCGACCGGCGTGAGCAGGGCCCGGCCGCCCAGGGCGACGCCGAGGGGCCGCCAGGCGATGTCTGCCGGCGCGTGGGCGAGCTGCACCACGGGAAGGCTGAAGCTCGTCACCAGCAGCGCCCCCGGCATGAGGTCCGGCGCGAACACCACGACGAAGGGCGCAGCCACCAGCGCCATCCCGAAGCCGACCGAGCTCTGGACGAACGCGCCGGCGAAGAGGGCGATCCCCAGCGGGAGGACCACACCCCACTCCATCAGGCGGGCCCAGCCATCAGGGGAACCAGACCATCTTCACGATGGCCACGACGCCGATGACGATGATGAAGGCCCTCAGCGCGTTGGGCGGCAGGCGCCGGCCGACCGTCGACCCGATGTAGCCGCCGCCGAACGCACCGAGGGCGACGAGTCCCGCTGCGGGCCAGTCGATCCGGTCCCACGCCACGAGCATGAAGGTCACCGCCGCCACCGCGTTGACCACCGTGCCGAGGACGTTCTTGTAGCCGTTGAGCCGCTGCAGCGGCTCGCTGCTCAGGGCACTCAGCAGTCCGATGAGGATGACGCCCTGGGCTGCGCCGAAGTAACCGCCGTAGACGCCCGCCACGAGTGTGCCGCCCATCATCACCGGCTGGTGCCACGGCACGATCGCGTCAGTGTGGCGACGGGCCGCGGCGTCCTGCAGCCGGGGCCCGAGCACCACGAGCACGAGACCGAGCAGGATCAGCGCCGGCACGATGGCGTCGAACGCCTCCGGTGGCAGCACCAGCAGCAGGACCGCGCCGATCACGGCCCCCAGGAACGACATCGGGACGAGTCGCCGCAGTGTGCGGGACGTGCCACGCAGCTCTGAGCGGTAGCCGTGCACCCCCGTCACACCGCCGGCCACCAGACCGACCGTGTTCGAGACATTCGCGACGACGGGTGGGTAGCCGAAGAAGAGCAGGGTGGGGAACGTGATCAGCGTCCCGGATCCCACGATCGTGTTGATCGTGCCGGCAGCCATGCCCGCGAGCAGGATGCAGAGGGCTTCGACGGGAGACACCCGGCCACCCTAGCGACGCGGTCTCCGGGAGGCCCTCCGGGTCCGGGCAGCGGTATGCCGCCCGCTCAGGGTGAGCGGGCGGCACACGGACGGGCGCGTGGTGGCGCCGTCAGGCCGGGGGCTGCGTGCCGGGCTGGCCGCCCTCGGCGGGCGGCGGAACCGGCGGGACCGCAGGTTCGCTCGGCGGGGCGGGGTAGCCCGGCTCGGGCTCGGGCACCGCGTCGGCCGACGGCATCATCGGGGGCTGGACCCGCGGCGCGGGCGTGGCGTGCTCGGTGGCCTCGCGGCTGGCCCGACCGGCCTGGCCGCGCGCCTCGGCGAGGGCCTGGCGCGGGTCCTCGAGGGCCGTCTCCTCGAAGGCGGTGCCGAGGTCACCCGGGTCGACCCAGGCCTCGTCGTCGCCCCCGGTGAACGGGCCGCCGCCCTCTCCGCGTCCGAGCATGCCGCCGATCCCCTTCAAGGCGTCGGTCACCTCACTCGGGATGATCCACATCTTGTTGGAGTCGCCGCGGGCGAGCTGCGGCAGCACCTGGAGGTACTGGTAGGCCAGCAGCTTCTGGGTCGGCTTGCCGCGGTGGATGGCGTCGAAGACCTGCTGGATGGCGCGCGCCTGGCCCTGCGCCTCGAGGATGCGCGCCTGGGCCGATCCCTCGGCCCGCAGGATCTGGCTCTGCTTCTCGCCCTCGGCCGTGAGGATCGCGGACTGCTTGGTGCCCTCGGCATACAGGATCTGCGCACGGCGCTCGCGCTCGGCCTTCATCTGCTTCTCCATCGACTCCTGCACCGACATGGGCGGGTCGATCGCCTTGAGCTCGACGCGGTTGACGCGGATACCCCACTTGCCGGTGGCCTCGTCGAGCACCCCGCGGAGCTGGGCGTTGATCTGGTCGCGGCTCGTGAGGGTCTGCTCGAGGTCGAGCGAGCCGATCACGTTGCGCAGCGTGGTCACCGTGAGCTGCTCGATGCCCTGGATGAAGTTGGCGATCTCGTAGACGGCTGCCTTCGCGTCGATCACCGAGTAGTAGATGACCGTGTCGATGTTGACGACGAGGTTGTCCGAGGTGATGACGGGCTGGGGCGGGAAGGAGACGACCTGCTCGCGCAGGTCGACGTTGGCCCGCACCTTGTCGACGAACGGCACCAGGAAGTGGATGCCGCCCTCGAGCGTCCGCGAGTAGCGGCCGAGCCGCTCGATGATGAGCGCCGTCTGCTGCGGGACGATCCGGACCGTCCGGATGATGACGATGCCCGCGAACAGGACGAGCAGCAGCAGGACGATGTACCCCGCTCCGAATTCCATGTGTGGCTATTCCCCTCTGTCGGAGAGCACGTTGCCGGCGACGATCGCCGTGGCCCCCTGGATGGACACGACCCGGACCTCCTGGCCGGGCGTGGCTGGCGTGGCGCCCTCGGCGAGCCTGGCCGACCAGGTCTCCCCCGCGAGCTTGACCCGGCCGTCGGTCGCCGTGACGGTCTGGAGCACCCAGGCCGTGCGCCCGACGAGGCTGCCGGCGCCGATGGTCGCGGAGGCGGCGCTCTCGTTGAACTGCCGCTTCACCCAGGGCCGCACGGCCACCAGCAGGGCGACGGCGACGACCACGCCCACGACGATCTGGACGGGGAACGATGCACCGAACGCGGCGGCGACGGCCGAGGCCAGCGCGCCGGCGGCCAGCATGATGAACACGAAGTCCACGGTGGCGGCCTCGATCGCGGCCAGCACCAGGGCCAACCCGACCCAGATCAGCCAGGGGTTGTCACCCACCCACTCCATCAAGCCCCTCCCTCACCGTGTGTGTGCCCTTACGACGACGCAGGGACGTCGCGTGTTCCCGCACCCGCGCTGCTGCCGTTCGCACTCGTGCGCGCCCGTGCCGACCACCGCTCGCCGTGCCGCTCGAGGACCAGTGGGAGCCCGAAGGTCTCGGAGAGGTTCTCGGCAGTCAGCGTGATCTCGATCGGTCCCTGGGCGACCACGCGACCGTCGCGCAGCAGCAGCACGTCGGTGAACGACGGCGGGATCTCCTCGACGTGGTGCGTCACCAGCACCAGGGCGGGGGCGTCGACGTCGGCGGCGAGGTCGCCGAGCCGGCGGACGAGGTCCTCCCGGCCGGCGAGGTCGAGACCGGCAGCGGGCTCGTCGAGCAGCATGAGCTCGGGGTCGGTCATGAGGGCGCGCGCGATCTGCACGCGCTTGCGCTCCCCCTCGGACAGCGTGCCGAACCGGCGGTCGGCGAGGTGCTCGGCTCCCAGGGCCTCGAGGAGCTCGGCGGCGCGCTGGTGGTCGGGGGTGTCGTACGACTCGCGCCAGCGGCCGACCACGCCGTAGGAGGCGGTCACGACCACGTTGTGCACGACCTCGTCACCGGGGATGCGCTCGGCCAGCGACGCGGACGCCAGGCCGATGCGCGGGCGCAGCTCGAACACGTCGACCGCCCCCAGGACCTCGCTGAGCACCCCGGCCACGCCGCGGGTCGGGTGCATCCGGCCTGCCGCCAGCTGGAGCAGCGTCGTCTTGCCGGCGCCGTTGGGACCCAGGACGACCCAGCGCTGGCCCTCCTCGACCTCCCAGGTGATGTCGTCGAGCAGGGTGCTCTGGCCCCGCACGACGCTCACACCGGCGAACTCCAGGACGTCACTCATGGCTCCGACCCTAGTTGACGCGCCACGCGTGGCGGCGCCGACGTGCCCGGGCGTCGCAGCCCGTCCCGACGGATCCTCGTCGGGTGGCTGCGGATCCGGCCCGGGCGGGCTCCTTAGGATGGTTCGGTGCCCGAGCTGCCCGCCTCCGTCCGCCTCGCGCTGTGGACCACCGTGGCCTGGAACGGCGGGTCTCCCCTCGAGGCTGCCATCGAGGCGGCGCTGCCCGACGTCGACCACGTCGCCGGGGACCTCGGCCGCCTCGAGCTCTGGCGTGACCTCGGTGAGCGGGCGCTGCTGGTGGCGCTGCCGGCCCCCGGTGACCTGACCGGCGTCCCCGGCGCCCGGACGGAGGTCCAGGGAGCCGCGGCCGAGGCCGGTGAGTGCGTCTTCGTGCCCGGCGTCGGAGGACTCCTCGTGCCGACGATGGCGACCTTCGGCAGCGCCGTGGGCTCGTCGGTGGACGGCTCGTCCCTGGACACCGGGACCCGGGTCGACTGGAAGGCCTACGACGCCGACCCGGTGCCCCGGCACAAGGTCGAGGCGCTCGAGCCCTCGCAGCTCGAGCGCCACCTGCGCCTCGAGCTCCTCGACGTGACGGAGGGCCTCGACCGGGTCGGAGGCCAGCCGTTCGCCGCCGACGCCGCCCGCGAGCTGGCCGACGCCGCCCTCGGCGGCCGGTGGGGCCTGCCCGCCGGCCTGCCCCCTCGGGCCCAGCGCGTCATCGCCCTCGCCGGCACGGTCGGGCAGATCGTCGACGCCGGGCTCGGCGGACCCGACGACGCCCTCAGCACCGCGACCTCGCAGGCGCGTCGGTCGCTGCTGCAACGGCTGCAGCGCGCCGCCGACCGGGCGCTCGCGGACGCCACCAATGCCGCGTGCGCGGTGCTGGCCGGGTGGCGCCCCGCGTGAGAGCGTGGGGCATGGCTGAGAACACCCGCACCGCGGAGCAGACCGTCCGGGCCTGGCACGACGCCGTCAACGCCGGGGACGTCGAGGGGGCCGTGGCGCTCTGCGCCGGGGACGTCGCCGTGAGGGGCCCGCAGGGCACCGGACACGGTCACGACCTCATGCGCGCCTGGCTGAGGCGGTCCGGCATACGGCTGGAGCCGCAGCAGCCGCTGCGCGAGGTGGACGGCCGGGTCTTCGTGCACGAGAAGGCGCAGTGGACCACCACGGCCCAGGCCCCCGCCCAGGCGCCGACCGACCACCCGGTGGACACCTGGGTCGTCTTCACCGCGGCGGACGGGCTCGTGTCCTCGGTGGGTCGGTACGAGACCGAGAACGACGCACTGGAGGCGGTCGCCGCCGGCGACTGACGCCAGGCCAGGGGCGAGCGACGTCAGGCCAGCAGCGACCGACGTCAGGCCAGGGCGCGCCGACGCAGGACGTCGAGGTAGACCTGCATCGTGCGGTCACCGATCGAGGCCCACGAGAAGGCGTCGACCGCACGCTTGCGGCCGGCCAGGCCCATCCGGTCGGCGCGGGCCTGGTCGCTGACCGCGTCGGTGAGGGCGGCGGCGAGGTCGGCCACGAACCGGTCCGGGTCCACCGGTGTGCCGGTGCCGTCCTGCACCTGCTCGACGGGCACCAGCCAGCCCGTCTCGCCGTGCACGACGACCTCGGGGATGCCTCCGGTCGCGGTGGCGACCACCGGCAGCTCGCAGGCCATCGCCTCGAGGTTCACGATGCCGAGCGGCTCGTAGACCGAGGGACAGGCGAACACCGTGGCGCAGCTGAGCAGGGCGACGACCTCGCCGCGCGGCAGCATCTCGGGGATCCACACGACGCCGTCGCGCTGGGCGCGCAGGTCGTCCATCAGCCCCTCGACCTCCGCCCTGATCTCCGGGGTGTCGGGCGCACCGGCGCAGAGCACCAGCTGCACCTCCGGCGGCAGCGACGCGGCCGCGCGCAACAGGTACGGCAGGCCCTTCTGGCGGGTGATCCGCCCGACGAAGATCACCGAGGGTCGGTCGGGGTCGACGCCGTGCTTGCGCGCGACGTCGGCGTCGGGGTCGTGCTGCCAGAGCTGGGAGTCGATGCCGTTGTGCACCACGTGGACACGGTCGGGATCCACCGACGGGTAGGCGCGGAGGACGTCCTCGCGCATGCCGGCGCTGACCGCGACCACCGCGTCGGCGGCCTCGTAGGCGGTGCGCTCGATGTAGGACGAGACGCGGTAGCCGCCCCCGAGCTGCTCGGCCTTCCACGGGCGCATCGGCTCCAGGCTGTGGGCCGTGACGACATGGGGCATGCCGCCGAGGAGCGAGGCGGTGTGCCCGGCGAAGTTCGCGTACCACGTGTGCGAGTGAACGAGGTCGGCGCCGACGCAGTCGCCGGCCATCCGCAGGTTGACGCCCATGGTCTGCACCGCCGGGTTGGCGTCGGCGAGGTCGGGCAGGTCGGGGTACCCGTACGTACCCCCTCGTCCCGCGGCATACCGAAGCAGCGGACCCGGGTGTCGACGTCGCCACGGTCGCGCAGCGCCCGCACCAGCTCGGCCACGTGGACCCCGGCGCCGCCGTAGATCTGGGGCGGGTACTCCTTGCTGAGGATGTCGACTCGCACGAGCCGACACTAGCCCCGAGATGGGGTCGCCGCGAGACGCTTCTTTCCCTACTGTCAGTGCATGCCGTACAGACGTGGTGGACCCAAGGTGCTGGCGATCGTCCTGGCGGGTGGCGAGGGGAAGCGGCTGATGCCGCTGACCGCCGACCGGGCCAAGCCCGCAGTGCCGTTCGGCGGCATCTACCGCCTCATCGACTTCGCGCTGAGCAACGTCGTCAACTCCGGCTACCTCAAGTCCGTGGTGCTGACCCAGTACAAGTCGCACAGCCTCGACCGGCACATCACCAAGACCTGGCGCATGTCGAACATGCTCGGCAACTACGTCACGCCGGTGCCGGCGCAGCAGCGCATCGACAAGAACTGGTACCTCGGCAGCGCGAACGCGATCTTCCAGAGCCTCAACCTCGTTCACGACGAGAGCCCGGACATCGTCGTCGTCGTGGGCGCCGACCACGTCTACCGGATGGACTTCTCGCAGATGGTGCAGCAGCACATCGAGACCGGCGCCGGCGTCACGGTGGCCGCCATCCGCCAACCCCGCTCGCTCGCCGACCAGTTCGGCGTCATCGAGGTCGGGCAGCCGGACCCGCGTCGCATCGAGGCGTTCCGCGAGAAGCCCAAGGACGCCCTGGGCCTGCCCGACTCCCCCGACGAGGTGCTGGCGTCCATGGGCAACTACGTCTTCGACGCGAGCGTGCTGATCGACGCGGTCACCCGTGACGACTCCCGCGAGGGAAGCAAGCACGACATGGGTGGCGACATCGTGCCGGCGTTCGTCGAGGAGAAGTCGGCCTACGTCTACGACTTCAAGGACAACGTCATCCCCGGCTCGACCGAGCGCGACCAGGCCTACTGGCGCGACGTGGGGACGCTGGACTCCTACTGGGAGGCCAACATGGACCTCGTCTCGGTCCACCCGGTCTTCAACCTCTACAACTACGAGTGGCCGATCTACACCGACTACGGGCCCTACCCGCCGGCCAAGCTCGTGCACGGCTCCAAGGGCAAGTACGGCGAGGCGCACAACTCGGCCGTCTCCCCCGGTGTGGTCATCAGCGGCGCCACCGTCACCAACTCGGTGCTGTCGCCGCGGGTCCACGTCCACAGCCTCACCACCATCGACGACAGCGTCCTCATGGACGGCGTCGAGGTCGGCCGGGGCGTCGTCATCCGCAAGGCGATCATCGACAAGAACGTCTACGTGCCCGAGGAGACCACGATCGGCGTCGACAAGGAGCACGACCTGGCGCGCGGGTTCCAGGTCACCGAGTCCGGCCTGACCGTGGTCGCCAAGGGCCAGGAGGTCACGCCCTGACCGGCGACCGTCCCGTCCGCATCGGGGTACAGCTCCAGCCTCAGCACGCCGAGTACGCCGACATCCGGCGCGCCTGCGCGCAGGCGGAGGAGATCGGCGTCGACGTCCTGTTCACGTGGGACCACTTCTTCCCGCTCTACGGCGACCCGGACGGCGCGCACTTCGAGTGCTGGACGACCCTCGGGGCCTGGGCCGAGGCGACCGAGCGGGTCGAGATCGGCGCCCTCGTCACCTGCAACAGCTACCGCAACCCCCACCTGCTGGCCGACATGGCGCGAACGGTCGACCACATCAGCGGTGGACGCCTCATCCTCGGCATCGGGTCGGGCTGGTTCGAGCGCGACTACGACGAGTACGGCTTCGAGTTCGGCACGCCGGGCAGCCGGCTCGACGCCCTGGACCGCGACCTCCCGCAGATCAAGGAGCGGTGGGAGCGGCTCAACCCCGCGCCCACCCGCCGCATCCCGATCCTCATCGGCGGTGGCGGCGAGCGGAAGACCCTGCGCATCGTGGCCCAGAACGCCGACATCTGGCACGGCTTCGGCGACGCCGGGACCATCGCCCACAAGCACGCCGTCCTCGACGAGTGGTGTGCCAAGGTGGGCCGCGACCCGGCCTCGATCGAGCGCTCCGCCGGCGTCTCGCCCCGGCCCGGGCGGTTCCCCGAGGACGCCCGCGACTACGCCGCGTCCGCCGACGCCCTGTATGCCGTCGGCACCCGTTTGTTCACGGTCGGCCTCTGCGGGCCCTCCTACGACATGGGCCCGGTGCGCGACCTGGTCGCATGGCGAGACTCGCACCGGGGCTCCTGAGGGCGCTCGGTATCGTGCAGCGGTGGCCGACCTGACCGCTCCGAGCAGCGGGACCCCCAGCTCCGCGACGCTGCTGGTCACCATCAGTGGTGACGACCGCCCCGGCGTCAGCAGCGCGCTCTTCGACGCCATCGCCGACGTGGGCGCCGAGGTCCTCGACCTCGAGCAGGTCGTGGTCCGCGGGCACCTGACCCTGGCGATGCTCCTCGTGCCCGGAGCGGGAGCCGAGCAGCGGCTCGAGGGCGTCGTCACCTCGGTGGCCGCGAACCTCGGCCTCACCGCACGGTTCGAGGCCGGCACCGGCGACAACGCCCCGCGGCGCACCGGCCGGGTCGCCGTCGTGGTGCTCGGCGCCCCGCTGCTGGCCAGCGCCGTGTCCGCCGTGACCGCGCGGATCGCCGCCCACGGCGCCAACATCGACCGCATCCGCCGCCTGTCGCGCTACCCCGTCACCACCGTCGAGTTCGACGTCTCGGGCGCCGACGTGCTCAGCCTGCGGCGCGAGCTCGCGCTGGAGTCCAGCGTCCACGGCGTCGACATCGCCGTCGCACCGGCCGGCCTGGCCCGCCGCGGGCGCCGGCTGGTCGTCATGGACGTCGACTCCACCCTCATCCAGGACGAGGTCATCGAGCTGCTCGCGGCCCACGCCGGCAGGGCCGCGGAGGTGGCGGCGGTCACCGAGGCGGCCATGCGCGGAGAGCTCGACTTCGGCGAGAGCCTGCGGCAGCGGGTCGCCGTGCTCGAGGGCCTTCCGTCCGGCGTGCTGGACGAGGTGCGAGCCGCGGTGCGCCTCACCCCCGGAGCCCGCACCCTCGTGCGCACCCTGAAGCGGCTCGGCTTCACGGTCGCCGTCGTGTCAGGCGGCTTCATCGAGATCGTCGGCGACCTCGCCCGCGAGCTCGAGATCGACCACGCCCGCGCCAACCACCTGGAGATCGTCGACGGTCGGCTGACCGGCCGGGTCGTGGGAGAGATCGTCGACCGCGCCGGCAAGGCCCGGGCGCTGCGGGCCTTCGCCGAGCAGGAGGGCCTGCCCCTGTCGCGGACGGTGGCGATCGGCGACGGCGCCAACGACCTCGACATGCTCGAGGTCGCCGGGCTGGGCATCGCCTTCAACGCCAAGCCGGTCGTGCGCGAGCAGGCCGACACCGCCGTCAACGTGCCCTACCTCGACGCCGTGCTCTACCTCCTCGGCATCACCCGCGAGGAGGTCGAGGAGGCGGACGCCGCAGACGGCACGCCGACCCCCGCTCCGCCCATCCTCCCGACCTGACTCCTAGGCTGTCGCAATGGCGCGCTCGTCCGGAAAACCCCCCACGCTGTTCATCATCGGCGGCGCCGAGGACCGCGTCGGCAAGGCCACCGTCCTGCGCCGGTTCGTCCGGCTCGCCGGTGGCCGGCGGTCGAGGATCGTCATCATCCCGACGGCGTCCTCGTTCCAGGACGAGGTCGTCGCGGCATACACCGAGGTCTTCACCCGTCTGGGCGCCACGGACCTCTCGGTCGTGAACCCCGAGACGCGGCTGGACTCCCACGACGAGGAGGCGGTCGCGCTCATCGACCGCGCGACCGGCGTCTTCATGAGCGGCGGCAGCCAGCTCAAGCTCAGCCAGCGACTGCCCGGCACGCCGCTCGGGGACGCCCTCCACCGTGCCCACGACCGCGGCGCCGTCATCGGCGGCACGTCGGCGGGCGCGTCGATCATGAGCCAGTTCATGATCTCGATGGGCGACGAGGGGATCACCCCGCGGCAGCGGCACAGCCAGCTCAGCGCCGGCCTGGGGCTGGTCGAGGGCGTCATCATCGACCAGCACTTCGGTCAGCGGTCCCGCTACGGCCGGCTCATGTCCATGGTGGCCGGCTCCCCCAACCTCATCGGCGTGGGCATCGACGAGGACACCGCCATCGAGCTCGTCGACCGCAGCGTGTTCACGGTCCACGGTGCGGGCGCGGTGTTCGTCCTCGACTGCCGTGCGGCGGTGTCGGACGCACCCGAAGCGCGCCGTGGCGCTCCCATGATGGTCTCGGGGGCCGTTGTGCACTCGCTGCCCGCGGGCGCTACGTTCGACCTCCGCGAGGTGCGGCTCCTCGACTTCGTCGAGAAGCACCCCGACGCAGCCGTCACTCTCGCCACGGCGAAGGCCTGACCCCCCAGCCGCGCCGCCCGTCCCCTGCCAGCCCGCGCAAGGAGTCCCCCCATGGCAGCAGACCGACCGACACCGACCGGCCCGGCAGCCCCTGACCTGCGCATCGTCGAGTCGCGCGTCTACCGCGGCGGCAACGTCTGGTCCTACGACCCTGCCATCCACCTCGTGGTCGACCTCGGCGTACTCGAGGCCTACCCCACCGACACCCTCGAGGGCTTCACCGACCGGCTGGTCGAGCTGCTGCCCGGCCTGGAGAACCACACCTGCTCGCGCGGGGTGAGGGGCGGCTTCATCGACCGCCTGCGGGAGGGCACCTGGCTGGGCCACGTCGCCGAGCACGTCGCGCTCCAGCTCCAGCAGGAGGCGGGCCACGACATGCGCCGCGGCAAGACGCGGGCGGTGAAGGGCCAGACCGGCCGCTACAACGTCATCTACGCCTACGCCGACGAGTCGGTCGGCCTCGCGGCGGGCACGCTCGCCGTGCGCCTCATCAACCACCTCGTGCAGGCCGAGGAGGACTTCGACTTCCCCGAGGAGCGCGACCAGTTCCTGCGGCGCGCCCAGCGGACCGCCTTCGGGCCGTCCACCGCCGCCATCATCGAGGAGGCAGTCAGCCGCGACATCCCCTACATCCGGCTCAACACCGCCTCGTTGGTGCAGCTCGGCCAGGGCGTCCACGCCCAGCGGATCCGGGCGACCATGACCTCGAAGACCTCCTCCCTCGCTGTCGACATCGCCAGCGACAAGGACATGACGACCCGGCTCCTGGCGTCCGCGGGCCTGCCGGTGCCGAAGCAGGAGACCGTCCGCACCCCCGACGCCGCGGCAGCGGCCGCGCGCCGGATCGGCTTCCCCGTCGTGGTCAAGCCCCTCGACGGCAACCACGGCCGCGGCGTGTGCCTCGACCTGCAGTCCGACGAGGAGGTGCGGGCCGGGTTCGAGACCGCCCGCTCGGAGTCACGGCGCGGCCACGTCATCGTCGAGTCCTTCGTGACCGGCCGCGACTACCGCTGCCTCATCGTGGGCGGAAAGATGCAGGCCATCGCCGAGCGTGTCCCGGCGCACGTGGTCGGCGACGGCACGCACACCGTGGCCGAGCTCGTCGACATCACCAACGCCGACCCCCGCCGCGGCGTCGGCCACGAGAAGGTGCTGACGCGCATCAAGGTCGACGACGCCGCCATCGCCCTGGTGAAGGACCAGGGCTGGTCGATGGACGACGTCCCGCCCGAGGGCCAGATGGTCAAGCTGGCCCTGACCGGAAACATGTCGACCGGCGGCATCTCCGTGGACCGCACCTTCGAGGCCCACCCCGACAACATCGAGATCGCCGAGGAGGCGGCCCGGATGATCGGGCTCGACGTCGCCGGCATCGACTTCATCTGCCCCGACATCGCCTCCCCGGTCCGGGAGACGGGCGGGGCCATCTGCGAGGTCAACGCCGCCCCCGGGTTCCGGATGCACACCCACCCGACCGTCGGCGAGCCGCAGTACATCGCCAAGCCCGTCGTCGACCTGCTCTTCCCGCCCGGCTCCCCGTCACGCGTGCCGATCGTCTCGGTCACCGGTACGAACGGGAAGACCACGACGTCGCGCATGATCGCCCACATCTTCAAGGGCATCGGGCGCAAGGTCGGCATGACCTCGACCGACGGCATCGTCATCGACGAACGGCTGGTCTACAAGGCCGACGCCTCGGGGCCTCGCTCCGCGCGGATGGTGCTGCAGAACCCCCGCGTCGACTTCGCCGTGATGGAGGTGGCCCGCGGCGGCATCCTGCGCGAGGGCCTCGGCTACGACCGCAACGACGTCGCGGTGGTCACCAACATCGCGCCGGACCACCTCGGCATGCGCGGCATCGACACCCTCGAGCAGCTCGCCGACGTCAAGGCCGTCGTGGTGGAGGCGGTGCCGCGTGACGGGTTCGCCGTGCTCAACGCCGACGACGACCTCGTGCGCAAGATGCGTCGCCGGTGCTCGGGCGGGATCGTCTGGTTCTCGCTGCAGCCGCCCGGCAGCAAGGTGCGCGAGTTCGTCGACGACTACTGCCGTCGCGGGGGCCGCGCCGTCGTGCTCGAGCCCACCGACAAGGGCGACATGATCGTCATCAAGCACGGCCGGCGCAGCATGCAGCTGGCGTGGACGCACCTGCTCCCGTCCACCTTCGGCGGCACCGCGAAGTTCAACGTCGCCAACGCGATGGCCGCAGCCGGTGCCGCGTTCGCGGCCGGGGCGGGCCTGCACGAGATCCGGCAGGGGCTGCGGACGTTCACGACGTCCTACTACCTCTCCCCCGGCCGCATGAACCAGGTCAACGTCAACAACATCGACGTCTTCGTCGACTACTGCCACAACGCCCCCGGCATGCGCGTGCTCGGCCAGTTCGTCGACAGCTACGCCGAGCAGAAGGCGGGCCAGGCCGACCTCGGCAAGATCTCGCGCATCGGCGTCATCGCCACTGCGGGCGACCGCCGCGACGACGACATGCGCGAGCTCGGTGCCATCGCAGCCGGCCACTTCGACGTCCTCGTCGTCCGCGAGGACGAGCGCCTCCGCGGGCGCAAGCGCGGCGACACCGCGGCGCTGGTCGCCGAGGGCGTGCGTGCCCGCATGGCCGAGGACGGCGTGCGCTGCCGGCAGGTCGACGTCCTGCTCGACGAGGCCGAGGCCGTGCGTTCGGCCATGGCCCGGGCCAACCCCGGCGACGTCGTGGTGCTCTGCGTCGACAACCACGCCCAGGTGCTCGGCGAGCTCGAGCAGCTCACCCAGAGCGCCCAGGCCGGTGCCCACACCGGCGGCCGCGTGGTCGGCGACCCCGACCTCGACCCTGCCGAGCTGCAGACCGAGGCCCAGGCCTCGGGCGACGAGGCCGGTGCCACCGCCGAGGAGGAGCTCGAGGCCGGCCAGCCGAGCTGAGGCCCTGCCCCGGACAACGGAGGTGAGGTATGCCGCGGGGTCTCCCCGCGGCATACCTCACCTGAGGCACGGGGTCAGCGCTTGCGCAGCTCCTCGGCGTAGGCGTGCAGCGCCCGCTGGTAGCTGAGGGTGTCCTCGTCGCCGGCGTGGTGCAGCAGGGCGTCGACGAGGTCGGCCACGGCCTCGTCGGAGCGACCGGAGTCGGCGGCAGCCAGGGCCCGGAACGCGGTCACGGCCACGCTGTGCGGCCGCTCGTGGGCGAGCTCGGTGAGCAGGTCGTAGGCGTCCTGCGCCTGGCCCACGGCACGCAGGCTCGACCCGAGCTGGATGCGGGCGCGGTGGCGCTGCGGTTCGCGCAGGCCGAGGTCGAGGGCCTGCCGGTACAACGGGATCGCCTCAGCCTCCCGGCCGGCGGCGTCGAGGGCGCTCGCGTGCTCGTAGGCGAGGCGCGCGTCCGACGGCCGTTGCGCGCGCAGCTCGCGAGCAGCCCCCACCCGCGCCGCGGCGTCGGTCAGGTCCCAGAGCTCGCCGATCGCCGCCTCGGCGTCGTGCTCACCGCGGGAGGCGACGACCTTGCGGCGGATGTCGGCAGCGGTGTCGGGCACGGCACCCTGGGAGGCGAGCCACGCCGCCACCTCCGAGCGCTCAGAGTGGCACATCAGGCAGACGACGTCGCCGTCGGTGGCCTCGGGCACCAGCGCCTGGAGCCCCTCGAGCTCGGTCTCGTAGGACTCGATGTCGGCCACGCCGGCGCGCGCGAGCCCCACGCGCAGGTGGTGCTCGAGGTCTGCCATCGAGCGGCCGCGCAGGTAGTGCGCCTTGTGGGCGGCGACGACGCGGTCGGCACGCAGCCCGGCGATCTCGCCCATCGACTCCAGCAGCTCGTCGGTGCGGTCGCCGGCCAGGCCGAGGCCCAGGTGCACCAGGCCGCCCGGCACGCGGAGCCCGTGGGCGACGTCCATGAGTGCCTCGAGGCCGGCCTCGTTGTGCGCCAGGTCGACGATGACGGTGATGGTGCCGCCGCCCGCCGCGGACAGGGTGTAGGTGTTCATCCGGCCGGGGTTGAGGCGCTCGTCCGGCGCGAAGGTTCGCAGCCCCTCGACGACCGCCTGTCGGGGCAGTCCGAGCCCCAGGGCGGCCGCCGCGCCGGCGAGGGCGTTGGCGATGTTGTGCTGCGAGAGACCGGAGAGTGTCACCGGCACGTCGAGGACGCTGATGAGGCGGTCGGGCTCCCGACCCGGCGCGAGCACCGTGATGTCGCCGTCGAGGATGGTGATGGCACGTCCACCGGCGGCGAGGGCCTCGCGGACCGCCGGCGCGTCGGAGCGCAGCGCGAAGACCCACGGCTTGGCGCGGGTGCCGGCACGCATCGCCCACACGCGGGGGTCCTCGCCGTTCAGCACCGCCCAGCCGCCGGCCCGGGTGGCCTTGGTGACGATGGCCTTGACCTCGGCGAGCTGGTCGACGGTGTCGATGCCCTGGAGGCCGAGGTGGTCGGCGGAGACGTTGGTGACCACGCTGACGTCGTTGGCCGCGACACCCATGCCCTTGAGCAGCATGCCGCCGCGAGCCGTCTCGAGGATGCCGAGCTGGACGCCGGGGGTCGACAGCACGGCCCGCGCTCCCGCCGGCCCGGAGTAGTCACCGGGCTCCACCATCTCGCCCTCGACGACCACGCCGTCGGTGGACGACCACGCGGTCTTGAGCCCTGCCGTCATGCCGATGTGGCCGAGCAGGCGCGTCGTGGTGGTCTTGCCGTTGGTGCCCGTGATCGACGCGACCGGCACCGACGGCACCAGCACCGAGGGTCGCTCCCCCGGCTCCGCCCTGGTGATCTCGTGGGCCTGCTCGACGGCCACGTCGACGCCGCGGAGCCACCCGGCCAGGGTCGGGCCGAGGGCGTGGCCCAGGGCGCGTGCCCGGCCGCGCCGGCGCCAGACGTAGGCCGCGACGACCTCCTCCGGGGTGCTCCCCGGTCGGCAGCGCACTCCCAGCCGGCTCGTCCCGCTGGAGGTCGCCAGTCGGCGCACCGCCCGTTCCACGACCCTGACCACGAAGCGCTGCCGCTGCTCCGACCCCGGCGCGCCGGCACGGCTCCCGCGCAGGCCGATCCGCCGGGCCAGGTCGTTCATGGCGGGCTCGTCGGCGTCGAGGTAGCCCGGGAGCGCGAGGGTGACCTTGGCGGCCGGCTTGGAGAAGTAGAGGTTCGGCCCCTCCAGGATGCGGACCTCTGCGACGGTGACGGCGGCGTCGCCGTCGTCGTGGGGGGTGGCGTCGGGGGCGTCGGACGTCATGCGCGGGAGCCTAGTGGCGGCGGTGCCGGAGCGGCCGGTCGGGCCCGGTCGCCCTGCGGCCGAGCGCCTCTTACTGCGCCGTGCCTCTTACTGCGCCGTGCCTCTTACTGACCCATGGCGTGCACGCCGCCGTCGACGTGCACGATCTCGCCGGTCGTGGCCGGGAACCAGTCGGAGAGCAGGGCGGCGCAGGCCTGCGCGGCCGGCACCGGGTTGTTGACGTCCCAGCCCAGCGGGGCGCGCTGGTTCCAGGTGTTCTCGAAGGCCTCGAAGCCCGGGATCGACTTGGCGGCAGTGGTGCGGATCGGGCCGGCCGACACGAGGTTGCAGCGCACACCCTTGGGCCCGAGGTCGCGGGCGCAGTAGCGGTTGGTCGCCTCGAAGGCGGCCTTGGCCACGCCCATCCAGTCGTAGACCGGCCAGGCGAACTTGGCGTCGAAGGTCAGGCCGACGATGGCCCCGCCGTTGGTCATCCTCGGCAGCGCGGCCACGGCGAGGGACTTCAGCGAGTAGGCGGACGCGTGCATCGCGGTGCTGACGTCCTCGAAGGTGCCCTCGAGGAAGTTGAAGGCGCCCTGCGGCGCGAAGCCGATCGAGTGCAGCACGCCGTCGAGGTGGTCGACGTGCTCGCCGAGCCGGTCGGCGAGGGTGTCGAGGTGCTCCTGGTTGGTGACGTCGAGCTCGAGCACCGGCGGCGTGGAGGGCAGCCGCTTGGCGATGGTCTGCGTGATCTTCATCGTGCGGCCGAAGGACGTGAGCACCACCTCCGCCCCCTGCTCCTGGGCCAGCCGGGCCACGTGGAAGGCGATGGAGGAGTCCATGAGGACACCCGTGATGAGCAGCTTCTTGCCCTCGAGCAGCATGTGTGCGTCGTCCTTCGTTGCAGTGGGTGCTTGGGTGGTGGTCAGTGGCCCATGCCGAGGCCGCCGTCGACAGGGATGACGGCGCCGGAGATGTATGCCGCGTCGTCCGACGCGACGAACCGCACCGCAGCGGCGACCTCCTCGGGAGCGGCGAAGCGCCCTGCCGGGATGCCGGCGAGGTACTGCTTCTTGCGCTCCTCGGGCAGGGCGGCGGTCATGTCGGTCTCGATGAAGCCGGGGGCCACGACGTTGGCGGTGATGCCGCGGCCGCCGAGCTCGCGGGTGATCGAGCGGGCCAGCCCGACCAGGCCGGCCTTGCTGGCGGCGTAGTTGGTCTGGCCGGGTGAGCCGTAGAGGCCGACGACGCTGGAGATGAGGACGATGCGGCCCCTGCGGAGGCGGATCATGCCCTTGCTGGCGCGCCGGGCGCAGCGGAAGGCCCCTGCGAGGTTGGTGTCGATGACGCTGTCGAACTCCTCGTCGCTCATGCGCATGAGGAGCTGGTCCTTGGTGACGCCCGCGTTGGCGACGAGGACCTCGACGGGTCCGCCGAGGAGCTCCTCGGCCGCCGTGAAGGCCGCGTCGACCGACGCGGTGTCAGTGACGTCGCAGGTGACCCCGCGCAGCCCCTCCGGCGGCTCGCCCGACCGGTGCGTGATGACGACGTTGTCGCCGGCGGCGGCGAAGGCCTGTGCGATGCACAGGCCGATCCCCCGGTTGCCCCCGGTCACCAGCACGTTGCGGCCCTCGGCCATGGGTCTCCTCTGCTCGTCCGGACGATCGGCATCGCAGGCGGCAGACCGCCCGCAGGTCTGCCCGTGACGCTAGCCGACTACCGATGGGTAGTCGGCATCGAGCCGCTGGGTGGGCGGTGTCGGGGGCGGCTTATCGTTGAGTCATGACCGGTCCCCACCGCCGCGAACGACACATCGTCGTGCAGTCGGTGACCACGGCTCCGGAGTCGCTGGCCGAGGAGCAGGCCGCCCGGATCCGGCGCTACCTGGTCACCATGGGAGTCCGCACGGCCTGCTTCCTGCTCGCCGCGTTGACGGCCACCAAGGGTGCCCCGTGGTGGGTGTGGGGGTCCTTCTCCGTGGCAGCCGTGGTGCTGCCGTACGTCGCCGTCGTGCTCGCCAACGCGGTGCGCCCCCGCCTGGCCGGCGGCACCAACCCGGTCACCCCTGTGGTCGACCACACCCGCCAGATCGAGCGCTGATGGACCAGCTCGTCTGCAGCGCCAAGGGCTGCCGCGGCACCGCCACGTGGGCGCACCTGTGGAACAACCCGAAGCTGCACACGCCGGACCGCCGCAAGGTCTGGCTGGCCTGCGACGACCACAAGGTCGGCCTCGGCGAGTTCCTGTCGGTCCGGGGCTTCCTCAAGGCGACGGTGGCGGCGGGCGACATCCCGTCCGACGCCGGCTGAGGTCGAGCGACGCGTCAGCCGCCGATGGCGGACATCGGTCGGTCGGGCTGGACGAACCCCGGCTCGCCGATCCCGTGGCCCCGCGCCTTGCGCCACATCTCGCCCTGCAGCAGGAGCGCCAGCTCCTCGTCGCTGGCACCGTCCCGCAGGGGGCCGCGCAGGTCGGTCTCGGTGCGGGAGAACAGGCAGTTGCGCACCTGGCCGTCGGCCGTCAGCCGCACGCGGTCACACGCGGCGCAGAACGGCTGGCTCACGCTGGCGATGATGCCCACCGTGGCGGGACCGCCGTTGACGAGGAACCGCTCGGCGGGCGCGCTCCCCCGGTCCTCCGCCGGCAGCGCGGTGAGGGTGAAGCGCTCCTCCAGACGGGCCCGCACCTCTGCTGCGGTGACCATGCTGCTGGCGTCCCAGCCGTGCTGGGCGTCGAGCGGCATCTGCTCGATGAACCGCAGGTCGTAGCCGCGGTCGAGGCACCACTGCAGCAGCTCGGGCACGGAGGTGTCGTTGATGCCCCGCATGGCGACAGCGTTGACCTTCACCGGGGCGAGGCCCGCCGCAGCGGCGGCCTTGAGCCCGGCCTCCACGTCGTGGAGGCGGTCGCGCCGGGTGAGGGCGGCGAACTCCTGCGCGATCGATGGTGTCGAGGCTGACGTTGACGCGGTCCAGGCCGGCGTCGGCGAGCGGCTGGGCGAGCCGGTCCAGCCCGACACCGTTGGTGGTCATCGCGATCCGGGGCCGGGGCGCCAGCGACGCGATGCCCCGCACGACGTCGACGAGGGAGCGGCGCAGCAACGGCTCGCCGCCGGTCAGCCGCACCTGCTGCACACCGAGGCCCACGAAGACGCCGACGAGGCGGACGATCTCCTCGTCGGTCAGCATCTCCGGCTTCGGCAGCCACGGCAGCCCCTCTGCCGGCATGCAGTACGTGCAGCGCAGGTTGCAGCGGTCCGTGACGGACACCCGCAGGTCGCGCGCCACGCGACCGAACTGGTCCGGCAGCCCGGTCGTGCCGTCGGGCAGCGGGGTGCCCTCGGCGCGTACGCGCGGAAATGGGAGGCCGGTCATGGGCACCAGCCTATGCCGGGTACCGTGATCCGGTGTTCCGGGTTGTGGCTACGCCTCGCTGGCTGGGGGCCCTGGCCCTCGCCGCGGTCTTCGCCGTGGCCGCCTACTTCCTCGGCCAGTGGCAGTGGCACCGCTACGAGGACCGCAAGGAGCGGGCCGACCGGGTCACCGCCCACTACGACGCCAAGCCCGTGGCTCTGGCCGGCCAGGTCGGCACGAGCCCCATGCCCGTCACCGAGGAGTGGACGCGCGTGACCGCGCAGGGCACGTATGCCGCGGGCGAACCGCTGCTCGTCCGCAACCGGCCGCTGGAGGGCAGCTACGGCTACGAGGTGCTCAGCCCCTTCACCCTCGCCGACGGCCGCACCCTGCTCGTCGACCGCGGCTGGGTGCCGAACGCCGAGAACGCCGAGACCCGGCCCACGGTGCCGCCGACGCCCACCGGCCCGGTGACGGTGACCGGCTGGCTGCGGCCCTCGGAGAAGTCCCTCGGACGGGACCTGCCGGCAGGTCAGCTGGCCAGCATCAACCTGCCGCAGGCGCAGCGGCAGGTGGGCAGCGAGCTGTTGGGCGCCTACCTCGTGCTCGACCGGGAGCAGGTCGCCGGCAGCAGTGCCACCCCGCCGCGCCCCTACCGGCTCGAGCGTCCCGACACCGGCCTCGGTCCACACCAGGCCTACGCGTTCCAGTGGTGGGCCGCGATGGCGGTGGGCTTCGTCCTGGTGTTCTTCGGGGTCCGTCGCGAGTACCGCGAGAGCCTCGAGGGCGGGGGCGGGCCGGGCCAGCCGGCGGCCGGCAGGCCCCGGAAGGTCAGGGTCTGGGACGAGGAGGACGCCTGAGCCGGGTCAGCGGACGCTGAGCGTCCGCTCGGCCGAGACCGGGTTGCACACCTCGGCGTTCGCAGGACACGCGGCCAGGTCGGCCAGGACGTACGCCGGGCCTGGTCGGAACCCTCGCTCCCCGGTGGGTGAGACCGTCAGCCGCACGGTGTGCTTCTTGCCGTTGCACGTGAGGGCCTGGCGCGAGTACCCGAAGCCGTTGGCGACGAAGCCGCCGCCGACGTTCTGGTGGGCCTCCACCGTCACGGAACCATTCGACTTCGTCGGGCAGCTGTAGGTCATGTCGATCCGGAAGACGGAGCCGGCGGCGATGTAGGTGCCGAAGGGCCCGATGGCGGTGGTGACGGAGGCGGGCGCGGCGCCAACCGCCCCCGGGACAGGCGCGGCGGCCGAGCCCGAGATGGTGAGGGCCGCCAGCACGGCGCTTCCTCCGAGTACTGCGGCAAGTCGATGGACCGACATGGCACCCTCCTTGGGTTCCCCGAGGTGTCCCCCGCCAGGCCCAGCATCGGCGTGCCGACCGTCGGTCGACAGGGACGTTAGCCCTGTCGACCATCCCCCACGTTCAGCGAGGGATCAGTGGGGGCCGCGACGGCGCGCTCGGCTCAGGCCGGGATGCCGTCGGCCTGCTCGGCGAACTGGGTCCAGAAGGCGACGTCAGCGCGTAACGCTGTCGCCTGCCGCTGGTGCCAACGGAGCGCGGCGAGCCACCGCGTCGGCGGCCACCACGTCTCCCACGAGTAAGTGCTGAGGGACATGGGCCGCGAGGCCCGAGGCCGAGCGACACACGCGGCCGCTCGCCGAGATCTCCTCTTCCCGAGTGGCTTTGCACTCAGGCGACGTTCAGCGATTCCTCACGCAGTAGTCAACATGGGCAGTACCGCCCTTGGCGGATACGGCCCACACTGGGGCGAGTGGAGGTGGTCGCCATGACCATATGGTTGCTCATCCTGTTGGTGACCGTCGTGGCGGGCGCACTGGTGTGGCGCTCGGAACGCCGCAACCGCCAGATCCATGGCCCAAGTGGCTGGGGCGGCGGCATGGCAGATCGTGCCGAGCGAGCTCGCACCCACGACGAGGGCCGGGGGGCCTCAGGTGGTGGGGGCGGCGTTTAGCCGGCTGCGTCCGAGATCGCTTGCCTCTCCGAGGCACGCTCGGCAGCCTCGCACGAGGCCTCATAGGCGCGGGCATGAAGCGAGGCGCGGCCCGGCGATCCGGGGCCTCGTTGAGGGCGGTGAAACAGGCGCGGACGGCGTCGAGGACAGGCCCGGAGGTCCGGGGCTCCGTCCCTACTCGCGGTGACGACGACGCGCTCGACGACGACGGGCTCGACGACGTCGAGGCGGCGACGTCGAGGCGCAGACCGGGCGGTCGTCGTGGCGCCGGCCGTGCGTTCTCGGGGCGCTCCCCTCGTCAGGCGACGATGCCGTCGGCCTGCTCGGCGAACTGGGTGCGGTAGAGGTCGGCGTACAGCCCACCCTGGGCCAGCAGCTCGTGGTGCCGGCCGCGCTCCACGACCCGGCCGTGGTCGACGACGAGGATCTGGTCCGCGTCGCGCACGGTCGAGAGGCGGTGCGCGATGACCAGCGCCGTGCGACCGGTGAGCGCCTCGTCGAGAGCCCGCTGCACGGCGACCTCCGACTCGCTGTCGAGGTGGGCGGTCGCCTCGTCGAGCACGATGAGTCCCGGGCCCTTGAGCAGCAGCCGGGCGATGGCCAGCCGCTGCTTCTCTCCGCCCGAGAGCCGGTGGCCCCGGTCGCCCACCACGGTGTCGAGACCCTCCGGCAGGGAGTCGACGAGGCTCCAGACCTGGGCGGCCCGGAGCGCCGCCACCATCTCCTGCTCGGTGGCGTCAGGCTTGGCGTAGGCCAGGTTGGCGCGGATGGTGTCGTGGAACAGGTGGGCCTCCTGCGTCACCACGCCGATGGTGGAGTGCACGGACGCGAGCGTGGCCTCGCGCAGGTCTGTCCCGTTGACGCGCACGGCGCCGGACGACGGGTCGTAGAGCCGGGCCACGAGGTTGGTGATGGTGGTCTTGCCCGCCCCACTGGGGCCCACGAGCGCGACGACCTGCCCGGGCTCGACAGTGGCGGTGACCTCGTGGAGCACCGTCCCGCTCCCCCGGCGGTCACCGTTGACGGTGGTCTCGAGCGACGCCAGCGAGACCTCGTCGGCCGACGGGTAGCGGAAGCCCACGTGGTCGAGCTCGACCCGCACAGGGCCGGCGGGCAGGTCCTCGGCCCCGGGCTTCTCCCCGATCAGCGGCTGCAGGTCGAGCACCTCGAACACCCGCTCGAAGGAGACGAGCGCGGTCATGATGTCGACACGGACGTTGGACAGCGACGTGAGGGGGCCGTAGAGCCGGGCGAGCAGCGCGGTGAGTGCGAGCAGGGTGCCGATGGTCAGCGTGCCGTTGACGGCCATGAGGCCGCCGAAGCCGTAGATCATGGCCGTGGCGAGCGAGGCCACCAGGGTCAGCGCGACGAAGAAGATGCTCCGGTTCATCGCGATCCGCACGCCCATGTCACGCACGCTTCCCGCGCGTTCGGCGTACTCGGCGTCCTCGCGCCGGGGCTGGCCGAAGACCTTCACGAGCAGCGCGCCGGCGACGTTGAAGCGCTCGGTCATCCGGCTGCCCATGTCGGCATTGAGGTTCATCTGGCTGTGGGTCAGGCCAGCCAGGCGACGGCCCATGATGCGAGCCGGGATGATGAAGAAGGGGACGAGCGCCAGGGCGGCCAGCGTGAGCTGCCAGGACAGGCTCGCCATCGTGCCGACGATCAGGGCCAGCGACACGACGTTACTGACGACGCTGGAGAGCACCGAGGTGAAGGCCTGCTGGGCCCCCAGCACGTCGTTGTTGAGCCGGCTGACCAGAGCACCGGTCTGGGCCCGCGTGAAGAACGCGATGGGCTGCCGCAGGACGTGCGAGAACACCTGCGTGCGCAGGTCGAAGATCAGGCCCTCCCCGATGCGGGCGGAGTACCACCGCTGCGCCAGCGACAACACGCCCTCGGCCACCGCGAGAGCGGCCACCAGGAGCGAGAGCTCGATGACGACGGTGCGGTTCTTCGGTGTCACGCCCTCGTCGATGAGCTTGCGCAGCAGCAGCGGGGTGGCGACGACCAGGGCGGACGTGACGATGACGAGCGCGACGAAGACGAGGATTTCGCGGCGGTAGGGACGGGCGTAGCCCATCACCCGCCGGGAGGTCCCCGGGGCGAGCTTGCGGTCCTTGACCGAGTCGTCCTTGGTCAGCGACCGCATCGCGTGCCAGCCCTGCATGCTCATGGGGCCTCCCTCTGCGCCGTCTCGTGGGGTTCTCGCTCCCCCGGGCGCTCGTCTCTTCTCGTCCAGCCGCTGTCGTCTAGCCGCTCAACACCGCCGTGCGGCGGCGGATTCCCACCATCATCGCCCGGGGCACCGACAAGCTCCCCGCGCGGCCGGGGCGGTGGGCTGGACGTCAGTGGCCCTGACGGGTCACGAGGGCGTGCATGAGGCGGCCCTGGGCCTCGCGCTCGTGCCGCAGCTGCTCGTCCCGGCTGGCGGTGACGGCACGGCGCAGCAGCGGCTTCAGCTCCCGCAGCGCGGGAGCCGGTGCGGCCAGCAGCGCCGCGACGAGGTCGGCGGTCGTCGCCTCCAGCTCGTCGCGCGGCACGGCCACCGAGGCCAGGCCGCTGGCGACCGCCTCGGCCGCGCCGATCGCCCGGCCGGTGGCGCAGATCTCCAGGGCCTTGCTGTAGCCCACCAGGTGCACGAGCGGAGCCGTGCCCGCGAGGTCCGGCACCAGCCCCAGGGATGTCTCGCGCATCGCGAGGTGCACGTCGTCGGCGACCACCCGCAGGTCGGCGGCCAGGGCGAGCTGGAAGCCCGCCCCGATGGCGTGGCCCTGCACGGCCGCGACCACGACCGCATCGACGTCGGCCCAGGCCGAGAAGCCGCGCTGGAACGGCGCGATGACGTCGGCCATCTCCTGCGCCCCGCGGGCTGCCTGCTCCAGCATCGAGATCTCGCCGTCGACGCCCTCGGGCGTCAGCATGGCGAGGTCGAGGCCCGCCGAGAACGACGGACCGTCGGCTCGCAGGACGACGACGCGCACGTCCGGGTCGAGCGTGTCGGCGACCTCGGCGAGGGCGAGCCAGAGGCTCGGCGTCTTGGCGTTGCGGCGGTCGGGGTTGCTCAGGCTGACGGTCAGCACCGCGCCGTCGCGGTCGACCCGCAGGTGGGGGTGCGGCCTGGTCTGCTCAGTCACTCCGGCAGGCTATCGGCCCGCTCCAGCACCAGGCTGGCCGCCGCCTCCGTGTCGCCCAGCGCGCCCGCGACGAGGGGCACCCCGGCATCCAGCGCAGCGTTCTGCCATCCGGTCGCGCAGCACTCCTTCGGCCACCATGAACGCCACGGCCACCGTCCTCTCGGCCTGTCCCTGCAGACCCTCCAGCACCTCGGGCAGGGTGCTGCCACCGTCGAGGGCGGCCACCCGCCACGGCCCCCACTCCCCCGGAGGCCCATGTGCGCGCAACGTCTCCCCGATGCTCGCCACGGCGGCGCTGTCGCTGGAGCCGGCGGCATACAGCACCACGGCGGTGCCGGGGTCGGCGTTGGTGCCGGCCCTCGCGAGGAGCTCGGCGGCGGCCCGGAGCAGCAGCGGGTGCGGGCCCAGGGCCGGCGACACGGTGAACGGGCCGGCGACCGAGTTCATCGCCGCCACGGCCTCGGGCACGTCGACGCGGGCGTGGTAGGCCGGCGTCAGGAGCACGGGCACCACGACCCCGCTTCGGGCCAGCTCGGCCGCGTCCGCGGGCGTGGGCGGGTGGTGGTCGAGGTATGCCGCGTGGATGCCTCGCCCGGGGGCAGCCTCCCGGACCCGGTGGGCGAGGGCATCGACCCCTTGGCGGTGCCGCGGGTCCGGGGACCCGTGCGCCAGCAGGACGATGTCAGGGGCGTCGCTCATCGCGCAGCAGGCTACGCCGACCTGCGGGTGAGGTCACCGAGCTGCTCGCGGACGCGCACGACGTCGCCCACCACCACGATCGCCGGGGCGCGCACTCCTGCGGCCTCGGCGTCGGCCGCGGCGCGCTCCAGCGTCGTGACCGTCGTCCGCTGCTGCTGCGTCCAGCCCGACTCGATGAGGGCGACCGGCGTGCTGGGCGCCCGGCCGGCCGCGATGAGGCCTGCGGCCGTGCTCTCCAGTCGGCTGACGCCCATGAGCAGCACCAGGGTCGCGTCGGCGGGGGCGTCCTTGAGCGCGCTCGTCACGACGTCGGCACCCTCGTGCGCCGAGGCCACGACGAACGACGCCGTGATCCCGCGGTGGGTCACGGGGATGCCGGCTGCGGCCGGCACGGAGACGGCCGACGTCACGCCGGGGACGACCTCGACCGGTATGCCGTGCTGCGCGCAGAAGAGGGCCTCCTCCCCACCCCGGCCGAGGACGAAGGGGTCGCCGCCCTTGAGGCGCACGACGTTCTTCCCTGCCTTCGCGTGGTGGACGAGGATCTCGTTGATGCGGTCCTGGCCCACCGGGTGGTTGCCCGGGGTCTTGCCCACGTCGACGACCTCCACGTCGGCCGCGAGGGTCCGCAGCAGGCCCCGCGGCCCGAGGCGGTCGGTCACGACGACGTCCGCCGCGGCGAGGAGCGCCCGCCCGCGGACGGTGATGAGGTCCTCGGCGCCCGGGCCGCCACCCACCAGGGCGACGGTGCCGACGGCGGGGGTCGTCGCCGCGACGGCTCCTCCGCGGACCCGGCGCACCGGCAGGGTTCCGCTCTCAAGGGCAGCCGCGACCGCGTCACGGACCGCGGTGGCCCGGCGGGGGTCACCGCCCGCCGTCACGGCCACGGTGACGCCCTCTGCCGGGGTCTGCCCGAGGCCCACGGGCGACCGCAGGAGTCCACGCGGCGGACGCGGCCGCGTCGTCGGCGCGCACACACCAGATGCGCGCGGCGACGGCATGGGCGGCGACGGCCTCGTCGACCAGCCGGTCGCCGGTGGCGGTGTGCACCAGCCAGACCGGCTCGGGGTCGACGAGGTCACCGACGACGTAGTCGCGCTCGTGCCAGACGAGCCGCCCGGCCCGTGCCGCGTCGCGCAGGTCCTCGGTGACCCACGGGGCGACGACCTCGACCGCGGCGCCCGCCGCGAGGAGGCCTGCCGTCCGGCGCGCGGCGACGGGCCCGCCGCCCACGACCAGGACGCGACGGTCGGCGAGGTCGAGCGTGATCGGGTAGCCGGTGTCCATCAGATGCCCTCACCGGCGCTGCGGTCAGGCGCCTCGGCCATCCCTGCGGCGAGCGTCGCCCCGTCGGCCTCGTCGACCAGCAGGAAGGCACCCGAGCGGCGCAGCTCCCGGTAGTCGTCGATCGCGACCTCCTCGGCGAGACGGAGCCGGATGCGCCCGATCGCGTTGAGCGACAGGCCGTCCGGCGCGGGCCCCTGCTCCATGGTCTCGATGTCGAGCTGGTCGACCACGTCGTCGACGATGGCGCGCACCGTGCGGGTGCCGACGCGCAGCAGCAGGCGGTCGCGGCTGCGCAGCACCCGCTCCGCGAGAACGGCGACGGTGCCGGTGAGCGAGCGGGTCGAGGTGCTCGGCCGCTCGGCCGCGGCGACGAGGTCGCCGCGCGAGATGTCGATGTCGTCGGCCAGCCGCAGGACGACGCTCTGCGGGGCGAACGCGACCTCCTGCTCGTGCACCGTGCCGTCGGGCGCAGCGCGGTCGATGCCCACGACGGTGGTGCGGCGTCCGGACGGAAGCACGACCACCTCGTCGCCCGGGCGCACCACACCCGAGGCCAGCCGCCCGGCATACCCGCGGTAGTCCGGGTGCTCGGGGGTGCGGGGTCGCACGACGTACTGGACCGGGAAGCGCAACGGCTCGACAGCGGGGTTCATGCCGACCGGCACCGCCTCGAGGTGCTCGAGGAGGGTCGGCCCGGCATACCACGGGGTGTTGGCCGACCGCCCGACCACGTTGTCGCCCAGGAGGGCCGAGACCGGGACGGCGGCGACATCCTCGATGCCGAACCGCCTTGCCAGCCGGGCGAACTCGCCGACGATGTCGCCGAACCTCTCGGCGTCCCAGCCCACGAGGTCCATCTTGTTGACGGCCAGGGCGACGTGCCGCACGCCGAGCAGCCCGGTGACGGCCAGGTGGCGACGGGTCTGCTCCACGACGCCGTGCCGGGCGTCGACGAGGATGAGCGCCAGCTCGGCGGTCGAGGCGCCGGTCACCATGTTGCGCGTGTACTGCACGTGCCCCGGGGTGTCGGCGAGCACGTAGGACCGGGTCGCCGTCGAGAAGTACCGGTAGGCGACGTCGATGGTGATGCCCTGCTCGCGCTCGGCACGGAGGCCGTCGGTGAGCAGCGCGAGGTCGGCGGCTCCGAGGCCCCGGTCGCGGCTGACCCGCTCGACGGCGTCGAGCTGGTCGGTCAGCACCGACTTGGTGTCGTAGAGCAGCCGGCCGACGAGGGTGGACTTGCCGTCGTCGACACTGCCGGCCGTGGCCAGCCGGAGCAGGTCGTGGCGGGCGGCGGGTGCTCCTGCGCGTGCCACGCCCTTGGACGACTCGGCCGTCGCGGGCGCCGGTGCGGGAACGGTGGTGGTCATCAGAAGTACCCCTGTCGCTTGCGGTCCTCCATGGCGGCCTCGGACAGCCGGTCGTCGGCGCGGGTGGCACCTCGCTCGGTGACGCGGCTGGCGGCCACCTCACGGATGACGGCGTCGACGTCGGCGGCGTCGGAGTCGACGGCACCGGTGCAGCTCATGTCGCCGACGGTCCGGTAGCGCACGAGGCGGGTCTCGGTCGTCTCGGCGGCACGGGGCCCGCCCCACTCGCCGGGGGTCAGCCACATGCCGTCGCGCTGGAACACCTCACGCTCGTGGGCGTAGTAGATCTCCGGCAGCTCGATGCCCTCGCGGGCGATGTAGCGCCAGACGTCGAGCTCGGTCCAGTTCGACAGCGGGAAGACGCGCACGTGCTCACCCGCCGTGTGCCGGCCGTTGTAGAGGTCCCAGAGCTCGGGCCGCTGGCGTCGCGGGTCCCAGGCGCCGAAGGCGTCACGCAGGCTGAACACGCGCTCCTTGGCCCGCGCCTTCTCCTCGTCGCGGCGACCGCCACCGAACACGGCGTCGAAACGGTTCTCCTCGATGGCGTCGAGCAGGGGCACCGTCTGCAGCGGGTTGCGCGTGCCGTCGGGGCGCTCGCGCAGCCGCCCGTCGTCGATGTAGTCCTGCACGCGGGCGACGACGAGCCGTGCTCCGAGGCGGTCCACCGTCGCGTCGCGGTAGTCGAGCACCTCCGGGAAGTTGTGCCCGGTATCGACGTGCAGCAGCGGGAACGGCAGCGGCGCCGGGGCAAAGGCCTTGCGCGCCAGGTGCACCATCACCACGGAGTCCTTGCCGCCGGAGAAGAGGATCACCGGCCGCTCGAACTCGCCCGCGACCTCGCGGAAGATGTGGATCGCCTCGGACTCGAGGTGGTCGAGGTGGTCGAGGGTGTACTCGGCAGGAAGGGTCGTCGTGCTCATGTGTGCAGCCCGCATTCCGTCTTGTTCTTCCCGGCCCAGCGACCGGCTCGGGGGTCCTCACCCTCGGCCACCGGCCGAGTGCACGGAGCGCAGCCGATGGAGGCGAAGCCGCTCTGGCGCAACGGGTTCAGGAAGACTCCGTGCTCGTCGACGTAGCGGTCGACGTCGTCCTGGGTCCAGAGGGCGAGGGGGTTGAGCTTCACGATCTGCCGGCGGGCGTCCCACCCCACGACGTCGATGTCGGTGCGGGTCGGGGCGTCCTCCCGGCGCATGCCCGTGATCCATGCCTCGTGGCCGGCGATCGCCTCCTCGAGGGGGACGACCTTGCGCAGCGCGCAGCAGAGGTCGGGGTTGCGCTCGTGCAGCCGCGGTCCGTGCTCGGCGTCCTGCTCCGCGACGGTCTGCCGGGGCGTCACGGTGCGGATGCGCAGCGGGAGCATCGCGGCATACGCGTCTCGGGTGCCGAGCGTCTCGGCGAAGTGGTAGCCGGTGTCGAGGAAGAAGACGTCGGCGCCCGGGACGGTCGTCCCGAGCAGGTGCACGAGCACCTCGTCGCCCATGCTGCTGGCCGTGGTGAGGCGGTCGCCGAAGGTCTCCGCGGCCCAGCGCAGGGCCTCCCGGGACTGCTCGACCACGACCTCGTGGGGGTCGTGACCGGCGTCCGCGTGCCTGGCGGCTGCCTGGTCGGCCCGGGCTGCCCCTGCCGCGACGAGGTCACGCAGCTCACGGCTGTCGCGTGTGGCGGGGGCTGCGGTCACGGCTGTCCTCCTCTCAGGTCCTGCTCCTCGGCGAGGCGGCCGGGGATCTGGGTGGTGTCGACGGTGACGAGCTCGACGGTGAAGACCCGGGCGCAGGCCTGGCAGGCCCAGGCAGCGGCGGGCTCGGCGACGGGGCGGAGGTCCTCCTCCGCGCAGAACGGGCAGTGGTAGATGGCCGTGGCGGCACGGTGGCGGCTCATCGCAGGTCGTCCTCGTCGGCCCGGCGGGCCCAGGCGGCGAAGGACTCCCCCGCCTCCCGCTGCTCGAGGTAGCGACCCGCGAGCCGCTCGACGTAGTCGGGCAGGTCGTCGGCCCGCACCTTCAGGGCACGGGTCTTGCGGGCCAGCGACGGCTCCGTGCCGAGGCCGCCGCCGAGGTGCACCTGGAAGACCTCGACGAGGTTGCCGTCGTCGTCCTTCTGCACCATGCCCTTGAGCCCGACATCGGCGACCTGGGTGCGGGCGCAGGAGTTGGGGCACCCGTTGACGTGGATCGAGAACGGCACGTCGAGGTCGGGCAGCCGGCGCTCGAGCTCGGCCACGACGGTCCGGGCGCGCGCCTTGGTCTCGACGAGTGCCAGCTTGCAGAACTCGATGCCGGTGCAGGCCATCACGCCGCGTCGCCACTCGCTCGGGGCCGTGGGCAGGCCGAGGGCCTCCAGGCCGTCGGCGACGGCCGAGGTCGCCTCCTCGGGCACGTCGAGCACGAGGAGCTTCTGGTGGGCGGTGAGGCGCACGCGGGCCGAGCCGTGCCGCTCGGCCAGCTCCGCGACGGCATACAGGGTCTCGCCGCTGACCCGGCCGGCGACGGGGGCACCGCCGACCCAGAACCGGCCGTCCTGCTGGGCGTGCACGCCCACGTGGTCGCGACGGTGGCCGGTGGGCTGCTCCGGCGCGGGACCGTCCACGAGCGCGCGTCCGAGGTACTCCGTCTCCAGCACCTCGCGGAACCTCTCGGGACCCCAGTCGGCCATGAGGAACTTCAGCCGGGCCCGGTTGCGCAGCCGGCGGTAGCCGTGGTCGCGGAAGATCGACACGACGCCCTTCCAGACCTCGGGCACCTCCGCGAGCGGGACCCAGGCGCCCAGGCGCTGGGCGAACATGGGGTTGGTGGACAGGCCTCCACCGACCCACACGTCGAAGCCGGGGCCGAAGTCGGGGTGGTGCACGCCGACGAACGAGATGTCGTTGACCTCGTGGGCGACGTCGAGGCTGGGCGAGCCGGAGATGGCCGTCTTGAACTTGCGAGGGAGGTTCGAGAACTCAGGGCTGCCGATGTGGCGCTCGAGGATCTCGCGCACGGCCGGCGTCCCGTCCACCACCTCGTCGGCGGCGATGCCGGCGACCGGGGAACCGAGGATCACGCGCGGGGTGTCGCCGCACGCCTCGGCCGTGGTGAGCCCGACACCCTCGAGGCGGCGCCAGATCTCCGGCACGTCCTCGACGCGGATCCAGTGGAGCTGGATGTTCTGCCGGTCGGTGATGTCGGCGGTGTCGCGGGCGAACTCGGTGCTGATGCCGGCGATGGTGCGCAGCTGCTCGGTGCTCAGGGCCCCGCCGTCGCTGCGGACCCGCAGCATGAAGTACTGGTCGTCGAGCTCGGCCGGGTCCAGCGAGGCGGTCTGGCCGCCGTCGATGCCGGGCTTGCGCTGGGTGTAGAGGCCCCACCACCGCATGCGGCCACGCAGGTCGTCCGGCGTGATCGAGTCGAAGCCCTCCTTGGAGTAGACCTCCTCGATGCGCGCGCGCACGTTGAGGCCGTCGTCGGCCTGCTTGAACTGCTCGTTGTGGTTCAGCGGGGTGAGGTCGCCGTCGGCCCAGGCGCCGGTGGCCTTCCCGGCCTGCCGCTGGGGGCGGGCGGCGGGGGCCTGGCGCGGCGTCGTCTCGACTGACACGGGCGTTCCTTTGCGTATGCCGGGTGCTGGGCGTGGTGCGTGACGTTCAGTGTGCATCCCGTTTCGTTATGCCATACATAACTGTCCATTATCTGATCATGCGGGTGGGGGTACGCCGAGCGGCCCCTCCGCTCGATGCTCTTCCGCTCGATGACGTCTTCCGCTCGATCACCCGGTCGGAGGACTGCGGCGCTAACGGCCTACGGCCGCGGCTGGCCCAGCTCCGCCACGAGGTCGCCGAGCTCACGTCCGACAGCGGCGATGAGGCGGTCGACGTCGGGCAGGGCCTCGGCGTCCCCCGTGATGCCGATCGTGATCCGCCCGGCACAGGAGACCATCGCCGCGCTGGCCCGGATCTCCTGCGCCGTGGGGACATAGGGCACCAGCTCCAGCAGCCGCCGGCCCGCGAGGTACTGCGCCTGCGTCGGGCCGGGGACGTTCGACGCGACGACGTTGACGCGCCCCTGCCCCGATCGGCCATACGCCCGGGCGCCCCTGAGAAAGAGCGCCGCGGGGATGTGGTCGGCCATCCGGACGACGGCCGCCGTCGCGTCGGCCACCTCACGGGACTTCTGCTCGGCGGTCCGCGCCGCCACGGCGGACAGCCGCGCAGCGGGGTCCGCCCGGTCGACGGGCAGCTCCACGAACATCGCTGAGGAGAGGTTGCCCGACCGCCCTGGCTGTCCGGGCACCCTGCGCGACACCGGCACGATGGCCCGGAGCACCATGTCGCCCAAGGGCTCTCCGCGATCCAGCAGGTACCGGCGGTAGCCGCCTGAGAGCGCGGCGAGGAACACGTCGTTCACCGTGCAGCTCGCGTTCCGCGCGACCGTCGCGACACCGGCCAGGTCCGCTCCCGTCCAGCCCCAGATCCTCCGGGGACTCAGCGGCCCGTTGAGGATCGATGGCGGCAGGTCTGGCCGCAGCACCTGGGCCAGCCCGAAGCGGAGCTGCCTGAAGCGGCGGCGCGCCTCGCGGGGAGCGCGCAGCGACCGCAGCACCAGATGGGTCGCCCGAAGTGGCAGGAGCGCCAGCCACGCCAGGAGGTCCCCCACGAGCCCCACGAGCGAGGGTGCTGGCAGGGGGTCGACGACCGCCGGCCGGGGCGGTGCCGCATCCTCGGGCACGCCGGTCAGGAGGGCCTGCACCAGGTCGACCCCGGACTGCCCGTCCACCATCGTGTGGTGCGCCTTCGCCACCACGGCCCACCGGCCCCCGGCCAGGCCGTCGACCTGCCAGACCTCCCACAGCGGCCGGCTGGGGTCCAGGCGCGGCACCATGAGCCGCGCCACCAGGGCCCGCAGCTGTGGCTCGTCACCAGGCGCAGGAAGCGCTGTGTGGTGCACGTGGTCGGCAGGCTCGAAGTCCGTCGCGTCCACCCAGACCGGACGGCCGAGGTCCAGCGGCATCCTCCACACCCGCCGACGGTGGACCGGCACCGCCGCCAACCTCGCCACGACGTGCGCCCGGAACAGGGCCGGGTCCGGCGCAGGGCCCTCGAGGACCAGCACGGACCCGACGTGCAGCGACTGGGTGTCGGTCTCCATCGGCAGGAAGATCGCGTCCAGGGCGCTGAGCCGACCTGCTCGGGTCACGTGGACAGTGTGGCACCGGGGGCACCCGCCACAGGCCCAGGAGTCCTAGGACGTTGGCCCGTGCCGCGGCCAGGGACGGGACCACACCATCGAAGGTGCAGACACGCAGACGTGTGTCGCCGGACACGCGACGGAAGCAAAGGGCAGGCACCATGGCCGACCACGCCACGACTGGACGTCCGTCGAAAGCCCTGCGACGGGTGCTCGTGCCCCTCGCCCTCGCGCAGTTCATCTGCAGCTTCGCCGGCTCGAACATGAACGTGATGATCAACGACATGAGCGAGGACCTCGACACCACCGTCCAGGGCATCCAGGTCGCGATCACCATCTTCCTGCTCGTCATGGCAGCCCTGATGATCCCCGGGGGGAAGCTGACCGACCGCTACGGCCGCAAGCGGCTGTTCTCACTGGGTCTCGTGGTCTACGGCATCGGCGCCCTGATCAGCGCGGTGTCCCCGGGGCTGGGCGTCCTCATCCTCGGCAACTCCATCCTCGAGGGCGTCGGAACGGCGATGCTGATCCCGCCCGTCTACATCCTCACGACGCTGCTGTTCACCGAGGTCACCTCGCGGGCCCGCGCGTTCGGCGCGATCAGCGCGGCGGGAGGCGTCGGCGCAGCTGCGGGACCGCTCATCGGTGGCCTCATCACCTCAGCCATCAGCTGGCGCGCAGCCTTCGTCTTCCAGGCGCTGGTCATCGCGCTGATCGTGTTCCTGAGCCGCCACGTCGAGGATCCCCTGCCACCGGACCCGACGCGCCCCTTCGACACCGGTGGTGCGGTGCTGTCGTCCGTCGGCCTCATCCTGGTCGTCAGCGGCATCCTGGCGACCGACAACAACATCTGGCTGATGCTCGGCCTGGTCGCGGCCGGCTCCCTCGTCCTGCTGTGGTTCTTCCTGTCGATGCGCGCCAAGGAGCGTGCCGGCAAGGAGGCCCTGCTGTCGCCTGGCCTGTTCCGCAACCGGACGTCCAACCTCGGGCTCATCACCCAGAACGCCCAGTGGCTGATGCTCATGGGTGTGTCGTTCACCGTCGCGGCCTACCTGCAGGTGGTGCGCGGCTACGACGCGATCGAGACCGGTGTCATCTACACGGCAGCCACGGTCGGCCTGCTGATCACCTCGCTCGGCGCAGAGCGGTTCGCGAAACGGCGCGCCCAGAGGACCCTCATCGTGGCGGGCTTCGTCATCACCATCGCCGGGATCGCCGGCTTCCTCGCCATGGTTGCCCTCGCCGTGTCCAAGGACGCCACGAGCGCCTGGGTCTTCGCGCCCGGACTTTTCGTGATCGGGCTGGGAGTCGGCCTCATGCTGACACCGTCGGTCAACCTGGTGCAGTCGGCCTTCGGGGAGGGACAGCAGGGCGAGATCTCGGGGTTGTCTCGCAGCGTCTCCAACCTGGGCTCGTCGCTCGGCACGGCCGTCGCCGGCACCATCCTCGTCGCCGGGATCACGGCCACACCGGAGCGCTCGTACGGGCTCGCGCTGGCCGTCCTGGCCGTCATCGGCCTCGGGGGGCTGGTGGCCTCCGCCATGCTGCCCAGGACTCCCGCCCCGGTGGCCACCGTGCAGGAGGCCACGCCCTGACGGAAGGTCGCTACCCGGGCCGCCGGGTGACTGCCTTCCGGCCTCAGGCCAGCGAGATGAGGTCCAGGTAGTCCTGGCCCCAGAGGTCCTCCACACCGTCGGGCAGCAGGAGGATCCGCTCGGGCTCGAGCGCCTCCACAGCGCCCTCGTCGTGGGTCACCAGCACCACGGCGCCCTTGTAGGTGCGCAACGCACCGAGGATCTCCTCGCGCGAGGCGGGGTCGAGGTTGTTCGTGGGCTCGTCGAGCAGCAGCACGTTGGCCGACGACACCACCAGCATGGCCAGCGACAGGCGGGTCTTCTCGCCACCGGAGAGCACCCCGGCCGGCTTGTCGACGTCGTCACCGCTGAAGAGGAACGAGCCGAGCACCTTGCGCACCTCGGTCTCGCCGAAGCTGTCCGGTGCGGCGGACTTCATGTTGTCGAGCACGGACCGGGAGACGTCGAGGTTCTCGTGCTCCTGGGCGTAGTAGCCCAGCCGCAGCCCATGTCCCGGCTCGACCTGCCCGGTGTCGGGGGCGTCCACCCCGGCAAGCATGCGGAGCAGGGTGGTCTTGCCGGCGCCGTTGAGCCCGAGGACGACCACGCGCGAGCCGCGGTCGATGGCGAGGTCGACGTCGGTGAAGACCTCCTGGGAACCGTAGGAGCGCGACAGCCCGCTGGCCCGCAGCGGTGTCTTGCCACAGGGGGCCGGGTCGGGGAAACGGAGCTTGGCCACCTTGTCCTGGGTGCGCTCCCCCTCGACCCCGGCCAGCATCCGCTCGGCTCGGCGCATCATGTTCTGCGCCGCAACGGCCTTGGTGGCCTTGGCCCGCATCTTCTCGGCCTGCTCCATGAGGGCGCCGGCCTTCTTCTGCGCGTTGAGGAGCTCGCGCTTCCGGCGTCGCTCGTCGGTCTCTCGCTGCTGGAGGTAGGGCTTCCAGCCGACGTTGTAGATGTCGACCTCGGCGCGGTTGGCGTCGAGGTGGAAGACGCGGTTGACCACGGCGTCGAGCAGCTCGACGTCGTGGCTGATGACCACCAGACCGCCCTTGTAGCCCTTGAGGTAGTCGCGAAGCCAGGCGATCGAGTCGGCGTCGAGGTGGTTGGTCGGCTCGTCGAGGAGCAGCGTCTCGGCGCCGGAGAAGAGGATGCGCGACAGCTCGACGCGCCGGCGCTGGCCGCCGGAGAGAGTCGACAGCGGCTGCCCGAGGACGCGCTCGTCGAGCGCGAGGGCCGACGCGATGGACGCCGCCTCCGACTCCGCGGCATACCCACCACGGGCGGTGAACTCACCCTCGAGGCGGGAGTAGCGGCGCATCGCCTTCTCCCGGGCCTCGTCGTCGGCGTCGGCCATGGCCTTCTCGGCGGCCCGCATGTCGGTGATGATCCGGTCGAGCCCGCGCGCGGAAAGGATCCGGTCTCGCGCCAGCACGTGCAGGTCCCCGGTGCGGGGGTCCTGCGGCAGGTAGCCGACCTGGCCGGAGGTGGTGACGCTCCCCGCCGCCGGCTGGCCCTGGCCGGCCAGCACCTTGGTCAGGGTCGTCTTGCCGGCACCGTTGCGACCGACCAGGCCGACACGGTCGCCAGCAGCGATGCGAAAGGTGGCGTTGTCGAGCAGCAGGCGCGAACCCGCGCGCAGCTCGATCCCGCTGGCGGCGATCACTACTTGACTCCAGACGTTGTCGACTCGGTGCCACGCCTCCCCGACCGTTGGCGGCGGGGGCGGCAGGCGCTCGCATCAGTTGCGGTTGCGCCGCCGAGGGGTTGAGATCACTAGTCTACGAGAGTGAACCGGGCGTGCCTGCCACGCCCACGCCCCGCGGAGGTCTGATGAGCTTCAACGACAACGCCCAGCTCGACACCTCACAGGTGTCCGGGGGCGGCGGCGGCCGGGGCGGCATGGTCATCGGCGGCGGCCTCGGCGGCATCATCCTGGTGATCATCGCCCTCATCTTCGGCATCAACCCCGCCGACCTGCCGGGGACAGGCACCGACACGGGCAACGGCCAGGTCGAGAGCGCCGGTGAGCAGGACGGGTCCGCCTTCGCCGACTGCAAGACCGGCGCCGACGCCAACCGCAGCGACACCTGCCGCATCGTCGGCACGGTGAACTCGGTCCAGGCCTACTGGGGGGAGGAGCTCCAGCGCTACGGCAAGGACTACTCGCCGGCCAAGACGGTGATCTACCAGGGGTCGGCGCAGTCGGCCTGCGGCACCGCCTCCAACCAGGTCGGGCCGTTCTACTGCCCGCTGGACCAGAAGGTCTACATCGACGCCGACTTCTTCTCGATCCTCTCGCAGCAGTTCGGCGCCGACGACGGCGCGCTGGCCCAGGAGTACGTCGTCGCCCACGAGTACGGCCACCACATCGAGAACCTCCTGGGCCTGCTCGACCGCGCCCAGCAGGACCCCAAGGGGGCCGAGAGCGGCGCGGTGCGCATCGAGCTGATGGCAGACTGCCTGGCGGGCGTGTGGGCCAACCACGCCGCCACCACCAAGGACAAGGACGGCGTGACCTACCTCAAGCCGCTGACGGAGCAGGACATCAAGTCCGCGCTCTCAGCCGCCTCGGCCGTCGGTGACGACCGCATCCAGGAGAAGACGCAGGGCACGGGTGAACCCCGAGTCGTGGACGCACGGGTCGGCCGAGGCCCGCCAGAAGTGGTTCATGACCGGCTACCAGAAGGGCAACCTCAACTCCTGCGACACGTTCGCGGTCGAGTCGGTCTACTGAGCAGAGTCCGGTTCGTCGAGGTCGACCCAGACCGCGCGCCCCCGCCGCACGGCCTCCTGCAGCACCGACAGCTTCGGGTCGGGCAGGTCGTAGAGCTCTCGACGGTGCAGGTCGCCGAGGTGGGCGAGCCGGGGGTCGGCGAGGACATCGCGCACGAGCGCCCGGTCTCCCCCGACCACCAGGCCCCGGGCCCCGGCGGCGGTCGGGAGGATCCGCACCGCGTGCTCGGCCACGCCGCGCACCAGCTCGTCGGCCTGGTTGCCGCGTCGGCGCGCGAACCGCTGCTGCGACCAGCCGCCGGCTGCGGTGCGGGACTGCACGTAGCGCGTCCCGCACTTGTGGGCGGTGAGCCGCCCCTCCGCCGCCAGCCCCACGGCATACCCGCCCCTGCGGACGAGCACGAGGCCCAGCGGGTCGTGCGGGAACGACGTGCACACCGCGACTGCGCCGTCACCGGCGACGGCACGGACGACGGCGCCCTCCTCGGTGAGGTGGGCGCCGTCGTGTCGCTCGGCGAAGCCGTCCAGCCAGCGGGAGAGCCGCTCGGGGCCGACCTCGAGCCGTCTGGTCACGAGCGTGGGCTCAGCAGGGTCAGGGCGCTCAGAGGTTGAAGCCCAGGGCGCGGAGCTGCTCGCGACCGTCGTCGGTGATCTTGTCCGGGCCCCACGGCGGCATCCAGACCCAGTTGACGCGGTAGGACGCGACGAGGCCCTCGAGCGCCTGCTGCGTCTGGTCCTCGATGACGTCGGTCAGCGGGCAGGCCGCGCTGGTGAGCGTCATGTCGATGACGGCGTGGTTCTGCGCGTCGACGGTGATGCCGTAGACGAGGCCGAGGTCCACGACATTGATCCCGAGCTCGGGGTCGACGACATCGCGCATGGCCTCCTCGACGTCGGCGACGTTCGCGGGCAGCTGCTGCGTGTCGGTCATGCTGTCTCTCCTTGGGTTGCGGGTGAGCGCGGTGTCTCGGGTGAGAGGTCGGTGCCGGTGGGGGCGGTGTCGGTGGTGTCGATGCCTGAGCGGTTCAACGCGTCCGTGAAGGCCATCCATCCCAGCAGGGCGCACTTCACCCGGGCCGGGTACTTGCTGACGCCGGCGAAGGCCACGCCGTCGCCGATGAGCTCCTCGTCGCCGGGGTCCTGGCCCTTGGAGGTGAGCATGACGCGCATGGCCTCGTGGGTGCGCAGGGCCTGCTCGACCGTGTGGCCGATCACCTCGTCGGCGAGGACGGAGGTCGACGCCGTGGAGATGGAACAGCCGAGGGTGTCGTAGGAGACGTCGCGCACGACGGCGCTGCGGCCCTGCCCCTCCACGTGGACCCGCAGGGTGACCTCGTCACCGCAGGTGGGGTTCACGTGGTGCACCTCGGCCTCGAACGGCTCGCGCAGGCCGGCGTGGTGCGGGCGCTTGCTGTGCTCGAGGATGAGCTCCTGGTAGAGGTCCATCAGCTCGCCACCCCGAAAACCTCGGGCACGCGGTCGAGGGCCGTGAGCATCGCCTCGACCTCGTCGAGGGTGTTGTATGCCGCGAAGCTGGCCCGCGCGGTCGCCGTCGCCCTGAAGCGGCGGTGGAGCGGCCAGGCGCAGTGGTGGCCGACGCGCACGGCGACGCCCTGGTCGTCGAGCACCTGGCCGACGTCGTGGGCGTGCACGCCGTCGACGACGAACGAGACGGCGCCGACGCGGTCGACGGTGTCGACCGGACCGACCACGCGCACCCACGGGCGCTGGGCCAGGCCGTCGAGCAGCGCCTCGGTCAGCGCGTGGTCGTGGGCCGCGACACGGTCCATGCCCAGGCCCTGGAGGTACTCGACGGCGGCGCCGAGCCCCACGGCCTGCATGGCGTTGGGCGAGCCTGCCTCGAAGCGCTGCGGGGGCGCGGCATACGTGCTGCCCTCCATCCGCACCGTCTCGATCATCGAGCCACCGGTGATGAACGGCGGCATCTGCTCGAGCAGCTCGTAGCGGCCCCACAAGACGCCGACACCGGTCGGGCCGAACATCTTGTGGCCGGAGAAGGCGGCGAGGTCGACGCCGAGCTCCTGCACGTCGAGCGGCAGGTGCGGCGCACCCTGGCAGGCGTCGAGCACCGTGACGGCGCCGACGGCCCGCGCCGCGGCGGTGAGCTCGCGCACCGGGTTGACGGTGCCCAGCACGTTGGAGACGTGCGCGAAGGCAAAGACCTTGGTGCGCTCGGTCAGCAGGCCGTGGAGGTCCGTCAGGTCGAGCCGGCCCTCGTCCGTGAGCGGGACCCAGCGCAGTGTGGCGCCGGTGCGGCGGCAGAGCTCCTGCCACGGCACGAGGTTGGCGTGGTGCTCCATCTCGGTGATGAGCACCTCGTCGCCCTCGCGCAGGTCCAGCCGCGGGTCCTTGGCCTGGCCGGCCACCGAGTTGGAGAAGGCGTAGGCCGCGAGGTTGAGCGACTCGGTGGCGTTCTTGGTGAACACCACCTCCTCGGCCCGGCCCCCGACGAAGCCGGCGACCGTGGCGCGGGCGCCCTCGAACCGGTCGGTCGCCTCCTCCGACAGCTGGTGCGCCCCCCGGTGCACCGCAGCGTTGGCCTCCTCGGCCCAGGCGCGCTCGGCGTCGAGGGCCTGGGCCACTCGGTGCGAGGTGGCACCGGAGTCGAGGTAGACCAGCGGCTTCCCGTCACGCACCGTGCGCGACAGGATCGGGAAGTCGGCCCGGATGCGGGCCGACTCCCCTGCGCTGAAGGGCGCTGCGGTCATGGTCGCGGTCTCTGCGCTTCCCGTGGCTCTGGTGCTGCTCAGGCCGAGGCGGCCAGGTAGCGGTCGTAGCCCTCGGCCTCGAGGCGGTCGGCCAGCTCGGGGCCACCCTCCTCGACGACCTTGCCGTCGACGAACACGTGCACGAAGTCCGGCTTGATGTAGCGCAGGATCCGCGTGTAGTGCGTGATCAGCAGGACACCCACGTCGGTGTTGTCCTTGGCGCGGTTGACGCCCTCGGAGACGATGCGCAGCGCGTCGACGTCGAGGCCGGAGTCGGTCTCGTCGAGCACCGCGATCTTCGGCTGGAGCAGCTCCATCTGGAGGATCTCGTGGCGCTTCTTCTCGCCACCGGAGAAGCCCTCGTTGACGTTGCGCTCGGCGAACGCCGGGTCCATGCGCAGGTTGCCCATGGCCTCCTTGACGTCCTTGACCCAGGTGCGCAGCTTCGGCGCCTGTCCGTCGACGGCGGTCTTGGCGGTGCGCAGGAAGTTCGAGACGGTGACGCCGGGGACCTCGACCGGGTACTGCATGGCGAGGAACAGGCCGGCGCGGGCGCGCTCGTCGACGCTCATCGCGAGGACGTCCTCGCCGTCGAGCGTGACGGTGCCGCCGGTGACGGTGTACTTCGGGTGGCCGGCGATGGAGTAGGCCAGCGTCGACTTGCCGGAGCCGTTGGGGCCCATGATCGCGTGGGTCTCCCCCGACTTCACGGTGAGGTCGACGCCGCGCAGGATCTCCTTGACGCCGTTCTCGGTGTCGACGGTGACGGTCAGGCCGCGGATTTCCAGGGTGGACATGTGTTTCAGCTCTCCTTGGGAACGGCGACGTAGACGTCGTCACCGTCGATCTTGACGGGGTAGACAGCGACAGGGACGGTGGCGGGCGGCCCGGACGGCTCGCCGGTGGCGAGGTTGAAGCGCGAGCCGTGCAGCCAGCACTCGAGCGTGCAGCCCTCGAGCTCGCCCTCCGACAGCGAGACGTTCGCGTGCGTGCAGGTGTCGTTGACCGCGTGCACGTGGCCGTTCTCGTCGCGGGCGATCGCAACGATGGTGCCGTTCACGTCGGCAGCGGCGACGCCCACCTCGGGCAGCTCGTCGAGCCGGCAGACGCGCACGAAGTCGGCGTCGGTGATCTCCTGCACGGCGGTGTTCTCAGCCGTCATGCGGCGCCCTCGCTGCGCACGGCGGACTCGACGCCCTCGAGCTCGGCGTCGATGGCGGCCATGAGGTGCTCCTGCACCTCGGGGACGCCGATGCGCGCGATGACGCTGGCGAAGAAGCCGCGCACGACGAGACGACGGGCGGTGACCTCGTCGATGCCACGCGACTGCAGGTAGAACAGCTGCTCGTCGTCGAAGCGGCCCGTCGCCGAGGCGTGGCCGGCGCCGACGATCTCGCCGGTCTCGATCTCGAGGTTCGGCACCGAGTCGGCGCGCGCGCCATCCGTGAGGATGAGGTTGCGGTTGAGCTCGTAGGTGTCGGTGCCCAGGGCCGCCGCCCGGATCAGGACGTCGCCGACCCAGACGGTGTGGGCGCTCTCGCCCTGCAGCGCGCCCTTGTACTCGACGTTCGACTGGCAGTGGGGCGTCTCGTGGTCGACGAACAGCCGGTGCTCCTGGTGCTGCCCCGCGTCGGCGAAGTAGACACCGAGCGCCTCGAACGAGCCGCCGGGCCCGGAGTAGCGCGCGTTGGTGCTGAGCCGCACGATCTCGCCACCGAGGGTGACGACGATGTGCCGCAGGCGGGCGTCGCGGCCGATGACGGCGTCGTGCTGCGCCAGGTGGATGGCGTCGTCGTCCCACTCCTGCAGGCTGACGACGGTCAGGTCGGCGCCGTCGCCCACGCGGATCTCGACGCCGGCGTTGTGCTGCGCGCTGCCCGAGTGCTGAAGCACGACCGTGCCGCGGCTGTGGCGCCCGGCCTCGATCACGGTGTGGCCGTTGCCACGACCCGCGCCGGTGCCGTTGAGCCGCACGAAGACCGGCTTCTCCAGCTCGGCCTCGGTCGGGATGCCGACGAACATGGCGCGCTCGGTGCCGGCCCAGGCCGTGACCGCCGCGCGGTCGGCCGGGCGGTAGCCGCTGCCGACCCGCTCGTCGTCCATGGGCAGGCTGAGGAGCTCGACGCCCTCGGGCGCCTCGGACTCGACCGTGATGGCGCGCTCGGCGCTGCCCTCCTCGGAGAACAGGCCCGAGAGCCGGTCCACCGGGGTGAAGCGCCACTCCTCCTCACGGCCACCGGGCACGGCGAAGTCCGCGACGGCATACGAGGTCTTGCGCTCGGCGCGCGACTGGTCCGGGACCATGGTCTCGGCCGAGTGCGTGTGCGCTCCCTCGGTCGAACGGGGCTTGTCTGCCAGAAGGCTCATCAGCCGACGGCTCCTTCCATCTGCAGCTCGATCAGGCGGTTCAGCTCGAGGGCGTACTCCATGGGCAGCTCGCGCGCGATGGGCTCGACGAACCCGCGCACGATCATGGCCATGGCCTCTTCCTCGGTGAGGCCGCGGGACATCAGGTAGAACATCTGGTCCTCGGACACCTTCGACACGGTCGCCTCGTGGCCCATCGTCACGTCGTCCTCGCGGATGTCGACGTAGGGATAGGTGTCGGAGCGGCTGATGTTGTCGACCAGCAGGGCGTCACAGACCACCGAGCTCTTCGAGCCGTGGGCGCCCTCCATGATCTGCACCAGACCGCGGTAGGACGTGCGGCCACCACCGCGGGCCACCGACTTCGACACGATCGTCGAGCTGGTGTTGGGGGCGGCGTGGACCATCTTGGAGCCGGCGTCCTGGTGCTGCCCCTCGCCGGCGAAGGCGATCGACAGCGTCTCGCCCTTGGCGTGCTCGCCGAGGAGGAAGACGGCCGGGTACTTCATGGTGACCTTCGAGCCGATGTTGCCGTCGATCCACTCCATGGTCGCGCCCTCGGCGGCGGTGGCCCGCTTGGTGACGAGGTTGTAGACGTTGTTCGACCAGTTCTGGATGGTCGTGTAGCGCACCCGGGCGTTCTTCTTCACCACGATCTCGACAACCGCGGAGTGCAGCGAGTCGGACTTGTAGATCGGCGCGGTGCAGCCCTCGACGTAGTGCACGTACGAGCCCTCGTCGGCGATGATCAGGGTCCGCTCGAACTGGCCCATGTTCTCGGTGTTGATCCGGAAGTAGGCCTGCAGCGGGATGTCGACATGGACGCCCGGGGGCACGTAGATGAAGGAGCCACCGGACCACACGGCGGTGTTCAGCGAGGCGAACTTGTTGTCGCCGGCGGGGATCACGGAGGCGAAGTACTCGCGGAACAGGTCCTCGTGCTCGCGCAGACCCGTGTCCGTGTCGACGAAGATGACGCCCTTCTCCTCCAGGTCCTCGCGGATCTGGTGGTAGACGACCTCCGACTCGTACTGCGCCGCGACACCGGCGATGAGGCGCTGCTTCTCCGCCTCCGGGATGCCGAGCCGGTCATAGGTGTTCTTGATGTCCTCGGGAAGCTCGTCCCACGTGGTGGCCTGCTTCTCCGTCGACTTCACGAAGTACTTGATGTTCTGGAAGTCGATGCCGGTGAGGTCGGAGCCCCAGCTGGGCATGGGCTTCTTGTCGAACAGCCGCAGCGACTTCAGGCGCAGCTTGAGCATCCACTCCGGCTCGTTCTTGCGGGCCGAGATGTCACGGACGACGTCCTCGTTGAGGCCACGCCGAGCGGAGGAGCCAGCGGTGTCGCTGTCAGCCCAGCCGTACTCGTAGCGACCGAGGTCCTTCAGACCTGGGTTCAGCTCTTCGATGGTGCTCATCGCGTGGACCCTTTCGTGGTTTCTGCGGTGGGGGTGGTCGTGCTGGTGGTGCTTGCGGTGGGAGCCGCCACGCCGGCGGCCCGCACGGTCGGGGTGGGGACGAAGGTCGTGCAGACGTGGTCGCCGTGCGCGAGCGTCGCCAGCCGCTGGACGTGGACGCCCAGCAGGCGCGAGAACGCATCAGTCTCAGCGTCACAGAACTGGGGAAATTCCCGGGCGACGTGCTGCACCGGGCAGTGGCCCTGGCAGAGCTGTATGCCGGTCAGCGCGCCGGGGCTCCCTGCCGCCCCCACGGGGCGGGCCGAGGCGGCGAAGCCGTCGCGCGTCAGGGCCTTCACCAGGGCGGCCGTGCGCGCCTGGCGGTCCTGGCCCGCCTCGGCGAGCTCGGCGGCATACCGCTCCTCGAGCTCGGCGACGCGCTGCTGCGCGAAGCGGGTCACGGCCTCCTCCCCCGCCGCGTCGGCGAGGAAGCGCAGGGCCTCGGTGGCCAGGTGGTCGTAGTCGGACTCGAGGGCCTGGTGGCCGGCCTCGCTGACGACGTAGGCGCGGGCGGGGCGGCCCCGGCCGCGGTGGCCCGAGACGGCCTCGCGGCTGCTGATGAGACCGATCTCGACGAGGTTGTCGAGGTGGCGACGGACGGCGGCCGCGGTCAGGCCGAGCTGGTCGGCCAACACGGCCGCAGTGATCGGGCCTCGCTCGCTGATCGCCTGGAGCACGCGGTCGCGCGTGCGCGACTCCAGGGCCTGCGGCGGGGCCGCGGCATCCTGGCGCTCGTCTCCGGCGATAAACACAACAGCGATGTTACGTAATTGCTCCCGGACATGGAAAGGAAGGTCCACCTAACTCCGCGCACAGGGTGCGGAGGGGCCGGAATGCCACCGGCGAGCCGTCCGACCGGTCTCAGTCGAGCAGCCCGCGCTGGCGGGCCACGGCCACGGCCTCACCGCGCCCGGTCGCGCCGAGCTTGGCCATGATGTTGGAGACGTGCACGCTCGCCGTCTTCGCGCTGATGAACAGCTGGGTGCCGATCTGCTTGTTGCTGCGGCCCAGCGCCACGAGCGTCAGGATCTCGCGCTCCCGTGGGGTGAGGTGCTCCCCCGGCCGCGCCGCCGCGTCACGCACGGAGGCACGGCCCGCCCCCTGCCGCACCAGCGGCCGCAGCTCCGCCAGCAGGGGCGCGGCGCCGAGCCTGGTGGCCACCTCGTGGGCGGCGGCGGCCTCCGCCTCGGCCCGTGGGTCCCCGCCGGCCGACAACACCGCGGCCAGCCTGGCCCGCGACCGGGCCGCCTCGTAGGCGTGCCCGTAGGTCTCGAACCGACGGACCGCCTCGGCCCAGGCCTCCTCCAGCGCCTCCTGGCCGGGGTCGCCGCCGGTGAGCCAGCGCAGCCGCAGCAGCTCGGCCTCGACGCGGGCCGCCCAGGCCTGCGCCTCGGGGCCGCCGTTGCCGGAGGCCTCGGACTCCTCCCACACCCCCCGCGCGAGCTCTGCCAGCTGCTCGCCGCGGGACAGCAGCTCCTGCCGTGCCGTGCCCGCGGCCGTGGTGGCGTGGGTCGCCAGCTGCCCGAGCAGCAGCCCGCTCAGCCGCAGCTGGGCCTGGAACCCAGGGCGCCACAGCCGGCTCAGCACCGCGACGATCTCGTCGTGGATGGCGACCGCGGCTGCCAGGTCGCCGGCGTTGCCGTGCAGGTCGATGGCCGCGCTCGCACTCAGCAGCCCGACCATGCCCTCGGTCTCCCACCAGCGCCGCACCCGGGAGACGACGTCCAGCGCCGCCGTGTCGCCACGACCCGCCGCCACGTAGAGCTCGGCGGCGTCCAGCAGGGCGCGCGCCATGAGCGGAGCCTCGCCCCCGTCGGGCGCCAGGACCTGGTCGGCCAGCGTCCAGTCACCGATCTCGTAGGCGGCGATCCCGGCCAGCAGGCGGCACTCCAGCGCGTAGGGAGCCCACTCACGGCCCTCGGCCCGCGCCCGGGATGTCCCCAGCTGGTAGACCTCCAGCGCCTCGGCCAGCCGCCCGGCGCGGTGGTGCAGCGACCCGAGGTGGTGCAGGGCCCGGCTCTCGGCAGGCGTCCCCCGGACGGCGGGGTCGGCGAGGATGAGCTCCAGCGCCTGCTGGGACGCCTCGGGGTTGCCGGTGCGCTCGCGCACCTTGGCGAGCACGACGCGCACCTCGTGGGCCACGTCGCGCAGCCCGGCCTGCTCCGCCAGGCTGATGGCCTCGTCGCCCGCACGGTTCGCCTCGTCGTCGCGGCCGCGGTCGGCGAGCACCTGCATGTGGGCGGCCAGCAGGCGGGCCCGCAGGGCGGTCGAGTCCCGGGGGCGCAGCAGCCCCAGGGCCTCCTTGGTGACCGCGAGGGTGTCCAGCGGGTTGTCGGTGAGGCGCGCCGTGGTGGCCAGCACGCCGAGGAGCTCCGCGTGGGGCGTGGCGTCGCCCGAATCCGGCCGCCGGGCGAGCCGGTCCTGGAGCAGCTCCAGCGCCTTGTAGGCCCGGCCGGTGCTCGTGGCGGCAGCCGCAGCCCGCATCGTCACGGAGTCCGCGGACGGGTGGTCGTCGGGGAGCAGGGCGAGCGCCTGCTTGAAGTGCCGCCACGCCTCCTCCGGACCACCGACCGACATCGCCGCGTCGCCGGCCCTCACGCTGGCGTCGAGCGCCTGCTCGCGGTCGCCCGCCGCGAGGGCGTGCCGGGCCAGGTCGGCCCACGTGCCGAGGGAGGGGTCGTCGGCGAGCGTCACGGCATACCGCTCGTGGGCACGCACCCGCTCGCCCGGCAGCAGGTCGTCGTAGACCGTCTCGGCGAGGAGGGCGTGCCGGAACGCGTAGCCGCCGGTGTCGGTCGGCACGAGCACGTGGTGCTCGACCGCGTCGCGGATGGCCACGTCGAGGTCGGGGGCGGGGAGGTCCACCACCCGGGAGAGCAGTCGGTGCGACATCTGCCGCCCAGCCACGGCCGCCATCCGCACGACCTGCTGCCCGGCGGCGCCGAGCTGCTCGAAGCGCACGAGCAGGAGCCGCGAGAGGTCCTCGGTGGAGCCGGGACGCCCGAGGGCACTGGCCGCAGCGAGCTCCTCGGCGAAGAACGCGTTGCCCTCCGCCCGGTCGACGACGGCCTGCACCTGCGACTCCCCCAGCGCCGCACCGCCGAGTCCCCGGACGAGCTCACGGACGTCTCGGTCGGCCAGCGGTTCGAGGTCGACGCGCTGCACCGAGGCCAGCCGCGCCCAGTGCGCGAGCGTGGCGCGCAGCGGGTGCCGTCGGTGGAGGTCGTCGCTGCGGTAGGACGCCACCAGCGACACGGGGCCCTCGAAGCCGCGGGTGAAGATCAGGCTGAGGAGGTCACGCGAGGACTGGTCGGCCCAGTGGACGTCCTCGACCACCACGAGCACGGGCCCCTGCTGGGCGAGGTCCTCCAGCGCCGCGTGCACCGCCTCGACCAGGTCGGCGCGGTCCAGGGTGCCGGCGTCGTCGAGGCCGCCTCCCCGGCGCCTGCTCGGGAACAGCCGCGCGAGGTGCGGGTGGGCGGCCACGATCGCGTCGACCTGCTCGGGGGCGGTCGCCTCGAGGCGCCCGAGCATCTCGGTGAAGGGCAGGTAGGGCAGTGAGCTGCCGGCCTCGCCCAGGCAGTGGCCGACCAGCACGCGCCAACCCTGCGCGCCGGCCTGGGCGGCCAGCTCGGTCAGCAGCCGGGTCTTGCCGATGCCTGCGTCACCGGAGAGGACGACCATGCCGGTGCGCCCTGTGGGCGCCTCACCGACGGGCGCGGCGATCCCGAGCAGGCGGGAGAGGCGCTCGCAGTCGTCGTCACGGCCCACGAAGAGGCCGCCAGCAGGGGCATCCAGTGGCACACCGCAGATTATGTCGGAGTGCTCTGACAACGGACCCTGCTGACGGCCTGGGGCGAGAAGTGTCGCGGTCATCGGACAGGTGGGCTGCCGGTCAGGCGGGCCGCACCTGCGTGGTGTGGCGGTGCGGCAGCCTCACGTGCAGCCGCTCGGCCAGCCGGTGGGCGTGGCGCCGGCTCGCAGCGCTGCGGCCCGTGCTGGTGGCGAACAGCTCGCGACGGTAGGCGAGCTCGGCGTTGATGAACATCGGGTCTGCGTACATGGTGTGCTCCTTGGTGGTGGTGGTTGTCGGCTCGATACGAGCCTGCTCGTCTGAGGTGGGTGGCCACATGGGGCAGTCGCCTTATCTCTGCGGCCGGAGGCGCCTTAGGTCAGGGAGGCGCAGCGGGTGGCCAGGTCAGGCCGGGCGCAGCGTGCCGCTGGTGCGGCGCGGCCGGCTCGGGCGCCAGGTCGGCCACTGCAGCCGGCGGTGCCGGCGGTGGGGGCGGAGCGAGGCGCCGGACAGGCTCTCCCGCTTCCAGCTGAGCTCGGCGGCGACGGTGAGGGGGTGGGCGGTCAGGTTCATCGGGTGCTCCTTCGGTGATGCCTCAACACTGCGCGCCTGAGGTGGCGGCCCACATGGGGAAACTGCCCACACCTGGAACGGGCACAGCGCCTTAGCCGTGAGGCGTGGGGTGACCTGAGGCACCGCCAGGCCTCAGCCCGAGCGCTCGGCCCGCCGCCCGGCGCGGCCGGTCGCGGACCTAGACTCGCCGCGTGTCCCCAGCCGTCGTCGTGACCGACCTCCGCAAGCAGTTCGGGTCCGTGGTCGCCCTCGACGGCGTGACCTGGCAGGCCGAGCCCCGCCGGGTGACGGCCGTGCTCGGCCCGAACGGAGCAGGCAAGACGACGATGGTCGAGTGCTGCGAGGGGCTGCGCCGCCCCGACTCGGGCACCGTGCGCGTGCTCGGCACCGACCCGTGGCACGCGCCCGACGAGCACCGCGCGCGAGTGGGCGTGATGCTGCAGGACGGCGGTCTGCCCAACGCCGCCCGCCCCGTGGCGCTGCTGCACCACCTCGCCCAGATGTATGCCGCGCCACGCGACGTCGACGACCTCGCCTCCCAGCTCGGCATCGACCGGTTCGCGGGCACCGCGGTGCGCCGCCTCTCCGGCGGCCAGCGCCAGCGTGTGGCGCTCGCCGCGGCCCTCGTGGGTGCGCCTGACGTCGTCTTCCTCGACGAGCCCAGCGCGGGCCTGGACCCGCACGCCAGGCTGGACGTGTGGGACCTCGTGCGGTCGGTCGCTGACGACGGTGCCGCGGTCGTGCTGACCACCCACTCCTTCGAGGAGGCCGAGCGGATCGCCGACGAGATCGTCATCGTCGCCGACGGCCGCGTCGTGGCGGAGGGCAGCCGTGAGGAGATCACGGCCGGACGGTCGCTGGAGAACGTCTACTTCGAGCTGACCCGCAGGAGCCCGCGATGAGCGCAGCGACGACCGCCGACCGCGCCGCCCCGCCGGCCAGGCGGGTCCTCGCCCAGGCCCGGTTCGAGGCCCTCACCATGCTGCGCAACGGCGAGCAGCTGCTGGTCGCCCTGGTGCTGCCGGCCATGGTGCTCGTCGGCCTCGTCGCCACCTCGTTCGTACCGCTCGGCGCGGGGCGGCGGGTCGACCTCGTCGTGCCGGGCGTCCTTGCCCTGTGCGTGATCTCCTCAGGCTTCACCGGAGTGGCCATCGCGACGGGGTTCGACCGGCGCTACGGCGTGCTCCGCCTGCTCGGCACCAGCCCCCTGGGCCGGCTCGGCCTGCTCGCGGGCAAGGCCGCCGCCGTGCTCGCCGTGGTGGCCCTGCAGTACGTCGTCATCGGCGCCCTGGGCCTGGCGCTGGGCTGGGAGCCGCACCTGCCCGGCATACCGCTGGCGCTGGTCTCCACGCTCCTGGGCACGTGGGCCTTCGTGGCCCTGGCCCTGCTGCTCGGCGGCACGGTGCGCGCCGAGGGAGTGCTTGCCCTGGCCAACCTCGTCTGGGTGCTCCTGCTCGCCCTCGGCGGGGTGGTGGTGCCGACCGACCGGCTGCCCGCCGGGGTCGCGTCGCTGGTCGAGCTGCTCCCGTCGGCGGCCCTGGGTGACAGCCTGCGTGCCGCCCTGCTGCACGGTCAGGCGCGGGTGGGCGAATGGGTGGTGATGGCGGTGTGGGCCACCGTCGCCACGGCGCTCGCCTCCAGGCTCTTCCGCTGGAGCGACTGAACCCGCGCAACGCGGCCCGGTTGCACCGCGCCGCTTCCCGGGTCGGCCACGGGCGCCCCGCAGCCGCTGCGTACCCTCGTGTCGTGACCGCAGCACCCCCCGCCACCGCGCCGGCGACCCGTGGCGTCAACACCCACCCGTGGCTCCCCCGCATCCTCTGGGCCAACCTCGTGCTCGAGGTGCTGATCGTGGTCACCGGCGGGCTGGTGCGGCTGACCGGCAGCGGCCTGGGCTGCCCCACCTGGCCGGAGTGCGTGCCGGGCAGCTACGTCCCCGTGCGCGAGCAGGCCGAGGGCATCCACAAGTACATCGAGTTCGGCAACCGCACCCTCACCGGCGCGGTGGGCTTCGCCGCCATCCTCGTCGTGTATGCCGTGTGGAAGTGGGCAGGGCGCCGACGTGACCTCATGGTGCCCGCGTGGCTCGTGCTCGGCGGCGTCGTGACCCAGGCGGTGCTGGGCGGCATCACGGTGCGCACCGGGCTGCACCCGGCCACCGTGTCGGCCCACTTCCTCGTCTCGATGGTGCTGGTGGCGGCCTCGGCGTTCATCGTCTTCCGGGCGCAGGAGCCGGCCGGTCCACGCCCCCTCGCGGTGCACCCCCTGGTGGAGCGGCTCGCCTGGGCCGCCTGTGCGGTCGCGAGCGTCGTGCTGCTGCTGGGCACCGTCGTCACCGGTTCCGGACCGCACTCCGGCGACGCCGACGAGCCGGCCCGCTTCGGCTTCGACCCGCGCACCATCTCGTGGCTGCACGCGGACGCCGTGATGCTCTTCATCGGCCTGGTGGTCGCCGTCTGGGTCGCCGCCCGGCTCTCCGCCACCTCGCGGCGCGCGCCCGACGCCTGGCGCACGGTGCTGCTGGTGACGCTGGCCCAGGGAGTCGTCGGCTACGTGCAGTACCTCACCGACCTTCCCGAGGTGCTCGTGCTGACGCACATGCTGCTGGCCTCGCTCCTGGTGGTCGCCCTCACCGCCGGCGTGGTGCGCCTGCGGACCTCGCAGGCGGACTGACGCCGTGCCGAAGGACTGGACGCGCAGGACGAGGGTGAAGGTGGCCCTGGTGGCCGCGCTGCTCGGGCTGCTCGTGTGGGCGGACGCCCGCAGCCAGCAGGCACACGGGCAGGAGTGCGCCTCCTACGCCACCAGCACGGCCGTCGCCTGCGCCAACCGCTGAGCGGCGTCGCCTCAGCGAAGCGGCAGGTGCAGCAGGGGGTCGACCGCGACGCCGAGGAAGAGGATCGCGACGTAGCTGATCGAGAAGTGGAACAGCCGCATGGGGCGGAGCACCTTCGGCCCCTCCCCCGTCTTCGCGGCCCGCAGCAGGCGGTGCGCCTCGGTGATGAACAGGCCTCCGGCGACCAGCGCCGTGACGAGGTAGATCCACCCCATCGACGCGACCGGCACGAGCAGCAGCGACGTGACGACCATGGCCCACGAGTAGGCCACGATCTGCTTCGCCACGACGGTGAAGCGCTCCACGACGGGCAGCATCGGCACGTGGGCCGCGGCGTAGTCGTCCTTGAACCGCATGGACAGCGGCCAGTAGTGCGGCGGCGTCCAGAAGAAGATGACGAGGAAGAGGATCACGGCCGCCCAGCCGACCGAGCCGGTCACGGCAGACCACCCGATGAGCACGGGCATGCACCCCGCGGCGCCGCCCCAGACGATGTTCTGCGCGGTGCGGCGCTTGAGGATCATCGTGTAGCCCACGGCATACATGACGATCGCGCCGAGCGAGAGCGCGGCCGAGATGAGGTTGACCTGCCACGCGAACCAGAGGGTCGAGACCACGGTGAGCACCGCGCCGAAGATGAGCCCGTTGCGAGGGGTGACCTCGCCGGTGACCATCGGGCGGTTGCTGGTGCGGTGCATCTCGGCGTCGATGTCGCGGTCGTAGACGCAGTTGAAGGTGTTGGCCGCGCCGGCACTGAGCGAGCCACCGACGAGGGTGGCCACGATGAGCCAGAGTGACGGGATGCCGCGCTCGGCGAGGAACATCACCGGCACCGTGGTGACGAGCAGCAGCTCGATGATGCGCGGCTTGGTCAGGGCGACGTAGGCGCCGACGGTGCGCTTCCACCCGCGCTTCACCCCTGCGGTCGGGGACGCGGAGATCCGGGCAGACGGATCGAGAGCGGTCACAGCGTCCTTCGCGGGTGGTGCGGGGGTCCAGGGATCCCGGCCAGTCTAGCCCGCGTCCAACCGTGCCCCGCGGTCGCCTGCCGGGCGACGGTGGTGCGAACGCTGTCGTCCAGCGCGCGTCGGTGCGCGGTCACGCACGGCGCCGGGCGGCCTACTGACCGGTCGCTGGTCCTGCGTGCGACGCAGGTCACCCCCGGCACTAGGCTCAGGGGCTGTTGCCAGTGCCCCTTTTGAAGGAGACCTGTACCCGTGACCACCACACGCACCGCCAAGACTGCGGCTGTCCGGGGGCGTGACGCCTCCCTGCCCGAGCCCGTCGCACGAAAGGCAGGGTGGTCCGACGTCGACATCCGGGCCGTCGACACGGTGCGGGTCCTCGCCGCGGACGCAGTGCAGAAGGTCGGGAACGGCCACCCGGGCACGGCCATGAGCCTGGCCCCCGCGGCCTACCTGCTCTACCAGCAGGTGATGCGCCACGACCCGGCCGACCCCCACTGGCTCGGCCGCGACCGGTTCGTGCTCTCCTGCGGCCACTCGAGCCTGACGCAGTACATCCAGCTGTTCCTCGCCGGCTACGGCGTCGAGCTCGACGACCTCAAGGCGCTGCGCACCTGGGGCTCGATCACCCCGGGTCACCCCGAGGTGCACCACACCCCCGGCGTCGAGATCACCACCGGCCCGCTCGGTTCGGGCCTGGCCTCGGCCGTCGGCATGGCCTTCGCCCAGCGCCGCCAGCGCGGCCTGCTCGACCCCGACGCCAAGCCCGGTGAGAGCCCCTTCGACCACCACATCTGGGTGCTCGCCTCCGACGGGGACATGATGGAGGGCGTCTCGCACGAGGCCTGCTCCCTCGCCGGCCACCAGGAGCTCGGCAACCTGACCGTCATCTACGACGCCAACCAGATCTCCATCGAGGACGACACCGACATCTCGCTGTCCGAGGACGTCGGCAAGCGGTTCGAGGCCTACGGCTGGGACGTCGTCGACGTCGACTGGCGCCAGGACGGCAACGGCGAGACCTACGTCGAGAACGTCGACGCCCTCTGGACCGCCCTGGAGAAGTCCAAGGGCTCGAAGCGCCCCACCCTCGTCGTCCTGCACACGATCATCGCCTGGCCCGCCCCGACCAAGCAGGACACCGGCAAGTCGCACGGCTCCGCGCTCGGCGACGCCGAGGTGGCGGCCACCAAGGAGCTGCTCGGCTTCAACCCGAAGAAGTCCTTCGAGGTCGACCGCGCCGTGCTCACGCACACCCGCAAGGCCAAGGCGCGCGGCAAGGCCGCGCACCAGGCCTGGGACAAGACGTATGCCGCGTGGCGCAAGGCCAACGCCGAGCGCGCCGAGCTGCTCGACCGCCTCGTGGCCGGCGAGCTGCCCGCCGGGCTCGACAAGGCGCTGCCGGTCTTCCCCGCCGACAACGAGAAGGGCCTGGCGACCCGCGCCGCCTCCGGCAAGGTGCTCGGCGCGATCGCCGGCGTCATGCCCGAGCTGTGGGGCGGCTCGGCCGACCTCGCCGAGTCGAACAACACGACCATGGAGGGCGAGGAGTCCTTCATCCCGACGCGCAAGCAGACCCGCGAGTGGAAGGGCGGGCCCTACGGCCGCACCCTGCACTTCGGCGTCCGCGAGCACGGCATGGGCATGATCCTCAACGGCATCGCCCTCGAGGGCCTGACCCGGCCGTACGGCGGCACCTTCCTGGTCTTCTCCGACTACATGCGCCCGGCGGTCCGTCTCGCCGCGATCCAGCAGCTGCCGGTGACGTTCGTGTGGACGCACGACTCGATCGGACTCGGTGAGGACGGCCCGACGCACCAGCCCATCGAGCACCTCGCGGCACTGCGGGCGATCCCGGGCCTCGACGTCATCCGCCCCGCGGACGCCAACGAGACCGCCGCCGCCTGGGGCGCGCTGCTCAGGAAGCGCGACCGCCCGGCCGCCCTGGCCCTGACCCGCCAGGCCGTCCCGGTCTACGACCGCAAGGAGTACGCGAAGGCCACCAACGTCGCCAAGGGCGGCTACATCATGGCCGAGGCGTCGACGGGCATCCCCGACGTCATCCTCATCGCCACCGGCTCAGAGGTGCAGCTTGCCGTCGAGGCGCGGAAGACGCTGGAGAAGCAGGGTGTTGGCACCCGTGTGGTCTCCATGCCGTGCCGCGAGTGGTTCGACGAGCAGAGCGCGGCCTACCGCGAGAAGGTCCTGCCCCGCGCCGTGCGCGCCCGTGTGAGCGTGGAGGCCGGCGTGCCGCAGGGCTGGCGCGAGGTCGTGGGCGACGCCGGTGAGGTCATCGGCATCGACCACTACGGCGCCTCCGCCGACTTCGCCACCCTGTTCAAGGAGTTCGGCTTCACCACCCAGGCGGTCGTCGCGGCCGCCAAGAGGTCCATCAAGACCGCGAAGGGAAACGCATGACTGACAACCCCGCACTGAAGGCCCTCGCCGAGAACGGCGTCTCCGTCTGGCTCGACGACCTGTCCCGCCAGCGCATCCAGAGCGGCAACCTGCAGGAGCTCATCGACACCAAGGGCGTCGTCGGCGTGACGACCAACCCCTCGATCTTCCAGCTCGCCCTCTCCGAGGGCGACGCCTACGACGAGCAGGTCGCCAAGCTCGCCGCCGAGGGCAAGACCGTCGACGACACGGTCTTCGTGCTGACGACCGAGGACGTCCGCAACGCCTGCGACATCATGCGCCCGGTCTACGACGCCACCGACCACGTGGACGGCCGCGTCTCGATCGAGGTCGACCCCCGCCTGGCCCACGACACCGCGGCCACCATCGAGGCGGCCCGCACGCTGTGGGCCACCGTCGACCGGCCCAACGTGTTCATCAAGATCCCCGCCACGGTGGAGGGCCTGCCGGCCATCTCCCAGGTGCTGTCCGAGGGCATCAGCGTCAACGTGACCCTGATCTTCTCGCTCGACCGCTACCGCGGTGTCATGAACGCCTTCCTCACCGGCCTCGAGCAGGCTCGCGAGGCAGGCCGCGACCTGGGCGAGATCGACTCCGTGGCCTCGTTCTTCGTCTCCCGCGTCGACTCCGAGGTCGACAAGCGCCTCGAGGCCATCGGCACCGAGGAGGCCCTCTCCCTGCGCGGACGAGCCGGTGTGGCCAACGCCCAGCTGGCCTACCAGGCGTTCGAGGAGGTCTTCTCCACCCCGCGCTGGCAGAACCTCGCCGACGACGGCGCCCACGTGCAGCGCCCCCTCTGGGCCTCCACCGGCGTCAAGAACCCCGAGTACTCCGACACGCTCTACGTCACCGAGCTGGTCGCGCCGAACACCGTCAACACGATGCCGGAGAAGACCCTCGACGCGGTCATCGACCACGGCGAGGTCCGCGGCGACACGGTCACCGGCTCCTACGCGCAGGCGACCGAGATCCTCGACGCCCTCGAGCGGCTCGGCATCTCCTACGCCGACGTCACCGCCCAGCTCGAGAAGGAGGGCGTGGACAAGTTCGAGGCGTCGTGGGAGGAGCTGCTCAAGGGCGTGCGGTCCGAGCTCGACAGGCTCAGCGCGTGAGCACCCTCGGCGTCGTCGCGTCCGGCCCCGCCGCCGACGCGATCGCCGTACGGGTGCCCGAGCTCGTCGGGGAGCGCTTCGCCAGCCGGCTGTTCGACCAGGACGCCACGCTCTGGGGTCCCGACGCCGAGTCGGAGGCGTCGATCCGCCTCTCCTGGGTCGGGCTCCCCCGCAGCTCCCGGCCCCTGGTCGGCGAGATCGCGGCGCTGCGGGAGCACTTCCGCGGCGAGGGCGTCGACCGGGTCGTGCTCTGTGGCATGGGCGGGTCGTCGCTGGCCCCGGAGGTCATCTGCGCGACGGCCGGCGTGCCCCTCGTCGTGCTCGACTCCTCGCACCCCGACATGGTCCGCTCGACCATGGTCGACCTCGAGCGCACGGTCGTGGTGGTCTCCAGCAAGTCCGGCTCCACCGTCGAGACCGACTCGCAGCGGCGCGCCTTCCAGGCCGCCTTCACCGAGGCCGGCATCGACCCCACCGCCCGCATCGTCGTGGTGACCGATCCGGGCAGCCCGCTCGACCAGGAGTCCCGCCAGGCCGGCTACCGCGTCGTGAACGCCGACCCCAACGTCGGCGGGCGCTACTCGGCCCTCACCGCGTTCGGCCTGGTGCCCTCCGGACTGGCCGGTGCCGACGTCGAGGCGCTCCTCGACGACGCCGAGGCCGTCTCCGACGTGCTGGCCACCGACGACGACGCCAACCCGGCGCTGCGCCTCGGCGCAGCCATGGCGGGCACCAACCCCCTGCGCGACAAGCTCGTCCTCGTCGACGACGGTTCCGGCATCGTGGGCCTGCCCGACTGGGCGGAGCAGCTCGTCGCCGAGAGCACCGGCAAGCGCAGCACCGGAATCCTGCCCGTGGTCGTGCAGGAGGAAGAGGAGTGGGAGGTCGAGTGGCCCCCGCGTGACGTGACCGTCCTGCGCCTCAAGGGTGAGGGCGAGGACCCCGACAGCCCCGACGAGCTCATCCAGCCCAGCCGGTCCGACATCGAGGTCACCGGTTCGCTGGGCGCCCAGCTCCTCCTCTGGGAGGTCGCCACCGCGGTGGCGGGCCGCCTGCTCGGCATCAACCCGTTCGACCAGCCCGACGTGGAGAGCGCCAAGAAGGCCGCCCGCGGCCTGCTCGAGGCCAAGGGCGGCAGCGCACAGGCGGCGGCCTTCACCGACGGCGCCGTCGAGGTGCGCGCCCTGGGTGACGGGTGGCTCGGTGACGCCCGGACCCTGGTCGAGGCCGTCGACGCGCTGCTGGGCCGGCTCGGTCCCAACGGCTACGTCGCGGTCATGGCCTACCTCGACCGGCTGGCCGACGCCGCGCTCGCCGAGGTGCGGCCGAAGCTGGCAGCGCTCGTCGAGCGCCCGGTGACCTTCGGGTGGGGGCCCCGGTTCCTCCACTCCACGGGACAGTTCCACAAGGGAGGACCGGACATCGGCGTCTACCTCCAGATCACGGCGGAGCCGCACCAGGACCTCGCGGTCCCCGGACGCGACTTCACCTTCGGCGAGTTCATCGCCGCCCAGGCTGCCGGTGACGCGCAGGTGCTGGCCGAGATCGGCCGCCCCGTGCTGCGCCTGCACCTGACCGACCACGACGCCGGCCTCCAGCAGGTCGTCGGCGCTCTGACACGCCACGCACGCTGACCCCCCTCACACGCCGACGTAAGGGCACTGCATGACTCCAGCCCGGGTGACCCAGGGCCACAACCCCCTCCGCGACCCCCGCGACAAGCGTCTCCCCCGCATCGCCGGCCCTTGCGGCCTGGTGCTGTTCGGGGTGACCGGCGACCTCGCGCGCAAGAAGCTCATGCCGGCGATCTATGACCTGGCGAACCGCGGCCTGCTGCCGCCGGGCTTCTCGCTCGTCGGGTTCGCCCGGCGCGACTGGGCCGACCAGGACTTCGGGAAGGTCGTCTACGAAGCCGTCAAGCAGCACGCGCGGACACCGTTCCGCGAGGATGTCTGGCGCAACCTCTCCGAGGGATTCCGTTTCGTCCCAGGCGTTTTCGACGACCCGGCGGCCTTCGACCTGCTGGCTGAGACCGTGCACTCGCTCGAGACCGAGCGTGGGACCGGTGGCAACCAGGCGTTCTACCTCTCCATCCCGCCGGCGTTCTTCTCCACGGTCTGCGAGCAGCTCGAGCGCTGTGGTCTGACCAAGGCGGGCGACGGCAGCTGGCGCCGTGTCGTGATCGAGAAGCCGTTCGGCCACGACCTCGAGAGCGCCCGCGAGCTCAACGCGATCGTGGAAGGCGTCTTCCCGCCCGACTCGGTGTTCCGCATCGACCACTACCTCGGCAAGGAGACGGTGCAGAACCTGCTGGCGCTGCGCTTCGCCAACCAGCTGTTCGAGCCGGTCTGGAACGCCAACTACGTCGACCACGTGCAGATCACGATGGCCGAGGACATCGGCATCGCGGGCCGGGCCGGCTACTACGACGGCATCGGCGCCGCGCGCGACGTCATCCAGAACCACCTGCTCCAGCTGCTCGCGCTCACGGCCATGGAGGAGCCGGTGTCCTTCGACGCCGAGCACCTGCGGGCCGAGAAGGAGAAGGTGCTCTCGGCGGTGCGCGTGCCCGAGGACCTCTCCAAGGCGACGGCCCGTGGCCAGTACGCGGCGGGCTGGCAGGGCGGCGACCAGGTCATCGGCTTCCTCGACGAGGACGGCATCAAGCCCGACTCCACCACCGAGACGTATGCCGCGCTGAAGCTCGAGATCGACAGCCGCCGCTGGGCGGGCGTGCCCTTCTACCTGCGCACCGGGAAGCGCCTGGGCAAGCGGGTCACTGAGATCGCCGTGGTGTTCAAGCGGGCCCCCCACCTGCCGTTCGCGCAGACCGCGACCGAGGAGCTGGGCCAGAACGCCATCGTCATCCGGGTGCAGCCCGACGAGGGCATCACCATGCGCTTCGGCGCCAAGGTGCCCGGGGCGCAGATGGAGGTCCGCGACGTCACGATGGACTTCGGCTACGGCCGTGCGTTCACCGAGTCCAGCCCCGAGGCCTACGAGCGGCTCATCCTCGACGTGCTGCTCGGCGACCCGCCGCTGTTCCCGCGCCACGAGGAGGTCGAGCTGTCCTGGAAGATCCTCGACCCGGTCGAGCGATTCTGGGCCAAGCAGGGCCGCCCCGACCCCTACCCGGCCGGCGGCTGGGGCCCGGAGTGCGCCGACGAGATGATGCACCGCGACGGCCGTGTCTGGAGGATGCCGTGATCGTCGACCTGCCCAGCACCACCACCAAGGAGATCAGCAAACGCCTGGTGCGCCTGCGCCAGGACGTCGGGTCGATGGCCCTGAGCCGGGTGCTCACCCTCGTGCTGGTCGTGGACGAGCAGGGCGCCGAGGCGGCCATCCAGGTCGCCAACGACGCCAGCCACCAGCACCCGTGCCGCATCATCGCGGTCGTGACCGGCAACAAGCGCGGGGCCTCGCGCCTCGACGCCCAGATCCGGGTGGGTGGCGACGCCGGAGCCAGCGAGGTCGTCGTGCTGCGCCTCTACGGCCCGCTGACCCGCCACGCCAGCAGCGTGGTGATCCCGCTGCTGCTGCCGGACTCCCCCGTGGTCGCCTTGTGGCCCTCAACGGCTCCGCGCCGGGTCTCCGAGGACTCGATCGGTGCCATGGCGCAGCGGCGCATCACCGACGCCGCGCAGTCCAAGAGCCCGCGCGCCGAGATGAAGCACCGGGCGGAGACCTACGCCCCGGGCGACACCGACCTGGCGTGGACCCGGATCACCTTGTGGCGGGGCCTGCTCGCCGCCGCCCTCGACCAGCCGCCCTACGAGCCGGTGCTGTCGGCGACGGTGACCGGTGGCTCCGACTCGCCGTCGGCCGACCTGCTGGCCGCCTGGCTCGCGCAGTACCTCAAGTGCCCGGTCACCCGGGCGCGCTCACGCGCCGGCACGGGCATCGTCAGCGTCCGGCTCGAGCGCCGCGCCGGCAACATCGACCTCGTGCGGCCCGAGGGTGACACCGCCACCCTCGTGCAGCCCGGGCAGCCGGACCGGACCATCTCGCTGCCCCACCGCAGCGATGCCGAGTGCCTCGCCGACGAGCTGCGCCGGCTCGACCCCGACGAGGTCTACGAGGAGGTCATGACCAGGGGCATGCCGCGGCTCGCCGCCCCCGCAAAGGGAAAGACCGCCAGCGAGGCCGTCGCCGAGGGCGAGGCCCCGTCGGTGGCCGAGTCCGAGCGCACCCTCAAGCGCCTGCGCCGCGCGGCCCGCATCGAGACCCGCAGCGCCATGGTGGAGGCGGCCCCCGAGCCCGAGGGCAGCTCCGACACCGCCACGGTGAAGAAGGCGGCGGCCCGCAAGCTCGCCAGCACCAAGGCCGAGAACGACGGCACCGACAGCAATCGCGCTGCCGAGAAGGCCGACAGCGAGGCGGGAGCCGCGTCGTGAGCAGCATCGAGGGCGGCGTCGAGAGCCACGGGCCGCTGGTGGTGGTGCACCGCGACAAGCAGCTGCTCGCCGACGCCTCGGCGGCACGGCTGGTGACCGCGCTGGTCGACGCCCAGGCGCAGGGGCGCGAGCCCCACGTGTCGCTCACGGGCGGGTCCATGGGCTCGGCCATCATCGCCGCCCTCGTGGCCGCCCCCGCACGGGACGCGGTCGACTGGTCGACGGTCTCGGTGTGGTGGGGCGACGAGCGATACCTGCCGGCCGGGGACCCCGACCGCAACGACACCCAGAACGACGACGCGGGCCTGCGCGACCTCGGGCTCGACCCCGAGCGGGTGCACCGCGTGCCGGGTCCGGACACCAGCGCGTCGGCGGAGGAGAGCGCCGAGCTCTACACGGCGGCGCTGCGCTCCAGCGGCGGCGGTGAGTTCGACGTGATGATCCTCGGCGTGGGCCCCGACGGTCACGTCGCGTCGCTGTTCCCGGGACACCCGGCCCAGCTGGCGGCCGACGCGGTCGCAGTCGCCGTGCACGACTCCCCCAAGCCTCCGCCGGACCGGGTGTCGCTGACGTTGGAGTGCCTGAACCGCTCCGCTCGCGTCTGGTTCCTCGTGGCCGGCGCGGACAAGGCTGAGGCGGTGCGCGACGGTGTCGAAGGCGCTGGGCCCGAGCGGTCCACCGCCGCCCAGGTGCAGGGGACGCGCGAGACCTTGTGGCTCGTCGACCGGGCCGCCGCGGCGCAGCTGCCTGTTGGGCACCTCCCCCTCTGACGCGCCCTCACTGACAGGTCCCACCTGTTGCACGAAACCCACCGTTCCGACTGTCGTTTGCGCAGTCGGCGGTGGGTTTCGGGCAATGAGTGCGAGGCCTACTGGATGAGCTTGCGCTCCCGCAGCGTGGCCAGCGCCTCCTCGAGGATGGCCTTGCCGTCGGCGTCGGAGCGGCGCTCCTTCACGTAGGCCAGGTGCGTCTTGTAGGGCTCGACCCGCGGCGGAGCCGGCGGGTTGGCCTCGTCCTGCCCGGCGGGGAAACCGCACCGGGGGCAGTCCCACGTCTCGGGGATGGCCAGCCCGGGCTCCTCGGCGAAGCTGGGACGGGTCTGGTGTCCGTTGGCGCACCAGTACGAGACGAACACCCGGGGAGCCGCGTCGCCGCGCTCAGCCTCCCCCATGGGGCCGGCGCCGACTCGGCTGCCGCGGATTGCGTTGCCACCTGCCATGGTCAGTAGTGCCTTTCAGCGTCGTTCAGTCAGCGTCGGTTCAGGCGGAGAAGCGCTCGAGCAGGCCGAGGCCCACGATGCACGCGAACCACACGACCGCCACCGCGACGGTGAAGCGGTCGAGGTTGCGCTCAGCCACGGACGACGAGCCCAGCGAGGTCGACATACCGCCGCCGAACATGTCCGAGAGGCCGCCGCCCTTGCCCTTGTGGAGGAGGATCAGCAGGGTCAGGAACAGCCCACCCAGGACCAGCAGCACCTGCAGGCCGATCTTTACGGCTTCCACGCAATTCCCATCGTTGTCGTTGCACCGTCGTGTGACGTCTCGTCTCGCCGCACCACGAAGTGCAGCAGGGGTCAGGATACCTGTTCCCGCTCCGGCGCCGAACCCTCGGCGGTCGCGGCGCGCCGTGACCGGTCAGGCGGTCTTCATGTGGTCGCGGTAGCGGCAGATCGACGCGAACTCCTCCGCCACGATGGAGGCACCGCCGACGAGGGCGCCGTCGACGTCCTCCTCGGCCATGATCGCAGCCACGTTGCTGGCCTTGACCGAGCCGCCGTAGAGCACGCGCACACCGTCGGCGAGGTCGCCGGAGTAGAGCTCTGCGAGCTTGGTGCGGATGGCCGCACACACCTCCTGGGCGTCCTGCGGGGTGGCGACCTCGCCGGTGCCGATGGCCCAGACGGGCTCGTAGGCGATGACGATGGTCTTGGCCTGCTCCGCGGTGATGTCCTTCAGCCCTGCCTCGACCTGCGCCAGCACGTGCGCGACGTGCTCGCCGGCCTGGCGGATCTCGAGGCCCTCGCCGACGCAGAAGATCGGCGTCAGGCCGTGCTTGTAGGCGGCCTTCAGCTTGCCGTTCACGACCTCGTCGCCCTCGGCGTGGTACTCCCGCCGCTCGCTGTGTCCGACCACGACATAGGTGCAGCCGAGCTTGGCGAGGAACGCGCCTGAGATCTCGCCGGTGTAGGCGCCGGCGTCGTGGACGCTGAGGTCCTGCGCGCCGTGCTTGAGCTGCAGGCGGTCACCGTCGATGAGGGTCTGCACGCTGCGCAGGTCGGTGAACGGCGGCAGCACGGCCACCTCGACGGCACCGAAGTCGTGCTTGCCGTCGCGCAGGGTCCAGTCGAGCTTCTGCACCAGGTGGGTGGCCTGCAGGTGGTCGAGGTTCATCTTCCAGTTGCCCGCCATGAGCGGCGTGCGTCCGGCCGGGGTGGCAGCCATGGGACTCCTTGTCGGTGTGGGTGTCGGTATGCCGGTGGGCCGGGCCGCACGGCCCGGCCCACCTCGTGCGCGTCAAGCGGTACGGCTCAGGCCTCGTCGAGCACCGTCAGGCCCGGCAGCTCCTTGCCCTCGAGGTACTCGAGGCTGGCGCCGCCACCGGTGGAGATGTGCCCGAACTGGTCGTCGGAGAAGCCGAGCTGGCGCACGGCGGCGGCCGAGTCGCCGCCACCCACCACGGTGAGCGCGCCCTTCTCGGTCAGCTCGACCAGGGCCTCGGCCACGGCAGCGGTGCCCGCGGCATACGGCTGCATCTCGAACGCGCCCATCGGGCCGTTCCAGAAGACCGTCTTGCAGTGCTTGAGCTTCTGGGCGAACAGGAAGGCGGACTCCGGTCCGATGTCGAGGCCCATGCGGTCGGCCGGGATGAGGCCCGCGGGCACCACCTGCGGGTCGGCGTCGGCCGAGAAGGCGGTCGCGGCGACGATGTCGACGGGCAGGACGATCTCGACGCCCCGCTCGTGGGCCTGGTCGAGGTAGCCCTTGACGGTCTCGACCTGGTCGGCCTCGAGCAGGCTCGTGCCGACCTCGTAGCCCTGGGCCTTGAGGAAGGTGAAGACCATGCCGCCGCCGATGAGGAGGCGGTCGGCCGTCTGGAGCAGGTTGTCGATGACGCCGAGCTTGTCGGAGACCTTCGCGCCGCCGAGCACCACGGCATACGGGCGCTCGGGGTCCTGCGTGAGGCGCTTGAGGACGCCGACCTCGGTCTCGACGAGGCCGCCGACGGCGTGCGGGAGGCGCTGGGCGACGTCGTAGACGGACGCCTGCTTGCGGTGCACGACCCCGAAGCCGTCGGAGACGAACACGTCGGCGAGCGAGGCCAGCTGGTCGGCGAAGGCGCCGCGCTCGGCCTCGTCCTTGGACGTCTCCCCCGCGTTGAAGCGCAGGTTCTCGAGCAGCACGACGTCACCGTCACCGGCCGCCTCGACGGCCGCCTTCGCGGACTCGCCCACGGTGTCGTCGGCGAAGCGGACCTCGCGGCCGAGCACCTCCGAGAGCCGCTGCGCGACCGGGGCGAGGGAGTACTTCTCCTCCGGGGCACCCTTGGGCCGGCCGAGGTGGGCGCACACGATGACGCGTGCGCCCGCCTCGGAGAGGGCCTTGATCGTCGGCGCGGAAGCACGGATGCGACCGTCGTCGGTGATCGTCTGCCCGTCCAGCGGCACGTTGAGGTCGGACCGGACGAGCACGCGCCTGCCGCGCAGGTCGCCCAGCTCGGCGATGGTCTTCACGATCGCTTCCCCTCCCGCGCGGCCGTCAGAGGGACTGGCCGACGAGGAGAGTCAGGTCGACGAGGCGGTTGGAGTAGCCCCACTCGTTGTCGTACCAGCCGACCACCTTGACCTGGTTGCCGATGACCTTGGTCAGGCCGGCGTCGAAGATGCAGGACGCCGGGTCGGTCTCGATGTCCGTGGAGACGATCGCGTCCTCGGTGTAGACGAGGATGCCCTTGAGCGGGCCCTCGGCCGCGGCCTTCACCGCGGCGTTGACCTCCTCGACGGTGGTCTCGCGGCCTGCCTCGAAGGTGAGGTCGGTGGCAGAGCCGGTCGGGACCGGGACACGCAGGGCATAGCCGTCGAGCTTGCCCTTGAGCTCGGGCAGCACGAGGGACACGGCCTTGGCTGCACCCGTCGTCGTCGGCACGATGTTGAGCGCGGCGGCGCGGGCTCGGCGCAGGTCCTTGTGCGGGCCGTCGTGAAGGTTCTGGTCGCCGGTGTAGGCGTGGATGGTCGTCATCAGCCCCTTGACGATGCCGAACTCGTCGTTGAGGACCTTGGCCATCGGAGCCAGGCAGTTCGTGGTGCAGGACGCGTTGGAGATGACGGTGTGCTTGGCCGCGTCGTAGTCGCCGTCGTTGACACCCATGACGACGGTGACGTCCTCGTTCTTGGCGGGCGCCGAGATGATGACCTTCTTCGCACCGTTGTCGACGTGCACCTTGGCCTTGGTGGCGTCGGTGAAGAAGCCGGTCGACTCGATGACGACGTCAGCACCCAGCTCGCCCCACTTGAGGTTGCTGGGGTCGCGCTCGGCGAAGGCCTTGAACGCCTTGCCGTTGACGGCGATCTCGTCCTCGGTGGAGGTCACGTCGCCGTCGAGGCGGCCGAGGATCGAGTCGTACTTGAGCAGGTGCGCCAGGGTCGCGTTGTCGGTGAGGTCGTTCACCGCCACGATCTCGATGTCCGCACCGGATGCCTGCACGGCCCGGAAGAAGTTGCGGCCGATGCGGCCAAAGCCATTGATCCCTACGCGAACAGTCACTGTTCCTCAGCCTTCCAATGGACGGTGTGCCGCGTGGTCCACGCGGCAGCGGGTCAGTTCCGACCCTATTGGATGGCCGACCCCCGGGGACACCGGGTCCCGCCGTACGAGCGGGTAGTCAGGACCTTCGGCACACGAGGTCAGGACGAGCGTCCCAACACCCCCGGGGACGTGGCGTCAGGCGTCGAGCATGTCGGGCGTGAGGTTGGCGTCCGTGCCCGCGATGCCGAGGTCGCTGGCGCGCTTGTCGGCCATGGCCAGCAGGCGGCGGATCCGGCCGGCGACCGCGTCCTTGGTCATCGGCGGCTGGGCCAGCTGGCCGAGCTCCTCGAGGCTTGCCTGCTTGTGCTCCAGGCGCAGCGCACCTGCCTCGCGCAGGTGGTCGGGCACGTCCTCGCCGAGGATCTCCAGCGCCCGCTGCACCCGGGCACCGGCTGCCACCGCGGCGCGGGCCGAGCGGCGGAGGTTGGCGTCGTCGAAGTTGGCGAGCCGGTTCGCGGTGGCACGCACCTCGCGGCGCATCCGGCGCTCCTCCCAGGCGAGCACGGCGTCGTGGGCGCCGAGCCGCGTGAGCATCGCACCGATGGCGTCGCCGTCACGGATGACGACCCGGTCGACCCCGCGCACCTCGCGGGCCTTGGCCTGGATGCCGAGGCGGCGGGCGGCGCCCACGAGGGCGAGAGCGGCCTCCGGGCCCGGGCAGGTGACCTCGAGGGCCGACGAGCGCCCCGGCTCGGTCAGCGACCCGTGCGCCAGGAAGGCACCCCGCCAGGCCGCCTCCGCGTCGCAGGCCGCCGCGCTGACGACCTTGGGCGGCAGACCGCGCACCGGTCGGCCGCGGGAGTCGATGAGCCCGGTCTGGCGCGCCAGGGCCTCACCGTCCTGCACGACCCGCACGACGTAGCGGCTGCTCTTGCGCAGGCCGCCGGCGGCCATCACCAGCACCTCGGTGGAGTGGCCGTAGAGGTCGGTGACGTCGCGGCGCAGGCGGCGCGCGGCGTTGGCGGTGTCGAGCTCGGCCTCGACGACGATGCGGCCGCCCACGATGTGGAGCCCGCCGGCGAAGCGCAGGGTGGACGCGACCTCGGCCTTGCGGCAGCACGTCTTGGTCACCTCGAGCCTGCTGAGCTCGTCCTTCACCTTCGCGGTCATCGCCATGGCGTCATCCTGTCACCCTTGTCCAACACGTCCGGTTCCCACTGGCCACCGCTGTTCCGACGACCGGTCCACGCCCGCCGCTCCCGGCGTTCTCCGGCGGCCCCCCGGCGGTCCCCCGGCGGTCCGGGCTCAGGCACCGAGGATGTCACGGTACGCCGCTGCCAGCCGCAGGGAGTCGTGGTGTCCCGGGCGCCGGCGCTTGGCGACGGGGGCCACGACGACGTCGGCGCCCAGCCTGGCCGCCGCCACCCGCAGGGCCTCCTCGTCGTCCACCGCGCCCGGGTCGGCCAGCACCACGTCGAGCCGCAGGCGGGGGGCGTGCTCGGCCAGCACCTCGAGGTGGTTGGCTGCGGAGAACCCGGCGGTCTCCCCGGAGTGCTCCACGTTGAGCGTGAGCATCCGGCGGGCATGGGTGTCGTGCAGGGCGGCGCGCAGTGCGGGCACCATGAGGTGCGGCATGACCGAGGTGAACCACGACCCCGGGCCGAGGATCACCCAGTCGGCGTCGAGGACCGCCTGCACGGTGGCCTGCGGGGCGGGCGGGTCCGCCGGGTCGAGCTCGATGCTCTGCACCCGGCCTTCGGTGGTGGCGACGGCGACCTGCCCGTGCACGGTCACCACCTCGGTGGGTCGCTGCGGGTCGTGGCCCTGCACCTCGGCCGCGATCTCGAGCGGCACCGCGGCCATGGGCAGCACGCGACCGCGCGCGTTGAGCAGCCGACCGACCAGGTCCAGCCCGGCCACCGGGTCGCGGTTGAGCTCCCAGAGGGCGACGATCAGCAGGTTGCCCAGGGCGTGCCCGCCCACCGCACCGTCACCGCGGAACCGGTGCTGCAGCACGTCGCGCCAGGTGTGGCCCCACTCGGACTCCTCGCACAGCGCGGCCAGGGCCATGCGCAGGTCGCCGGGCGGCAGCACGTCGAACTCCTCGCGCAGCCGACCGCTCGAGCCACCGTTGTCGGCAACCGTCACCACGGCCGTGATGTCGTCGCTCACCAGCTTCAGCGCCGACAGCGACGCGGAGAGGCCGTGACCGCCACCGAGCGCCACGACCGCGGGACCGCTCACTCCTGCCCCAGGTCGCGGTGCACGACGAAGGTGGCGACGTCGCTCGAGCTGAGCGCCAGCGCCAGCGCCTCGGAGACCGCCACGGAGCGGTGCTTGCCGCCCGTGCAGCCGACGGCGATGGTCACGTAGCGGCGTCCCTCGCGGATGTAGCCGGCGGTCACCGGGCGCATGAGGTCGACCACCCGGTCGATGAACTCCGGCGCACCCTCCTGACCCATGACGAACTCGGCGACGGGAGCGTCCTTGCCGTTGAAGTTGCGCAGCTCCGGGATCCAGAACGGGTTCGGCAGGAAGCGCATGTCGAAGACGAAGTCGGCGTCGAGGGGCACGCCGTACTTGAACCCGAAGGACATCAGCGCGATGCGCACCTTGGGGCCGCCCGGCGCGGCGAAGACCTGGGTCACCTTCTTGGCGAGCTGGTGCACGTTGAGGCCGGAGGTGTCGATGACGACCTGGGCGTCGGCGCGCAGGTCCTGGAGCAGGTCCCGCTCGCGCACGATGCCGTCGAGCAGGCGCCCCTCGCCCTGCAGCGGGTGCGGACGCCGAACGCTCTCGAACCGGCGCACCAGCGCCTCGTCGGTCGCGTCGAGGAAGACGAGGTTGGGCTGCCAGCCGCGCTCGCGCAGCTCGGCCAGCGACTGCTGCAGGTGGGTGAAGAACCCACGGGCCCGCACGTCGACGACCGCCGCGATCCGGGTGATCGGGGTGGTGCGCTCGGCCGTCGAGGCGAGCTCGGTCAGCGGCACGAGGAGGTGGGGCGGCAGGTTGTCGACGACGTACCAGCCGGAGTCCTCGAGCACGTCGGCCGCGGTGCTCCGCCCGGCGCCGCTCATGCCGGTGACGATGACGAGCTCCAGGCGGGGCGGGGTGGGCTGGGCGGGCTCGGCCACTGCCTCAGGCACTCGGCTGCTCCTCGTCGTCGTCCATGACCTCGCCGGTCATGAGGTTCACCGCAGGTGCGGCGGGGGATGTTTGGGACAACTGTGCCGCAATCGTGCTCGCCAGCGCAGGTCCGATGCCGGAAACCGCCTGAAGATCCTCCACGCTGGCGGCCCGGACCTTCTTCACCGAGCCGAAGTGGCGCAGCAGCGCCTTCCGCTTGGCCTCCCCCAGACCCGGTATGCCGTCGAGCGCGCTCGCGGTCATGGCCTTGGACCGGCGCTGGCGGTGGAAGGTGATGGCGAAACGGTGCGCCTCGTCGCGCACGCGCTGCAGCAGGTACAACCCCTCGCTGGTGCGGGGCAGGATCACGGGGAAGTCCTGCCCGGGCACCCAGACCTCCTCGAGCCGCTTGGCCAGCCCGACGACGGCGACGTCATCGACGCCGAGGGCGTCGAGCGCCGCCCGCGCAGCGTTGACCTGGGGCAGGCCGCCGTCGACGACCACGAGGTTGGGCGGGTAGGCGAACCGCTTCGGGCGGCCGGTGTCGGGGTCGACCCGCTCCCCCACCCCGTTGCCGTTCTCGCGGTCCGGGCCGAGCTCGATGTCGGAAGCCTGGTCGCGGTCCTCGAGGTAGCGCTGGAACCGGCGGGTGAGCACCTCGTGCATGGCCGCGGTGTCGTCGACGGTGCCGCCCTCGGTGGCCCCCCGGACGATGAACCGGCGGTACTCCGACTTGCGGGCCAGGCCGTCCTCGAAGACCACCATGGACGCCACGACCTGGGTCCCCTGCACGTGGCTCACGTCGAAGCACTCGACGCGCAACGGCGCGTCGGGCAGGTCCAGCGTCTCCTGCAGCTCCTGCAACGCCTGGCTGCGGGCGGTCAGGTCCCCGGCCCGGGCCAGCTTGTGGCGCGCCAGGGACTGCTCGGCGTTGCGCCTCACCGTCTCCATCAGGGTCCGCTTGTCCCCACGCTGGGGCACCCGCAGCTGCACCTGCGACCCCCGGAGGCCCGAGAGCCACTGCACCACCGCCTCGAGGTCGGGCGGCAACACGGGCACCAGCACCTCGCGCGGCACACCCTCCCCCGACTCGCCGCCGTAGACCTGCTGGAGCAGGTGCTCGACGATCTCCGGCACCGACTCGGCGTCCTTCTCGGCCACCCATCCCCGCTGGCCGCGGACCCGGCCCCCGCGGACGTGGAACACCTGGACGGCCGCCTCGAGCTCGTCGTCGGCGAGGGCGAACACATCGGCGTCGGTCCCGTCGCCGAGCACGACGGCCGACTTCTCCAGCGCCTTGTTGAGGGCCCCGATGTCGTCGCGCAGCCGGGCCGCCTGCTCGAACTCCAGCGACGCTGACGCCTCCTGCATGCGCTTCTCGAGGCGCTTGACGAACTTGGTGGTGTTGCCGGCCATGAAGTCGCAGAAGTCCTCGGCGATGGCCTGGTGCTCCTCGGGGCTCACCCGCCCCACGCAGGGTGCCGAGCACTTGTCGATGTACCCGAGCAGGCACGGCCGGCCCACCTGCCCGGCCCGCTTGAACACCCCGGAGGAGCAGGTGCGCATGGGGAAGACCCGCAGCATCAGGTCGAGGGTCTCCCGGATCGCCCAGGCGTGCGCGTACGGACCGAAGTAGCGAGTGCCCTTGCGCTTGGCCCCCCGCATGACCTGCGCGCGGGGGAACTCGTCGCCCAGCGTCACCGCGAGGTAGGGGTAGGACTTGTCGTCGCGGTACTTGACGTTGAAGCGTGGGTCGAACTCCTTGATCCAGGAGTACTCGAGCTGCAGCGCCTCGACCTCGGTCGACACCACGGTCCACTCGACGCTGGCCGCCGTCGTGACCATCGTCGCCGTACGGGGGTGCAGCGCGCTGATGTCCTGGAAGTACGACGACAGCCTCGGCCGCAGCGACTTGGCCTTGCCGACGTAGACGACCCGACCGTCCCGGTCGCGGAACCGGTAGACCCCCGGGTCGACCGGGATCTCGCCCGGCGCGGGACGGTAGGTCGACGGATCAGCCACGTCCCCACTCTAGGAGCCGGGTCCGACGTCGCTCGCACGGCCTGTCCCCCTCAGCAGGCCCCGCTGCGCTCAGGAGATGGTGATGCCGTCCCCGCTCACCGAGACCGTCTTGCGTGGCAGGGGCTTGGTTGCCGGTCCCTGCTTCACCTCACCGGTGGCGATGTCGAACTTGCTGCCGTGGCATGCGCAGTTGATCGTGCCACCGGAGACGCTGGAGACGACGCAGCCCTGGTGGGTGCACACCGCGGTGAACGCCTTGAAGTCACCCTCGGTCGGCTGGGTGATGACGACCTTCTGGTCGGCGAGGACCTTGCCACCGCCCACCGGAACCGTCGCCTTCGAGACCGCCTCCTTGAGGGCGCTCGAGGCGGCGGCGCCGGCGCTGGACGCGGCATCGCTGGCGATGTCCTCGGCTGCGCCGCACGCGGTCAGGGCCACCGCGCCGCCGGCCAGTCCCGCCGACACCAGCAGCGCGCGCCGGCCGCAGCAGGAGTGTCCGGACTGCTCCTGCCCGCCCGGGGAGCCGTCCACGCCGTCGGTGATGCCGTCTGTCATGCCTGCCATGGGCGGAACACACCTTTCGTTCGGGGGCGCCCCGCGGACGCTGGTCCCGCGAGTATGCCGCGGCCAACCTGAACGGGCCCTGTGACCACGCCGTCACGGCGCCGTGCCCGGGGGCATGAAGGCGTCGCGACAGAGCCGTGAACGGGCCGTGACGAGGGGTGTGACGAGGGGTGTGACGGTGCCGTGACGACCGCCCGGGTAACGACACGGTCACCAAAAGCCGCCGAGTGCTTAACGCGGGAGTGGGTGTGTGTCTACTGTTCAGACACCCCCCGCGGGGTGCCCAGTGTGTGCTGCGTGGTGCGCACCCGAGTGACTTCAGGAGGAGTCTTGCGTTCCCTGATCAAGATTGGCGCGCCCGTCGTGGCGGCCGCATTCGCGCTGAGTGCCTGTGGTGGTACCACCGGCGGCGCCACCGACAACGCTGGTGGTGACAAGGCGTGCGACCTCAAGATCGGTTTCTTCGGGGCCCTCACCGGTGACGCCGCCAACCTCGGCGTCAACATCAAGAACGGCGCCGAGCTGGCGATCAACCAGTACAACGAGAAGAACGCGGACTGCAAGGTCACCCTGGTGACCTTCGACAGCCAGGGTGACCCCTCGGTCGCGCCGGGCCTGGCCCAGAAGGCCGTCACCGACAAGAAGCTGGTCGGCGTCGTGGGCCCGGCCTTCTCCGGTGAGTCGAAGGCTGCCGACCCGATCTTCGACAAGGCTGGCCTCAACATCATCTCGGCCTCCGCGACCAACCCGGGGCTGTCGGAGAACGGCTGGAAGACCTTCCACCGCATCCTCGGCAACGACAACACCCAGGGCCCGGCGGCTGCGAAGTACATCAAGGACATCCTCAAGGCCGAGAAGGCCTTCGTCATCGACGACTCCTCCGAGTACGGCAAGGGCCTCGCGGACATCGTCCGCAAGGACCTCGGCGGCCAGGTGGCCGGCAGCGACGCCGTGCAGCAGAAGCAGACCGACTTCTCGGGCACCGTCACGAAGGTCGTCGCGTCCAAGGCACCGGCCGTCTTCTTCGGCGGCTACTACGCCGAGGCCGCGCTGCTCACCAAGCAGCTGCGGTCGGCGGGCTACAAGGGCACGTTCGTCGCCGCCGACGGCGTCAAGGACGACGGCTACATCAAGGCGGCCGGCAGCGCCGCCGAGGGTGCCATCATCACCTGCCCCTGCCTGCCCCCGGACGAGGCCGCCGAGTTCTCGTCCGCCTTCGAGAAGGCCTACGGTTCCCCGCCGGCGACCTACTCCGCCGAGGCCTACGACGCGGCCAACGTCTTCCTCGCTGGGATCAAGGCGGGCAAGACCTCGTCCGACGACATGAACGCCTTCATCAAGTCCTACGACGAGAAGGGCGTGACGAAGCAGGTCAAGTTCGACGACAAGGGCGAGCCGGCCGAGGTCACCGTCTGGGCCTACAAGGTCGAGGGCGGGAAGATCGTTCCGGACCAGGAAGTCAAGTAGTCGACAGGTAGCGGCCAGGATCCTCCGTTGAGCAGGGTCCTGGCCGCTACCGTGTTCCCGTTCGGGTAGCCGTCCCCACCCTCGGCGCTGCCCGCCCCCCAACGGAGGTCACATGGATCTGCTGGTCAACCAGTTCTGGGCGCTGACGATCACCGGTCTGGCCATCGGCGCGGTCTACGCGCTCGTGGCCCTCGGCTACACCCTCGTCTACGGCGTGCTCCGCCTCATCAACTTCGCCCACTCCGAGGTCTTCATGTGGGGCTCCTTCGCCGCCGTGTGGGTCCTCATGGCCGTCGGCGCCACGGGAGCCACGGGGTTCGGTGTCGTCGGCCTGCTCCTCCTCGGCTTCGCGGCCGCCATGGCGGTGTCGGGCCTCATCGCCGTGGGCCTGGAGTTCTTCGCCTACCGCCCCCTGCGCAAGCGCAACTCCCCGCCGCTGATCGCGCTCATCTCGGCCATCGGCGCCTCGTTCGTGCTGTCGGAGGCCATGGGCCTGCGCGACAAGCCGTTCTCGACCCTGGGCATCACCGGTCTGAACGAGTACGTCGGACGCCCCCGCGAGAACCTGCCCCTGCCCCGGCTCATCGACGCCGAGCCGGTCTTCCCGGTGTTCAACTACAACGTGACGAACATCGACATCCTGGTGATCGTCTCCGCGCTCGTCATGATGGTCGTGCTCGACCAGTTCATGCGCCGCTCCCGGCTCGGCCGTGGCATCCGGGCCGTGGCCCAGGACCCCGAGTCCGCCGCACTGATGGGCGTCAACCGCGACCGCGTCATCCGCATCACGTTCCTCATCGGCGGGATCATGGCCGGCGGCGCCGCCATGCTCTACCTGCTCAAGATCGGTGTGACCCGCTACAACGCCGGCTTCATCCTCGGCGTCAAGGCGTTCACCGCCGCCGTCCTCGGCGGCATCGGCAACCTGCGCGGCGCGCTCCTCGGTGGGTTCGTCCTCGGCGTCGCCGAGAACTACGGCTCGGCGATCTTCGGCACCGAGTGGAAGGACGTCGTCGCCTTCGTCCTCCTCATCGTCATCCTGCTCTTCAGGCCGACGGGCCTGCTCGGCGAGTCCCTCGGGAAGGCACGCGCATGACCGCCATCCGCAGCTTCTTCCACTCGATCCGCGTCCGGCTCGGCAAGCTCCCCAAGTGGGCCCAGATCGCCCTCTGGGCGCTGCTGGTCCTGCTGGTCTACCTGCTGCCGATCATCAACCCACCGCTCATCACGACGACCGACTCTGACTTCGCGTCCGTGCTCTTCTCGTGCGCGATGTACTCGCTCGTGGCGATCGGCCTCAACATCGTCATCGGTTACGCCGGGCTGCTCGACCTCGGCTACGTCGGCTTCTTCGCCGTCGGTGCTTTCACCGTCGGTGTGCTGAGCTCCGCGCACGCCAAGGTGCCGCTGCTCCTCTGCTTCGCGCTGGCGATGGCTGTCACCCTCGTGTCCGGTGTGCTCCTCGGTGCACCGACACTGCGGGTGCGCGGCGACTACCTCGCGATCGTGACCCTCGGGTTCGGCGAGATCATTCGCCTCGTGCTGCTCAACACCGAGTGGCTCGGTGGCGCCTCCGGCATCGCGAACATCCCGTCGCCCCCGAGCTGGGCGATCTTCGAGATCCCGCACATCACCTGGCAGGGCCTGACGGCCTTCGTCGACCTCGAGACCACCACGACCTTCCTCGAGTTCACCGTCGTCGACGCGGTGCCCTACTACTGGCTCGCGCTCACCCTCGTGCTCATCGTGCTCTTCCTCGACTGGCTCATGCAGAACTCGCGCGTGGGCCGGGCCTGGGAGGCCACCCGTGAGGACGAGGACGCCGCCGAGCTCATGGGCGTGCCGACGTTCCGCTTCAAGCTGCTGGCCTTCGCCACCGGCGCAGCCATCGGCGGCCTGTCGGGCGCGCTGTTCGCCACCCGTCAGGGGTTCATCAACCCCGACAACTTCTCGATCATCTACTCGGTGCTCTTCGTGGCGATGGTCGTCGTCGGTGGCCAGGGCAACCGCTGGGGCGTCGTCTCGGCCGCCGTGCTGCTGATCTGGCTGCCGGAGAAGTTCCGTTTCCTCGCCGACGGCCGGTACCTGCTCTTCGGCCTGGCCCTGATGGCCCTGGCCATCTTCCGCCCGCAGGGCCTGCTGCCACCCAAGCGCAGCGTCCGTGCGAAGCAGGCCGAGGAAGAGGAAGCCGAGATCTTTGAGGAGGGAACCGCCCATGCCTGAGACCACACCTGAGGCTCCTGAGCCCCGTCACGACGGTCCCCTCGGCACCGGACGCCCGGAGGACGTGGTGGAGATGCCCGACACCTCCGTCGACATCAGCGTGGAGGAGGTCGCCCACCTCCCGAAGGGCAAGATGCTCGAGGTCGACGACGTCACGCTGCGCTTCGGTGGTGTCACGGCCCTCGACGGCGTCTCGTTCCACATCAACACTGGGGAGATCCTCGGGCTGATCGGGCCGAACGGCGCCGGCAAGACCACGTGCTTCAACGTCATGACCGGCGTCTACCAGCCCACGTCGGGCGGGGTCCGCTTCATGGGCGAGCCGCTGGGGCGGCGCAAGAAGTTCGAGATCACCAAGCTGGGGATCGCCCGCACCTTCCAGAACATCCGCCTGTTCCACAACATGACGGCCCTGGAGAACGTGCTGGTCGGGGCCGACGCCCACCACTCCACCGGCATCGGCTCGGCCCTGCTGCGGCTGCCGAAACACCGGGCCGAGGAGGCGGAGGGCATGCACCGCGCCCAGGAGCTGCTCAAGTTCATGGGCCTGGAGCGCCGGGCCGACGAGCTGGCCCGCAACCTGCCCTACGGCGACCAGCGCCGGCTCGAGATCGCCCGGGCGCTGGCGACCAACCCGAAGCTGCTGTGCCTCGACGAGCCGGCCGCGGGCTTCAACCCGGCGGAGAAGGTCAGGCTCATGGAGCTGATCCAGACCATCCGCGAGCAGGGCTACACGGTGCTGCTCATCGAGCACGACATGAAGCTGGTCATGGGGGTCACCGACCGCATCGTGGTGCTGGAGTTCGGCAAGAAGATCGCCGAGGGCCTGCCCGCCGAGATCCGCGACAACCCCGCCGTCATCGCGGCCTACCTGGGAGTTGATGAGAGTGCTTCTTGAGGTTGACGACCTCTGCGTCAACTACGGGCGCATCGAGGCCATCCGCAACATCTCGTTCACGGTCGACGAGGGCGAGATCGTCACGCTCATCGGCGCCAACGGCGCCGGGAAGACCACCACCATGAAGACCGTGTCGGGCCTGCGCCCGGTGCGCCTGGGGTCGATCCGCTTCCAGGGCAAGGACATCACCGCCATGCCCGCCCACGAGCGGCCCGTGCTCGGCATCGCGCAGTCCCCCGAGGGCCGCGGCTGCTTCGTCGGCATGACGGTCACCGAGAACCTCGACATGGGGGCCTACGCCCGCAAGGACCGCAAGACGCCGAAGATCAACGAGGACCGCGACCGTGTCTTCGGGCTCTTCCCGCGCCTGGCGGAACGCCGGTCCCAGATCGCCGGCACGATGTCCGGTGGCGAGCAGCAGATGCTGGCCATCGGGCGGGCGCTCATGGCGAACCCCAAGCTGCTGCTCCTGGACGAGCCGTCGATGGGCCTGGCCCCCAAGCTGATCCAGCAGATCTTCGACATCATCACGGAGATCAACGAGCAGGGCACCACGGTGCTCCTTGTCGAGCAGAACGCCGCGCAGGCGCTCAAGCGGGCCCACCGCGCCTACATCCTCGAGACCGGTGAGATCGTCCGCGAGGGCACCGGCGCCGAGCTGGCCGCCGACCCGGCGGTCAAGGCGGCCTACCTCGGCGGCGACGCCTGACCGGCACCGTCCCCGTATGCCGCGTGGGCGGCATACCTGCGAAGGCCCCCGAGGTGCGTCCTCGGGGGCCTTCGCGTGTGTCTGGAGGGGCTGGCCCGGTCAGGCCTTGCGCGTCGACCGCTTGGCGGCGGACTTCTTCGCCGTGCCGGTGGTCTTCGCCGTGCCGGTGGTCTTCGCCGTGGCTGCCTTCTTGGCGGTGCCGGTCGTGGCCTTCGCCTTGGCGGTGGCCTTGGTCGTGGCCCTGGCGGCAGCGGTCTTCTTGGCCGCCGAGCCCGTGCCGGTGGGGCGGTCGAGGGTGCGGGCGCTCTTGGCGAGCACCGGCCCGAGGAACCGGCCGGTGTGGCTCTCGGGCACCTCGGCCACCTGCTCCGGCGTGCCCTCGGCGATGACCCGGCCGCCACCGCTGCCACCCTCGGGACCCATGTCGACGATCCAGTCGGCGTTCTTGATGACGTCGAGGTTGTGCTCGATGACGATCACCGTGTTGCCCTTGTCGACCAGCCCCTGGAGCACCTCGAGGAGCTTGCGGATGTCCTCGAAGTGCAGGCCGGTCGTCGGCTCGTCGAGCACGTAGACCGTGCGCCCGGTCGAGCGCTTCTGCAGCTCGCTGGCGAGCTTGACGCGCTGTGCCTCACCACCGGAGAGCGTGGGCGCCGGCTGCCCGAGCCGCACGTAGCCCAGGCCCACGTCGTTGAGGGTCTTCATGTGCCGGGCGATGGCGGGGACCGCGGCGAAGAAGTCGGCGGCCTCCTCGATCGGCATGTCGAGGACGTCGGCGATGGTCTTGCCCTTGAAGTGCACCTCGAGCGTCTCGCGGTTGTAGCGGGCGCCGTGGCACACCTCGCACGGGACGTAGACGTCCGGCAGGAAGTTCATCTCGATCTTCAGCGTGCCGTCGCCCGAGCAGGCGTCGCAGCGGCCGCCCTTGACGTTGAACGAGAAGCGTCCCGGCATGTAGCCGCGGATCTTGGCCTCGGTCGTCTCGGCGAACAGCTTGCGGATGTTGTCGAAGACACCGGTGTAGGTCGCCGGGTTCGACCGTGGAGTGCGGCCGATCGGGCTCTGGTCGACGTGCACCACCTTGTCGAGGTGCTCGAGGCCCTTGACGGTCTTGTGCCGGCCGGGCACCTGGCGCGCCCCGTTGAGCTTGTTGGCGAGCACCGTGTAGAGGATGTCGTTGACCAGGGTGGACTTGCCCGACCCCGACACTCCGGTGACTGCCACGAGGTTGCCGAGCGGGAAGCTGACGTCGACGCCCGTGAGGTTGTGCTCCCGGGCCCCGACCACGGTCACCTCGCGACCCTTCTCCTGGTCGCGGCGCTCGTCCGGCGTCGGGATCTCGAGGCGGCCGGAGAGGTACTTGCCGGTCATGGAGTCCGGGTGCTCCAGCAGGCCCTTCACGGGGCCGGAGTGCACGACCTTGCCACCGTGCTCCCCCGCACCGGGGCCGATGTCGACCACCCAGTCGGCGGTGGCGATGGTGTCCTCGTCGTGCTCGACGACGATGAGCGTGTTGCCGAGGTCGCGCAGGCGGGTCAGGGTCTCGATGAGGCGGTGGTTGTCGCGCTGGTGCAGGCCGATGCTGGGCTCGTCGAGCACGTAGAGCACACCCACCAGACCCGACCCGATCTGGGTGGCGAGACGGATGCGCTGCGCCTCGCCGCCGGACAGCGTGCCGGCCGGCCGGTCGAGCGACAGGTAGTCGAGGCCCACGTCGAGCAGGAAGCCGAGCCGGGCGTCGATCTCCTTGATGACACGCTCCGCGATCTGCCGCTCGCGCGTGGTGAAGTCGACGTCCTTGAGGAACTTCGCGCAGTCGGCGATCGCCAGGGCACAGACGTCGGAGATGCTCCGCCCGCCCACGTGGACGGCCAGCGACTCCGGCTTCAGTCGTGACCCCTTGCACTCGGGACACGGCACCTCGCGCATGAAGCCCTCGTAGCGCTCCCGGCTCCACTCCGAGTCGGTCTCGGAGTGCCGGCGCTTCACGAAGGGCACGACCCCCTCGAAGCCCGTGGTGTAGGACCGCTCCCGGCCGTAGCGGTTCCGGTACCGCACGTGGACCTTGTAGTTCTGGCCGTAGAGGAGGGCCTCCTTGGCGCGCTTGGGCAGCGAGTGCCACGGAGCGTCCATGGAGAACTTGAGGTCCTTGGCGAGGGCGCCGATGACGCGCTGGAAGTAGTCGGCCGACCCGCTGCCCTGCGCCCAGGGGGCGATGGCGCCCTCGGCGATGGACAGGTCCTCGTCGGGGACCAGCAGCTCGGGGTCGACCTCGAGCTCGGTACCGAGGCCGGTGCACTTGGGGCAGGCGCCGAAGGGGCTGTTGAAGGAGAACGAGCGCGGCTCGACCTCGTCCATCGCCAGCGGGTGGTCGTTGGGGCAGGCCATCTTCTCGGAGAAGCGGCGCTCGCGCTCGGGGTCGTCGGCCTCACGGTCGACGAACTCCACCACCAGCACTCCCCCGGCCAGGCCCAGCGCGGTCTCCACCGAGTCGGTGAGGCGCCGCTTCGCGCCGGCGTCGTCGCCCTTGGCGACCAGCCGGTCGACGACGACGTCGATGGTGTGCTTGACCTGCTTCTCGAGCTTCGGCGGCTCGGTCAGCGAGACCACCTCGCCGTCGACCCGCGCGCGGGAGAAGCCCTTGCTCTGGAGCTCGGCGAACAGGTCGACGTACTCGCCCTTGCGGGCGCGGACCACCGGCGCGAGCACCTGGAAACGGGTGCGCTCCGGGAGCTCGAGCAGCCGGTCGACGATCTGCTGGGGCGACTGCCGGGTGATGGGCTCGCCACAGACCGGGCAGTGCGGCCGCCCGGCCCGGGCGAAGAGCAGGCGGAGGTAGTCGTAGACCTCGGTGATGGTGCCGACGGTCGACCGCGGGTTGCGGTTGGTCGACTTCTGGTCGATCGACACCGCCGGGGAGAGCCCCTCGATGAAGTCGACGTCGGGCTTGTCCATCTGCCCGAGGAACTGCCGGGCGTAGGCGGAGAGCGACTCGACGTAGCGCCGCTGGCCCTCCGCGAAGATGGTGTCGAAGGCCAGGGACGACTTGCCCGACCCGGACAGACCGGTGAAGACCACGAGGCTGTCGCGCGGCAGCTCGACGGAGATGTCCTTGAGGTTGTGCTCACGCGCTCCCCGCACCACCAGGTGGTCGTGCTGGGGTCGCGGGGCGCTGGACGGTCGTTGGGTGGGCACAGAGGTCACGCCGTTCATGCTAAGTGGCACCACTGACAGCCGCCGCATCGCGGCATACGGTGAGCCCATGGTGAGCCCGTGGTGACCCCGATCGAGGACTACGCCCTGCTCGGGGACACGGAGACCGTGGCGCTGGTGAGCCGGGAGGGGTCGATCGACTGGCTCTGCCTGCCCCGGTACGACTCCCACGCCTGCTTCGCGGCGCTGCTGGGCACTCCTGAGCACGGACGCTGGCTGCTGGGGCCCGCCGGGCCGGCCACCACCACCCGGCGCTACGTCGAGGAGACCTTCATCCTCGAGACCGTCCACGAGACGGCCACCGGCCGCGTGAGGGTGACCGATCTCATGCCGGTCGGCGACGGCCGCTCCGACGTCATCCGGCGCGTGGAGGGGCTGGAGGGCACCGTGCGGATGCGGCACGAGTGGGTGGTGCGGTTCGGGTACGGGAAGGTCCGCCCCTGGGTGGCGCACGGCCCCCGCCACCGGCTGGACGCCGACGTCATCACCGCGATCGCCGGGCCGGACATGCTCGTGCTCCGTGGCGACCGGTTGCCCCACCCCGAGGACGGGCACCACCGCGACGAGTTCGACGTGGCCGCGGGCGAGACCCTCACCTTCACCCTCACGTGGTTCGAGTCCTGGCGGGACGTCCCGCCACCGCTGCACGTCGACTCCCAGATCGACGCCACCCGGCACCGCTCCGACGCCTGGGCCGACCGGTGCACCTACGAGGGCCCCTACCGGGACCAGGTCGTCCGCTCGCTGCTCACCCTGCGGCTGCTGACGGACACGCGCTTCGGCGGGATCGTGGCCGCCGCCACCACGAGCCTGCCGGAGGACTTCGGCGGTGAGCGCAACTGGGACTACCGCTACTGCTGGCTGCGCGACGCGTCCCTCACGCTCGAGGCGTTCCTCGCCTGCGGCTACGTCACGGAGGCTCGGGTGTGGCGGAGCTGGCTGCTGCGCGCCGTGGCCGGCGACCCCCAGGACCTGCAGATCATGTACCGCGTCGACGGGTCGCGCGAGCTGCCCGAGCGCGTGCTCGACCACCTCCCCGGGTATGCCGGTTCGGCACCCGTGCGCGTCGGCAACGCCGCCGTGTCGCAGCGGCAGACCGACGTCCTCGGCGAGGTGATGATCGCCCTCGAGGAGGCCCGCGCCCGCGGGCTGGAGACCGACGGGGAGGCCTGGGCCATGCAGGTGGCCCTCGTGGAGCAGCTGGCGACCCACTGGGACGAGCCGGACAACGGTCTCTGGGAGGTGCGCGGCCCGCGGCGACACTTCACCCACTCGCGGGTCATGGTGTGGGCCGCGTTCGACCGGGCGGTGCGCGCCGTCGAGCAGCACGGCCTCGAGGGACCGGTGGACCGGTGGCGCGAGCTCCGTGACACCGTCAGGGCGGAGGTGCTGGACAAGGGCTTCAGCGATCAGCGGAACACGTTCACCCAGCACTACGACACCACCGAGGTCGACGCGTCCCTGCTCCTCATCCCTCTCGTGGGCTTCCTGCCCCCGGACGACCCCCGTGTCCTCGGCACGATCGCCGCCGTCGAGAACGACCTGATGCGGGACGGCCTCGTCCTGCGCTACCGCACCGGGACCGGCGTCGACGGACTGCCCGGTGACGAGCACCCGTTCCTCGCCTGCTCGTGGTGGCTGGTGAGCGCCTACGCCACGGCGGGAATGGCCGACAAGGCAAAGGCCCTGATGGACCGCCTCGTCGGGCTGCTCAACGACGTGGGCCTGGTGTCCGAGGAGTACGACCCGGCGAACCGGCGGATGGCCGGCAACTTCCCCCAGGCCTTCTCGCACCTCACGCTGATCGGTGCCGCCCACGCGATGGCACAGGCAGAGCAGGTCGGTGCCGCCGGCAGCGGCCAGCAGATACCGTCTGGCCCATGACGCCCACCTCCGTCGACCGCGACCTCGCCCACGTCGATACCGCCACCGCTGCCCTGCTCGACACCGCCGCCCGCCTGGCCGATGACGACATCGCCGGACCTTCGCTCTGCGAGGGCTGGACCCGTGGCCACGTGCTCACCCACATCGCGCGCAACGCGGAGGCCATGGTGCGACTGACGCAGTGGGCCACGACTGGCGAGCGCCAGGAGATGTACCCCGGTGGCACCGAGAAGCGTGACGCCGACATCGACGCCGGCGCCGGTCGCAACGCCGCCGAGCAGCTCGCGGACCTGCGCGAGACCGCTGCCGCGCTTGCAGGGGACTTCCCGCGCCTCCTCGGCGACCTGGCCGCTCCCGAGGTCGAGATGCGCGGCGGCTTCGTGGTGGGCTCCCACACGCTGCCCTTCCTGCGCCTGCGGGAGGTGGTGCTGCACCACGTGGACCTCGACGCGGGTTACACGCTTGCGGACGTCGACGCCTCGGTGCTCGTGCGGCTCATCGACGACGCGGTCGGCCGGCTCCGGCTGTCGCACCGGGCCCCGTCGGTCACGCTGGTCACGGACGAGGGCGAGACATGGCAGGTCGGCGAGGGTGAGGTCGAGGTGACCGGTCCGCGACACGGCGTGCTGCTCTGGCTCGCCCGCCGCATCGCGACCGGTGTCACCAGCCCGCAGGAGCTGCCGGAGCTCCCGCGCGGAGCCTGACGGCCAGGGACGCGCCGAACCGGGGACCGCCGGCGGGGGGTTGCTCGGTCAGCCTCGGAGACGCTCAGCCTGCGTTGGCCCGCTTGTGGACCGTGGAGGTGCCCTGCACGCCCGCGCGGCGCGCGATGGCGACCGCTGCGAGGGCTGAGTGCACCTTGAGCTTGTGCAGGATGCTCTGCACGTGGGTCCGCACCGTGTTGGGCGAGACGTGCAGCAGCTCGCCGATCTCGTTGCGGGACATGCCCTCGACCAGGCAGCCCAGCACGTCGAGCTCCCGCTGGGTGAGGCTGCGGATGCCCTCGGCCTCGGAGACGGAGGCCTGCGGCTGGCCGGAGAGGGACACCAGCACGTTGGTCAGCAGCGCCGCGGGGATGTGCGTCTCACCCCGGGCGACCCCGCGGAGCGCGCCCGTGAGCGAGTCGATGTTGGCCGTCTTGCTGACCCAGCCGCGGATGCCGGACTGCACCGCCTCCAGCACCTGTTCGCCACCCTCGACGCCGGTCACCACGACGATGCCGGTCTGTGGCCAGCGCCGGAGGATCTCGCGGCCGAGGGCCAGCCCGTCCTCGTCGGCGAGGATGAGGTCGAGCGTCACCACGTCGCACGGAGTGGTCGAGAGCGCCTCGAGGGCCTGTTCCGTGTTCGACGCCTTGCCCACCACCACGAAGTCGGGCTCGTCCGACAGCCTGACGGCGAGCGCATCCACGAACACCTGGTGGTCATCGACGATGACGACTCGGATCGGCTTCTCCATGTCCATCAGACTGCCGCCTAACCGTCCCGGGTGGACCCCGCCTCGGTCCGATCTCGTTCTACGTCAATAGGATGACGATGCGGCTCCACCGCGCCGCACGTCAGCGCATGTGCACCGGCCACGTCTCCTCCGACGCGTGCGCGGCCATGAGGGCTGCGGCCTGCAGGCGTGAGTGCACGCCCAGCTTGGTGAGCAGGTTCTGCACGTGTGTGCGGGCCGTGCTGCGCTGCACGCCGAGGGTCTCCGCCATCTGCTCCGTGGTCTGGCCCTCCATGATGCAGCGCATCACCTCCCACTCGCGGTCGGTGAGGAACTGCAGCGCCCAGAGCGGGTCGTCGCTCGGCTTCTGGGGCCTGAGGGCCTGCTGCAGCAGCGTCGGGTCCACGGCGACGTGGCCGTTGGCCGCCTGGCTGAGCATGTCGACGATCTCGGCGATCGGCTTCTCCTTGCCGACATACCCCGAGGCGCCCTCCGCGATGGCCCGCCCGACGACGGCGTGGTCCGACTCCGCCGACAGCATGACGACCTTCGACTCGGGGCTGGCGTCCCGGATCCGCCGGATCGCCATGAGCGAGGAGCCGTCCGGGAAGTTCACGTCGAGCAGCACCACGTCCGGGCGGTGCTCGGCAGCCGCCTCGACCGCGCCGTCCGGGTTGGAGACGAGCGCGACGACATCGTGCCCCCGCTCACCCAGGGCCAGGCCGAGGGCTTCGAGAAGGAGCCGGTGGTCGTCGCAGACCACCAGCCTCATGACGCGACCGACTCGGAGACGCTCGACCGGCGGGTCACCGACCGGAGGCAGATCTCGGCCTCCGCGCCACCCGTCGCGCCGGCCCGGAGGTCGAAGGTGCCGTCACAGGCGGCCACCATGGCGCGGGTGGTCGTGAGCCCCAGCGAGGTCCGCGAGGCGACCTTGCCCAGCCCCGGCCCGTCATCGGCGATGACGAAGTGCACGCACTCGGGTTCCTGCTCGACCGTCAGACGGACGTGCCCCCCTGGCCCCGCCGCCCTGATGGCGTTGTCGAGGACGCAGGCGACGGCACGTCCGAGCGCGACGGGCCGGGCCCACGCGTGGGCGGTGCCCTCGGCACGCACGGTGATGTCGCAGCCGGCGGTCGGACGGGCCCGGTCGGCGACCATCGTGGCCAGCTCGGCCACGTCGACCGCCTGGACGGCGTCCGTCGCGGCGTCCGTCAGCACGGTGTCGACCAGCTGGCTGAGCCAGCGGGCCTGGTCGGTGATGACCTCCATCTTCCGACCCACGTCCCCGTCACCGGAGCCGGAAAGGAGCAGGATGGCGGCAAGAGGCTGGCGCAGGTCGTGGCACAGTGCGCGGATCGTGTCGATGTCCCGGGACGACGCGGCGTGAGACAAGTCTTCTACGAGAGCAGTCATGTGTGTTCCTCACCCAACTTCACGACCGGTGCGCCAGCACCCCCTGCTGACACTCCCCTGCCGTGACTGCTCCAACGTAGGTCCGCCGAAATACGACGGACAATAGTTATTCGGGACTAGGAAGCGGGCCGTTGCCGGGCCTGGTCACTCCGCACATTGCAGGATGGGGCCATGACGTACACCGGAGATGTGCAGCCCGGCGGCTCCGCCGCGGTACGAGAGCTGACGGACGCCACCCTACGCAAACTGTCCGTCTCGGAGATGGCCAACAACGTCTACCTGCTCACCTGCCGGCGCACCGGCGCACAGCTGCTCGTCGACGCGGCTGCCGAGCCGGAGGCCTGCCTGGGGCTGGTGCGCGAGGGCGGTGGCCGGCTCGACCTCGTCGTGACCACCCACTCGCACTGGGACCACCACCGTGCGCTCGCCGACGTGGTCGCTGCCACGGGTGCCTCGACGGCCGCGGGGGCCGAGGACGCGGACGGGCTGCCCGTGCGCCCCGACCGGCTGCTCCACCATGGCGACCGGATCGAGGTCGGCGACCTCGTCCTCGACGTGCTGCACCTGCGCGGTCACACCCCGGGCTCGGTCGCCCTCGCCTACGCCGATCCCGGCGGCCGCACGCACCTGTTCACGGGCGACTCGCTCTTCCCGGGCGGGGTCGGCAACACGAAGAACCCCGGACAGAGCTTCGAGTCCCTCATCGACGACGTGACGACCCGGGTGTTCGACGTCTACCCGGACGACACCTGGGTCTACCCCGGGCACGGTGGCGACACCACGCTCGGCGCCGAGCGCCCGCACCTGCAGGAGTGGCGCGACCGCGGCTGGTAGCCCCTCACTACGGTGGAGCCCGTGCCCCGTGTCTCCACCGCTGCCGCGACCAGGGCGTCGGCCGTCCCCGCTCCCCTCCTGGTGCTCGCGGCCGTGGTGTCCGTGCAGTTCGGCGGGGCGCTGGCGGCGACCCTGGTGCCCGAGATCGGCGCCCCCGGCTCGGTCACCCTGCGACTGCTCTTCGCCGCCCTCGTCCTGGGCGCGGTGGCCCGGCCCCGGCTGCGCGGGCACACCCGGGGTGCCTGGCTGACGGTCGTGCTGTTCGGCCTCGCCCTGGGCCTCATGAACCTCGCCTTCTACGCCTCGCTCGCGCGGCTGCCCATCGGGGTGGCGGTCACGATCGAGTTCCTCGGGCCGCTGACCCTGGCCACCGTGCTGTCCCGGCGCCTCATCGACGTCCTCGCCGTCGCGGCTGCCGGCGCCGGGGTGACGCTCATCTCGCAGGCGCTGTCGGTGCCGCTGGGCGACCTGGACTGGGTCGGGCTGGGACTGGCCGCGACAGCGGGCGCCTGCTGGGCGGCATACATCATCCTCAGCCGCCGCACCGGCGCGCAGTTCGCAAGCCTGGACGGCCTGGCCCTGGCCATGGCCGTGGCGCTGCTCGCGGTGGCGCCGTTCGGCCTGGGCACCCTGCCGCTGTGGACCCCCGAGGTGGTCGCCAAGGGCCTCGGCATCGCCCTGCTGTCGTCGGTGCTGCCCTACTCGCTCGAGCTGCTGGCCCTGCGCCGGCTGAGCCCCCGGGTCTTCGGCGTGCTGCTCAGCCTCGAGCCGGCCTTCGCGGCGCTCGCCGGCTGGCTGGTGCTCGGCCAGCGGCTGACCGCGCACCAGCTCGCCGGCATGGCCCTCGTCGTCCTGGCCAGCGCCGTCGTCATGGGCGCCGGCCGCCGCCGGCAGCCCGCCGACCCGGCGGCCATCGCCTCAGGAGGCTGACGACAGCCGATCGTCGCGGCGGGTCTTGAGCAGGCTCGCCACCGTGGTGACACCGAGGATGAGCACGATGGCTCCCAGCGACACCGAGATCGGCACCTCCGGCACCGGCACGTGCTCACCGCCGTTGATGAACGGCAGCTCGTTCTCGTGGAGGGCGTGCAGGAGCAGCTTGACGCCGATGAAGGCCAGCAGCACCGCGAGGCCGAGGCTGAGGTAGACCAGTCGCTTGAGCAGGCCGCCGATGAGGAAGTAGAGCTGGCGCAGGCCCATGAGCGCGAAGAGGTTGGCCGTCAGCACGAGGTACGGCTCCTTGGTGAGGCCGTAGATCGCCGGGATCGAGTCGAGCGCGAACAGCAGGTCGGTGGTGCCCAGGGCGAGGATGACGAAGAACATCGGCGTGGCCAGCCGGCGGGCGTCGACGCGCGTGAAGAGGCGCGTGCCGTGCCAGTCCTGCGTGGCCGGGAACCGGCGCTCCATGTACTTCATGAAGCGGTTCTCCTCGTACTCGTCGTCGTCGCTCTCCCCCTCGCGGGAGAGCTTGATCGCGGTGTAGATGAGGAACGCGCCGAAGAGGTAGAAGACCCAGGAGAAGTTGTTGATCGCGGCGGCGCCGAGCGCGATGAAGATGCCGCGCAGCACGATGGCGATGACGATGCCGATCATCAGGGCCGACTGCTGGTACTTCTCCGGCACGGCGAACTTGGCCATGATCAGCAGGAAGATGAACAGGTTGTCGACCGACAGCGAGTACTCCGTCAGCCAGCCCGCGAAGTACTGCCCCGCGAAGGTCGACCCGGCGAAGTACCAGATGCCGAGGCCGAAGAGCACGGCGGCGCCGACGTAGACGCCGAGCGCGGTGCCCACCTCCTTGGTCGTGGGCACGTGCGGGCGGCGGGCGATGACGAAGATGTCGACGGCGAAGACGACCACGGCAGCGCCGATGGTGGCGAGCCAGACCCAGAGGGGCACGTTCACTACAGGGGTTCCTTCCGGTCACGTGTGTGACCGGAGGTCTCTCCCGCCCTCGGTGCTGGCGGACCGGCTCCCCGGGCCCACCCCTGCGTGCCGCGGGCGGTATGCCGCGGGCACTGGTGGGCCGTGATGACGAGGACACCGCGTGGGGATACTCCCCTCCGATCGGTCCCCGTGAGTCTCCCAGACACCCACGGCCTCCTCCAACCCGGGGCACGGCGTGGCCCCTCGACGAGGACCCCGTAAGGCGACGGGAGCCACTCACGTGCGCACGGGAACCACCCACGTGGACGTGCGACCGGCTGCCGTCATGGGTAAGAAGGTCGTGGGTAGGAAGGAGGTGTCAGGTCCTCCTCCCGCGCGAAAGGAGCACGCCATGCCTGCCAGGAAAGGACCCGGGCCCAGCGTCAAGGACCCCGACCTCTACGAGGAGCTGCGCGACGACGGCGCCTCGAAGGAGAAGGCCGCCCGCATCGCCAACGCCGCGGCGAACTCGTCACGCTCCGAGGTCGGCCGCAAGGGCGGCCACAGCGGAGACTACGAGGACTGGACCGTCGACCAGCTGCGCAGGCGTGCGGGCGAGATCGGCATCGAGGGCCGGTCGAGCATGAAGAAGGCCGAGCTCATCAAGGCCCTGCGCAACCACTAGCGAGCGGGTGGCGGCCTCCACTGGCGTCGTGGTGCCTATGCCGTCGGCGGCCGCCGCGACCTCGGGAGCTTCGCCACGACCGTGTCGTACGACGCGTCCACCGCCTCGAGGATCTCCTCGTCGGGGATCCGGCCACCGACGTCCAGGGTGTTCCACCCGCTGCGGCCGATGTACGCCATCACGTGGGCGTCCTCGGGGTACTGCAGCAGCCACTCGTCGGCCTCGGCGCGGTTGGCCCCGCACTTGACGCCCACGGAGGTCCCGTCACCGAGGAAGGCGAAGATCTTGTCGCCGACCTTGGCCACCGTGTCGCCCTCCCAGGGCTCGTCCTGCCAGGCACCCGGCTTGCCCAGGCAGTGGGCCAGCAGGACCTCGGGCGTCACGGCCGGCCCGAGGCCGTCACTTCGTGGCCTCGCTCATCTGCCGCAGCTCCTTCTTGAGGTCCTGGATCTCGTCACGCAGCCGGGCCGCGAGCTCGAAGTGGAGGTCGGCGGCGGCCTGGTGCATCTGGGTCGACAGCTCCTGGATGAGGTTGGCCAGGTCGTTGGCCGGGAGGTCCTTCAAACGGCCGGCGGCAACGCCCGCATCGGCCTGCACGGTGCCCCGGCCACCGCGGCCCCCGGACTTGCCTCGGGACTGGGCGCGGCCGGAGCCCATCAGGGCCTCGGTGTCGGCATCCTCCCGCTCGAGCATGTCGGTGATGTCGGCGATCTTCTTGCGCAGCGGCTGGGGGTCGACGCCGGCGGCCTTGTTGTAGGCGATCTGCTTCTCGCGCCGCCGCTGGGTCTCCTCGATCGCCTCCTGCATCGAGGGAGTCACCTTGTCGGCGTACATGTGCACCTGGCCCGACACGTTGCGGGCCGCCCGTCCGATCGTCTGGATCAAGGACCGGGCGCTGCGCAGGAAGCCCTCCTTGTCGGCGTCGAGGATGCTGACGAGGGACACCTCCGGCAGGTCGAGGCCCTCGCGCAGCAGGTTGATGCCGACCAGCACGTCGTACTCGCCCAGCCGCAGCTCGCGGAGCAGCTCGACGCGCCGGAGCGTGTCGATGTCGGAGTGCAGGTAGCGGACGCGGACTCCCTTGTCGAGCAGGTAGTCGGTGAGGTCCTCGGCCATCTTCTTGGTCAGCGTGGTGACGAGCACCCGCTCGTTCTTCTTGGTCCGCTCGTTGATCTCGTGGAGCAGGTCGTCGATCTGGCCCTTGGTCGGCTTGAGGACGACCTCGGGGTCGACCAGACCGGTCGGCCGGATGATCTGCTCGACGACGCCGCTGGCCTTGGCGAGCTCGTAGGGACCGGGGGTGGCGGACAGGTAGACGGTCTGCCCGATCCGCTCGAGGAACTCCTCCCACTTCAGGGGGCGGTTGTCCATGGCCGACGGGAGACGGAAGCCGTGGTCGACAAGGGTCCGCTTGCGCGACATGTCGCCCTCGTACATCGCGCCGATCTGCGGCACGGTCACGTGGGACTCGTCGATGACGAGGAGGAAGTCCTCGGGGAAGTAGTCGAGCAGACAGTTCGGCGCCGAGCCGCGCGCCCGGCCGTCGATGTGCAGCGAGTAGTTCTCGATGCCCGAGCACGACCCGACCTGGCGCATCATCTCGATGTCATAGGTGGTGCGCATGCGCAGCCGCTGGGCCTCGAGCAGCTTGCCCTGCTTCTCGAAGGCCGCGAGCTGGTCGGCGAGCTCGAGCTCGATGCCGCGGATGGCGCGCTCCATCCGTTCCGGACCCGCCACGTAGTGCGTGGCGGGGAAGACGTACATCTCCTTCTCCTCGTGCACGATCTCGCCCGAGACGGGGTTGAGCGTGTAGATCCGCTCGATCTCGTCGCCGAAGAACTCGATGCGGACGGCGAGCTCCTCGTAGACCGGGATGATCTCGACCGTGTCTCCCCTGACCCGGAACGTGCCGCGTGAGAACGCGAGGTCGTTGCGGGTGTACTGCATCTGCACGAAGCGCTTGAGCAGCTCGTCGCGCTCGATCTCCATGCCCACCCGCAGCCGCGCCATCCGGTCGACATACTCCTGCGGGGTGCCGAGGCCGTAGATGCAGGACACCGACGCGACCACGATGACGTCGCGGCGGGTCAGCAGGGAGTTGGTCGCGCTGTGCCTCAGGCGTTCGACCTCGTCGTTGATCGACGAGTCCTTCTCGATGTAGGTGTCGGTCTGCGGGACGTAGGCCTCGGGCTGGTAGTAGTCGTAGTAGCTGACGAAGTACTCGACGGCGTTGTGCGGCAACAGCTCCCGGAACTCATTGGCCAGCTGGGCGGCGAGCGTCTTGTTGGGGGCCATGACCAGCGTGGGGCGCTGGACCTGCTCGATGAGCCAGGCGGTGGTGGCCGACTTGCCGGTGCCGGTGGCACCGAGCAGCACGGTGTCGTGCTCTCCCGCCTGGACCCGGCGCGCGAGCTCGGCGATCGCGGCGGGCTGGTCACCGGCAGGCTGGAAGTCGGACTCGACCCGGAAGGGTGCCACCGTGCGCTGCAGGTCAGTCGTCGGACGCATGCCACCACGGTAAGCCCCACCACCGACAGCGCCTGTCGGCGGTGTCCCGGTCCCTGGGCGGCCGGGGTTCCGCCGCCGTCAGCGCGGCTCCGCGAGGACCACGCTCACGGCCGTCGCGATCCCTGCCGCCGCCCCGAGGAGCGTGACGATGGCCACCCGCGCCATCACGGGGAACGGCGAGTAGCTGCGGGTGTCGTCGCGCAGCTGGGCGAACCGGTGCCGGACCCCCAGCACGAGCACCGCGCTGCCCATGGCCACGACGGAGCCGGCCACCACCAGCCACCAGTTCTCGAGCCGCGCAGCCACCACGATGATGGGGATCAGCAGCACCATGGCGGTCAGGGCGGTCCGCTGCCAGGCCAGTGCGGTGCGCTCCGGCTGGAGCGCCTGCCGCTCGGGGATCCGGCTCACCGCTGGGTCGCCTCGATCACCCCGAGCACCAGGGTCAGGCTCGCGAGCACGACCACGCCGGTGGCGAGCATGGCCAGCGACCTGGGGGCAGGGAGCGGCCTGCGCAGCCGCAGGGCCCGCTCGACCCGCGCCCAGCTGCGCAGCGCCCGGATGGCCAGGGCAGCGCCGCCCAGGCACGACGCGGACCCCACCAGGGGCGCCCAGCTGGGCATCTCGGCGAGCGACGCGACGGAGATGAGCGCGATGCCGCCCGCCACCAGGGCGAGCGCGGTCCGCATCCAGGCCAGCGCGGTGCGCTCGTTGGCCAGGGAGAAGCGGGGGTCCGGCTCGTCCCCGACGGCGTAGACGCTCTCGGGCCGGCGGCGCTCGTGGCCAGGCTCGCGGTCGCCGGCAAGGTCCTCAGCCACGCACGGGCTCCCAGCCCGTCTCGCGCGCCCACTCCTCGGCGCGGTCGTGCACCGCATCGAACCACGGCTCCTTGGCTTCCGCGTAGGCGGAGACTCCCAGGCCGGTCGCGGCGAGGCGTTCCTTCTCCGCGGCATACGCGCCGCATGCCGCGCCGTCAGCACGCAGCCAGTCACGGAACAGCAGCGCCCACCGCCAGCCGGGGCTCCCCACCTCGCGCAGGTGGACATGGGCGGGCCGTGCGGGGTCCGCGCTGCCGTGGAACCGCTTGGGCCACACGCCGCCGTCCTTGGCGTTGTCGGCGCGCGGTGCGTCGTCGGGTCGCGGGAACCCGGCCTGTGCCAGGCGTTCCAGCAGCGCTGGGTCATCGGCCTGCTCGAGGCTCGCCACCCCCACCTGGAGGTCGATGACGTCCTTGGCCGCGAGCCCGGCAACGGCCGTGCTGCCGATGTGGTCAGCCGTCACGACGACGTCGCCGAAGGCGAGCCGCAACCGCTCGAGGAGCCGCTGCGCCTGCGCAGGCCACGTGGGGTCGTGGGGATGCAGCACCAGGTCGTCGGACCGTTGCGCGCGTATGCCGTGGCGCACGTTGTGCTCGAAGGGCACCAACCGCTCGTGCCAGAGCTCGTCCACCGCGCGGCGAACCTCGTCCTTGGGGCCGTTGTTGTCGAGCCAGACGTCAGCGGCCGCCCGTCGCTGCTCGTCGGTGGCCTGGGCGGCCATGCGGGCGCGGACGTCGTCCTCGGTCATGCCACGGCTCTCCATGAGCCGCCGCAGACGGGCCCGCTGGTCGGCGCCCACGACGACGACGAGGTGGTAGCCGGGTCCGAGGTGCTTCTCCACCAGCAGGGGCACGTCGTGGACGACGACGGCGTCGGCCGGGGCGGCGGCGACCAGCTCCGCGGTGCGGGCGGCGATCCGGGGGTGGGTGAGCAGCTCGAGGTCGCGCCGGGCCTGCTCGTCGGCGAAGACGACCGCGCCCAGTGCCGCCCGGTTGAGGCTGCCGTCCTCCTCGAGCACGGAGTCGCCGAAGCGGTCGGCGATCGCGGCCAGGCCCTCGGAACCGGGCGCGACGACCTCGCGCGCGAGCCGGTCTGCGTCGATGACCACCGCGCCGAGCTCGGAGAAGCGTTGCGCGACGGTGGACTTACCGGACCCGATGCCCCCGGAGAGGCCGACGCGCAGCATGGTCGCCACTGTAGCCGCGGCGGCGAGCAGGGGGTGAGGACCGCCCGCCGTCAGTCGGCGAGGCGTGCGGGGAAGCCGCCGGTGGCGATGGGCGACCACCTCGTCGGGGTGATCCGCAGCAGCGACTTGCCCTGGTCGAGCATGGCCTGGCGGTACTCGTCCCAGTCGGGGTGCTCCCCGGAGATGCAGCGGAAGTACTCGACGAGGGGCTCGACCGACTCGGGCGGGTCGATCACCTCGCAGTCCCCGTCGACCTGCACCCAGGCGCCGCCGAAGTCGTCGGACAGGACGACGACGCTGACCTGGGGGTTGCGGCGGGCGTTGGTGGTCTTGGCCCGCTCCGGGTAGGTCGAGACGACGATGCGGCCCTGCGGGTCCACTCCCCCGGTCACCGGTGAGGCCTGGGGCCTGCCGTCGGAACGCGTCGTGATGAGGACCATCTGGTGCCGGGGCCTGACGAAGTCGAGCAGCCCGTCGAGGTCGACCTCGGTGTTCGTCGCGATGGTGCGTGCCATGCCGGCCATCCTGACACGGCACGCACAGCGCGCACGGCGAAGGCCCGGCCCCCTTGCGGGGACCGGGCCTTCACGGCATACCGACGCAGGTCAGTTGCCGGTGAGCTTCTCACGCAGGGCAGCCAGCGCCTCGTCGGAGGCGAGGGTGCCCTCGGTGGCCGGGGCGCTCGGACGACCCGCGCTCTCCTCGGCACCGGAGTCCGAGGAGTAGGACGTCGAAGTGCTCGTGCCGCCGGCCGCAGCCTCGGCGTCGGCGGCGTGGGCCGCCTCGACCTGGGCCTTGTGGGCCTCCCAGCGGGTGTGGGCCTCGGCGTACTGCTTCTCCCACTTCTCGCGCTGGGCGTCGTAGCCCTCGAGCCACTCGTTGGTCTCCGGGTCGAAGCCCTCGGGGTACTTGTAGTTCCCCTTCTCGTCGTACTCGGCAGCCATGCCGTAGAGGGTCGGGTCGAACTCGGCGACCGGGACGCTCTCGTCGTTGGCCTGCTTGAGCGACAGCGAGATCCGGCGACGCTCGAGGTCGATGTCGATGACCTTGACGAAGATCTCGTTGCCGACGTTGACGACCTGCTCCGGCAGCTCCACGTGGCGCTCGGCCAGCTCGGAGATGTGGACCAGGCCCTCGATGCCGTCGTCGACGCGGACGAACGCACCGAACGGGACGAGCTTGGTGACCTTGCCCGGCACGACCTGACCGATCGCGTGGGTCCGGGCGAAGTGCTGCCACGGGTCCTCCTGCGTCGCCTTCAGCGACAGGGAGACACGCTCGCGGTCCATGTCGACGTCGAGCACCTCGACGGTGACCTCGTTGCCGACCTCGACGACCTCGGACGGGTGGTCGATGTGCTTCCAGGACAGCTCGGAGACGTGGACCAGACCGTCCACACCACCGAGGTCGACGAACGCACCGAAGTTGACGATCGACGACACGACACCGGAGCGGACCTGGCCCTTCTGGAGCTCCTTGAGGAAGGTCGTGCGGACCTCCGACTGGGTCTGCTCGAGCCAGGCGCGGCGCGACAGGACCACGTTGTTGCGGTTCTTGTCGAGCTCGATGATCTTGGCCTCGATCTCCTTGCCGACGTACGGCTGGAGGTCGCGGACACGGCGCATCTCGACGAGCGACGCCGGGAGGAAGCCACGCAGGCCGATGTCGAGGATGAGACCACCCTTGACGACCTCGATGACGGTGCCGGTGACGACGCCGTCCTCCTCCTTGATCTTCTCGATCGTGCCCCAGGCGCGCTCGTACTGCGCACGCTTCTTGGACAGGATCAGGCGGCCTTCCTTGTCCTCCTTCTGGAGGACGAGGGCCTCGACCTCGTCGCCGACGGCAACGACCTCGGACGGGTCGACGTCGTGCTTGATGGACAGCTCACGCGAGGGGATGACGCCCTCGGTCTTGTAGCCGATGTCGAGCAGGACCTCGTCCCGGTCGACCTTGACGATGCGACCCTCGACGATGTCGCCGTCGTTGAAGTCCTTGATGGTCGCGTCGATAGCGGCAAGGAGGTCTTCCTCAGAGCCAATGTCGTTGATGGCAACCTGAGGGGCGGTCTTCTCGACCGTGCTGGCAGTCATGTAGTAGGAACTCCGATGATGGACAGTGAATAGAAGGTGTTCGGTTGTGGTCACGCTTCCCTGTCCATCGATGATGGACTTCGTCCATCGAGAACGACGAGCCGTTTCGACAGACATGGCGAAGCGCGCACACGGAGGTGCCCGTCCAGACTACCGACGCCGTCCGTGCGAGGTCAAAAACGAGAGGTATGCCGTTGAGCGGGTTTGCGCAGGTCAGCCGCCGGTCCGCGGGCCAGGACGAGACTGCCGCCGCGAACCGGTCGTGGTGGGACGCCGAAGCGGGCGAGTACTACGCCGAGCACGGCGCCTTCCTGGGCGACGCCGACTTCACCTGGGGCCCGGAGGGCTGGCGCGAGTCAGAGCTGCGCCTCCTGGGTGAGCTGGCCGGTCGCACCGTGCTCGAGATCGGCGCCGGCGCCGGGCAGTGCTCCCGCTGGGTGGCCGCCCAGGGCGCGGTGGTCGTGGCCTCCGACCTGTCCGCCGGGATGCTCCGCACCGGGCTGACCCTCAACGAGAGGGTGAGCGATGTGCGGCAGGCCGTGCCGCTGGTGCAGTGCGACGCCACCGCCCTCCCCTTCGGCGACCAGTCCTTCGACACCGTCTTCACGGCATACGGTGCGGTGCCCTTCGTCGCCGACTCGGCACTGCTCCTGCGGGAGGCGGCGCGCGTGCTGCGGCCGGGCGGCCGCTTCGTCTTCTCCACCACGCACCCGTTCCGGTGGGCCTTCCCCGACGACCCCGGCGAGCACGGGCTGACGCTCACGCAGTCGTACTTCGACCGCACGCCGTACGTGGAGGCCGACTCCGACGGCGAGGCGAGCTACGTCGAGCACCACCGGACCCTCGGCGACCGCGTCCGCGAGGTGGTGGCAGCCGGGCTCGTGCTCACCGACCTCGTCGAGCCGGAGTGGCCCGAGCGCAACAGCGCGACCTGGGGTGGCTGGTCGCCGCTGCGCGGGCGACTCTTCCCGGGGACGGCCATCTTCGTGTGCGACAAACCCTGACGTACGTCATTCTGCTGACCGTTTCGTCCCCCTCCGACGCTCGACGAGCGCTTTGCCCCAGCCGGATCTAGCCTGCTCGTCGCAGGATCGCGGTTGCACCGTGGCACCGCGCTCAACGAGGAGGAGGCCGACGTGGCATCTGACGTAGAGACCGGACGCATCACCACCGACATACCAGCCAGGCTGGACCGGCTCCCCTGGGCCCGCTGGCACTGGATGGTCGTCATCGGCCTCGGGACCGTCTGGATCCTCGACGGCCTCGAGGTCACCATCGTCGGCTCGATGTCGGAGGCGCTGAAGCCGCAGGACACCGGCCTCGGCATGAGCAGCTTCGACATCGGCCTCGCCGGCGCGATCTACGTGGCCGGCGCCTGCCTGGGGGCCCTCTTCTTCGGACAGCTCACCGACCGGTTCGGGCGCAAGAAGCTCTTCCTGCTCACGCTGGCCGTCTACACCTTCGCCACGGTGCTCACCGCGTTCGCGCCGAACCCGATGTGGTACTTCATCGCCCGGTTCATCACCGGCATGGGCATCGGCGGCGAGTACGCGGCCATCAACTCCGCGATCGACGAGCTGATCCCCAAGCACTACCGCGGCCGCGTCGACGTCGCGATCAACGGGTCCTTCTGGGTCGGCGCCGCCCTCGGGTCGCTGCTGACCATCCCGCTCCTCGACCCCAAGGTCCTCGACCCTGCGCTCGGCTGGCGCCTCGCGTTCGGCCTGGGCGCCGTGCTGGCTGTCGGCATCCTCATCGTCCGCCGGCACGTGCCGGAGAGCCCGCGGTGGCTGTTCATCCACGGCCGCGAGGACGAGGGCGAGCAGATCGTGCGCGACATCGAGGAGACGGTGCACCGCGAGAGCCACCACGGGCTGCCGGACGTGCACGACGACCCCATCACCGTCCGGCAGCGCCGGACCATCTCCATCCCCGAGATCGCCAGGACCGTCTTCACGCTCTACCCGAAGCGCACCGTGCTGTGCCTGTCGCTCTTCATCGGCCAGGCTTTCCTCTACAACGCGTTCTTCTTCACCTACGGCGACGCCCTCACCACGTTCTTCGACGTGAAGCAGACCGGCTGGTACCTCGCCGTCTTCGCGGTGAGCAACTTCCTCGGGGCCCTCCTGCTGAGCCGGCTCTTCGACACCATCGGCCGGGTCAAGATGATCACCGGCACGTACATCCTCTCCGGTGTGCTCCTGGCCATCGCCGGTGTGGTGCTGGGCAGCCTGAACGCCACGACGCTCACGATGTTCGGCGTCGTGATCTTCTTCTTCGCCTCCGCGGGCGCCAGCGCGGCATACCTCACGGCCAGCGAGGTCTTCCCGCTGGAGACCCGTGCGCTGTGCATCGCGTTCTTCTACGCGGTCGGCACCGCTGCCGGCGGCATCAGCGGCCCGCTCCTGTTCGGCGCCCTCATCGACCAGGCCTCGGAGAGCAAGGACATCACCCACCTCGCTGTCGGCTACTTCATCGGTGCGGCCCTGATGGTCATCGGCGGCCTCGTCGAGGCGTTCCTCGGCGTCAAGGCGGAGGGCCAGTCGCTCGAGAGCATCGCCCAGCCGCTCACCGCGGAGGAGGCGCACCAGGGAGGCGGCGAGAGCGAGAGCCGTCGGGTGACCAGCCCCACGCCTGCCTGACCAGCCGTAGCCCGGTAGCCGACAACCGCCCGTCGCGGTCCTCACGGAAGGGAGCCGACCGATGCCCATGCCACCACCTCGCGCCAGCTCCGAGGGCCGCGACCGGCGGGTCGAGCACGAGATCCTGCAGGTCCTGCGGGCCCTCCACGCCGAGGGCCCGCAGAGCGAGCCCGACCTCGCCCGGCTCGTCGGCGCGCCCTACTGGGACCCGGGCCGTTTCGCACACGCCATCTCGGTGGCGGCCAACGACGGCCGCATCCTGCGCGACGAGTGGGGACGCCTGCGCATCCCCTGAGCCCCCCGCTACTCCTCCGGCTGGCCCAGGAAGGCGTTGATCTCGGCACCGAGGCGACGGTCGACCACGGTTCTCGCGTGGCTCGCGCCGGGGCGCAGCACCAGGTCGCCGAACGGCAGCCCGGTGGCGGTTTCCCGGAAGACGGCCTCGCCGTAGCACGCGTCGAGCGTGCCCCCGATCACCAGGGTGGGCGCGGCGATCTCCTGGAGCCGGTCCGACAGGTCGAAGTCCAGCTCAGCCCGCATCGTCGTCTGGAGGTCACCGAAGTCCTTCGCGACGACGCCACCGGGGAGGAGCCACCCGAAGGCTCCGGCCAGGGCGGCAGTGACGCGGCCGGACGGCAGCTGCCGCGCGATCAGGGAGGCGGCCCGGCGCCGGTCACCGCGCTCGAGGGCGTCGAGGGCCTGGCGCTCGACGTCGTGCCCGTCGGGTCCCAGACGGCAGGCCGACGCCACGAGGACGAGCCGGCGCACCAGCTCCGGGTGGTCAGCCGCCAGCTGCAGGCCCACGCCCCCACCCGTCGAGATGCCCACGACGTCGATGGGTGCGGCCTGCCACTCGTTCAGCATGCTGGCGTAGTCCTCGGCGAGGTCGGCCATGCTGGTGCCCTCGGTCAGGCCCTGACGACGGTTCACCCACCAGACCTGGCGGTGCTCGGCCAGCTGGCGCATCAGACCCAGCTGGGCCCGGCGCGCCATCCCCGTCGGCTGGCGGTGGTCGGCCGTGAGACCGGGAAGGAGGAGGAGCGGTGTGCCGGCGCCGAGCGACAGGCTCGCCATGCCGAGCGACGGCCCGTTCACATCCGCCTGCCCGGGGCGCACCGCCAGCTCCTCACGCGAGAACGCTAGGGGCCCAAGCGGATCGGCCACATCAGCCGATCAGAGCAGCGGTGGTCACTCTTTCGTGCTGCCGGGTGCGTCGAAAGGCGTGGCCTGCTCGTGGACGTCTCTGGACGCGCGTCTGGACGCGGCATACGGGTGCGGGGCCGGTCCTGATGGACCGGCCCCGCACGAGCACGCTGGGATGAGTGAGGGTTTCGTCAGGCGGAGCGCTTGCCCTCGTAGCCGGTGCCACGCAGGAGCAGGAACCCGCCCACCATCAGAAGGACACCGAGGATGGCGAAAGTCAGCGGAAGCACGTTGCGCACGAGGTTCAGCGAGGAGCCCTTGCTCCCGGCATCTTCCGCGTTCGCCTTCACCGTGGCGTCGTCATAGGAGATGGTGCCCTTCTGCAGGGTGACCAGGTCCTCGCCATCCTTCTGGAAGCGGGTGTTCAGGACTTCCTCGCCCTTGACGATGATGCCGGTGTTGGGCTCCACCCAGAGTGTGCGGGTGTTCTCGTAGACACGGTCCACGGTGACGTTGCCGTCGCCCGACTCCCCCGCCAGCTTCGCGGGGATCTCCTGCGTGGTGTACGGCGTCGCCGGGATCACCATGCGATAGACGTTCGTGTTGGTGCCGAAGAGCGTCTCCGTCTTGATGAACTCGGCGGGCACCGTGTCGCCCAGCGTGTTGTCCCACCACTGGTAGGTCTTCTTCTCCGCGTTGAACGGGAACTTGAAGACCAAGCCCTTGTACTCAGTGGGCTCCTGGTCAGCCGGGTCCTCCGAGTCCGAGGTGTAGGTGTTGCAGCACTTGACCGCTTCGCCGGTGTGTCGGTCGAGGGCGACGCGCTGGAGCGTGGCCGACAGAACTGTCCCGGACTCGTCCGTCGACCGGACGAAGCTGTCCCAGACGGCGACGTCGTCGCCCTGCCTCTTCTGCGCCGCCTGGTCCGCCTTGACGAAGCGGGTGGACGTCAGGGTCAGTCCGGTCTTGGTCTGAAGCTCGGAGACATAGAACGCCTCCATGTCAGTGCCCTGCGAGACCGACTTGGAGTACTGGTCGAGAGGAACCTGGGCGAGCGAGGGATAGGCGTAGAGGCGCAGCAGGGGTGCCGCGACCAACAGGAACGCCCCGAGACCCAAGGCGATGAGCCCGGCCACCTTGCGCATGAAGACCCTTTCTGGGCGAGCCTCCGACGGCCCGGCCGCAGTGGCGCGTGGTGGTCGTCGTTGGCCGGCTGATGATGACTATCCTTCGGGCATGGCAACGGCCGACCCCGATGGCGAAACGCTACCAGCGGGTATGCAGAGCCGCGGGCATTCTGGCAACTTCGCTGCTGTCGTGTCGAAGCAGGCAGAACCCACGCGCCTCGCGGCGTTGGACGGGCTTCGCGCAGTGGCGGCGCTTCTCGTCGTCCTCACCCACGTCGGCTTCCTGACCGGTGCGGTCTCCAGCGGCCTCCTCGGACGTCTGCTGGGCAGAGGAGACTTCGGGGTCGGCATCTTCTTCGCTCTCTCCGGCTTCCTGCTCCACAGCGCTCTTCTGCGCCAGTCCGCCGGCGGCCGCCGCCCGGCCCTGACGACCTACGCACTGCGCCGGGCAGCGCGCATCCTTCCGGCGTACTGGCTCGCGCTGGCAGTGGTCCTGCTGGCAGTGCGCCCAGACCCGTTCACCGCCGTGGTCAACGTCCTGGTCGCGCAGATCTACGTGCCCGGCAGCCTCCTGCACGGATTCACGCAGACCTGGAGCCTCTCGACGGAGGTCTCCTTCTATGTCGCTCTGCCCTTCGTGTTCCTGGGTCTTCGGCGGCTGAGGCGCCGTGCCCCATGGATGCCGCTGGCGGTCCTCGTCGGCAGCTGGGTCGCGGGCCTGGTGCTCACCGCTGCCTCGAGCGGGGTGCTCATCGGCGGGGAGGCCCTCATGGGCCGGTGGCTACCGGCGCACTGGGCCACCTTCGCCCTCGGCATGATCCTCGCGGAGGTGGCCGCCGACCCAGCAGGCGGACCCAACGGCACACTCAGGGCTCTGTCCCGCTACCCCGGCACCTGCCTCGCAGTCTCGGCGGGGGCCTACCTGCTGGCGACGACCCCCGTGGCCGGGCCCCTGACGCTCGGTCCCGTGACGGGCCTGCAGCTGGCCCTCAAGATGGTCCTGTCCTGTGCTGTGGCCGGTGGCCTGCTGGTGCCGCTGGTGTTCGGGGGCGGCGACCACCCCTATGGACGCGCCCTCGCCTCCCCCGCGGGTCGCTACCTGGGCGACATCTCCTACGGGGTCTTCCTGTGGCACCTGCCGGTGTTCGAGGCGATGTTCGCGCTCACGGGGGCCGATTACTTCACCGGCGGCGCCGTCCCGCTCCTCGCGGTTGGCCTTCCACTCACTCTCGGGCTCGCGGCTCTCAGCCACCGGTACGTCGAGGTGCCCCTGATGGACCGAGCCCACGCCTGGAGGCCAGCGAGGCGGTGACCAGGCAGAACGCCGCAAGGCAGGAGAGCCGGACCAGCCCCTCCACGAAAGGTCCGCCCACCCTGCCCGGCGACGCCAAGGCCTGAAGGGCTGCGGCGCCCAGCACGAGGGCGGCAACGGTGCCGCTCAGGCCCCAGGGGCGTCTGCCCAGCCACCTCTCCAGAGCGATGGCGAGGAGCGCGACGGCCGCGCCGGCCGCGCCCGCGAGGATGACGCCGAGGCCGGCGGCCAGCACCGGACCAGTCCACGTCCACCCGGTCGCGGCCCGCAGGACCACCGGCCGCCCACCGCGCACCCTCGCGAGCACCGCCCCGGCCAGCAGGAGGACCACCAGGGCCAGGCCCACCAACAGGCCGGCCCGGTACGACCGGTCCGGGCCGAACGCCACGACGACAGTCCCTGCCGCCCCTTCCGGCACGACAAACCCCTGCCTCCAGCCGTCCACCACGATGCTCTCGAGCCGACGGCCTCCCATGGTGGCCTGCCAGCCGGCATTCGCGTTCTGGGCGAGCGCAACGACGCTCGCGCTGCCCGCGCCGACAGCGAGCGACAGCTGCGCTGGGCCTTGTGCCCTGGCGGTCACCGGCCGCGCCTCTCCGGCGCTGCCGCCTGCCGCCGGGCATCCGTGCTGACAGGCGAGGACGGCGAGGTCCGCTGTGAACCCGCGCCACTGTTCGACCACAACCCGCGCCGACGGGGACCTCAGGGAGACGCGCTCGCAGGCCTCCCACGCAAGCCGGCTCTCGCCGAAGGCAGCGTCTCGGCGCCCCGTGACCTTGGTGGGAACGGTCCGGCCGTCGACGAGCAGCCGCGGCCCGGATCCGCAGGCTGCGCGTACCGCCGGGTCAGGGGCAGGCTGCTCCAACCCGGGGATGGAGACCTCGGCGACCTCGAGCGAGGCCAGGGAATCGGACTCCGCCGGCCCCACGAGGAGGCGGATGCCGATGGTGCGTCCTCGCATGGGGGGCACGGAGATGCTGCCGTCGCGTTGGAGCCGGGCGAGGTGGCGCCGACCGTCCACCGTGACCTGCACGGTGGGCTCCAGTCCGTCGAGCCACTCGTCGCGGATGTCGAGGTGGATCTGGCGGACGGTGACGGGCCTGGGTGCCTTCAGCGACAGGAGCGGCTCTCGGTCCTGTGGCGCCGGGCTCCACGCCGTCGCGGGGTCGCCGTCGAGCACGACCGCCGGCCGCCCCTCTGGTGCCCGGCTGCGGCGACTGCTGGCCGATACCTGGACCGACGCACCGGCGTCGAGGAGGTCCTCGGTGGCCGGGCCGCCCGTGGCCGCCAGCGTGCCGGATGCGGAGTAGGCCGCCGAGCCTGTCATGGGGAGGGTCCGGTCGAGGGACACGACGTCCTCAGCAGCGCGGGTCGCGCTGCTGCACCGATAGCGGTCGAAAACCCGGATACAGCCGTCGTGGGCACCGGCCGCGCGCCCGAGCACGTACGCCGCGGCTGGGGCGGTGAGCCCACCCGGGGCCAGGGCTGTCTCGCGAACGACCAGGCCGGGAACCCGGACACTGGACAGCCCGGTCACCGTGACCTCCCGGCCCCCGTCGGTGCTGAGGATCCGCACGGTCAGGGTTCTCGTGGTGCCTGGCGCTGTGGGCACGCGCTGGGCCTCGCCGCCCCCTGAAAGCGTGTGAAGGGTGCTGCCCCGGTCGGTCACGACCTCGATGCGCCGCGGCACGCCGAGGAACTCCCCGAACCTGCCCCGGTCGGCCAGCGGCGAGATCTCCAGCCCGTCCACGGAGCGCGCCTCGGGGAAGGTCAGCCGAAGGGTGGGCGCCCCGTCGGCGTAGGCCACCCACGCCGTCGTGGAGTCGCCGTCCACTGCCGCGAACGGCCGCAGCGAGGGGTCGAGGTCGGCCAGTCCCGGACTGCTCGCCAAGGAGGACGATGCCCACAGCCCGTCCAGTCCGTCGTAGGCGACGGTCGTCCGCAGTCCCGGTCGGGACCAGGGCCAGTAGTCCCGGGCGCCCGCTTCTGCGTCGGCGGTCAGGGTCTGCGTGACGTCGCGGCCGCGCACCGCGCCGAACGACCTGCCTCTCGCCCGGTAGCTGTCCGTGACGATCCGCGGAGCGCTGTCCAGGGCCCTGCCCGTGACCGGTCCGGCGACGGTCGCATCACCCTCGAACACCACCGGCCCCTTGAGCAGTCCCGCATCCGCGAGGGCAGGCAGGCTTTCGCTCGCACCGGAGGCGAGCACCGCCGAGCTGAGGGGCCACGACTGCACGGGCCCCACCGCCCCGGCAACCGACCAGATCTCGACCGGACGCAGGCGCTGGCCCGAGGCGTTGACCCCCGTCCGGCCAAACCCCCGCTCGAGCACGAGACCCGGCGTGGCCTCGAGCGCTGCGCGGATCACATCGACACCGATCCCACCCGTCGCCCGCGTGTCGAGGTCGTTGCGCAGGACGAGTCGGCCGACGCCCGCGCGGGCGAGAGCAGCCACGGCTCCTCCCACGTCTCGGCCGCTCTGGAGACGCAGCTCGATCGCGTCGAGCAACCGCGTCGTGTTCGCCGGCGTGAGGGGGACCGCGTCGCGGACAGCGAACGACGCCCTGGTCTGGGACCGCAGGACCTCATCCAGAGGCCGGCCCCACGTGTACTCGCCGAAGTTGGACGCGGGCACGAGCAGCACGGATCCGGCCGTCGGGTGGGCGTCGAGGTAGCGGCCTGCGTCCCGCCAGGCCTCGGGCACCTCCTGGAAAGCCCCGCGCGAGGGCAGGTCCCCCGAGAGCCCGGGAAGGGCGGAGACCAGCAGGGTCGCCACCACGGCATACACGCCTGCGGCCGCGAGCACCCGGCGTCGGGGCACTGCCGACCGCCGCGCTGCTCCCCGCAGCCGGGACAGCGCCTGCCCGAGGCCTACCGCCAGGGCCAGCCGGAGGATCGGGTCGGCCTTGTGCACGTTTCGCAACGGGGCCAGCGGCCCGTCGAGGAGGGCCTGGGTCGGGGCGGCCCACGGGCTGGCCAGCGTCCCGCTGTGAGGAAGGGCGATGAGGACGACCCCGACCACCGCGGTGAGGATCAGAAAGCGGCGCTCGGGCAGCCGCCTGCTGGCCAGCCCTGCCAGACCGAGCCCGGCGACCACGCCGGTGACGATGATCAGGAGCGGTTCGGTCACCAGGCGGTGTCCCGCGTTCCACCACGGTCCGCCGACCGTCACCAGGTGGGCAATCCAGTGGTCGGTGCCACGGACGGCGTCGAGCAGGGTGACCTGGCGCGAGACGCTCTCCGCGCTCTCGATCCAGTCGAGAAACGGTGGGGAGTAACGGCCGAGCAGCACCAGCGGGAGGAACCACCACAGGGTTGCGCAACCGACGCTCGCGCCCCACCAGAGCGTCAGGGGGCTGCGCCACCAACGGCTGCGGGTGATCATCCACAGACCGGTGGGGACGACGGCCATCAGGGTTGCCGTCGCGTTGACCCCCCCACACGCCAGCACCGCGACGCCGCTGAGGGTGGCGCCCCGGGCAGCGCTGATGCGCCCCCGGCTGGCCAGGACCATGGGCAGCAGGACTGCCGGGGCCAGGAGGGCCGGTGCCGCCTCGGACGAGATGGGTCCCAGCGTGCTCAGCACCCGGGGCGCAAGTGCGTAGGCCAGCGCGGCTGCGTGCCGGGTCAGCGGGTCCCCGACATCAAGGGCCCGCAGCAGCGCCCGCATCGACAGGTAGCCGACGGACAGCAGGACGCACCACCACAGGCGCTGGGTGACCCAGGCGGGCAGGACGGCGTTGCCCAGCGCCGCGAACGGACCCATGGGGAACAGGTAGCCGTAGGCCTGGTTCTGGAGCACGCCGAAGGTGGTGGTGGGATCCCACAGGTGCAGGCTTCGCCCCATGAGGCCGAGCGGGTTGAGGGCAAGGTCGATCTTGGTGTCGGCGACGATCTTCCCGGGCGCCTGGGCGAAGGCGACGGCCCACAGCAGGAGAAGGCACGACGCGACCCGGATGCGCTCGACGAGCGGGGGCACCGCCGGGTCCGGGTGCCGCGCGGAGGTGGCGGGGCTCACTTCCGGCGGAGCACCATCATGAGGTTCCAGGTGGCGGCCTCACGCACCACGGGGAGGTCGACGACGCTGCGGGCCCAGTCCGGGTGGTACCGGGGGGAGGCCTCGATGAGCCACGCGTCGGGCTGGCGCAGAGCCCACCTGAGGCCGTCGCCGACCCGCGTGGGGTACATGGACTCGCCGAAGCGGTTCTTCGGCGGGTGCCCGTGGCGCCGCTGGTAGCGCCGGGCCGCGAACTCGCCGCCGAGATAGTGCCACGGGGATGTCTCGTGGCCTCCCCACGGGGAGGCCCAGGCGGTGTAGGAGATGAACACCAGCCCGCCAGGACGCACAACGCGCAGCAGCTCCCGCCCCACCTGCCCCGGCGCCGGCACGTGCTCCATGACATTGCTGGACATCGCCACGTCGACGCTGGCGTCGGCGAAGGGAAGCTGTTCGCCTCGTGCGACGACCCCGGCGGCGACCGAGGTGCGGCCCAGGGTGTGAACGTCGAGGTCTATGCCCGTGTAGCGCGCCCCTGCCGCCGCGAACTCCTCGGCAAACTGCACAGGTCCGGCGCCGACGTCGATCACCGTCCGGTCACGAAGCGGCTCGTGCTGCTCGAGCACCGCGATGGTGTCGCGGGCCAGGTCGCGGTAGAAAACGTCCGGCTCGCTCTGCTCGCGCAGGAACGACCGGAACATTCGGACCGAGCGGCCTGTGGTGCGATACCTTCTCGTCGGCCGCGTGTCCATTGGTGCATGCTAACCAGACCAGCGCACCCGCCCCCGCCACACCCGCCGACTCCCCCGAGGTTCCTGCATGTCTGTGAAGGTCCTGCTGCTCAACTGGCGCGACCTGCACCACCCTGAGGGCGGCGGCTCGGAGAAGTACCTGGTCGAGGTCGCCGAGGGTCTGGCAGCCCGCGGGCACGACGTGACCATCCGGACAGCCGCCTACCCGGGCGCCCTGGCCCGGGAGACGGTCAACGGCGTCCGCTACGTTCGCAAGGGCGGCCGTTACGGCGTCTACATCAGGTCGGTGCTGGCGCAGGCAGCCGGGCGGCACCGCGCCGACGTCGTCGTCGATGTCCAGAACGGTGTGCCCTACCTCAGCCCGCTCGTTCGCCGCGGGCCCGTGGTCAACCTGGTCCACCACGTCCACCGCGAGCAGTGGCCAGTGGTCTTCGGCCCCGCGGTGTCGCGCTTCGGCTGGTGGCTCGAGTCGCGGCTGGCCCCCCGCGTGTATGCCGGGTGCCAGTACGTCGCGGTGTCCCAGTCCACCAAGCGCGAGCTGGTCGGCCTCGGCGTGGCCGCGGAACGCATCACTGTGGTGCACAACGGCACTGATGCCGTCGCGGACGAAGGCGTGGCACGCTCGGACACTCCGGTCGTCACGGTCCTCGGGCGGCTGGTCCCGCAGAAGAGGGTCGAGATCGCGATGGAGGCCGTGGCCGACCTCCTCCCGGAGGTCCCCGACCTCGAGCTGCGCGTCGTCGGCTCCGGCTACTGGGAGCCGGAGCTGCACGCCAAGGCCGCCGAGCTCGGCATCACCGACAGGGTGGTCTTCACCGGCCACGTCTCCGAGGCGGAGAAGCACCGGATCCTGGCCGAGTCCTGGGTTCTCGCGCTGCCCAGCCTCAAGGAGGGATGGGGCCTGGTCGTGGTGGAGGCCGGCGTCCACGGAACACCGACCGTGGCCTTTGCCGATGCCGGAGGCCTCCGGGACTCCGTCCACCACGGGGAGACTGGCCTGCTCGTCGAGGGCGGGGCTGCGGACTTCACGCTGGCGCTGCGCCAGGTGCTCACCGATGGGCCCCTGCGCGAGAGGCTCAGCGGTGGCGCGGTCGAGTGGGTGGTGCAGTTCACGTGGCCCGAGACGGTCAGTCGCTGGGAGACCTTGCTGGCCGAGGCCGCTGGGCACAGCAGAACCGGCCGCTGATCCTGTCAGCGGCCGGCGGTCGTGGAAGGTCAGCTGCCGTCGTAGTTGACGACGGGGGTGGTGTTGGCCTTCGTGTCGGGCGTGAGCGCAGCAGTGCCACCGAAGATCGCGAGGACGGAAAGGACAGCCCCGCTGAGGAGGGCGGCGACGGCAGCGGCGACAGGGCTCATGGGCGGCACCCTATCAACGGGCGGCCCACCTGTTCGCAAAACGGCGGGTGTGGCGCGCCACACACAGCCCCGCGCTCAGCGCCAGCGTCCCCACCGTGAGCGACCAACCCACCCAGCCGGACACACCCAGGCGCGCGGCTCCGACGGAGTACTGCGGGCCTCGGTCCAGGACGAGCACGTGAGCACCCTCGAACAGCACGGTGCCGGGGTCGGTGGGAACCGCTGGCACGTCCAGGCCAGTTCCCCGCTCCACGACGACATACCGCACACCGGCGTCGGCGAGGGCACCGAAGGGATCGCTGCCACGGTCGATGGTCGCCGTGACAGCTGCCGACCGGGGGTCCTCCCCCGCGATCCTGCCGGTGCTCAGCGGCAGCGAGTCGTCGAACAGGACGCGCTGGTCGACCATTCGCGGGACGAGGCTGAGGCTGACGCGGTCACCGTTCCACGCGTACCTCCGGTACTGGCGCCACGGCAGGACTCCCACCTCCCCCGGGGGAGCCGCTGACAGAACCGCGGCGGCGGCGCGCAGGTCGGCAGGCACCTCGACCGCTGTCAGTCGTCCGTGCACGCCCCAGGCCAGCGACGGCAGGCTGAGGACCGCGGCCAGGGCCAACGCGACAGCTGTGATCGTGCCCAGCCCGTGCACGCGGCCGGGGACAGCGTCCACCAGCAGCCCCACCCCGACGGCCAGCAGGACCATCCACGGCGCCGCGAGCTTCTGGCCGTCACGGAGCAGCCCGCCGCCAGGGAGGTGGCTCAGCGCGGACCACATCGAGGCTGTGGCGTCCCAGCCCCCGAGGCAGGCAGCGAGCAGGCCCAGGGCCCCGGCCGCGAGGAGCGGCCGGGCCCGGCGCACCCGGGCCGCCCTGGCCACGGCGGCGACCGCGATGGCGAGCGTGACGACGGCGAGCACGGGGTTGGCCCGCTCGGGTGGGTGCGAGGCGGGGTTCCACAGCCCACCGCCGGTCGCCACCGATCCGAGCAGGCCGAGCGGGCCGTCGGGGCGTGCCGCGAAGGCGGCGAAGCCTCTGGGGTCGCCGGCCGTCGCGGCCGAGACGGACGGTATCCACCACGCGGCGCCGACGGCCAGACCCGCGACCAGGACGACCAGGGAGGCACGCCACAGCGGCCTGGGCCAGAGAAGGACGACCAGAAGCCCCGGTATCACCACCACGAGGGCGTTGGCACCCCCGAGGCCGGCGAGGACCACCCATCCACCCAGGCAGACCAGGCTTCCCCGCGCCGCGCGGATCCGCAGCCCTTCGCGCAGGGCCCACGGGAGGACGGCATACCCCAGCAGGATCGTCCACTGGCCGATCACCAGGCGCTCCGCGACGAAGGGATTCCACAGTGCCACGGTCACCGTCGCGCAGCTGGCGCCCAGCGACGCCTCAGCACGGAGATGTCGAAGCAGTGCCGCGGCCCCCAGGGCTGCGCTGACGAGGATCGCGAAGAGGACGGCCTTCTCGGCCACCGCGCCGCCGAGGACGTGGCCCAGCACCACCCCGAACGCGTCGCTCGGCACGGCCCGCGCCGCCGGGGTGCCGATGCCGAGCGCGAAGGGCGTCAGCACCGAGAGCGGCGACCAGGCCAGGTCGTAGGACAGCACCATCCCCGGCCCCAGCGCGGGGCCGAGGACAGCTGCCGTGAGAAGCACCGCCAGCGCTGGAGGCAGCCACTGCTGCAGGCGACCTCTCGCGCGCACTACGCCCGGGCCCTCGCGGCCTTCGCGGCACCCATCGCGTAGGCCACAGCCTCCGCGGACCTGAGCAGGGCCAACCCAGCCGTGTGGGTCGGGTCACCCGCGAGGAGAGGAACGTTGCGCACCATGGCCCGAAACGTCGCCCAGCCCTGTGCCTTGATGGCGCCCGGCTGCGCACGGTTGTACGCCGGGAGCGACTGCCCGTAGTAGTACCGCTTCCTCAGCACGTCCGGCACGGTCAGGTGTCCCTCGTCGTGAAGGATGAAGGTGTCGATGTGGGTCATGGGCGAGCCCGTGGCGATGAGCCGCATCCGCAGGTCGGCGTCCTCCTGGCCGGCGACGTCGGCGACAAAGCCGCCGTGCTCGAGGAAGAAGCTCCGCCTCACCAGACGCGGCGCCTCGATCAGCTCGACGCCCACGTAGCAGCGCCGCTCAAGAGTGCGACAGGCCGTCCAGAAGCCGCTGCCGACGGTCTCCTCGGGAATGAACACGGCGATCGCACTGCGCTGCTCCGCTGCACGCACCGCGTCCTCGAGGACCCGCGGCGTGAGGACCATGTCCGCGTCGATCCACAGGACGAACTCGCCCGTGGCGTGATCGATGGCGATGTTGCGCTGCGCGCTGCGCTCCGGACCGGCCTGAACGGCAACGTCCGCATAGCGCTGGGCGATCTCGAAGGTGGCGTCGGTGCTGAAGTTGTCGACCACCACCAGCTCGATGTGCGGCCAGCTCTGGGCACGGATCGAGCGCAGGCAGCTCTCCATCGTCCGTTCCACGTTCTTCGTCGGGACGATGACGCTGACCTTCGCCGGCGAGACGCTCATTCCGGTCGGCCCCTTCTGTCCCGCTGCCGGAGCGGCAGCGCCTCAACTGATTCGAACGCCCGAGCCATCGCCCTGGCCTGGGTGACGGGATCGTGCTCGGCGACCACCAGCTCGCGGTTGGCAGTGCCGACCCGCTGACGCTCGGAGTCGTCCAGAAGGTAGTGCATCAGGCCCTCGGCAAGTGCGGCAGGTGAGTCGGGGACCCGCAGGTTGGGGGGACGCACCGCCTCGTGGTTCGTCCCGCACACCGTCGTGACGATGGGTATGCCGGCTGCCATCGCCTCCAGGTAGGCCAGGCCGAACTGTTCGTTCCACTTCCAGTTCGCCCTCGGCGCCGTGACGAAGACGTCCGCCGAGGCAAGGAGGCGGGCGACTCCGTCACGAGGCATGGAGCCGAGGTACCGCACGGCGCCGCCTGTGGTGCGCTCCCGGTCCTGGACCATCGGCACCAGTGGCCCGCTTCCCGCCACCGCGAGGCGCGCTCCCGGGACGCGTTTGCGGACGATGTCGAAGGCGTCCAGGACGCGGTCGATCCCCTTGTTGGCGGCGACCGGCGACACGAACACGACCAGCCCTCCGGTCTTGGCGACCCCGAGGTCCTCCGCCGGGCGGATGAGCTGGTGGTCGACACCCGGCGCGACCACGCGAATCCGCTCGTCGGGGTAGCCGAGCTGCAGCAGGTGGGTGCGCGCTGCCTCGATCGGACAGAGCATCAGGTCGGCGCCCAGGGCCCGGCGGGTGGCCTGGGCGTAGGGCGGAACCCGGTAGAGCGGCTGGTGGGCCATGTTCTCCCACGTCACGACGGCCTGGCGGAGCCCGTGGCGTGCGGCGTACTCCGCCAGCTGCCCCGTGACCAGCGCGCACAGCTCCAGGCTGGCGACCCAGTCGAACGGTGCCGGGTCCACGTGCTCGAGACCCTGGAGCCACCCGAACGCACCGGCCTCCACGAAGCGCCGGATGGGCCTGCGGAACGGCAGGTCGATCCAGTCGATGCCACTTTCCGGAGGATGGGTTCGCGGTGTCCCCACCTCCGTGACGTGGGTGTGGGGCATGACCGACAGCCAGTGGAGCTCTCGTCCCGGACGCTGGTCCGGGAGCCTGCCCCAGAGGATCTCGCGGGTCCGCTGGCCGGTCATGACTTCTGTCCCCGCACGGGCCCAAACGCCCAGATCACCGAGACCACCAGGGCTGCGGCCGCCACGGCGTGCGCGACGGTGGTCCTCGCGACCAGGTCCGGGGTCACCTGCCCGAAAACGGGGAGGACCTGCCAGAACCAGGCCACCGGAAGCGCCGCCCAGAGCAGCAGCGCGAGCCACCAGGCTGCGGTCCTCGAGCGGCGCAGGGCGACCAGGCCCGCAACTGCGGCAGCAGCCCCCACCCATCCCGCGGCGAACACGCCGAGCAGCGGCCAGACAACGACACCGGACCACGACCGCAGCCTGGCCACCCGGGGGCGTGACGCCAGACCTGAGGCAGGTGCATCGGCTGCGGCATGGCGTCCCGGCGAGGGCCGGGCAGAAGAGCGTTTCGCTGCAGCCAGCGCCAGCAGCAGCGCACTGGCAGCCAACGCGACCGCGCTGATCGCGATGCCCACCCACACACTGCGCTGCGGTGAGTACGTGAGGGCCACCTGCCGCGGCCCGCCCGCAGGAATCGTCCAACCTGCCGCGTAGCCGTCGACGAGCTCAGGACGGCCGAGGTCACGGCCGTCGAGGGTGAGATGCCAGTTCCGGTCGTAGCCCACTCCGGCGCTCAGCGTTGACTCGCCCTCCGTTGCCGGAAGCTCGGCGTTCCAGCCGGGGCCCCACCGATCGGGTGTCACGCTCAACCCCACAGGCGGCGTTGCCTCCGCGGCGGCGCCGGCGTCCTCCCAGACGACCGTGTCCGCCACCCACTCGGCCGAGGGGCGCCACTCGTGGAGTCCCTCCCCGAGCGGCCGCGGCTCCTGTGCACAGTCGACGGCAATGAACGCCCTCGTGGTGACTGGCGCGGCTGGACGCAGCCGCACCGGCTCGCCGTCAAGGGTCGCGGCCGTGAAGCAGGACGTCTGCTTCGACGTCCTTCGCACACTGGCGCCGCCGACGCCCACCTCGAGCACGCGTAGCGGAGCGGAAGCCGGCTCAGATGCTGCCTCCACGACCAGGCGCACACTCTTCGCACGCACTGGTTCGTCGAGGGTGATGACGTTCCTGCCGGGATCCAGCCTCGACTCCGTCACCCTGGTGCCGTCCACCCATACCGCCACGCGCTCCACCTGCCTGCCCGTCGCTGGCTGGCTGACCACCACCTCGGAGATCTCCTGCGGTCGGGCCAGCTCGACCTGCCACCACTGACCGGCCGCGGGCTCGGCCGGCGACCAGCCGGTGCCCGAGTCCCCATCGAACGCCATGGAGGCCCTCAGCGTGGGCAGTCCGAACGCCTGGCTGGACGATGTCACCCGGATGTCCGAGCGATCGCCGGCCACGCGGTCCAGGGCTACCTCGGGCATGGTCTCGGGCAGGCTGAACACGCCCCGGATCCGCACGCTGTTGTCCCACGGCAGTGCGACGTCCCTGGTCAGGTTGGTCTCCTCCGACCAAGCGGAGGTCACGGGGCCGCCCACACGCGAGAGCACGACGTCCGTAGCGGCTGCGGCGACGGTCGCGCGCTGCGCCGGTGAGAGGTCCCTGACCATCGCGCCCAGCCCCGACGGAGTGCGCACAGCGTCCGCCCCCGGAGAAGACTGTCCAGCCACCGTGATCTCAGAAATGCCCACGTTCCCGTCCGACCCGGGCCGCACGGCTTCGACGCGGATCTGCACCCTGGTCACAGCTTCGGGCAGGGTGACGGCAAATGAGCCGGACTCCCCAGCTGTGGTCTCACGCTCCTCGCCGTCGGTCGACACGGACACGGCGGTGACAGCTGCTCCTGCCAGACCGACTGTGTGGACCACCAGCTCACCGGGGCCCACCATGCCATTGAAGTCGACATCGAGGACCTGGCCCACGGCTGCGCCGTAGTCACCGGCGAACCAGGCGGTGCTGGGGTCCCCGTCGACGGCGTTGTCGGCGCTCGCCCACGGGAGCACCCTGAACACCGAGCCCTCCCTCGCTGAGGTTGCGGTCCACCCGTCGCTGCTGCGCACCGACTGGTGGGCAGCAGCCCCGAGCGCCCAGGTGGACGTGACGGGCTCTGTGGCGCGAAGGAGGGGGCCATGGTCCTCGGTCACTCTCCCTGCCACGCGCGCCTCCCGGCGGTTGGTGTCCGTGAGCAGGACTCTGGCGCCGGAGGCCGCAAGGGAGACGAGGCGGTCGGGTGTGAGATCAGAGGCGTAGCGGAACTGCGGCTGCGCTGCCAGGTAGCCGAGCTGGGCGAGCGTGGGCAGTGCCGCCCCATCCCCCGCCACCACCAGGGAGCCCCGCGCGCTGACGAGCGCGGCAGCGGGCTGGGGCTCCTGGACGTCGAAGGAGACCAGCTGGGGCTCACCCTGGCTCTGCGCGTCGGGCTGGCCATACGTCCGGTTCTCGACGATCCCCTGGGACCCCGTCACCTGGGAAGTGACGCTCAGCGGGGCCGCACCTCCCGCGCGGGACCAGTCGAGGTCGTTACGGACGAGCAGCGTGGACACGCCGAGGTAGCGGGCCATCGGTGCCAGGGCAGCGGGGGGAAGAGTCCCTTCCTGGAGCCGGCGATCCAGTGCTGCAAGGAGGTTCGCCCCCTGCGGCGAGCTGTTGGCGACGGTGGTCCTCACGAGGCTCTCTCTCGACAGCAGGCCCTGGCCGACATCATCAGGCCGGGGGTCGCTCCACCGGTATGCCGCACTGTCCTCGCCGGGGAGCAGCCAGACCCTGCCGTCGCCGGCGTCCAGGTCCCGGCTGGCCTCCTTCCAGTACTCAGGCACGTTCGCACTGCTGATGAACAGCCCCCCGCTCCACCCTGGAAGCGTCGCCACGAGCAGGACCCCGAGGACCACCGCTGCGCGCGGCCGCGGCCGGCGCCCCGCTACCGTGCCGCAGGCGAGCGCCAAGGCCAGGCCCAACACGAGTACGGCACCGGCCTTGTTGGTCGTCCGCAAGACCCCCAGCGCTGGGACCTGCTCAAGAGCGTTGCGCCACAGCTGGCCAGCCGGCGACGGCGAGCCGAAGGGATGCACGCCGACCATCACCACCGCGGCGACCGCGACGAGCGAGATCGGGAGCTGGGCCCGCCACAGCGGTACCCGGCGAAGGAGCACCCAGCTGAGCAGCGGCAGGGCAAAGCCGGCAACGACCACCACCGGGTGCGTCAGGAAACCCGTCTGCTCGGGCACCCAGGGCGCGCCGCCCGATCTGCCGTAGAGGGGCCACAGGCCAAGGCCCCGGATGACCTCTGAGAAGGATGATGTGCCGGCGATGGCCTCCGGGGACTCACTTTGGCCGACGATGGTGCTGCCCGAGCCGATGGCGGAGAGGCTCGGGAGGATCCAGAAGGCCGAGAGGGCCAGGGACACAACGCCCGCGACCGCGGTGAAGGCCAGGGGGGCGCGCAGGCCGCGACGGTAGCGCCGGGTTGCCCAGACGAGCACGACAGGAAAGGCGACGAGCTGCAGCGCGGGGACGGCCCCCGCGTTCTGGCCCGTCATCGCCATGGTGGCCAGACCGAAGGCGACGCCCCACACGAGCCACCGGCCTGAGCGCATGCCCTTGACGACGCAGAGCAGCTGCCAGGGCAGCAGGGCGTAGGGCCACAGAACTGGAAGCGTCGCCCCTGCCGCGACCACGTAGGGATGGACCACATAGGCCAGTGCCGCCACGCGCGGTCCCCACCTGCCCCCGCCCTCCTGATCGGACACGACCTCGCGGCCCAGGGCCCACGCCCCCCATGCCGCCACGAGCATCAGCGCCAGGCGTAGCACGCGCATGGACAGCCACGGTTCAAGACCCAGGGCCTGCAGGGCGGCCACTGCCGCGGCGACGGGGGCCAATCCCACCTGGAAGCTGCCCTGCCCCAGCGCCGGTGTGGTCTGCCAGGCAGAGAACGAGGCCTCGAGCGCGGCAAGGGGATTGAGGTAGATCTGGGGCTTGGTGTCGACCTCCAGGGAGCCTGGCCTGGTTCCGACCACCACAGCCACGAGGACGAGCCCGAACACGATCCAGAACGGGTTGGCGCGCACGCCGGCCCACAGCGCGCTCAGTGCCTGGGCAACAGGTATGCGGCCGGCGGGTGGGGTGTCACTCCCACCGCTCTCTGCCATGGCCCGAACCCTAGCGAACTCGTGTCCGGCAGCCGCCGGTAGTCTCGCGTTCCACACGAGCAGTAGGGAGCCCGCCGGTGTCCAGTGCGGCCACGGGCCGCGGCGAGAGTCGCGCCGCCATCGGTTACGGACTGGCCTCGGCGACCGCCAACGCCATGGGGTATGTCGTGACGGTTCTTCTGGTTCGTGCCCTGAGCCCAGAAGAGTTCGGTGCCATCGGCGCCCTGTTCGCCGTGGGCATCATCGGGACCATCCCGGCCACCGCGATCCAGCTCAGCATGGCCAAACAGGCCGTCCTGGCCCACCAGCAGGGCACCGCCATCCCGGGGTCCGTCGCAGCCCGGCACGGCCTCGTCGTCGGTCTTGGTCTGGCGGTCTGTTTCGGTGTCGCCGCCCTGCCTCTGAGCCACTACCTCCACCTGGACCGTCCCGAGCTGGTCCTGGTCGTGGGGATCACCCTGGTGCCGATGCTCGTCAGCTCGTCGCTCCAGGGCGTGATGCTGGGCACGCGTCGGTTCAACGCCTTGTCGGCGAGCACCCTCGCCATCGGGGCCACCCGGGTGGCAGCCGTTCCAGTCGGACTGGCCGCCGGCGCCGGTGTCATGGGGGTCCTCGTCGCGATTGCGGCAGCGGCCTCCCTGTCGGCCCTGGTCACCCTGTGGCTCACGGCCAGTCGGGGTGCGGGCTCGGTTTCCCTGCGTTCACTCGTGACGGGTGCCTCGCACGGCACCGTCACGCTCACTGCCTACTTCCTGGTGACGAACGTCGACATCCCTGTGGCCCGCCACACGCTGGACCCGGCAGACAGTGGCGCGTACGTGCTCGGCTCGCTCTTCACGAAGATCTGCCTCTGGGGACCGCAGTTCGTCTCGGTGGTGGCCTTCCCACGGATGGGCGACGGTCAGCTCGGTCGCCGCGCGACGCTGCGCGCGTGCGGCATCACTGCCGGACTGGGCGGCCTGGGGGCCGTCCTGCTTGTCCCCCTCGGGGGTCCGGTTCTGGCGCTGGTGAGCGGGGACGCGCCGGCCGGGCTCGCTCGGCTGGCCCCATGGTTCGGCGTGCTGGGCGCCCTCTGGGCTGTCCTGCACACGGTCGTGCTGCACGAAGTGGCAACCCTGTCGGCTCGCCAGACGTGGTGGCTCTGGCTCACCGTCGTGTCCATGGTTGCGGCACTGTCTGCGGTGCCGCGCCCCGCCACCGTGGGCTCGATCGTCGCAACCGCCCTGGCCGTCTCGGTGCTTGCGGTCGGTGTCGGCCTCGCCCGGGTTGCGCTGATGCGGACCAGCGAAAGCTCAGACGACCTCGGGAACCCGGTGGGACCGACGACCGAAGAACTTCTTGCCGAGGGCAACCAGAAGTTTTGACCGCGGAACGACCTTCCACGCCAACGTGTAGAAGGGACCCAGGATCCAGCGCTGTGCGAGCAGGAGGAGCCTGACGTCCAGAGCCGTCCGGGGCACTGCGCCGGGCGGACGGCGGAAGCGCAGAAGCAGCAGCCCGTTGGCCCAGCGCTCGTCGTGGTCGGTCTCGGCGTCGAAGGCACGCAGCACGCCCCAGCCGCGGTGTCGCCTGGCATAGGCCATGGTGGCCTTGCGGACGACGGGCCACGTTGCGTCATCGACGAGGACGACGGCCTCGTCAGCAAGGAGATGCTCGGCAACGCCCAGGGCGAGGTAGTGGGCCAGCCACGTGTGCGCGCCGTCGTAGAAGTAGACGCCGACCGGCTCGCCGACGACGCCTCGGTCCTGGAGCACGCGGAAGCAGTCTCCCTCCAGGAGGCGGAAGCCCGGTACACCCTTGGTGTGGTCGGCCAGGTTGGTCATCAGCTCGGCGCGCGCCTCCTGCCCGGCCATGCCGAACTCCTGGAAGTTCTCGACGGCTACCACCGTGCGCTCACTCCCATCGATCAGCGCACCACAGACCGAACGACCCTTGAAGGTGCCGACCTCAAGGTATGCCTCGCCGGGGGGCAGGGCCTTGACTGCCGCTTGGAGCACCGCAAGCTCGGCCGGCGTGGTGTAGCCCGTCACCGACTCGGCGACCTCGGCCATCCGCTCGTCGACCGGGCGCCCATCACGCGGGTCGCCGACGAAGAGTCCGTCGAGTGTGCCCGCGAAACGCGTGGCATCCATCTATGACCCGCTTTCAGTGTCGTTGTGGCCCGGAAGGGTCCGGAACCACTCAATGGTGAGTTTCAGACCGGCATCGAGGGAGTGGCGCGGCTGCCAGCCGATCTCCTGCGTCGCCAGGGTGACGTCGGGCTGGCGGATCTGGGGATCGTCGACGGGACGAGGCTCGAACTCGATGGCGGACGCGCTCCCTGCCAGCTCGACGATGGTTCGAGCCAGGTCGAGCATGCTGATCTCCGCAGGGTTGCCGATGTTCATCGGCCCGGGGTGACCCGAGAAGAGCAGCGCCAGGAGACCCTCGATCTCGTCGTCGACGTAGCAGACGCTGCGGGTCTGCAGCCCGTCGCCGAACACCGTGAGCGGCTCTTCCCGCAGCGCCTGCGAGATGAAGTTGGGGATGGCCCGCCCGTCGTGGGGTCGCATGCGGGGGCCGTAGGTGTTGAAGATGCGTGCGATGGCGGCGTCGAGCCCGAAGGTCGCGCGGTAGGCGGTGGTGAGGGCCTCTGAGAACCGCTTCGCCTCGTCGTAGACCCCGCGTGGGCCGACCGGGTTGACGTTGCCCCAGTAGGACTCCGGTTGGGGGTGGACCAGGGGGTCGCCGTAGACCTCGGACGTCGACGCCAGAAGGAACCGCGCGCCCTTGTGCACGGCCAGATCAAGAGCGTGGAACGTGCCTCGCGAGCCGACGGACAGCGTCTCGATCGGCAGCTTGAGGTAGTCGACAGGCGATGCCGGGGAGGCGAAGTGCAGCACGTAGCCGACCGGACCCGGGATCGTGATCCCGTGGCTCACGTCGGCCTGCATGAGCGTGAACCCCTCACGACCGCGCAGGTGCTCGATGTTCTCGACGTTCCCGGTCAGGAAGTTGTCGACGCAGACAACGTCAAGGCCGCGAGCCAGGAGCTGCTCGCAGAGGTGCGAGCCGAGAAAACCCGCGCCGCCCGTCACCACCGCGCGCTGGGGCCGCGCCGCGTCGTCAGCGGGGCCTTCCACCAGCGGGTGGAGCTCGTGTTCATCGACCATGGCCGCTAACCCTAAACGCTGGCCCACGCGCGGCAGCCCGTTTGACGAACCGACGCGCGTGACCCGCGTCTCGCCGGCCACCGCCGCCGAGGTTCCCAGCCCGCCGTCAGTGGGCGGCGTCGTGCCAGGAGTGGCCGACGCCCACGCTGACCTCGAGCGGCACGTCCAGGGCGATGGCCTGGCCCATCTCGTGGCGCACCAGGGCCTCGACGTCGTCCTTCTCCCCCGGCGCGATCTCGAGCACGAGCTCGTCGTGCACCTGCAGCAGCTGACGGGACTTCGCGCCGGCCTTGGTGAGCGCGTCCTCGACCCGCAGCATCGCGAGCTTGATGATGTCGGCGGCCGAGCCCTGGATGGGGGCGTTGAGGGCCATCCGCTCGGCTCCCTCGCGGCGCTGGCGGTTGTCACTGGTCAGGTCGGGCAGGTAGCGGCGTCGGCCGAGCATCGTCGCGGTGTAGCCGGTGGCGCGCGCCTCGGCGACCACGTCGCGCAGGTAGTCACGCACCCCGCCGAACCGCGCGAAGTACTCGTCCATCAGCCCCTGCGCCTCGCCGGTCGAGATGGTCAGCTGCTTGCTCAGGCCGAAGGCCGAGAGCCCGTAGGCGAGGCCGTACGACATGGCCTTCACCTTCGACCTCATCTCGAGGGTGACGTCCTCCGGCTCGACGCCGAAGACCCGCGAGCCGACGAACCGGTGCAGGTCCTCCCCCGTCCGGAACGCCTCGATGAGCCCCTCGTCTCCCGACAGGTGGGCCATGATCCGCATCTCGATCTGGCTGTAGTCGGCCGACATCAGCGACTCGTAGCCCGCCCCGACGACGAAGGCCCCGCGGATCCGCCGACCCTCCTCGGTGCGGATCGGGATGTTCTGGAGGTTGGGGTCGGTCGAGCTCAGCCGGCCGGTCGCCGCGATGGTCTGCTGGTAGGTCGTGTGGATCCGGCCGTCGTCGGCCACGGACTTGAGCAGGCCCTCGACCGTCACCCGCAGGCGCGTGGCGTCACGGTGGCGCAGCAGGGCCTCGAGGAACGGGTGCTCGGTCTTGGCGTACAGGTCGGTCAGGGCGTCGGCGTCGGTGGTCCAGCCGGTCTTGGTCTTCTTCGTCTTCGGCATGCCGAGCGTGTCGAAGAGCACGACCTGGAGCTGCTTCGGCGAGCCGAGGTTGATCTGCTCGCCGCCGATGGCGTCGTAGCAGTCCTCCTGGGCCTCACGGACCTTGGTGGCGAAGTCGGCCTCGAGCCGCTGCATCTGCTCGCAGTCGACCGCGATGCCGGTGCGCTCCATGCGCGCCAGCACGTAGACCAGGGGCAGCTCGACGTCACGCTGCAGCTCCGCGCCGCCCGTGGCCTCGAGCTGCTCCCCGAGGGCACCGGAGAGGTCGAGCACGGCCCGAGCCCGGACCATCGCGTCGTTGGCCTCGCTGTCACCGTCGGCACTGAAGTCGAGCATGCCCTGCCCGCCGGCCTCGGCCTCGGCGCGCAGCTCGCGGCCGAGGTTGCGCAGCACGAGGTCGGCGAGGTCGTAGGAGCGCTGGTCGGGCCGCACGAGGTAGGCCGCCAGCGCGGTGTCGCTGGCGATGCCCTGCAGGTCCCAGCCGCGCGCGGCGACCGCCTGCAGCGGCCCCTTGGCGTCGTGCAGCACCTTCGGCCGGGTCGCGTCCGACAGCCATGCCGCGACCGCCTTCTCGGCGGTGTCGTCGAGCGTGGCGACGTCGATGTAGGCCGCGGGGCCGGCTGCCGTGGCGACCGCCAGCGCCTGCACGTCACCCGTGCCGCGCGCCCAGGTGCCGACCACGTGGAGCCCCGACCGGCCCACCGGGGCCGGCGTGCTCGTCGAGCCACCCCGGCACGTCGTTGGGCGCCAGCGTCACGCCCTCGACCTCGAACCCCGACTCCGCCTCCAGCTCGGGGGCCTCGATCGTGGCGAAGAGCCGGTCGCGCAGCACCCGGAACTCCAGGCCGTCGAAGACGGTGTGCACCTTCTCGCGGTCCCAGTTGTGCCGCTCGAGCTCGTCCACGGCCAGCGGCAGGCCGAGGTCGCGCACGAGGGCGTTGAGGCGCCGGTTGCGCAGCACGCCGTCGAGGTGCTCGCGCAGCGACTCCCCCGCCTTGCCCTTGATCTGGTCGACGTGGGCCACGACCCCGGCGAGGTCGCCGTACTGGCCCAGCCACTTGGCCGCGGTCTTCGGGCCGACGCCGGGCACGCCCGGGAGGTTGTCGGAGGACTCGCCCACGAGGGCGGCGAGGTCGCTGTAGCGGTCGGGTCCGACGCCGTACTTCGCCTCGACGGCCTGCGGCGTCATCCGGGTCAGCTCCGAGACGCCCTTGACCGGGTAGAGGACGGTGACCTGGTCGGAGACCAGCTGCAGGGTGTCGCGGTCACCCGAGCAGATGAGCACCTCCATCCCCTTCTCGACGCCCTGCGTCGTCAGGGTGGCGATGACGTCGTCGGCCTCGTAGCCCTCGACCTCGACGTGCCGGATGTTCAGGGCGTCGAGCACCTCGTGCAGCAGCGACACCTGGCCGTTGAACTCGTTCGGGGTCGCCGAGCGCCCCGCCTTGTACTCGGCGTACTCCTGGGTGCGGAACGTCTGGCGGGAGACGTCGAAGGCCACGCCCACGTGGGTCGGCTGCTCGTCGCGCAGCACGTTGATGAGCATGGAGGTGAAGCCGTAGACGGCGTTGGTGTGCTGGCCGGTGCTGGTCGAGAAGTTCTCGACCGGCAGCGCGAAGAAGGCGCGGTAGGCGAGCGAATGGCCGTCAAGCAGGAGAAGTCGACTCACGCATGGCAGCCTAGGGCCCGCCACCCACAGCCACACCAGCCCACCCCACCGCACGAAGAGGACCCACGCATGACCGACGCCACCGGCGCCTCCCCCGCCGCCCCGGAGCCCGACCACGAGGCCTTCATGGAGGCCGTCATGGCGATGAACCCCAACTCCCTCATGCACCGGATGCAGATCGAGGTGGTCGAGGGCTCCGCCGAGCGCCTCGTGGCCCGGATGCCGGTCGAGGGCAACACGCAGCCGTACGGCCTGCTGCACGGTGGGGCTTCCGTGGTGCTCGCCGAGACCCTGGGCTCGCTCGGCTCGGCGCTGCACGCCGGCCCGGACCGGGTCGCCGTCGGCCTCGACATCAACGCCACCCACCACCGCGCCGTGCGCTCCGGCTGGGTCACCGGCACCGCGACCGCGCTGAGCCTGGGCAGCACGCTGGCCTGCTACGAGGTCGTCATCACCGACGAGGACGACCGTCGGGTCTGCACCTGCCGGATCACCTGCCTGCTGCGCGACAAGGCGCCCGCCTCACCGGCCTGAGCACTCACCCCCGGGGTCTTGACCGCTACCTCGCCGGGGACGAGGGTCGAGGGGATGGCGGGTGCGTCCGAGTGCCCGCCCACCCAGGGGAGGGACCCATGGCTCACGGCGACATCACCCACATCGACATCCCGGTCACTGACATGGACCGGGCCAAGGGCTTCTACAGCACGCTCTTCGGCTGGCAGATCGCCGAGCTGCCCGGCTTCGAGGGCTACCCCATGTGGCAGGCCCCCAACAAGATCTCCGGCGGCGGCCTGGCACCCCGGTCCGAGGGCTTCAGCCAGCCGCGCTCCTACGTCGAGGTCGACTCGATCGACGACACCCTCGCCAAGGCCAGGGACAACGGCGGCACGGTCGTCATGGAGAAGACGCCGATCAGCGAGACGAGCTGGTGGGCGATCCTCCTTGACCCCGACGGCAACACGGTCGGGCTCTACGAGGGCACGACCGCGACCTGACACCGGGTGTGACGAGAGGGGTATGCCGCGTGGTGACCACGCGGCATACCCCTCTCGTTCGGGTGTGGGCGCCTCAGCCGGCGAGGCGGCTGGCCCCGGCGCTGGCGCGGGCTCGCAGGGAGCGGCGCTTGTGCAGGATCTGGTCGAGGCTGATGCGCGGCTCGTCGGCTCCGAGGCGGCGGCGCAGCGCGCTGGTGCTGGTGACCCGGCGCACCACCTGTGAGCTGAAGCCGAGGCGGGCGAAGAAGCGGTTGGCGTCACGCTGCTGGCTGGGCACGTTGCAGCCGATCTGCTCGCAGCCCTGCTTCTCGGCGTAGGCCGTCACCGCTGCGAGGAGGTGGCGTGCGATCCCGTGGCGACGGGCCTTGGGGGCGACGTAGAGCTGGTCGATCGCGACGCTCGGGCACTCGGTGAGCCCCGAGAACGGGCTGTGGGTGGCCACGACGAACCCCAGGGGCTGGCCGCCGTCGGCGACCGCGAGGAAGGCCCGCACCTCCTCGCGCTGCAGCGCCGCACGCACCTTGCCCTCGGACGCGGCGCGGGCCGCGACCTCCGGGCTGGCACCGCCCTCCACGCGTGAGGCCATCCACAGCTCGGTGAACGACCGCTCCAGGTCGGCAGACACCCGCTTGACGCTGACTCCGGGCCGGCTCACAGGTACTCCTCCATCGTCGTGGCACACCATGCAGTTCTTGCACGCGTCGTCCCCCCGGCGACCGCGGGCGCCTCCCGGTGGGGTGGCGTCCGAGGGCAGACTCTATTCCTACCCTGCCGTAGGGGTGAAGGGGTTCCCCGAAGAATCGGTCGAACGCCTGCATAAGGTGTGCTTCGTGACACTGGACTTCCCCGGCCTCGGGACCGTCATCAACGTCATCACGGTGGTGATCGGGGCGCTCCTCGGCATGGCCGTGGGCCACCGGCTGCCGAACCACACCCGCTCGGTCGTCACGGACGCCCTGGGCCTGACCACCCTGCTCATGGCCGGCCTGTCGGCCGTGAGCGTCGCGGATCCCGCGCTCAAGGCGGCCACCGGCACGGGCGCCCCCGTGCTCATCGTGCTGGGGTCGCTGCTCATCGGCGGCATCAGCGGCTCGCTGCTGCGCATCGAGGAGCGGCTGGAGAGCCTGGCCGGTGTCGTGCAGTACCGCCTCGCCCGCCGACCCGCCCTCGTGGGCTCCGGGGAGTCCGGGGTCGACCACGCGGCCCGGGAGCGGTTCATCGAGGGCTGGATGAGTGCGTCGCTGCTGTTCTGCGTCGGTCCGCTGACCATCCTGGGCTCGCTGTCCGACGGCCTCGGCCGCGGCATCGAGCAGCTCACCCTCAAGGCCGTGCTCGACGGGTTCGCCGCCATGGCGTTCGCCTCGTCGTTCGGCGTGGGCGTGCTGTTCTCGGCCGTGTCGGTCGCCGTCGTCCAGGGCACGCTGACGCTGCTCGGGGTGGCGCTCGGCTCGGTGCTGCCCGACGCCCACATCGCCGCGCTCACCGCCACCGGAGGCCTGATGCTCGTCGGCATCAGCTTCCGCCTGCTCAACATCAAGCAGGTGCCGGTCGGCGACATCCTGCCCGCCCTGGTCGTGGCCCCTCTGCTCACGCAGCTGGTGGTCGCGCTGCGCTGACCCACCGACCCCGGGCCACTTCACCGAGATGGGGCTCAGCCCCACGCTTCCTCGGCGTGTCGCGGGACGGAGTCCCATCTCGGCGCGGTGGGCCCGTCCACAGCTGCAGCCGCGCCGCCACGGGGTCCACAGGCCGAGGGCGCCCGTTTCTCGGCCGCATCGTCCGCCCTCACCCTCGGCGGGTGCTCTTCGACCTCGCCCCCAGCCCTACGCGACGCCCGTTCGCCCCCATCGCCGGCTACGCCGCGCGCCTGTATGCCGTGCGCGCGGTGCTCGGGGACACCCCCGTGTTCGTCGGGCCCAGTGCCGCGTGGGCACACGGGAGCGAGATCGCCTGGCAGACCGATCCCGTCCACGTCAACGTTGACAGCCCACACGCCCTCGACCACCGGGAGGGCCTGAGGGTGCACCAGAGCCACCTGCTCGACTCCGAGGTCGTCCTGACCAAGTTCGGAAGGGCCACCACCGTGCGCCGCACCGCTCTCGACCTCGCGTGCACCGGCAGCCGGGCGACCGCCCTCTCCCGGCTGGACGCGCTCGATCGTGCGCGCCCGCTCGACCTCGGGATTCTCGCCGCCGACGCGCACGCGGTCCGCGGCCGGCGCGGCATACGGCAGGCCCGCGAGCTGCTGCCGCTGGTGGACGGACGGGCCGAGAGCCCCCGGGAGTCCATGCTGCGCCTCGCGGTGCACGACGCCGGGTTGCCCCGGCCGACGCCACAGCTCGAGGTATGTGGCGCGGGCGGACGGTTCGTGGCCCGACTCGACCTGGGCTGGGAGCGCGAGCGGGTCGGCCTCGAGTACGACGGCACGACCTGGGCCGGGTCGCGAGGCCACCTCGACGCGCAGGTGCACAGCCGCGACCTCCGACGCCACAACGAGCTGAGGGAGGAGGGGTGGATCGTGTTCCAGGTCGACGCCGCGGGCTACCGCTCGGCCGAACGCGTGCTCACCGCCGTCGCGGGTGCCCTCCGCTCACGTCGAGATGGGGCTTGGTAACGCGACACGCCGGACGCGGCTGTGACGCAGGTCCATCTCGGCGAATGAGGTTGGGCTACTTCATCCCGGAGATGACGGCGTCGGCGACCTCGCGCATGCCCAGCCGGCGGTCCATGGCGGTCTTCTGGATCCAGCGGAACGCGTCGGCCTCGGAGATCTTGAGCTTCTTCATCAGGATGCCCTTGGCGCGGTCGACCTGCTTGCGGGTCTCCAGCCGCTCGCCCAGGTCGGCGATCTCGCTCTCGAGCGCCTTCATCTCGGTCCAGCGCGAGCGGGCGATGTCGATGGCCGGCGCCAGGTCGGCGGCCGTGAACGGCTTGACGATGTAGGCCATCACACCGGCGTCGCGGGCCCGCTCCACCAGCTCGGTCTGGCTGAACGCGGTCAGCATGACGACGGGGCAGATCTTCGCCGCACCGATCTCCTCGGCCGCGGTGATGCCGTCCATCACCGGCATCTTGACGTCCATGATGACGAGGTCGGGCGTGAGCTCACGGGCCATCTCGACGGCCTGCTCGCCGTTGCTCGCCTGTCCCACGACCTCGTAGCCGGCTTCACCGAGCATCTCGGCGAGGTCCATCCGGATCAGGGCCTCGTCCTCCGCGACGAGGATGCGCGTGTGCTTGGGACCGGGCTGGCTCGGGTCGGGCGAGAGTGGGCCGCTCTCGCTGGCAGCACCGGTCGCCGCGGCGTCGGCGGAGTCAGTCGCAGGGGCGGCGTCAGGCTGGATGTCGCTCACTCGGGCAGCCTATTGGATGCGCCCGTGGCGGCCACCAGGCGCCCGCAGTGCGGTCGGGCGGGAGGCGCACTAGCGTCGGGCGCACCCGACGGAAGGAGAGCCGCATGCAGGTCACCCGGGAGACCATCCTCGACATGATCCGCGCCCGCGCCGACGAGGAGGGCGCACTCGAGCAGGCCCAGGCGGTGCTGCCGGAGTCGTTCGACACCGACGAATACCTCGGCGAGCTCGAGAAGCTCGGCATCAACCCCGCGGACCTGCAGACTGAGGGCTTCGGCTCCTTCGGCCAGGCAGGTCGAGCCGACGACCAGGGCGAGGAGCCGGACGAGGGACCTGCCGCCACCTGACGGTGGGGCGGTCAGCCTTGCTGCCGTGGGGCGATCGCCCGTGCTGCCGTGGGGCGGTGGCCCCTGGTGCCGAAGGCGGGACTTGAACCCGCACGCCCTTGCGGGCAGAGCATTTTGAGTGCCCCGTGTCTGCCATTCCACCACTTCGGCGAGCAGCCCACAGGTGTCCACCGGCCGGACTGCGGCGGCCAGCATACCCGGCGCCACGGCATACCCCGCCCCACGGCACGCCCCTCGAGCGGCGCACTCCTCAGACGGGGTGCGCCAGGGCGGCCCGCGTCAGGAGGCGGCGGTGATCTCCTCGTCCTCGATGTCCTCGTAGGCGGGAGCCACCCGGTTGATGGCGTCGCCCATGCGGTGCACCCGCAGGGCGTTGGTCGAGCCCGGGATGCCGGGAGGTGAGCCGGCCACGATGACCACGAGGTCGCCCTGCTGGAGGCGGCCCTCCTTGAGGAGCACCTGGTCGACCTCCATCGCGTAGTGGTCGGTGTGCCGCGGTTTGGGGCCGAGGTAGGTCTCGATGCCCCACGACAGCGCGAGCTGCGAGCGGACCGCCGGCTCGGGCGTGAACGCGAGCGTCGGGATCTGGGTGCGCATGCGCGAGAGGCGCTTGGCGGTGTCGCCGGACTGGGTGAACGTGATGAGGTACTTGGCGCCCACCACGGTGCCGATCTCCACGGCGGCGGCGGCCACCGCTCCCCCGATGGTGCTGGGACGCGTGCCCAGCGGGCGGATCCGGTCGAGCCCGTGCTCCTCGGTGCTGGCGATGATGCGCGCCATGGTCTGCACGGCCTCGACGGGGTAGGAGCCGACGCTGGTCTCCCCCGACAGCATCAGCGCGTCGGCGCCGTCGAGCACCGCGTTGGCGGCGTCGGAGGCCTCGGCGCGGGTGGGCCGCGGGCTGTCGATCATCGACTCGAGCACCTGGGTGGCGACGATGACCGGCTTGGCGTTGCGGCGGGAGAGCTCGACGGCCCGCTTCTGCACCAGCGGCACCTCCTCGAGCGGCAGCTCGACGCCGAGGTCGCCGCGGGCGACCATCACGCCGTCGAAGGCCCGGATGATCTCGACGAGGTTCTCGACGGCCTGCGGCTTCTCGATCTTGGCGATCACCGGCAGGCGCACGCCCACCTCGTCCATGATCCGGTGGACGTCCTTGATGTCGTCGGCGGAGCGCACGAACGACAGCGCGATCATGTCGGCGCGCAGCCCGAGGGCCCAGCGGAGGTCCTCCTTGTCCTTCTCCGACATGGCGGGGACGCTCACGGCCACCCCGGGCAGGTTGATGCCCTTGTTGTTGGAGCAGGTGCCGCCGACGACGACCGTGGTGCGCACGTCGGTGTCGGTGACCTCGACCGCCTCGAGCACCACCTTGCCGTCGTCGATGAGGAGCCGGTCGCCGGGCTTCACGTCGCCGGGCAGTCCCTTGTAGGTGGTGCCCACCTCGGTCTCGGACCCGTCGACCTCGCGGGTGGTGATGGTGAACTCGGCACCGACCGGGAGGTCGACCGGCCCGCCGGAGAAGCGGCCGGTGCGGATCTTCGGGCCCTGGAGGTCGACGAGGACGCCGACGGCGCGGCCGCTCTCGTCGCTGGCCCTGCGGACCTCCTCGTAGACCTTCTCGTGGTCGGCGTACGACCCGTGCGACAGGTTGAGCCGGGCGACGTCCATGCCGGCGTCGACGAGTGCGCGGAGCTTCTCCGGGGAGGAGCAGGCAGGACCGAGAGTGCAGACGATCTTGGCGCGGCGCATGGTCGAAACCCTATCGCTCCGAGGGTTCCCGACGTGATGGAGGTCACCTGTCGGGACGGTGTCCGGACGTGGTATGCCGGGTGGCCGGCGCCCGCCCGCGAGGCGGGCGGGCGCACGTGGTGACCGTCAGACCGCGAGGGGCCGGTCGGTCGGGTTGATGGGGCGCGGCAGGGCCGTGGTGCCCGTGAGGAACCTGTCCACGCCCGCGGCGGCGGCGCGGCCCTCGGCGATCGCCCACACGATGAGCGACTGGCCGCGACCCGCGTCACCGGCGACGAACACCCCGGGCACGGACGACATGTAGTCGTTGTCGCGCTTGACGTTCGAGCGCTCGTCGAGCTCGACGCCGAGCTGCTCGACCACCCCGGGACCCTCCGGGCCCAGGAAGCCCATGGCGAGCAGCACCAGCTGCGCCGGCAGCTCGCGCTCGCTGCCCTCGACCTCCTGGAAGCGGCCGTCGACCATCTCGACCTGCACGAGGCGGATGCCGCGGACACGGCCCTGGTCGTCGCCGAGGATCTCCTTGGTGCTCATGGAGTAGAGGCGCTCGCCGCCCTCCTCGTGGGCGGAGGCGACGCGGAAGATCATCGGGTAGGTCGGCCACGGGTGGCCCGGGGCGCGGTCCTCCCCCGGCTGGGGCATGATCTCGAGGCTCGTCACGGACTTCGCGCCCTGACGGATCGAGGTGCCGAGGCAGTCGGCCCCGGTGTCGCCACCACCGATGATGATGACGTCCTTGCCCTCGGCCGTGACCTGGTCCTCGACGGTCTCGCCGAGCGCGACCCGGTTGGCCGGGGGAAGGAAGTCCATCGCCTGCATGACACCGTCGAGCTCGCGACCGGGCACCGGGAGGTCGCGCGGCACCGTGGAGCCGATGGCCAGCACCACGGCGTCGTAGCGGTCGCGCAGCTGCTTGCCGGTGAGGTCCTCCCCGACCTTGACCCCGTTGCGGAACCGGGTGCCCTCGGCCTCCATCTGGGCCAGGCGGCGGTCGAGGACCGACTTCTCCATCTTGAACTCGGGGATGCCGTAGCGCAGCAGGCCGCCGGGGCGGTCGGCCCGCTCGTAGACGGCAACGGTGTGACCCGCGCGGGTCAGCTGCTGGGCGGCCGCGAGCCCGGCGGGGCCGGAGCCGACGACGGCGACGGTCTTGCCCGAGAGCCGCTCCGGCGCCTGCGGCCGGACGTAGCCGGCGTCGAACGCCTCCTCGATGACGGTGACCTCGACCTGCTTGATGGTCACCGCCGGCTGGTTGATGCCCAGCACGCAGGCGGTCTCACACGGCGCCGGGCACAGCCGGCCGGTGAACTCCGGGAAGTTGTTCGTGGCGTGCAGGCGCTCGATCGCCTGGCGCCAGTCACCCTTCCACGTCAGGTCGTTCCACTCCGGGATGAGGTTCCCGAGCGGGCAGCCGCTGTGGCAGAACGGGATGCCGCAGTCCATGCAGCGGCCGGCCTGGCGCTGGAGGGTGCCGAGCTGCTGCTCCTCGTAGACCTCTTTCCAGTCACGGATGCGGACCGGCACGGGCCGCCGCGTCGGCAGCTCCCGCTCGCGCGTCTTGAGAAAGCCCTGGGGGTCAGCCACGAGATGCCTCCATGATCCGCTCCCACACGTCGGAGCCGTTGACGTCGAGGCCCTCGGCCTCGGCTGCCGCGCGCACGTCGAGCACGCGCTGGTAGTCACGCGGCAGGACCAGGGTGAAGCGCTGGCGCGCCGACTCCCAGTCCTCGAGCAGCCGCGCCGCAACGGACGACTCTGTCCACTGCTGGTGCTTGCCGAGCAGCTCGCGCACGACGGTCTCGTCGTCGGGCCGCAGGGGCGAGAGGTCGACGAGCTCGGGGTTGACCCGCGCCTCGTCGATGTCGAGGACGTAGGCCACACCGCCGGACATGCCTGCGGCGAAGTTCCGCCCGGTCGGTCCGAGGACGAGCACGGTGCCGCCGGTCATGTACTCGCAGCCGTGGTCGCCGACGCCCTCGACGACGGCGGTGGCCCCGGAGTTGCGCACGCAGAAGCGTTCACCGACCTGCCCGCGCAGGAAGATCTCACCCGACGTCGCGCCGTAGCCGATGACGTTGCCGGCGATGACGTTCTGCTCCGCCTGCAGGGGTGCGGCGCGGTCGGGGCGCACCACGACCCGGCCCCCCGAGAGGCCCTTGCCGACGTAGTCGTTCGCGTCGCCGAGCAGGCGCAGCGTGACCCCGCGCGGCAGGAACGCACCGAGCGACTGGCCCGCCGAGCCGACAAGGGTCAGGTCGATGGTGTTGTCCGGCAGGCCCTCGGGGTGGTTCTTGGTCACCTCGTGGCCGAGCAGGGTGCCGATGGTGCGGTTGACGTTGCGCACCGCCACCTCGCCGGTGACCGGCGTGCCCTCGGTGATCGCCTCGCGGGCGAGGTCGATGAGGCTGTGGTCGAGCGCCTTCTCGAGGCCGTGGTCCTGGCCGGTGGTGTTGCGCCGGGGCGCGCCGTCCGGGCTCTGCACGTCGGCGAAGATCGGCGACAGGTCGAGGCCGGAGGCCTTCCAGTGCTCGATGGCACGGCTGGCGTCGAGCGCCGAGACCTGGCCGATGGCCTCCTCGATGGAGCGGAAGCCCAGCGCGGCGAGGTGCTCGCGCACCTCCTCGGCGATGTACTCGAAGAAGGTCTCGACGAACTCGGGCTTGCCGGAGAACCGGGCCCGCAGCTCGGGGTTCTGGGTGGCGATGCCGACCGGACAGGTGTCGAGGTGGCAGACGCGCATCATGATGCAGCCGCTGACCACCAGCGGCGCGGTGGCGAAGCCGAACTCCTCGGCACCGAGCAGCGCCGCCACGACGACGTCGCGACCGGTCTTGATCTGCCCGTCGACCTGCACGACGATCCGGTCGCGCAGGTTGTTGAGCACCAGGGTCTGCTGGGTCTCGGCGAGCCCGATCTCCCACGGGCCGCCCGCGTGCTTGAGCGAGGTGAGCGGCGAGGCGCCGGTGCCGCCGTCGTGGCCGGAGATCAGCACCACGTCGGCGTGCGCCTTCGAGACGCCTGCCGCGACGGTGCCGACACCGACCTCGGAGACCAGCTTGACGTGGATCCGCGCCTCGGGGTTGGCGTTCTTGAGGTCGTGGATCAGCTGCGCCAGGTCCTCGATCGAGTAGATGTCGTGGTGCGGCGGCGGGCTGATGAGGCCGACACCCGGCGTGGAGTGCCGGGTCTTGGCGACCCACGGGTAGACCTTGTGGCCCGGGCAGCTGGCCGCCCTCGCCGGGCTTGGCGCCCTGGGCCATCTTGATCTGGATGTCGCCGGCCTTGGTCAGGTACAGCGAGGTCACGCCGAACCGGCCGGAGGCGACCTGCTTGATCGTGGAGCGGCGCTCGTCGTCCATCAGGCGCTCGACGTCCTCGCCGCCCTCACCGGTGTTGGACCGGCCGCCGAGGCGGTTCATGGCGATGGCGAGGGTCTCGTGCGCCTCCTGGCTGATCGAGCCGTAGCTCATCGCGCCGGTGTTGAAGCGCTTGACGATCTCGCTGACCGGCTCGACCTCCTCGAGCGGCACCGGCGGGCGGCCGCCCGCGCCGAGCTCGAACAGGCCGCGCAGCGTCATCAGCCGCTCCGACTGCTCGTCGATGCGCTGGGTGTACTGCTTGAAGATGTCGTAGCGACGCGCCCGGGTCGAGTGCTGGAGCCGGAAGACGGTGTCCGGGTCGAACAGGTGCGGCTCGCCCTCACGGCGCCACTGGTACTCGCCACCCACCGAGAGCTTGCGGTGCGGCAGGCGGACGCCGTCCGGCGGGTATGCCGCGGCGTGCCGGGCCGCGGTCTCCGCCGCGACCACGTCGAGGCCCACCCCGCCGAGCTGCGAGACGGTGCCGGTGAAGTAGCGGTCGACGAGCTCCTGGGAGAGGCCGAGGGCCTCGAACACCTGGGCGCCGCGGTAGGAGGCGACGGTGGAGATGCCCATCTTCGACATCACCTTGAGCACACCCTTGCCGAGCGCCTTGATGAGGTTCTTGACCGCCTGCTCGGCCGTCACGCCCGTGATGGCACCTGAGCGGACGAGGTCCTCGACGGACTCCATGGCCAGGTAGGGGTTGACCGCGGCGGCGCCGTAGCCGATGAGCAGCGCGACGTGGTGCACCTCGCGGACGTCGCCCGCCTCGACGAGCAGGCCCACCTGGGTGCGGGTCTTCTCGCGGATGAGGTGGTGGTGCACCGCGGAGGTGAGCAGCAGCGACGGGATCGGCGCGAGGTCGCGCCCGGAGTCACGGTCCGAGAGCACGATGAAGCGCGAGCCCTGGGCGATGGCCTCGGAGACCTCGGCGAAGATCTCCTCGAGGCGGGCCTGCATCGCCGGGGCCCCGCCGGAGACGTCGTAGAGCCCGCGCACCACGTGGGTGGCGTAGCCGGGCAGGTCGCCGTCGGCGTTGATGTGGACGACCTTGGCGAGGGCGTCGTTGTCGATGACCGGGAAGGGCAGCACGACCTGGCGAGCGTGGGCCGGGTTGGCGTCGAGTGCGTTTCCCTCGGGGCCGATCGTCGTGCCGAGCGAGGTGACGAGCTCCTCGCGGATGGCGTCGAGCGGCGGGTTGGTCACCTGCGCGAAGAGCTGGGTGAAGTAGTCGAAGATCAACCGCGGGCGCGACGACAGCACGGCGATCGGGGTGTCGGTGCCCATCGACCCGAGGGCCTCACCACCGGTCTTCGCCATCGGGGAGAGCAGCACGCGCAGCTCCTCCTCGGTGTAGCCGAAGGTCTGCTGGCGACGGGCCACCGAGGCCGCGGTGTGCACGATGTGCTCGCGCTCGGGCAGGTCGTCGAGGTGCATGAGGCCCGCGTGCAGCCACTCCTCGTACGGGTGCTGCGCGGCCAGGCCTGCCTTCACCTCGTCGTCCGGCACGATGCGACCGTGCTCGGTGTCGACCAGGAACATCCGGCCCGGCTGCAGGCGGCCCTTCTTGACGACCCGCGACGGGTCGAGCTCGAGGACGCCGGCCTCCGAGGCCAGCACCACCAGGCCGTCGTCGGAGACGGAGTACCGGGCCGGGCGCAGGCCGTTGCGGTCGAGCACGGCTCCGATGAGCGAGCCGTCGGTGAAGGTGACGGCGGCGGGGCCGTCCCAGGGCTCCATGAAGGTCGAGTGGAACTCGTAGAACGCCCGGCGCGCGGGGTCCATCTCCTCGTGGTTCTCCCAGGCCTCCGGGATCATCATGAGCACGGAGTGCGGCAGCGACCGGCCACCGAGGTGCAGCAGCTCGAGCACCTCGTCGAAGGAGGCCGAGTCCGACGCGTCCGGGGCGCAGATCGGGAACAGGCGCTCGAGGTCGCCGGGGATCAGGTCCGAGGCCAGCTGGCTCTCCCGGGCCCGCATCCAGTTGCGGTTGCCCTTGACGGTGTTGATCTCGCCGTTGTGGGCGATCATCCGGTAGGGGTGTGCGAGCGGCCAGGACGGGAACGTGTTGGTCGAGAAGCGCGAGTGCACCAGCGCCAGCTGGGTGGCGAAGCGGCGGTCCGACAGGTCGGGGAAGAACGGCTCGAGCTGGCCGGTGGTCAGCATGCCCTTGTAGACCAGGGTCCGCGACGACAGCGACGGGAAGTAGACCTCGGCCTCGCGCTCGGCGCGCTTGCGCAGGCAGTAGGCCAGGCGGTCGAGGCCGACACCGACGAGCCGACCGGCCGAGGCGGAGACGAACAGCTGCCGGAAGGCCGGCATGCAGTCGCGCGCGACCTGGCCCACGATCTCGGCGTCGGTGGGCACGTCGCGCCAGCCGAGGACGCGCAGGTTCTCCTCCGCGGCAATGGCCTCGATCGTGGCGGTGGCCTCGGCGCGCCGGGCCTCGTCGGCAGGCAGGAAGGCGATGCCCACGGCATACGCGCCGGCGACGGGGAGGTCGAAGTCGACGACGTCGCGGAGGAAGGCGTCCGGGACCTGCGTCAGGATGCCGGCCCCGTCACCGACGAGCGGGTCGGCGCCGGTGGCACCGCGGTGCTCGAGGTTGCGCAGGGCGGTCAGGGCGTGGTCGACGATGTCGTGTCCAGCGCTGCCGCGCATCGTGGCCACCATGGCCACGCCGCAGGCGTCGTGCTCGAACTCGCTGCGGTACAGCCCCGTGTTGGCGGGCTGGGCGGAGAAGCGCGCAGAGGACACTCAGGTCACCGTCCTTGGGGGTACAGATGCGGGTGTGCCCACCAGGGGTGGACCCGGGATGGACACCGGAAACGCGCGTGGACGGCGTTGGCCACGGCTTGCGGAGACGATAGCCCAGGCGTCCGGATCCGTCCTAGTATGTGAGCGGCGTTATCCCGGATGATGAGACGTTTCGGGAGTGGCCTGCGCCACCCTCGCGCGCTTCCCGAAGAGCCAGAACAGGCCCACTCCCAGGGCGAAGACCAGCACCGACGTCCACACGTTCACGCGCAGCCCGAGGATCCGGTTGGCCTGGTCGCTGCGCATGAACTCGAAGACGATCCGCCCCACCGGGTAGCCCGCGACGTAGAGGGCGAACACCTGCCCGCGGTGCAGCGTGAAACGCCGGTCGGCGAGCACCAGCAGCAGGGCGAGCACCAGGCACCACAGCGACTCGTAGAGGAACGTCGGGTGGAAGGTGCCGAGCACCACCGGGTTGCCGCTCGCGTCGCGCACGGCCTGGCCCGTGCTCTGGTCCCACTCGTGGATGGTCAGCCCCCACGGGAGGTCGGTGTGGCGCCCGTAGAGCTCGTTGTTGAACCAGTTGCCCCAGCGGCCCAGCGCCTGGGCGACCGCCACACCGGGGGCGGCGCTGTCGGCGAAGTCGAGGAAGCGCACGCCGTTGCGTCGGCACCCGATCCACGCGCCGAGCGCCCCCAGCGCGATGGCGCCCCAGATGCCGAGGCCGCCCTCCCAGATGAACAGCGCCTTCACCGGGTCGCCACCCTCGCCGAAGTACGGCTGGGGCGTGGTGATGACGTGGTAGAGGCGGCCGCCGACGATGCCGAAGGGCACCGCCCAGGCCGAGACGTCCAGGGCCTGCTCGGCGGTCCCGCCCCGGTCGGACAACCGGCGCCCGGTGATCCAGACGGCCAGCACGATCCCCGCGAGGATGCACAGGGCGTAGGCGCGCAGGGTCAGCGGGCCGATCTGCCAGGCGGCGTCGACCGGGCTCGGGATCGCCGTCGTCACGTGGCTCATCGTCACGTGGGTCATCGTCACGTGGGTCAACGTCACCGTGTGGCGGCCTTCACCTGGTCGGTGAGCGACTGCGGCGTCAGGCCCTGGAGCTGGAGCGGCTTGCCGTCGAGCTTGACCGTCGGGGTGCTGTTGATGCCGTCCTTGGCGGACTGGGTCTGCACCGACTCGACGTACTGGTTGTGGTCACGGGCGTCGTAGCACTTCTGCCACCTGTCCAGGCCGTTGCCGTTGATGCCCGAGGCCTCGGCGACCTGGCGCAGCTGGGCGTCGGTGTAGCCGGTGCCCTCCTGGGCCGGCTGGATGGCGTACACGCCGCGGAAGTAGGGCAGGAAGGCGTCCTGGTCGGCCGCGCAGAAGGCGGCGTTCGCCGCGCGGTTCGAGGAGTCGTTGCCGAGGTTCTTGTCGAGGAAGGACAGCACGTGCACGACGAGCTTGATCTCGTTGTTCTGGGCCATCTCGTTGATCTGGCCGCCGAACGCGTCCTCGAAGGACTTGCACGCGGGGCACTGGAAGTCGGCCCAGATGTCGACGGTGGGCACGTTCGCGGGGGCGGACGGGTTGCCCACGAGCCCGACCCCCATGGCGGAGGCCCCGACGGGCAGCGAGCTGCCGCCCTTGGCGACGTCGGCCTTCTTGTTCTGGTCGGCGATGATCACGCCCGCGACGATGGCGGCGATGGCGAGCACGGCGACGACGGTGGCCACCACGATCTTGTTGGCACCACCCCGGCCCCTGGGGGTGGCCGCCTCGATCTTGGCGCGGCGGTCCGTGGTCTTGCTGGCCATGGCTCGTTACCTTTCGTTACGCGAACAGGGTGCGTTCGAGGCTGTATGCCGTGCGGGGCCGGATCACGAGCCACGCAGCGCACAGGACAAGCCCGACATCCCGGAGTATTTCCTCCAGGTAGCGGGTCCGGGAGGGGTCGATGGTCCCGCCCTCACCGAAGCAGCCGCAGTCGATGCTCAGGCCGCGGGCCCACGCCGACGCGATGCCGATGATGAAGGCCACCAGCAGGACGCCCGAGACGGCCGCGGCGGTGCGGGTGAACAGGCCGAGCACGAGCAGGGCGCCGAGCACCACCTCGAGGATCGGCAGGCCGTAGCCGACGTAGGTCGCGAGGTCGAACGGCAGCAGCTGGTAGGCCTGCACCGCCCGGGCAGAGACCTCGGGCTTGGTGACCTTCAGCAGCCCCGCCACCAGCATCACGCCGCCGAGGGCCAGCCGGGCGACCAGCCCGATGACGTCGAGGGTGCGCGGCTGGCGCAGGAGCCCCCGCTCCTCCGAGCGGGTGTGGTCGGACACCAGACTCATGCCGAGGCGCCCTCGCGCACCCCGGCCGCCAGCTCGCCGACCACGTCACGCAGGCGCGCGATGCCGGAGTCGATGTCGTCGGCCTCGGTCAGGCACCGCACCAGCGCCGAGCCGACGATGACGCCGTCGGCGAAGGCCGCCACCTCGGCGGCCTGCTCGCGGGTGGAGACGCCCAGGCCGACACACACCGGCTTGTCAGTGACCGCCTTGGTGCGCGTCACGATCACCTCGGCGGCGTCGCCCAGGCTGGCCCGGGCACCGGTGACCCCCATGTGCGAGGCGGCGTAGACGAACCCGCGGCAGGCGCCGGTCACGGCCGCCAGCCGCTGGTCGGTCGAGCTCGGCGCCACGAGGAAGACCCGGTCGAGACCGGTCTCGTCGGTGGCCTCGATCCACGGCCCGGCCTCGTCGGGGATGAGGTCGGGGGTGATCATGCCCGCCCCGCCGGCCGCAGCGAGGTCGCGGGCGAAGGCCAGGGGCCCGTAGTGCAGGATCAGGTTCCAGTAGGTCATGCCCAGGGGCGGCGCACCGGCGTCGCGGACGGCTCGCGTGGCGGTGAAGAGGTCACGGACCCGGGCCCCGCGCTTGAGGGCCTGGTCGGCGGCATACGCGATGACGGGTCCGTCCATCAGCGGGTCGCTGTAGGGCACGCCGACCTCGACGATGTCGACGCCGGCCTCCACCATCGCCACCATCGCGCGGACCGAGCCGGGGACGTCGGGGAACCCGACGGGCAGGTAGCCGACGAGCGCCGCCCGGCCCTCCTCCCGGCACCGCTGGAGGACCGCGCCGACGCCGACCCCGGTCTCGGCGGCGGTGTCGGCCGCGCTGGTGGGGCTCGCTGCGCTCACTGGGCGTTGCCCTCCTCGTCGATGAGCCCGAACCAGCGGGCTGCGGTGTGGACGTCCTTGTCGCCACGTCCGGACAGGTTCACCAGCAGCAACGCGTCGGGGCCCAGCTCGGTGCCCACCTCCATCGCGCCGGCCAGGGCGTGGGCCGACTCGATGGCCGGGATGATGCCCTCGGTCTTGCAGAGCACCTCGAACGCCCGCATGGCCTGCTCGTCGGTGGCGTAGCGGTACTCGGCCCGGCCGGAGTCGCGCAGGAAGGCGTGCTCCGGCCCCACGCTGGGGTAGTCGAGCCCGGCCGAGATCGAGTGCGACTCGATGGTCTGGCCGTCCTGGTCCTGCATGAGGTAGCTGAACGTGCCGTGCAGCACGCCCGGCTCGCTGGCGGCGAAGCGGGCCGCGTGGCGACCGCTCTCGACACCCTCTCCCCCGGCCTCGACCCCGACGAGGCGCACATCGGCGTCGTCGATGAAGCGGTGGAAGATGCCCATGGCGTTGGAGCCGCCACCGACGCACGCGATGACCGCGTCGGGCAGGCGTCCGACGAGGTCGAGCACCTGGGCCCGGGCCTCGACGCCGATGATCCGGTGGAAGTCGCGCACCATCTCCGGGAACGGCGCGGGGCCGGTCACGGTGCCGAGCAGGTAGTGGGTGTTCTGGACGTTGGTCACCCAGTCGCGCAGCGCCTCGTTGATGGCGTCCTTGAGGGTGGCGGAGCCCGTGGGCACCGCCACGACCTCGGCGCCCAGCATGCGCATCCGGGCGACGTTGAGGGCCTGCCGCTCGGTGTCGACCTTGCCCATGTAGATGCGGCACTCCAGGCCCATGAGGGCGGCCGCGGTGGCGGTGGCGACACCGTGCTGGCCCGCACCGGTCTCGGCGATGACGCGGGTCTTGCCCATGCGCTTGGTCAGCAGCGCCTGGGCCAGCACGTTGTTGATCTTGTGGGAGCCGGTGTGGTTGAGGTCCTCGCGCTTGAGCAGGACCCGGGCGCCTCCGCAGTGCTGGGCGAACCGCGGCGCCTCGGTCAGGAGGCTCGGCCGACCCGTGTAGGTGCGGTGCAGGTGCTCGAGCTCGCCGAGGAAGCCGGGGTCGACCATGGCCTTCTTGCGGGCCTCGTCGAGCTCCTCGAGGGCCGGGATGAGGGCCTCGGGGACGTAGCGGCCGCCGAACTGGCCGAACCGTCCCGGCCGGGGCACGTCCACCGGGGCGTGCTCGTGCTGCTGGGTCATGCGTGTGCTCCCGCTGTGATGAGGTCGTGGGCGGCTGCCCGGGGATCGCCGCCGATGACGAGGGCCTCCCCGACGAGCACCGCGTCGGCGCCCTGGGCCGCGTAGGCAGCGGCGTCCTCCGGTCCGCGGACACCGGACTCGGCGACGCGGACGCAGGTGTCGGGGATGAGCGGCACCAACCGGGCGAAGGTGTCGGGGTCGACGTCGAGGGTCTTGAGGTTGCGGGCGTTCACGCCGATGACGCTGGCGCCGGCCTCGACCGCGCGCCGGGTCTCCTCCTCGTCGTGGACCTCGACCAGCGCGGTCATGCCCAGCGACCGGGCGAGGTCCTGCATCCGCACCAGCTCGTCCTGCGACAGGGCCGCGACGATCAGGAGGATGATGTCGGCGCCGTGCGCCCGGGCCTCCCAGACCTGGTAGTCGGTGACCATGAAGTCCTTGCGCAGCACCGGGATCCGGACTGCGGCCCGGACCGCGTCGAGGTCGGCCAGGCTGCCGTTGAAGCGACGCTGCTCGGTGAGGACGCTCACCGCGGTGGCGCCACCCGCCTCGTAGGCGGCGGCGAGGGCGGCCGGGTCGGCGATCGAGGCCAGGCTGCCCTTGCTCGGGCTGGCCCGCTTCACCTCGGCGATGAGCGACAGCCCCGGCCGGCGCAGGGCCCCCTCGGCGTCGAGGGCGCGCGGCGCCTGCTCGGCGAGGCGGCGTACCTCCTCGAGCGGGACGGCGGCCTGGCGCGCGGCGAGGTCCTCGCGCACCCCGGCGATGATCTCCTCGAGGACGGTGGGCATGCCGCAAGGCTAACTGCCGCCCGCCGTCCACCGGGGTCAGGGTCGGAGTGCGGACAACCCGGGCAACAGGCGCAGCATGCCGAAGAACACCAGGCCCACGAACCACGCGACGAGCAGCCGCGGCCTGTGGCGCCGCAGCGGCAGCTCACGGCCCGCGGCGGCGGCCACGGTCCACACCGTGAAGGCGAGGGCCGCGAGCCCCGCTGTCGCCACGGCATACAGGTTGGAGGAGGCAGCCTCGCCGAGCCGGCCGTGCAGCAGGTCGTTGGCCGCGCGCATGCCACCGCAGGCGGGGCACGGCACACCGGTGAGCAGGAGGAAGGGACAGTAGCCCCAGGACCCGCCGGCGTGGGGGTCACGCAGGACGAGGGCTGCGGCCAGCGCGGAGCCGGCCAGCGCGACCACCGCCGGTGCGCGCAGGCGGGACGAAAGCGTGGAGGTCATCGCCGCCGCCGGCTGCCTGGCGTCAGCGGACGCCGGAGTGCTGCTCCGTCTGGCGCGGCTCCGGAACGTCCTTGGCGCCGTAGCCGGCCATGCCGAGGACCTTGCCCGCGATGGCACCGACCACCGCGATGCCGATGCCGACCCAGAACAGGACCGGGGTCGCGGCGACGACGGCCCACGCGGCCACGACGCACCCGACAAGGATGATCGTCACGGCGGTCCAGGCAGCGACGCTGTGGCCGTGGTCTTCGTGGTGCTCGTGCTCTGCCATGGTGGCGACATCTCCTGTGCTGCGGGCGGCGTTCGGTGTCGTCGACATTGTGTCAGGTGCCGGGACGGTCGTCGCGGACGGTCGGGTCCTTCGTATCGACGTCGGTCGGGTCCTCGCCGGCGTCGAGACGGTCCCAGTCGCTGGCGACGCGCTGCCCCCGGGCTCCCGCCCGGTCGGCGGGCGTCTCGTACCGCGCACCGAGGCCCTGCCAGCGACGTGAACCGAGCCAGCCCCCGACCGCGCAGGCCACCAGCAGCACCACCGCGACGAGCGCGACCCACGGCCACGCCGTCACGGAGGCCCGGGTCTCGATGGTGCCGGTGCGGCCCGTGCTGGTCGCGGCCACCGAGCCGAGCACACCGGAGGGGTCGAGCAGCACGCGGCCGACGAAGAATGCCTCCCCGATGGCGACCAGCAGGAGCAGCACGAGGGTGACCCGCCGCACCACGCGGCCCGAGGTCGTGCTCGCGATGGCTGCGGCCAGGGCGGCCAGGGCGAGTGCCACGACGCCCGAGGCGACCTGCGTCCCCGTACCGGTGATGCGGCTGGCGCCGAGCACGGCGTCGTCGACGGTGCCCGTGACCCAGGTGCGGGAGCCGCTGACGAGCAGCAGCCCGGCGCCGAGGATGGCGAGAAGCACCACCCCGCTCTTGGTGGTCGGGTCGAGCCGCCTCACCGCACGGTCCTCAGGGCGCTCGCGGCGGCCACCGCGCGCAGGGCGGCGGCCGCCTTGTTGACGGTCTCCTCGTACTCCGACCGCGGCACGGAGTCGGCCACGATGCCGGCGCCGGCCTGCACGTGGGCCACCCCGTCCTTGACCACGGCGGTGCGGATCGCGATGGCCATGTCGAGGTCGCCGTGGAAGTCGAGGTAGCCCACCACTCCTCCGTAGACCCCCCGCCGGCTGGGCTCCCACTGCTCGATCAGCTGGAGCGCCCGCGGCTTGGGGGCGCCGCTGAGGGTGCCGGCCGGGAAGGTGGCCGCCAGCACGTCGTAGGCGGTCCGGTCGTCGCTGATCTCGCCGACGACCGTCGACTCGAGGTGCGTCACGTGGCTGTAGCGGCGCACCGTCATGAACTCCACGACGTCGACCGTGCCCGGCTTGCACACCCGCTGGAGGTCGTTGCGGCCGAGGTCGACCAGCATGACGTGCTCGGAGCGCTCCTTGGGGTCGGCCAGCAGGTCCTCGGCCAGCAGCCGGTCCTCCTCCGGAGTGGCGCCGCGCGGCCGCGACCCGGCGATCGGGTGGGTGATGGCGCGGCGGCCGGTCACCTTCACCAGCGCCTCCGGGGAGGAGCCCACGACGTCGTATGCCGTGCCGTCCGGCGCCGGGAGCCGCAGGAGGTACATGTAGGGGCTGGGGTTCGAGGCGCGCAGGACGCGGTAGACGTCGAGCGCATCGGTGTGGCAGGGGGTCGAGAACCGCTGCGAGACGACCACCTGGAACACCTCGCCGGCGCGGATCGCCTCCTTGGCGTCCTCGACCATCTGCTCGAACGCCGCCTCGGTGTAGTTGCTCTCGACGTGGGCCAGCGCCTCGGCGAGGGAGTCGGAGTCGACGACCGCGACGGTGCTCTCGGCCGGCTGGGCGAGGTCGGCGGTCATCCGGTCGAGTCGGTCGACCGCGTCGGCCCAGGCTGCCTCGACCCGCTCGTCGGTGGCGTCGTAGTTCACCGCGTTGGCCACGAGGAGCAGCGACCCGTCGGCGTGGTCGAGCACCGCGAGGTCGGTCGCCAGCATCATCGCGACCTCGGGAAGGCCGAGGACGTCGGGCGCCACCTCGGGGATGCGCTCCCAGCGCCGCACGGCGTCGTAGCCGACCATGCCGACCATGCCGCCGGTCAGGGGCGGAAGGCCCTCCACCGGCTCCGTCGCCAGCGCCGCGACGGTGTCGCGCAGGGCCTCGAGCGGGCTGCCCGACGTCGGCACCCCGACCGGCGGCTCGCCGACCCAGAAGGTCTCGCCGTCGCGCTCGGTCAGCGTGGCCCGGCTGGCGGCACCCACGATCGAGTAGCGCGACCAGACGCCGCCGTGCTCGGCCGACTCCAGCAGGAACGTGCCGGGCTGGTCCTTGGCGAGCTTGCGGTAGACACCCACCGGGGTCTCGGCGTCGGCCATGAGGCGGCGCACCACCGGGATGACCCGGCGGTCGCGGGCCAGCTCCTGGAACTCCTCGAGGGGCGGCCAGGTGGTGCCGAAGGACAGCTGGGGGCGGGGGTCAGCCACGCGGGCCGCCGTCCGACGTGGGTGCGGACTCGAGTGTCCCAGCGGCCCCGGCTGCCCGGGCTCCCTCGACGGTGGCGGTGGGCAGGTCGTTGCCGTCGAAGCAGGTCCGTGAGCCGGTGTGGCAGGCGGCACCGACCTGGTCGACCTGCACGAGCAGGGCGTCGCCGTCGCAGTCCAGGGCCACCGCCTTGACGTGCTGCACGTGGCCCGAGGTGTCGCCCTTGCGCCAGTACTCGCCCCGGGAGCGCGACCAGAACGTCACCCGACCCTCGGTGAGGGTGCGTCGCAGCGCCTCGTCGTCCATCCAGCCCAGCATCAGCACCTCGCGGGTGTCGTGCTGCTGGACGATCGCGGCGACGAGGCCGCTGCTGTCGCGCTTGAGGCGCTCAGCGATGGCCGGGTCGAGGGCGGGCGTGGCGTCGGAGGTCACCGGCCCATTCTGCCGTGCCGGCCGCCGGCACCGGCGGCCCGGCCCACGGCCCGGACCCCGCGGCATACCAACCGCATGCCCTTGCAGAAGTCAGTGGCGCTGTTGGGCGGCCCACGACGCGTGCAGCGCGGCGTAGACCCCACCGGCACCGACCAGCTCGCGGTGCGGGCCACGCTCGACGACGCGACCGGCGTCGACCACGATGACCTCGTCGGCAGCCTCGGCCGTGGAGAGCCGGTGGGCGATCGCGATCGACGTGCGTCCCCGGGTGAGCCCCTCGAGGGCGCGCTGGAGGCGGACCTCGGTGGAGGGGTCGACCGCCGAGGTGGCCTCGTCGAGGACCAGGAGGTCGGGGTCGGCGAGGTAGGCCCGGGCCAGCGCCACCAGCTGCCGCTCCCCCGCCGACAGCGACTCGCCCCGCTGGCCGACGTCGCTGGCCAGGCCACGCGGCAGGCTCTCCAGCCACCCCTCGAGGCCGAGCTCGGTGAGCGCGAGACGCACCTCGGCATCGGTCGCGTCGGGGCGGCCGTACCGGATGTTCTCCAGCAGCGAGGCGTCGAAGAGGAAGCCCTCCTGCGGCACCAGCACCACCCGCTCGCGCAGCGACGAGAAGCGCACCCGGCGCACGTCCACCCCGTCGAGGCGCACCTCGCCCTCGGTCGGGTCCATGAGCCGGGTCAGCAGCTTCGCCAGGGTCGACTTGCCCGAGCCGGTCTCGCCGACGATGGCGACCCGCGACCGCGGCGCGATGTGGAGGTTGACGTCGTGGAGCACCGTCGCGCCGCCGGGGTAGGCGAAGGAGACGCCGTCGAAGTCGACCGTGATGGGCCCGCGCGGCAGCACCTCGCCCTCGTCGCCGGGGTCGGAGACGTCAGCGGGGGTGTCGACGACGCCGATGACGCGCCGCCAGCCGGCGACGGCGTTCTGCAGCTCGTTGAGCACCTCGGTGGCCTGCATCACCGGCTGGGTGAACAGGTTGACCAGGAAGAGGAAGGCGAGCAGCTCGCCCAGGGTCAGGGCGTCGTGGGTGGCCAGCACGGTGCCGACGACCAGCACGACGGCCAGGGTCAGGCCGGCGACGAGCTGCCCGGACGAGAACGCGACGACCGAGCGCACCTGCGCCCCGACGGCGGCCTTGCGGTGGGCCTCCACGGCCTCGTCGATCCGTGCCGCCGTGCGCTCCTCGACACCGTAGGCGCGGATGGTCGCGGCGCCGACGACCGACTCGGAGATCGCGGCCAGCATGTCGCCGACCCGCTCGCGCACGGTGGTGTACGCGCGCCCGACCGACGCCTGGAACCGGCGGATCACCACCAGCAGGGGCAGGAAGCACAGCCACACCACGGCGGTCAGCGGCGGGCTGTAGACCAGCATCAGGACGGTGGCGATGGCGATCTGGCCGAGGCTCAGGATCAGCAGGATGCCGCCGAACTGGACGAACATCGAGATGGTGTCGACGTCCGACGTCACGCGGGAGACCATCGAGCCGCGCCGCTCGGTGTTCTGGGTCAGCATCGACAGGTCGTGAACGTGCCGGAACGCCCTGAGCCGCAGGGTGGCCAGGCCGGACTCGGACGCGCGGAAGAGGCGCACGTTCACGGCAAACGAGCACAGGGCGGTGAGCAGGACCACGACCGAGGCCAGGCCGACGTAGCGCCACACCAGCCCGGTGTCGGGGCCTCCCTCGGCGAGCAGGCCGTGGTCGGTGACCTGCTGCACGGCGAGGGGCACCACGACCCGACCGGCCGTGGTGAGGGCGGCGAGGGTGAGGGTCACGCCGAGGCCGCGGCGCAGCTCCGGTGAGAGCTCGAGGCCGCGGCGCAGGGTGTCGCGGGTGCCGAGGTGCGAGGTCGAGCCGATCGTGGTGCTCACCGGGTCTCCTCGTCCGCCGCCACCGCGGCGCGTTCCGCCGCCTCCCGCGCGTATGCCGTGACGAGACGCTCGTAGCCCTCGCACCGCGCGAGCAGCTCGGTGTGGGTGCCGTGGTCGACCACCCTGCCCCTCTCCAGGTAGATGACGTCGTCGGCGAGCACGATGGTCGACATGCGGTAGGCGACGACGAGCACCGTCGTGCCGGCGCTCGACTCGCGGAGCCCGGCGAGGATGGACTGCTCGACGGAAGGGTCGACGGCGCTCGTGGCGTCGTCGAGCACCAGCAGCTGGGGGCGTCGGATCACCGCGCGCGCCAACGCGATTCGCTGCCGCTGGCCACCGGAGAGGCTCGCACCGCGCTCCCCCACCCGGGTGTCGAGGCCCTGCTCGAGCCGCTCGACGAAGCCAGTGGCCTGGGCGACGCGCAGCGCCTCCCAAACCGCGTCGTCGGTGAAGTCGGCGCCGAGGGTGACGTTGCCGCGCACCGTGTCGTCGAACATGAACGTCTGCTGCGGCACGAGCACCCCGACCGACGGGACACCACCGCGGGTGACCTCGCGGACGTCGACGTCGTCGATGGCAACCGACCCACGGTGCGGGTCGACGAGGCGCAGGGTGAGGTTGCTGAGCGTCGACTTGCCCGAGCCGGTGGGGCCGACGAGGGCGGTGGTGGACCCGGCGGGCACCTCGATGGTGACCCCGTGGATGGCCTGGTGCTGGGCCAGCTGGCCCTGCTCGTCGACCACGTCGTAGAGGTAGTCGACCCCGCTGAGGTGGGCGCCGGAGGCGCCCTGCTGCGGAATGGCCCGCTCGCCGTACTCCATCTCCCCGGTGGCACGGAGCACCGCGTCGACGCGGTCCCAGCCGACCACCGTGCGGGGCAGCTCGCCGAGCACCCAGCCCAGCGCCCGGACGGGGAACGCCAGGATCGAGATGAGGTAGGCCATCTGCACCACCTCGGCCGGGGTGATGGCGCCGCTGGCGACGCGGCCGGTGCCCACGGCCAGCACGAGCAGCGTGCCGAGGGTGGGGATCGCCTCGATCACCGGGTCGAAGGTGCCGCGGGTGCGGCCGACCGCGATGTTGGCGTCCCTGAGCCTGTTGGCGACAGCCGCGAACCGCTCGGTCTCCTCGGCCTCGCGCCCCATCGCCTTGACCACCAGGCCGGCCTCGAAGCTCTCGTGCGCCACCTCGGAGACGTCGGCGCGCAGCTGCTGGGCACGGGTCACGCGCGGCGACATGTGCCGCTGGAACACCATGTTGGCGAGGAAGAGGGCGGGGAAGACGGTGAGCCCGATCAGCGCCATCACCCAGTCGACGGCAAGCATCTGCACGACACCCGCGACGAGCATGATGATGACGCCCAGTGCCATCGGCAGCGGGGCGAAGACGTTCCAGGTCGCCTCGACGTCGGCGTTGGCGTTCGAGAGCAGCTGGCCGGAGGGGTGGCGGTGGTGCCACGACAGCGGGAGGCGGAGGTACTGGCGGGTGACCTGCCGGCGGAAGTCGGCACCGACGTTGTACATCGTCACGCCCGCGGCGACGCGCCGGATGACGACGCCGATGACGTTGAGCAGCACCACTCCCGTCATCCATCCGGCGATCGCGAGGAGCTGCTCGGTGGTGGCCTCGCCCGCCGTGACGGCCGGCGTGACGTAGTCGTGGGTGACCTTGCCGATCACCCAGGCCGTGCCGACGGTCATCACGCCGTAGAGGGCGCTCCCGGCCACGGCGAGGGCGAACCACCACGGCTGCCGGCGCACACCGATGCTGATGACGCCGAAGCTCCGCCGCAGCGTCGGCACAGCGGCAGTGGACACACGCAGCTCCTGGAAGGGCAGGGACGGAGGGGGGCGGTCTGCAAGCCTCTCACGCGGCAGGCATGATGGCGCGCATGACCCACCACGCCCAGGCCGAGCGCGCAGCCCTCTGCGACACCTTCGACACGGTGGGCCCGGACGCGCCGACGCTGTGCACCCCTTGGGACACCGCCGACCTCGCCGCCCACCTCGTCATCCGGGAGCGGCGGCCCGACCTGGCCCCGGGCATCGTGCTGCCGGGGCTGCGTGCGCGCACCGAGCGGGTCCAGAAGGAATACGCCGCCAAGCCGTGGCCGGAGCTCGTCGGTCTGGTCCGCTCCGGCCCCCCGATGTGGTCGCCCACCCGGGTGGGCCCCGTCGACGAAGCCGTCAACCTGCTCGAGTTCTTCGTCCACCACGAGGACGTCCTGCGCGCGACCAGCACCGGGCCCCAGCGCGAGGTGGGAGACGACCTGCAGTCCGCGCTCTGGGCGTCGCTGGGGCGCGTGGGCCGGCTCCTCTTCCGTCGGGCCCGCACCGGCGTCGTGCTCATCGCCCCCGGCTACGGCCGTCACACCGTGCACGGCCCCACCGGCCTGGGCACCGTGATCCTCCAGGGCGAGCCGACCGAGCTGGTGCTCGCCGGGTTCGGCCGGCCCCAGGTGGCCGCCATCGAGCCGCAGGGCGCCCCGGACGCCGTCGACGCCCTCTACGCCAGCCCGCTCGGCTTCAGCTGATCCGTCGGGCAGCGTGCTGCCCCGCCCAGGCTCTCGCCGTCGGTGGCGGCGCCTAGCATCCAGGCATGGGTGCGACCTGCCGCTTCACCGCCGAGCTGTGGCCCTGGAAGACCGAGGGCGGCTGGTACTTCGTGACACTTCCCCGCGATGCCGCCGAGGCGGTCCGCGAGCAGCCCCGACCCCCGCGAGGCTTCGGTTCGGTGCGGGTCCGGGCGACCATCGGCGCCACGACGTGGACCACCTCCGTGTTCCCCGACTCGGGCAGCGGAAGCTACGTCCTGCCGGTGAAGAAGTCCGTCAGGACGGCCGAGGGGCTCGACGACGGTGACCCGGTCGACGTGCAGCTCGACGTCCTGGAGTGACGGTCCACCTCGACGCAGCGTCCACCTCGACGTCCTCGTGCACCGATGACGGAGGGCTACCGGACGCAGATCCCGTCGGCGCGCATCGCGGCCTTGACCTCGCCGACGGTCAGCTCACCGAAGTGGAAGACGCTGGCCGCGAGCACCGCATCGGCACCGGCGTGCACGGCGGGAGCGAAGTCCTCCACCTTGCCGGCTCCGCCGCTGGCGATGATCGGGATGTGCACCTCGCTGCGCACCTGGCGGATCAGGTCGAGGTCGTAGCCGTCCTTCGTGCCGTCGGCGTCCATCGAGTTGAGCAGGATCTCGCCCGCACCGAGCTCAGCGGTGCGCACGCACCACTCGACGGCGTCGATGCCGGTGCCCTCGCGACCTCCGTGAGTGGTCACCTCGAAACCCTCGAGCAGGCTGCCGTCCTCGCCGCGGCGCCGGCGGACGTCGGCCGACAGCACCAGCACCTGGGAGCCGAAGCGGGCGGCGATCTCGCTGATCAGCTCCGGGCGGGCGATGGCCGCGGTGTTGACCCCGACCTTGTCGGCACCGGCCCGCAGCAGCCTGTCGACGTCCTCGACGGCGCGCACTCCCCCGCCCACGGTCAGCGGGATGAAGACCTGCTCGGCGGTGCGCCGGACGACGTCGTAGGTCGTCTCGCGGTTGCCGCTGCTCGCGGTCACGTCGAGGAAGGTCAGCTCGTCGGCGCCCTGGCGGTCGTAGGCCTTCGCCAGCTCGACCGGGTCGCCCGCGTCCCGCAGGTTCTGGAACCTCACGCCCTTGACCACGCGGCCGGCGTCGACGTCGAGACACGGGATGACACGGGTGGCGACGCTCACGCGCACAGGGTATCCGTCTACGCTGGCGCCCATGGCGGGCGACCTGATGGCGGAACGCGTCGCCGCCATCGTCTCCCTCGTCGATGCCAGCGAACCCCGTTGCGGCGCAACCCGCCTGGTCTCCATCGACGGCCCCAGCGGCGCCGGCAAGACGACCCTTGCGCGACGGGTGGCCGAGGCGCTGTTCGCGACCACGGTGCACATGGACGACCTGTACCCGGGCTGGGACGGCCTGCGAGACGGTGTGCTGCGGGCCCAGGACTGGGTTGCCGCCCCCCTGAGCCGTGGCCTGCCGGCGCGCTACCGGCGCTGGGACTGGACGGCGGACGAGTACGCCGAGTGGGTCCAGGTGCCGGGCAGCGACGTGCTGGTGCTGGAGGGCTGCGGCTCCGGGGTACGGCCCGTCGGCGACGCGGCGTCGACGTTCGTGTGGGTGGAGGCCGACGAGGCGGTCCGCCACGCGCGCGGCCTCGCCCGCGACGCGGCATACGAGCCGTTCTGGGACCGGTGGGCGGCGCAGGAGAAGGACCTGTATGCCGCCGACGGCACGCGGGCGCGCGCCGACCTGGTCGTCGACACGACCGACGACGGCTACCTGCCGCTGCGGTGACTGCCCGGGGACGTCGCACCGGGACAGCGCCCGAAGGCGCCCGGAGGGACCTTCGTCCCGACGACCTCGTCCTTCTGCATCTGTCGGCGGGCACCGGCACGCACCTAGCCTGCGAGACGTGGGCCAGCTCGGCCACCGGGAGCGCATCACCCTGCCGACCGGAGTGACGGTGCCGGTCACGGAACAGGGGGACCCATCGGGCCCTGTCCTGGTGCTGCTGCACGCGTGGGCGGAGGGCACGGCAAGCTTCGACCGCCTGGTCCCCCGGTTCCCCCGCTGGCTGCGGGTCGTCGCGTTCGACCAGCGCGGCCACGGTGGTGCGTCGCGGCCGTCCGACGGGTACCGCCTCATGGACTTCGCCAACGACGTCGTGGCCGTCCTCGACCACCTCGGCGTCGACCGCGCCACGCTGCTCGGTTCCTCCAGCGGGGGCTACGTCGCCCAGCAGGTCGCCCGGCTCCACCCGTTGCGCGTCTCCGGGCTGGTACTGGTCGGCTCGCCCCACAGCATGCGGACCAGACCGGCCTTCGCCGACGAGGTCGAGCAGCTCCGCGACCCCGTGGACCCGGGCTGGGTGCGCGCGTCCCTGAGCTGGTTCCCGCTCTACGCCCGGGTGCCCGAGTGGTACCTGCGCGACAGGGTGCAGGACGGATTGCACGTGCCCGCGCTGGTCTGGCGCAAGGTGCTGCAGGGTCTGATGGAGGCCGAGCCACCGACGCTGCGGCAGAAGCTGCGCGGGCCCGGGCTGGTCATCTGGGGGGCACATGACCGGTTCCTGTCGCGGGCCAGCCAGGAGGCCCTCGTGCGCTCCATCGAGGACTCGAGCCTGCTGGTCTACGAGGACACCGGCCACCTGGTGTTGTGGGAGCAGCCGGGTCGCGTGGCCAACGACGCGACCCGCTTCGTCGAGACCATGGTGGTCACGAGCTGACCTGCAGCAGGCGGGCGAGACGCTTCTTCCTGCGGTTCTCCTTCACGATCCATGCCACGTCGGGGTCGTCGGCCTCGTCGGGGCCGTCGCGCACCGCCAGGGCAGCGAACGCGGGCAACCCGCGATCGGGGTCCGCCGCCACGGCGACGCTCCAGCAGTAGCCGAGGCCCTGCCTCAGCACGCGCAGTCCCGGGTCGCGGCGCCGGTCTCGCGGGGTGCTGGCCAGGCGGTCGGTCGCCACCCGGCACGCGTCGAGGGCTGCTGCCGCCGCCACGGGGCCCGTGAGCAGCCGTGGCTCGCAGATACCGGCGACGGCCGCGCGCTGCACGAGCGGGTCGGGGTCACCGGCCCACGCGGCGACCACCCGGAGCAGCTGAGCGAGGTCGACGTCTCCAACCCGTTGCAGGGCCATCGCGACGGCCTCGCGGACGCGCCAGCGCTCGTCCGCTGCGTACGCCCGGAGCCGCTCCTCCAGCTCGTGGGACGGGGCGGCGGCCAGCTCGCGACCGAGCGCGACGACGCCGCAGAAGGTGAGGTACTCGTCGCCGGTGGCGAGGAGCTCCTCGACCAGTGCCGGGTCGGCCTCGTCGGCGAAGGCCTGCGCCAGCTCGATGTTCCCACGCGGACCGGGCAGTCCGGACTGCTCGCTGAGGTAGCGCGCCCATCCGGCTCTGGGCAGCTCCCGCAGGCTCTCGCGGTACTGCTGGATCCGCGTCACGTCTTCACTGTTCCACAGAGGTCCGCACGGCGTCCCAGCATCCACAGGAGCGGTTCCCCGTGTTGCGCGTGCGCCACTCGTGTGCCGTGAACACTGTTGCGTCGCAACGGTTCTCGTTGGCCAGCGGCCAAGTTGGGTTGTCGGTGGCCCCCTCTACGGTGTTGTCATGTCCAGCACCTCGCTCTCGCCGTCGGCGTTCGGGTCCCGGCCCGTGCTGTCCGCGGCCCGGGCCGCGGACGCGGCGCTGGCCGGCGGCCGGGCGCAGGTGTCGCAGCTGTGGGCGCTGTCCGACGCCGAGGTCGCCGACACCTTGGGGCACCTCGAGCGGGTCCGGGCGGGCGCGGAGGCCCAGCAGGTTGCGGTGGTCGCCGAGGCCCGCTCGCGCGGGCTGGGCAGCGAGCAGGGCTGGTCGGGGGTGGACTGGTCCACCCAGGCGGCCGGGATGTCGATGGGGCACGCCTCCACCCTGCAGGTGGTGGCCGACGCGTGCCGGGACCCGCGGCTGCGGGACCTGGCCACCGCCGTCGAGAGTGGCGCGGTCAGCCTGCCGAAGGCCGCCCAGCTCGCCCGGTTCCACCGGTCCGCGGCGCCGGTCGCCGACCCCGACCAGCTCGAGGACGACACCGCCACCCTCATCCAGGCCGCTCCCGCGTTGACGGAGAAGCAGCTGGCCATCGCGATCCGGCACGCCGCCGCCCTGCTGCGCCCCGAGAAGGACGCCGAGCACCTCGCCGAACGGCAACGCTCGGCCCGGGCGCTGTTCAAGTCCCCCGGCCCGGCCGGGATGTCCACCTACCGGCTGGTCCTCGACCCCGAGGGAGCGGCCATCCTGGACGCCGCGATCGACCCGCTGGCCCGCCCGCAACCCATCCGGACCGCGGACCGTTCCCAGCCCGAGCCCGACCTGCGGACCCCGGCCGCCCGGCGCGCCGACGCCCTGCTGGCCATCATCGGCCGCGGCGTCTCCTCACCCGGCGCGGCACCCAAGACCGCCAAGGCGCAGCTTGTGGTCACGATGAGCCTGGAGCAGCTGACCGGCGCCGTCCGCGGGGCCGGCCTCACCCTCGGCCAGGAGCTCCTGACCGCCGGCACCATCCGCCGGCTGGCCTGCGACGCCGAACTCATCCCGGCCGTGCTCGGCACCCACAGCGAGCTGCTCGACGTCGGCCGGCGCAAACGCCTCGTCCCACCCGCCATCCGCCTGGCCGCCTGGCTGCGCGACGGCGGCTGCACCTACCCCGGCTGCACGGTCCCGGCTCAGTGGTGCGACGCCCACCACGGCATCCCCTGGTGGGAGAAGGGCGACACGGCCTTGCACAACACCGCCCTGCTCTGCGGACGGCACCACACCCTGGTCCACGACCGCGACCTGACCTGCACCATTACCGCCACCCAGGTCACCTGGCACCTGTAGCGGCCCCGCCCCACACCCCGCTCACGCCAGCGGGGTCCTAGGCATGTCCTAGGGATGTCCTAGGGATGTCCACGGCGGAGAGGCGGCTCAGGGGCCATGCGCCCGGCGGGGTGGAGCGCCTGCGCTGCCGGGAGTTCTCGGCCTGCAAGGCAGGTCGAACAGCGCGAGTGCCGGCGCTGCCAGCCATAATCGCCGCATGGAACCGGCAGACAACATGGCCGCGGTCACCGCCTCCCTGAAGGAGCGCACCGGCCGCACCCTCGAGGACTGGGTGGAGGAGGTGCACAAGGCCGGGCTCGACCCGCTCGACCAGAACTCCGTCCGGCGATGGCTCAAGGACGTGCACGGCGTTCCCCAGAACTCCCAGTGGGCCATCGCGGACGCCGCCGCCCGCAACGCGGGATGGGTCAGGCCGGACACCGACGCCTACACCGACAGCCTGTACTCCGGTGGCAAGGCCCACCTGCGACCCGTGCACGACGCCGTCATCGCGCTGGCCGAGGGCCTGGGCGACGACACCCGCCGCGAGGGCCGCAGCACCTACATTCCGGTCGTCCGCAAGACCCAGTTCGTCGCCGTGGCGCCGGGGCCTCGCGACACGGTGCGGGTGGGGTTCCGCTTCCGGGACAACGTGCCCGACGACGAGCGGCTCTCCCCCGCCAAGGGATTCGCCCAGGCAACGCACTGGCTGCACCTGCCGGCCGACGCCGACGAGGACGACCTGCGCTCACTCGAGCCGCTGCTCGAGGCGGCCTACGAGCAGAACGCCTGAGCGTGACGGCCCCAGACCGCCTGTTCCCACGCCCCGGCGAGCTGGGGCCACGCGCCGCCCGTCGGTCGCGCTCCGAGGTGCGGGTGAGGCTGCTGCGCCTCCGGCAGCGGGCCCTGTTCATCCTCCAGTGCGGCATCGGCGCCGGAGTCGCGTGGTGGATCGCCAAGGACCTGTTGGACCACCCGCAGCCGTTCTTCGCGCCCGTCACAGCCGTGGTGTGCCTGGGCATGTCGTACGGCCAGCGTCTGCGCCGCGTCGCGGACGTCATGATGGGCGTGGCCATCGGCGTCCTCATCGGTGACCTGTTCGTCCACTACTTCGGCTCTGGCGTGTGGCAGATCGCCCTGGTCGCGGTGGTGGCGATGAGCCTGGCGACCCTGACCGGCGCACGGCTGCTGCTGGTGACCCAGGCGGGCCTCCAAGCCGTCATCGTGACCACGCTGATCGCCCAGCCGGGCCAGGCGTTCTCCCGCTGGGTCGACGCCGTGGTCGGCGGCACCGTCGCCCTGGCGATCACGCTCGTCGCCCCCACTGCACCGGTGCGCCGCCCCCGCCAGCGGGCGGCCGGCGTGGTGCGAGAGCTCTCCGCGATGCTGCGTGACACCGAGCGGTCGCTGCGCGACGGCGACTACGACCTCGCGTCCCGCACCCTGACCCGGGCCCGAGCATCCGAGTCGATGCTGAAGGACCTGCGCGAGGCGTCGGAAGAGGGCATGGCCGTGGTGCGGCTCTCCCCCATCCGACGCCGCCACCTGCCCTCGGTGCAGGTCATCGCGAGCCTGCTCGAGCCCCTCGACCGCGCGATCCGCAACCTCCGCGTTCTGGTGCGCCGGGCCGCGATCGCGACGTGGCGGCGGGAGGCGGTGCCCACGGCATACCTGGCCCTGCTGACCAGCCTCGCGGAGGTGACCGACGAGATCGCCGGCGAGCTCGAGGAGCGCCGCCTGCCTGAGGCCTCGCGGCGCGGCCTGTCCGCGATCGCCGAGGTCAGCGCCGTCATCGACCCCACGGCCGGCCTGTCGAGCGAGGTCATGCGGGCCCAGATCCGCTCGATGGTCGTCGACCTCCTCATGCTCACCGGGCTGCCGTACGAGGAGGCCCGCGACTACGTGCCGGAGTCGATGGGTGACGAGGACCCCGACGACCCCGACGAGGAGCTCAGCAACCGCTGAGGCAGACTGCGCCAGTGAGTTCGGAGCGCCGCCACCTGCCACCGCTGTGGGTCATGGTCCTCGGCCTGGTCGCCGTGGCCGCCAACCTGCGCACGGTGATGGCCAGCGTCCCCCCACTCGTGGAGACCATCTCCAGTGACCTCGGGCTGTCGAACACCGCCATGGGTGCCCTCACCACCCTCCCCGTGCTCTGCATGGGCGTCTTCGCCCCCTCGGCCCAGAAGCTGGCCGCGCGCATCGGCGCCGCTGGCGCCGTCGAGCTCGCCGCCGCCTGCCTGGGCATCGGCACCGCGCTGCGCTTCTTCGGGGGGCACGTGTGGCCGCTGTATGCCGGGACGTTCGTCGCCGGGGTCGGCATCGCCGTGGGTGGCACCCTGCTCCCCGGCCTGGTGAAGGAGCTCTTCCCGCCGCAGCGCTCAGGCCTGGTCACCGGGCTGTACATGTTCGCGATGATGGGCGGAGCCACCGCGTCGTCGGCACTGGCGGTGCCGCTGCGCGACTGGCTGGGCAGCTGGGAGGGCTCCCTCGCGTCGTGGTCGCTGCTCGGCGTCCTCGGGCTGCTCGCCTGGTTCCCGGTGGCGCGTGGCGCCGGCCGGCACCGGGCCGCCAACCCTCCCGCCCAGGTCGACCACCGGCTCCCCTGGCGTCACACCACCGCCTGGCTCGTGGCGGCGTACCTCTCGGTGCAGTCGTGGCAGTTCTACTCGTCCCTGGCCTGGCTCGCGCCGACCTACGTCGCCAGGGGGTGGGACGCCACCCATGCCGGCTACCTGTTGTCGGCGTTCTCCTTCGCCCAGCTGGTGTCCGGACTGGTCGGCCCCACCCTGACCGACCGGGTGCACGAACACCGGTTGCTGCTGTTCGGCGCGGCCGCGTGCGGCCTCGCCGGTCTGCTCGGGCTGTGGTTGGCGCCCGAGGCGGCGCCCTGGGTGTGGGCCGTGGTGCTGGGCCTTGGCCAGGGCGCGGCCTTCTCGCTCGCGCTGGTGCTGCTGGTCGACTACGGGGCGACGCCGTCCGGCAGCGGCAGGCTCGCCGGCATGGCGTTCCTGATCAGCTACAGCCTCGCCTCGCTCGGCCCCACCACCATGGGTGCCATCCGCGACGCCACCGGCGGCTTCGACGCGGTGTGGCTCTCGCTCGTCGCGGTGATGCTCGTGCAGCTCGCCCTGGTCAGGCAGCTGCGCCCGGGCCTGCGCCGGGTCGGCTGATCCCGGCCCCCTCCGACTGGGCGCACCCCCTCCGACTGCGCGCATCCGCTCCGAGGGGCCTCGCTTCAGTCCGAGGTGACCTCGGGGCTCGGCACGGTCGGCCCGAGCGCCTGGATCAGCGCTGCCAGCCGGCTCGCCTCCGCGCGGCCGAAGGCGCCGTCAGCCTTCTGGACGGCCATCACGGCGAGGGTGTCGGTGTCGTCGAGCTCGAGGGTGACCCACGGGTCCCCGCCCGAGAAGCGCAGGTCGACCACGCTCTGCCAGGGCACCGTGCGGGTGGTGAACAGGTTGCGCACCGTCAGCGCCTCGCGGTTCGGGGTCGCGCGGATCGTGGCGTAGCGCCACAGCAGGGCCGCGATCGACAACCCGACAGCCGCGAAGAAGATCCGGTCGCCCAGCCGCCACTGGCCCCCAGCCCCTGGACCGGGCAGCAGCACCGCGATCAGCCCGAAGACGACCACCGACAGTGCAGCGAAACCCGCGGAGACGGCACGCCCTCGCCGGGGCCTGAACGCGGCGAACGCGCCCTGGTCCTGCGGGTCGTCCCCTGCTCGTTGTGACACGCCCAACCGGCCTAGAGCCGGCATGCGGCGATGTCGGTCACCAGGATGGCGCGCGCCCCGAGGTCGTAGAGCTCGTCCATGATCGCGTTGGTGCGGTTGCGCGGCACCATGGCCCGCACCGCAGCCCACTCCTTGTTCTGCAGGGGCGAGACCGTCGGTGACTCCAGGCCGGGCGTGATCGCGCAGGCCTGCTCCACCAGCGATGCCGGCACGTCGTAGTCGAGCATGACGTAGTGGCGGGCGGTGATGACGCCGGTGAGCCGGCGGCGCAGCACCTCGACCGCAGCCGTCTCGTGGCTGCCCTCGCGGCGGATCAGCACCGCCTCGCTGCGCAGGATCGGGTCGCCGAACACCTCGAGGCCCTGGCTGCGCAGCGTTGCACCCGTCTCGACGACGTCGGCGATGACGTCGGCGACGCCGAGGGTGATCGCGGTCTCGACCGCGCCGTCGAGGCGCACGACCTGCGCGCTGACGCCGTGGTCGGCGAGATGCTTCTCCACCAGCCCTGCGTAGCTGGTCGCCACCCGGTGGCCCGCGATGTCGGCGACGCTGGCGCACTGCCCCGGCCGCCCGGCATACCGGAACGTCGAGGCGCCGAAGCCGAGCGTCATGACCTCGATCGCGGCGCTGCCGGAGTCGAGGAGCAGGTCGCGGCCGGTGATGCCGCAGTCGACGGTGCCGGAGCCGACGTAGACCGCGATGTCACGTGGCCGCAGGTAGAAGAACTCGACCTCGTTGTCGGCGTCGATGAGCACGAGCTCCTTGGAGTCCCGACGGACCCGGTAGCCCGCCTCGCGCAGCATCTCGGCGGAGGACTCGGCCAGGGAGCCCTTGTTGGGCACGGCAATTCGCAGCATGGGTGATGGTTCCTAGAGGTGTGCGTAGACGTCGTCGAGGGTGATGTCGCAGGCCTGCATGAGCACCTGCAGGTGGTAGAGCAGCTGGCTGATCTCCTCGGCCGCGCGCTCCTTGCCCTCGTGCTCGGCGGCCATCCACACCTCGGCGGCCTCCTCGACGATCTTCTTGCCGATGGCATGCACGCCGGCGTCCACGGCGGCGACGGTCCCAGAGCCCTCGGGCCGGGTCGCCACCTTCTCCGTCAGCTCGGCGTACAGGTCATCGAAAGTCTTCACGGGACAAGGGTACGGGGCCAGCGCGACGTCACGGCACGCGGACCGGCGCCCGCCCGTAGGTGGTGGTGCGCTCGCGCACCGGCCTGCCGATGCCGGCTGCCACATCGGTGAGCTCGGCCACCGTCTTGGCCGACCCGTGCCCCGACCCGGCCATGCGGCTGATCGTCTCCTCCATCAACGTGCCGCCGAGGTCGTTCGCGCCGCCGGTGAGCATCGCGCGGGTGCCCTCGACCCCGAGCTTGACCCACGATGTCTGCACGTTGTCGATGCGGCCGTGCAGCATGAGCCTGGCCACGGCGTGGACCGCGCGGTTGTCGCGCAGCGTCGGGCCGGGGCGCGACAGCCCCGCGAGGTAGACCGGCGCGTTGGTGTGCACGAAGGGCAGTGGCACGAACTCGGTGAAGCCGCCGCTCCGGTCCTGCAGGGCGGTCAGGGTGCGCAGGTGCCCCACCCAGTGCCGCGGGTGGTCCACATGGCCGTACATCATCGTCGAGCTGCTCGGGATGCCCAGCTGGTGCGCCGTCTCGACGATCTCGACCCACTGCGCGGCGGGCAGCTTGCCCTTCGTGAGGACCCACCTCACCTCGTCGTCGAGGATCTCGGCCGCCGTGCCGGGGATGGAGTCGAGCCCGGCGTCCTTGAGCTCCTCCAGCCACGCTCGGGGCGACACGCCCGCCTTGGCCGACGCCGTGGCGATCTCCATCGGGGAGAAGGCGTGCACGTGGATGCCGGGAGCCGCTCGCTTGACCGCCCGCACGATGTCGGCGTAGGCGCTGCCCTTGAGGTCCGGCGAGATCCCACCCTGGAGGCAGACCTCCGTGGCGCCGAGCGCCTGCGCCTCGGCCGCTCGCGCCCCGACCTCCTCCAGCGAGAGCGTGTAGGCGTCGGCGTCGCTCTTGCGCTGGGCGAAGGCACAGAACCGGCACCCGACGTAGCAGACGTTGGTGAAGTTGATGTTGCGGTTCACGACGTAGGTGACGGCGTCGCCGACGACCGCCCGGCGCAGCGCGTCGGCGAGGGTGGCCAGGCCTTCGAGGTCCGACCCGTCGCAGGTGAGCAGGGCGAGGTAGTCGTCGTCCGACAGGCCTGCCGGGTCGGACTCCGCCCGCGCCAGCGCGGCACGGGCATCGGAGGTGAGGACCGTCGCGGGAGCCTCGATGCGCCCGGCGACCTCCGACCAGTCGCCGTAGACCTCGTCGAAGTCGCTGCGCCGGTCGGCCGAGCGCCCGGACTCGTCGACCTCGCGGTGCAGCGCGGTGCGACCGGTGCCGGCCCCCGTCTCGGCGACGCCACCGTCGGGCTCCTGCCACGGGAGGCCCTGCGGTCGGGCGCCCTCGAGGGCCAGGCCCGTCGTGGGGTCGGCGAGGGCGGCGACGTGCGGGTGGAGCCGCGGGTCGATCCACGACTGGTCGTCGCGCAGGGCCCCGAGCACGAAGCGTGGGTGTGCGGTGAGCCGCTCCCCCAGCCGCAGTCCCGACTCGGCGGTCCACCGGGCGAGGCTCTCGACCTCGGGCCAGGGCCGCTCGGGGTTGACGTGGTCGGGCGTCACCGGTGAGACGCCGCCCCAGTCGTCGACCCCGGCCGCGAGCAGCCGGGCGACCTCCGCGGGGTCCGAGAGGTTCGGCGGGGCCTGCACGCTCACCGACGGCCCGAGCAGGAGGCGGGTCACCGCGATCGTGGCGAGGTACTCCCCGGTGCCGAGGTCGGGCACCGCGCGCATGGCGGTGTCGTCCTTGGCGCGGAAGTTCTGCACGATGCACTCCTGGACCGCGCCGTACTCCCGGGCCACCCTGCGGATCGCCAGGATCCCGTCGAGCCGCTCCTCGGCGGTCTCGCCGATGCCGACGAGCAGGCCGGTCGTGAACGGGACGCCGACCCGCCCGGCGTCCTCGAGCACCCGCAGCCGCACGGCGGGGTCCTTGTCGGGCGAGCCGTAGTGGGGGCCGGTGCGCTCCTCGAACAGCCGACGAGACGTCGTCTCCAGCATCATGCCCATGGACGGCGCCACGGGCTTGAGCCGCTGCAGGTCCGACCAGGTCATCACGCCGGGGTTCAGGTGCGGGAGCAGCCCCGTCTCCTCCAGCACCCGCACCGCCATCGCGCGCACGTAGGAGAGGGTGTCGTCGTAGCCATGGGCGTCGAGCCACTCGCGGGCGGCCGGCCAGCGGTCCTCGGGCCGGTCCCCGAGCGTGAACAGCGCCTCCTTGCACCCCTGGGCCGCACCGGCGCGGGCGATCTCGAGCACCTCGTCGGGCGACAGGAACGCCGCGGGCAGCCGGTGCGGCACCGTGGCGAACGTGCAGTAGTGGCAGCGGTCGCGGCACAGCCGGGTGAGCGGGATGAACACCTTGCGCGAGTAGGTCACCACACCCGGGCGGCCCGCCGCAGCCATCGCGGCGTCCCGGACCCGCGTGGTGGCCGCGAAGAGCGACTCCAGGTCCTCGCCACGGGCCCCCAGCAGGGTCAGCGCCTCCGCCGCGTCGATGCTCTTGCCGTCACGGGCGCGGGCGAGGGCACGGCGCATGGCGTTGTCGCTCATCCGGGCAGGCTAACGAGCGTGGGGACGGCGGACCCACCGGGGTCAGGACCTGGTGAGCTCCTTGAGGGTGACCGCCGTCGCGACCGCCGCGGTGGCGGCCTCGTGGCCCTTGTCCTCCGCGGAGCCGGGCAGGCCGGCGCGGTCGAGGGCCTGCGCCTCGTCGTCGCAGGTGAGCACACCGAACCCGATGGGCACCCCGGTGCGCACGCTGACGTCGGTCAGCCCGTGGGTCACGCCGGAGCAGACGTAGTCGAAGTGCGGTGTGCCACCGCGGATCACGACACCGAGCGCGACCAGCGCGTCGTATGCCGGCGCGAGACGTGCGCACGCGACGCTGAGCTCCACCGTGCCGGGCACCCGGACGAGGGGGACGTCGGTGACGCCGGCGTCGGCGAGCCCGCGCTGGGCACCGGCGACCAGCCCGTCCATGACCGTCGTGTGCCACGACGCCGCGACGATCGCCACTCGCAGTCCGGTGGCGTCGACGGTGACGGTGGGAGCCCCGTGGCCGCTCATGCCGTGGCCCCCTTGTCCTCCGGGTCGAGCACCAGGTCGTGGCCCATCCGGTCGCGCTTGGTGCGCAGGTAGACCTCGTTGGTGGCCAGCGGCGCGATGCTGATGCGCTCGACCGCGGCCACGCGGATCCCGTGCTCCCTCATGGCGTTCACCTTCATCGGGTTGTTGGTCAGCAGGCGCACTGCCTCGAGACCGAGCTCGGTGAGGATGGCCGCCCCCGCGGCATACTCGCGGGCGTCGATGGGCAGGCCGAGCTCGACCTGGGCGTCGACGGTGTCGAGGCCGGCGTCCTGCAGGGCGTAGGCCTGCAGCTTCGCGAGCAGTCCGACACCGCGGCCCTCGTGGCCGCGCAGGTAGACGACGATGCCGCCCTCGACCGCGACGCGCTGCAGCGCCCGCTGCAGCTGGGGACCGCAGTCGCAGCGCATCGAACCGAGGACGTCCCCGGTGAGGCACTCGGAGTGCAGGCGCACCAGCGGGGCCTTCCCACCGAGCCCGCGGGGGCTCACCAGCGCGAGGTGCTCGTCGCCGGTGATGACGTCACGGAAGCCGGTCACGGTGAAGGTGCCGTGCTCGGTGGGCAGCACCGTCTCGGCGAGCCGCTCGACCCGGTCGTGCCGCTGCCGCCAGGCGACGAGCTGGGCGATGGTGATGACCGCCAGGTCGTGCTCCGCACCCAGCTCGAGCACGTCGGGCAGGCGCATCATCGTGCCGTCGTCGTTGACCAGCTCGCCGATGGCTCCGACGGGTGCGAGCCCGGCCAGGCGGCACAGGTCGACGGTCGCCTCGGTGTGCCCCGGGCGCACGAGGACACCACCGTCCTTGGCGCGCAGCGGCACGACGTGGCCGGGACGGATCAGGCTCTCGGCCGCCGCTGCCGGGTCGGCCAGCGTGCGCACGGTGTGGGCGCGGTCGGCCGCGGAGATGCCTGTCGTGACGCCCTCGGCGGCGTCGACCGTCACCGTGTAGGCGGTCCGGAGCGGGTCGCGGTTGTCGGCGACCATGAGAGGCAGGTCCAGCCGGTCGGCGACGGCGTTGGGCATCGGCGCGCAGATGTACCCAGAGGTGTGGCGGATCGCCCACGCCATCCACTCCGCGGTCAGGGTCTCGGCGGCGAGGATGACGTCGCCCTCGTTCTCGCGGTCCTCGTCGTCGGTCACGAGCACGGGCCGCCCGGCCCGCAGCGCGGCGAGGGCCTCCTCGACGGTCGACAGCCTGCTCATGCGCGTGCCTCCTGCAGCTCGGGGGTGGGTGCGCCCTCTTCCCGTGAGGCGCGCAGCCACACGAGGAACCCGTAGACGACCAGGGCGCCGTAGACGATGAAGAGGATCGCCGTCGGGTAGTAGCCGGAGTGCCACAGCAGCGGCACGCCCACGAGGTCGACCGCGATCCAGGCCAGCCAGAAGTCGTTCCAGCCGCGCGCCATCGCGTAGGTCGCCACCATCGAGCCGACGAAGATCCAGGCGTCACACCAGTAGTACCAGCGCGGCGCCGGCCAGCCCGCGCCGACGACGGAGAACACCCACTGCAGGAGCACCACACCGCCGGCGGCGCCCAGCAGGTATGCCGTGCGCTCGCGGGCCGTTGCCCAGCGCGGCGTGATCGCGTGGCCGCTCGCGTCGTGGCGGGCCTTCTTGTGCTCGTTCCAGCGCCACCAGCCGTAGATGCTCGTGATGATGAAGAAGACCTGGCGGCCTGCCTGGCCGAACAGCGGCTGCTGCGCCTGCGCGTCGAAGGTCGCGGCGATGAAGACCGTGAACAGCAGCACGTTGCCGACGATGCCCACCGGCCACGCCCAGACGCGGCGGCGCAGGCCACCGATGGCGGACGCGAAGCCGAAGCCGTTGCCGATGATCTCGCGCCAGGCGATGTCGTGGCCGGCGATGGTCACGTGCGCCTCGTAGAGCCACTTCAGCAGGTTCATGCGGGGTCCTTCGCAGTGGTGGCGGCCGCGGCGGGTTCCGCGGCAGGGCTGGAGACGGGGGTCGCGGCTGTGAAGGTGGCTGTCGCCCCCAGCAGTCGCTCGACGTACTTCGCCAGCACGTCGACCTCGAGGTTGACCGGGTCACCGACGCCCTTGTGCCCCAAGGTCGTCAGCTCGAGCGTCGTCGGGATGAGCGAGACGGTGAAGGTGTCGTCGTCGACGGACGCGACGGTCAGGCTGACGCCGTCGACGGTGATCGAGCCCTTTTCCACGACGTAGCGGGCGAGGTCGGTCGGCAGGCTGAAGCGCACAACCTCCCAGCGGTCCCCCGGCACGCGCTCGAGGATCGTCGCCGTGCCGTCGACGTGCCCCTGCACCACGTGGCCGCCGAACCGGCTGCTGGCGGCCATGGCCCGCTCGAGGTTGACGCGGTCGCCGGGCTGGAGGGCACCGAGGCTGGACCGGCTCAGGGTCTCCGCCATGACGTCGACGGTGAACTCGCCGTCGCCGTGCTCGACGACCGTGAGGCAGACGCCGTTGACGGCGATGGACGCGCCGTGGGTGGCGTCACTGGTGACGAGCGGCCCGCGCAGGGTGAGCCGGGCCGAGTCGGCGCCCGGGTCGAGGGCGACCACCTCGCCGAGCTCCTCGACGATGCCGGTGAACATCAGTGCTCCTTGCCGTTGTGGGTGGTGGCGGAGTTGCCAGTGGTGGGGGACGCGTGCAGGTCGGCGGTGATGCGCACGTCGTCGCCGATGAGGGTGATGTCGGTCGGGCGCAGCCGCAGGGCTGCGTCGATGGTCGTGATGCCGAGGTCGGTCACCGCCTGGCGGCCGCGGCCGAGCAGCACCGGCGCGACGTAGGCCACGACCTCGTCGACGAGCCCCGCACTGAGGAAGGCGGCTGCCACCGTGGGTCCGCCCTCGAGCCACAGCCGGTGCACCTCGGCGTCGGCCAGGGCCTGCAACACGGCCTTCGGGTCGCGGGTGCGCAGGTGCCACGTCGGCGCGGCCTCGTCGAGGACCCGGGCCCCGGACGGGAGATCCCGCTCCCCCATCACCACGCGGACCGGCTGACGCGCGTACAGGCTGCCGTCGGGGCGCCGCGCGGTCAGCTGCGGGTCGTCGACGAGCGCGGTGCCGGTGCCGACCAGGATGGCGCCGCACTCGGCGCGCAGCCGGTGCACGTCGGCGCGGGCGGCCTCGCCGGTGATCCACTGGCTGGTGCCGTCGGCGGCGGCACTGCGGCCGTCGAGGGTGGCGGCCAGCTTCCAGGTCACCCAGGGGCGGCCGGCCGTGACGAGGTGCGTCCACGTGCGGTTCAGGGCCTGCGCCTCGTCGGCCAGCACTCCCCCGGTGACGTCGATCCCCTGCCCCCGCAGCACCTCGGCTCCGCCCGCCGCCCGGGGGTTGGGGTCGGACTGGGCGTGGACCACGCGGGCCAGCCCCGCGGCATACAGCGCAGCGCTGCACGGCTGCGTGCGGCCGGTGTGGTTGCACGGCTCGAGCGTGACGTAGGCGGTGCCGCCGCGGGCGCGTTCGCCGGCGTGGCCGAGCGCGTCGACCTCGGCGTGCGCGGTGCCGGCGCCGCGGTGCCAGCCCTCCCCCACGACCTCGCCGGCGGCGTCGGTGATGACGCAGCCGACGCGGGGGTTGGCGTCGGCGACCGGCCCGTACGCGGCCAGCTCGAGGGCACGGCGCATGTTGACGACGTCGGTCGCCTGCCGGTCGGTGGTCTCGGCCCTGGTCTGCACTGTCCTGCCCTGTCGCTCCAGACGATGTCTCTCGTCGAGCTCCGGGGAACGTGCAGGAGGGCTGTCCTGTGACACAGGCGGCGCGCCCGGGCCGACGTCCGTCGACTCGAAGACCCACCGGTCCCGCTGTCAGCGCGTGCTGCCTCCCATCCGGACTTTCACCGTCGGTCCTGGAGTTCCACCAGGTCAACCGGCCGCTGGATGCGGTCGGGTCGCGGACTGTCACCGCCGGTTCGGAATTGCACCGACCCCGGAGCACGTGAGGCCAGTATGTCACCGCCGCCACGCAGCGTCGCGCCCGTGTCCGGGTGACGGTCCTCACGCCGGGTGGCCGGGGGCCCGCGCCGCAGGAGCGCTGCGCGGGTAGGGCCTCAGTGGCGGTGCTTCTCCGCGAGCCGGCGCAGCTCGTCGACGGCCGCCGCTGCGTCGTCTGCCCCGTAGACGGCCGAGCCGGCGACGAAGACGTCGGCGCCCGCCTCGGCGCACTGCTCGATGGTGCTCGCCGAGACTCCCCCGTCGACCTGCACCCAGATCTCGCCGCCGTGGCGCCGCACGGCCTCGCGGACCTGCGCCACCTTGGGCATCTGGTCGGCCATGAACGACTGGCCGCCGAAGCCGGGCTCGACGGTCATCACGAGCACCATGTCGAGCTCGGGCAACAGCTCCTCGTAGGGCGCGAACGCGGTGTTCGGCTTGACGGCCATGCCGGCGCGAGCCCCTGCAGCGCGCAGGTTCCGGGCCAGCATCCGCGGGTCGGCAGCGGCCTCGACGTGGAAGGTGACCGACGCACCACCGGCCTCGGCGTACTGCGGTGCCCAGCGGTCCGGGTCCTCGATCATGAGGTGGCAGTCGAGCGGGATGGGGCTGACCTTGGCGAGCGCCTCGACCACCGGGAGGCCGAGGGTCAGGTTCGGCACGAAGTGCCCGTCCATGACGTCGACGTGGGCCCAGTCGGCGTTGCTGATCCGCCGCAGCTCCGACTCGAGGTTGGCGAAGTCCGCGGAGAGGATGCTCGGGGAGATCTGCACGTGCTCACCCTAACGGCTGCTTTTCCACCGATTCGACGCCGCGGGAATGGTTGTGTCCTGCACCATCTGGGCGTGCTGTGGGTGATCTGGGGACTGGTGACGCTGGCGCTGCTCGGCCACACGGCGGTGTCAGGGCTGCGTGACCGTCGCATCGTGCGGTCCATGAACAGCCTTGCGGCACAAGGACGCCACGCGGAGGTGATCGACCATCCCCTGCCGTCGTGCCGCACCCGCCCCGCGGTGCGCGTCCTGCAGGCCGCCAGCGCCGTTCGCACCGGCCGGTATGCCGTGGCGCTGGCACTGCTGCACCCGCACGGCTCGCAGGTGCGCGGGGCCTCCCCTGACGGGCCGGACCTGGTCCGCGGCGCCGCCCTGGTGGGGCTCGGCCGCTACGCCGAGGCTGCGGGGCTGTTGGGTGACCGACCAGCCCACGCGGGCCTGCAGCACCTGCGTGCGGCCGTTGCCATGGAGGTCGGCGACGACCCCCTCGCCGAGGCGCTCCTCGCCTCGCCGCACACCGACGAGCTGGCCGAGGCCGGCCGGCTGCGCATCCTCGGAGACCTGCGACTGCGCCGCGGCCTGGTGGAGGAGGCGACTGAGCTGGTGACCCGGGCCAGGTCGCTGTACGCCCGGCTCGGCGACCCCGGCGTGGACGTCGACGAGGCGTACTGCTCGGTGCTCCTCAGCCGGATCGCCTTGCGCGAAGGCAGCCCCCAGCAGGCGGCGGCGTTGGCGGAGCAGGGGCTGGCCGGCATGCGGCGACGACCCGACAACGCCCCGGGCCTGGCCGAGGCCCACGCCGTCGCAGCGGAGGCAGCGGCAGCCGTGAATGACCCCGTCGCCGCCCAGGAGCACCTGAGGCAGGCCCACGGCCAGGCGTGCCACTGCGGTTCGCCGGCCCTCGACGCCGAGCTCGCCCGGGCTGCCGCCCTGGTGTCCCTGCGGCTCGGCCACCCCACCGAGGCGCGCCGGTGGTTCGAGGAGGCGGCGCGCCGTCACGACGAGCTCGGGGCACGGCCGGCCGCCGAGCAGATCCGCCGGGCGCTGGTGTCGCTCAACGGGTGAGGCTGGGCGTCCTTACGCTGTGAGGCCGTGACGTCCTTTGCGCCGTGAGGCCGTGACGTCCGTCGCCGAGCCTCAGCCGAGCGCCTGCGCCAGGTCGGCCTGCAGGTCGGCGACGTCCTCGAGGCCGATCGACAGGCGCAGGATGTCGGACGACGGCCGGGCCTCCGGCGCCACGGGACGGTGGGTGAGCGCCGCGGGGTGCTGGATGAGCGAGTCGACGCCGCCGAGCGAGACCGCGTGGGTGAACAACCGCACCCGTTCGGCCACCTGCGCGGCCTGGGCGTAGCCGCCGGCGAGCTGGATGGCCACCATCGCGCCGGGCCCCCGCATCTGGCGACCCACCAGCCCCGCCGGGTCTCCCTCGGGCGTCCCCGGGAAGTACACCCGCCGCACCGCGGGGTGGGCTGCGAGCCAGCCGGCCATCTTCTCGGCCGACGCCTGCTGCGAGCGCACCCGCACCGGCAGCGTCGGCAGGCCGCGGTGCAGCAGGTAGGCGGCCATGGGATGGAGGATCCCGCCGGTCACCGCGCGCACCCGGCGCAGCGCCGCCGCCCAGGCAGCGTCACCGGCCACCACGCCGCCGACCGCGTCCCCGTGTCCCCCGAGGTACTTGGTGGCGCTGTGGAGCACCAGCGAGGCACCGTGGTCGACCGGGTTCTGCAGCACCGGCGTGGCGAAGGTGTTGTCCACGAGCACAGGGCGCCCCTGCGCGGCCTCCACGACGGAGGTGATGTCGACCAGCTCGAGGGTGGGGTTGGCGGGGGTCTCGACGACCACGAGGCACGTCTCCGGCCGCAGCGCGGCGGCCACGCCGAAGGGGCCGCAGAAGGTCGCGTCGACGCCGAGCAGCCCGGAGGCGAGCAGGTGGTCGGTGCCGCCGTAGAGGGGACGCACGGCGACCACGTGCCCGGCCCTCCCTCCTCGCTCCTCGCGGTGGCGCAGCTGGGCCGCCAGGACGGCTGCCGTCACCGCCGCCATGCCGGAGGCGAAGGCGACCGCCTCGTCGGTGTGCTCCAGAGCGGCCAGCGCCGACTCGAACCGCGCCACGGTGGGGTTCCAGAGCCGCGCGTAGACGTTGCCGCCCTCGGTGGGCCGGCCGCCGGTCGCCATGGCCTCGTAGGACTCCCCGCCGCAGTCGACCCCCGGGAGCGGGTTCGTCGACGACAGGTCCAGCGGTGGGGCGTGGACCCCGAGGGTGGTGAGGTCGTCGCGGCCGGCGTGCACTGCGAGGGAGTCCGAGCCGGAGAAGAGGGCGCCCTTGCCCCAGTCGCTGGTCATGGCCGCAGGTTCGTGGTTTCCGCGCCGTGTCTCAAGGGACATCGCAGAACCTGTCGACCAGCCACGCAAGCTCGTGGTTTCCTGCACAATCAGCGCGTGGCCACACCGTCGTCGCCGAAGAAACCGCGCCCCGCCGCCCTCGACCTCACCGACCTGCGGATCCTCTCCGAGCTCGAGGAGAACGGCCGCCTCACCAACGCCGCGCTCGCCGCCAGGGTCGGCATCGCCGAGTCCACCTGCATCCAGCGCGTGCGGGGGCTGCGCGACGCCGGCGTCATCACGCGCTTCCGCGCCGAGGTCGACCCCGCCGCCCTCGGCCTGGGGATCCAGGCCGTCATCAAGGTCAGGCTCGGCAGCCACAGCCGCGACCACGTGAAGAGCTTCCACGCCACCCTCGCCGACGTCCCCGGCGCGCTGACGATCTTCCACGTCGCCGGCGAGGACGACTACCTCGTCCACGTGGCCGTGTCGTCGGCCGCGGCCCTGCGCGACCTGGTGCTCGAGCACATCACCGTGCACCCGGCGGTGCGGCACACCGAGACCCAGCTCGTCTTCGAGGTCATCCCCGGCGCAGGGGTGCTCCCCCGGCCATCCTGAGCCCTGTGGGGCCTACGCGCAGAGCTTCCCCTCGAGCCTGAAGACGGCAGGATCGTCAACGGGGAGGAAGTCCAGCACGGTGCCGGCATCGTCGGTGTAGCGGGCGCGGTCCGCCGACAGCCGCTCCATGAGACCCGTCCCGCTCGGCCACTTCAGGGGCACCGCCCCACCGCCCCCGCCGAACTGCTGCTCCTTCGTGAGTCCCCACGTCTGACCGTCGAAGTCGACGTACTCCACATGGCAGTGGCCGATCCGCAGGGCGACGCGAGCCGTCACGGGTCGGTCGGGTGTGGCGGTGGTCGTCGCCGGTGCCGAGGCGACCGGCGTCGGAGAGGCCGGCAGCAGCGACGGCCCTCCCAGGTCGCGGCCCGCCGTCGCACCGACGGCCAGCACCGCGACCACCGCCGTGAGCAGGCCTGTGGCAGCAGCGGTTCGACGCCGGTGGCGCCGCCGTCCGCCGGCGACCACCGCCTGCGGATCCACGTGCATGGGTGGCGCGTCGACGCCCTCGAGCAGGTCCCTCATGTCGTCACGCACGGCAGTCCTCCTCCTGGCTTCCCTGGGCGGTCGACGGGGTGAGCGCGGCGCGCAGCCGAGCCAACCCCCGTGAGCCGCAGCTCTTGACCGTCCCCACACTCACGCCGAGCAGCTCGGCGACCTCCGTCTCCGGCAGGTCGGCGTAGTACCGCATGACCACGACCTGGCGTTCGCGCGTCGGCAGCGTGCGCAGCAGCGCGACGACCTCGTCCGTCGCTCCCGGGTCACCCGCCGCGGCGGACCGCTCGGGAGGGGTGTCGGTCAGCACCTCTCGTCGCCTCCGCCGGCCCTCGTCGGCCTGCTGCGTGAACAGGCACCGCCTCGCGTACGCCAACGGCTCGTCGTCGCGCAGCCGTCCCCAGCGCAGGTAGACCTTCTCCAGGGCGGCCTGCACGAGGTCCTCGGCTCGGTGCGGGTCTCCGCACAGGAACCACGCAGCCTTCAGGAGGCGGGGTGAGGCCGACGCGACGAAGCTGACGAAGTCCTCCTCGTCGTGACCCCGCATTCCCCGCTCCCTCCTGCTCGACCACCGCTGATGCCCTACAACGGCCGGCAGCCCGCAAAGGTTGAGTCCGTCCCAGTGCGAGTCTGTCTGGTGTCAGCTCAGGGGCGCTTGCGCAGCAGGGCCAGGAACATGCCGTCCGTGCCGTGCAGGTGCGGCCACAGCTGCACGGTCGGCCCCTCACCGAGGGTGTCGACCTGCACACCCGAGGCGTCCCTGAAGAAGGGCCGCGCGTCGACCAGCTCGACGTCGTCGCGCCGCTTGGTGGTGTCGGAGACCACGAACTGCGTCTCCGCCAGGTGCGGGCTGCACGTCGCGTAGGCGACGACCCCACCCGGGGCGGTGGCGTCGATGGCGGCAGCGAGCAGCTCGCGCTGCAGCCGGCCGAGGTCCGCGAGGTCGCCGGGCTGGCGGCGCCACCGCGCCTCGGGCCGGCGACGAAGGGCACCCAGACCGGTGCAGGGCGCGTCGACGAGCACCCGCTGGTAGCGACCCGGCTCGTCCTCCCCCACGGTGCGCCCGTCCGCGGTGCGCACCTCGAGCCGGCGCCCCTGCTCCGCGGCCCGGTCTGCGGCAGCCCTCAGGGTCTGGCGCACCAGGTCGGCGCGGTGCGGGCTCACCTCGTTGGCCACGAGGTCGGCGTCGGCCTGGAGGGCCAACGAGGCGAGGAGGCCGGCCTTGCCCCCCGGGCCGGCGCACAGGTCGAGCCACTGCTCGGTGCCCGCCGACTCCACGGGCACGGCGGCCAGGGCGAGGGCGAGCAGCTGGGAGCCCTCGTCCTGCACCGCGGCCCGTCCCTCGCGCACCGCCGGTATGCCGCCCGGGTCGCCCCCGGCGAGCACCGCACCGACCGGTGAGAGCGGGGAGCGTTCGGCGCCGGCCTCGACGAGCTCGTCGACGTCGGCGAGGCCCGGGCGCGCCACCAGCGAGACCCGGGGCGCGGCGTTGTCGCTGGCGAGCAGCCGCTCGAGGTCGGCCTCCACCGTCTCCGGGGTCGACGCGTGGTGACCCAGCAGGGCCGCGCGCATGGCCTTGACCACCCACTCGGGGTGCGACTGCTCGATGGCCAGGCGGGCGGCCGACGGCGCGTCCCGGGGGACGACGAGGGTCAGCCACTCCTCGAGGGAGCGCTCGCTGATCGCGGCGCATGACCGCGTTGACGAAGCCCGCGGCACCGGCACCGTTGACCCGGCGCGCCAGGCCCACGGTCTCGTCGGCGGCGGCGTGCGCCGGCACGCGCATCCCCAACAGCTGGTGCGCGCCGAGGCGGAGGGTGTCGAGCACGTTGTCGTCGATCTTCGAGAGGGGGCGCCCGGCAGCCTGGGCGATGATCGGGTCGTAGAGGCCCTGGAGCCGGATCGCGCCGTAGACCAGCTCGGTGGTGAACGCGGCGTCGCGGCCGTGGATGCGCTTGTCGCGCAGCACCTTCGGCAGCTCGAGGTTGGCGTACGCGCCCTCGGCGACCGCGCGCATCACCGTGTAGGCCGCGAGCCGCTGCGGGTCGGTCGTGCGCGACCGCTCGCTCGGCCGCTGCGCGGAGTAGCGGCGGCCGCCGCTCCGCGGCCCGCCCTGACCACCACGACCTCCGCCGCCCTGGCCGCCACGACTTCCGCCGTCCTGGCCGCCACGACCCCCACGACCGCCCTCCTGACCGCCCCGCTGGTGTCGCGGCTGCTCACTCATCCTCGAACCTCTCGCCGGCTTGGATCCGCACTCCCCTGGCCCAGTCCGCCGCGGGCATGGGCTTCTTGCCGTGCGGGCGCACCTCGCCCAGCACGACGGCGCCAGAGGCCGTGCCGACGGCGACGGCGCGCTTGGTGACGTGCAGCTCTCCGGGAGGCAGGTCTGGCACCGGGCCGAGGCCAGTGGGTTCTGCGGCGGGACCGCTCGACCCGGCCGTGTCCAGCGGTGTCACCGGGCCGAGCTTGACCCGCTCGCCGCGGAAGACGGTCCAGGCGCCCGGCGCCGGGGTGCAGCCCCGCACCTGCCGGTCGACCGCCCGGGCAGGCCTGGACCAGCGGACCCGCGCGTCCTCGACCTCGATCTTCGGCGCGAGCGAGACGCCCTCGCCGGGCTGCGGCCGGGGCACCAGGGTGCCGTCCTCGATGCCGTCGAGGGTCGCCACCAGCAGCCCCGCCCCGGCCTCGGCCAGGCGGCCCAGCAGGTCGCCGGCCGTGTCGCGCGGCCGGATCGTCTCGGTCATCACACCGAAGACCGGGCCGGTGTCGAGGCCCTTCTCCAGGAGGAACGTGGAGGCGCCGGTGACCTCGTCGCCGGCCATGATCGCGTGCTGCACCGGGGCTGCACCACGCCAGGCGGGCAGCAGCGAGAAGTGCAGGTTCACCCAGCCGTGGCGCGGGATCTCCAGCGCCGACGGCGGCACCAGCGCGCCGTAGGCCACCACGGGGCAGGCGTCGGGGGCCAGCTCGCGCAGGCGCTCCTGGAACACCGGGTCGGACGGCTTCGCCGGGGTGAGCACCTCGAGGCCGGCCTCCTCCGCCCGCTGCCGGACGGGCGAGGGCACGAGCGTGCGTCCGCGGCCCGCACGGGCGTCGGGGCGGGTGACGACGGCTACGACGTCGTGCCGCGAGGCGAGCAGGGCGTCGAGGGAGGGCAGGGCCACCTCGGGGGTGCCGGCGAAGACCAGCCGCATGTCACATGCCCCGGCCGAAGGTGCTGTGCGGGCTGACCTTCACCGTGGGCGCCGGCTGTCCCGCCCACTCGGCCTCGCGCACGGCCTTCATGGCCAGCTTGCGCTGCTCGCGGTCGAGGCGGTCGATGAACAGGATGCCGTCGAGGTGGTCGGTCTCGTGCTGGATCGCGCGAGCGAGCAGCTCCGAACCCTCGAGGAGCACCGGCTCGCCGAACTGGTTGAAGCCCTTGGCGACGACGCGGAGCGCCCTGGGCGTGTCGAACTGGAGCCCCGGGAAGGACAGACACCCCTCGGGGCCCTCCTGCAGCTCGCTGGAGAGGTCGAGGTCGGGGTTGACCAGGTGGCCGAGCTCGCCGTCGACCCAGTAGGTGAAGACGCGCAGGCCCACGCCGATCTGCGGCGCGGCGAGGCCGGCGCCGGGGGCGTCGACCATGGTGTCGGTCAGGTCGCGGACGAGCTGGCGCAGCTCCTTGTCGAAGTCGACGACGGGCTCGGCCGGGGTGCGAAGGACCGGGTCGCCGAAGAGGCGGATGTTCTGGATCGACACGCGGGCCAGTCTAGGTGCCGCGGATGAACCCTCCCGCGCTGGTCAGCCGACAGCGGCCCGCCTCAGCTGCCGATGTCGGGCGGGTCGACGCGCACCGTCACTGTGACGGACTCCTTGTGCGCGCTGCGCACGCCGCGCAGCGCTGTCAGCGCCGACGCCAGGGCCGGGCCGTCCTCCAGGGGCACCCGCAGCAGGTGGCGCAGCGCCTCCTCCCCGGCGGGCAGCGGCCCGAGCACCTCGGTGCTCTCCGGAAGGCCCTGGTGCCGCAGTGACCGCAGCGCCTCCTCCAGCGGGCGCCGGGGGGCGGTGAGCGCCGCCATCCGGACCGTCGGCGGCAGCCGCAGCTCGCGCCGCTCGCCCAGCTCGCGCTCCGCGAACCAGGCCGGGTCCCAGCGGACCACGGCCTCGACCGGCGGGAGCGTCGTGTGCGTGGGCGCCCCGCACAGCACGACGACGCCGCCGTCTGACGCGCCCCGGCCCAACGCCGCGGCGCCGAGCCATCGGCGCACGGCTTCCTCGCCCGCGGTCAGCGCCGGGCGGTCGAGCGAGGCCCAGGCGTCGAGCAGCAGCACCGCGGCGTACCCGCCGTCGGCGACCGGCTCGGCGCCCGGAGTCGCGATCACCAGGCTGGGCGTGGCTGCCACCCGGTCGAGCACCTCGCCCGAGCCGGACGTGTGGACCGGCACACCCGGAAACGCACGCCCCAGCTCCTCGGCCGTGCGCCGGGCACCGACCACGGACGAGCGCAGGGTGTGCCCACCGCAGCGGGAGCACTCGAACCCTGCAGCGCCACGACCGCACCAACGGCAGGCCGGTGCGGCTCCGGGGGCCGGCAGCGCGAGTGGACCGTGGCAGTGCGCGCAGCGCGCCGGCGTGCGGCAGGTCTGGCACGACATCGACGGCAGGTAGCCCCGCCGGGGCACCTGCACGAGCACCGGCCCGTGCGCCAGGGCCTCCTTCGCCGTCCGCCACGCGAGTGACGGCAGGTGCGCGCTGGCGGCGGCAGGGTCGCGCTCGAGCTCGGCGCCCTCCCCCGCCACCCGGACCCGCGGCACTGCCGCCCGTACGGTGGCGGTGGTCGCCTCGATGGGCCTGACACTGCCACTCTCCAGCCAGGCCTGGACGGCTGTCGTGCGAGTGAAGCCGGCGGACAGCAGCGCCGCGCCGGAAAGCCGGGCCCGCGCGGCCAGCACCTCCCGCACGTGCGGGTAGGGCGAGCGCGGCTCCTCGTGGAGGTCGTCGCCGTCGTCCCACCAGACGACCAGGCCGAGGTCGCGCACCGGCGCGAACGACGCCGCTCGGGTGCCGACCACCACCTGCACGTGCCCCCGGAGCACCTTCAGCCACGCGGTGTAGCGCGCCTGCGGCCCCTGGTCGGCCGTCAGCCGCACGTGTCGGCCCGGGCCGAGCGTGGCCGTCAGTGCGGCGTCCACGCGTCGCACGTCACGGTGGTCGGGCACCACGATGACCGTGCCGCGTCCTGATGACAACGCAGCCCGCGCGGCCTCGGCCAGGGCCTGGGGCCATGGTGTGGCCGGGTCAGGGGTCGGCAGGGCCAGCCACGACGCCGCCGGGTTGCCGCCACGCTCGAGGTGGGTCAGGAAGTGCCGGCCGGCGGGGTACCGGTCCCAGGGCGACGGCTCCACGGAGGGCGGAAGCAACCCGGGCTCGGGCGGCTCGGTGGCCAGCGCCTTCTCCGCCGCCGCGTGCCGCGGCGGGATGGCGAGGCGGAGCACGTCACCCAACGTCCCGGCATACCGCTCGGCGGTGGCCCGCGCGGCCGCGAGCACCTCGGGGACGAGCACGGGCTCGGGCGAGACCACCTTGCGCAGCGGCGCCAGTCGGCCCTCGTGCTCCGCGGCGGCCTTGCGCTCGAGGACGAAGCCGTCGAGGTCCTGGCCGGCGAAGCGCACCTTGACGCGCACCCCGGGCTGCGCCGCCTCGTCGAGGGAGGCGGGCACGGTGTACTCGAACGGCCGGTCGAGGTGCGCCAACCCGGTGTCGACGTGGACCGAGGCGACCGGCAGGTGTGCTGCGGTCGCCTCGGTCGAGGTCGTGCGACGGGGCTTGCGGGGCAGGCCCGAGCGGATCAGCTCGAGCTGGCCGGTCGCCTCCTGCCCACTCATGTCACCCACGCCGTGAACCTAGCGGGGAGCCCTGACGGCCCGTCGTGAGGGCGGTCCCGACGGTCAGTCCTTGGCCGCCCGCTGGAGCTGCTCAACGCGGTTGGTGCGCTCCCAGGTGAAGGCGTTGGAGACGCCGTCGGCGTGGGTGCGGCCGAAGTGCCCGTAGGCGGCGGTCGGCTTGTAGATCGGGCGGAGCAGGTCGAGGTCCTCGACGATCGCCAGCGGGCGCAGGTCGAAGACGGTCGAGATCGCCTTCTGGATCTTGTCCACCGGCACGCTCTCGGTGCCGAAGGTCTCGACGTAGAGCCCCACCGGCTGGGCCTTGCCGATGGCGTACGCCACCTGCACCTCGCAGCGGCGGGCCAGGCCGGCGGCGACGACGTTCTTGGCGACCCAGCGCATCGCGTAGGCGGCCGAGCGGTCCACCTTCGACGGGTCCTTGCCCGAGAAGGCGCCGCCACCGTGGCGGGACATGCCGCCGTAGGTGTCGACGATGATCTTGCGGCCGGTGAGACCGGCGTCGCCCATCGGGCCGCCGATCTCGAAGCGGCCGGTCGGGTTGATCAGGGAGCGGTACCGCGAGACGTCGAGGTCGGTGCCGTGGTCGGCGAGCTCCTCGAGCACCGGGCGGATGACGTGGTGCTCGATGTCCGGCGTCAGCAGGTCGTCGAGCGAGACGTCGGCAGCGTGCTGGGTGGAGAGCACCACGGTGTCGAGGCGGACGGCGCGGTCGCCGTCGTACTCGATGGTGACCTGCGTCTTGCCGTCGGGACGGAGGTAGGGCACCTCGCCGGCCTTGCGGACCGCGGTGAGGCGCTCGGAGAGCCGGTGCGCGAGGAAGATCGGCAGCGGCATCAGCTCGGGGGTGTCCTCGCAGGCGAAGCCGAACATCAGGCCCTGGTCGCCGGCGCCCTGCTTGTCGAGCGGGTCGTAGCCGCCGGTGCGGTTCTCGTAGGCGGTGTCGACGCCCTGGGCGATGTCCGGGCTCTGCTGGCCGATGGACACCTCCACCCCGCAGGACTCGCCGTCGAAGCCCTTGGTGGACGAGTCGTAGCCGATGGCCAGGACGGTGTCGCGCACGATGCGCGGGATCTCGACGTACGCCTCGGTGGTCACTTCGCCCGCCACGTGCACCAGACCCGTCGTGACCATGGTCTCGACGGCGACGCGGCTGCCGGGGTCCTGCTCGAGCATGGCGTCGAGGATCGAGTCCGAGATCTGGTCACAGATCTTGTCGGGGTGTCCCTCGGTGACGGACTCGGACGTGAACAGGCGTGCGGACACCCGGTATCTCCTTCGTGGCAGCGGCTGCTGGCTTCACCGGCGCAGGGGGTGGCCCGCGCGGGCTCCGGCGAGTCTAGCCGTGCCTACAGGATCTGCTGCACGGCATCCCACACCGCGGCCGCGACGACTGTCTTCGAGGCCGGACCGGCGTCGACGACGTGGGAGGAGCCCTGCCGCAGGATGTGCACGGTGTTCTGGTCCTGGCCGAAGGTCTTGGTCTCCCCCACCTCGTTGACCACCAGCAGGTCGCAGCCCTTGCGGGCCAGCTTCGCGCGCCCGTGGTCGAGCACGGACCCCACCTCGTCGCCGGTCTCGGCGGCAAAACCCACGATGACGGGCGAGGCCTCGTCGCCGCGGCCTGCCACCAGCTCGGCGAGGATGTCGGGGTTGCGGACCAGCTCGATCGTCGGCGCCTGGTCGGGCGCGGCCGGGTCGTGCGTCTTCTTGATCTTGCTGCCCGCGTAGCTGGCCGGGCGGAAGTCGGCCACAGCTGCCGCCATGACCACCACGTCGGCGTCCTCGGCCGCCTTGCCGACGGCCTCCTGGAGCTCGAGGGCGGTCTGCACCGGCACGACCGTCACGCCTGCGGGCGCCGACAGCGACGTGTTGGCGGCGACGAGGGTGACCGCCGCGCCACGCTCGGCGGCCACCGCGGCCAGGGCGTAGCCCTGCTTGCCGGACGAGCGGTTGCCGAGGAACCGCACCGGGTCGAGCGGTTCCCGGGTGCCGCCCGCCGAGACGACGACGTGACGGCCGGCGAGCGGCAGCGCCGCTGACGCGGCGTTCTCCGGTATGCCGCCGGGCTGGGTCCCCGGCCCGTCAGGCCCGAAGTGGCGGTGGGCGAGCATCCGCTCGCACACGGCATACAGCTCCTCCGGCTCGGGCAGGCGGCCGGGACCGGTGTCGGCGCCGGTCAGCCGTCCGGAGGCAGGCGGGATCACGTGGACGCCGCGTTCGCTGAGGGTGGCGACGTTGGCCTGCGTGGCGGCGTGCTCCCACATCTCGGTGTGCATCGCCGGGGCCATGACCACCGGGCAGCGGGCGGTCAGCAGCGTGGTCGTGAGGAGGTCGTCGGCCATGCCCGCCGCGGCCTTCGCGAGGAGGTCAGCGGTGGCGGGGGCCACGACGACGAGGTCGGCGTTCTGCCCGAGCCGCACGTGCGGGACCTCGTGGACCGACGTCCAGACGTCGGTCTGGACCGGCTTGCCGGACAGCGCCGCCCAGGTGGGGGCGCCGACGAACTGCAGGGCCGAGGCGGTCGGCACGACGGTGACGTCGTGCCCGGCCTCGGTGAACAGGCGAAGGAGGGAACAGGCCTTGTAGGCCGCGATGCCCCCGCTGACCCCCAGGACGATGCGCACGCCGGTGTGCCCTCAGCCCCCGCGGTCCCCGTCCGTCAGCTCTCGATGGGCTCGGAGGTGAGCAGGCCCTGGTTGATCTCGCGCAGCGCGATCGACATCGGCTTCTCGTGGACCTGGGCGTCGACGAGCGGGCCGACGTACTCGAGCAGGCCCTCCTGGAGCTGGGAGTAGTACGCGTTGATCTGGCGGGCGCGCTTGGCCGAGTAGATGACCAGGGCGTACTTGGAGTCCGCCTTCTCCAGGAGGTCGTCGATCGGCGGGTTGGTGATGCCGATGGGGTTGGCGACGGTTCCAGACACGGTGGCTCTCAGTTCTGTTGATGTGATGTAGGTCAGTGGGTCCGCATCAATGATACGAGCTGTTCCGCCGCATGCCGAACCTCGTCGTTGACGATGGTGACGTCGAACTCCGTGGCCGCCTCCAGCTCGCGCCGGGCGGTGGCCAACCGGGCCTCGCGCTCTTCCGCGTCCTCGGTGCCCCGGCCGACGAGGCGGCGGACCAGCTCGTCCCAGCTCGGCGGGGCCAGGAACACGAAGAACGCCTCGGGCATGGCCTCCCGCACCTGGCGGGCGCCCTGGAGGTCGATCTCCAGCAGGGCCATGCGACCTTCGGCCAGCGCCTGCTCGACCGGCTTGCGCGGAGTGCCGTAGCTCGCGCGCCCGTGGACGACGGCCCACTCGAGGAGCTCACCGGCCTCGCGCATGCGCTCGAACTCGGCCTCGTCGACGAAGTGGTAGTGCACCCCGTCGCGCTCCCCCGGCCGTGGCACCCGCGTCGTGGCGGAGACGGACAGCCACACCTCGGGGAAGTGCTCGCGGATGTAGGCCGCGATCGTGCCCTTGCCGACTGCGGTCGGCCCGGCGAGGACGACCAGACGGTGCGGGTGGCTCACGCCTGGTCGAAGCGGGAGAGCAGGGCGGAGATCTGGTTCTGGCCCAGACCGCGCACGCGCCGGCTCTCGGAGATGCCGACCTCCTCCATGATCTGGCGCGCCCGGACGCGGCCGACGCCCGGCATCGACTCGAGCAGCGCCGAGACCTTCATCTTGCCCACGACGTCGTTGTCCTTGCCGTCGGCGATGACGTCCTTCAGGGATCCCTGGGCGTACTTGAGCCGGTTCTTCACCGCCGCTCGCTCGCGGCGGGCGACCGCGGCCTTTTCCAGGGCTGCTGCCCTCTGCTCCGGGGTCAGCGGGGGAAGGGCCACGGTCAGAACTCCTCGGTCAGGGCGGCGACAGCCGCATGGCTTGGGCTGGCTTGCGACTCTAGCAATGTCGGGCGGCCTCGCGCCTCCCGGGAGTCCACTTCCAGCTGACCCCGCCGACCGTCCCAGCCAGCCGTCCCGACCCACGTGCCAGCCGAGGTCTCAGCCGTCACTGAGACCGACCCCGCACTCGCCGACCAGGCTGGTGTCGAGCGTGTCCGCCGCCTGGGCCATCAGGGTGAGCTGTCGCTGGGCCTTCTCGACCTTGTCGACGTCGACACGACCCTCGGTCATGACCGACTCCAGGCCCTCCCGCAGCGTCTGCCACTGCTCCTCGTCCTCGCGCGGCGCCAGATCCTCCAGGCCACGCACCTGCTCCAGGTAGGCGCGCAGGGCGGCGTCGTCCTCGGTGGTCGGGCTGGCCGGTCCGACGCCGTCGTCTGCCACGCCGTCGTCTGCCACGCCGTCATCTGCCAGGGAGTCGTCGCCGGACGTCGAGCCGCCGAGCTCGGCCGGCTGGCGGACCTCCCGCACCGCTGCGCAGTAGGCGTCGCGGTCGTAGCCACCGCAGCCGGCAGCCGACAGGGTCGCGGCGAGGGCCCCGACGACTGCCAGGGACCGCCGCGCTCGGGTGGGCACCAGCATCTAGGCGAGCATCTCCCGCAGGACCTCGGCGGTCTCCCGCGCGCGGGTGCGCAGGGCGGCCACGCCGGGGCCGGCCGCGAGCACCTCGCGGCTCGAGGCCGCGAGCACGCCCGGAAGGGCGGAGCCGAAGACCCGGCGCAGGTCCTCGGCCGTGCCTCCCTGCGCGCCGATGCCCGGCGCGAGCAGCGGTGCGTTCGCCGAGGCGAGGTCGAGCTGGAGGTGCTCGACGGCGCTGCCGGTCGTGGCCCCCACGACCATGCCGACGCTGCCGAGCTGGCCCTTGCGGGCAGCCTTGTGGTTGTCCTCGCGAACCGCTGCCACGACTCCCCCCGCCACGGACGCACCCGGCCCACCCGCGTGCTGCACGGAGGCCCCCTCGGGGTTGGAGGTCAGCGCGAGCACGAAGACGCCGCGACCGGTGCCCAGCGCGGTGTCGATGGCAGGCCGCAGGGAGCCGTACCCCAGGTACGGGCTGAGGGTCACGGCGTCCGCACGCAGCGGCGCGTGGTCGGAGAGGTAGGCCATGGCATAGGCGGCCATGGTCGACCCGATGTCACCGCGTTTGGCGTCGAGCACTGTCAGGGTGCCGGCGTCACGCAGGGCGGCCAGCGCCTTCTCGAGCACCGCGATCCCCGCCGACCCGAACTGCTCGTAGAAGGCCGACTGCGGCTTCACAGCGGCGACGGTGCCGCCGAAGGCCTCGACGCAGCTCATGGTGAACCGCTCCAGGCCCTTCGCCGTGTGCGGGAGGTCCCAGTGGTCGAACAGGCCCGGGTGCGGGTCGATGCCGACGCACAGCGGCCCGTGCTCGGCCATCGCCGCGCTCAGGCGTTCGCCGAAGCTCTGGCGCTCCGGCGTCACCTCGGTGGTCTCGTCGTCTGCCATCTACCCCACCCTCTCGTGTGCGATGCCCACCACGTCTGTGAAGCGGGCGAACCCCTTGTGCTGCAGCAGCTCTCGCAGCTCGCGCCCGACTCGCACCGGAGCGGTCGGGTCGTTGAACGTGGCGGTGCCGACCTGCACGGCGCTGGCGCCGGCGGCCACGAGCTCGAGGGCGTCACGACCGGTGCGCACTCCCCCGACGCCGATGATCGGCACGAACGGGAGCCGCCCCTGGAGCATCGCGGCGCGCACCTGCCACACCGCGCGCACCGCGACCGGCCGGACCGCCGGGCCGGAGAGCCCGCCGGTGACCCCGCCGAGCTGCGGGCGCAGCAGGTCGGTGTCGATGACCATGCCGAGCAGCGTGTTGATCATCGTCAGTCCGTCGGCGCCGGCCTTCACCGCCGCCTGGGCGATGGTCACGATGTCGGTCACGTCCGGGGTCAGCTTGGCGAAGATCGGGATGTCGCGCGGCAGCTGCTCGCGGACCAGGGCGACGACCTTGGCCGAGGCGTGCGGGTCGCACGCGAAGACGAGGCCGCGGTTCGCGACGTTGGGGCAGGAGATGTTGACCTCGACGCCGACGACGGCGTCGAAGGCATCGCTCGCCCGCAGCGTGGCCGCCACGTCGGCGAACTCGCCACTGGTCGAGCCGGCGATCGAGACCATGGCGCGGGCGCCGGCCTTCTTCAGCCACGGCAGGTCGTTCGCGACGAAGGCCCTGATGCCCGGCCCCTGCAGGCCGATCGAGTTGAGCATCCCCGACGGCGTCTCGGCCATGCGCGGGGTGCCACGCCCGGACCGGGGCTCGGCCATCACCGACTTGGTGACGAACGCGCCCAGCTCGGTGACGTCGAAGAAGCGGTGCAGCTCCTTGCCGTTGGCCGCGCAGCCGGAGGCCGTCATCATCGGGCTGGGCAGCACGGCACCCGCGAGGTCGACCGACATGTCCACGGCGGGCGCCGGGTCCGCACCTCGCGCGGCCGCGTCGTCGGCGGCGTCGGAGACCGAGTGGCCGTGGTGCGTCGCCTCCGGCCGCGTCTTCGTGCCGAGGCCGGGCAGCCGGGTGCTTCCGAAGACGCCCATCAGTGACCCCCCTCCTTCGGCGCGCCTAGCGCGTCGGCCGGCACCGTGCAGTACCCGTTCTCGAACGACTCCCACCGGACTCGGTCGCCGCGGAAGACCGGTCCCTCGACGCACGAGCGCACCATGCGGGTCACGCCGTCGTTCCCGCGCACCGGCATGACGCACGTCATGCACACGCCGACACCGCAGGCCATGGACTCCTCGACCGCCACCTGGGCGACGGCACCCTCGGCGGTGGCGACCTCCGTGATGGAGCGCAGCATTCCCATGGGTCCGCAGCCGTAGACGACACCAGCCCCCGTGTTGCGGATCAGCTCGGGCAGCACGTCGGACACCCAGCCGCGGTGGCCCAGCGAGCCGTCGTCGGTGGTGATCGTGACGCCGTCGGCGCAGCGACGCGCCTCGACAACCCCGAACAGCCGGGACTCGGTCGCCGCCCCGAGGACCATCTCGACCCGGCAGCCCCGCTCGCGCAGGCTCTCGGCGAGCCAGAACAGCGGTGCGCTGCCGTAGCCGCCGCCGACGAGGATCGTCGGCACCGGCTCCTTCGGCAGCGGGAACGGCCGGCCCAGCGGCCCGACGATGTCGACCTCGTCGTGCGCCCGCAGCCCCGTCAGCCACTCGGTGCCCGGTCCGTGGGCGGCCACGACGACGTCGACGGTGCCGCCGTAGGTGCCCGACGGGCTGACCCGGTGGATGGAGAAGCAGCGGCGCAGGAGGTTGGCCGACGTGGGACCACCGACAGCGACGGCCACGAACTGCCCCGGGCGGGCGTGCTCGGCCAGGCCGGGCGCCACGAAGGTCAGGTGGTGGTAGGCGCCGACCCGGCGGGTGGCGATCAGCTCCCCCGTCACCTGGACGACCCCGGCGCCCGGGCGTGCGGCGGTTGTGCTCACGCGGGCACCCCCTGCCCGAAGAGGTCGAGGTCCCGCGCGTGCTCCTGGAGCGGCTTGACCCGCAGCTCGCCGTGCATCTGCGCCTCGATGCCCTGCACCGCCGCCGCGAGCTCCTGCACGGTGGTGATGATCGGCTTGTCCATCGAGGTCGTCGCGGCCCGGATGGCGTAGCCGTCGGCCCGCGCGTTGGGGCCCGAGGGCGTGTTGACGACCATCGCCACCTCACCGCTGAGGATGAGGTCGACGATGGTGGGCTCGTGCGCCGCGCCGTCCGCGGGCGTGGTCACCGCCCCACCGCGCTGGCTCACCTTGCGCACCACCTGGGCGGTGATCCCGTTGCGGCGCAGCACCTCTGCCGTGCCGGCGGTCGCGATGAGCGTGAAGCCGAGGTCGGCGAGCCGCTTGACCGGGAAGATCATGGCGCGCTTGTCGCGGTTGGCGACCGAGACGAAGATCGTGCCGCGCGTGGGCAGGCCGCCGAAGGAGCCGAGCTGGCTCTTGGCGAAGGCCGAGCCGAAGTCCTCGTCGATGCCCATGACCTCACCCGTCGAGCGCATCTCCGGGCCGAGCAGGCTGTCGACGACGAGGCCTTCCTTGGTGCGGAACCGCTTGAACGGCAGCACCGCCTCCTTGACCGCCACCGGGGCGTGGCTGGGCATGTGGCCGCCGTCGCCGTGGGGCGGCAGCAGGCCCTCCTCACGCAGCTCCCGGACCGTCGCGCCCAGCATGACGCGGGCCGCGGCCTTGGCGATCGGCACGCCGGTCGCCTTCGCCACGAAGGGCACGGTGCGCGACGCCCGGGGGTTGGCCTCGAGCACGTAGAGCACGTCCTGGGCCAGGGCGAACTGCACGTTCATCAGGCCGCGCACACCGATGCCCTTGGCCAGCTTGAGGGTCGCCTCGCGGACCCGCTCGAGCTCCTCGTCGCCGAGGGTGACCGGCGGCAGGGTGCAGGCCGAGTCGCCGGAGTGGATGCCCGCCTCCTCGATGTGCTCCATGATCCCGCCGAGGTACATCTCCTCGCCGTCGTAGAGCGCGTCGACGTCGATCTCGATCGCGTCGTCCAGGAAGCGGTCGACCAGCACGGGGTGCTCCGGCGAGGCCACGGTGGCTCGCGTGACGTAGCCCGACAGGGTCTCGTCGTCGTAGACGATCTCCATGCCGCGCCCGCCGAGCACGTAGGAGGGCCGCACCAGCACCGGGTAGCCGATGTCGTGGGCGACCTCGACGGCCTCCTCCGCGCTGTAGGCGGTGCCGTGCTTGGGCGCGGGCAGCTTCGCCTCGTGCAGCACGCGCCCGAAGGCGCCGCGGTCCTCGGCGAGGTCGATCGCCTCGGGCGAGGTGCCCACGATCGGGACGCCCTCGTCCTTGAGCGCCTGGGCGAGGCCGAGGGGCGTCTGCCCCCCGAGCTGGACCACGACACCGGCGATCGGGCCGGCCTGCTTCTCGGCGTGGTAGACCTCGAGCACGTCCTCGAGTGTCAGCGGCTCGAAGTACAGCCGCGAGCTGGTGTCGTAGTCGGTCGACACCGTCTCGGGGTTGCAGTTGACCATGACCGTGTCGTACCCCGCGTCGCGCAGCGCGAACGACGCGTGCACGCAGGAGTAGTCGAACTCCACGCCCTGGCCGATGCGGTTGGGCCCGGAGCCGAGGATGAGCACGGCCGGCTTCTCGCGCGGCTCCACCTCGGTCTCCTCGTCGTAGGACGAGTAGTGGTAGGGCGTCTGGGCGGCGAACTCGGCCGCACAGGTGTCGACGGTCTTGAACACCGGCCGCACCCCGAGGGCGTGCCGCACGCCGCGGACCACGCTCTCCGGCATACGTCGCAGCGACGCGATCTGCACGTCGCTGAAGCCGTGCCGCTTGGCCAGCCGCAGCAGCGCCGGGGTGAGCTGGGGGGCGGAGGCGATGCGCTCGGCGAGCTCGTTGACCAGCGCCATCTGGTCGAGGAACCACGGGTCGATGCCGGTGGCCTCGTGCACCTCCTCGACGGACAGGCCGCCCCGCAGCGCCTGCTGCACGGTGACGATGCGGCCGTCGGTGGGCGTCCGGGCCAGGTCGAGCAGCGCCCGCGCCTCGTCGGTGGTGGGGGTCTCACCCTCCCAGTGGAAGGTGGCGTCCTTGCGCTCGATGGAGCGCAGGGCCTTCTGCAGCGCCTCGGTGAAGTTGCGCCCGATCGCCATGGCCTCGCCGACCGACTTCATCGTCGTCGTCAGCGTGGGGTCGGCCGCCGGGAACTTCTCGAAGGCGAAGCGGGGCACCTTCACCACGATGTAGTCGAGCGTCGGCTCGAACGAGGCCGGCGTCTCGCGGGTGATGTCGTTGGGCACCTCGTCGAGGGTGTAGCCGATGGCCATCTTCGCGGCGATCTTCGCGATCGGGAAGCCGGTCGCCTTCGACGCCAGCGCCGAGCTCCGCGAGACCCGCGGGTTCATCTCGATGACGATGATGCGGCCGTCCTTCGGGTTGACCGCGAACTGGATGTTGCAGCCGCCGGTGTCGACGCCGACCTCGCGGATGATCGCGATGGAGAGGTCGCGCAGCCGCTGGTACTCGCGGTCGGTCAGGGTGAGCGCCGGCGCCACGGTGATCGAGTCGCCGGTGTGGACACCCATGGGGTCGAGGTTCTCGATGGAGCAGACGACCACGACGTTGTCGGCGTGGTCGCGCATCACCTCGAGCTCGTACTCCTTCCAGCCGAGGATCGACTCCTCGAGGAGCACCTCACTGGTGGGGCTCGCCTGCAGGCCGGCGCCGGCGATGCGGCGCAGCTCCGCCTCGTCGTGCGCGAAGCCGGAGCCGAGCCCGCCCATGGTGAACGACGGGCGCACCACCATGGGGTAGCCGAGCTCCTCGGCGGCGGCGAGGCACTCGTCCATGGTGTGGGCGATGATCGACCGTGCGCTCTCGGCGCCGCAGCGCTCCACGACGCCCTTGAACGCCTGGCGGTCCTCACCGAGCTCGATCGCCTCGACGTTGGCGCCGATGAGGTGGCAGCCGTACTTCTCGAGGACTCCGTTCTCGTGCAACGCGATCGCGGTGTTGAGCGCGGTCTGCCCACCGAGGGTGGCGAGCACCGCGTCGGGCCGCTCGCGGGCGATGATCGCCTCCACCACGTCGGGGGTGATCGGCTCGACGTAGGTGGCGTCGGCGAACTCCGGGTCGGTCATGATCGTCGCCGGGTTGGAGTTCACCAGGACGACCCGGATGCCCTCCTCCTTCAGCACGCGGCAGGCCTGGGTGCCGGAGTAGTCGAACTCGCAGGCCTGGCCGATGACGATGGGACCGGAGCCGATGACGAGGACCGACTCGATGTCGGGGCGGCGGGGCATCAGGCGCGACCTTCCTTGTCGTCCATGAGGGTGGTGAAGCGGTCGAAGAGGTAGGCCGCGTCGTGCGGACCGGCCGCGGCCTCCGGGTGGTACTGGACCGAGTAGGCAGGGATGTCAAGGCATTCCAGCCCCTCGACGACGTCGTCGTTGAGGCACACGTGCGAGACCCGCACACGTCCGTATGCCGTGCCGCTGGCGGCGTCGCTCGGCGCCGGCACCGGCCCGTCGATCGGGGCGTCCACCGCGAAGCCGTGGTTGTGCGCGGTCACCTCGACCTTGCCGGTCGCCTTGTCCAGCACCGGCTGGTTGATCCCGCGGTGGCCGTACTTCAGCTTGTAGGTGCCGAAGCCGAGGGCTCGCCCGAGCAGCTGGTTGCCGAAGCAGATGCCGAAGAACGGGATCCGGGCGGCGAGCACCTCACGCAGCACCTCGATCTCGTGCTCGGTGGCGGCCGGGTCGCCGGGCCCGTTGGAGAAGAAGACGCCGTCGGGCTGCACTGCCTCGATCTCGGCGAAGGTCGCGGTGCACGGCAGCACGTGGACCTCGATGCCGCGCTGGGCCATCAGCTGCGGGGTCATCGCCTTGATGCCGAGGTCGAGCGCGGCGACGGTGTAACGCTTCTCCCCCACCGCCGGCACGACGTACGGCTCGGTTGTGGTCACCTCGGCGGCCAGGGCGGCGCCACTCATCTGCGGCGCCTCCTTCACCGTGCCGACCAGCTCGGCGTCGGGCCGCGAGGCCCGCTCGCCGGAGAAGATGCCGACTCGCATCGCACCCCGCTCGCGCAGGTGGCGGGTCAGGGCCCGGGTGTCGATCCCGCAGATGCCGACCACGCCCTGCGCGCGCAGCTCGTCCTCGAGGGTGCGTCGAGACCGCCAGTTGGACGGCCGCAGCGCGGGGTCGCGCACGACGTAGCCGGCGACCCAGATCCGGCGCGACTCGTCGTCCTCGTCGTTGACGCCGGTGTTCCCCACGTGCGGTGCGGTCATGACGACGACCTGCCGGTGGTAGCTCGGGTCGGTGAGGGTCTCCTGGTAGCCGGTCATCCCCGTCGAGAAGACCGCCTCGCCGACCGTCTCGCCGACCGCGCCGTAGGACTCGCCGCGGAAGACCCGGCCGTCCTCGAGGACGAGCACCGCGGGCTCGCGCAGGAGGCTGGTGGTGAGGGTTGCAGTTGCGGCGGTGGTGCTGGGTGCCGTGGTCACGTGAGGGGTTCCCCTTCTCGGCTCTCGACGTCGTTGGGTGGGGTCGCGGGCTGCTCCGCGGTGATGCTGCTGCCGGCCTGGTGCCACCACAAGGCCGACTCGAGTCGCTCGAGGTCGGCGCGGTGGCGCGGCAGGAAGCCGGTCTCGTAGATGGCGTCGTCGTCGGCCCTCCAGCGGACGACGAGCAGGCGGTTGGAGCCCACGAACTTGCCGGCCATGCCGCGGTCGCGGCGCACGTCGACCAGGCGGGCCTTGGGGACCACCACGTCGGCCTCGCCCTGGCGCTCGAAGCGGACCAGCTCGTCGGGGGCGCCGCGGCGGACCGTCATCGTGGCCCGCGAGCGGTTTCCCAGCCCCTCGACCGCCACCCGCTCGTGCCGGGACGCGGCAGTGGTGGTGCTGACGTAGGTGCCCTCGGCGCGCACCACCCCGCCGGGCGCGTCGTCGCGGGCTGCGTCGCCTTCCCGCGCTCCGGCGACGGCGACCGACGCGGAGGTGTGCCGGCGGCGCTTGCGCAGCCACGCGGCATACAGGAGGGCGTAGATGAGGCCGAGCGCGATGAGCATCACGCCGACGGCCTGGGGGCGGCTCATGCCAGCGCTCCCTTCTGGGCGGTCACGCGGCCGCGCAGCACGGTGGCGTGGACGGCGCCCTGGAGGGTGCGGCCGTGCCAGGGGTTGTTGCGCGACAGGGACAGCGAGGCGGACCGGTCGACGGTGACCCGGGCGGCGGGGTCGACCAGGGTGATGGTGGCCGGGGAGCCGACGGCCAGGGGCTGTCCGTGCTCCTCGAGACCGGCGATGCGGGCCGGGTTGGCGGACATCACGCGGGCCACCCCGGCCCAGTCGAGCAGGCCCGTGCGCACCATCGTGTCGCTCACGACGGAGAGGGCCGTCTCGAGGCCGAGCATGCCGAACGCGGCCTCGACGAAGGCGTGCTCCTTGTCGTGGCGAGCGTGGGGGGCGTGGTCGGTCGCGACGGCGTCGATGGTGCCGTCGGCCAGCGCGGCGCGGAGGGCGTCGACGTCCTCCTGCGGGCGCAGCGGCGGGTTCACCTTGAACGTCGGGTCGTAGCCGGCGAGCAGGTCGGTGGTGAGCACGAGGTGGTGCGGGGTCACCTCCGCGGTGACGTCGATGCCCTGCGCCTTGGCCCAGCGCACCACCTCGACCGAGCCGGCCGTCGAGACGTGGGCGACGTGCACCCGGCTGCCGGTGTGGCGGGCGAGCATCACGTCGCGGGCGACGATGGTCTCCTCGGCGATGCCGGGCCAGCCCGGCAGGCCCAGGCGGCCGGACAGCTCGCCCTCGTGGCAGCAGGCACTGGCCCCAGCCAGGTGCGGGTCCTGCGCGTGCTGGGAGACCACGCCGCCGAAGGCGCGCACGTACTCCAGCGCCCGGCGCATGACCCGGGCGTCGCTGACGCACCTGCCGTCGTCGGAGAACACCCGGACCCGGGCGCGGCTGCGGTGCATCAGGCCCAGCTCGGCGAGCTCCTCACCGGCGAGGCCCTTCGTGACCGCCCCCACGGGCTGCACGTCGACGAGGCCGGCCGCGCGGCCCAGGTCGAGGATCCGCTCGGCGGCCTCGGCCGTGTCGGTGACAGGGCTGGTGTTGGCCATGGCCAGCACCGCGGTGTAGCCGCCGACCGCGGCGGCGGCCGACCCGGAGGCGATCGTCTCGGCGTCCTCCCGCCCGGGCTCGCGCAGGTGGGTGTGCAGGTCGACCAGACCGGGCAGGGCGACCAGGCCGTCGGCGTCGAGGACGTCCCAGTGGCGCTGTCCCTTGGAGCCACCGAGGCTTCCGACCTCCGTGATGACGCCGTCCTCGACGAGCAGGTCCTGGGCGCCGGAGCCGGCGAGGTCGGCTCCCGTGATCAGCAGGGCGCTCACTGGGCGCTCCCTTCCTCACCTGCGAGCAGGTGGTAGAGGACGGACATCCGCACGGCGACACCGGCCGAGACCTGGTCGAGGATCAGCGACTGCGCGCCGTCGGCAGCGTCGGCCGCGATCTCGAGGCCGCGGTTCATCGGACCGGGGTGGCAGATGACGACGTCGGGGTTGGCGGTGACGAGGGCGTTCAGCCGGTCGCGGGTGAGGCCGTAGCCGACGGTGTACTCGCGCGGCGTCGGGAAGAAGCCGCCGCTCATGCGCTCTCGCTGCACCCGCAGCATCATCACGGCGTCGACGGTCGGCAGCACCGCGTCGAGGTCGTTCGACAGCTCGAAGCCGTCGGCCGCCGCCCAGCTGCCGATGCCGGCCGGCATCAGCGTCGGCGGGGCGACCAGGGTGATCCGCGCGCCGAGCTTCCGGAGGCACAGCAGGTTCGAGCGGACGACCCGTGAGTGGGTCAGGTCGCCGACGATCGCGACGTGGCGCCCCTCGAGGGAGCCGAGCCGCCGCTCCATCGTGTAGGCGTCGAGCAGGGCCTGGGTGGGGTGCTCGTGCGTGCCGTCACCGGCGTTGACGACGTGCGCGTCGATCCACTGGCTGACCTGCAGTGCCGCCCCGGACGCGCTGTGCCGGATGACGAGGGCGTCGACACCCATCGCCGCGACGGTCAGGACCGTGTCGCGCAGCGACTCGCCCTTGGAGGTCGACGAACCCTTGCCCGAGATGTTGATGACGTCGGCCGAGAGCCACTTGCCGGCGAGCTCGAAGGAGCTGCGGGTGCGGGTCGAGTCCTCGAAGAAGAGGTTGACGACCGTGCGACCGCGCAGCGTCGGCAGCTTCTTGACCTCGCGCTGCTGCACGCCGTGCATCTCGGCGGCGGTGTCGAGGATGGTGCGGATCTGCGCGGTGTCGAGGTCGGCGATGGAGAGCAGGTGGCGTCGCCCGCCGCTCGTGGGCGCCGCGGCCGGGGTGTCGAGCGTCGTGGTCATCGGGGCTCCCCTCCGGCGATGCGGACCTCGTCGCCGACGCCGTCGTGCTCGCTCAGGCGCACCTGCACCCGCTCCGCGCTCGACGTGGGCAGGTTCTTGCCGACGTGGTCGGCGCGGATCGGCAGGTCGCGGTGGCCGCGGTCGACGAGGACGGCGAGGCGCACGGCGCGCGGGCGGCCGAGGTCCGACAGCGCGTCCAGCGCGGCACGGACGGTGCGGCCGGAGTAGAGGACGTCGTCGACGAGGACGACGACCTTGTCGTCGATCCCCGCCGGCGGGATGTCGGTGTGCATCGGCGAGCGGGTCGGCTGCCGGCGCAGGTCGTCGCGGTGCATGGTCACGTCGAGGGCGCCGACCGGGACGGGTCGGCCCTCGACCTCCTCCATGATGGCGACGAGCCTCTTGGCGAGGGCCACGCCTCGGGTGGGGATGCCGAGCACGACGAGGTCGTCAGCACCCTTGTTGCGCTCGAGGATCTCGTGGGCGATGCGCCGCAGGGCCCGGGAGACGTCACCGGGGCTCATCACCGCGCGGGCGGGGGCATCGATCGGGCTGGTGGCAGAAGCGCTGCCGGGTGCACCAGAGTCAGGACGCATCAGCGTCAGGACCTCCTTCCCTGCCTCACGGGACAGGTCGTTAAAGGATGTCGAACGCTCGACACTCTAGCCGGTCCCCCGACCGCTCGGGACGCGGCCCGGTCGCTGAGACGTGTCAGCACCAAAAGGCAGAGCGGCAGGGAGGCGCACCGGCGCTCCCTGCCGCTCCAACGGCATACCCCGTGGTCGTCGCCCCCGGCCCTCAGGCCAGGGTGGGCTTGACCTCGGCCAGCCTCGCGAGCAGGCCGTTGACGAACTTCGGCGACTCGTCGGTGCTGAGCGTCTTGGCGAGCTCGACGGCCTCGGCGATCGCCACGCCCTCGGGCACGTCCTGCGAGTACAGCACCTCGTAGGCGCCCAGCCGCAGGATGGCCCGGTCGACGCTCGGCATCCGCTCGACGGTCCAGCCCTGGCTGTAGGTCGCCAGCAGCTCGTTGATGTCGGTCCAGTGCGCCACGACACCCTCGACGAGGTCGGCGGTGTACTGGTTCAGCGGCGCCTCGGTGACCGGCTTCGCCAGCCGGTCGGCGAGCAGGTCGCGGGCGTTGATCCCGCGCTGCTCGGCCTCGAAGAGCAGGTCGACCGCCCGCTTGCGGGCCTTGGTGCGAGCCGACAAGTCAGCTCACGCGGCCGAGGTAGGAGCCGTCGCGGGTGTCGACCTTGACCTTGGTGCCGGTCTCGAGGAACAGCGGCACCTGGATCTGGGCACCGGTCTCGAGGGTGGCCGGCTTGGTGCCACCGGTGGAGCGGTCGCCCTGCAGGCCCGGCTCGGTGTAGGTGATCTCGAGGATGACCGAGGCGGGCAGCTCGACGTAGAGCACCGAGCCCTCGTGGGTCGCGACCTGGGCGGTCTGGTTCTCGAGCAGGTAGTTGGCGACGTCGCCGACGGTGGCCTCGGGCACGTGGATCTGGTCGTACGTCGAGCCGTCCATGAAGACGAAGTCCGAGCCGTCCTTGTAGAGGTACTGCATGTCGCGGCGGTCGACGGTGGCGGTGTCGACCTTCACGCCGGCGTTGAACGTCTTGTCGACGACCTTGCCCGAGAGGACGTTCTTCAGCTTGGTGCGCACGAAGGCCGGGCCCTTGCCGGGCTTGACGTGCTGGAACTCCACGACGGACCACAGCTGGCCCTCGAGGTTGAGCACCATGCCGTTCTTGAGGTCGTTGGTCGATGCCACGTGTCGTCGCTCTCTTCTCGGTCTTCCGCGTGCCGGGCGCGCGGGCGCGCCGAAGACACGGACAGTTCGGGGATGGGATCGCGTCGAGTCTAGCCGCCACCGGGTGGGAGGCCCCAATCGCCGGCTCCGGTGGGAGCACGGCAACCGCGTCCCGCCGCCCGCGGCATCCGCACGGAAACACACGCGTCCGAAAAGGTCGAGTTCGAGCGTGGGTGAACCGTGCTTATGGTACTTTTTGCCGGGAACGGGACCGTTCTCACAGTGACTTTGCAGGGGAGACATATTCATGCGCGCTTTCAAGGTGGCTGCCGCCACCGTTGGCCTGTCCGCCGCTCTCACCGGCACGGCCGTCGGCCTGGCCGGCCCCGTGAACGCCGCCCCGAACAGCGGTGGCTGCAGCGCGGGCAGCTACCCGCCCGCCAACTCGACCGTGGCCCTCAGCCGCAGCCGTGCGACCGTGGGTATGCAGATGTCGTTCGAGGCCCGCTGCTTCGCACCGAACGAGCCCGTGACCGCGACCGTCTACTCGACCCCGCAGGTGGTCGGCACCTTCAAGGCGAACGGCGCCGGCGAGGTGAAGGGCTCCTTCACGGTGCCGAGCAACCTGAAGCCGGGTCGTCACACCCTCGAGCTCGCTGCCGCGACCGGCACCCAGTCCGCCAGCTTCATCGTGGTGCCGAACGCGGCCGCAACGGGTTCGGCCTCCAACGACGACGACTCGCTGGCCTTCACCGGTTCCGACGCGGCCAAGACCGCCGGCGCCGGCGCGGTGCTGCTGCTCGGTGGTGGCGCGCTGATCGTCGCCGCTCGCCGTCGCAAGACCGCCCACGCCGCAGCCTGACGCAGCTCCTTGCAGGGCCGTCGGCGACGCATTCGCCTCAGCGCGTATGCCGTCGCCGCGGCCCTGCTGCTGTTTGCCCTGGCCCTCGGGTTCACGGCGTTCCAGACCCACCGCCACCTCCGCGACGCGCAGGTGGCGGTGGGTCTGCTGCGTTCGGCCATGGTGCGCCAGGACGCCCCCGCCACCGAGGTCGACCGGCACCTGCGCACGCTCCAGCGCGAGGCTGACGCGGCCAGGTCGCTGACCGGCGGCCCGTTGTGGGCTGCTCCCGCCGCCCTCCCCTGGGTCGGCCGGCCGTTCGAGACCGTGCGCGGCGCGTCGGACGCGGTCGCCCGGGTCGCCCACGACGTGCTGCCGCCGGTGCGCCAGGCGCGGGCGGGCCTGGTCGGCGTCAGCCTGGAGGACCCCAAGGGCGGCATCGACCTCGACCCGATCGAGGCCGCCCGGCAGCCCATCGACCAGGCCTACAGGGCCACCGAGGCGGTGCGGACCGACGTGCGGGCGCTTCCCACGAGCGGCATCGGCCCCGTCGACACCGCGCGCCGCGACCTGCTCACCCAGCTCGACGAGCTCGGCGGGCAGCTGTCCTCCGCCCGTGACCTCGTGACACTGCTGCCGCCCATGCTGGGCTCGGAGCAGCCGCGCCGCTACCTCGTCGCGTTCCAGAACGACGCCGAGGCGCGGGGGTCCGGTGGCCTGCCGGGCGTGTATGCCGTGCTGCGCGCCGACCATGGGAAGCTCGACTTCGAGCGCTACGGCGTGAGCGGTGACTTCGGCGGCGTGGACGTGCCCCTCACCGGGCTCGGTGAGCCCCTACGCCAAGCTCTACCGGGGTGCTGGTCCCGGGCGGTTCTTCGGCAACGCGACCGTCAGCCCGCACTTCCCCTCCAGCGCGACCCTGCTCCTGCGCTTCTACGAGGCGAAGTACCACTCCAAGCTCGACGCCGCGCTGGTCGCGCTCGACCCGCCGCACTGTCGAGATGCTCGCCGTGACCGGGCCGGCCACCATGGAGGACGGCACACGGGTCGGTGCCGACAACGTCGTGGCGCTCACGGAGCGCGACGCCTATGAACGGTTCGCGGACCCCGTGGTCCGCAAGCTCTTCCTCATCGAGGTCGCGACAGTCCGTGGCCGACGTGATCCTGGAGCGAGGACCGCAGAAGGGCACGACCTTCGCCACCGCCCTCGGCAGGCCCGTCGACGAGCGCCGACTGCTGCTCTTCAGCACCCGCGGGACGAGCAGTCCGTGCTGGCTGGTCGCAAGGTCGGCGGGACGCTCAGCGACACCGACGACCTCTTCTCGGGCGTGGTCATCAACAACGGCGGCGGCAACAAGCTGGACTACTACCTCGACCGTCAGGTCAGCTACGAGGCGGCCGTCTGCTCGGCGCCCCGTGCCGCAGCAGGCCACTGTGACGATCCGCCTGACGAACACTGCCCCCAGTCCGGACTCAGCGACTATGTCGCCGGCCGGGCCGACCAACCGCGTCGTTCCCTGCCGAAGGGCACCAACCGCGTGCTGCTCTCCTACTACGCGACCAAGGGCGCCGGGTTCACCGGGGCCACCCTCGACGGCAAGCCCACCCTGCTCCAGTCGACAGGAGCAGGGCACGCCGGTCTTCAGCTCCACCCTCGAGATCGGTCCCGGCCAGACCCGGGTGCTGCGCCTCACCGTCGAGGAGCCGGCCGAGGCCAAGGGCCCCGTCACCACGCTGGTGCAGCCGCTCGTGCGGCCCCAGCAGACCGTGGTCAAGGGCGCCGACTGCTCGACCCCAGAGGCCCCCTGAACGGAGGGCCCCTCTGAACGGACGCACGTCGGCTCGTCCGTTCGTCTGCTTTTGCGACGGTTGGTCGCGGTTGGCGCCCGAACGCTGGGAGCGTGAGGGCCGTCGTCGCTTCCCAGGCCCCGAGGGACCCATGAACCTGTCGCGCAGCCCACGCTGCCTGAACTCCATCCGCGTCACCGCCGCCGCCCTCGTCGGCGCCCTGGGCCTGGGGCTGGCGAGCTTCGGTGGGGTGGACGCCGCGCGCGGCTCGTCGACATCGGTGATCTGGGACTTCTCCACGACCTCGGGCTCCACCGACCACACGATCGACGGCGACACCGTGGCGGTGCGCGTCGAGGGCGACCCTCCGGACGTGACGCCGCCGCACGTCCGCAACGCCGGCATCCAGACCATGGAGGTCGGGGACTGCCACGCGGCGGAGGCCACCGCAGCCATGAAGACGATGGTGGCCGGCAAGACGGTACGCATGACCATCAACAACCCTGCAGCCTCGAGCTTCGGCCGGCCGGTCCGCTACCTGGACGTGCAGACCAGCGCCGGCCTGGCCGACCCGCAGCTCTCGCAGCTGCGGAGCGGGCACGCCCTGCCGGTGGTCAACGGCGGCGACCCCACGCGGTGGAAGGCCTACTTCACCGCCGCCCAGCAGGCGGCCCGTGAGGGCCGCAACCTGTGGGACACCGACTACTGCGCCGCCGGGCCGGCCCAGTCGACGCCGCTGCGCCTCTGGGTGAACTGGGACGGCAACGGCAGCGACAGCGCGGACCCCAACACCGAGTACGTCCGGGTCCTGAACCCGGGCAGCACGGTGCTGGGCATCGGCGGCTGGGTGGTGCGCACCGGCGCCCAGGACTCCTACACCTTCCCCGCGACCGCTCGGGTACCCGCCGGTGGCACGCTGACCCTGCGGGTCGGGGCCGGCACCAACACCACGACCACGTTCCACTGGGGCTCGACCGCCCCCAAGTTCGCCAACGCCAACCTCGCCACCAACGCCTACGGCAGCGGCGCCTACCTGTTCGACCCCGACGGCGACCTCCGCGCCTGGTCGATCTACCCCTGCCTCACAGCCTGCAGCGACCCGCTCGTCGGCAAGGTCTCGGTGGCGGTGAACCCCGATGCCAAGGGCGTCGACGCCGACAACGTCAACGGCGAGTACGTGCGCCTCTCCCCCGCCGGCACCAGCCCGGTCGACCTGTCCTACAAGGTGCTGTCCGTGAACGGCCACACCTACGAGTTCCCGAAGGGCACGGTCGTCGAGCGGGGCGAGACGCTCATGGTCCATGTCGGCCGGGGCTACAGCAGCCGGCTGCGCCAGTTCTGGGGCAACACCAAACCGGTGCTGGCCAACACCGGCGGGGCGGTGGAGCTGCGCACCCCGGACAGCATCCGCATCGCCTGCCGGGCCTGGGGCACCGGTCGCTGCTAGAGCGAGATCGCGCGGCCGGTCACGTCGGCGCTGACCTCGGCGTAGGCAGCCTGCAGCAGCGCCGGGTCGGGGCCCTCGAGCCGGGTGGGCCGGGCCAACCCCTGGAGCACGACGAAGCGGAGCATCGACCCGCGCGACTTCTTGTCGCGCTTCATCGCGTCGAGCAGCTGGCCCCACCGGTCGCCGCGGTAGGTCGTCGGCAGGCCCAGACCGGTCAGCACCGAGCGGTGCCGCTCGACCAGGTCGTCGTCGACCTTGCCGGCGAGCCGGGCCAGCTCGGCGGCGTAGACCATGCCGATGCTCACCGCCGCGCCGTGCCGGAAGCTGTAGCGCTCGACCTGCTCGACGGCGTGGCCGAACGTGTGGCCGTAGTTGAGCACCTCGCGCAGCGACGCCTCGCGCAGGTCCTGGGCGACGACGTCGGCCTTCACCCGGATGGCGCGCTCGACGAGCTCGCGCACGTGCCGCCCCTGCACCGAGCGGGCGTCCTCGAGGTCGGACTCGATGAGGTCGAGGATCACCGGGTCGGCGATGAAGCCGCACTTGACGACCTCGGCCAGCCCGGCGACGAAGTCGTGCTGCGGCAGCGTCTCGAGCGTGCCGAGGTCGCACAGCACGCCGGCGGGTGGGTGGAAGGCGCCGACGAGGTTCTTGCCCTCCGGCGTGTTGATGCCGGTCTTGCCGCCGACGGCGGCGTCGACCATCGCCAGCAGCGTGGTCGGCACGTGCACGACCCGTGTGCCGCGCAGCCAGGTCGCGGCCACGAAGCCGGCGAGGTCGGTGGTCGCTCCCCCGCCCACGGACACGATCGCGTCCGAGCGGGTGAAGCCCGCCTGGCCGAGCACTCCCCAGAGGAAGGACGCGACCTGCGCGGTCTTGGCCTCCTCGGCGTCCGGCACCTCCGCGGCATACGCCTCGAAGCCCTTGGCGACGAGGTCCTCACGGATGGCCTCTCCCGTGGTGGCCAGCGCCCGCGGGTGCACGACCAGCACCCGCTGCACTCCCTCACCGACCAGGCCGGGCAGCTCGTCGAGCAGGCCGGTGCCGACGACGACGTCGTAGTCGCCGCCCACGCTGATGCGGGTCGTGCTCATCGCTGCTCCTCCAGCTCCTCGAGGCGTGCCACGATCTCGTCGACCACGGCCGCGGGCTTGCGGCCGGCGGTGTCGACGCGCAGCGTGGCGAGCCGCTCGTAGGTCGGGCGGCGCTCGTTCATCATCTTGGTCCACTGGGCGCGGGGGTTGACCATCAGCAGCGGCCGGGTGCCGTCGAAGCCGATGCGCCGCGCCGCGTCGGCGATGCTGACGTCGAGGAACACCACCGTGTGCCCTTCCAAGGCCTGCTGGGTCTGCGGGTCCATGGGCGCCCCTCCGCCGAGGGAGAGCACGCCGTCGAAGACCTCGAGCGCCCGCGCGACCTCGAGCCGCTCGAGGTCGCGGAAGTAGGGCTCACCCTCGTCGACGAAGATCTCGGAGATGGCGCGGCCCTGGGCCTGCTCGATCGCCTCGTCGGTGTCGTGCCACTCGACCTCGAGGCGCGCAGCCAGCCGCCTGGCGACGGTGCTCTTGCCCGCCCCCGGCGGCCCGATCACGACGGCCCGCGGGCGGCGGGCCGGCCGGCCCTCGGGCCGGTCCTCGCGCGCGTCTTCCCGGGTCACCACGTGCGCATCGCCTCCGGGATGGCCGCGAGGTATGCCGCGTGGTTGCGCGCCGTCTCCGCCACCGAGTCGCCACCGAACTTCTCCACGCAGGCCTGCGCCAGCACCAGGGCCACCATCGCCTCGGCGACGACCCCGGCCGCGGGCACGGCGCACACGTCCGAGCGCTGGTGGATCGCCTTGGCCGCCTCGGCGCCGGTGGTGTCGACGGTGTCGAGCGCGCGCGGCACCGTGCTGATCGGCTTCATGGCCGCCCGGACCCGCAGCACGTCGCCGGTGGACATGCCGCCCTCGGTGCCGCCCGCACGCCCGGTGCGGCGGCGGATCGTGCCGTCGGCGTCGCGCTCCATCTCGTCGTGTGCGGCCGAGCCGCGTCGTGCTGCCGTGCGGAAGCCGTCGCCGACCTCGACCCCCTTGATGGCCTGGATGCCCATGAGGGCGGCCGCGAGCTGGGCGTCGAGGCGACGGTCCCAGTGCACGTGCGAGCCCAGGCCCGGCGGCAGCCCGTAGGCGAGCACCTCGACGACGCCCCCGAGGGTGTCGCCGTCCTTCCTGGCCGCCTCGACCTCGGCCACCATCGCGGCCGACCCCTCGGCGTCGAGGGTGCGCACCGGGTCGGCATCGAGCCGCTCGACGTCGTCAGGGGTCGGGAGCACCGCGTCGTCGGAGACGCCCGCGGTGCCGATGGCGACCGTGTGCGAGACGAGCCGGATGCCGTAGGCCTGTCGGAGGAACCGTGCGGCGACCTCGCCGAGGGCCACCCGGGCCGCGGTCTCTCGGGCGGAGGCGCGCTCGAGCACCGGGCGGGCGTCGTCGAAGCCGTACTTCTGCATGCCGACCAGGTCGGCGTGGCCCGGCCGCGGGCGGGTCAGGGGCCGGTTGCGGGCGACCTCCTTCTCGGCGTTGACGTCGTTCGCCGCCGCGAGCGCGTCGGCGCTCACGGGGTCGGCCGACATCACGGTCTGCCACTTGGGCCACTCGGTGTTGCCGATGCGCACCGCGACCGGCGAACCCATGGTCACGCCGTGCCGCACGCCCCCGAGGAACTCGACCTCGTCCTGCTCGAACTTCATGCGGGCGCCGCGGCCGAAGCCGAGCCGTCGGCGGGCCAGCGCGGCGGCGACGTCGCCCGTGGTCACCTCGACGCCCGCCGGCAGGCCCTCGAGGGTCGCCAGCAGGGCGGGGCCGTGGGACTCACCGGCAGTCAGCCAACGCAGCATGGCCAGAATCCTGCCACGCGGCGCTCAGCCCTCTTCGGCCGCGCCCGTCATCTGGTCGACGACCCAGCGCGGGCGCGGATCGGGGACTCGGCTCAGCCCTTGCTGGCCCGGCCCGCCTCCAGCCGCGCCACCGGAACCCGGAAGGGCGAGCACGAGACGTAGTCGAGCCCGACCTCCTCGAAGAAGTGGATCGACTCCGGGTCGCCGCCGTGCTCGCCGCACACGCCGAGGTGCAGGTCCGGACGGACCCCGCGGCCCTTCTCCACGGCATACCTCACCAGGGCGCCGACGCCGTCGCGGTCGAGGGTCTCGAACGGCGACACCCCGAAGATGCCCTTGTCGAGGTAGGCGCTGAAGAACGAGGACTCCACGTCGTCGCGGGAGAAGCCCCACGTCATCTGGGTCAGGTCGTTGGTGCCGAAGGAGAAGAACTCCGCCGTCCTGGCGATGCTGTCGGCGGTGAGCACCGCGCGGGGCAGCTCGATCATGGTGCCGACGGAGTAGGGCACCTCGCGGCCGGCGGCCTCGGTCACGTCGCCGGCGACCTTCTCGATCTCGGCGCGCACCAGCTCGAACTCCTCGGCGGTCGCCACGAGGGGCACCATGATCTCCGGGCGGGGGTCACCACCGGCCGCGAGCCGCTCGGCCGCCGCCTCGAGGATCGCCCTGGCCTGCATCGTGAACAGGCCCGGCATGGCGATGCCGAGCCGCACGCCGCGCATGCCGAGCATGGGGTTCTGCTCGTGCAGCCGCTTGACCGCCCCGAGCATCTTGTGGTGCTTGCTGTCGGGGTTGCCGGCGTCGTCCTCGTGGGCCACCAGCACGGCGAGGTCGGTCAGGTCGGGCAGGAACTCGTGCAGCGGCGGGTCGATGAGCCGCACCGTGACGGGCAGCCCGTCCATCGCCTCGAAGATGCCGAGGAAGTCCTGGCGCTGCAGCGGCAGCAGGGCCGCGAGCGCGGCGTCGTGCTCCTCCTGGGTCTCGGCGATGATGAAGTGCTCGACCAGCTCACGCCGGTCGCCGAGGAACATGTGCTCGGTGCGGCACAGGCCGATGCCCGAGGCTCCGAAGCGACGGGCACGGGCGGCGTCCTCGGGGGTGTCGGCGTTGGCCCGCACCCCGAGGCGGCGGCGCTTGTCGGCGTGGTCCATCACGCGTGCGACCGCGCGCACGGTGGCGTCGTCGGTGGAGGTGTCGCCCTCGAAGTGCCGCACGACGTGGGAGGCCATGACCGGCACCTCGCCCTGCCACACCTCACCGGTGGTGCCGTTGATCGAGATGACGTCACCCTCGTCGACCACGGTCCCGTCGGCACAGGTGAACCGCTTGGCCCGCACGTCGACGTCGAGGGACTCGGCGCCACAGACACAGGTGCGGCCCATGCCACGCGCCACCACGGCTGCGTGCGAGGTCTTGCCGCCGCGGCTGGTCAGGATGCCCTGGGCGGCCACCATGCCCCTGAGGTCGTCAGGGTTGGTCTCGCGCCGCACGAGGATGACGTCCTCCCCGCGCTCGGCCCAGTCCGCTGCGGTCTGGGAGTCGAAGACGACCTTGCCGACCGCCGCCCCGGGCGAGGCGTTCATGCCGGTGCCGAGCAGGTGACGCTCGTGCTCGCTGTTGAACTGCGGGAACATCAGGGTCACCAGCTGCGCCCCGGAGACCCGCTGCAACGCCTCGTCCATGTCGATGAGGCCCTCGTCGACCAGCTCGACGGCGATCCGGAAGGCGGCCTGGGCGGTGCGTTTGCCGACGCGGGTCTGCAGCATCCACAGCTTGCCGTGCTCGATGGTGAACTCGATGTCGCACAGGTCGCGGTAGTGGTGCTCGAGGGTCGCCATGATCCCCATGAGCTCGTCGAAGCAGGCCTTGTCGATCTGCTCGAGGTCGTGCAGGGGCACCGTGTTGCGGATGCCGGCGACGACGTCCTCGCCCTGGGCGTTCTGCAGGTAGTCGCCGTAGACGCCCCGCGCGCCGGTGGCCGGGTCGCGCGTGAAGGCGACCCCGGTGCCGGAGTCCATGCCGCCGTTGCCGAAGACCATCGTGCCGACGTTGACGGCCGTGCCGAGGTCGACCGGGATGCGCTCGCGCCGGCGGTAGATGGTCGCCCGCTCGGTGTTCCACGAGTCGAAGACGGCGCGCACGGCCAGGCCCAGCTGCTCGCGCGGGTCCTGCGGGAAGTCGCGGCCGGCGTGCTCGCGGATGGTCCGCTCGTAGGCCCGGGTCAGCTCCCTGAGGTCGTCGGCGGTCAGGTCGAGGTCGGTGGTGGCGCCCCGCTCGGCCTTGAGCCGGTCGATCTCGTCCTCGAAGGCGTCCTTGTGCACGCCGAGCACGGTCTGGCCGAACATCGACAGCAGCCGGCGGTAGGAGTCCCAGGCGAACCGCTCGTTGCCACCGCTCTGGCGGACGAGGCCCTCGACGGAGCGGTCGTTCAGCCCGATGTTGAGGACGGTGTCCATCATCCCCGGCATGGAGAACTTGGCCCCGGAACGCACCGAGACCAGCAGCGGGTCGTCGGGGTCGCCGAGGCGCCGGCCCATGGTCTCCTCGAGGCGGGCGAGGTGTCGGTCGATCTCCTCGGCCAGCTCCGCCGGCTCGTGGCCGTCAGCCAGGTAGGCCCGGCACGCCTGCGTGGTGATGGTGAACCCCGGCGGCACCGGCAGCCCCAGCCGGGTCATCTCGGCGAGGTTGGCCCCCTTGCCACCCAGCAGGTCCTTCTGGTCCTTGTTGCCCTCAGCGAAGTCGTAGACGTAGCGCCCCATGTGCCGATCATCGCGACTCGGCGGGGCCAGGGGAACAGGCCTTTGGCCCCCCGGGCTAGTCCCTTCGGCGTAGCGATCCCGGCGGTCAGGCCAGTGGTCAGGCCAGCGGTCAGGCCCGGCGGTCAGGCCCCAGCGGTCAGGCGGGCACCAGCTGGTACTCGACGGCCAGCGCCAGCAGCGCCCCGAGGATCATGGCCGGACCGAAGGCGATGTGCGAGCGCAGGCCGGCGCGCTGCCCGACCAGCATGACGAGCGCGATGAGGCCCCCGGCGACGAACCCCGCCAGCAGCCCGAACAGCGCGGTCCCCAGACCCAGCCACCCGAGCACCAGCCCGATGAGGCCCGAGAGCTTCACGTCACCGAAGCCCAGCGACGCGGGCGAGACCATCGCCATGACGAAGTAGAGGACGTACAGGCCCGCCATGGCGATGAGCGCGTCGCGCATCGGTCGCCAGTCCCCCGCCCCGACCGAGGCACAGGCGAGCAGCACGAGGAGGGCCGGGTAGGCGGGCAGCACCAGCCCGTCGGGCAGGCGGTGGACGTCGACGTCGATCCAGACGAGGGCGACCGCCAGCCAGGCGAAGAAGAGGTATGCCGGCAGCGCGGCCCACGCCGCCAGGTCACCGATGCGCCAGGCCAGGAAGCCCCACAGCAGGGCGAGTACCGGCGCGGGCCACCAGAGACCCCGGGGCCGCACCCGGGCAGGCTCGTCGGAGTCGACCCGGTAGCCCCCGGTCCCCAGCGCCCGACCCGTGACGACGCCGAGCACCGCGCCCAGCACGGCCAGGACAACGACCACCCACGCCGGGGTGCCGGCCCCGGCGGCGAACACGAACACCTACGCCACCGCCCCGCGGGCCGCGGCGAACATCGCCTCCAGCGGAGGCTCCTGGCCGGTCATGAGCCGCACCTGCTCGCCGGCCTGGTGCACGAGCATGTCGAGCCCGGAGACGACGTCCAGGCCCGCCTCGGCACCGGCGCGGGCGAGCGGCGTGGGCCAGTCGGCGTACACCACGTCGAGCAGGGTGCCGCTGAGACGCCGGCCCTCGAGCGCCTCGGCTGCGGCGGCTCCGGCGCCGGTGGGCAGCGTGCTGACCACCAGGCCCACCGACCCGCCGTGCCCGGCAGCTGCCCCGGCCCAGTCCGCGAGCGGCACCTGCTCCACGGCCACGCCGAGGTCCGCGGCCATGCGCAGCGTCGCCGGACGGGCCGCGGCACGCACGGCGAGGTGCACGCCCGTCGCGCCGAGCTGGGCGAGGGCGGCGATCGCCGAACGGGCTGTCGCCCCCGATCCGAGCACGGTGGCCGGTGCCGCCTCGACGAGCTCACGGGCACCGGCGAGCGCGGCGACGATGCCGTGGACGTCGGTGTTGTGGGCGTCCCACTCCCCCGTCTCCCGACGCACCAGCGTGTTGACGGCCCCGGTGGCCAGTGCGGTCGGCGAGACGTCCGCCGCCACGTCGAAGGCCACCTCCTTCAGGGGCATCGTCAGGCTCAGGCCGCGCCAGGTCTCGTCCAGGCCGGCCACGAACGGGAGGAAGGCCTGCTCGTCGACCTCGTGCGCGGCATACCGCCACTGCGTGAGCCCGAGCGCCGCGTAGGCGGCGCGGTGCAGCAGGGGTGACAGCGAGTGCGCGATCGGCGAGCCGAGGACGGCCGCGTTCAGACAGCGCTCGCTCAACACCTGTCCGCTCAGCACTGACCCGCGTGGTCCCGGCACCACTTGTTGAACAGGTTGACGTTGCCCTGGTGCTCGCTCGTGGTGGTGGCGAAGCGGGTCTCGCCCGACGCCGGGTTCACCGTCACGAAGAACAGCCACGGACCCTCGGCGGGGCTGGCCGCGGCGGCGATGGACGCCGCACCCGGGCTGTTGATCGGCCCCGGCGGCAGGCCCTGGTGCCGGTACGTGTTGTAGGGGCTCGTGCTGGCCCGGTCGGCGTTCGTGGTGCCGGCCTTGCCGCGCTTCTTGACCGCGTAGTGCACGGTCGAGTCCATCTGGAGGAAGCCCTTGGTGGGGCCGGCCTTCTGCGCGAGCCGGTTCTCGATGACGCGGGCGACCTTGGCCCGGTCGGCCTCGCCGTTCACCTCGCCCTCGATGATGGAGGCCACGACCATCGTGCGCTCCATGTCCTGCTCGGCGACACCGGCCTTGGCGAGCTCCGCCACGGTCTTCTGGACCATGCTGCTCAGCTGCTCGCGCGCCGTCGACTTCGCCGGGAACTCGTAGGTCGCCGGGAACAGGTAGCCCTCGAGGTTGCCCTTGGCCGAGGCGGGCAGCCCCAGCGCGGCGGTGTCCTTGGCGGCGGCCTGGTACTCCTTCAGCGGGATCCCCGTCGACTTCGACAGGCGGGCGAGGATCTCCGAGAGCCAGAGGCCCTCGGGGATGGTGACCCGGGGCACCGTGCGGTTCTTCGGGTTCACGAGGATGGCCAGCGCGTCCTTGGCCGTCATCTGCTTCTTCAACGTGTAGGTGCCCGGCTGGATGGACGCCGACCGCGAGTCCTCGGCGGCGGCGTCGAGGAACGCCTTCGAGGTCTTGACGACGTCGGCCTTCTCGAGCGAGACGCCGATGGCGCGGCCCGTGTCGCCGTCGTTGACCGTGACCTGCACCGCGCCGGCACCCGGGCCGGCATAGTCGTTGCTCGCGGTCAGCTGGACCACGACCGGCCACAGGGCCCGGTAGGCGCCGTAGACGGCGCCCCCGACGATGGCGACGGCCAGCAGCAGCACCACGAAGCGGCGCCGACGACGGGCCGGTCGGCGCCGAGCCCGGTGCCGGCGGAGCTGCTGCTGGTGCTGCGGCTCGCGGGGCGGATCCTCGGCACCGAAGATCGAGTGCTCGAGGTGCGGCTCGGTCATCGACGCCTGTCCTTCGTCCGGGGCTTGCGCCCGTCTGGCCTGACCAGCTCGCCGGGCGGGCGCCCGGAGCTGCGCTCCGCGTCCAGGGCCGCCTGGAGGATCAGCACGGCGGCGGCCTGGTCGACCACCGCGCGCTGCCGCCGGCCGGCGACCCCGCTCTCGCGGAGCGAGCGGTGGGCGTCGACCGTCGTGAGCCGCTCGTCGACGAGCCGCACCGGCACGGGCGCGACGCGCACCGCCAGCCGACGAGCATACTGGCGCGCCTCCCCGGCAGCGGGACCCTCGTCGCCTGCGAGTGTTCGCGGCAGGCCCACGACGACCTCCAGCGCGGAGACCTCGGCCACGAAGGCGGCCACCTCCGCGATGTCGGCGGCGGGGTCTTGGGCAGCCGCGTCGGCAGCGCCCGTGTCGGGGACGGCCGACTCGGACCGGTCACGGGCGACCGTGCGCACCGGCGTGGCCAGCAGCCCCGAGGGGTCGCTGGCGGCCAGGCCGACGCGGACCGAGCCCACGTCGACGCCGACCCGCACGCCGGTCCGCGTCACGGGTGTGTCACCCGGCGGCTGCGGCGATCTCGGCGTCGACGCGGCCCAGGGCGTCCCCGGTCCTGGTGGCGTCGGCGCCGCCACCCTGGGCGAGGTCGTCCTTGCCGCCCCCGCCGCCACCCAGCGTCTGGGCGGCCACGCGCACCAGCGCGCCCGCCTTGATGCCGCGCTCGCGGGCCGGGGCGTTCGTGGCCACGACCACGACCGGACGCCCCTTGGCGACACCGGTCAGCGCGACCACCGCGGGCGCAGCGTCGCCGAGGCGGTTGCGCAGGTCGAGCGCCATGGTGCGCAGGTCGTCGGCGCCGGCTCCTTCGCCGGCGTCGTGCGTCAGCACGCGGATGCCGCGCACGTCGCGGGCGTAGTCGAGCAGCTTGCCGGTCTGCGCCATCACCTGCTCCTGGCGGATCTTCTCGATCTCGCGCTCGGCGTCCTTGACCCGGGCCAGCAGCGAGGCGATGCGCTCCTTGAGCTCGCCCGGCTGCACCTTGACCATGTCGGTCAGCTCGGCGACGAGGGCGCGCTCCTTGGCGAGGAACCGCAACGCCTCCATGCCCACGAACGCCTCCAGGCGCCGCACGCCGGAGCCGACCGAGGACTCGCCCGTGACGGTGAGCGCACCGATCTGCGAGGAGTGCTGCACGTGGGTGCCGCCGCAGAGCTCGCGCGACCACGGGCCGCCGATCTCGACGACCCGCACCTGCTCGTCGTAGGTCTCGCCGAAGAGCGCCAGGGCGCCCCACTCCCGGGCCTCGGGCAGCGTCATGTACTGCGCGGAGACGGGCAGGTCCTTGCGGACCGCGAGGTTGGCGACCTCCTCGATCTCGCTGCGCGTCTCGGGCGAGAGCGCCTGGTTCCACGCGAAGTCGAGGCGCAGGTAACCCGGCTTGTTGTAGGAGCCGGACTGCAGGGCCGACGGGCCGAGCACCTGGCGCAGCGCGGCGTGCACGACGTGGGTGCCCGAGTGCGCCTGGCAGGCCGAGATGCGCCACTCCTGGTCGACCTCGGCGATGACCTCGGCACCGGAGCGCACCGCCCCGTCGAGCACCTCGACGGTGTGCGCGACCAGGCCCTTGACCGGTCGCTGGACGTCCACGACCTTCAGCCGCGCGCCGTCGGCGGTGATGATGCCCTCGTCGGCGATCTGGCCACCGGACTCGGCGTAGAACGGGGTGCGGTCGAGGACGACCTGGCCGCGCTGGCCGGGCTCGAGCTCCTCGACGAGCTGGCCGTCGCGCACGAGGCCGACGACGTTCGCCTCGCTGGTCAGCTCGACGTACGCCCGGAAGTCGGTCGCGCCCGTCTCCCGCAGCGTCTTCCACACCTCGGTGTTGGCGTGACCGGCCTTCTTCGCCTTCGCGTCGGCCTTCGCGCGTTCGCGCTGCTCCTGCATGAGGGAGCGGAACCCCTCGCGGTCGACCTCGAGGCCCTGCTCGCCCGCCATCTCCAGCGTCAGGTCGATCGGGAAGCCGTACGTGTCGTGCAGCGAGAACGCCTCGCTGCCGGCGAGCCGGGTGCCGCCGGACGCCTTGGTCCTGGCGACCGCGGTGTCGAGGATGGTGGTGCCCGCGGCGAGGGTGCGACGGAAGGCCTCCTCCTCGGCATACGCGATCTGCGAGATCCGGCCGAAGCCGGTCTCGAGCTCGGGGTAGGAGTTCTTCATGCGCTCCATGGACACCGGCAGCAGGTGCGGCAGGCTCGGCTCGTCGAAGCCGAGCAGGCGCATCGAGCGCACCGCACGGCGGAGCATGCGGCGCAGCACGTAGCCGCGGCCCTCGTTGCCCGGGGTCACGCCGTCGCCGATGAGCATCAGCGACGAGCGGATGTGGTCGGCGACCACGCGCAGCCGCACGTCGTCGGGGTGGCTGTGGGCGGCGTCGTGGCCGGAGTGGGCGCCGTAACGCTTGCCCGTCATCTCCGCGGCCTGCTCGAGCACCGGGTAGACCTCGTCGATCTCGTACATGTTGTCGACGCCCTGGAGGATCGAGGCGATCCGCTCCAGGCCCATGCCGGTGTCGATGTTCTTCTTCGGCAGGTCGCCGGCGATGTCGAAGTCGACCTTGCTGCGGACGTCGCCGAGCGAGGACTGCATGAAGACGAGGTTCCAGACCTCCATGAAGCGGTCCTCGTCGACGGCAGGGCCGCCGTCGAGGCCGTACTCGGGTCCGCGGTCGACGAAGATCTCGCTGCACGGGCCACCCGGGCCGGGGACGCCCATGTGCCAGTAGTTGTCGGCCAGCCCGCGACGGACGATGCGCTCCTTGGGGATGCCGGTCAGCTGCACCCACAGGTCGGCAGCCTCGTCGTCGTCCTCGTAGACCGTCGCCCAGAGCTTGTCGGCCTCGATGCCGTAGCCGCCCTGCCCCTGGGGCAGGGTGAGCAGCTCCCAGGCCATCTCGATCGCGCCGGCCTTGAAGTAGTCGCCGAAGGAGAAGTTGCCGTTCATCTGGAAGAACGTGCCGTGCCGGCTGGTCTTGCCGACCTCCTCGATGTCACCCGTGCGGACGCACTTCTGCACCGAGGTGGCGCGGTCCCAGGGCGGCGTCTGCTGCCCGAGGAAGTAGGGCTTGAACGGCACCATGCCTGCGTTGACGAACAGCAGGTTGGGGTCGTCGTAGATGAGGGGGGCGGAGGGGACGACGGAGTGTCCCTTGCTCTCGAAGAAGGAGAGCCAGCGGCGCCTGATCTCGGCGGTTTCCATCAGGTGTCAGATCCTCAGTTGCATGCTCACGCGGGCATGACGATGGTACGTGCAGGGGATGTGGGTGGCGGCGGGGCGCAGCCGGGGCCCGTCGGCGGGGACGGCTGGCCCCTAGCGAGCTCGGGAGTCGAAGCGCCCGGTCGGGTCCTCGATGAGGCGGCGGGCCGTCTCGGCGTCGAGCCGGCGGGCGGCCGGGTCGTCACCGGCGTCCACGGTGCCGGCGTCGATGCCGAGCGCGAGCTTCAGCTCCTCCTCGCGCTCGGACATGCCCTCGCGGACGGCGTCGGCGAGCTCACGGAGGCCGTCGGCGAAGTCGGAGAGACCGTGCGCGACCCCGGCCGGCGTGTAGGCCTCGGCGGCCTTGGTGACCTTGCGGACGGCGTAGACCCCGGCGGCGGCGCCCAGGGCGACCCAGAACAGGCGTGCCATGGCGATCAGCCCCTGCGCCGACGGCTGCGGGAGCCCCGGCCCGAGCGGGCCGAGCCGCTCATGGCCGTGCGCACGCCGTAGGTGAAGGCCGCGACCTTGACCACCGGCGAGCCGAGGGTGGCCGCGAACAGCGAGGTCAGGGCGCTGGCGTTGGTGGTGATGGCCGAGACGTTGGTGGTGATGCCGTCGACCCGGCTGAGCTGCTCGTTGGTGAGCGTCACGGTGTCGGTGAGCTTGATGAGCGTCGGCTGCACGTTCTCGGTGGTGCTGCGCACGCTGATCCTCGTCTCGTCGAGGATCTTGCCCGCCTTGCCGATCACGCTGCCGAGGCGGAACACGAGGAACGCGAACGCCAGGGCCGCGATCATTCCGGCGATATCGCCCAAACTCACATCCATGACCGGCAACCCTACCGGTACCTCGGCCAGCCGCTCAGCCGCGGCCGAGGCGCGTCTTCAGCCAGGCCCAGCGGGAGGCCAGCCGCTCCTCGAAGCCGCGGCCGGTCGGCCGGTAGTAGTCGGTGGCGCCGTGCAGCTCGTCGGGCAGGTACTGCTGCTGCGCCACGCCGTCCGGGGCGTCGTGGGCGTACTGGTAACCCTTCCCGTGCCCCAGCCTGGCCGCACCGGCATACCCGCTGCCGCGCAGGTGCGCGGGCACCGGCCCGCCGCGTCCGGCGCGGATGTCGGCGATGGCCTCGTTGATGCCGAGGTATGCCGCGTTGCTCTTGGGCGCGAGCGCGTTGTGCACCACCGCCTGGGCCAGGATGATCCGCGCCTCCGGCATCCCGATCTGGGCGACGGCGTGCATCGCCGCGACCGACGTCTGGAGGGCGGTGGGGTCGGCCATGCCGACGTCCTCGCTGGCGGAGATGACGATGCGCCGCGCGATGAACCGCGGGTCCTCCCCCGCCTCGAGCATGCGGGCGAGGTAGTGCAGGGCCGCGTCGACGTCGGAGCCGCGCATCGACTTGATGAGGGCCGAGGCGACGTCGTAGTGCTGGTCACCGGTGCGGTCGTAGCGGACCGAGGCGTGCGCCACCGCCTGCTCGACGTGGCCGAGGGTGATCGGCACCGGCCCCTCGGCCTGGGAGCCGGGAGCCACGTCGTCGAGGGCGACACCGGCGGCCGCCTCCAGCGAGGTGAGCGAGCGACGGGCGTCGCCCCCGGCGATCCGCACGAGGTGGGCGATGGCGTCGTCGGCGAGGGCGAACTCCCCTGCCAGGCCGCGCTCGTCGGCGACCGCGGAGGTGAGCACGTCGGCCACCTCCTCGTCGGACAGCGGCCCCAGCGTCACGAGCATCGAGCGCGAGAGCAGCGGGGCGATCACGGAGAACGACGGGTTCTCGGTCGTGGCCGCCACGAGGATGACCTGGCGGTTCTCGACGCCGGGCAGCAGCGCGTCCTGCTGCGCCTTGGTGAACCGGTGGATCTCGTCGAGGAAGAGCACGGTCTGGCGGTCGTAGAGGTCGCGCTCGCGGGCGGCCTGGTCCATGACGGCCCGCACGTCCTTGACGCCCGCCGTCACCGCGCTGAGCTCGACGAAGGTGCGGTCGGCGGCCGTCGCGACGAGGTGGGCCAGCGTCGTCTTCCCGGTGCCGGGAGGCCCCCAGATGATCGCCGACAGCGGCCCGGCCGTGCCCCCGGAGCCCTCGATGAGCCGGCGCAGCGGGCTGCCGGGGCGCAGCACGTCGGCCTGGCCGCGCACCTCGTCGAGCGAGCGTGGCCGCATGCGCACCGCCAGCGGGGGCAGCGTCGCGTCGGAGCCCCCGCCCGCGTCGCGGCGCTGCGCCGTCGACGAGGCGAAGAGGTCGTCACCTGCCTCGATACCCACGGGTGGCAGGCTATCCCCCGTGACCGACCTGCACCCCGACCGGCGTACGTCGGCACTCTCCCACCTCGGCGCGGCCATGGCCCGGCACCCCCGGGTCGTCGTGACGGTCTGGCTGCTCGCGGTGGTCGCCGCGTTCGGCAGTGCGCTCGGTGTCTTCACGCAGGAGTCGCTCTTCGACCGGCTGCAGTCCGGTGAGCCGACGGTCAGCGGCGAGAACCTGACGGGTCGCGACCTGCTGACCGACGCGGGGCAGGCGGCCACCGACCAGTACATGCTCCAGGTCTCGGGAGTGGACGCGACCTCACCAGCGGTCGCACAGGCGGCGGGCTCGGCCGCGAAGAAGATCTCCGCCATCGACGGGGTCGTCAGCGTGGGAATGCCCTACGTCGTGCCCGAGGGCCTGCAGAGCCCGCAGGCGAAGGTGTTCTTCAAGGACGAGGACCCGACGTCCGACGGCTTCCTCACCGTGGTGACGCTCGACCCGGACCTCACCTCCGAGGAGGGAAAGCAGACTCGCGAGCGCGTCGACGCCGAGTTCGACGCGATGGTGGAGGCCGTGCCGGGGGCGAGGGCCGAGACCGGCGGGCTCTCCGAGCTCATCGACGCCATCACCGGGCAGGTGGAGAGGGACCTGCGCACCGGCGAGGGCGTGGCGCTGCCGGTCAGCTTCCTGATCATGGTGCTGGTCTTCGGCGGATTCGTGGCGGCCGGCATGCCCGTGGCGGGCGCCATCGCAGCCATCGGTGGGGCCCTGGCCTCGCTGCTGGGCTTCTCCTACCTCATCGACCTCGACGCCACCGTGGTCAACGTCGTCACCGTGCTCGGCCTCGGCCTGTGCATCGACTACGGGCTGCTCACCGTCAGCCGCTTCCGCGAGGAGCTGAGGGCCAGGGCCCAGGGCATGCCCGCCAAGGACATCCCCCGCGAGATGGTCATCGACGCGACCGCCCGCACGGTCGACGCCGCCGGCCGCACGGTCATCTTCTCCGGTCTCACCGTCGCCATCTCGCTCGGCGGCCTCCTCGTCTTCGAGGCCCAGATCATGCGGGCCATCGGTTCCGCGGCCCTGTCCGTGGTGCTCGTCGCCATCCTCGTCGCGGTCACGCTCATCCCGGCCCTGGCCGCGCTGGGTGCCCGCCGCCTGTTGCGCAAGGGCACCGAGCAGGCTCCGGAGCACGGCGTCTTCTCCCGCCTGGCGGAATGGGTGCACGACCGTCCGGTGCCCATCATCTTCGGCGTCCTCGCCCTCCTGGTCTTCCTCGCGCTGCCGGCGCTCGACATGCGCCTCACCTCGTCCGGCAAGGAGCTGCTGCCCACGGGAGCCACCCAGCGGGTCTTCTTCGAGGACCTTGCCACGCACTACCCCACGCTCAACGGCCCCGACCTCCGGGTGGTCGCACGGACGACACCGGAGAAGGCTGCGCAGTATGCCGCGAACCTGCCCGAGCTCAACGGACAGAAGGTCGAGGGCACTCCCAAGGCGGTCAACGACCAGCTGAGCACCATCGGCGTCGACGTCCCCGGTGGACCGCTCGACGACAACGCGCGCGAGATGGTGCGGCTGCTCCAGGAGGACCGACCCGACTTCCCCACCTACGTCGTCGGCCAGGCGTCCGGGCTCCAGGACTTCACCGACTCGATGTTCGAGCGGGCCGTCCCCGCCTTCGCCCTCGTGGCGTTGGCGACGCTGGTGCTCCTGTTCCTCATGACCGGCTCGGTCGTGATCCCCATCAAGGCGCTGCTCATCAACGTGGTGTCGCTGGGCGCGAGTCTCGGCGTGGTCGTCTGGATCTTCCAGAAGGGCCACCTCGAGGGGCCGCTGCGCTTCGACTCCGTCGGGGCGCTCGAGTCGATGATCCCGTTGCTCATCCTCGCCTTCGGGTTCGGCCTGTCCATGGACTACGAGGTGTTCCTGCTCTCGCGCATCGTCGAGCTGCACGAGCAGGGCTACAGCAACGACGAGGCCGTCGTGATGGGCCTGCAGCGCTCCGGCCGCATCATCACCTCGGCGGCACTGCTGGTGGTCATCGTGTTCTCCGGCTTCGTCGCCGGCCAGCTGCTGGTCATCAAGCAGACGGGCGTCGGCCTCGCGGTCGCCGTGCTGATCGACGCCACCCTGGTCCGCATGCTCCTGGTGCCGGCGACCATGGCCGTGCTCGGTGACTGGAACTGGTGGGCGCCCCGTCGCCTCCGCCGGCTGCACGCACGCTTCGGGATCACCGAGTGACCCTGCGCGAGCTGGGCACCCACGCCGACCTCCTCGCCGCGACCGGGGACAGCCCCTTCATCCGCTACGACATCCCCACCGCGCTGGCGCGGCCCGGTTACGCCCTCGGCCGCGCGGTGGCCCTGCCCCGCCAGACCCACACCCGTCGACTCGGGCTGCTCGTCATGGGACCGGCCGACGACGCAGGAGAGCTCGTCGGCGCCATGGCGGCCGAGGGCCTGCACCCGCCGGGCCTCCGCGGCGTCACCGTGCAGCGCGGCTCGCTCGCCGCGGTGGCTGCACGCCTCCCCGTGGCCGACGGCAACGAGTGGGAGTGGATGTATGCCGCCGCGGCGCCCCCGCGGACGGCAGCCGAGGACCGCCTCGTCCCCCTCTCCGAGGAGGACCTCCCCGACATCGCCGCCCTCCTCGACGAGGCCAACCCGCGCACCGACGCACGGCCGTTCGAGCACCCCGGCCAGTCCTGGGTCGGCGTGCGCGACGACGAGGGCCGGCTGGTGGCCTGCGGGGTGCGCGAGACCAACGTCGCCGGGTTCCCGCTCCTGGCGGGCATCACGGTGCACCCCAGCGCCCGCGGGACCGGCCTCGGCGTGGCCGTCACGGCCCACCTGACGCGCGCGGCGGTCTCCGGCGCGGGTGTCTGCACGCTGGGCATGTACTCCGACAACGCTGTCGCCCGGCGGGTCTACCACGGCCTCGGCTACCGCGGCGACCACCTCTGGTCCAGCCGGCGCCTCGCCGAGAGCTGACCCTGCTCCGCGCGCGGATGGCCTGCGCCAGACGGCGGAGGCGGGTGGACCGGCCCGGGCGTAGCCTCCGCGCCATGCGCGACCTCGACCCCGTGGTGACCAACGGCGACCTCTACCGTGTGGTCTTCGAGAACGACCGGGTGCGGGTGCTGGAGTACCGCGACCGTCCCGGGGAGCGGACCACCCCGCACGCCCACCCCGACAGCGTGATGTACACCCTGTCGGACTTCCGGCGCAGGCTCCACGGCGCTGGTGCCTCCCGCGACGTGCACATGGCCGCCGGGACCGTCGGCTGGCTGCCCGCTCAGGAGCACAGCGGTGAGAACATCGGCGACACCGAGACCCACGTGATCTTCGTGGAGCTCAAGGAGCCCGCGCCCGGACCGTCCGGTGGGATGTCCACCCTCGGTCCGGACCACGGCGGCTGACCCGCCAGCGCAGGTCGAGTCCGGGCCGCTGATGCGTGAGGGGCCCGAAAGGCACCGAACCGACGTGGTTTCCGGTGCTTCTCGGGCCCCTCAGCGCGCGTCAGCCCCGACGCGCGTCATGCCTCAGGCCTCAGGCGTCGCCCTGCTCGCGGCTCCGGCTTGGCGTCGACGCCGGCCTCCTTGCGCTGCTCCGGGGTGATGGGGGCGGGCGCCGCGGTCAGCGGGTCGTAGCCGCCGCCGGACTTCGGGAAGGCGATGACGTCGCGGATCGACTCCGCGCCGGCGAGGAGGGCCACGATGCGGTCCCAGCCGAACGCGATGCCGCCGTGCGGCGGGGCGCCGAACTGGAAGGCGTCGAGCAGGAAGCCGAACTTCTCCTGCGCCTCCTCCTCGGACAGGCCCATGACCTCGAAGACCCGCTCCTGCACGTCACGGCGGTGGATACGGATCGAGCCACCACCGATCTCGTTGCCGTTGCAGACCATGTCGTACGCGTACGCGAGCGCCGCGCCGGGGTCGGTGTCGAAGGTGTCCTCGAACTCCTTCTTCGGCGACGTGAAGGCGTGGTGCACCGCGGTCCAGGCGCTGTAGCCGAGCGCCACGTCGCCCGAGGCGGTCGCCTCGGCGGTGGGCTCGAACATCGGCGCGTCGAGCACCCACAGCAAGGACCAGGCGTCCTCGTCGATGAGGTCGCAGCGCTTGCCGATCTCGAGCCGGGCGGCGCCGAGCAGGGCGCGCGAGGCCTTGGTGGCGCCGGCCGCGAAGAAGACGCAGTCGCCGGGGCTGGCACCGACGTGCGCGGCGAGGCCGTCGCGCTCGGCGTCGCTGAGGTTCTTGGCCACCGGGCCGCCGAGCGTGCCGTCCTCCTGGACGAGCACGTAGGCCAGGCCCTTGGCGCCGCGCTGCTTGGCCCACTCCTGCCAGGCGTCGAGCTGCTTGCGCGGCTGGGACGCGCCCCCGGGCATGACGACGGCGCCGACGTACTCCTGCTGGAAGACGCGGAAGGTCGTGTCCTGGAAGAACTCGGTGCACTCCACGAGCTCGTTGCCGAAGCGCAGGTCGGGCTTGTCGGTGCCGAAGCGGCGCATCGCCTCGTGGTAGGTCATCCGCTCGAACGGGGTCTTGAGGTCGACGTCGATGAGCTTCCACAGCGCGGTGGCGACCGCCTCGCCGAGCTCGAGCACGTCGTCCTGCTCGACGAAGGACATCTCGATGTCGAGCTGGGTGAACTCCGGCTGCCGGTCGGCGCGGAAGTCCTCGTCGCGGTAGCAGCGGGCGATCTGGTAGTAGCGCTCCATGCCCGCGACCATGAGCAGCTGCTTGAACAGCTGCGGGCTCTGCGGCAGCGCGTACCAGCTGCCGGGGGCCAGCCGCGCCGGCACCAGGAAGTCGCGGGCGCCCTCGGGCGTCGACCGGGTCAGCGTCGGGGTCTCGATCTCGACGAAGTCACGCTCGGCGAGCACGCTGCGGGCCGCCGCGTTGACCTTCGACCGCAGCCGCAGCGCGTACCCGGCGGACCCGTTGCCGGGGCGGCGCAGGTCGAGGTACCGGTGCTTGAGCCGGGCCTCCTCGCCGACGGTGACGCGCTCGTCGATCTGGAAGGGCAGCGGGGCGCTCTCGTTGAGCACCTCGATGCGCTCGGCGATGACCTCGATCTCGCCGGTCGGCAGGTCGGGGTTGGCGTTCCCCTCCGGGCGCGTCCGCACCTCGCCGACCACCTTGACGACGTACTCGTTGCGCAGGTCGTGGGCGTCGCCCTCGGCCAGCACCTCGTCGCGCACGACGACCTGGGAGACGCCGGAGGCGTCCCGCAGATCGAGGAACGCCACTCCGCCGTGATCGCGCCGACGGGCAACCCAGCCCGTGAGCGTGACGGTCTGGCCGGAGTGGTCGGCACGCAGGGTGCCGGCCTCATGGGTGCGGAGCACGAGTGGTTCCTTCGGATCGGGGGCTGTGTTTGTTGCAGACAACCCGCCCATCCTACGGAAGGCCGTGCCCGGCATACGAACCGCAGCCCGTATGCCGGGGTGCGCCCGGGTGCCTCACCGCACCGTGAACGCCTTGGTGTCCCAGAGCTGGAGGGTCGCGTCGCGGCCGTTGTCGTTGTAGGCGCGCAGCTCGTAGCTGCCGGCCGGCAGGCTGACCGTCGTCTGCGCCGTCGCGAAGCCGCCCATCATGGTGGTCACGGCGGTCGAGGCCACCTCGGTGCCGCCGCGGAAGACCTTCAGCGGGACGTTGCCCTCGAACCCGGTGCCGTAGACGCGCACGACCACCGGCGAGGAGACCGTCGAGCCCTGCTCCGGCGCGAGGACCCAGACGTTGCCCAGGGTCTCCAGGGCCGGTGACCGGCTCTGCGGCGCCGAGACGTCGAGGTGTCCGGACGGGGGCTCCTGGCCGTTCACGGTGATCCGCACCCGCGTGACCGACGGGTCCGCCGCGGTGGCGGTGTAGACGAGCTGCTGCACCGCAGCCGCCTCGAAGGAGGAGCCGAGGTTGGTCGCCCACCCGGAGAGGTTGACCGTGATCGTCGGCGTCTCCCCCTTGGTCACGGCCAGCACCCGTGTCGAGGCGGGCCACAGCGAGCGGTAGTCGGGGTCGTTCGCCTGGCCGGTGAACATCTCCTTCAGCGCGGTCATCACGGTGTCACCCGTGCGGGTGACCCGGTGGAACTCCCGGTAGAGCCGGGGCCCGACGCCCTGGACGTCGACGACGTAGTAGACCGGCACCGTCACCTGCCCCGCCACGGGACCGGAGGTGGGCGACGACGTCACGGGACTCGACGTCGGGCTCGAGGTGGGACGCGAGGTCGGGCTGGTGGTCGCCGTGGCGCTCGTGGTGGTCGCTGGGCCGGCGCCCGGCTGCCCGCCGTCATCGTCTCCGAGGAGCACCACTGCCACGATGACGAGCACGAGAGCCGTGACCGCCGCGGCGATCGGGACGAGCCACCGGGGCCGACCGCCTCGCACGCCCCCGCTCCCTCCCGACTGGACTGGTGACCGGTTGGTCGACATGTGAGCCACCGCCTCCCCCGTAGCCGGGCTCCGGGCCGTCCGGCAGCCCGCTACCTCCATGAGACGCCCAGGCCTTCACCGTCGTTGACGGACGAAGGTCCCCTTCCGTCAGCCAACCGTTCCGTCGAGGTAGAGCCAGCGGCCCCCGCGCCGGGTGAAGCGGCTGCGCTCGTGCAGCCGTCCGGACCGGCCCCGGTCGCGGTAGTGGGCGGTGAACTCGACCTCGCCGTCCGTGTCGGTGGCTCCACCGCCGGAGGTGTCGAGCACCTCGAGCCGCACCCAGTGCAGGTCCGGGTCGGGGGCGACCGTGGCCGGGCGGGTCGCCGGGTGCCAGGTGGCGAGCAGGTAGTCCTCCAGGCCGCGGACGTAGGCGGAGTAGCGGCTGCGCATGAGCGCCTCGGCCGTCTCGGCCACCGCCTCCCCTCGGTGGAGCGGCCCGCAGCACCCGTCGTAGGGCGCGCCCGAGCCGCACGGACACCGCAGCGGGCCGGGCGGCGTGCCGAACGCGCCGCTCAGCGGTGGGCCGGGTGCTCGGGCCACGGCGCGTCGTGGGGGCGCAGGGTCCCCCACCCCCGCTCGCGCGCGGCGTGGGCGGCCAGGACGCCGATGACGGCGCTGGGGTTGTGGATGCGGCCGGCGAGCACCGCCTCCTGGGCCTCGTCGAGCGGGACCCAGCGCACCGGCATACCGAGCTCCTCCCCCTCGCGCTCGTGCCGCTCGTGCTCGGGGACGTGGCTCAGGCCGCGGGCGACGTAGACCCGCAGCGCCTCGTCCATGCCGCCCGGTGAGCTGAAGTAGTCGGCCAGCACGTGCCACTCGTCGGCCCGCAGGTCGGCCTCCTCGTGGAGCTCGCGGGCGGCGGCCACCCAGGGGTCCTCGCCGTCCACGTCGAGCAGCCCGGCGGGGACCTCCCACTCCAGCGCCCGCACCGGGTGGCGGTACTGCTGCACCATCGCCAGCCGGTCCTGGTCGTCGAGGGCCACCACCGAGACCGCACCCGGGTGCCGCACGAACTCGCGGGTCACCTCCCCCGCGTCACCGAGGTCGACCGTCTCGCGCACGACGTCCCAGACCATCCCGTGGTGGATCACCTCCGAGCTCACCACGGGTCGGGCGTCGAGGCGGTCGGCGAGCGGCTCGGGCTGCTCCTCGGTGCCCGGCACGTCAGGCGGTGACGTCGGCGGTCTCGCGAGGGCGCTCGACGTCGAGCAGCCGCGACTCGCGCTGGCGGTTCAGGGCCGCCTCCACGAGGCCCGCGAAGAGCGGGTGGGCGCGGTGCGGCCGGGACTTGAACTCCGGGTGCGCCTGCGTCGACACGTAGTAGGGGTGCGTCTCGCGCGGGAGCTCGACGAACTCCACCAGGTTGCCGTCGGGCGAGGTGCCCGAGAAGCGCAGGCCGGCCGCCTCGAGCTCGTCGCGGTAGCCGTTGTTGACCTCGTACCGGTGGCGGTGGCGCTCGTCGACCGACGTCGTGCCGTAGGCCTCGGCGACGACCGAGCCGGGCGCGAGCCGGGCCGGGTAGGAGCCCAGGCGCATCGTGCCGCCGAGGTCGCCCGCGCCCTCGACGAAGGCCTTCTGCTCCTCCATCGTGGCGATCACCGGGGCCGGGGTCTGCGGGTCGAACTCGGTCGAGGAGGCGCCCTCGATGCCGGCGACGTTGCGGGCGAACTCGATCACCATGCACTGCAGTCCCAGGCAGATGCCCAGCGTCGGCACCTCGCGCTCGCGGGCCCACTTCAGGGCGCCGAGCTTGCCCTCGATGCCGCGGACGCCGAAGCCACCGGGCACGAGCACCGCGTCGACACCGCCGAGCGCCTTCTGGGCACCGGCCTCGGTCTGGCAGTCGTCACTGGCCACCCAGCGGATGTTGACCTTCGCGTCGTGGTGGAAGCCGCCGGCGCGCATGGCCTCGGTCACCGACAGGTAGGCGTCGGGCAGGTCGATGTACTTGCCCACCAGGGCGATCTCGACGCTCTCCTCCGGGTGGTGCACCCGGCGGAGCAGCAGGTCCCAGTCGGTCCAGTCGACGTCACGGAAGTTCAGCCCGAGCCGGCGGATGACGTAGGCGTCGAGGCCCTCGGCGTGCAGCACCTTGGGGATGTCGTAGATGCTCGGCGCGTCGACGGCAGCGGCGCAGGCCTCGGCGTCGACGTCGCACATCAGCGAGATCTTGCGCTTGATGTTCTCGGGGATCTCGCGGTCGGCCCGCAGCACGAGGCCGTCGGGCTGGATGCCGACCTGGCGCAGGGCGGCCACCGAGTGCTGGGTCGGCTTGGTCTTCAGCTCACCGCTGGGGGCGAGGTAGGGCACGAGCGAGACGTGCAGGAAGAAGACGTTGTCGCGCCCGACGTCGTGGCGCACCTGGCGGGCGGCCTCGAGGAACGGCAGGGACTCGATGTCGCCGACGGTGCCGCCGATCTCGGTGATGATGACGTCCGGCGCCGGCTCGTCCTTGGGCGCGAGCGGGGAGCCGGCGGCCTCGGCCCGCATCCGCTCCTTGATCTCGTTGGTGATGTGCGGGATCACCTGGACCGTGTCGCCGAGGTACTCGCCGCGACGCTCCTTGGCGATCACCTGGCTGTAGACCTGGCCGGTCGTGACGTTCGCCGTGCCGTGCAGGTTGCTGTCGAGGAAGCGCTCGTAGTGGCCGATGTCGAGGTCGGTCTCGGCGCCGTCCTCGGTCACGAAGACCTCACCGTGCTGGAACGGGTTCATGGTGCCTGGATCGACGTTGAGGTACGGATCCAGCTTCTGCATCGTGACGCGCAGGCCACGCGCGCGGAGCAGGCGTCCGAGGCTTGAGGCCGTCAGGCCCTTGCCGAGCGAAGAGGCGACGCCTCCGGTCACGAAGATGTGTTTCGTCTGCACCACGGGCTTTAACTCTACGTCATCGCGAGGCGCCTCGGCGCCACGGCTCACCGTGTCAGGTGACCTGTGCGGAGATCATCAGGTGACCTGTGCGTAGATCCGCAGTGCCGCGGCGACCGCGTCGGCCTCCGTGGGCAGCTCGCGGGCCCGCTCCCGCGCCAGGTCCTGTCGTCGGGCCCGCTCGCCCGGGTCCGTGACCAGAAGCCGTATGCCGTCGGCGAGCGCCGCCGCGTCGCCGCCGGGCACGAGCAGCGCGGCTTCGCCGACCACGGCCGCCGTGCCGCCCACGTCGGTCGCGACGACCGCCGCCCCTGCGTGCAGGGCCTCCTGGAGGTTGATCGGCTGTCCCTCCCACGCGGCACTCGACACCACCAGGTCGGCGGCGGCGCAGAGGGCAGGCACGTCGCCGCGGTGCCCGACCAACCGCACGGGCAGTCCCTCGGAGTCGATCCGCTGCTGCAGCTCGGCGCGCTGTGGGCCGTCGCCGGCGACGACCACCGCCAGCGGCAGGTCGCGCACCCGTCCCACCGCGTCGAGCAGCAGGTGCAGGCCCTTCTGCGGGGCGAGGCGGGCCACGACGAGGGCGAGGACGCGCTCCCGCCCCACGCCCAGCTCGGTCCTGACGGCCGCCGCGTCGACGGCCCCTTCCGGCGGCGGGGGCCCGGGGATGACGGCGAGCCCTCCGGCCTTCGCCCCCAGGTCGGCCATGCGGCCGACGAGGTCGTCGGAGACCCCGAGCACGAGGGTGGCGCGGCGGGCCACGACCCGCTCGAGCACGGCATACAGCCGGCCGGTGAGGCGCCCGGCCGGAGCGGCGTTGTGCAGGGTGACCACCACCGGCGCCTCCGAGCCCGTGGCCGCGAGGCAGGCCAGCGCACCGGCGCGCAGGCCGTGCGCGTGCACCACGTCGGCGTGCTGGAGCAGGTCACCCAGGGTCGAGATCGCCCGGAGGTCGCGCAGCGGGTGTGGTCGGTCGGTGACGGTGAGGGACACGTGCCGGGCTCCGGTCGCGCCGAACCCGAAGCGGTCCTCGACGTCCTGCGGGCAGGCCACCACGACGGAGTGCCCCTGCGCCACGAGGCCGGACGCCAGGCCGTGCACGTGGCGGCCCACTCCCCCGGCGCTGGTGCCGAGGACGAGGAGGATGCGCATCAGGCAGCCCGTCCCCGTCGCCGGCGGCCACGCTGGACCGCGGACCGCATGGCCGACCGGTCGGCCACCATCATGACGGCGAGGTAGAGCACCGCGACGACGGCGGCGACCACCACGCCGGCCACCACCGCACCGAGCAGGCCGCTGGGAGCCCAGTAGAAGGCGAGCACGTCACCGATCCCGGCTGCGACCGCGGCGGAGACGATCACGGCGCCGAGGGTCCGTGCGGCGCCGCTCGTCGCCTCCCGGCCCCACGACCGGTGGACCAGGAGCCCGAGCACGAGCGCGGAAAGGGTCATGCCCACCGACGAGGCGGCGCCGAGGCTGCGCAGGGTGCCGGCGGCACCGGCGTCGTCGGGGAGGGTGAGCAGCGGCCACAGCGCCGCCACCAGCCAGCCGCCGGCCACCGCGAGGGCCGCCAGCGACGGACGGCCCCGCACGTAGAGGGCCCGGGTGAGCAGGGCCGCGGCACCGAACCCCACCAGGCCGGGCGCGTAGGCGACCAGGGTCTGCGGAATCGCGGCCAGGGCGGGGCCGCCGCCGGCGTCGGCGCCGCGGTCGAGCGCCGCGAAGAAGGTGCCCACCGGCCGGGCCACGGCCACCAGCACGGCCGCCGCGCCACCGCACAGCAGGAGGATGGCCTGCAGCGAACGGGCCAGCGTGCCCTGCTCGCGGGTGCCGGCGCCCTCCCCGTGGGCGAGCGCCGGGAAGGCGGACGTCGCGATCGGGACCGCCAGCACGGCATACGGGAGCAGGTAGACGGCCTGCACGTAGGCGTAGACGTTGACGGCGCCCTGGCCGCCGCGGTGGTTCGTCAGCCACAGCGTGGCCAGCACGGCTGCCTGCTGGGCGACGAGCGCGAGCACGCCCGCGCCGGCCAGCGTCCCGACCCGGCGCACGGTGCCCCCGGGGAAGCGGAACGTCGGACGCAACCGGGCACCGGCGCGCCAGGCGGGCACGAAGAGCGGCAGGCTGAGCACCACGACGCCCAGGGTGGTGCCGCCGGCGAGCACCAGCACGGCGGCGGCGGAGACGGCCTCGGGCGAGCTGTTGGCCTCGGTCAGCTGGCCGTAGGTGACGTAGGCGGCGATGACGACCAGGCTCGAGAGCAGCGGGGCCAGGGCGGGCGCCAGGAAGCTGCGGCGCGCCTGGAGCACCCCCGTCAGGACGATGCCGATGCCGTAGAGGACCACCTGCGGCGCGAAGATGACGAGCATCCGGGTGCCGAGGTCGACCGCCTCCTGGGAGTACCCCGAGTCCGAGCATGAACTCGCTCAGGGCGGGAGCCGCCAGCGCCAGCAGGGCCGCGAGCGGCAGCAGCACCGCGACCGCCCACGTCAGCAGGGCCGAGGAGGTCTGGTCGGCGTCGTCCTCCCGCCCCGCGCCGAGCTGGCCGGCGACCAGGGGCACGGCCGCCGCGGCCAGCACCCCGCCGGCGGCCACCTCGAAGATCGCGTTGGGGATGGTGTTGACGGTCTGGTAGACCGACCCGACGCCGGAGGTGCCGACGCTGTCGGAGAAGACGAGGGTGCGCGCGAAGCCGGCCACCCGGGCCAGCAGGGTCGCCACGGCGATGATGCCCGCCGCCCGGGCGATGCTCGTCGTCACGCCGCGAGGGGCGGGCCGCGCCCTTCCCGCCGGCTCGGCGCTCATCGTCGCCTCCTCAACGTCGACCCAGCGCGTCGAGCTCGCGCAGGCCCGGGGTGGACTCGATGACCTTGGTGAAGCTGACCCGCTCCGAGGCCAGGGTGAGCCCCGCGAGAACGGCGAGCGCGACGAGCCTGCCCCGGCGGCCGCTGCGCTGCACCAGGGCCGCACCCAGCAGGGCCCCGGCGCTGTTGGCGCCGGTGTCACCCAGCATCGACTCCCCCGCGAGGTCGGGTCCGAGCAGGCCGGCCGCGGCGCCGACGGCGGCACCGGCCGCGGCCTCGCCGCGCGCGTCCGTCGCGAGCAGGGCCCCGGCGAGCACGGTCGCCTTCAGGGCGCGCCCGGGACGCAGGTCCAGGAGGTTGAGCAGGTTGGCCGCGCCGGCGACCACCGCTCCCCCGACGAGGGTGTCGAGGGAGGTCGGTCGCTGGGCGCCGGGTCCGGGGTCACGGCGACGGCCCCGGTCGACCAGCGCGGCGGTGGCCAGACCGGTGACACCGAGCCCGACGACCTTGACGGCCCCCGTGGTGACCTCGCCGCGTGCCAAGGCCCCGAGGTGGCCCTTGAGGCCCTTGCTGCCGGAGTCGCCCGCGAGGTCGTCGAGGGCGCCCAGGGCACCCGAGGCCACCGTGGCCACGACGGGTCCGGCAGCGGCCGCAACGCCGGCGGGGCCGGACGCCACGGCGCCGGCGAGCGTCCCGGCGGCTGATCCGACCACCCAGGCGGGGCCTTCGAGCAGGGTCACCGTGCGCCCGGCGTGGTTGGTGCGGTCCCAGGTGGCGGCCCCGGAGGGCGGAGCCGCCCGCAGCAGACGCAGGGCCACCGCGGAGGCCGCTCCGGCGACGGCACCGGCGAGCACGGCTGTACGGGCCACGTGCGCTACTTCGTCGCCAGGGCCGGGAAGGCGGCGGTCGCGTCGGACTCGAGCCCGTACTGGCCGGCGTTGCCGGCGAACTGCTCGACCAGGCCGAAGACGACACTCGCCTGGCCCATGGGCAGGGTGCCGTTGTCGACCGTCGAGAGCTCCTTGGCCTGGTCGCCGTCCTGGCGGGCCGTGGCGATGACCGAGACCTGCGGGGCGTCACCGGGGTCGGCGGCCTGGCCGACGAGCACGGCCCCGCTGCCGGCCTTGTCGAGCGCCCCGGCGAGGCCGCTCAGCGCCTCGGCCTTCTGCGTGCGCTCGGCCGCACTGCCGCCGGTCACCGGACCGCCGATGACCACCGCACCGGTCGCCACCTCGACGTTGTCGGGCGTGTACCGGATCAGCTCGCCGGTGCGCAGCCCCTCCAGCGCGGCGTTGCTGCCGGCACCGTTGCCGCCGGCCTTGGTGAGCAGGGCTCGGGCGAGCACCGCGTCGAGGACGTTGCCGCCGTCGTCGACCGGCACCTGCACGGCCGGGGCCAGCTGGTCGCCGAGGGTGGAGCGGAAGGTGTCCTTGTCGGGGTCGACCCAGCTGTCGAGCACCGTCACCGTGGACCCGATCTTGGCCCCGGCCAGCGCCAGGGCGCTCGTGGTCGACTTCACCAGGTTGGCGTCGGCGCCGGGCATGACGACGACGGTCAGCGTGGCGTCCTGGAGCCGCCCGGCCAGGAGCGTCTTGTTGCTCGCCTCGGTGAAGTCGTCGCGCGCCTGCGCGGCCTTGGAGGCGTCGTCGAGCTGCTCCCGCAGCTGGGTGCGGTCCTCGCGGAGCCGGGTCACCTCGGAGGTCAGCGTGTTGCCGATGTCCTCCTTCAGGGGGCCGGCACCGAGCACGATCCCCACGGCGAGGGCCAGGAAGATCGAGACGATGGAGACGAGGTGGTACCGGAAATCGATCACGTGAAGATTCCTACGATGAAGGACCAGAGGTCGTCCCAGCGGGCGCCGACCACCTGCAGGAAGGCGTGGCCCCCCGGCGTGGCCCACAGGGCGGCGAAGAGCGCGGACAGACCGACGAGGAGCATGACGGCCAGCGACAGGTTGGAGATCCGCGAGCGGTAGAGACGGCTGACCCCCTTGGCGTCGATGAGCTTGCCGCCCACCCGCAGCCGGGTCAGGAAGGTGCTCGCCATGCCGGAGCGGCCCTTGTCGAGGAACTCGACCAGCGTCGCGTGGGTGCCGACGGCCACGATCAGCTCGGCGCCCTTGTCGTCGGCGAGCAGCATCGCGACGTCCTCGCTGGTGCCGGTGGCCGGGAAGACGACCGGCTCCACGCCGAGGCGGCGCACCCGCTCCAGGCCCGGTGCGTTGCCGTCGCGGTAGGCGTGCACCACGATCTCGGCCCCGCTGCGCAGCGTGGAGTCCGACACCGAGTCCATGTCGCCGACGATCATGTCCGGCTTCAGGCCGGTCTCGACCAGCGCGTCGGCGCCGCCGTCGACACCGATCAGCACCGGGCGGTACTCGCGGATGTAGTGCTTGAGGGTCTGCAGGTCCTCCTTGTAGTGGTACCCGCGCACGACGACGAGGGCGTGCCGGCCGTCGAGGTCGGTCCTGATGTCGGGCACGCCGACGCCGTCGATCAGGAGCTCGCGCTCGCGCCGGAGGTACTCCATCGTGTTGGCGGCGAACGCCTCGAGCTGGACCGCGAGGCCCGCGCGCGCCTCCGTCATGGCGGCCTCGACCTGCTCGAGGTCGAAGGCGGTGCCGCTGGCCACCACGGTGTCGTCGACCAGGATCTCGCCCCCGTCGACGCGGACGTGCTGCCCCTCGTGCACGTCGTGCATCACGTCCTTGCCGACGTTGTCGATGAGGGGGATCCCCGCCTCGACGAGGATCTCGGGCCCGAGGTTCGGGTAGCGCCCGGAGATCGACGGCGCGGCGTTGACGACCGCGGCGGGACGACACGCGAGCAGGGCCTCGGCGCTGACCTTGTCGATGTCCTGGTGGTCGATGAACGCGATCTCGCCGGGGCGCAGCCGCTTGGTCAGGTTCTTGGTGCGGGGGTCGACGCGAGCAGTGCCGCGGACACCGGGGCTCTCCGGTTCGCGGGCACGCTGGCGGGGGATCTTCAAGGGCATCGAACCCATCGTGCCATGCCCCGATCCGTATGCCGTACGCACACGCGGGTGCCCCGTGTGACGAAGCCCGCGCGGCCGGCGGGTGCCCGTCAGGCGGTGGCCGCCCGTCAGGCGGTGGCCGCGGCCTCCCGCCGCTCCCCCGCCTGGGCCAGCAGCTCGCCGGCGTGGTCGACCGCGGTGTCGGAGTCGACACCGGCCATCATCCGGGCCAGCTCGCGCAGCCGCTCGTCGCCGTCGACCTGCACCACCCCGCTGGACGTGACATGGCCGTCGCTGCTCTTCGTCACCACCAGGTGGCGGTCGGCGAAGGCCGCGACCTGGGCCAGGTGCGTGACCACGATCACCTGGGCGTGCCGGGCCAGCGCGGCGAGGCGGGCACCGATGTCGAGGGCGGCCCGGCCCCCGACCCCGGCGTCGACCTCGTCGAAGACGAACGTCGGGACCTCGCCGGAGCCTCGGGCACCGGTGACCACCTCGAGCGCCAGCATCACGCGCGACAGCTCACCGCCGGAGGCGGCCTTGGCCACCGACCGAGCCGGGGCGCCGGGGTTGGCGGCCAGCAGGATCTCCACGTCGTCGACGCCGTGCCGGGCGAAGCGCACCGGCTGCTGTCGACCGGGCACGGCGAGCCCGTCGTCAGCGGGCCGGTCGCTCACGCTGACCTCGACGGCCGCCTTGCCCATGGCCAGGTGGGCCAGCTCCTCGGTCACCGCGGTGGCCAGCCCGGCGGCCGCCTCCCGGCGCGCCTTCGTCAGCGCCGCAGCGGCCTCGCCGAGGTCGGACCGCAACGCCTCCAGCCGGGCGCCGAGCCCGGCCAGGGTGTCCTCGGCGTTGAGCAGCACGTCGAGCCGAGCGGCCGCCTTTCGGCCCCACTCCAGCACGTCGTCGACGCTGTCACCGTACTTGCGCATCAGGCCGGACAGGTCGGCCCGGCGCTGCTGCACCCACGCCAGCCGGGCCGGGTCGAGCTCGATGTCGGAGACGTAGCCGCTGAGGTCGGCCCCGAGGTCGGCCGCGAGGTAGCCGAGGTCGGCGAGGCGGCGGTCCAGCTCCGCAGCGCGGGGTCGTGCTCGAGCAGCCCGGTCGAGCGCGGAGCGGGCCTCCGCGATGGCGCCGATGACGTTGGGAGTGGCCTCCGCGGCATACTCCTCCTCCGCGCCGGCGAGCAGGGCGCGGGCGGTCTCGGCCCCCGCGCGCAGGCCCTCGGCGTGGGTGAGCCGCTCGTCCTCGACGCGCAGGTCGGCGTCCTCGCCCGGCTGCGGGTCCAGGGACTCGATCTGCTCGAGGCCGACCTGCAGGATCTCGACCTCGCGGGCCCGGTCGCGGGCGGCCTCGGTCAGCTCGGCGAGCTCGCGGCGCACGCGGTCGTGCTCGTCGTAGAGGTCCTGGTAGCGGGCCAGGGCGGTGGCGACGGGCTCCCCGGCGTACTGGTCGAGCAGCGCCCGGTGCTGGTCGGCCTGGCGCAGCCGCCACTGGTCGGCCTGGCCGTGCACGGCCACCAGGTGCTCGCCGATCTCGGACAGGACCCCGACCGGGGCGCTGCGGCCACCGACATGGGCGCGGGAGCGCCCCTCGGCGGACAGGGTGCGCAGCAGCACCAGCCCGTCGTCGGTGTCGGCTCCGGCCTCGGCCGCGCGCACGGCGGCCGGGTGCTCGGCAGGCAGGTCGACGACACCTTCGACGGCGGCGCTGCGGGCGCCGGCCCGCACGAGCCCGGCGTCGGCGCGGGCGCCGAGCAGCAGGCCCAGCCCCGAGACGACCATGGTCTTGCCCGCACCGGTCTCACCGGTGACGACGTTCAGCCCCGGGTGCAGCTCCAGCACCGCGTCGTCGATGACGCCGAGGTTCTGGATGCGGATCTCCTGGAGCACGCGCCAAGACTGACACACGCCGCCGACGACGCAGCGCAGCGACTCAGCGCTGTGGACTCAGGACGGTGAACTCAGGACGGTGGGCTCAGCCCGGTGGACTCAGGACGGTGGGCTCAGGGCGGCGGCTCCCAGTCGGGCGGCTCCGCGCCAGCCGTGGATCGACAGGGCGAACTTGGCGACCAGCCGGTCGGTGAAGGGAGACGACGTCAGGCGGGCCAGGCGCACGGGCGTCTCCGAGCGCACGACCTCGATCCGCGCGCCGGGCGGCAGGTCGACGGCCCGTCGGCCGTCGCACCAGACCACGCCGGAGCCCTGCGTGGCGGGGACGACCTCGAGAGCGAGGTGGCTGTTGGGCCCGACCACCATCGGGCGGGCGAAGAGCGCGTGGGCACTGATGGGCACCAGCAGGATCGCCTCGACGTCGGGCCACACCACAGGTCCACCGGCGGAGAAGGCGTAGGCCGTCGACCCCGTCGGCGTGGCCATGACGACGCCGTCGCAGCCCCAGGTCGACAGCGGTCGACCGTCGACCTCCACGGTGAGCTCGATCATCCGCTCGCGGGAGGCCTTCTCCACGGTGGCCTCGTTGAGGGCCCAGCTGGAGTAGACCAGGTCGCCGTCGTGCCGCACCGTGACCTCGAGCGTCATGCGCTCCTCGACGGTGTAGTCGCGGGAGACGATGCGCTCCACGGTGGCGTCGAGGTCCTCACGCTCGGACTCGGCCAGGAACCCCACGTGGCCGAGGTTCACGCCGAGCAACGGAGCCCCCGTGCCACGGGCCAGCTCGGCACCGCGCAGGATCGTGCCGTCGCCGCCGAGCACACAGACCAGCTCGCAGCCTTCCGCCGCGCTGTCGAGGTTGGCCATGGTGACGTTCGGGCTCTCCGCGAGGTCGACGGCCGCCGCCTCGTCCGGGAGCACGACGACCTCCATGCCGGCGTCGTGCAGGCGCTGGACCACACCGGCGGCGAGGTCGTGGGCCTCCTTGCGCCGCGGGTGGGCGACGAGCAGGATGCGGCGGCGCTCCGCTGCGCTCACTCAAACTCCCTTCAGGGTCACCTGGTCGGCCGTGCTGACCAGAGCCTCCCATCCCATCGACTCGCCTGCACGGGGGGTCAGCCACAAGAGGTACTCGGCGTTGCCCTCGCCACCCTGGATCGGGCTGGGCGCCAGGGCCCGCGGGTGCAGGCCTGCGGCCACGGCGGCCCGGGCCACCTCGGTGATGGCCCACGCGCGGTCGCCCTGGTCGCGCACGACCCCGCCCTTGCCCAGGCGGGTCCGTCCGACCTCGAACTGCGGCTTGACCAGCACGACCGCGTCTCCGTCGTCACGCAGGAGGCCACGGAACGTCTCGAGCACCAGCGTCAGGGAGATGAAGCTGAGGTCGGCGACCAGCAGGTCCACCGGACCCTCGATGTCGTCGGGCAGCAGCCCCCGCACCGTCGTCTGCGACCGCTCGGTGACCCGGGGGTCCTGGGCGACGACCGGTGCCAGCTGGTCGCGCCCCACGTCGAGGGCGACCACGTGGGCCGCACCGTGGTGCAGCAGCACCTGGGTGAAGCCGCCGGTGGACGCGCCGACGTCGAGGCAGCGCCGGCCCTCCACGACGAGCCCGCGCGGGCCGAACAGCTCCACGGCGCCCACGAGCTTGTAGGCCGCGCGGCTCACCCACGCCGGACCGGCGTCCCGGACGGTCAGCTCGTCACTGTCGCCGACGGGCGTCGAGGCCTTGGAGGCGCGGCGCCCCGCGACGTCGACCAGCCCGGCGTCGACGAGCTCGCGGGCCTGCCCGCGGGAGCGGGCCAGGCCGCGGCGCACCAGCTCGGCGTCGAGACGGTGGGTGGCGCTCACTGCCCTCCGAGGTCGGACAGGCGCGACTGGAGGGTGCGGTGCACCCGCTGGCCGGCCTCGATCTGGGCGTCGAGGTCGTCAGGGGCGGCACCCTCGAGGTCGGCCAGTGCGGCGTCGACCTGAGCGTCGCCGGTCGGCCCGTCGCTCGAGGGCGCACCCGGGGGCGCCGGCTTCGGTCCCGGCACGGGGTTCGGTGCCGCGGCCGATGCCGGCGTGCCGGTCGGTGCGTTCTCGGGCTGGTGGCTCTGCTCGGTCATCCGTTGCCGTTTCCTGTCGAGGTCTGCCCGGCCGTGGTGCTGCCGGAGGTGGTGGAGCTCTCAGCGGACGTGCGCGGCGAGCTCTTCTTCGCGGCGCTCTTCCTGGTGGCCGTCTTCTTCGTGGCCGTCTTCGTCGCCGTCGCCTTCTTCGCGGCGTCTTCTTCGCCGTCGTCTTCTTCGCGGCCGTCTTCGTCGCCGTCGTCTTCTTCGCGGCAGTCGTCTTCGTCGCGGCGCTCTTCTGGGCGGTCGCCTTCTTCGCCGTCGCCTTCTTCGCCGTCGCCTTCTTCGCCGTTGCCTTCTTGGCAGTGCTCGGGGCCGTGGCTCCCGTCACAGCGGCCCCAGCGGCGGCCGCCGTCTCACCAGCGGGCCGCACCGACGGCGGCACCGTGGGCGCTGCCGGCACACCGGGCATGGCCCGGCCCAGCGGGCTGCGGGAGGCCTCGGCGAGCAGCGACGCCCGCAGGTCGTCGACCTCACGGGTGAGGGCCGCCAACGCGGTCCGCGCGCGGTCGAAGTCGGCGAGGCGCACCACGTCCGAGCGCCCGAGCGCCGACTCGACCTCGCTGCGGATCAGCGCCACCAGGCTCTCGCGGTTGGCCCGGGCGGCGTCGAGCAGCTGGTCGGCGAACTCGGTGACCTGCATGGCCCGCTTGCCCACCTCCCCCGCACCGGGCAGCGACAGAAGGCCCTGCGCGGCCTCCATGGCCCGCGCCTTGGTCAGCTCCCCCAGGCCGGAGGCCAGCTGCACGTAGCCCCGCACGTACTCGAACGCCATGTCTCCTCCTTCGGCGACCGGGTGTCGCCCCCTTGTGCGGTCACGCTACTGCCGGTTGTCGACTTCCGACACCAGTGACCGGGCACGGTCCTCGTCAATGGCTCCGGCGTCGAGGGCCTCGTGCACGGCGGCGACGGCGACGCGCAGCTGCTCGACGCGTGTCCCGTCCTCCCCGTCGACCTTCCACCGCCCGTCGACCAGGCGGCGGCGGTGCCCGCCGCACTCCCACCAGCCGTCCGCGTCGCGCACAGCCGGCGTGTATGCCGCGTGCAGCCCGCGCAGGTCCTCGACCAGGTAGGTGGGGCGCAGCGCTGGTGGCGCAGCGGCCAAGGAGACCGCCGAGTCCACGCCTGTCAGCACCAGCACGGAGTCCATGCCGGTCTCGACGGCGCCGGCGATGTCGGTGTCGAGGCGGTCGCCCACGGCCAGCAGCTCGGCCGGCGCGTGGTGCACCCGCTCCGCGCACAGCAGGTAGAGCGGGGCGTACGGCTTGCCGACCACGACGGGCGGCCGGCCCACCGCCGCCTCCACCGCCTTGACGAGGGTGCCGTTGCCGGGCGCGGTGCCACGGTCGGTGGGAAGCGTGCGGTCGGTGTTGGTGGCCACCCAGAGCGCCCCGCCCTGCACGGCGTAGGCCGCCTCCGCGAGGTCGGAGGCCGACAGGTCGGGGCCGTAGCCCTGGAGCACCGCGGCATACGACGCCTCAGGGTCGCGGGCCTGGCGCACCGGCACGGGGCGCAGGCCCTGCTCGGCCAGGGCACGGACGACGCCCTCGCCCCCGACCGCGAGCACGACCGAGCCCGCAGCCACCTGGCCGGCCAGGTGGTGCGCACCGGCCTGGGCGCTCGTCACCACGTCCTCAGGGCCTGCTTCCAGTCCCAGCCGCTGGAGGTGCTCCGCCACCGTCTCCGGTGTGCGGGAGGCGTTGTTGGTCGCGTAGAGAACGGGCAGGTCGCAGGACCGCAGGGCCTCGACGGCGTGCGGTACCGCGGTCGGGCCGCGGTAGACCACCCCGTCGAGGTCACACACGACCGCCCGGTAGGCGTCGAGCAGAGCCATCGCCGGTGCGGAGGGCGTCAGGCCCGGGTGTCGGCGTCGTCGGCCTCGCCGTCCGAGGCCTGCTCGAGCTCGTCCTCACCCTCGAGGAGGTCGACCATCACGACGCCGTCGAGCTCGGCGAGCCGGTCGGAGGCGTCGGTCTCCCCCTCGTCGTCCGCGTCCGCAGCCCGGGCGAACCAGTCCCTGGCGCCCTTCTCGTCGCCGGTCGCGAGCAGGGCGTCGGCGTAGGCGTAGGCGAGCCGCGCCGACCACGGCTTGCGGGTCGTCGACTTCAGCTGGGGAATCTGCAGCGCCAGCACCGCAGCCTCCGGCTGGCCGAGGTCGCGGCGGATGCCGGAGATGACGATCGCCAGCTCGATGCGCTCCGCGAGCGTCAGGGTCCGGGCCTCCGGGGAGGTCGCCAGCTCGAGGGCACGCTCCGGGCGGCCCAGGCCGCGCTCGCAGTCGACCATGAGCGGCAGCATGTGCGACGAGCCGCTCAGCCGCCGCGCGGTGCGGAACTCACTCAGCGCCCGGGCCCACTCGCCCTTGCGGTAGGCCACCAGCCCCAGGGCCTCCCGGGCCGCGGGCACGCGCCCGGCCCGGCGGACGGCCGTCTCGGCGTGCGCCTCGGCACCCACGATGTCGTCGGACTCCAACAGGGCGGCCACCATGACCAGGTGCTGGGCGACGCCTTCGGCGTTCTCCTTGCTCAGCGTCCGCAGCTGCTGGTGCACGGACCGGTCGAGCTCCTTCCCGGTCACGCCCTCGGCGATGCGGGGGTCGGGAAGCCGTGGCGTCTTGGGCGCCAGCCTGCTCCCGCCCCGACGCTCGCTGTTGTCGAACGTGCCGGCCTGCCGCTGGTCCCGGGGCCCACTGCTGCGCTGGCCCCCGGTGCGCTCACCCCTCGGGGCACCGCCCCGGCCACCGCCGGCACCGCCACGACCCTGACCCGGGCCGCCCGCGCCACCACGTCGCTCGCTGCCCTCGCCTCGGAAGCCGCCGTCTCGACCGCCGGCGCCCTGACGAGGACCTCCGCGACGCGGCTCGCCGTCGCGGCCACGGGATCCTCCTTGGCCTCGGGAGCCGCCTTGACCGCGGCCGTCGGACGGGCGTCCCCGGCGTCCCTCGGCGTCGTCTCGTCGGCCGGGCTGGTTCTCGGGCACGAAGTCTCCTCGCTGTGCAGTGAATCGGTCAGCAGTCTACGGAACCCCAACGGCCACCACCGCGCCGAGTCGTTGCCGGACGACACGGACGCCGCGGGGCCGCAGGAACATGAACAACAAAAAGGGGGCTCTGCGCTGCAGAGCCCCCTTTTCGGAAAGTATGTTCGGCTGCGTCCTACTCTCCCACACCGTCACCAGTGCAGTACCATCGGCGCTGAAGGGCTTAGCTTCCGGGTTCGGAATGGGACCGGGCGTTTCCCCTTCGCTATGACAGCCGAAACTCTATGGAGATATCAATCAGGTGTTTCCTGGTTCCCGACCGTGTCTCGGGAACCGCACAGTGGACGCGAAGCAAATTCTTGGTTCTACCGCAAGCGGTAGGACGTGTGTGGTCAAGTTGTCGGCTTATTAGTACCAGTCAGCTGCATGCATTGCTGCACTTCCACATCTGGCCTATCAACCCAGTCGTCTGGCTGGGAGCCTCTCGGAGCAAGCTCCGTGGAAACCTCATCTTGAAGCGTGCTTCCCGCTTAGATGCTTTCAGCGGTTATCACTTCCGAACGTAGCTAATCAGCGGTGCTCCTGGCGGAACAACTGACACACCAGAGGTTCGTCCATCCCGGTCCTCTCGTACTAGGGATAGCCCTTCTCAAGTTTCCTACGCGCACAGCGGATAGGGACCGAACTGTCTCACGACGTTCTAAACCCAGCTCGCGTACCGCTTTAATGGGCGAACAGCCCAACCCTTGGGACCTACTCCAGCCCCAGGATGCGACGAGCCGACATCGAGGTGCCAAACCATGCCGTCGATATGGACTCTTGGGCAAGATCAGCCTGTTATCCCCGGGGTACCTTTTATCCGTTGAGCGACGGCGCTTCCACAAGCCACCGCCGGATCACTAGTCCCGACTTTCGTCCCTGCTCGACATGCCTGTCTCACAGTCAAGCTCCCTTGTGCACTTACACTCAAAACCTGATTGCCAACCAGGCTGAGGGAACCTTTGGGCGCCTCCGTTACCTTTTAGGAGGCAACCGCCCCAGTTAAACTACCCACCAGGCACTGTCCCTGATCCGGATCACGGACCGAGGTTAGATATCCAGAACGACCAGAGTGGTATTTCAACGTTGACTCCACACACACTGGCGTGCATGCTTCACAGTCTCCCACCTATCCTACACAAGCCGTACCGAACACCAATACCAAGCTGTAGTAAAGGTCCCGGGGTCTTTCCGTCCTGCTGCGCGTAACGAGCATCTTTACTCGTAGTGCAATTTCGCCGAGTTCGTGGTTGAGACAGTGGAGAAGTCGTTACGCCATTCGTGCAGGTCGGAACTTACCCGACAAGGAATTTCGCTACCTTAGGATGGTTATAGTTACCACCGCCGTTTACTGGGGCTTAAATTCTCAGCTTCGCTCCGAAGAGCTAACCGGTCCTCTTAACCTTCCAGCACCGGGCAGGCGTCAGTCCGTATACATCGTCTTGCGACTTCGCACGGACCTGTGTTTTTAGTAAACAGTCGCTTCTCCCTGGTCTCTGCGGCCCTTCACCCTAGGAGGCAAGCTCCTTCAGGGTCCGGGCCCCCCTTCTCCCGAAGTTACGGGGGCATTTTGCCGAGTTCCTTAACCACGATTCACTCGATCGCCTTGGTATTCTCTACCTAACCACCTGAGTCGGTTTGGGGTACGGGCGGCTCGAACCTCGCTAGAAGATTTTCTTGGCAGCATAGGATCACCCTGCTTCCCGCATACGCGGTCACTATCAGGTCTCAGGATATGTGCGACACGGATTTGCCTATGTCGCTCCCTACACCCTTGGACGTGGACTACCATCGCCACGCGGAGGCTACCTTCCTGCGTCTCTCCATCGCTTGACTACTACTAGATCGGGTCGCGCGCTCCCCCTGAACCCTCTCCCGAAGGATTGGTGAACAGGCTTCGGGCGCTTAGCATCACTAGGTTCGTCATGGGCGGTTCTTCGCCGGTTCCGGAATATCAACCGGATGTCCATCGACTACGCCTGTCGGCCTCGCCTTAGGTCCCGACTTACCCAGGGCAGATTAGCTTGACCCTGGAACCCTTGGTTATTCGGCGGACGGGTTTCTCGCCCGTCATTCGCTACTCATGCCTGCATTCTCACTCGTGTGGCCTCCACGGCTGGATCACTCCGCCGCTTCCCTGGCCACACGACGCTCCCCTACCCATCAACACGCTTGGACCACGGTCCCGCAGGAGTCGTGGCCGGGCAGTATGTCAATGCCACAGCTTCGGTGGTGTGCTTGAGCCCCGCTACATTGTCGGCGCGGAATCACTTGACCAGTGAGCTATTACGCACTCTTTAAAGGGTGGCTGCTTCTAAGCCAACCTCCTGGTTGTCAATGCAACTCCACATCCTTTCCCACTTAGCACACGCTTAGGGACCTTAGCTGGTGGTCTGGGCTGTTTCCCTCTCGACTACGGAGCTTATCCCCCGCAGTCTCACTGCCACGCTCTCACTTACCGGCATTCGGAGTTTGGCTAACGTCAGTAACCTGGTGAGGCCCATCGGCTATCCAGTAGCTCTACCTCCGGTAAGAAACACGTGACGCTGCACCTAAATGCATTTCGGGGAGAACCAGCTATCACGGAGTTTGATTGGCCTTTCACCCCTACCCACAGCTCATCCCCTCAGTTTTCAACCTAAGTGGGTTCGGTCCTCCACGACGTCTTACCGTCGCTTCAACCTGGCCATGGGTAGATCACTCCGCTTCGGGTCTAGACCCCGCGACTAAAAACGCCCTATTCGGACTCGCTTTCGCTACGGCTTCCCCACACGGGTTAACCTCGCCACGGAGCACTAACTCGCAGGCTCATTCTTCAAAAGGCACGCCGTCACCCCACAAGGAGGCTCCGACGGATTGTAGGCACACGGTTTCAGGATCTATTTCACTCCCCTCCCGGGGTACTTTTCACCTTTCCCTCACGGTACTTGTCCGCTATCGGTCACCAGGGAATATTTAGGCTTAGCGGGTGGTCCCGCCAGATTCACACGGGATTTCTCGGGCCCCGTGCTACTTGGGATGGGTCTAAGGAGTGTGTGCCATTTCGTCTACGGGGGTCGCACCCTCTGTGCCGGGCCTTTCAATGCCCTTCGACTATGACGCACATTTCTGACTCCCTACCAGCGTGTCAGCACTGGACAAGACGTCCCACAACCCCGCAACTGCAACCCCTGACAGGTATCACACAGCTACGGTTTGGCCTGATCCGCTTTCGCTCGCCACTACTCACGGAATCGCGGTTGCTTTCTCTTCCTGTGGGTACTGAGATGTTTCACTTCCCCACGTTCCCTCCGCACGCCCTATGTGTTCAGGCGTGGGTGACTGGACTTGCCTCCAGCCGGGTTTCCCCATTCGGGCATCCTCGGATCACAGTCTGGTTATCGACTCCCCGAGGCTTATCGCAGATTCCTACGCCCTTCATCGGTTCCTGGTGCCAAGGCATCCACCGTGTGCCCTTAAAAACTTGAGCCACAAAGATGCTCGCGTCCACTGTGCAGTTCTCAAGAAACGGGCGGCCCCCCACCCAGTACCGGCGCCTACCACCCCACCCACCCGATCCGGGAGGGCGTGCGTGGCGGTTCGTCCGCGAGTGAGGGTCCAAGGCCGAATCAACCGGCCCGAAGGTCAAGCTCAACGCCCGAGCCTTCAGGACCCAACAACGTGCCAGGCGCCCACCCCACCAAGGACCGCGTTCCACTGCCCCTGGAAGACCAGGAACTTGTACTAGCGCACCGAGGAGGTGCCGGCGCCAACTAATCGATGTTCCACCCTTGAGCACCCGCTGCCCCACACTCGGGGACAGACCGGGCTCTGGATCGCTTGCGCGACCAGTGCTCCTTAGAAAGGAGGTGATCCAGCCGCACCTTCCGGTACGGCTACCTTGTTACGACTTAGTCCCAATCGCCAGTCCCACCTTCGACAGCTCCCTCCCACAAGGGGTTGGGCCACCGGCTTCGGGTGTTACCGACTTTCGTGACTTGACGGGCGGTGTGTACAAGGCCCGGGAACGTATTCACCGCAGCGTTGCTGATCTGCGATTACTAGCGACTCCGACTTCATGGGGTCGAGTTGCAGACCCCAATCCGAACTGAGACCGGTTTTTTGGGATTCGCTCCACCTCACGGTTTCGCAGCCCTTTGTACCGGCCATTGTAGCATGCGTGAAGCCCAAGACATAAGGGGCATGATGATTTGACGTCATCCCCACCTTCCTCCGAGTTGACCCCGGCAGTCTCCTATGAGTCCCCACCATTACGTGCTGGCAACATAGAACGAGGGTTGCGCTCGTTGCGGGACTTAACCCAACATCTCACGACACGAGCTGACGACAACCATGCACCACCTGTACACCGACCTTGCGGGGCACCCATCTCTGGATGTTTCCGGTGTATGTCAAGCCTTGGTAAGGTTCTTCGCGTTGCATCGAATTAATCCGCATGCTCCGCCGCTTGTGCGGGCCCCCGTCAATTCCTTTGAGTTTTAGCCTTGCGGCCGTACTCCCCAGGCGGGGAACTTAATGCGTTAGCTGCGGCACGGATCTCGTGGAATGAGACCCACACCTAGTTCCCAACGTTTACGGCATGGACTACCAGGGTATCTAATCCTGTTCGCTCCCCATGCTTTCGCTTCTCAGCGTCAGTAGTGGCCCAGAGACCTGCCTTCGCCATCGGTGTTCCTCCTGATATCTGCGCATTTCACCGCTACACCAGGAATTCCAGTCTCCCCTACCACACTCTAGTCTGCCCGTACCCACCGCAAGTCCGAGGTTGAGCCTCGGATTTTCACGGCAGACGCGACAAACCGCCTACAAGCTCTTTACGCCCAATAATTCCGGACAACGCTCGCACCCTACGTATTACCGCGGCTGCTGGCACGTAGTTAGCCGGTGCTTCTTCTGCAGGTACCGTCACTTGCGCTTCTTCCCTGCTGAAAGAGGTTTACAACCCGAAGGCCGTCATCCCTCACGCGGCGTCGCTGCATCAGGCTTTCGCCCATTGTGCAATATTCCCCACTGCTGCCTCCCGTAGGAGTCTGGGCCGTGTCTCAGTCCCAGTGTGGCCGGTCGCCCTCTCAGGCCGGCTACCCGTCGTCGCCTTGGTGAGCCATTACCTCACCAACAAGCTGATAGGCCGCGAGTCCATCCCAGACCGAAAAACTTTCCACACGATAGCCATGCAGCTCCGTGTCATATCCGGTATTAGCTCCGGTTTCCCGGGGTTATTCCAGAGTCTGGGGCAGGTTACTCACGTGTTACTCACCCGTTCGCCACTGATCACTCCAGAGCAAGCTCTGAAGGTCACCGTTCGACTTGCATGTGTTAAGCACGCCGCCAGCGTTCGTCCTGAGCCAGGATCAAACTCTCCATTGATGTTCAGCACCACACCCAGCCAAAGCCAGGCGCGGAAACCAGAACCCGTAAAGGGTTTAAATCACTAGCTGAGCAAGAACAACCAGCGCAAAACGCTAATTGATTCGTTGTCAACCAAAGGAAATTCGCTCAAGAAACATCATCCCCAACCCTGCTGGGCCGGGAACGACACCCCTCGAGACGAGGTAATTGGCATCGATTTTTGACACGCTGTTGAGTTCTCAAGGTTCGGACGCGCACCTTCCGCTTCAGCTTTTCGCTTTCCGCGTCCGGGGCTCATCTAAGGTACTTCCTCACCCTGCCGGCTTCCAAATCCGCTCTGCGGAGCCTGGTTGCGCAGCCTGGTGCTCCACCCCCTCGCGCTGGGCGCTAGGGTGACCGCTTGGGAGAACCAAGTGATTCGGTCTGGTGGTGTCTGCCCCGGGACCGGCCTGCTTCGCGGTGGTGACCGCGGTGGTGTCCGTTCCTCCCTGTCGGGCTGACGAAGAGAACATTACGGGGAGCTCGCGGAGAATGACAAATCCGCAGGTCAGCGGCCTGCGGGCCTTTTGAGGCCCCTGTGGAGCGCCTGTCGAGCCGGGAGCTCCATGACGAAGGGGCCCGGCGTGCGTCCTGCACACCGGGCCCCTTCGCGTGGCTGGTCCTGTTCAGGCCGACCGACGGGCTGCCGCGAGGGACTTGCGTCCCCGGCGCAGCAGGGCGACCCGGCCGTGGAGGAAGTCGCCCTCCCCCAGCACCGCCTCGGAGTCGGTGACCTTCGCGTTGTTGACCGACGCCCCGCCCTCGTCGATGGCCCGACGGGCGGCCTTGCGCGACTCCACCAACCCGGATCGCCACCAGCGCGTCCACCACCGAGGAACCCACCGGGACCTCCGCCCCCGGCAGCTCTGCCGTGGCGTCGACCAGCGTCCGCTCGTCGAGGGCGGCCACGTCGCCCTTCCCGAACAGCGCCTCCGAGGCGGCCTGCACCGCGGCCGTGTGCTCGGCTCCGTGCACCAGGGTCGTCACGTCCGCGGCGAGCGCCTTCTGCGCCTCGCGCAGGAACGGCTTCTCGGCCAGCGACTGCTCGAGCCGCGCGATCTCCTCGGGACCCCGGTCGGTGAACACCTTGAGGTAGGAGACCACCGACGCGTCCTCGGCGTTGATCCAGAACTGGTAGAACGCGTACGGCGACATCATCTCGGGGTCGAGCCACACGGTGCCCGACTCGGTCTTGCCGAACTTCGAGCCGTCGGCCTTCGTGATGAGGGGGGTCGTCAGCAGGTGCACCGACTTCCCCTCCACCCGGTGGATCAGGTCGGACCCGGCGGTGAGGTTGCCCCACTGGTCCGCTCCCCCGGTCTGCAGGGTGCAGCCGAACTCGCGGAACAGGTGGAGGTAGTCCATGCCCTGGAGCAGCTGGTAGCTGAACTCGGTGTAGGAGATCCCCTGCTCGGTGTTGAGCCTCGCCGAGATGGCGTCCTTCTTGATCATGTGGTTGACCCGGAAGTGCCGGCCGATGTCCCGCAGGAACTCCAGCGCCGACAGCGGTGCCGTCCAGTCCAGGTTGTTGACCATCACCGCCGGGTTGTCGCCGTCGAAGTCGAGGAACGGCTGCACCTGCTGCTGGATCCGCTTGACCCAGTCGGCCACCGTGTCGGCGTCGTGCAGGTCGCGCTCGGAGGTCGACTTGGGGTCACCGATGAGGCCGGTGGACCCGCCGACCAGGCAGAGCACCCGGTGCCCCGCCCGCTGCAGGTGGCGCATGGTGATCAGCTGCACGAGGTTGCCGATGTGCAGGCTCGGCGCAGTGGGGTCGAAGCCGCAATAGAGCGTGATCGGCCCGTCGGCGAGTGCCTCGCGCAGCGCGGACTCGTCGGTGGTCTGCGCCACCAGCCCCCGCCACTGCAGCTCGTCGAGGATGTCGCTCACGTTCCTTGTGCTCCTTCAGTTCTGTGTATGCCGGGTGCCCGGCGCAGTGCCAAGCCTGCCCTATGCCTCAACTCGCCTGCGACGCGGTTTCGCGGGGCGGTACACCGACACCGTCGGCTCCCCCTCGAGCCAGAACCTCCACGGGTAGCGCTCGGCGTCGCCACCGGCTCCCGCGACGCCCACCCGCGGCCCGGTGCGGATGCGGCTGGCGGGCACGTGCTCGGCAGGGGTGCGGAAGGTGACGGGGCCGTCCGGGTCGCACGCGTCGAGGCCGGTCTGCCCACCCTGCAGCCCCAGCGTGGAGGCCAGCCGGGCCGGCCCGCGGGCCCAGTCCCGTGGGGTGATGCCGGCACGTCGCTCCGCCGCCACCTCGTGGCCGCCGACGACCTCGCCGGCCCGCAGCAGCACCGCGCTGGCCTCACCCTCCGTGCCCGTCACGACGTTGGCGCACCAGTGCATGCCGTAGGTGAAGTAGACGTAGAGGTGGCCGGCCCTGCCGAACATCACCTCCGTGCGCGGGGTGGGACCGCGGAAGGCGTGTGACCCGGGGTCCTGCTCCCCGGCATACGCCTCGACCTCGGTGAGCCGGACCGTGACGCCCGCGTGCGTGATGGTCGCGCCCAGCAGCGCTGGCGCGACGTCGAGCACGTCCTCGCGGAAGAAGGCGCGTGTCAGGGCCCGGCCCACCTCCATGTCAGCGGACGACGACCGCCGTCGTGGCCCACTCGCGGGCGGTGGAGGCGGCTGCGGAGACGGCCGCCAGCTGCTCACGCACCCGCTCGGGGGCCGTGCCGCCCTTGGCGTTGCGGGAGGCCAGCGAACCCTCCACGCTCAGCACCTCGCGGACGCCGGGGGTCAGGTGGGGCGAGATCGTGGCCAGGTCGTCGTCGGTGAGGTCCCACAGCTCGATGCCACGCTGCTCGCAGGCCCGGACGCAGGCTCCCGCGACCTCGTGCGCCACGCGGAAGGGCACACCCTCGCGCACCAGCCACTCGGCGATGTCGGTGGCCAGCGAGAAGCCTTGCGGCGCAAGCGACTCGAGTCGGTGGGTGTTGAACTCCATGGTCGCCACCATGCCCGCGAAGGCCGGCAGACAGCACCTCGAGGGTGTCGACGGCGTCGAAGACCGGTTCCTTGTCCTCCTGCAGGTCACGGTTGTAGGCCAGCGGCAGCGACTTCAAGGTCGTCAGCAGTCCGGCCAGGTCACCGACGAGGCGGCCCGCCTTGCCCCGCGCCAGCTCTGCCACGTCGGGGTTCTTCTTCTGCGGCATGATGCTCGACCCCGTCGAGTAGGCGTCGTCGAGCGTGACGAAGGAGAACTCCTTGGTCGCCCACAGCACGACCTCCTCGGCCAGTCGCGAGACGTCGACCGCCGTCATCGCGGCGACGAACGCGAACTCGGCCACGAAGTCGCGTGATGCCGTGCCGTCGATCGAGTTCTGCACCGAGGTGGCGAACCCCAGGTCGGCCGCGACGGCCTCGGGGTCGAGGCCGAGCGAGCTGCCGGCCAGCGCTCCCGAGCCGTAGGGAGAGACGTTGGTGCGGACGTCCCAGTCCTGCAGCCGCTGCACGTCGCGCAGCAGGGCCCAGGCGTGGGCCAGCAGGTGGTGCGACAGCAGCACCGGCTGGGCGTGCTGGAGGTGGGTGCGACCGGGCATCGGCACGGCGATGTGCCGCTGCGACTGCTGCACCAGCGCCTCGACGACGTCGAGCACCAGGGCGCCGACCGAGCGTGCGTGGTCGCGCAGGTACATCCGGAACAGCGTCGCGACCTGGTCGTTGCGAGACCGGCCTGCACGGAGCCGGCCACCGACGTCGGCGCCCGCCCGCTCGATGAGCCCGCGCTCGAGTGCCGTGTGGACGTCCTCGTCGTCGTCGGCCGGGGCGAACGCGCCCGACTCGACGTCGGCCAGCAGCCGGCCGAGGGCGTCGAGCATCGCCTCGAGGGTGGCGTCGTCGAGCAGCCCGGCCCGGTGCAGCACCCGTGCGTGCGCCCGGGAGCCGGCGATGTCGTAGGGCGCGAGCCGCCAGTCGAAGTGCGTCGACTTGCTCAGGGCCGCGAGCGCGTCCGCGGGGCCTCCGGCGAACCGGCCACCCCACAGGCTCACACGCTCCGCACCTGCTCCGGTCCGGGGGCCTGCGGCGTTGGCGTCGGTCACGGGGTCTCTCCCTGAGGTCGTGGGGCGGTCTCCTCGCGGTGGTCCGCGAGGGAGAGGAACAGGCGGGCGATCCCCTGGCTGGCCTCCGGACCGGTGGTGATCACCATGATGGTGTCGTCGCCGGCGATGGTGCCGAGGATGTCCTTCTGGTCGACGTGGTCGATCGCCGAGGCCAGGAAGCTCGCGGCGCCCGGCGGGGTGCGGAGCACGATGAGGTTGTGCGACGGCTCGGCGGAGACGAGCAGCTCCTCGCAGAGCCGCTTCAGGCGCGCCGACACCTCCTGCCCGTCCTGGGCGGGGCGGGCGGTGCGGTCGCCGCCCTCGCCCGGCACGGCATACACGAGGGCCCGCCCGGAGCGGACCTTGACGGCACCGAGCTCGACGAGGTCGCGCGACAGGGTCGCCTGCGTGACCTCGATGCCGTCGGAGGCGAGGAGGTCGAGCAGCTCGGACTGCGACTTCACGGCCGTGCGGCCGAGGATCTCGACGATCCGGCGCTGGCGGCCAGTGCGGGTGGTCGCGACAGTCACGGTGACTCCGGCTCGCGGGACGCCTCGAGGAGGAACGAGATCAGCGCCTTCTGCGCGTGCAGCCGGTTCTCGGCCTCGTCCCAGACCACCGACTGCGGGCCGTCGATGACGTCGGCCGCGATCTCGAGGCCGCGGTAGGCGGGCAGGCAGTGCAGCACGACGGCGTCGGGCTTGGCGTGCCCGAGCAGGTCGCCGGTGAGCGAGTACGGCACGAACGGGCTGTCCTTGCCGGCCTTGGCGTCCTTGAGGGCCTCCTGGCCCATCGACACCCAGGTGTCGGTGGCCAGCACGTCCGCCCCGTCCGCGGCAGCCCGCGGGTCGTCGGTGACGGTGACCGAGCCGCCCTGCTCGGCGGCGATCTCCTGCGCGCGGGCCAGCACCGCCGGGTCGGGCTGGTGGCCGGCCGGGGCGCCGATGCGCACGTGCATCCCCGCCAGCGCACAGCCGAGCAGGTAGGAGTGCGCCATGTTGTTGGCCCCGTCGCCGAGGTAGGCCAGTGTGAGCCCGGGCAGGTCACCCTTGTGCTCGGTCACGGTCAGCAGGTCCGCCAGGACCTGGCAGGGGTGGAAGAGGTCGGTGAGGGCGTTCACGACCGGCACCCCGGCCCACCGCGCCATCTCCTCGAGCCGGTCCTGCCCGAACGTGCGCCACACGATGAGCGACGTCTGCCGGCCGAGCACGCGTGCGGTGTCGGCGACCGACTCGCGCTCGCCGATGCCGGCCAGCCGACCGTCGACGACCATCGGGTAGCCGCCGAGGGCGGCGATGCCGGCGGTGAAGGACGCCTGGGTGCGCAGCGTCGGCTTGTCGAACAGGACCGCGACCGACTGCGGGCCGGCCAGGCACTGGTCGGAGTACGGCGCCTTCTTCAGCGCGGCCGCACGACGCAGCACCTCGCGCTGCTCCGCCGCGGTGAGGTCGTCGTCGCGCAGGAAGTGGCGGGTCATGGGGTGGCCTCCGGGCTGTCGGTGGTGCAGGAGTCGAGGAGCGCGGGCAGCGCCGCCACGAACGAGTCGAGCTCGTCGAGGCTCACCACGAGCGGGGGCGCGAGCCTGATCGCGGCGGGGGCGACGGGGTTGACGATGAAGCCGGCGTCGCGGGCGGCGACGGCCACCTGCGGCGCGACGTCCTGCGCCAGCGTGATCGCCCGGAGGAGGCCGGCGCCCCGCACCCCGGTCACGAGCGGGTGCCGCAGCGCGAGCACCGCGCCGGCCAGGTGCTCGCCCGCCGCGCGGGCGTGCTCGAGCAGCCCCTCGGACTCGATGGTCTCCAGCACCGCGAGGCCTGCCGCGGCCGCCAGCGGGTTGCCCCCGAACGTCGTGCCGTGCTGGCCGGCGGTGAGCAGGTGGGCGTTGTGGTCACCGAACGCGATGAGTCCGCCGACCGGCACGCCGCCACCGAGGCCCTTGGCGACGGTGACCGCGTCGGGCACGATGCCGGCCTGCTGGAACGCGAACCACGTGCCCGTGCGGCCGATGCCGGTCTGGATCTCGTCGAGGACCAGCAGGGCACCCTGCTCCTGCGTCACCTCCCGCGCGAGTCGCAGGTATGCCGTGCCGGGGCTGAGCACGCCGGCCTCACCCTGGATGGGCTCGAGGACGACGGCGGCGGTGTCCTCCGTGACCGCCGCGCGCAGGGCCGCCTCGTCGCCGTAGGGCACGTGGCTCACCCCGGGGATCAGCGGCTCGAAGGGCTCGCGGTAGGCCAGCTTGTGGGTCAGTGCGAGGGCCCCGGTGGTGCGGCCGTGGAACGCGCCCTCGGCTGCCACGAGGCCGGTGCGACCGGTGCGCCGGCTCAGCTTGATCGCGGCCTCGATGGCCTCGGCGCCGGAGTTGCAGAAGAACACCGCGGAGCCCTCGGGGGCACCCGCGATGTCGATGAGCCGCTCAGCGAGCGAGATCTGGGCCTCGGAGGTGAACAAGTTGGAGATGTGGATGCCCTCGGCCGCCTGCTTGGAGACGGCCGACACGAGGGCCGGGTGGCCGTGCCCGAGGGCGTTGACGGCGATGCCGCCGACGAGGTCGAGGTAGCGGTTGCCGTCGACGTCCCAGACGTGGCAGCCGGCACCGTGGTCGAGCACCAGCGGGGGCAGGCCGAAGACGCCCATCACCGAGCGCTGGTACCGCGCGAGCAGCTCGTCGTTGCGCGCACCCATCAGGCGTCTCCCTCGGGCTGGTCGGTCTGGTCGGGCTCGTCGACCTGGTCGGGGGCGTCGGGGACGATCATGGTGCCGATGCCCTCGGAGGTGAACACCTCGAGGAGCAGCGAGTGCGGCTGGCGGCCGTCGACGACGTGGGCCTGCGGCACGCCCTGCTCGACCGCGCGCACGCACGCCTCGAGCTTGGGGATCATGCCCGCGTCGACCTTCTCCATCAGCGCCCGGGCTCCCGAGACCGACAGCTCCGACAGCAGCGAGTCGCGGTCGGGCCAGCTGCCGTAGACGCCCTCGACGTCGGTGAGCACGACCAGCTTGTGGGCCCCGAGCGCCACGGCGAGCGCGGCGGCCGCGGTGTCGGCGTTGACGTTGAGCACCTGGCCGTCGGTGTCGAGGTCGGGGGCGACGGTGGAGACGACCGGGATGCGGCCGGCGTCGAGGATGTCGCGCACCGCCGAGGGGTTCACCGTCTCGACGTCGCCGACGAGTCCGAGGTCGACCTCCTCGCCGTCGACGACGGTGGACCGGCGGCGGGCGCCGAAGAGGCTGGCGTCCTCGCCGGAGAGGCCCACGGCGACGGGGCCGTGCTGGTTGAGCAGTCCGACGAGCTCGCGCCCGACCTGGCCGGTGAGCACCATCCGGACGACGTCCATGACCTCGGGCGTCGTGACCCGCAGGCCACCCTTGAACTCGCTCTCCAGCCCGAGGCGGCCGAGCATCTCGGCGATCTGCGGACCGCCGCCGTGCACGACGACGGGGCGCAGCCCGGCATACCGGAGGAAGACGATGTCCTGGGCGAAGGCGGCCTTGAGGGCGTCGTTGGTCATGGCGTTGCCGCCGTACTTGACGACGACGAGGGCGCCGCGGAAGCGCTCGAGCCAGGGCAGCGCCTCGACGAGGACCTGCGCCTTGGACTGGGCCACGCGCAGGGCAGCGGCGTCGATGGTGCCCCGGACGGTGTTGCGGGCGCTGGTGGGTGCGGTCATGAGCTGTAGGCCGAGTTCTCGTGGACGTAGTCGTGGGTCAGGTCGTTGGTCCACACAGTGGCGGACTCGGCGCCGGCGTGCAGGTCGACGAGGACGTGCACCTCCCTGCCGGTGAGGTCGACGAGGGCGCGGTCCTCCCCCACGCCGCCGGCCCGGCACACCTGCACACCGTTGATGGAGACGTCGAGCTGGTGGGGGTCGAAGACAGCCCGCGTGGTCCCGACGGCCGCGAGCACCCGGCCCCAGTTGGGGTCGTTGCCGAACACCGCGCACTTGAAGAGGTTGTTGCGCGCGATGGCCCGCCCGACCTCGAGGGCGTCGGCCTCGCTGGCCGCGGACCGGACCTTGATGGCGATGTCGTGGCGGGCGCCCTCGGCGTCGGCGATGAGCTGGCGCGCCAGGCTGGCGCACACCTCGCTCACCGCCTCGGCCAGGTCGCCGGCGGTCGCGGTGACTCCCGATGCCCCTGAGGCCAGCAGCACCACGGTGTCGTTGGTCGACTGGCAGCCGTCGGAGTCGATGCGGTCGAAGGTGGCCGCCGTGGCCGCGCGCAGCACCTCGTCGAGCGAGGCCGCCTCGACCACGGCGTCGGTGGTCACGACGACCAGCATGGTGGCCAGCGCCGGGGCGAGCATGCCCGCCCCCTTGGCCATGCCGCCGACGCTCCAGCCGTCGCGCTCGACGTGCGCCTGCTTGCTCACGGTGTCGGTCGTCATGATCGCGGTCGCCGCGGCGGGCCCACCGTCGGCGGCCAGACGGGCTGCAGCGGCATCGACGCCGGCCAGCAGGCGCTCCATCGGCAACAGCTCGCCGATCAGCCCGGTGGAGCACACGACGACGTCGCCCGCGGAAACCCCCAGCACCTCCGCGACGTGCTCGGCCGTGCGGTGGGTGTCGGCGAAGCCCTGTGCGCCGGTGCAGGCGTTCGCCCCACCGGAGTTCAGCACGACGGCGTCGACCCGGCCGTCGCTGACGACCTGGCGCGACCAGGTGACCGGCGCGGCCTCGACCCGGTTGCTGGTGAAGACCGCGGCGCCGTGGTGGTCGGGCCCGTCGTTGACGACGAGCGCGACGTCGGGCGCGCCGCTGGTCTTCAGGCCGGCGACGACCCCGGTCGCCCGGAAGCCCGCAGGACGGGTGACGCTCATGTGGTCCCTCCGCTCAGTCGTGCCGGAGCCACGGCGTGCCCGGCGCGCTTCCAGATCTTCTCGGCGTCGTCGCTGCGGTCGGCCTCGACGAGGATCCAGTCGGTGTCGTAGGTGGACAGCGCCAGGACGCTGATTCCCTGGCGGGCGAGCGGCTCGAGGAGCCCCGACAGCACGCCGACCATCGTGAAGTCGAGCGGTCCGGCGATCTCGAACCCGACGAGCGGACCCTGCTTGACGACGCCCTCGGGAACCGCGGCGTAGGCGCAGACCACCGAGGTCTCGCTGTCGGTGTAGGTGATCGAGGTCAGCGGGCCGGTGCGCCAGTCCCAGGAGGGCTCCTCACCGGCCGCCAACCGTGCGAAGGCAATGGGGGCGTCGTGTCGCATGAGGTGCATCGCCAGGCTCACGGCGCCACCCCCGCGACTGGCAGGCCGGTCGTCTCGGGCAGGCCCACCGCCAGGTTGAGACACTGCACGGCGGCACCCGCGGTGCCCTTGGTGAGGTTGTCGACGGCGGCCACGGCGACGACGCGCCCGACCCGCTCGTCGACCGTCACCTGGACGTGGACGCTGTTGCTCCCGAGGACGCTGGCGGTCGTGGGCCACTGGCCCTCGGGCAGCAGGTGCACGAACGGCTCGTCGGCGTAGGCCTTCTCCCAGGCCGCCCGGACGTCGGCGGCGCGCACGTCGCCTGCCCCGGCGAGGCGGGCGGTGCAGGTGGCGAGGATGCCGCGCGGCATGGGCGCCAGCGTCGGCGTGAAGGAGACGGACACAGCGTCGCCGCGCACGGCGGAGAGGTTCTGCTCGATCTCGGGGGTGTGCCGGTGGACTCCGCCGACCCCGTAGGGAGACATCGCGCCCATCACCTCGGCGCCGAGCAGGTGCGGTTTGAGCGACTTCCCCGCACCGGAGGTGCCGGAGGCCGCGACCACGACGACGTCGTCGGGGTCGAGCAGGCTGGCGGCGAAGCCCGGGGCCAAGGCCAGGCTGACCGCGGTCGGGTAGCAGCCCGGCACCGCGATACGGCGGGTGCCCTGCAGCTCGGACCGCTGCTTGCCGTCCGCACCCACGCACAGCTCGGGCATGCCGTAGGCCCACGACCCGGCATACGGGGTGTCGTAGAAGGCGGTCCAGGCCGCCTCGTCACGAAGGCGGAAGTCGGCCCCGCAGTCGATGACGACCACGTCGTCCGGGAGCTGCGCGGCCAGCGCGGCGGAGTGGCCGTGCGGCAGGGCCAGGAAGACGACGTCGTGACCAGCCAGGGTCGCCGGCGTGGTGTCGTCGACGACACGGTCGGCCAGCGGGGTCAGGTGCGGGTGGATGGTGCCGAGTCGCTGCCCGGCCGTGGACGCCGCCGTGACCGCACCGATCTCCACCTCGGGGTGCCCGAGGAGCAGCCGGAGGATCTCCCCTCCGGCGTAGCCGCTCGCGCCTGCCACAGCTGCCCGCATCATGTGCATGACTATACATAGTCGCGCGAATCTATGCAGACCCTGGCTACGCCAAGGGGTCGTCGCTCCCCCACGGCACGAGGGTGATGGTGCGGTCGGTGTCGCTGAGCCCGGCTGCCGCACGCGCGCGCAGCGACTCGGGGGTGTCGGCGCCGGCCCGGACCATCCGCCCGGACCACGCGTCGAGCTCACCGGAGGCCAGGGCCAGCACGAGGTCGACCACCTCCTGCGGCGACGTCCACTCCGTGCGCCCCTCGTGGGAGGGCATCGAGAGCGTCATGTCGGTGCGGACGACGCCGGGGGCGAGGTCGAAGGCACGTATGCCGTGCGCGGCGCCGGAGAGGTGTGTGGACCCGGTGATGCGGGCCAGCGCCGTCTTGCTCATGTTGTAGGCCGAGGCGACCTCGCCGGCACGGGTACCCGCCCCGCTGTTGAGGTTGACGATCCGCCCGCCGCCAGCACGCACCATGTGGGGCATCACGAAGCGGGTGACGAGGTAGGGGCCGAGGACGTTGACCTCGATGGTGCGCCACCACTCGTCGGGGTCGGACTTCTCGAGGGGCACCTCGGTGTCGATGACGCCCGCGTTGTTGACCAGCAGGTCGATGCGTCCGTGCCGGGCGGCGATGTCATGGATCCACCGCTCGACGGACTCGCGGTCGGTCACCTCGGCGACCGCGCGCGAGCCGCGCTCCACGACATACCCGGCGCGCTCGAGGCCCTCCGCGATGTGGTGGCCGATGCCCCGGGAGGCGCCGGTCACCACCGCGACGGGCTGCTGTTGGGTGGCGTCGCTCACCGCTGGACGGCCCCCGTGGCGTGGGCGGCCGCCGCCACGGCCCGGTCGCGCAGGGCGCTGACCTCGTCGGTGGTGAGGGTGCGCTCGTCGGAGCGGAAGGTCAGCCGGAAGGCCAGCGACTTGCTGCCCTCACCGACCTGGTCGCCGCGGTAGGTGTCGAACAGCACCAGCGACTCCAGCGACGGACCAGCCCCCGCGCGCAGCGCGGCCTCGACGTCGGCGGCGGGGACCGTCTCGTCGACGACCAGCGCCACGTCGGTGTGCGCGGGCGGGAAGGTCGACAAGGCCCTGGCCTGGAGCGGCTCCCCGGTGGCGGCGACCAGGACGTCGACGTCGAGCTCGCCGGCCACGGCACGAGCCGGGAGGTCGAGCGCCGCGACGACCTTGGGGTGCAGCTCGCCGGCGTGGCCGACGACGGTGCCGTCGGGCAGGGCTAGCTGGGCGCACCGCCCGGGGTGCCAGGGCGCCCGGTCGGCGGCCGAGATGACGAGCTCGACGCCCACGGCCTTGGCGACGGCCAGCGCCCAGGCGACGGCGTCGCTGGCGTCGAACGGCCGCGCCGGCCCCCACGGCCCCTTGGGCTCGGCGTCGCCGGCCGCCGCGAAGGCCACGTGGCGCGGCTGCCCCGGCACGGCGCCCAGGATCTGCGACAGCGTGGCGTCGTCGGGTCGGGACTCGATGCCCGGCACCGGCGCGCTGCGGACCTGCTCGGGCCCGACCACCACGAGGCCCAGCTCGTAGACGGCGGCGTCGTGGTTGCCGCGGGCGATGTTGCGACGCAATGTGTCGAGGAGCGTGTCGAGCACCGAGGTCCGCAGCAGCGGCGTCTCGTCCGACATCGGGTTCGCCACGGTGATGGTCCGGCGACGTGGGTCGTCGGCGGCGTAACCGAGCCGGTCGAACAGGCCGCGACCGATGAACGGGTAGCTCAGGACCTCGACCAGCCCCTGCTGCGCCAGCGTCGTGGCGATCACCCGTCGGGTGCGCTGCCCGTGGGTGAGCCCACGTCCGGCCGTGGCCTGCGGCAGCACCGATGGGATCTGGTCGTAGCCGCGCACCCGCGCGACCTCCTCGACCAGGTCGGGGCCGTCGTTCAGGTCGGGCCTCCACGAAGCGGGCAGCACGGAGACGACGTCGCCGTGGCCGAAGGCGTCGGAGACCTCGGCCACGCCGCTCGGCTCGGTGACCTCGCACCCGATGGCGCGCAGGGTGTCGAGCACCTCGTCGCGCGCGTAGTCGAGCCCGACGTACCGGCTCGGCAGTCCCAGGTCGAAGTCGAACGGCTCGCGGCCGCGGCGGTGGTCGACGTCGGTGACCCCGTCGTCGGGGGTGCCACCGCCGAGCTCGACGAGCAGGCGCACGGCCAGCTCGGCGGCCGCCGCGGTCACGTCGGGGTCGACGCCCCGCTCGAACCGCTTGGACGCCTCCGTGGTGAGACGGTGGCGCCGCGACGAGCGGGCCACCGTGGTGGGGTCGAAGTGGGCCGACTCGATGAGCACGTTGGTCGTGGACGGGCCCACCTCGGACGACTCACCGCCCATGACGCCGGCGATGGCCAGCGCGGTGTCGCTGCCGTCGATGATGAGCAGGTCCTCGGGGTCGAGGGCGCGGTCGACGTCGTCGAGGGTCTTCAGCCGCTCCCCCGCTCGTGCCCGACGGACGCCGACGGAACCGGAGAGGGTGTCGAGGTCGAAGGCGTGCAGCGGCTGGCCGAGCAGCATCATCACGTAGTTGGTGACGTCGACGGCCAGGCTGATCGGGCGCATCCCGACCTGGGTCAGGCGCTTCTGCATCCACGACGGAGTGGCGGCGTTCACGTCGACCCCGCGCACGATCCGGGCGATGTAGCGGTCGCACCCCTCGTTGCCGTTGACCGGCGCGCTGTCGGCGAGGTTGACGGCATACCCGCTGTCGTTGGGCGCCGGGACCTCGACGTCCGCAGGGTCGCGGAAGCCACCGCCGGTGGACAGCGCGTACTCCCGCGCGATGCCGCGCATCGAGAAGCAGTAGCCGCGGTCGGGCGTGACGTTGACCTCGACGACCTCGTCAGCGAGGCCGAGCAGCTCGATGGCGTCCTGGCCCGGCTCGAGGCCGGCGACGACCTCGGGGTTGTCGCCCAGCCACTCCTCGAGAACGATGATGCCGTCGTGGTCGTCGCCGAGGCCGAGCTCCATCGCGGAGCAGATCATGCCGTTGGAGACGTGCCCGTAGGTCTTGCGCGCGGAGATCTCGAACGGGCCGGGCAGCACGCCGCCGGGCAGCACGCAGACCACGTGGTCGCCGGGCTTGAAGTTGTGCGCCCCGCAGACGATGCCCTGCGGGGTGCCCTCGGTCAGCATCTGGCCGTTCTGCCCGACGTCGACCTGGCACCAGTTGATGGTCTTGCCGTTCTTCTGCTTCTCGGGGGTCACCTCGAGGACGCGTCCGACCACCAGCGGGCCCTGGATGTCGCCGCCGTGCAGCGCCTCCTCCTCCAGGCCCACCTTGACCAGGCTCTCGGCGATGTCGGCACCGGTGGCCCCCGCCGGCACGTCGGCCAGCTCCCGCAGCCATGACACTGGCGCGCGCATCAGATCTCCATCCCGAACTGCGTGCTGAACCGCACGTCTCCCTCAACGATGTCGTGCATGTCGCCCACCCCGTGGCGCAGCATGAGCGAGCGCTCGATGCCGAGGCCGAAGGCGAAGCCGGTGTAGCGGTCGGGGTCGATGCCGCTGGCGGTCAGCACCCGGCGGTTGACCATGCCGCAGCCGCCCATCTCGATCCAGCCCGTGCCACCACAGGTGCGGCAGTTCGGCTGTCCTCGCCGTCGCAGATCCAGCAGCGGCAGTCGATCTCGGCGCTCGGCTCGGTGAACGGGAAGTACGACGGGCGCAGGCGCGTCACGGTGCCCTCGCCGAACAGCCGCGACACGAAGGCGTCGAGGCTGCCCTTGAGGTGCGCCATGGTGATGCCCTCGTCGACGACGAGGCCCTCGAACTGGTGGAACACCGGCGTGTGGGTGGCGTCGAGCTCGTCGGTGCGGAACACCTTGCCCGGGCAGAGCACGTAGATCGGCGGCTCGCCCCCGAGCATCGTGCGCACCTGCACCGGCGAGGTGTGCGTGCGCAGCACCAGGCCCAGCTCGGGCGGGTCGATGAAGAAGGTGTCCTGCATCTGCCGGGCGGGGTGGTCGGCGCCGAGGTTGAGCGCGTCGAAGTTGAGCCACTCCGACTCGACCTCGGGGCCCTCGGCGATCTCCCAGCCCATGGCCACGAAGATGTCCTCGACGCGCTCGGAGACCAGGCTGATGGGGTGGCGGGCGCCGAGCCGGCGACGCGGCACCCGCACCGTGAGGTCGACGGTCTCCTCGACCAGGATGCGCTGGTCGCGCTCGGCCTCGAGCTCCTCCTGGCGGGCCTTGAGCGCCTGGGCCACCTGGCCGCGCGCCTGTCCGACGCGTTTGCCGGCCTCGGCCTTGGCGCTGGGCGGCAGGGCGCCGATCTCACGGTTGGCCAGGGCCAGCGGGCTCTTCTCCCCCTGGTGCGCCAGCCGCGCCGCCTTCAGCTCCTCGAGGCTGGCGGCCGCGGCGATCGCGGCGGCGGCGTCGGCGACGGCCTGCTCGATGGCGGCCGGGTCGAGCGCGGCGACCTCGACGGGGTCGTACTGCTTGTTGGGTCCAGACATCTCATTCCACTCTGCGCAGCGTGCAATCCGTGCCGTGGCGCGGCGCACCGAGTCTAGGGGGCGGCGGGAAAGCCCTCGGAGGCGAGTGGCGGGGCGCTTCAGCGCAGGGCTGCGACCGCGTCCGAGGGCGCGGTAAATCGCTGCGTGCGCGAGGCCATGACTCCACCCTGCCGCGGCTGTGCGGCATACGGCAAGTGGGTATGCCGTCAGGCCAGGTAGTCCGGCGGCTCCGACGGCAGGCTGAACCGGAACTGGGCGCCGCCGCTGGGGGCGCTCTCGACGACGATGCGCCCGCCGTGGGCCTCGACGAGTCCCTTCACCACGTAGAGCCCGAGCCCGGTGCTGCCGCGTCCGGAGCCGTGCCAGAACCGCGAGAAGACGAGCTCGCGGTGGGCCGGGTCGATGCCCTTGCCGTTGTCGCTGACGACGAGGTCGACGCAGCCCTCGACCCGCCGACGGCCGGCCGCCGTCTCACCGTCGTGGGCGGGCGTCGCCGCCAGGGTGACGGTGCCCTCGCCGTGGCGCACCGCGTTCTCGATGAGGTTGGCGAGGATCTGGTCGAGCCGATCCGGGTCGGCCCAGATCTCCGGGGTGTCGGCCGGCACGTCGACCACGAACTGGTCGCGGTCGTGACCGGTGGCCACGGCACGCTCGATGTGCCGCTCGTAGATCGAGGCGACGTCAAGGGGCTGCGGGCGGATCTGGAGGCGGCCGGCATCGATGCGCGAGACGTCGAGCAGCTCGCTGATGAGCCGGGTGACCCGGTCGGCGTCCGCCTCGATGGTCTCGATCATGAGGCGCTTCTGCTCGTCGCTGAACCGCTCCCAGCGGCGCAGCAGCGTCGACGAGAAGCCCTTGACCGAGGTCAGCGGTGAGCGGAGCTCGTGGGCGACCGTGGAGATGAGCGCCGCGTGGTTGGCCTCGGTGCGGCGCCGTTGCTCGGTGTCGCGCAGCAGGACGAGGACCCGGTTGACCGGCTGGTTGCGGCCCGGCCGGATGTAGCTCGCGGTCACGAGCACCTCGCGTCCGTTGCCGAGCATGAGCAGCTTCTCGCGGTGACCGGTGCGGGTGCGCAGGCCGTCCCACGGCTTGGTGCACTCCCACCACGAGCTGCCGTCGCTGTCCTGCAGCGGGAGCACCTCGCGCAGGTCGTGACCGATGAGGTCCGTCTTCGGGATGCCGGTGATCTGCTGGAACCGGGAGTTGCAGTAGATCGCCCGGGCGTCGCCGTCGGCGGCGACGAGGCCGTCGGGCAGCATCTCGACGGCGCGGCTGGCCTCGGCCGGGGCCATCAGCTCGTCGTCCCGGAAGAACATGGGCGCCACCCTAGCGAGTGCGCGGGTGCAGGGCCCCCGCAGACGCGTAGAGACAGACCGTGGCCGCCATGGCGAGGTTCAGCGACTCCGCCTTGCCGTGGATCGGCACCCGCACGACGTCGTCGCACTGCTCGCGCACGTGCGCCTCCAGGCCCCACGCCTCGTTGCCCATGACCCAGGCGTGGGGTGCGGTCAGGTCGACGTCGGGCAGCAGGCGCTCCCCCGCGCCGTCGGCGGCGAGCAGCCGTATGCCGTGCCCGCGCAAGGCGGTGAGCGTGGCGTCGATGGCCAGGCCGGTGACGACCGGCAGGTGGAAGAGGGAACCGGCGGTCGAGCGCACGACCTTGGGTCCGAACACGTCGACCGAGCTCTCGCTCACCAGCACCGCGTCGGCACCGGCGGCGTCGGCGCCCCGGATGACCGTGCCGGCGTTGCCGGGGTCCCGCACGTTGGTGAGCAGCACCAGCAGGCGGGGGCCTGCCGCCAGGACGGTGTCGAGCGCGGCCGGGACCACCCGGCACACCGCCGCCAGGCCCTGCGGCTGCTCGGTGTCACACATCGCGGCGAGCACGGGCTCGCTGACCTCGTGGACGTAGAGGCCGGCCTCGTCGGCGGCGGCGACGATGGCGGCATACCGCTCCGAGGCCTCGGCGGTGACGTAGAGGTCGACGACGTCCTGGGGCCGCCAGCGGACCGCCTCACGCACCGACTGCGGACCCTCGGCGAGGAACCGCCCGGTGCGGGCGCGCACAGAGCGCCGGGACAGTGCCCGCACCGCCTTCACCCGGTCCGACCGTGGGTTGGTCAGAGGGGCGCTCAGCGGGGGCATGTCCCGGCGCTCTGGATGCTGATCGTGCTCAGGAACAGGTCAGCGCAGGATCAGGCGCTGGCCTCGGCGGTCGCCGGCACGTTGGCCTTGGCGATCTCGACGAGCGCGGCGAAGGCGGCCTCGTCGTTCACGGCCAGCTCGGCCAGCATGCGGCGGTCGACCTCGACCTCAGCGGCCTTCAGGCCCTGGATGAAACGGTTGTAGGTCATGCCGTTGGCGCGGGCGCCGGCGTTGATGCGCTGGATCCAGAGGCGGCGGAAGTCGCCCTTCTTGGCCCGGCGGTCACGGTAGGCGTAACCGAGGCTGTGGGTGACCTGCTCCTTCGCCTTGCGGTAGAGCCGCGAGCGCTGCCCGCGGTAGCCGCTGGCGCGCTCGAGGACGACCCGGCGCTTCTTCTGGGCGTTGACCGCCCGCTTCACGCGTGCCACGTGAGTTCTCCTTGCTGTTCTCGTCTAGCTGTCGAGGCTGCTGTGCTGCCCAGACGGGGGAAGGGGGTGGGGGCGGCTCAGCGGCCGAGGAGCTTCTTGACCTTCTTGGCGTCCGGCTTCGACACCTCGACGTCGTTCGCGATCGAACGGGTGTAGCGCGAGGACTTGTGCTCGAGCAGGTGGCGGCCGTTGGCCTGCTCGCGCATGACCTTGCCCTTGCCGGTCAGGCGGAAGCGCTTCTTGGCGCCGGAGTGCGTCTTGTTCTTCGGCATGGGAAGCCGATCTCCTTCAGTCGTTTCTCGGTACTGCGGGTGGTCTTGCTGGCTGGTCGGCTACTGCGCCGACTCGGGAGCCTGCGCCTCAGCCGGAGCCTCAGCACCCTCGGGGGCCTGCATCTCCTCGGGAGCCTCCGCGCCCTCGGGCACCTCGGTGGCGTCCTCCGCGGCAGCTGCGGAGCGGGCCCGTCGCTGCTCTGCCTTGGCCTCGGACTTCTTCTTGGTCGGGGCCAGGACCATGATCATGTTGCGGCCGTCCTGCTTCGGAGCCGACTCCACGGTGCCCAGCTCGACCACGTCCTCCGCCAGCCGCTGCAGCAGCCGGTAGCCCAGCTCCGGGCGCGACTGCTCGCGACCGCGGAACATGATCGTCACCTTGACCTTGTCGCCGCCCTTGAGGAACCGCTCGACGTGGCCCTTCTTGGTGCCGTAGTCGTGCGGGTCGATCTTCGGGCGGAGCTTGATCTCCTTGATGACGGTGTTGACCTGGTTCTTGCGGGCTTCCCGCGCCTTCATGGCTGCTTCGTACTTGTACTTGCCGAAGTCCATGAGCTTGGCAACGGGGGGCTTCGCCATCGGGGCCACCTCGACGAGGTCGAGGTCGGCCTCGGCCGCCAGGCGCAGCGCGTCCTCGACGCGCACGATGCCGACCTGTTCTCCGTTGGGGCCAACCAACCGCACCTCCGGAACCCGGATGCGGTCGTTGATGCGAGGCTCGCTGATAGTGGTGCTCCTTTTGGTCAAGGGGTGCGACCGCAGCAACGAGAAGAGGCTCCCCGCCGCCGTCGCGCGAGAAGCCTCACCAGATCCGTCCCGGGGGTTCGCAGGTGCCGCGTATGCCGTGGAGTCGCCTCCTCGACATACGCCCTGCGGACCCGGGGAACCCGGCGACCTTGCGGTCACAGCGGGTGGAAGCATGGTGGCGCTTCTCTTGCACACCGTCCCGCTCGTGGGTCACCCCGCGGGCAGGATCGGCCGGTCGATCTGCAAGGCTACCAGCGTGAGCACCGAATCTTCCAATCCCGCCGATCCCGAGCTGGCGCGAGCCACGCGTGACATCGCCGAGGTCCCCGCGGTCGAGGTCATCACCACCGCCGCGGTCCACCTCATGAGCGCCGCCGCGGTCAAGTGCGGACTGGCCGAGGGCCCCGACGCACAGGAGCACCTCGACCTCGACGAGGCCCGCCGCCTCATCACGGCGCTGGCCGGCCTGGTCACCGCGTCCGCGCCCGACCTCGGCAGCCAGCACGCCGCTCCCCTGCGGGACGGCCTGAAGTCGCTGCAGCTGGCCTTCCGCGAGGCCTCGGTCATCCCCGACCCGCCGGGGCAGGGCCCCGGGGAGAAGCTCACGGGTCCGGTCGCCTGAGACCGTCGGGGTCAGGAGCCGTCGCGAGGGTCGGAGGCCGAGCCGGGCCGGCGCACCTTCGCCACTCCCCCGTGGCCCCCGCGGTCGTCATGACGACGAGCCCGACTCTCGGCGAGGTAGCCCAGCCGGCGCAGCGCCTCGACGTTGCGGGCGTGCAGCGCGGGGTCCAGCAACGGCTGTGGGACGAGGTTGGCCGGGCCGGAGACGGCCCACTCGTCGATCGTCACGAGCGTGCCGCCGGCGTCGGGCGCGCAACGGATCACGACCCGAGCCTCGCCGGTCGGCCAGGCCCGGGCCCGCAGCTGCAGGACGCGCGGCTCCTCGACGGCCTCGACGACCGTGGTGTCGCTGAGGAGCAGGGGCCAGGCGCCCACCGAGTGGTGGATGCGTGCGCCGACCTGCGGCCAGTCGTGGTCCACCTCGCGGATGCGGGCGGCACCCACCACCCAGGTCGCGTAGCTCCATCCGTCGGCGAGCACGTCGAAGACGTCCTCGGGCGTGCAGTCCATGTGGCGGGTCGTGCTGCTCATGAGGTGGCGTCCTTCCTGCCGGTGGCGGCCTTCCCGCCTGTGGGAACGAGGGCACGCAAGGACCGCACCCGGTCGTGGGCCAGGGCGGCGCGAGCGGCGTTGGACCCGCAGGCCCCGTGCACGCCACCGCCCGGGTGGGCGGACGCGGAGGCGAGGTAGAGGCCGGACACCGGCGTCTCGGCGCGGCCCAGCCCGGGCACCGGGCGGAACACGAGCTGCTGGTGCAGCCCGGCGGTGCCGCCGTTGACCGAGCCGCCGACGAGGTTCTCGTCGCGGGCCTCGAGCTCGCGCGGGCCGAGCGCCCGCCGCGCGACGACCCGGTCGCCGAAGCCGGGGGCGTAGGCCTCCACGCGGGCCTGCATCCGGTCGGCCATCCGCTCCACGTCGTCGTGGTCCCAGCGGCCGGTGATGGTGCCGTCGCCGGCGTCCGACCTGGTGTGGTGCGGCACGTGCGTGTAGAGCCACAGCGACTCCTCGCCCTCCGGCGCCCGGCTGGGGTCGGCGACGGCCATCTGGCCGCACAGCAGGAAAGGCGTCGAGGGCACCGCGCCCGCCGCGATGTGCGCGCCGCTCTGCCGGATCTCGTCGATGGACTCGGCGATGTGCACCGTGCCCGGGGCCGCGGCAGGCGTCGCCGCCCAGGGCACCGGCCCGTTCAGCGCGAAGTCGACCTTCACGGTGCCGGGGTCCCACTCGAAGCGCTCCATGCGTCGCAGCAGGCGGGCCGGGAGGTCGTCGGCGGAGACCAGCCGCCCGAACAGGGCGGGGGCGCTGACGTCGGCCAGCACGGCGCGGCGGGCCGTGAACACCTCGCCGTCGTCGGTCTCGACCGCCGTGGCGCGGCCGCCGCGCACGAGCACGCGACTCGCGTGGTGGCCCAGCCGCAGGTCACCACCCCTCTCCCCGAAACGCCGCACCATCGCACCGCTCAGCATGCCCGCGCCGCCCTTGGGCACCGGGTAGCCGAGGTGCTGGCCGATCATCGCCAGCAGCCAGGCCATGACCGTGGACCCCGGGGCGTCCATGGGGATGTCGGCGTGGGCGGCGTTGCCGGCGAGCAGCATCTGCGCGCCGCGCCCGGTGAACCGCTGCCCCGCCATGCTCTGCAGGGGCGACAGCATCATCTGCACGAACCCCAGGCCACCTGCCCCGGGCAGCCGCGTCGCCACCCGGACACCGGCACGGACGGGCGGGAACGGCTCGAGCAGCGCCCGCACGGCGGCGTCGCCGACCTGCTGCCACCCCGCGCACAGGTCGAGCCACGCCTGTCCGTCGCCGGGTGCCAGCTCGTCGAGGGCCGCAGCGGTCTCCTCGGGGGTTCGGTGCATCAGGGCCCACTCCCCCGACAGGAACGGCGTGCCGGCGACGGCCGGGGCGTTGACCCACTCCAGCCCGTGGCGCTCGAGCTCCAAGGACTGGATCGTGGGTGACGCGGCCGCCAGCGGGTAGAACGAGCTGAACGTGTCGTGGATGAAGCCGGGGTGCACGTCCGAGTCGGAGCGCACCGCGCCTCCGGCGCCCTCCTGGGCCTCCAGCACCGTCACGTCCCAGCCGTGGTCGGCGAGCAGGTTCGCCGCGACCAGCCCGTTGGGCCCGCTGCCGATCACGACGGCGTCGGAGACCGGCATGGACATCCTCCTTCGGACGGCTGCGGGGTTTCCCACCGTATGCCGGGTGGCCGCGACCCGCCCGTCGGCACTGACCGCGCGTGCGTGCCGTGCTGGGACGCGTCAGGCGGCGCGGGCGGCGACGAGACGGCGGCGCCGCACGCGGGTCGCCCCTGCCCCGACACCCGCCACCGCGACGCCGACGAGGGCGACCATCGTGAAGCCGGCGCCCCAGCCCCAGCGGTCGATGGCGACCCCGGCCGCGGGGGCGCCGAGGGCCATCCCGGCCGTCATGAACGAGCCGTGCCAGCCCATGGCCTCGCCCCGGGCCGACAGCGGCACGACGCGGCTCACCTGGTCGACCGTCGCCGTGATCGTCGGGGCGCACAGCAGGCCGGCCACGAACGAGAGCACGGCCAGCGACGGTGCCCCGGCAGCCAGGGCCATGGGGGCGGTCACCACGCTGAGGCCGCCGAGCAGCCAGAAGGCCGAGATCGACCGGTGCAGCCCGCCGTAGACGAGCCCGCCCACCAGCGACCCGAACCCCCAGACGGCCAGCACCCAGCCGATGGAGGCCTGCTCACCGAACGCGCGCAGCGCCGCGACGATCGCGATGTCGGAGCCGCCCAGGACGACGGTGGTGGCCGTGGCCGCCAGGCAGATGGCGAGGAAGCGGGCCCGGAACCACTCGCTCCGGGGCACGGCAGGCGTGCTGACGGGGACGCCGTGCCCGTCGAGCACGGACTCCTCGGCCTCACGGATGACGGGGTTGGCGAACCACAGCAGGACGCCTGCCGCCACGCCGACCATCTCGATGGTGAAGAGCACCCACGACGTCGGCCACACGGTCGCCGCCCAGACACCCAGGGCCGGCCCGACCATGAAGGACAGCTCCACGGCCACCGAGTCGAGCGAGATCGCGGTGCGGCGGTCGTCCTCGGGCACGGCGGCGATGACCGCCTGTCGGATGATCGAGAACGACGGAATGACGAACAGCCCGGCGAGGGCCGCCAGCGACAGCAGCCACCAGTACCCGACGAACGGCGCGACCGACCAGCACACCGCGGCCACGACGATCGAGGGCACCACGACCCGGCGCAGGCCGAGTCGGTCGAGGAGCCGGCCGCGCCACGGACCGCTGATGGCGATCGCGATGGTCGCCGCCGCCGACACCAGGCCGGCCGCGCCGTAGCTGCGGTGGAGCGAGCTGACCACGTGGAGGGTCAGCACCACGCTGCCGGCGAAGATCGGCATGCGCACGAGGAAGCCGAGCAGCAGCGCCTGCCTCAGGGCAGGGCTGGACAGGACTCGGCGGTAGCGCTGGACGGGCACCCCTTCAGGATCCCATCCCGCACCGACACCACTCACCACCTTTTCGCACCCGCCAGCAGCGGGGCCGGTCAGCGGATGGAGAAGGCGAGGCCGTCGACGCGGGCGCGCAGCTCACCGTCGGTGGCCAGCCGCTCCCCCACCCGGGTGGCGACGGCCTGCACCTCCTCGGCGGTCAGGCCGGGCGCGAGCTCCAGCGTGACGGCGAGGATGCCCTGGCCCTCCGGTCGACCGGCACCGATCCCGTGCCCCCGCACCGAAGCCTCGGGCCGCACCGCTGCGGCCACGGCACGCTCCACCGCGGGGTCCTCATGCGCCGGTAACCAGTCGCGCTGCTGGGCGAGGGCCCACACCATGCTCGGGCGCAGCACCACGGTGCGCGGTCCGGCGACGTCGAGCACCATGACGTCGCAACGCTCGGAGACCGCCGCCTGCGCGGCCCGGCTGGCGGTCACCGGCACCGGGCGGGCCTGGGGGTCCCAGCTCGCCAGCGTCTCCATGCTGGTGAAGACGGGCAGCGCGCGCTGTCCGTCCGGGGCCACGAGGGTCACGGCGGCCATGTCGGTCTGCTTCTCGGCGACCAGCCCACCGGACTCCTCGACGCTGACCGGCTCGGCGACGATCGGCACCAGCAGCCGGGCTGCGGAGACCGCCGCCATCAGGGCAGCTTCGTCCCCCGGGCGATCGAGTGCAGCGACCAGACCGGCGTCGGCGGCGCCCGTGTCGTCGTCGAACCCGGTGCCGGTGAGCTCGCGCCCGCCCCAGGGCACGCCGGCGGAGTCGTGCGGTCCCCCGGTCATGACGCCGCCTTCCCACCCGCGACGGGTCCGGCGACTGCGTCCGCGCCGGGTCCGGCGACGACCGCCTCGACCTCGACCTCCACCAGCAGCTCCGGTGAGATCAGGCCGGCCACGACGAGCATGGAGGCCGCCGGCCGGACGTCGGCGAAGAGCTCGCCGTGCACGCGCCCGACCGCCTCGGCGTCGCTGCGGTGCACGACGTACATCCGGGTGCGGACCACGTCGCCCACGGTGCCGCCGAGCGCCTCGACCGCTTCGAGGGCCGTCCGGAAGGCGGAGCGCGCCTGCCCGGCCGGGTCACCGGTGTGCTCGACGGCGCCGTCACGCACCGCGGTGCACCCCGACACGAGGATCCGGTCGCCGGACCGCACCGCCCGCGAGTAGGCAAAGGCCTCCTCCCACGGGCCGCCGCTGCTGTGCCGCTGCACGACGGTCACGGGCGGCCGGCCACGTCGAGAGCCTCGGGCAGCGTGAACGCCCCCCGGTAGAGCGCCGAGCCGACGATGGCACCCTCGACCCCGAGCGGGACGAGGGCACGGATCGCCTCGATGTCGGCCAGCGTGGAGACTCCGCCGGAGGCCACCACCGGTCGGTCGGTGCGCTCGCACACCTCGCGCAGCAGGTCGAGGTTCGGGCCCTTGAGCATCCCGTCCTTGTTCACGTCGGTGACGACGTAGCGCGCGCACCCCTCGCGGTCGAGGCGCTCGAGTGTCTCCCAGAGGTCACCGCCGTCCTGGGTCCAGCCACGAGCGGCGAGGGTCGTGCCGCGCACGTCGAGGCCCACGGCCACCCGGTCGCCGTGCTCTGCGATGGCGGCCGCGGTCCACTCGGGGTCCTCCAGCGCGGCGGTGCCGAGGTTGACCCTCCGGCAGCCGGTGGCCAGCGCTGCCTCGAGCGACTCACCGTCGCGGATGCCGCCGGACATCTCCACCTTGATGTCGAGCCGGCCGACGATCTCGGCGAGCAGCTCACGGTTGCTGCCCCGGCCGAACGCGGCGTCGAGGTCGACGAGGTGGAGCCACTCGGCGCCCTGGTCCTGCCACGCCTTGGCCGCCTCCCAGGGGTCGCCGAACTGCCCACCGGTGCCGGCGACGCCCTGCACCAGCTGGACGGCCTCACCCCCGGCGACGTCGACGGCGGGCAGGAGCTCGAGACGGGGGGCGTCGGTCATGTCGGGTCCTCGGGTCGGTGTGCTGTGGTCGGGGTGCGGTGGTTGGTCGGCCATCAGGAGAGTTCGGTATGCCGCGGGGCTGGGTGCGCGGGCGGGGCGTCAGCGAAGCGTGCGGACCCAGTTCTCGAGGAGGGCCAGGCCCGCCTCGCCGGACTTCTCGGGGTGGAACTGCGTCGCGCTGAGCGGTCCGTTCTCCACGGCGGCGACGAAGTCGCCACCATGCTCGGCCCACGTGACCTTCGGCGCCACGACGGCCATGGCTCCGGTGGGCGGCGCCATGGTCCACTCCTGCACGGCATACGAGTGCACGAAGTAGAACCGCTCGCCCTCCACGCCCTCGAAGAGGCGCGACCCCGCGGGCGGGCGCACCGTGGACCACCCCATGTGGGGCACGATGTCGGCCTGGAGCCGGGACACCGTGCCGGGCCACTCGGACAGGCCCGGCTCGGGGGTGGCGCTCGGTTCCTCGGAGCCGTCGAACATCACCTGCATGCCGACGCAGATGCCGAGCACCGGCCGGCCGCCGGCGAGGCGGGTCTCGATGAGCAGCGGTCCCCCGGCTCGGCGCAGCCCGGCCATGCAGGCGTGGAAGTTGCCGACGCCCGGCACGAACAGCCCGTCGGCGGCCAGCCCGGCCGCGCGGTCGGCCGTCAGCTCGACGTCGGCACCCACGTGCTCGAGGGCGCGGACGGCGGAGCGGACGTTGCCGCTCCCGTAGTCGAGCACGACGACTCGGGGGCTCATGGGGACTCCTCCTCCAGCTCGGCACGGTGGTGTGCCTCGTCCAGCATCAGGGCGTCGAAGCGGGCGACGACGCGGTGGTCGGGTTCGACGAGCTCGCCCTGGTCACGGCGGGCGCCGTCGACCAGCAGGCCGTCGCCGGGCAGGCCGAGGGCGCCCATGAGGTCGGTGAGCAGCGCGAGGGCGTCGCCGCGCGGCTCCCGCAGCAGCCGGGCCAGCTCGGCGCCCACGCCGCGGGTGCCGGCGCCCGCGGCGGCGAGCAGGTCCTCCGGCCGGGCGACGCGCAGGCCCGGGGCGCGCGAGGCACCGCGGCCGGGCTGCCACACCAGCCAGCGCTGGACGGCGCGCCAGCCGTTGCCCTGCACCATGACCACCGCCCGCCCGTCGATGGCGAACAGCCCCACAGCGGCGCGCAGGCGGTGGGCGACGGGCCGCGAGGCCAGCACGCTCAGCGCGTCGTCGTACGGCGGCTGGGCCCGCGACGCGGGCTCCGCCGGCAGGACCGCGGTCCACGACGGCAGCGGCACGACACGGGTGGCCACCAGCCCGCGAGCTGCCCACCGCCCCACCTGTTCCGGCTCGCCGCGCAGCAGGAGCACGCCCCGCCCGTGGCGCGCCGACTGCCACGGAACGCTCACTCCTACAAGCTGCCCTTCGCGCTGGGCACACCGGTCACGCGGGGGTCGCGCGCGACGGCGGCACGCAGGGCGCGGGCCACCGCCTTGAACTGCGCCTCGACGATGTGGTGCGGGTCGCGACCGGCGAGCACGCGCACGTGGAGGGCGATGCCGGCGTGGTAGGCGAAGGACTCGAGCACGTGACGGGTCAGCGAACCCACGTAGTTGCCGCCGATGACGACGTACTCCTGGCCGTCGGGCTCACCGGTGTGCACGACGTAGGGGCGGCCGGCCACGTCGACGACCGCCTGCACGAGGGCCTCGTCGAGCGGCACGGTGGCGTCGCCGAACCGGGAGATGCCCCGCTTGTCGCCGAGCGCCTCGCGCAGGGCGTCGCCGAGCACGATCGCGACGTCCTCCACGGTGTGGTGGGCGTCGACGTCGACGTCTCCGGTCGCCTTGACCCGCAGGTCGATCAGCGAGTGCTTGGCCAGCGACAGCAGCATGTGGTCGTAGAACCGCACGCCGGTGCTCACCTCGCCGACCCCGGTGCCGTCGAGGTTGATCTCGAGCTCCACGTTGCTCTCGGAGGTGGTCCGGGTCAGCGACGCGGTGCGGTCGGGGCTGCTCATGCGGGGCGCTCCTGTGCGGTGGCGGGGACGGTCTCGTGTCCGGGGACGTTGGCGGGGGTCGGGTCGCCGGCGGTGCCGGCGGAGGACAACAGCGCGGGCGCAACCTCCGCCATCGCCGCCAGGAAGGCGTCGGTCTCGGCGGGGGTTCCGGCCGTGACCCGAAGGTAGTGGGGGATGCCGACGTCGCGGACGAGGACGCCCCGGTCGAGCAGGGCCTGCCAGGCCGCCGCCGAGTCGGGCAGCCCGCCGAAGAACACGAAGTTGGCGTCGCTGGGCACCGGGTCGAGGCCGAGCTCGCGCAGCCCGTCGACGATGCGGTCGCGCTGGTGCTTGATCACCGCCACGGTCGAGAGCATCTCCGGCGCGTGCCGCAGCGCCGCCAGCGCGATCGCCTGCGTCGGCGTCGACAGGTGGTAGGGCAGGCGCACCAGCCGCAGCATGTCCGTGAGCGCCGGCGCCGCGGCCAGGTAGCCGAGCCGGCCGCCGGCGAAGGCGAAGGCCTTGCTCATGGTGCGCGTCACGACCAGGCGCTCGCGGCCCTCGAGCAGGGTCAGCGCGCTGGGCACCCCCTCGCGGGCGAACTCCTCGTAGGCCTCGTCGACGACCACGACGGCGTCGGGGGCCGCGTCGTGGACCGCCTCGACGAGCTCGAGCGACAGCGCCGTGCCGGTGGGGTTGTTGGGCGAACAGAGGAAGACCACGTTGGGCTCGTGCTCGCGCACCTGGGCGACGGCCGACTCCACCGTGAGGTCGAACGGCGCGGCCGCGCCGATGCCCCGCCTGCCGTCCACCCATCGGGTGCCCACCGTCTCGCTGATGATGGGGTGCATGGAGTAGGCCGGCGTGAAGCCGAGTGCCGTGCGGCCCGGGCCGCCGAACGCCTGGAGCAGGTGCTGGAGCACCTCGTTGGAACCGTTGCCGGCCCAGACCTCCTCGGGCGTGACCGTCACCCCCGAGGTGGAGGTGAGGTATGCCGCGAGGGCGGTGCGCAGCTCCGTGAACTCGCGGTCCGGGTAGCGGTTGAGGTGCGGGGCGACCTCGGCGACAGCGGCGGTGATGTCGCGCACCACGTCGTCGGGCACCGGGTAGGAGTTCTCGTTGGTGTTGAGCCGCACGGCGACCTCGAGCTGGGGCGCGCCGTAGGCGGTCTTGCCGCGCAGGTCGGGGCGCAGCAGCTCCCTGAGCCGGCTCACAGCGCGTCGCCGAAGCGGGCGGTGACCGCCTCGCCGTGGGCCGGGAGGTCCTCGGCCTGGGCCAGGGTCACCACGTGGCGGGCGACCTCGCGCAGGGCGGCCTCGTCGTAGGTGACGACGTGGATGCCGCGCAGGAACGACTGCACCGACAGGCCGCTGCTGTGGATGGCGCAGCCACCGGTGGGCAGCACGTGGTTGGAGCCGGCGGCGTAGTCGCCGAGGCTGACGGGAGCCCACGGCCCGACGAACACCGCACCGGCGTTGCGCACGCGGGCGGCGACCGCAGCGGCGTCGCGCGTCTGGATCTCGAGGTGCTCCGCGGCATACGCGTTGACCACCGCGAGCCCGGCGTCGAGGTCGTCGACGAGCACGGTGCCCGACTGCCGCCCGGTCAGGGCGGTGCGGACGCGCTCGGTGTGCTTGGTCTGGCCGACCCGCCGCTCGAGCGCAGCCTCGACCCGCTCGGCGAGTTCGGGGCTGTCGGTGACGAGCACCGATGCCGCGAGGGGGTCGTGCTCGGCCTGGCTGATGAGGTCGGAGGCGACGTGCTCGGCGTCGGCGGTCGTGTCCGCGAGGATGGCGATCTCGGTGGGACCGGCCTCGGCGTCGATGCCGATGAGCCCCTTGAGCAGGCGCTTGGCGGCCGCGACGTAGATGTTGCCCGGGCCGGTGACGAGGCTGACCGGCTCGCAGGTCGCTCCAGCGTCCTCGAAGCCGTAGGCGAACGCGGCCACCGCCTGGGCGCCGCCGACGGCATACACCTCATCGACACCCAGCAGGGCGCACGCGGCGAGGATCGTCGGGTGGGGGTAGCCGGCGAAGGCGCCGGTGTTCTCCCGCTGCGGCGGGCTCGCGACGGCCAGAGAGCTGACGCCGGCGGCCTGGGCGGGGACGACGTTCATGACCACGCTGGAGGGGTAGACGGCGAGACCGCCCGGCACGTAGAGGCCGACCCGGTCGACGGGCACCCAGCGCTCGGTGACCTGACCACCGGGCACGACCTCGGTCGTGGTGTCGGTGCGCCGCTGGTCGGCGTGCACGACGCGGGCCCTGCGGATCGACTCCTCGAGGGCCGCGCGGACGGCGGGGTCGAGAGCCTCGAGGGCGGCGGTGAGCACCTCGCCGGGCACCCGCAGCGACTGCGGCCGCACCCCGTCGAAGCGCTCCCCCAGCTCGTAGAGGGCGTCTGCTCCACGATGACGCACGGCCTCGCAGATCGGGCGCACCGTCTCCAGTGCTGCCTCGACGTCGAACTCGGCGCGCGGCAGGGCCTGGCGGAGCTCGCGCATGCTGAGCACGCGGCTGCGCAGGTCGATCGTGGACATCATGCGCACGATTCTAGGCGCCGCGCCCGGCGCTCCCGTCCGCGGTCCAGCCTCCGGGAGGACGCGGTCGACGGTGGGCGGGGCCGGGCCGTCAGGCGGCGCGCGACGTGCTCTCGGGCACGCTGAACGTGCGCTCGACGGCGTCGGCCAGCTCGGTGCGCGGCCAGCGGGCTGCCACCAGCACGATGCCCCCGAGGCTGGCGACCGCGCAGACGCCGATCGCCGCCGCGGGCGTGGTGTGCTGCGAGATCCAGCCCGCCAGGAGGTAGAAGGCGCCGGTCGAGGCCACCGACAGCGCGCCGGCCAGCCCGAAGACGCGGCCGCGGAGCTCGGCCGGGACCATCAGCGTGAAGGTGGACTGCAGCGGCAGCATGTAGGCCTGCAGCGCGCCGCACGCGAACCAGGCACCCCAGATGGCCGGCAGCGGCGGCTCGAAGACCGTGACCAGCAGCGGGACCGGCATGACCAGCGCCATGCCCAGGACGGACCGGTTCTGCTCCTCGGCACCGAACCGGCTGACGACGAGCAGCCCGGCCACGGCCCCCAGGATCGGCGCGGCCATGAGCAGCCCGCCCCAGCCCGGCTGGCCGGCATGGGTGTTGACGTACGGGATGGCCACGGCCTCGGGCGCCGCCATCGCCAGGGTGCTGGTGAGGCTGAGCATCAGCAGCGAGGTGAGCACGCGGTTGTGGAACAGGTGCCGGCCGCCCTCGAGGATGTCGCGGACGAAGCCGGTCACACCGTCCTGCGCCAGGCCGACCGGGTCGCGGCGGGGCACCACGACGCCGAGCACCACGGCCGCGACGAGGAACGTCACGAGGTCGAAGAGCAGGCCCTGCACCGGGCTGGTGGCGGTGACCACCACACCGCCGATGGCCAGGCCGATGGCCTGGTTGGTCTGCTCCGCCAGGGTGTTGAGCCCGAAGGCCTTGCTGTAGAGCCGCCGGTTGGGGAACAGGTCGGTCAGCAGCATCTGGTTGGCGGCGACCGTCGGACCGCCCGCGAGCTCGAGGAGGAAGAGCAGCACCAGCAGGAGGGCCACCGGCGCCGAGGAGACGGTGGCGGCGAGCAGGGCGATGACGAAGGCGGCCCGCACGAGGTGGCTGCCGATGAGCACGTACTTGTAGGGCAGCCGGTCGGCGAACGGCGAGAGCACCATCCGTCCGAACACGGTCGGGAGCATCGACACGGCGAAGGTGGCGGCCGTCGCGACCGCGGAGCCCGTGCGCTCGAAGACCACCGCGGCGACGGTGATCCGCGCGATGTAGTCACCCCAGGTCGACAGCGACGAGGCCAGGAAGAACGGCAGGAACGCGGGCGCGCGCAAGACCTCCCTGTAGGACGGCACACCCTCCCCGCCCCAGCCCCTCTGCTGCATGGGCTGACCGTACCCTCCTAAGGGGCGTCGTAAAAGTCCACTTCGACAACTGCCCTGGCGCGTCGCGCCACCCGGCGGTAGGACTCGGCCATCTCGGCGCCGCTGCCGGGCTCCAGGCCCATGATCCGGCCGACACCGTCGGCCACCCGCAGGTCTGAGGGCACGGAGTCGACCGGGCGTCCGCGGAAGAGCACGGAGGCGTTGCGCATCCGCGAGGCGAGGGTCCACGAGGCCCGCAGGTCCTCGGCGTGCCCCGGGTCGAGCAGGTCGGCGTCGACGGCGGCCTGCAGGGCGGCCAGCGTCGAGGTCGTGCGCAGCGCCGGCACGTGGTGGGCGTGGCACATCTGCACGAGCTGCACGGTCCACTCGACGTCGCTCAGGCCACCCCGGCCGAGCTTGAAGTGGGTCTTGGGGTCGGCCCCGCGCGGCAGCCGCTCGGACTCCATGCGGGCCTTGAGCCGTCGGATCTCGCGCACCTCGCGTGGCGAGAGTCCTGCCTCCGGCCACCGCAGCGGGTCGATGAGCTCGACGAAGCGGTGCCCGAGGTCCACGTCGCCCGCGATGGGCCGAGCGCGCAGCAGGGCCTGCGACTCCCAGGTGAGCGACCAGCGCTCGTAGTAGGCGCGGTAGCTCTCGAGGCTGCGCACGAGGGGGCCGTTCTTCCCCTCGGGCCGCAGGTCGGCGTCGATGCCGAGCTGCGGGTCGGGGCCCGAGCTGCCGAGCAGCCGCCGCAGCTCCTGCACCACCTCCAGCGCCTGGTCCTGTGCCTCCTCCTCGGTGGCGCCGTCGCGCGGCTCGTGGACGAACATGACGTCGGCGTCGCTGCCGTAGCCGACCTCTCCCCCGCCGAGCCGTCCCATCCCCACCACGAGCAGCGCGGTGCCCAGCGCACCGCCACGACGTTCGGCCACCGCGCGCTGGGCCACCTCGAGGCTCGTCTCGATGAGCGCGGCTGTCACGTCGGTGAGCGCCTGCCCCACCCCCTGGAGGTCGAGCTGACCGGTGAGGTCGGCCACGGCGATGCGGAACAGCTCGTGCCGCCGCACGCTGCGCGCGGCGTGGACCGCCCGCTCGGGGTCGTCCTTGCGCCCGGCGGCGGCGGTCATGCGGCGCAGCAGGTCCTCGCGCGGCAGCGGCGCGAGGCCGCCGGTCTCGCCGAGGATCGCGACCGCCTCCGGCGCACCCATGAGCAGGTCCGCGGCATACCGGCTGCGGGCCAGGGTGTGGGCGAGCCGCTCCGCGGCCGAGCCCTCGTCGCGGAGCAGGCGCAGGTACCAGTGCGTCGAGCCGAGGTCCTCGCTCACCTTGCGGAACGCGAGCAGTCCGCCGTCGGGGTCGGCCTCGTCGGCGAACCACCCGAGCATGACGGGCAGGAGCGTCCGCTGGATCGACGCGCGCCGGCTGACGCCTGCGGTCAGCGCCTCGAGGTGGCGCATCGCGCCGGCCGGGTCGCGGAAGCCCAGCGCTGCCAGTCGTTCTCGCGCCGCCTCCGGGCCGAGCCGCGCCTCGGAGGTGCTGAGCCGGGCGACGGCGGCGAGCAGCGGCCGGTAGAAGAGGCGCTCGTGGATGCGACGGACCTCGCGGGCCTGCTGCTGCCAGCGCGAGACCACCTCCGCCTCCGCCGCCCGGCGGTAGCCCAGACCCCGCCCGAGCCGGCGCAGGTCGTGGTCGGCGGTCGGCATGAGGTGGGTGCGGCGCAGCCGGTAGAGCTGGATGCGGTGCTCGAGGGTGCGCAGGAACCGGTAGCTCTCGTCGAGCGCCGCGGCGTCGTCGCGGCCGACGTAGCCACCACGGGCGAGCGCGTCGAGCGCCTCGAGGGTGGTGCCCGAGCGCAGCGAGTCGTCGGCCCGGCCGTGCACGAGCTGGAGCAGCTGCACGCTGAACTCGACGTCGCGCAGGCCGCCGGGGCCGAGCTTGAGCTGGCGGTCGGCCTCCGCAGCGGGCACGTGCTGCTCGACCCGTCGGCGCATCGCCTGCACGTCCTCGACGAAGTTGTCGCGCGAGGCGGCCTGCCACACGAGCGGGCTGACGGCGGCGAGGTACTCCTCACCCAGCTCACGGTCACCGGCGACCGGTCGCGCCTTCAGGAGGGCCTGGAACTCCCAGGTCTTGGCCCAGCGTTCGTAGTAGGCGCGGTGGCTGGCGACGGTGCGCACGAGCGGCCCCTGCTTGCCCTCAGGGCGCAGGGCCGCGTCGACGGGCCACAGGACGCCGTGGGCCGTGGAGGTCGAGCAGGCCCGCATGAGGTGCGTGGCCAGCGCCGTCGCGGCAGCCAGCGCGGCAGTCTCGTCGGCGCCGTCGACCGGCTCGGCGACGAAGATGACGTCGACGTCGCTGACGTAGTTGAGCTCGCGGCCACCGGTCTTGCCCATGCCGATGACCGACAGTCGGCAGGTGTCGGCCTGCTCCCCCACCTCGGCCCGGGCGATGACCAGCGCGGCCTCCAGGGCCGCCTCGGCCAGGTCGGCCAGGGCGGAGGCGGTGTCCGGCAGCGTGCCCGTGGGGGTGTCGGAGGTGAGGTCCAGCGCTGCGATGCCCAGCAGCTCACGCCGATAGGCCACGCGCAGGGCGTCGTATGCCGTGAGCTCACCGGGCTCGCGGACGGCGCCGGTGAGGTGCTCCACCCGTTCGTCGGAGGTGAGGGGGCGCGCCTCGGTCACGTCGCGCCAGTGCTCCGGGTGGGCGACGAGGTGGTCGGCCAGGGCGGTGGAGGCACCGAGCACCGCCAGCAGCCGGTCGCGCTCGGGCCCGTGGTGGCGCAGGGCGGCGATGAGCCCCGACAGCGAGGCCTCCGGGTCGGCGTCGACGTCGCGGCGCCGCGGCTCGTCGGCCCGCACCGCCTCCATGAGCCGCACCAGGCTGAGCAGCGCGAGGTCGGGGTCGGACGTGGCTCCCAGGGCGTCGGGCAGCCCGTCGCTGAAGACGTCGTCGAGCGGGTCCACCAGACCGGCCAGGGCCCGGTCGGCGAGCAGCTGCTCGGCGCGGACGGCCTCGGCGAACCCCAGACGGGCCAAGGTCGCTGCGCGGGAGGGCTGGCGGGCGGTCACAGGCCGGGCAGGTACCGCTTGAGCTCGAACGGCGTGATCTCGCCGCGGTAGTCGTCCCACTCGGCGCGCTTGTTGCGCAGGAAGAAGTCGAAGACGTGCTCACCGAGGGTGTCGGCGACCAGCTCGCTCTTCTCCATGACGCCGATGGCCTCGTGCAGCGTCGACGGCAGCGGCTCGATGCCCATGGCCCGCCGCTCGGAGCCGGTGAGGCCCCACACGTCGTCCTCGGTCTCCGCGGGCAGGTCGTAGTCCTCCTCGATGCCCTTGAGCCCGGCCGCGAGGATCACCGCGAAGGCGAGGTAGGGGTTGCACGCGGAGTCGAGCGTGCGCAGCTCGACGCGGCTGCTCTGGCCCTTGGCGGGCTTGTACATCGGCACGCGCACCATGGCGCTGCGGTTGTTGTGCCCCCACGTCAGGTGCGCCGGGGCCTCGCCGCCACCCCAGAGCCGCTTGTACGAGTTGACCCACTGGTTGGTGACCGCGGTGATCTCCGCCCCGTGGCGCAGCAGGCCGGCGATGAACTGCCGCCCCACCTTCGAGAGCTGGTAGGGCGCGCCCGCCTCGTAGAAGGCGTTGCTCTCACCGTCGAAGAGGGACATGTGGGTGTGCATGCCCGAGCCGGGGTACTCGGAGAAGGGCTTGGGCATGAAGGAGGCGAAGATGCCCTGCTCGAGCGCGACCTCCTTGATGACCGTGCGGAAGGTCATGATGTTGTCGGCGGTCGAGAGCGCGTCGGCGTAGCGCAGGTCGATCTCGTTCTGCCCCGGGGCCCCCTCGTGGTGGCTGAACTCCACCGAGATGCCCATCGACTCGAGCATGGTGATCGCCGCGCGCCGGAAGTCGTGGCCGGTGCCGTGCGGCACGTGGTCGAAGTAGCCGGCGTTGTCGACCGGCTCGGGCCGCGCCCCCGGCCGGAAACCCTGCTCCAGGAGGAAGAACTCGATCTCCGGGTGCGTGTAGAAGGTGAACCCGAGGTCGGCTGCCTTGCCGAGCGCCCGCTGCAGCACGTGGCGCGGGTCGGCCTTGGCGGGGGTGCCGTCGGGCAGGGCGATGTCGCAGAACATGCGGGCCGTGCCCGGGCTCTCCCCGCGCCACGGCAGCACCTGGAACGTCGAGGGGTCGGGCTTGGCCAGCATGTCGGCCTCGTAGACGCGGGCGAAGCCCTCGATGGCCGAGCCGTCGAAGCCGATGCCCTCGGAGAAGGCGCCCTCGAGCTCGGCGGGGGCCACGGCCACGGACTTGAGCGTCCCGAGCACGTCGGTGAACCACAGCCGCACGAAGCGGATGTCGCGCTCCTCGATGGTGCGGAGGACGAACTCCTGCTGACGATCCATGTGACGAATCCTGCCCTACTCAGGTTTCCAGGTGGTTACGGCGCCACGGGTTGGGACCTCACGACCGCAGCACCGCCTGTGCCGCGTTGTGGCCCGGTATGCCGGACACCCCGCCTCCCCGGCGCGCGCCGGCTCCCGCGAGGAGCACCTTCTCGTGGGGCGTCTCCACGCCCCACGTCCCGACCTCGTCGGCGGTCTCGGCCCACGGCCACTGGAGCGAGCGGTGGAAGATGTTGCCGCCCGGCAGGCCGATGTCCTGCTCGAGCTCGACCGGGGTCCGGGCCTCGAGGCAGAACGCACCGTCGCCGTCGCGCAGCAGCACGTCCTGGATCGGCTCTGCCAGTACGGAGTTCAGCGACTCGAGGGTGTGGCTCAGGGCGAGGTCGCGCATCTGGTCGTGGTCCTCGCGGAAGAGCCGTGCCGGCATGTGCAGGCCGAAGAGGGTCAGGGTCTGGGCGTCGGAGGCCGCGAGGTCGGCGCCGAGGATGCTGCGGTCGGACAGGCTGTGGCAGTAGATCTCGCACGGGGGAACCCGCGGCACGTGCCCGTCCGCCGCCGCGGCATACGCGTCCTGCAGCTGCTGGTAGCCCTCGTTGATGTGGAAGGTGCCGGCGAAGGCGGCGGCCGGGTCCGCCGACGGGTCCTTGAGCCGGGGCAGGCGCGAGAGCAGCATGTTGACCTTGAGCTGGGCGCCCTCGGGCGCCTCCTCGGTGGGCACCGGCGCCGCTCCCCCGGCGGCCAGCAGCCTGTTGAGGACCACTGGCGCGCAGGCGGCGAGCACCGTTGCGGCACGCGCGGATCCGCCCTCCCACACCACCTCCCCGTCTGGCGTCACGCTGAGCACCCGTGCGTCCGTGCGGATCTCCGCACCCGCCGTCGACGCCGCCTTGGCGAGGGCCGTCGTGAGCGCCCCCATGCCACCGACCGGGACGTCCCAGTCGCCGGTGCCGCCACCGATGAGGTGGTAGAGGAAGCAGACGTTCTGGCGCAGGTCGTCGCCGCGCAGGTCGGCGAAGGTGCCGATGAGGGCGTCCGTCGCCACGATGCCGCGCAGGGTGTCGTCGGCGAACGTCTCCTCCAGCAGCTCGCCGAGCGGGCGCTGCGTGACGGCCCGCCACAGCTCGTCGTCCCCCACGCGTTCGGCCAGCGCGTCCGCGGTGCGCAGCGGCTCGAGCACCGTCGGGAAGACCGCCCGGGCCAGTGCGCCCATCCGGTCGTAGAAGCGCTCCCACTCGCGGTGGGCGTCGAGCGAACCGGTGAGGGCCTCGAACGCGCGCGCCGTGGCGGCGGGGTCACCGTTGTCGACGAGCACCGAGCGGTGCGGGTCGGACGGCAGCGGCGTGAACGACGAGTAGCGGCGGCGGATGAGTCGCAGGTCGAGGTCGAGGTCGGTGACCACCTGGTGCGGCAGGAGCGAGACGAGGTACGAGTACCGCGACAGCCGGGCGTCGACCCCGGGGAAGGCCTGCGCCGACACGGCGGCCCCGCCCACGTGGTCGGCGGCCTCGAGGACGAGGACGCGCCGGCCGGCCCGCGCGAGGTAGGCGGCTGCGGTCAGGCCGTTGTGCCCGGCACCGATGACGACGTCGTCGTAGTCGTGGTTCACGGGCCCACCCTAGGGCGGCAGGGCCGCATACCGGTGAAAGGCGTGGGCGGGCACGCGAGCGGGGCCCCGGGATGTCTCCCGGGGCCCCGCTGTCAGGCTGTGGCAGGACTGTGGTCCAGCCGGTCAGCGCAGGAGGTGCGTCACTTGAAGCTGACCTGCACCTTCATGGTGTCGCCGGTGCCCTGGAGCACCGAGATCTGCGTACCGGAACCGGCCACCTTGGTGGAGTTCCAGGGGTTGCGCGACGACCAGTAGGCGTTCGGGTTCGAGTCATCGAACGTGGGAATCGCCTTGGACGAACGCACCGTCACCGGGACGCCGTTGCGGTGGAACGTCACCTCGTCGGTGGCCTCGAGCCCGAAGGTCGCGTCGAAGCCCTGCCGGCGGTTGCCCAGCATGCCCAGGTTCTGCGGGAACGTGATGGGCGCCGGACGCGCGTCGACCGGGAGCGCCTCGCCACCACCGGGGTGGGCCGAGGTGTTGTTGTCGGTGTACGCACCGTCGGAGTACCAGACGAGCAGGCCGTTCTGGAACGGGAAGCGCTCCACCCAGTCGGGCTTGGTGTTGGCGAACCCGAAGTTGTACGGCCCGGTCTTCAGGGTGGCGTCATAGCCGCTGTAGACCCGGTTCTCGGCGAGGTAGTAGTGCGAGACCTCCTTGGTGGTCGAGCCCGACATGCGGGTGAAGCCGTCGGCCGTCCACCCGTTGTCGCCGCTCTCCACGTCGTCGGTCAGCACCGCGGCACCGTCGGCGGTGATGGCGAGGTCGTCGATGAACGGGCCGGCGTAGTGCAGCCCGCCGTCCGTCGCGTAGCGGAACCGGACCTGCACCTGCTTGCCCGCGTAGGCGGACAGGTCCCAGGTCTTCTGGGTCCAGCTGCTCTTGCCGTCGATCGTGTCGACCGTGGTCCAGTCCGTGCCGTTCTCGGAGACCTCGACGTACAGGTAGTCGTAGCCCTCCTCGATGTCGTAGTCGAGCCAGGCGGACAGGGAAGCGCTCGTCTTGCCGGTGAGGTCGAGCGGACGGCTCAGGGTGTTCTGCAGGTTGTCCGCCGAGCCACCCCACCACTCGTACGAGCCGGAGTGCGGCGTGTTGTAGTCGGCGGTGACCGTCTTCTTCGGCAGGACGACGGCGATGGCCTGCGGGCGGTTCTCGTGGTCACGGTCGGCAGGGCCGAGGTCGACCGTGGCGTCGGTGCCGTGGCGGACCACCTGGTAGTCGAGCCAGCCGAGCTGGAGCTTCTCCCACGGACCCATGTAGCCGGGGGTCGTGCCGATGGAGTCCCCGCCGTGGTTCAGCCAGGAACCACCGGACATCAGCGTCCAGAAGCCGGTTCCGTTGTCGCCACCCGCGGTGTCGTAGAGGTCGGGGAGGCCGAGGTCGTGGCCGAACTCGTGGGTGAAGACGCCGAGGCCGCCGTTCTCCGGCTCCGTGGTGTAGTCACCGACCCAGATGCCGGAGGAGCCGATCTGCACACCACCGAGCTTGTTCTCCCCGGGACCGGTCTTGCCGATGTCGGTGGAGTTGACGTACCAGCGGTGCGACCAGATGGCGTCCTCGCCGAGCACACCGCCGCCGGCCTCCTCGCCCTCGCCGGAGTGGATCGCCTGGAAGTGGTCGATGTAGCCGTCGGCCTCGTTGAAGTTGCCGTCGCCGTCGGCGTCGTAGCGGTCGACCTTGTCGAACTGGGACAGGTAGGAGGCGACCTCCGCGTCGGTCTTGCCCGAGGCCTTCTGCTGGTCGTACCAGGCGTTGACCGTGTCGGTGACGTAGGACCAGTAGGCCGCAGCCTCGTCCGCGTTGTTGCCGTACTTGGCGCCGTCACCGGGCAGCGACACCCAGTCGGAGACGTCGCCCTTGGCCAGGAACCGGCCGTTGGACTGCTTGAGGTAGAAGTCCTTGAACGACTCGCCTTCGCCGAACATCATGTCCAGGTAGTGGGCCCGGTTGAAGTCCGCGGTCCAGTAGGTGGAGTTGTCGTCGGTGGCGTTGCCGTCCCAGTTGCGGTCGGGCTCGGCGATCGCGTTGTGCTTCAGGTCGTTGAACTCGGACAGGATCGTGAAGATCGACTCCTCGCGCTCCACGGGGTAGGACACGTAGCGGTCCTTGGCCTGCTGGCCCCCCTGGCCCTTCTCACCCTTGAGCTTGATGACCCGCTGGCCCCCACGGGTCTCGGTGGTCGCCTCGCCCGAACCAGCTTGTCGATGGCCTCCTTGCGGAGCTCGCGCTGGGCGTCGCCCAGCGGGTTCGGCAGGTCGTGGTCGCGGTTCGCGGCCTTGGGTTCCTTGTCGCCCTGCACAGGGATTGCCTGCGCCTGGGCGGGCATCATGCTCAGCGCGACGGCTGCCACCGCCACACCGGACACGACGCTCACATGACGTCTCTTCACGAATCCTCCAGTGGTGTTCGTGCACCGTCCCTGGCGCACAAGAGCCGATCAGAACACGATTTTTCGGCATTTCCGATGGGCCCCGGGTAAGGACTTGTTAAAAAATCACGCACCGGCCGTGACCCTCGACGGAGCAGGTCAGGAGGCTGCCGAACGGCGCTGGAAGCCCGGGTCGGACCGGCCTCGGTAGGGTTCCGGCATGGCCCAGCTCCGACTCGCCCTCGCCCAGGTCAACGCCACGGTGGGAGACCTCGCCGGCAACGCCGCGATCGTCCGCGAGTGGACCGCCCGGGCCGCCGCCGAGGGCGCGCACCTCGTGGCCTTTCCCGAGATGGCGCTGACCGGCTACCCCGTGGAGGACCTCGCCCTGCGCACCTCCTTCGTCGACGCCTCACGAGCCGCGCTGACGTCGCTGGCGGCCCACCTGGCCGCTGACGGGCACGGCGAGCTGCCCGTCGTCATCGGCTACCTCGACCGGGCGGCCCCGGGCGCGACCGACAGCGACCCGCACCGCGAGCTGCCCCAGAACTGCGCCGCGGTCCTGCATCGCGGCGAGGTCGTCGCGCGCTACGCGAAGCACCACCTGCCCACCTACGGAGTCTTCGACGAGGCCCGCGTCTTCGCCCCCGGGCACGACCTGGCCGTCGTCCGCGTCCGCGGGGTCGACGTGGCCCTGGCCATCTGCGAGGACATCTGGCAGGAGGGCGGCCCGGTGTCGATGGCCCGCGAGGCCGGGGCCGAGCTGCTGCTCGTGCTGAACGGCTCGCCCTACGAGCGCGACAAGGACGACGTGCGGCTCGAGCTGGCCGCCCGCCGTGCCCGCCAGGCCGAGTGCGTGCTCGCCTACCTCAACCTCGTCGGCGGCCAGGACGAGCTGGTCTTCGACGGCGACTCGGTGGTCGTCGCCGCGGACGGCACGGTGCTCGCCCGCGGGCCGCAGTTCGCCCAGGACCTGCTCGTCGTCGACCTCGACCTCGCCGAGTCCACCTTCGACCCCACCGACGTCACCGAGGGCGTCGCCTTCACCTCGGTCAGCGAGGAGCCCGCCGAGCCGTATGCCGCGCGGCCGGCTGCCGAGGCCGCGCGCCTCGACCCGGTGGGCGAGGTCTACGAGGCCCTCGTGCTCGGCCTGCGCGACTACGTGCGCAAGAACGGCATGCGCTCGGTCGTGCTCGGCCTGTCGGGCGGCATCGACTCCGCGCTCGTCGCGGCGATCGCCTGCGACGCCGCTCGGCGCCCAGAACGTCCACGGCGTCTCGATGCCGAGCGTCTACTCGTCGGACCACTCCAAGGACGACGCCGCCGACCTCGCCGAGCGCACCGGCCTGAACTACCGGGTGCAGCCGATCAAGCCGATGGTCGAGGCGTTCCTCGGCGAGCTGGGCCTCACCGGCGTCGCGGAGGAGAACCTCCAGGCTCGCTGCCGCGGCGTCATCCTCATGGGCCTGTCGAACCAGGAGGGCCACCTCACCCTGGCCACCGGCAACAAGTCGGAGCTCGCGACGGGGTACTCCACGATCTACGGCGACAGCGTGGGCGGGTTCGCCCCGCTCAAGGACGTGCCGAAGAGCCTGGTGTGGCAGCTCTCGACCTGGCGGAACGCCGAGGCGGAGCGCCGTGGCGAGACGATGCCCATCCCCCCGAACTCGATCACCAAGCCGCCGTCGGCCGAGCTGCGCCCGGGTCAGGTCGACCAGGACTCGCTGCCGCCGTACGAGACCCTCGACGCCATCCTCGAGCTGTACGTCGCCGGCGCCCAGGGCCGCGCCCAGCTCATCGAGGCCGGCTTCGAGGCCGACGTCGTGGACAAGGTCGTCTCGCTGGTGGACCGGGCCGAGTGGAAGCGCCGGCAGTTCGCGCCCGGACCCAAGATCTCCCCGCTGGCCTTCGGGCGCGACCGCCGCCTGCCGATCACCAGCCGGTGGCGCGAGCAGGACTCCCGGCCGAAGGCCTGAAGCGCGCTGAGGGCAGCGGCTCTAGGATCCCGGCATGAGCGACTCCTCCGCGACCGGCGAGACCACGGCTCCCTACGGCTCCGGCCCCCGGGCTGCGTCTGGCGCTCCTGTCCGACGCGTCCGCATCCCGCACCTGCAGGCGATGAAGGAGCGGGGCGAGAAGTGGGCCATGCTCACGGCCTACGACCAGTACTCCGCGGAGATCTTCGACGAGGCAGGCATTCCCGTGCTGCTCGTGGGCGACTCGGCCGGCAACAACGTCTACGGGTTCGAGACCACGGTCCCCGTCACGGTCGAGCACCTGCTGCCCCTCGTGAAGGCGGTGACGACCGCCGCCAAGCGGGCCATGGTGGTGGCCGACCTGCCCTTCGGCTCCTACCAGGCGAGCCCGGAGCAGGCCCTGGGCACCGCCACCCGCTTCATGAAGGAGGGCCTCGCCCACGCGGTGAAGCTCGAGGGGGGCAAGGCGATGGTCCCCGAGATCGAGCTGCTCGTCCGCGCGGGCATCCCCGTCATGGGCCACGTCGGCTTCACCCCCCAGAGCGAGCACGTCCTCGGCGGCTACAAGGTGCAGGGCCGCGGCGACGCCGCCGACCGCCTCGTCGACGACGCAGTCGCCCTCGAGCAGGCGGGCTGCTTCGCGGTCGTCATGGAGATGGTGCCGGCCCCGCTCGCGGCGCGCGTCACGGAGGTGCTGTCCATACCGACCATCGGCATCGGCGCCGGGCCCCACTGCGACGCGCAGGTGCTCGTGTGGTCGGACATGGCCGGACTGCGCGGCGGCAAGAGCCCCCGCTTCGTCAAGAAGTACGCCGACCTGCGGGGCACCCTGTCCGAGGCGGCGAGGGCGTATGCCGCGGAGGTCGCCTCGGGCGCCTTCCCCGCTGCCGAGCACTCCTTCGAGGAGTGATCCAGCCGCGGGTCAGCTGAGTGCGCCGCAGCGTCGGAGCGCCAGCAGGGCGTAGACCCGGGCGCACCGCACGAGGTCTGCCACCTCGACGTGCTCGTCGAGCGCGTGCGCGTGCTGCACGTCGCCGGGTCCGTACTGAAGCGTGGGCACCCCTGCTGCGGCGTAGTGGCGCAGGTCCGAGCCATAGGGCGCTCCGAGCACGTCAGGTGTTGGGCTCCCCTGTGCCACAACGCAGCCCACCACGTCCGACAGCAGGGGGTCCCCGTCCGGCAGCGCCGCCGACGCGAAGGCCCCACCCGGCCAGGTGACGTCGACGGGGTGTTCCCGCAGCCACGGGTGGCTGCCGCAGGCCCTCGCCACGGCCTCCTCGAACGAGGCACGGGCCTCCTGCAGCGACTCCCCCAGCCGCACCCCGTAGCGGCCTTCGGCGACCAGCCGGTCGGGCACGGTGCTGGCCCAGTCACCGGCGCGCACGACGCCGATGGACAGCGGCCAGGGGAGGTCGAGGTGGCCGAACAGCGCTGGGGCGCTGGTGTTTCGCGCTGCCTCGAGGTCGCGCAGCGCGGCCTGCACCGGCGCCAGCAGGTCGAGGGCGCTGACCCCCCTGGTGCGCGTCGAGCCGTGCGTCGCGCGCCCCCGGACCTCGAGGCGGAAGGTGAGCGACCCGGCGTTGGCGGGCACGACCGCCCCGGACGTCGGCTCGGCGATGACACAGGCCTGCGCGAGGTGGCCACGGCGCAGGGTGGCGAAGGCTCCCAGCCCACCGTCCTCCTCAGCGCTGACAGCGTGGACCGCGAGCGGGCGGTGCAGCCGGACACCGGAGCTCACGATCGCCGACACCGCGGCCAGCACCGCGGCGAGCCCGCCCTTCATGTCGCAGGTCCCGCGCGCGGCCGCGACGCCGTCGTCGAGGCGGAGCCGGTAGGGGTTCCGGTCCGGCCAGGCATCGAGGTCACCCGGGGGCACCACGTCGGTGTGCCCGCAGAGAGCCAGCGCCGGGACCACCCCGGCCTTCACTGAGGGGCCTGCCTGAGCGCCGAGGACGCCGACGCAGCCCCGGGCCTGCCCGCGCTCGACCTCCATGCCCGGGAACCCCGCAGCGGCCTGCTCGGCGGCGACGTCGATGTCCCAGGCGTCGACCGACAGTCCCAGGGACCGGAGCCGGTGGGCGCACCAGTCCTGCACCTCCACCTCCGCCGGCGAGCCACCCACCGAGGGGAAGGCCACCAGCTCGACGAGGTCGCGCAGCAGGGCCTGTTCGTCCACGGCCGCGAGCACGGCGCGCTCGGTGTCGGTGAGGGCGGCCAGCTCCGCTTCCGCGCCGGTCGTGGGGTCCGCGGTGCCGTGGTCACGCATGGCCCCGAGACTCTCATCCCTCCTGCCCGAGGGATACCGTGACCCGCATGACGGACCGGACCCACGCGATGACCCCCGACGGCTCCCTCACGGTCGGCTACGCCGCCATGCTCGAGCAGTTCGCACCGCGCGAGGCCGTCGACCTCACCGCCCACGCCGAGGCGCACGGCTTCTCCGGGTGCATGGCTGCCGACCACTTCCAGCCGTGGGTGCCGCAGCAGGGCGAGGCGTCGTTCGTGTGGAACGTCCTTGCGGCAGTGGGCGAACGCACGCAGGGCGACCTCGGCCCGGGCGTGACGTGTCCCTCGTTCCGCTTCCACCCGGCGATCGTGGCCCAGGCGGCGGCGACGCTCGAGGCCCTGAATCCCGGGCGCACCTGGCTCGGCCTGGGCACCGGGGAGGCGCTCAACGAGCACGTGGTCCCCGGCTACTGGCCCGAGGCCGGCGAACGCTCCCGCCGCATGTGGGAGGCCATCGAGCTCATCAACCAGCTCTTCACCGCCTCCCTGAGGGGCAAGGACACCAAGTTCGCCGGTGAGTTCTTCAAGATGGAGACCACTCGGCTGTGGACCATGCCCGAGGCTGCTCCCCCGGTGCTGGTCGCGACGGCGGGTCCGATCAACGCGAAGAAGACGGGGAAGTTCGCCGACGGCATGATCACGGTCGGCGCGCCGCTCGAGAAGATCGAGGGCCTGTTCGCGAAGTTCGAGGACGGCGCCCGGGAGGCGGGCAAGGACCCGGCCACGATGCCCAAGGTGCTCCAGCTGCACCTGTCGTGGGCCGAGACCGACGAGGAGGCGCTGCACAACGCCGTGACCGAGTGGCCCAACGGCGGGATGAAGTTCCCCAAGGCCGACATCCGCAGCCCGTTCGAGTTCGAGCAGATGGCCAAGCTGGTCCGCCCCGAGGACTACGAGGGCCGCATGGTCATCTCGGCCGACCCGGACGTGCACCGCGCCGAGATCCAGCGGTTCGTCGACCTCGGCTTCGACCGGGTCTACCTGCACAACGTGGGCCGCAACCAGCGCGAGTGGATCGAGGTCTTCGGTCGCGACGTGCTGCCGAAGCTGACCCGCTGATCGGACCTACGCTGTCCCCATGAGCGAGCACGAGATCCCGGTCCCTGAGAGCGAGCCGCGCACCCGCTGGTCGGAGGTCTCCGGCGGCATCGGTGCCGCCACGGCATACCAGCAGCACTTCGACGACATGGCGGCCCAGGGCCTCGACGTGCACGGCGAGGCCACCTTCGTGCAGTCGCTCCTGCCCGCCCCGGCCCGCGTCCTCGACGCCGGCTGCGGCACCGGCCGCGTGGCCACCCAGCTGACCGCGCTCGGCTACCACTGCGTCGGCGTGGACGCCGACCGCGACATGGTCGCCGTGGCCGAGCGCCGCGACCCCGCCACCGTGTGGGTGCAGCAGGACCTCAGCCGGCTCCAGCTGCGGTCGCAGGCCTTCGAGCTGGTGCTGCTGGCCGGCAACGTCGTGCCACTGCTGGCGCCGGGCACGCTCGACGCGGCGGTGCAGCGGATCGCCGCACACGTGGAGCCCGGTGGCCTCGTCGTCGCCGGCTTCGGACTCGACGCGGCCCACCTGCCGGCCGGCATCCCGGTGACCCCGCTGGAGGACTACGACCGGGCCTGCACCGTCGCGGGGCTGTCCTTCATCCGCCGCTACGGGACTTGGGACAAGCAGCCGTGGACGCCCGACGGCGGCTATGCCGTCAGCATCCACCGCCGCAACGACTGAGGCTGGGAACCTGGTGGACGACCGTCAGTCGTCGACGTCGTCGTCCTCCCAGGCGCGGTCCTCCTCGTCCCAGCGCTCCGTCTTCGCGCGGGCGGTCTCGAGGGCGTGGGAGGCCTCCTCCTCGGTGGCGTAGGGGCCCATCAGGTCCTCACCGGGACCGCGGTTCTCCTCGGTCTCCACCGTGCCGGTGTTGATGTTGAACCAGTAAGCCATCGAGAGAGCCTCCGTGTCCGCGTGGGGGTTCAGCCTTGCCTAGACTCCACCGTATGCCGCTGACGTACGCAAGTGTTGCCCCCGGGACCGTGTCGCCGCGGCGCCCCGTTCCCGCCTCGATCGCGCGGCCGGAGTACGTCGACCGGCCGGCACCGGCCAAGAGCCACGGCCCAGAGGTCAAGGACGCCGAGACCATCGAGAAGATGCGCGTCGCCGGGCGCATCGCAGCCCAGGCCATGGAGGCGGCGGCTGCGGTGATCGCTCCCGGGGTCACCACCGACGAGGTCGACAGGGTCGGCCACGAGTTCCTCCTCGACCACGGCGCCTACCCCTCCACGCTGGGCTACCGCGGCTTCCCGAAGTCGCTGTGCACCTCGGTCAACGAGGTCATCTGCCACGGGATCCCCGACAGCCGCCGCCTCGAGGACGGCGACATCGTCAACATCGACATCACCGCCTACATCGACGGTGTGCACGGCGACACCGACGCCACCTACCTGTGCGGCGACGTCGACGAGGAGTCGCGACTGCTCGTCGAGCGCACGCGTGAGGCGATGATGCGCGGCATCAAGGCGGCGCAGCCGGGTCGCGAGGTCAATGTCATCGGGCGCGTCATCGAGTCCTACGCGCGACGCTTCGGCTACGGCGTGGTGCGCGACTTCACCGGCCACGGCATCGGCACCGAGTTCCACTCGGGCCTGATCATCCCCCACTACGACGCGGCTCCGGCCTACAACACCGTCATCGAGCCCGGCATGACGTTCACCATCGAGCCGATGCTCAACCTCGGCACCCACGAGTGGGAGATGTGGGACGACGACTGGACCGTGGTGACCAAGGACCGCAAGCGGTCGGCCCAGTTCGAGCACACCATCCTCATCACCGAGAACGGCAACGAGATCCTCACGCTGCCGTGAGGACCGCGGTGCGGCGCAGGCCTCAGAGGCTGTAGCGCAGCTCGTAGTGGTGCACCCCGTCCCCGTCGACGGTCAGGTCCATCTCTCCCCGGAGGCCCGCCAGCTCGTCCGTGCCGCTGCCGGGCACCACGCGGATCGACAGGTGCTGCTCACCGTCGTGCATCGTCCCGCTGTGCTGCAGCGCGAACGTGCCGTCCCGCCCCGCGACGCTGCCGTCCACCACCTCGACCACGACGTAGCCGGCCGACCCGTGGACGGGTCGCCCGCCGAGAGCATCGCGCCCCGAGACGTGCCGGCCAGGCCTCCCGTGAAGGTCTTGTCGAACTCGAGCCGGCCCAGACCGGGTGGGTCGGTGTCGCCCTCCGGCGGGCGGAACTCGATCGCGAAGGTGCCCCTGGCCACGTCGTCCATGGCACGACCGTAGAGGTGGCCGCCGACAGGGCACTCACGCGAGGCACGACCTAGGGTGTGTGGCGCAGCGAGAGGAGCAGGACATGACGGGACCGACCATCGCACTGGGGATCGACGTCGGCGGCAGCGGCATCAAGGGCGCCCCGGTCGACCTCGACCGCGGTGACTTCGCGACCGACCGGATCCGCATCCCCACTCCGGAGGGTGCGTCACCGCAAGCCGTGTGCGAGGTGATCGCGGAGATCGTCGAGCAGTTCGACGGCGCCCAGGGCCACTCGCCCATCGGCGTGACCATCCCCGGGGTCGTCACGCGCGGCGTGGTCCGCTCCGCCGCCAACATCGACAAGGGCTGGATCGGCTTCGACGTCGTCGCGCACCTGCACGAGCTGCTCGACCACCCGGTCATCGCCGTCAACGACGCCGACGCGGCCGGCATCGGCGAGATGTACCACGGCGCCGCCCGGGGCCGTGAGGGGCTGGTCATCCTCACCACGCTCGGCACCGGCATCGGCACGGCGCTGATCCACGACGGCGTGCTGGTGCCCAACTCCGAGCTCGGCCACCTCGAGGTCGACGGCCACGACGCCGAGACCCGCGCCTCCTCGGGTGTGCGTGAGGCCGAGGACCTCTCGTGGGAGGAGTGGGCCGCCCGGCTGCAGCGCTACTACAGCCACCTCGAGGCGCTGCTGTGGCCCGACCTCTTCGTCGTGGGCGGCGGGGTGTCGAAGAAGGCCGACCGGTTCCTCCCCCTGCTGGACCTCCGCACGCCGATCATCCCGGCGCAGCTCGAGAACCGCGCCGGCATCATCGGCGCCGCCCAGCTCGCGGCCACCGTCCGGCCGCTGACGACAGCCACTGACGACGGCCACTGCGCCGGCCACTGACGGCGGCCACTGACCCCGGCGCCGGGCCGCGCGGCCTCAGCGGACCCGCACCAGGTCCTGCAGCAGCTCCGGCGAACGCCGTTCGAACAGGCCGGCCCCCACCCGCACCCCAGCGACGGCGGCCACGGCACCCACCGCGACACCGACGGGCAGGGCGGCCCAGGCGGCCCAGCCGTGGCCGAACCAGGCCAGTGCCGCCCAGCCCCAGCGCCGGCAGCGAGACGACCAGCACCGCCAGTCCGACGACGGCCTGCACGACCAGGGTGACGCCCGCCCCGCCCGGAGGCGTCGCGAAGGGGCTCTCGCCCGGCCCGGGCACGGGGTACTGCTTCACGGCGCTGGTCACGCTGGCCACCCCGAAGCCGGCGAGCAGGAGGGCCGCGCCGCAGCCGAGGGTGGCGGGCAGGAGGTCCCAGCGGTTCCCCAGGGAGGCGCCCAGCACGGCATACCCGGGGACGCAGAGCGCGCCGAGCACCATCGAGGGGAACAGCCGTCCCAGGCGGTCGCTGACGCCGTCCACCGCGCTGGCGACGTGGAGCCAGAACGCCGTCGAGTCGTAGCCGACGTCGTTGTGCTGCCCCCAGCCGAGCATGTAGGCCGACACCAGCGGCATCGCCGCCAGCGCCAGCTCGGATCCGCCGAAGTGCCAGGCGAAGACGAGCCCGGCCGGGAACAGCGTCGTGATCAGCGCCGGGAAGCTCAGCCGTGGGTCGCGGCGCCAGTAGACCGCCGAGCGGGCCGCGACCGCCCCGAGCGGCGTGCCGGGAAGTCGGCCGAACAGCCCGATGCCGGACTGCGCCGCACCGGTGTCGTGGCCGGCGGCACGCGGGTCGTGCACCGCCCGCGCGAGCTGCCGCTGCCAGAGGACGAGCAGGAGGCCGACCAGCAGCGCGGCCAGGGCCAGCCGAGCGAGTCCCGCGAGGTGGTGTCCCTGGGCCATGTCGGCCGGGGCAGCCCAGGCCCACCCGAACGGCGACCAGCCCACCGCGCCGGTGACTCCGGCGAGGTCGGCGAGACTGAGCTCGAAGGAGCCCCCGACGCCCGCCACCGGCCCGAGCCCGACGAGCAGCAGGAAGCCCAGCACGGCGACCACGTCGCGGCCCCGCCGGCTCGACAGCACGGTGGCGGCCGCCGCGGTGATGACCCGGCTCAGCAGCACACAGGTGGCCAGCGCCAGCAGCCCACCCACCACGGCGGCGAGCACCGCGGCGGCACTGCGCGACCAGGTCACCAGCGTCGCCAGCACGATCAGGCTGGTGGCGAGGCCGGGAAGCCCGATGAAGCCGGCTGCCGCGAGGCCGACCGCGAGCTGGCGCTCGGGCACGGCGAACGTCGCGAACCGGTTGGGGTCGAGGGTGGGGTCGGTGCCGAACGCGATGACCGGGACGACGGCCCAGGCGACCACGAGCCCGGCCCCGCCCAGCGTGAGGGCGGTGCGGGCCACCTCGAGGTCGGGCAGGAAACGCAGGGAGACCAGGCCGACCACCACGAGGACCAGCAGCCCTCCCCCGTAGACGACGCCGACGGCCAGGCCGACCAGTGCGGCAGGGCTGCGCCGCAGGGTGTTCCGCAGCAGCTGGAGCTTCAGTCGGAGGAGGTGTGCAACCACGCCAGCCCCTCCACCTCCGTGCTGCCGCCGACGAGGTCGAGGAAACGGTCCTCGAGGCTGAGGCCGGCCCGCACCTCCTCGAGCGGCCCGGCGGCGCGGACGTGTCCGCCCGCGATGATGGCGACGTCGGTGCAGATCCGCTCGACGAGGTCCATCACGTGGCTCGACAGCACGACCGTGCCGCCGCCCTCGACGTAGCGGGTGAGGATGCCGCGGATCGTCTTGGCGGAGACGGGGTCGACCGCCTCGAACGGCTCGTCGAGCACCAGCAGCCGGGGGCCGTGCACCAGCGCGCAGGCCAGCGTGACCTTCTTGGTCATGCCGGCGGAGTAGTCGACGACCAGCTTGTCGGCCGCGTCCTCGAGGCCGAGGGCTGCGACCAGCTCGCCGGCGCGGTGCACCACGTCATCGCGGTCCATCCCGCGCAGCAGCCCGGCATACGTCACCAGCTGCAGACCGGTGAGGCGGTCGAAGAGGCGCAGGCCGTCGGGCAGCACCCCGATGCGGGCCTTGGCCGCGACCGGGTCGGCCCACACGTCGGCGCCGAGGACGTGCACGCTCCCGCTGTCCGGCCGGAGGAGCCCGGTGGCCATCGACAGGGTGGTCGTCTTGCCCGCGCCGTTGGGGCCGACCAGGCCGTAGAACGAGCCGCGGGGGACGTCGAGGTCGATGCCGGCCACCGCCAGCGTCGGCCCGAACTGCTTGGTGAGCCCGCGGATCCGCAGGGCCGGCTCGTCCCGTCCGGTGGTGCGCGCGGGCCGGGGCATGGGTGGTGCGGTGTCAGGTCCCCCGGTCATGGCGAGACGCTAGCAGCGCCACACGCGCTCCCTCCGAACGCCTCACCGCGGGCTGCCGTCAGCGCTGGCGGGCGACGAGCATGACCTTCTTGGGCACGTTCTTGTCGACCTTGTAGTCGCGCTTGTCCTTGCCCTTCTCGGCCCAGCCCAGCTTCTCGAGCCGCATGAGGACCACGGGGCACTTGGCGCAGCGCGGCTTGTCCTTGCAGCACTTCTTCTTGGCGGTCACCTTGGGCACGAGGAAGCACGTTAGGTGAGGCTTGCCTCACCCGCAAACCGGTCCCACCCGGCGGTCGGAGCCAGGTCCCGCCCGGGGTCTGGGTCAGCGGCGGAACTCGACCGGCTCACCGTGGCCGCAGTCGCGGATCTCGGTGTCCGAGCCACCGAGGTTGCCCGCCTGGGTGAGGTAGAGCGTGCGTCCACGCTCGTTGAGGAGCCCGTCGTGGATGGGCACGGCCCACGGGGCGTTGAACCGCCGGAGGAACCCGGTCATCTCACGGCTGCGCATCCACGGGGCGTTGAGCGGGAACGCCAGCACGTCGACGGGCCCGGGCTCGGCGTCGAGGGCGTCACCCGGGTGGAACAGCGTCGGCTCGCCCTCGGCGCTGACCCGGAGGCCGGTGTTGGAGATCCGCGGGATGTCCTCGTGGATCAGTGCGTGGTCGCGGCCGGCGGCCTCGACCCTCGCGCCGCCCACCGTCACCTCGTCGTCGTCCTCGAACGCCTCGGCGTCGAGTCCGGCCTCCCGCAGCTGCTGAGCGGTGCTGGGGTCACTGAACAGGGCCGCGTCTGCGTTGGCGCGCAGCAGCTCGGGCAGCCGCTCACGGTCGACGTGGTCGGGGTGCTGGTGGGTGATGAACACGGCTGAGAGGTCGCGCTGCTCGAAGGCTCGTGGCGACCAGGTGCCGGGGTCGATGAGCAGCCGGGTGTCGGCGACCTCGACCAGGAGGCAGGCGTGTCCGAGGTGGGTCAGGCGCATCCCCCCACCGTATTGCCGGGTGGTCGCCACCGTCGACGGAAGCGAGGCTGCGCACCGTCGACGACAGGAAGGCCGTACCGTGCCGCCATGCCGCCCACACTGGACCGCCGCCTCGGCACGAGCGACGCCGTCGTCATCGGGCTCGGCTCGATGGTCGGGGCCGGCGTGTTCGTCGCGTTCGCCCCCGCGGCAGCCGCGGCCGGGCCGCTGCTGTGGCTGGGCCTGCTCGTCGCCCTGGGGGTCGCCTACTGCAACGCCACGTCGTCGGCCAGGCTCGCCGCTCTGTACCCCCAGTCCGGGGGCACCTACGTCTACGGACGTGAGCGGCTCGGACGGTTCTGGGGCTTCCTCGCCGGCTGGGCCTTCGTGGCCGGCAAGCTGGCGAGCTGTGCCGCGATGGCGTTGACGGTGGGCGCCTACCTGTGGCCCGCCGCCATGCGCCCGGTCGCGCTCGCGGTCGTGGTGGCCGTGACGGCGCTCAACTACCGGGGTGTGCACAAGAGCGCCATGGCCACCCGGGTGGTCGTCGGCCTCGTGCTGCTGGTGCTGGCGGCAGTCGTGGTCGCGTCGTGGAGCGCTCCCGCGACCGGGTGCACCTTCTGCGACAACGGCGCTGGCAGCGCATCGGGGCTCGGCGTGCTGCAGGCGGCCGGGTTCCTCTTCTTCGCCTTTGCGGGTTACGCGCGCATCGCCACGCTCGGCGAGGAGGTGCGCGACCCCGCCAGGACCATCCCGCGCGCGATCCCCCTGGCGCTCGCGATCACCGCCGTCGTGTATGCCGCGGTGGGCCTCGCGGCCGTGCACGTGCTCGGCGTGGACGGGCTCGCCCGCAGCGCCGCACCGCTCGCCGACACCGTCCGCGCCGCGGGCGCCGACGCCCTTCTCCCGGTCGTGCGCGCCGGGGCCGTGCTGGCGGCGACCGGCTCGTTGCTGGGGCTGGTGCTGGGAGTCTCCCGGACGACGTTCGCAATGGCGCGCGACGGCTACCTGCCGCGCGCCCTCGACCGGGTGCACCCGGCATACCGCGTGCCCCACCGCGCCGAGGTCGCCGTGGGCGTCGTGGTGGCGGTCGCCGTGATGGCCGGTGACCTGCGCCAGGCGATCGGGTTCTCGTCGGTGTGCGTGTTGGCCTACTACGCCATCGCCAACGCCAGCGCGTGGACCCTGGACCGCTCGCTGCGCTCCCGCCTCGTGCCGGTTCTGGGTTTCCTCGGCTGCGTGGCCGTGGGCCTGGCACTGCCGGCCAGCTCGCTGCTGGCAGGTCTCGCCGTGCTCGCCGTCGGAGCAACGTTGTGGCTGATGCGATTTCGCGCGGCTCCCCAGCGCCGGGGCTAGCATCGGCTCACCGGGTCCGGGCCACTGGCCCAGTGCCACCGTCCTTCGGGACGCGACCAGATGGGGAGAACGCATGTCGACCGACGCGATCGTGCTGCTGAAGAACGACCACAAGGAGATTCGTCAGCAGTTCAAGCAGTTCCAGAGTCCCAAGGCAACGACGGCCCAGAAGGGCAAGATCGTCAAGAAGATCATCGAGCTGCTGACCGTGCACACGTACATCGAGAACGAGGTCATGTACCCGCAGGTGCGGAAGATGCTGCCCGAGCTCGAGGACGACGTGCTGGAGTCCTACGAGGAGCACCACGTCGCCGACGTGCTCGTCATGGAGCTGTCGATGATGCGGCCGACCGACGAGCGGTTCGACGCCAAGACGACGGTGCTCATCGAGAACGTCGAGCACCACATGGAGGAAGAGGAGCAGGACTGGTTCCCCAAGGTCCGAGCGGGCTTGGGGCGCAAGGCCCTCCAGGAGATCGGCGCCGAGATGGCCGCCGCGAAGAAGCGCGCGCCGAAGAAGCCGACCCAGCCCAGCGCCCTGAAGAAGACGATCGACGCCGTCATCGCCTGAGGCCCGACCACCTGACGGGGAGGGGCCGGCGGCGGCCCCTCCCCTGCACGCGGTGGCTGTGTTCGCTCAGTAGCGCAGCAGAGCCGCCGGCTCGGCCCCTAGGTCCGTCGCGGCGAGCGCGACGACGCGACCGTCGTGCCGCATGGTCTCGGCCACCGCGTCGTCGAGGTCGTTGTCACCGGTGACCGCGGCGTCGAGGATCAGCGTGTCGACCCGTCCGTCGCGCGCTGCGGCCAGCACGTCGGGGGTGCCGCTCGCGGTGCGGCCCGTGCCCATCTGGTGGTGGTACCGGTCGAGCCACTGCCGCTCCTGGTCGGCGAAGTGTTCGGCGACCAGCGGCCACGCCGCGTCGTGCAGCTGCGCCGCGGACAGCTCCTCGGGGTTGCCCTCGACGGCTCGCTGCCACACCAGCGGGTACCGGCTCACCTGCCGGTAGATCGGCAGGTAGTACCCCACGCAGGCCAGCACGAGCGGCACACCGCCGTTGGTGCCCAGCCGAGCGGTGAGGGGCCCGTCGACCGCGCGGAAGTAGCGCTCGAGGGCCACCTTGTCGTAGTCGGCCTCGTTGCCCTGTCCGTGGAACTGCGCACCGGCGCCGCCGGTCGAGTGCGACTGCCCGTAGCGCTGCATCTCCTCCTGCGGGATCGCCTCGCGCATCGAGGACGGCACGTCGCCGAGGGACAGCTGGCCGACCGTCTGGCGGGTGGCCACGAGCACCCTCACAGAGTTCTGCGCCAGCGCGAGGATGTGGAAGAGCCCGTCGGCGGCGGAGACCGGCAGCAGCGGCCTGATCCGGAAGGTCTCCCCCACTGCAACCTCCTCGGCGAAGGCCACCGGCACCCGGAAGTGGGCGCTGTGCCCGGGCGCGCAGTAGACCGCCAGCCCGTCGCTCTGCGTCTGCCAGAACGGCTCGTCGTCCATGAGCGCCCTCGCCGGAGCCAGGACGCTCCCGGCCTCCTTGTCGGTGAGGCCCGCCTCCGAGAGACGCGCTGTCGCCTCCGCCACCAGCTGCCGGAGGCGCGAGGGACCACTCAGGGTCTCGGGGCCGAAGCGGGCGGTCGGGATGAAGAGGGACACACACGGACCCGTCGCCCGGACGAGCTCCCGAAGGTCCGCGGCGGACACCAGGTCGACGTGACCCAGCGGGTCCACCCTCGTCCCCTGCGGCATGCTCACGCTCATCTCGTCCACCTCCGCTCCGCTCGCCCGCACCCTGCGGGCAGGACTTCATTGCAACAGCGGGTCAGGGGTGCCTGCAGGGCCCTAGGTCCCGCAGGCGCGGCCGAGTGGTAGGCGCTACGGCCGTCGCTCGACCCGGTGCAGCACCACGTCGCGCACCTCGCCACCGTCCAGGGAGAGGGTCATGTAGGTGCAGTGGGGCTGGCGGCGCCGATCGGTGGGCGAACCGGGGTTGAGCAGGCGCAGGCCGTCGGCCGTGGTGTCCCAAGGGATGTGGCTGTGGCCGAACACCAGCAGGTCGAGCCCCGGGTACTCCGTTCGCATACGCGCCTCGCGGCCACGGCTGGCCCCCGTCTCGTGCACCACGCCGACCCGCACGCCCCCCACGGTCTCCCTCGCCACCTCTGGCAGCCGGCTGCGCAGATGCGGCCCGTCGTTGTTGCCCCACACGGCGAGCAGGCGCGCTGCCCGGGCCTCGAGCCGGTCGAGCAGTTCGGGCGTGACCCAGTCGCCTGCGTGCACCACCAGGTCGGCCTCGTCGACCGCCGCCCAGACCTGTGGTGGCAGGTCGCGGGCGCGCAGCGGAACGTGGGTGTCGGCCAGCAGGAGGAGGTTCACGGCTGAAGTCTGCCCCCAGCGAGGGACCTCCGCCTCTGCCCCTTCGGCAGCCCCGAGCCGAGGGTGGTGTCGTGGGAGGCAGGCCCAACCGGATCCTCGCGATCGTGGTCGGGGCGATCGTCGTTCTGGCCGCCGCGGTCGTGGTGGTGTCCGCGAACCGCTCGACTGCCGACTACGACCCCGGGACACCGGAGGGCACCGTCCAGGCGTACCTGCGGGCGGTCACCACCGGCGACATCGCAGAGGCAGCCACCTTCCTCGACCCCTCCGGTGACTGCGACGTGGACGACCTCGACCGCGCCGGCAGTCCCGACTCGGCGCGGGTCTACCTGGTGAGGACCAGGGTCGAGGGCGACACGGCGACGGTGACCGTGGAGGTCACCCTGTCCTCGGGCGGTCCCCTCGACACCGCGGACTACTCCGAGACCCATCTCTTCCGCCTGACGCGCTCGGGCGGGGACTGGCGGCTGACCGGCACGCCATGGCCGCTTTACAGCTGTGAAGGAGACATCAAATGATCGTCGGTCTGCTTCTCGTCGTGGCGGTGGTGGTCCTGGTCGTCCTGGGTGGCCGCAAGGCGGCGGCCCGAGGAGGTGGGGCCGTTGCAGAGGCCCACGCCATCCGCCGCTTCTTCCAGTACGCGCTGCTCTTCGCGCTGCTCGTCATCACGGCCATCGGCCTCTCCGGCCTGCTGGGTCGCGCCTTCGACCGGACGCCGATCATCGCGCTCGACGACACCGAGCTGGCGCGCAGCCTGGCCTTCACCGTGGTGGGCCTGCCGCTCTACCTCGCCCTGGCGCTCTGGTCGCGGCGGCGGCTCCTCGCAGGACCCGCTCGAGCGGGTCTCGATCGGCTGGGCCTTCTACATGACCGCGGCCTCCCTGACGTCGCTCGTCGTGGCGATCACCAGCCTGCAGTCCGCGCTCTCCTGGGCCGTCGACGTGGGCCCACAGGCCCCTCGGGCCCTGGCCAGCTTCATGGTCTGGGGAGCAGTGTGGGGCCTGCACTGGTGGCTGCACGGCCGCCTCGTGCCCGCCGAACGCTCGCGGCTGCACCACCTGGCCGGGTCGCTCACCGGACTCGTGACCGCCATGGTCGGCCTGTCGGGGCTCCTCGGTGCCGCGCTGTCGGCGCTGATGTTCTCCGGCGGCGACACCGTGCTGACGGCCGGTGACGAGGCGTGGACCGGCGCCATCGCCCTCGCTGTCGGCGCGCCCGTCTGGGTGCTCTACTGGGTGCGCACGGCGGCTCGCTCCGAGCGCGACCCGCTGTGGCTCGGCTACGTCCTGCTGGCGGGGGTCGGCGGCAGCCTGGTGATGGCCCTGGTCTCGGCCAGCACCGTGCTCTACAGCGTCCTGGTGTGGGTCCTGGGCGACCCGCAGTTCTCCGACGCGGCTCGCCACTTCAACGACACGCCGTGGGCTGCCGGGGCTGCGGTCACCGGCGCGGTGGTGTGGTGGTACCACCAGGCGGTGCTCGAGGAGGCCCACCTCGAGACGCGCACCGAGGTGCGCCGCGTCTACGAGTACCTCATGTCGGCCATCGGCCTGCTCGCGGCGGCAGCCGGTCTGACGATGCTCGTGGTGGCCGGGATCGAGGCGGCTGACCCGCAGCGACGCCGTCATCCTCGACCAGAGCGCGGTCAACACGCTGCTGGCGTCGGCGACGCTGCTCCTCGTCGGTGCGCCGGTGTGGTGGTTCTACTGGCACCGGATCCAGCGGGCCCTCCACTCCGCCCCGGCCGAGGAGACCGCCTCGCCCACCCGACGCGCCTACCTGCTGGTGCTCTTCGGCATCGGCGGAGTGGCGGCTGTCGCGGCCCTGCTCGTCGGCGTCTACCTGCTCTTCGAGGACGTCGTGCAGGGCACCTTCGGCGCGGAGACCATCCGCAGCATGCGCGTCCCTATCGGCATCCTCCTGAGCACCGGGGCCATCGCGGGCTACCACTGGGCCGTCTACCAGAGCGGCCGGGCCGCGATGCCCGCGCCCGCGCACGGCCCGCGCTACGTCCTGCTGGTCGGGCCCGCCGGACCCGGAGATCGCGAAAGCGGTGGCGCACGCCACGGGCGGGCGCGTCCAGGCCTGGAGCACCGATGACGGCGGCGCCCCGTGGTCGGTGGACGACGTGGTGGCCGCGCTGGCGACGGCCCCCGAGGGTGAGGTCCTCGTGCTGTCGGACAGCACCGGCCTGCACGCCATCCCGGTCCACCGGAGCTGACGCACCCCGAAGGGTGGACGAGCCGGCCGCTACGCCGGGGGGATGCCCTCCCGGCCGGACGCCTGACTAGACGGGTGACCCTGCGCCCATCTGCTGGAGTGCCCCGGCCATGTCCATGACACCCCAGTGAGCGACGCACTGGTCACCGCGGAACTGGAGGATGTCGATGGCGTTGATGGAGACGGGGTTCGCGCTTGCGGGCACGCCCATGAACTCACCGGTGTGGGTGCCGACGAACGAAACCCGAGCGACCACCTTGTCGCCCTCCTGGAGCAGGTCGTGAACGTCCACGTGGAAGTCGGTGATGGCCTCGCGCATCATGGTGAAGAGCTGCCGAGCAGTGTCCCGAGTGTTGCCCATGCCCGGGATCGCCTCATGTTCGATGAAATCCTCGGCCAGGTACTTGTCGACGGCGGCATCGACGTCTCCGCCAGCGCCTATGCCTTTGTACATTTCCTGCACGAGTGCCTTGTAATCGGACATTGACCGCTCCACTCGCTTCCCGGCTCCTGACTCGCCGGGCCGGCTGTTTGACGCTAACACTCGCAAGGCCCCACGACCATGGCCCCTGGAGCCGTCACCTGAGCTGCCCCAAGCCACAACCCGAAGGTTGCAGGCTTGGGCGGATGAGTCGGCCGATACGCCGGGTTCTGTTCCGCGCCGCCGTTACCAGCGGCGCGGCGACGGTCATCCATCTACGACAGCCGTTGCCGACTGCCTCCAGCGCTCTACCCGTGTGCTCGGGCGGGCCGCCCTCGAACGCACACTGTCTGAGCTTGCTCCCAGTGGGGTTTACCTAGCCGACCCCGTCACCGGGGCCGCTGGTGGTCTCTTACACCACCGTTTCACCCTTGCCGCGGCGCCTTCCGGCCCGAAGGCCGGCGGTTCGCCGTGGCGGTCTGCTTTCTGTGGCACTGTCCCGCGGGTCACCCCGGGTGGCCGTTAGCCACCACCGCGCCCTGTGGAGCCCGGACGTTCCTCGGCGGTGATTGCTCACCGACGCGACCGCCTGGCCGACTCATCCACCCCCAAGGATAGGCGAGGTATGCCGCGTGGCGGACACCCGGCATACCTCGCCTCCTGCTGGCGCCGCGATCGCACTCACCCGCCGCGGGTGATCCGGTCGGTCGCGCCGGGTCTGCTGCCATGGGACAGAAGGAGGCAACCATGTGTCGATGGCTCGCGTACTCCGGCTCCCCGGTGAGCCTGGAGGACCTGTTGTACAAACCGCAGAACTCGCTCGTGGTGCAGAGCAAGCACTCCAAGATGGGGGCCGAGACCACCAACGGCGACGGCTTCGGAGTCGGCTGGTACGGCGGCATCGCGGTGCCCGGGATCTTCCGCAGCACCGAGCCGGCGTGGAACGACCGCAACCTGCGCGAGCTCTCCTCGCAGGCGGTCTCCGGACGGGTCTTCGCGCACATCCGCGCCTCCACCGGTTCGCCGGTGCAGCAGTCGAACTGCCACCCGTTCCGGCGCGGTGAGTGGCTGTGGATGCACAACGGGCTCATCCGCGACTTCCACCTCGTCAAGCGTGACCTGGTGCTGGAGATCGACCCGGAGCTGTACCCGGAGATCGAGGGCTCCACCGACTCGGAGGTCTTCTTCTACCTCGCCCTCACGTACGGCCTGGCCGCCGACCCGCAGGCCGCCGTGGAGCGCGCTGTCGGCCACATCGAGGAGACCGGCCGGCGTCACGGCGTGGAGCTACCCGATCCAGATGACCGTCGCCACCACCGACGGTGAGACGACGTGGGCGTTCCGGTACTCCAGCGAGGGCGCGTCGCGCTCGCTGTTCCACAGCACCGACGTGTCGACGCTGAAAGAGCAGTACCCCAACCATCCGATGCTCCACGAGCTCTCGAACGACGCGCGCCTCGTGGTGTCCGAGCCTCTGGGCGACCTGCGTGGCGCCTGGGTCGAGGTGCCCGAGTCGTCGTTCGTGACCGTGCACGGCGCGACGATCGACATCGGCGCGTTCACCCCCGTCATGCCACGAGCCGCTGCGTGAACGAGGGGTAGTCACGTGGCCACGGCTGGGCATCTCGGCGGCCGGGACGCGGTCCCGCCCCCACCCGGAACGCCGCGGCCAGAGCCGGGCGTCGGCAGCGGCCGGCCACGTCTGGTGCCCTTGAGCCCTGGCGACCACCGGGCGCCATCGATGGGTGACGTGGTGCTCGGCGCATCCGCCCTCGGGCTCGGCCTCGCAGGCAGGCTCGTCCACGCCGGTTCATCGGTGGTGCGGCCCGCTGTCGGCATGGTTCTGCGGCCGCCGGGCGTGCCGGGGTTCCTGCAGCCTGCTCGCGTGGTCGACGGGTTGGGGCGAATCGGCACCGCTCGTCGTCGCTCGCTCGAGGAGGCTCTCTCGCGGCTGCTCGACGGTGCCGTCCCCGCCGTTGCGGAGACCATCCTCGGTCGCATCAACCTCACCGACGTCGTCCTGCGCCAGGTCGATCTCGACGCGGTCGTCGCCGGTGTCGACCTCGACGCGGCGGCAGTGCGTCTGGACATCGCAAAGGTGCTCGACCGGCTCGACCTCACCGAGCTGGTGCGCGACAGAGTGGACCTCGACTTCGTGGTGGAGGAGGTCGACCTGGACGCGATCGTGCGCCGCGTCGACATCGGTGCTGTCATCGACCGTCTCGACCTCACCGCCCTGGTCCAGCAACGAGTGGACCTCGACGCCATCGTCGCCGGTGTCGACATCGAGGCCGTCCTCAACCGCCTCGACCTCACCGCCCTGGTCCAGCAACGAGTGGACCTCGACGCCATCGTCGCCGGTGTCGACATCGACGCCGTCATCGACCGCCTGGACCTCACGGCGCTGGTCCAGCAGCGGGTCGACCTCGAACGCCATCGTCGCCGGTGTCGACATCGACGCGGTTGCCTCACGGATCGACATCGAGGCCATCCTCAACCGACTCGACCTCACCGCTCTGGTCCAGCAACGCGTCGACCTCAACGGCATCGTCGCCGGCGTCGACATCGACGCGGTTGCCACACGGATCGACATCGAGGCCATCCTCAACCGACTCGACCTCACCGCCCTGGTCCAGCAACGAGTCGACCTCAACGCCATCGTCGCCGGTGTCGACATCGACGCGGTCGCCACACGCATCGACATCGAGGCCATCCTCAACCGCCTCGACCTCACCGCCCTGGTCCAGCAACGCGTCGACCTCGACGCCATCGTCGCCGGTGTCGACATCGAGGCCGTCCTCAACCGCCTCGACCTCACCGCCCTGGTCCAGCGCCGCGTCGACCTCGACGCCATCGTCGCCGGTGTCGACATCGACGCCGTCATCGACCGCCTCGACCTCACCGCCCTGGTCCAGCAACGGGTCGACCTCAACGCCATCGTCGCCGGTGTCGACATCGACGCCGTCCTCAACCGCCTCGACCTCACCGCGCTGGTCCAGCAACGAGTTGACCTCAACGCCATCGTGGCCGGCGTGGACCTCGACGCGGTCGCCTCACGCATCGACATCGAGGCCATCCTCAACCGCCTCGACCTCACCGCCCTGGTCCAGCAACGTGTCGACCTGAATGCCGTTGCGGCACAGCTGGACATCGAGGCCATCCTCAACCGCCTGGACCTCACCGCCCTGGTCCAGCAGCGGGTCGACCTGAACGCCGTTGCGGCGCAACTGGACATCGAGGCCGTCATCGACCGCCTCGACCTCACCGCGCTCGTCCAGCAACGCGTCGACCTCGACGCCATCGTGGCCGGCGTCGACCTCGACGACATCGCACGACGCCTCGACGTGGAGGCCGTGATCGACCGGCTCGACCTGACGGCCATCGTGCTGAACCGGGTGGACCTCGACGCCCTGGTGAACGCCGTCCTCGCACGCATCGACCTCGTCGGCCTGGCCGAGGAGGTCATCGACGCCGTCGACCTGCCCGAGATCATCCGGGAGTCCACCGGCTCGATGGCGTCGGAGACCGTGCGCGGCGCGCGCATGCAGGGCATCCACGCCGACGAGGCGGTCGGCCGAGCGGTGGACCGGATCCTCCTCCGGCGTGGACGGCGTCACCCCGGAAGCCCGAGCACCCCGGTCGAGTCCGACGGTCACGACGAGCGACCGGCAGCACCGCCCGGTCCGGACCGCAGGTGAGCAACGTGACCACCAGCGGGATCTCACCACTGCCAGCGGAGGCACGGCCCTACCAGGGGCACCGTGCCGGGCTGGTCACCCGACTGGTGGCAGCGACCATCGACTCCCTTCTGGTCGGCGTCGTGCTCCTGCTGGGCTACGTCGGGTTCACCGCCCTCGTCTTCCTGATCGACCCGCGCACCTTCTCCTTCCCGGAGCCCGGCCTGTTCTTCAGCCTGGCCGCGGCGCTCTGGGTCCTCGTCGTCTACCTCACGGGGTCGTGGTGGATCGCCGGGCGCACCTATGGCTGCCACGTGATGGGCCTGCGGGTGGTGAGCTACAACGGGACCAACATGCGGCTTCTCGGGGCGTTCGTCCGCGCACTCTTCTGCGCCTTCTTCCCCATCGGTCTGCTGTGGGTGGCGGTGAACCGCGAGAACCGCTCGGTGCAGGACGTCGTGCTGCGCACGTCCGTCCTCTACGACTGGCAGCCCCAACACTGACGCGCCGGTCCCCGGGCTCGAGCCCGGGGACCGGTGTCGCTGGCGAGATCAGGCCGACACGTGCGCTCCTGTGGCGCTCTCCTGCGGGGTCCAACCCGGCATGTGGGCCGCGGGTCGGGGAACCGTCAGGGCCGGCACACCGCTGTCGAGCTGCTTGTCGAGCGTGATCGCGGCGTCGATCATCGCCAGGTGGGTGAACGCCTGCGGGAAGTTGCCGATCTGCTCGCCGGTGAGCGCGATCTCCTCGCTGAAGAGGCCCACGTGGTTGGCGTAGGTCAGCATCTTCTCGAAGATGACGCGTGCCTTGTCGAGCTGGCCGGCTCGGGCGAGCGAGTCGACGTACATGAACGTGCACAGCGAGAACGTGCCCTCGGACCCGCGCAGGCCGTCGGGCGAGGCCTCCGGGTCGTAGCGGTAGACGAGGCTGTCGGTGACGAGCTCGTCCTCCATCGCCGCCAGCGTCGAGGTCCACAGCGGGTCGTTCGGGGTGATGAACCCGACGGCGGTGGCACGCAGCAGCGACGAGTCGAGCACGTCGGTGCGGTAGTGCTGGCGGAAGGCCTGGCGCTTGGTGCTCCACCCCTGCTCCATGATCTGCGTGTAGATGGCGTCGCGCTCCTGCCGCCACCGGTCCACCGGCGCAGGCCGCCCGTGACTGGTCGACAGCCGTATGCCGCGGTCGAGGGCGACCCAGCTCATCAGCCGCCCGTACGTGAAGCTCTCCCGCCCACCACGGGTCTCCCAGATGCCCTCCTCGGGCTGGTCCCAGTTCTCGGCGAGCCAGTCGAGCAGGTGTGCGATCCGCAGCCAGCCGCCGTGGCCCGCCTGGATGCCGCTCTTGTCAGCGAAGTAGAGGCTGTCGATGGCCTCGCCGTAGATGTCGAGCTGCAGCTGGTCGGCGGCACCGTTGCCGATGCGCACCGGGGACGAGCCGCGGTAGCCCTCCCAGTGGTCGAGCACCTCCTCGCTGAGGTCGGACGACCCGTCGACGCGGTACATGATCTGCAGCGGCCCGTTGGCCCCGGCCTGCTCCTGCACCCGGTCACGCAGCCACACGGCGAACGCCGCCGCCTCCTCCCGGAACCCCAGACCGAGCAGTGAGTACACCGAGAAGGAGGCGTCGCGGATCCACGTGTAGCGGTAGTCCCAGTTGCGCTCGCCCCCGATCTGCTCCGGCAGCCCGGCGGTCGGAGCCGCGACGAGGCCACCACTGGGCGCGTAGGTCATGAGCTTGAGGGTGATCGCAGACCTGTGCAGCGCCTCGCGCCACCGGCCGGTGTAGGTCGACTGCGCCAGCCAGCGCCTCCAGAACGCCACCGTCTCGTCGAACAGGTTGCGGATCTCGGCGACGCGCATCTGCCGAGGCGGTCCCTCGGTGCCCGTCTCGACCACCATGCCGCGCATCTGCCCGGCCATCAGTGTGAGCTCGGCGTGCAGGTCACCGTTGTCGAGGACCGAGATCTGGGCCAGCTGGCCGTCCTCGGGCTCGCGCACCAGGTGCACCGTCATGGCGGTGCTGGTGCCCCTGAACACCGCGCCCCCGTCAGCCATCTGTGTCTCGTGCCGCTCGCGGCCGTAGTCGAAGCGCGGTGCCAGGTCGACCTCGAAGGTCATCTGCCCGCGCACGCAGCGCACCATCCGGACGATCCGGTGGCGGTTCGTGGCCACGGTGCTGCTCGACACCGGCATGAAGTCGACGACCTCTCCCACCCCGGCCTCGGTCATGTACCGCGTCACGAGGATGGCGGTGTCGGGGAAGTAGAGCTGCTTGCGGGTGAACGCCTCCGCGGTCGGCCGCACCCGGAAGTGGCCGCCCCGGCGGTGGTCCAGCAGTGCCCCGAAGATGCTGCCCGAGTCGAACCTCGGCGCGCAGAACCAGTCGATCGACCCGTCGGTCGTCACCAGCGCCGCCGTCTGCAGGTCCCCGATCAGTCCGTGGTCGGCGATGAGTGGGTAGTCAGCCATGTCAGTCCTCCGGTGGGTCACGGTCACGATGGCTCCACTCTGGGCAGACGCCACCGCCGCCCGCCTCGCCCACGGAGGATGAGACGAGGTCGAGACCACGCGGCATACCGCCTCGCCCTGCGCGAAGCGGCGGGCACCTCGGTATGCCGCCTGCGCGCCCCCGGGCGCGCAGGGACAGCCGGCAGGCTAGGCCTCGACCGTGAACCGGACCGTGCTGGTCGAGATCTCCGCCTCGGCCAGGCGAGCCCGGACCGTCGAGCCGAGTTGTGCCCGCCCGTCGGCGGCGGCGACCACCGCGGGTTCCTGCAGCTGGAGCAGGACCCCCGAGCTGTTGCGGTCGTCGACCACGACCGCGTCGAAGACCTCGCCCACCCGGTGCTCCAGCACGGCCGCCTCCACCGCGTCGGCGCAGCCTCGCTCGACCGCCCCCGCCACCCGGTCGGACGCCTGCATGGCCTCGGGCAGTCCCGGGAGCGCCTCGCGGACCCAGCCCGGCACCTCGCTCCCCCGGCACAGGGCCTCGCACACGACGAGGCCGAAGCGGTCGACCAGACGCCGCAGCGGTGCGGTGACGTGGGCGTACGGCGCGGCGACCGCCGCGTGGTCGGGCGACTCCGGGGCCTCACCGTCGAAGGGCGTGTAGCCCGCGCCCCGGAACAGCGACGTGGCCTCGTGGATGAGCCCGAGGTGCCGCGGGTTGTCGCGGTCCAGCGAGCGCAGGAACTCGCCGTAGGGCTGGCCCTGCGGCCACTCCACGCCGAGGGCGCGGGCCTCCCGACGGAAGCGCTCGACCGCCTCGGGCTCGGGCGACGGCATGGTCCTCAGGATGCCGATCCCGCCCTTGAGCATGATCTCCGCAGCGACCATCCCCGTCATCAGCGACAGCTGGGCGTTCCAGTCCTCGGCCGCGAGCGCCGGCCGGAAGTGCAGGCGGTAGTGCTCCTCGCCGTCCTCGGAGACCTCCTGCTCCGGCATCGGCAGGCTGGCGCCGCCGCGCTGGCGCTCGAGCTCGAGGCGCTTCTCCCCCACCTCCTGGAGGAGCACCAGGACCTCGTGCGCGGTGCCGTCGTCGACAGCCTGCTGCACCTCGGCGTAGTCGTGCCGGGCAACGCTGCGCACCAGCGCCCGGTAGACCTCCGCCGACGTCGTCGTGCCGTCCGGGCCGAGCCGCACGTCCCACACGAACGCCGGACGCACCTGGTCGGGCAGCAGGCTCGCGGCGTCCTCGCTCAGCTCCGGCGGGTGGAGCGGGGTGCGCTGGTCGGGCGCGTAGATGGTCTGGCCCCGGCGCCGGGCCTCGGCGTCCAGGGCGTTCCCGGGCGTGACGAAGGCGGGCACGTCGGCGATGGCGTACCTGACGCGGTAGCCGTCGCCGTCGCGCTCGACGTGCAGCGCCTGGTCGAGGTCCATCGAGCCCGGAGGGTCGATCGTGCGAAACGGCACCGACGTCTCGTCGCGGTCCGGCAGCGCCGCCGCCGCGGCTGCCCCGCGTGCCTCCTCGAGCACCTCCGCCGGGAAGGCCGACGGGACGTGCTGCTCGGCCCGCACGGCGTCGAACCTGGCCCGCAGCCGCTCCGCCTGGGCGGCAGTCGTCTCGGACACGGGCGGGGCGAGGTGGATGGTCCGCTTCGGCATGTCAGCAACCTACCGACCGGCCACCGGTCCGGCCCGTTGCGCGGCCCCCAGCCACGGCAAGGGCCGTGGCGCCGCCGGCACGGCTCCCGCCTACCCTTGTCTGCGTGCTGATCCTGCTGCCGCCCTCCGAGTCCAAGACCGGCCGCACGCGGGGTCGCCCCCTCGACCTGGCAGCGCTCTCGTTCCCCGAGCTCACCGACACCCGCCGTGCGGTCGCCGCGGCGCTGGCCAAGGTGTCCGAGCACCCGGACGCCTTCACGGTGCTGGGGGTCTCCCCCACGCTGACCGCCGAGGTCGCCCGCAACCTCGTGCTGGAGACGGCGCCGGCCCTGCCCGCTGCCCGCGTCTACACCGGCGTGCTCTACGACGCCCTCGACCTCGCGACCCTCGACACCGCTGCCCGGCGCCGCGCGAACCGCTGGCTCGTGACGGTCTCCGCGCTGTTCGGCGCCGTGCGCCCCAGCGACTCGATCGTCCCCTACCGCCTGTCCATGGCCGTCAACCTCCCCGGTGTCGGGCCACTGGCGAGCACGTGGAAGCCCGAGCTCGCGCAGGTGCTGCCCCAGGCCGCCGGGCGGGGCGTCATCGTCGACTGCCGGTCGAGCACGTATGCCGCGGCGTGGGCTCCCAGCGGCGACCTCGCCGACCGCTGGGTTCAGGTCCGGGTGCCGGGAGCCACCCACATGGCCAAGCACACCCGCGGGCTGGTGGCCCGCCACCTCTGCCAGGTGGGCGCCGACCCGCGCACCGTGCCAGCCCTGGCGACCACGCTGGAGACGGCCTTCGACGTGCGGCTCAGCGAACCGCGCCGAGCCGGCCAGCCGTGGGTGCTCGATGCCACGGCTCGCTGAGCGCAGGTTGCACCGACGCGGGCAACCGCGTCGCCCTGCCCGCATGTCGGCCTCCACGTGCTGACCGGCGCCGACCTCGTCGAGCTCGTGGCCCGGGTCGGGCCGGTCCTGGTCTTCCTGCTCGCCATCACCGTGGTCGCCGAGATCAGTGACCGCGCGGGCGTGTTCGACGTCGCCGGGCACTGGGCCGCCAGGGCCGGCCGGCACCGCACACCGGTGCTCTGGCTGCTCTTCGTGCTCGTCGCGACCGCGTGCACGGTCGTGCTCTCCCTCGACACCACGGCCGTCCTCCTGACCCCCGTGGGCCTGGCCGTCGCACGGCAGCTGGGGCTCTCCCCCGTGCCGTTCGCCCTGAGCACCCTCTGGCTGGCGAACACCGCCTCGCTGCTCCTGCCGGTGTCGAACCTCACCAACCTGCTCGCGCTGCACCAGTTCGAGACCCTCGGCCTGGGCCATGCGGGCTACGTGCGGCTGGCCGCGCTGCCCGCCCTCGGCGCCGTGGTGGGCACCGTGGCGGTGCTGTTCCTCCTGCACCGGCGCGAGCTGTCGGGCCGCTACCTGCCCGACGCTCCACCGGAGCCCCACGACCGCGCCCTGCTGCGGGCCGCGGCGGCGGTGTGCGTGGCCGTCGGACCGTTCTTCGCCCTCGGCGCCAACCCCGCGGTGGTGTCCTCGGCGGCCGCGGTCGTGCTCGTGGCGGTCACGTGGCGCCGCGACCGCCGCGTGCTGAGCGGCCTCGCGGTCCCGTGGCGCATGGCACTGGTGCTCGCGGTGCTCTTCGTCGGCGTCGACCTCGCGCTGCGGAACGGCCTGGAGGCGTGGCTGCAGGACCTCGCCGGGGGCGGCACCAGCGCCGCGGACCTGGCGCGGCTGGCCGGTCTGGGTGCCCTGTCGGCCAACGTGGTGAACAACCTGCCGGCCTACCTCGCGCTGGAGTCGGTGGCACGCACCGAGCCCGCCCGCCTGATGGCGCTGCTGGTGGGGGTCAACGTGGGTCCGCTGGTCACGCCGTGGGCCTCGCTCGCGACCCTGCTGTGGGCGCAGCGCTGCCGCACCGCGGGGGTCGTGGTCAGCCGTCGGTCACTGGCCCTGCAGGGACTGGCCTGTGCCTTGGTGGCCGGTGGGCTGGCCCTGGTGCCCCTGCTCGTCTGACGAGCCCGTCTCGCGAGCCGAGTCAGCCGAGGTCAGCCCGAGTGCGGCGGTGAGGTCCTCGGCGAGGTCGGCGGGGTCCTCGAGACCCACGGAGATGCGAATGGTGCCGTCGGTGATGCCCACGGCCGCCCGGGCCTCGGGGCTCAGCCGGCGGTGCGTCGTGGTGGCCGGGTGGGTCACCATCGACTTCGCGTCGCCGAGGTTGTTGCTGATGTCGACGATGCGCAGCGCGTTCATCACCGCGAAGGCCTCGTCCTTGCCCCCGTCGATCTCGAAGGTGACCACGGTGCCGCCGCCGGTCATCTGGGCCTTGGCCAGCTCGTGCTGGGGGTGCGACTCCAGCCAGGGGTAGACGACGCGTCGAACCCGGGGGTGCGCCTCCAGCACGCGGGCCAGCTCGAGCGCGGACTCGGCCTGCCGGTGCACGCGCAGCGACATGGTCTCCAGGCCCTTGACGAGCACCCAGGCGTTGAACGGCGACATCGCCGGCCCGGTGTGCCGCATGAGGTTCTTGACCGGCCCGTCGATGAACTCCTGGCGCCCGAGCACGGCCCCGCCGAGGGTGCGGCCCTGCCCGTCGATGTGCTTGGTCGCCGAGTAGACGACGACGTCGGCCCCGAACTCGAGCGGGCGCGAGAAGACCGGGGTGCCGAAGACGTTGTCGACGACGACCTGGGCGCCGGCGGCGTGCGCGAGGTCGGAGACCGCCCGCATGTCCACCAGCTCCTGCATGGGGTTGCTCGGCGTCTCGAAGAAGACCGCGGTCGTCGGCTGCGCCAGCGCCTCGCGCCACTGGTCGAGGTCGGGCCCGTCGACGAACACCGTCTCCACGCCCCAGCGGGGCAGGATCTCGTCGAGGATGACGAAGCAGGAGCCGAACAGCCCGCGCGAGGCGACGACGCGGTCGCCCTGGGCGAGCAGCGCCGAGAGCGCCACGAAGACGGCGGACATGCCGGAGGCGGTGGCGAAGCACGCCTCGGCGCCCTCGAGCAGCCGGAGCCGCTCCTCGAACATCGCCACGGTGGGGTTGCCGTAGCGCGAGTAGATGAACTTGTCGATCTCGTCCTTGAAGGCCGCCTCGGCCTGCTCCGCGCTCTCGTACACGAACCCGGAGGTCAGGAAGAGGGCCTCGGCCGTCTCGTCGAACCCGCTGCGCAGCAGGCCACCCCGCACCGCCAGGGTGTCGGGCCGCAGTCCCTCCGGCCCAGCCGTCGCGCCGCTCATCCCTGCCGCCACGGGAGTCCCTCGTTCTTCCAGCCGGCCACCGCGCGGTGGCCCTGCTCGTCATGGGGTCCTTCGAAGCCGTGGAGGACGTTGTATGCCGGTCCGAGACCGGCTGCCGTCGCGGCCCGGGCGGCGGCGACCGACCGCACGCCGGAGCGGCACAGGAAGTACAGCGGCGCGCCGTCGGGCAGGTCCGCGGAGCGCAGCTCGTCGACGAAGCGCTCGTTCACCGCGCCGTCGGGGAAGCGCTGCCACTCCACGCACAGGACCGTGCGCCCCAGCGAGCTGAGGTCAGGCAGCCCGACGTAGCTCCACTCCGCGCGGGTGCGCACGTCGACCAGGACGGCATCGCCGTCCTCGCCCAGCACGGCATACGCCTCCTGCGGCGTCACGTCACCGGCGTAGCTCGAAGTCATGCGGACCAGCCTAGGTGAGCAGCCACATGCCGAGACTGGCGGCCCAGGTGGTGGACAGCCTCCGCGCCGCCCCGGGCTACCCTGCCCGGGGCGGGGCGCCACCCGGTCGGGCACTCCCGCCACCCCCTGCACGGCGCGTACATTCGTGAGGGCGGAGGTGGTCCCCATGGCAGTGACTCCCAGCCAGCTCGAGCCGGCACGTGTCGCCGAGCCGGGCGAGGGCATCAGTCTCGAGGAGCTGCTCCTCGCCGGCCGCAACCACGCGATGCCGGCAGAGGCGCTGCGTGACGACCTGACGCCGCCCGGCCTGCACTACGTGCTCACCCACTACGACATGCCCGCGGTCGACCCGGCCACGTGGCGACTGCGGCTCGAGGGCCGGGTGGAGCGTCCGCTCGAGCTCGACCTCGACGCGCTGCGCTCGATGCCGTCGCACACCGTGCGGGTGACGCTCGAGTGCGCGGGCAACGGCCGGGCGGCCCTGGCGCCGCGGCCGGTCAGCCAGCCGTGGCTCGCGGGCGCCGTCGGGACGGCCGAGTGGACCGGCGTGCCGCTGAAGGACCTCCTGCGCGACGCGGCACCGACTCGCGAGGCCGTCGACGTGGCCTTCACCGGAGCCGACCACGGCTTCGAGCGCGGCCTCGAGCAGGACTACGAACGCGGGCTCCCACTGGCCGACGCCCTCGCTGACGACGTGCTGGTCGCCTACGAGATGAACGGCGCTCCCCTGCCGGTGCAGCACGGGTTCCCGGTGCGGTTGGTGGTGCCCGGCTGGTACGGCATGGCCCACGTGAAGTGGCTCGTGAGCATCCAGGTGCTCGACCACCCGTACGACGGCTACCAGAACGTGGTCGGCTACCGGGTCCGCCAGGAGCCCGAGGAGGCCGGTGACCCGGTCACCCGGATCGAGCCTCGGGCGCTCCTCCTGCCGCCCGGCGACCCGGACTTCTTCACCCGCGAGCGGATCCTCCGGCCGGGCCACGTCACGCTGACCGGACGGGCGTGGTCGGGCTGGGGCCCGGTCGAGTCGGTCGCGGTGAGCGCCGACGACGGCGACACGTGGACGGAGGCCGAGGTGGAGGCCGGCGAGCACCGGTGGGCCTGGCGACGCTTCACCCTCGGCTGGGACGCCACCCCCGGCCGCCACGTGCTGCGCGCCCGGGCCACCGACGACACCGGCCGCGAGCAGCCGCTGGTGCCTCGCTGGAACCTCGGCGGGTTCACCAACAACGCCGACCAGCCGGTCGTCGTGCACGTCCTCGACGCCTGAACCCCGAGCCCTCGACGACTGAGGTGTCTGTGGCGTCCGTGGGTCCGTGGCGTCGTCGTGCCCGGCGTCAGGTGCGGTTGGTGAACGCGACCGAGGCGTTGCCGTCGGCCCAGACCTCCACCGCCGTGAGCGAGCCGGGGGCTGCGGCGAGCCGCCAGATGGTCTCGTGCGGCATCTTCAGCAGGTGCGCCAGCACGGTCATGATCGGCTTGCGGTGGCACACGACCACCGTGACGCCGCCGGCTGCGACGGCGCGGTCGAAGGCGGCCAGCACCCGCTCGGCCATCTGGTCGTGGGTCTCGCCTCCGGGACGGGCGTAGGTGGGGTCGTTGCGCAGGGCGCGCAGGGCCTCCGGGTCCTCGCGCACCAGGTCGGCCACGCTGGCGCCGTCCCAGTCGCCGAAGCTCTGCTCGTCCCAGTCGGGGTCGACCACGGGCTCCAGGCCGGTCGCCTCGGCCACGGCCGCGCCGGTCTCGACGGCGCGGGCCAGCGAAGAGGTGACCAGACGGGCGGGTGCGTCACCGAGCAGGTGGGCGGCCGCGCGACCCGCGGCGGCGGCCTGGGAGCGCCCGGAGGCATTCAGGGCAGGGTCGGCACCGCCACGGCCGTCGAGCCGGCCCTCGGCGGTGAAGTCGGTGACACCGTGGCGCACCAGCAGGATCCGGGTCGGGGTGCCGAGGTCCGGGCCCACACCGACCGGGGCCGCGGTGCCCGACGGCGCCGGGTCGACGACCTCGTCGACGGCCTCGGCCACGCTGGTGTCCGGCGCAGTCTCCTCCTCGACCAGACGGCTCAGCGTGACGCCGTCCATGCCGCGGTTGGACAGCGCGTCGGCGAGCTTGTTCTTCTCGCGCGGGATCCACTGGTACGTCACCGACCCGCCGGCCCTGCTGATCTCGGCCACGACGTCACGGGCGACGAGGGCAAGGCGCCGCATGTCCTCGTGCTTGATCTTCCAGCGGCCCGACATCTGCTCCACGACGAGCTTGGAGTCCATGCGGACCCGGACGTCGGCGCCGGGGTCGATGCCCTGCGCCGCGCGCAGGCCCTCGATGAGCCCGGTGTACTCCGCGACGTTGTTGGAGGCCTGGCCCAGCGGGGCGCAGCCCTCGTGCAGCAGGTCCCCGGTGGCGCCGTCGAGCACGACGGCGCCCCAGCCCGCCACGCCGGGGTTGCCCCGTGAGCCCCCGTCCGCCTCGACGACGAGTGTGCGACCCACGCTGGTCTACAGGCCGGACTCGGCGGTGCGCACGAGGATGCGGCGGCACTCCTCGCAGCGCAGCACCTCGTCGGCCGGCGCAGCCTTGATGCGGCTCATGTCGACGGAGTTCAGCTCGAGCTGGCAGCCGCCGCAGCGGCGGTGGCTCAGCGCGGCGGCACCGAGGCCGCCGCTGGCCGCCCGGACCTTCTCGTAGAGCGCGACGAGGTCCTCACCGACACCGGCGACGACGTCGGCGCGCGGCGCGGCGACCCGAGCCGCCTCGGCGTCGAGGTCGGCCTGTGCTGCGTCGTGGGCTGCCCGGGCCTCCTCGAGCCGGCCCGCCAGCTCGGCGTGCTTGCCCTCCAGCCGCGCCAGCTCGGTCTCGACCGCCTCGGCCCGCTCCATGATCTCGATCTCGACGTCCTCGAGCTCGGCCTGCCGACGGGACAGCGACTGCAGCTCGTGCTGGAGCGCCTGGAGGTCCTTGGCGCTGCCCGTGCCCGAGTCGAGCCTGGCCTGGTCGCGGGCCGCCCGGCCACGGACGAGCTGGACGTCGGACTCGGCCTTGGCCACCTCGCGCTGGACGTCGCTCAGCTCGGTGCGCACCCGCACCAGCTCCGTGTCGAGGAGCTCTTCCTGGGTGTGCAGGTCCTTCAGCAGGGCGATCTGCGGCAGCGTCTTCCGGGCGTGCGCGATCTGGTCCAGGCGGGTGTCGATGGCCTGCAGGTCGAGCAGCCGCCACTGGCGGGTCGGGTCGGCTTTCAGGACGTACCTCCGGGAGCCTCGGCCCCGACCACGAAGTCCCATGGGTCGGTGCGCAGTCTGGAAATGTGGGTCTCCACCGTAGTGCCCCGGGCCCCGAGCCCGGCAAGCGCCGCCTGCAGCCGCTCCTCCACGCTCGCGAGCCACACCGACTCGGTGGCCCAGTGGCCGGCGTCGACGAGGTACGGCGGCCCGCCACGCGACTCCTCCCGGGCCTCGAGCACCGGGTGGTGGCGCAGGTCGGCGGTCACGTAGACGTCGGCTCCGCTGGCCCGCACGTGCCCGAACATGTCGTCACCCGCGCCGCCGACGACGGCCACCCGTTGCACGAGGGCCTCCGGCGGGCCCGCCACCCGGATGCCGCCCGCGGCCCTGGGCAGCGCGGCATACAGGGCTGCGGTGAACTCGGCGAGGGGCACCCGGGTGGACAGGGCGCCCACGCGCCCCATCGGCTGACCCTCGACGACGGCCAGGGGCTCGAGGTCGCCCAGCCCACACGCCCGGGCGAGCGCGTCGCAGACCCCCGGCGAGGCGACGTCGGCGTTGGTGTGCGCGACGTAGAGAGCCACGCCCCCGCTGACCAGGTGGGTGACGCTGGCGCCCTTGGCTGTGGTGGTGGCGACGCTGTGCACCCCGCGCAGCAGCAGCGGGTGGTGGGTGACCAGCAGGTCGGCGCCGAGGTCGCGCGCCTCCTCGATGACCGCCAGCGTCGGGTCGACGGCGAAGTGGACCCGACGCACCGGCTGGGCGGGGTCGCCGGCGACCAGGCCCACCTGGTCCCACGACTGTGCCGTCTGGGGCGGGTACAGGTCCTCGAGGGCGCCGACGACGTCGGCCAGGGTCAGCTGCTCGTGCTGCACGTGGGCCCGGCCGGGCTCGAACCGACGACACCCGCGGTGTAAACGCGGTGCTCTACCAACTGAGCTACAGGCCCCGGGTGGGCAGGCGCAGCGCCGGCCCGCCGGGTGTGGTGGGTCATTCTGTCAGGCAGCCCTCACCCCAGCTGCTTGAGGGCCTCGTGGTAGCCGGAGAAGTCGCGGGCCTGGCCGATCGGGTTCACCAGGCTCCAGCGGACCGTGCCCGCGCGGTCGATGAGGAAGGTGCCGCGCAGTGCCGCGCCCGCCTTCTCGTTGAAGACGCCGTAGGACTGGGCGACCTCGCCGTGCGGCCAGAAGTCCGACAGCAGCGGGAAGAAGTAGGCCTCCTTGTCGGCCCAGGCGCGCTGGCTGAACATGTGGTCGCACGAGATGGCGAGCACCTGCACGTCGTCGGAGACGAACGACCCGAGGTCGTCGCGGATCTCGCACAGCTCACCGGTGCAGATGCCGGAGAAGGCGAACGGGTAGAAGACCAGGACGACGTTCTTCCGGCCCGTGAAGTCCGACAGCGAGGTGTCCTGGCCGTTCTGGTCCTTCAGGGTGAAGTCGGGGGCGGTCGCGCCCACGGCGAGCGCCGTCGAGTGGGTCGTCTGCGTCATGCCGGCCAGTGTGCCAGCCAGTTCAGCGCCGCGCCGATTTGGGTGCCACGAGCTTGGTGGCGGTCCAGTCCTCGCACGCGTTGACGGTGCCGGACGTGTGCAGGCCCGCCGTCGTGGCGGCCTCCTCGATGTCGCTGGCGTCGACGTGCCCGAGCCGCCCGGCCTTCGGGGTGAGCACGACGATGAACCCGTGGTCGGCGAGGTTGGTCAGGGCGTCGACCACGGTGTCGACGAGGTCGCCGTCGTCATCGCGCCACCAGATCATCACCGCATCGGCGACATCCCCGTAGTCCTCGTCCTCGAGCTCGGTCGACGTCAGGTCCTCGATGGCGAACCGCAGGTCGTCATCGACATCGGAGTCGTAGCCGAACTCCTGGATCACCTGTCCGGCGGTGAAACCCAGCTTGCTCGCCGCACTCCCCGGCGCCGCCGCTTGCGCGGAGGTACTCACACCCTTCTCCGTCCTCGCTTCTGACCTGTGGCGCACAGTCCACCCGGTTCGGGGCCCTTCGCGCAACCGAATGCCGAGATTCCACCCCGTTTGGCCACTCCGTGGTCAGGACACCGTCAGTGAACCCTCTCCCGGGCCCGGCTCGAGCGTCCCACCTGCGCGTTCAGCAGCCGCGTGGCGTCCTCCGCGTCGAGGTGGCACACCCTCGGCTCCGCAGGCCCAGAGGTCGTGAGCACCTCGACGGTGGCCAGCCGCAGCCACCGCTGCAGCGGCCCCTGCCGCAGCCGCAGCGACTGCACCCGGGCGTGCGGCACCACCTCGACGAAGCGGCGGAACCGGCCGCCGCGCACCAGCAGCGCGTCAGGGGTGACGGCGTACCCGTGGCGCTGCCGCACCAGCGGGCTGAGCCACACCGAGCGCGACGGCGCCGTGACGTATGCCGTGTGCCCGGCCGGGCCGGCGGGGTCGCCGAGCCCGTCCGGCCCGCTCAGCCCGTCCACCCCGCTCAGCCCGTCCACCCCGCTCAGCCCGTCCACTCCGCTCAGTCCGTCGACCACGGCGCGGAGGTCGGCGCCGGGTCGCAGCACCGCCAGCGTGGCCAGGGCCTCCGCGCGGGTGCCCACCGGCAGCAGGACCGTGTCGCCGTCGTCGCGGTCGGTGCCCACGCCGGCGACGTTGACCTCGATCCGCCACCAGTCCGGCAGCCGCCACGTCAGGGGCTGGCGCACCGCGACGGCCTGGATGCGGTGCACCGGAACGCTGCTCGACGTCAGCTCGGTCAGGCCGCGGGTGACGTGGATGCCCTCGTCGTCACGGCGCAGCTCGAAGTTCCACTCGCCCACCAGCTCCTTGGCGGCGTTGCCCCCGAGGGCGAGCAGGGCCGGTCCGACAGCCGCGACCACTCCCCCGCGCCCCGTCGCCAGGCCCCAGAGCAGCACGGGGACGGCGACCGCCAGGGCCAGGGTGCGGCCGCGGAACAGCCAGGCCTGCACGAGCCGCTCCCTCGGCACCCGAGCCAACGTCTCCCCGCGGGGCACCGGCGTCGCTCCCGGTACCGCGACGTCGCTCCCCGGGACCGCGCGGTCGTTCCCCGGTGCCTCCCGTTCGTCGCCGCGGCCGGCCAGCGCCATCAGGGTGCGGCGCACCTCGTGGGCCTCGGCGTGGGGCAGGAACGACAGCCGTGCGTCCCGCCCGGACCCGGCCGACTGCACGTGGACCTCGGAGAGCCCGGCCAGCCGCGCGAGCAGCGGGCGCCGGAGGTCCACGGCCTGGATGCGGTCGTAGCGCACCTGGCGGTGCTGGCGCAGCAGCAGCCCGGTGCGCACCTCGAGGGTGCTGGCACCGATCCGGAAGCGGGAGACCCGCCACGACAGCCACGACCCGACGACGAGCGCGAGGAGTCCCGCCGTCGCCGCGAGGCCCAGCCACAGCAGCGGCGTGCCGTCCGGCAGCTGGGAGTCGGCCCCCATCCACGCGTCGACCTGGTTGCTGACCAGCCAGGCCCCGGCGGCGACCAGGGCGAGGCCACCGCGCAGCACCGGCGACAGCGGGTGGAGGCGGCGCCAGCCTGCCGGGTCGGGCGAGGACGCGTCGTCGGTCACAGACCGGCCCGCTGCGACTCGCCGCGCTCGGTGAGCCGCGCCCGCAGCGCCTCAGCCTCGGCGACGGGCAGGCCCGGGATGCTCCCACCGCTGCGGGGCGACGCGGTGTGGATCTGCACGCTGGCCAGGCCGAAGTGCCGCGACAGCGGGCCCGACTGCATGTCGGCGAGCTGCAGGCGCCCGTAGGGCACGCTCACGAGGCTGCGCCGGAGCCGTCCGCGGCGGATCACCAGCTCCTCGGCCTGCTCGGCCCAGCTGATGGCAGCAACCTGGCGGCGCACGAGCCAGAGCAGCCACAGCCAGACCACGACGACCACCCCGGCGGCGCCCAGCAGCAGGGCCGAGGACTCCGCGACCCAGAGGGCCACGGCCCCGGCCAGCAGCAGGCCGCACACCACCGAGACGACCACCGAGCGCGCGGTCGCGAGACGCGGCGAGACGCCGCGCCACTCGGGCCCTCCGTCACCGTAGAGCGCCACCGGCTCCCAGCCCTGCTCGGTCTCCACGGCTCCACTATCGGCCATGGCGGGCACACGGCATACAGTGCGTGTCGTGGGGCGTGTCACGAGGCGAGTGCCGAGCACCCGGGTCGTCGTCGACGAGCCGGGCAGCGCCACGGCGTCGAGCCGCCCCGACACGCTGGCGGTGGAGGAGCCCCTCGAGATCCGGGTCGACGGCGACTCCCTCTACGTCACCATGCGCACCCCCGGCGACGACTTCGACCTCGCCATCGGCTACCTGCTGACCGAGGGCGTCATCCCCGACGCCGCCGCGGTGCACCACGCGATGCACTGCCTCGACGAGGACGAGTCCGGCTCCCCCACCTTCAACGTCGTCGACATCACGCTCGCACCCGGCACCGCGGTCGACACCTCGCGCTCCGAGCGCTCGGGCTGGACCAGCAGCGCGTGCGGGGTGTGCGGCAAGACGAGCATCGACGCGATCACCACCAAGAGCCGGTATGCCGTGGCGCAGGACCCGCTGCGCCTGTCACCCGAGGTGGTGGCCGGGCTCCCCGACGCCCTCCGCGAGCAGCAGAAGGTCTTCGACCGCACCGGCGGGCTGCACGCCGCCGGCCTCTTCACGGCCGACGGCGAGCTGCTGGCGGTCCGCGAGGACGTCGGCCGCCACAACGCCGTCGACAAGGTCGTCGGGTGGGCCGGCCGCGAGGGACGGCTGCCCCTGTCGGGACACGTGCTGGTGGTCAGCGGACGGGCGAGCTTCGAGCTGACGCAGAAGGCCGTCATGGCGGGCATCCCGGCGCTGGCGTCGGTGTCGGCACCGTCGTCGCTGGCCGTCGACCTCGCCCAGGAGGCGGGCATGACCCTGGTCGGGTTCGTGAGGCCGCCGCGCCTGACCGTCTACGCCGGCGGACACCGGCTCGGGCTCTAGACCGGCTCAGGCTCCAGCCGTCAGCTCTGGTCCGTCAGCCGAGCCTGGTCAGCTCCGGATCGCCTTGTCCACCCGGTCGGAGACGACCTTCCACAGCGACTCGCTGTAGCCCTGCGTGAGGTGGTGGCTGTCGCGGAACATGATCCGGCCCTCGGCGGTGACGACCTGGCAGCGCTCCGCCGGGCACATCACGTCGGTCAGGTCGACGAACCGCACCGCCTTCGGGGCCGCTGCCTTCTCGGCCTTGACGAGGGCGGCGTCGAGGCCGGTGCCCTGGTCGCGGTCGAAGCCGCACTCCTCGACGTCGTCCGGGTGCTGCGAGAGGCACGACGGCACGTCGCCGGCGGGGCGCGGCACGTCCTTCATGACGACGATCCGCTTGGTGGCCTTGGCCATCTGCGCGAAGGAGCGCTTCGAGGCCTCGGTCCACAGCGGCCCGATGTTCTCAGCGGTGCTCTTCGAGCCGTCGGCCTGCAGGGCCAGGGTGCGGTAGTCCATCCACCGCCCGACCACGACGGCGTCGAGGCCCTTGATGCCGGCGATGCGGTCGAGCACCGCGTCGCGCCACGGGCCGCAGCTGTCGTAGGGGGCCTTGTTCTGTTTGAGCCACACGGGCGCGTCGCTGACCGTGCACGAGCTCTTGGCGAAGAAGTAGATCGTCCAGCCGCGCTCCTTGGCCGCGCGCTCGAGGGCGGGCCGCCACTGGGTCGCGTGCGAGTCGCCCACGAGTGCGATGGTGCGCTTGGCGCCCTTCGCCGGGCCGAACCGACACTTCTCCGCGGGCGGGACCGTCGTGCTCTCGTAGGCCACGTAGCAGTCGTCGCCGTCCCGCGGACGGTCGTCACGCGCCTCGGCCGGGGTGACGGGGCCGGGCTGCTCCGCCTCGGCGGGATCCTCCCCCGCAGCTGGGGCCGGGGCGGTGGCCGCCGGCGCGCCCGCGGCCTTCGGCACTGACACGGCGTCCTGCTCGGCCGACGCCGAACCGCCGACCATGAGGGCACAGCTGGAGACCAGGGAGACGCCGACGAGGGCTCCACCGAAGCGCAGCGAACGCCCCCGGCTGGCCTTGAAGAAGCCGGCGTGACGCATCGGCTGCTCCACGACGTAGTGGCTGCCGACGGCGAGCGCGAACGACAGGGCGACGGCAGCCAGCACCACGGGCCAGCTCGCGTGGGCGGCGGTCGCCTCGCCGGTGTCCGCCCCGGCGGCGGTCTGCCCGAAACGGGTGTTGACGAGCACGAGCACGGGCCAGTGCCACAGGTACCACGCGTACGACACGCGGCCGATGTAGCGGAGCACGGGGTGCCCCAGGGCCCGCGAGACGCCCTCGTCGGGCAGGCGCGTCCCGGCCCCGACCAGGAAGGCGGCGCCGAGCACCGGCACGAGCGCGGCCGTTCCGGGGAACGGGGTCGACTCGTCCATGAGCAGGGCCGAGCCCACGATCATGGCCACACCGGTCACGGCTGCGGCGTGGGCCGCCCGTGTGGTGACCAGGCGCAGGGCGGGTCGGGCCAGGGCGAGCGCGGCGCCGATGCCCAGCTCCCAGGCGCGGGTGTGCAGGCCGAAGTAGGCGAACGGGCTCCCGGAGGCGGTCAGCTGCCACGAGACGACCAGCGAGACGGCGATGAGCACCGACAGCGCCAGGGCCATCCGTCGGAAGACCACCGCCCAGGCGCGGTGGGCCAGTCCGGTGCGCCCCACGAGCAGGAGCAGCAGCAGCGGCCAGACGACGTAGAACTGCTCCTCGACGCTGAGCGACCAGTAGTGCAGCACCGGGCTCTTGTCGGTGTCAGCCATGTACTGCGTCGACTCGGCGGCGAAGCGCCAGTTGGCACCCCAGAGGCCGGCGCCGGCCAGGTCGGCGGCGATGCCCTTGCGGTCGATGGGTGGCACCAACAGGTAGGCGGCCACCGCGGTGGCGGCGAGCACGAGCGTCGACAGCGGCAACAGGCGGCGCACCCGGCGGGCGTAGAAGTCGCCGAGCGAGATGGTGCCCGTGCGGGCGATCTCGTCGACGAGCAGCCCGGTGATGAGGAAGCCCGAGAGGACGAAGAAGACGTCGACGCCCACGAAGCCGCCGCTGACCACACCCACGCCCGCGTGGAACGCGACGACCAGGAGGACCGCGATGGCCCGCATCCCCTCGATGTCGCCGCGGAAGCGGTTGCGTCGCTGGCGCCTCGTCTGTGGAGGCGCCAGGTCGGGGCGGGTCGAGGTGGCGGAAGGCATACAGCAACCACTATCCCGAAACCAGCACGTGGACTTCCAATCGGCACAGCACGGTTCGGGCCGGGGAGGGCGCGCTCGGCCCGGCCTGGAAGGGGCCCCGAGCACGGCTGGTCCGCATACCGGCCGGTAGTCGACCCTGGTTGTGACGTGCACCTCCTTTGGGGGGAAGATGGTCTGTGGCCGCCGGCACACCAGCGGCCGACGCCCGAGAAAGGACCGACGACGTGGCCGCACGCGATCAGGCCGGACCCATCCTGAACGGCCTGCCCAGCCAGCTGCCGGACATCGACCCCGACGAGACCCAGGAGTGGCTCGACAGTCTCGACGGGGCCATCGAGGAGGGCGGCCGCACCCGCGCTCGCTACCTCATGCTCAAGCTGATCCAGCGTGCCCGCGAGAAGCAGCTCGGTGTGCCGTCGCTGACCGCCACGGACTACATCAACACCATCCCGCCGGAGCGTGAGCCCTGGTTCCCCGGCGACGAGGAGGTCGAGCGCCGCTACCGCGCCTGGCTCCGCTGGAACGCCGCGGTCATGGTGCACCGCGCGCAGCGCCCCGACATCTCGGTGGGCGGCCACATCTCGACGTACGCCTCGGCCGCCACCCTCTACGAGGTCGGCTTCAACCACTTCTGGCGGGGCAAGGACCACCCGGGCGGCGGCGACCAGATCTTCTTCCAGGGGCACGCCTCCCCCGGCATGTACGCCCGCGCGTTCCTCGAGGGCCGGCTCGACGAGCAGCAGCTCGACGGCTTCCGCCAGGAGAAGAGCCACCTCGTCGACGGCAAGCCGCTCGCGCTGCCGTCCTACCCGCACCCGCGCCTGATGCCGGACTTCTGGGAGTTCCCCACGGTGTCCATGGGCATCGGCCCGATGAACGCGATCTACCAGGCGCAGTTCAACAAGTACCTTCACAACCGCGGCATCAAGGACACCAGCCAGCAGCACGTCTGGGCGTTCCTCGGTGACGGCGAGATGGACGAGCCGGAGTCGCGCGGCCTGCTGCAGCTGGCCGCCGGCGAGGAGCTCGACAACCTCACCTTCGTCATCAACTGCAACCTGCAGCGGCTCGACGGCCCGGTGCGCGGCAACGGCAAGATCATCCAGGAGCTGGAGTCGTTCTTCCGCGGCGCCGGCTGGAACGTCATCAAGGTCGTCTGGGGCCGTGGCTGGGACCCGCTGCTGGCGGCGGACCGCGACGGCGCGCTGGTCAACATCATGAACCAGACGAGCGACGGCGACTACCAGACCTTCCGGGCCAACGACGGCGCCTACGTGCGCGAGCACTTCTTCGGCCGCGACCCGCGCACCCGCGAGATGGTCAAGGAGTGGAGCGACGACGACGTCTGGTGGAAGCTCAAGCGCGGCGGTCACGACTACCACAAGGTGTACGCCGCCTACAAGGCTGCGATGGAGCACACCGGCCAGCCGACGGTCATCCTCGCGAAGACCATCAAGGGCTACGGCCTCGGCAGCCACTTCGCCGGCCGCAACGCCACGCACCAGATGAAGAAGCTCACGCTCGACGACCTCAAGGGCCTGCGCGACAGCCTCAAGCTGCCGATCAGCGACGAGCAGCTCGAGGCCGACCCGTACCGCCCGCCGTACTTCCACCCGGGCGAGGACGACCCGACGATCCAGTACATGAAGGAGCTGCGCCAGAAGCTCGGCGGGTCCCTCCCGAAGCGGGTCGTCGACCACAAGCCGCTCGAGCTCCCCTCGCACGACTCGTACGCGGTGGTGAAGAAGGGCACCGGCAAGCAGCAGGTCGCCACCACCATGGCGTTCGTGCGCCTGCTCAAGGAGCTCATGCGCGACAAGGAGTTCGGCCGGCGCGTCGTGCCGATCATCCCGGACGAGGCCCGCACCTTCGGCATGGACTCGTTCTTCCCGACGATCAAGATCTACAACCCGCACGGGCAGCACTACACCTCGGTCGACGCCGAGCTGATGCTCGCCTACAAGGAGTCGGCGCAGGGCCAGATCCTGCACCTCGGCATCAACGAGGCCGGCTCGCTGGCGGCCTTCACCGCGGCCGGCACGTCCTACGCGACGCACGGCGAGCCGATGGTGCCGATCTACGTCTTCTACTCGATGTTCGGCTTCCAGCGCACCGGCGACTCGATCTGGGCGGCTGCCGACCAGATGACCCGCGGCTTCCTCATCGGTGCCACCGCCGGTCGCACCACGCTCACCGGCGAGGGCCTGCAGCACGCCGACGGCCACAGCCCGCTGCTCGCCGCCACGAACCCCGCGGTCGTCACCTACGACCCGGCGTTCGCGTTCGAGATCGGCCACATCATGGAGGACGGCCTGCGGCGCATGTACGGCGAGAACGCCGAGAACGTCATCTACTACATGACGGTCTACAACGAGCCGATGGCCCAGCCGGCCGAGCCGGAGCACGTCGACCGCGAGGGCATCCTCAAGGGCATGCACCTCTACGCCCCCGGCAACAGCGAGGGCCTGGGCGAGACGCCGCCGCGCGTGCAGCTGCTGGCCTCCGGCGTGGGTGTGCCGTGGGCGCTCGAGGCGCAGGAGCTGCTCCGCAACGACTGGGGCGTCGTGGCCGACGTCTGGTCGGTCACGTCCTGGAACGAGCTGCGTCGAGACGGCCTGCGCTGCGACGAACAGCGGTTCCTCCACCCCGACGAGGACGCTCCGGTTCCCTACGTCACCCAGCGCCTGCGCGAGACGCGCGGCCCGGTCGTGGCGGTGTCCGACTACATGCGGCAGGTCCAGGACCAGATCCAGCCGTGGGTGCCGACCGACTTCGCCTCCCTCGGTGCCGACGGCTTCGGCTTCTCCGACACCCGCCCGGCGGCGCGCCGCTTCTTCCACATCGACGGCCCGTCGGTCGCGGTGCGGGCGCTGCAGATGCTGGCCGCGCGTGGCGAGGTCGACGCCAACGCCGCGCGTGAGGCGGCGTCCCGCTACCGGCTGCTCGACGTCACCGCCGGCACCTCCGGCACCGCAGGCGGCGACGCCTGACGGCACCCCCTCCGGCACGCACGGTATGCCGCCCGCTCACCCGAGCGGGCGGCATACCGTTTGTCTGGGGCGGGCATGTCCGAGCCCCTCGACGCGCCGGGCACGCAGCGGGCGGCGAGGATGGGTGCCATGTCGACCGACTCCTCGACCCACTCCCCCGACCAGACGCGGCGCGTCGCCGTCACCGGCGCCGCCGGACAGCTCGGACGTGCCGTCGTGCGCCACCTGCGTGAGAGCGGCTGGGACGTCCTCGCCCTCGACCGCCGGACGCCGGAGGCCGACCCGGGCGAGTTCCTCGCCGTCGACCTCACCGACTACGGGCAGGTGCTGCCCGCGCTGACCGGTGGCGTCGACGAGCACGGGCCCGGTCGACGCGGTCGTGCACCTCGCTGCGATCCGGGCGCCGGGCCTGGTGCCCAACGCGGCGACCTTCGCCAACAACGTCCCCTCGACCTACAACGTCTTCGCGGCCTGCCGGGCCGCCGGGATTCGCAACGTCGTGTGGGCCTCGAGCGAGACGGTGCTCGGCCTGCCGTTCGACACCCCGCCGCCCTACGCGCCGGTCGACGAGGACTACACCCCGAGGCCGGAGTCGACCTACTCGCTCGGCAAGACGCTCGAGGAGGAGATGGCGCGGCAGTTCTGCCGCTGGGACCCGCAGCTGAAGATGGTCGGCCTGCGGTTCTCCAACGTCATGGACCCCGAGGACTACGAGCGGTTCCCCGACTTCGACCGCGACCCGCACCTGCGCAAGTGGAACCTGTGGGGCTACATCGACGCCCGCGACGGCGCCCAGGCCGTGCGCCGGGCGCTGGAGCACGACGCCACCGGCGCCGACATCTTCGTGATCGCCAACGCGGACACGGTGATGAGCCGCCCGAGCGCCGAGCTGATGGCCGAGGTCTTCCCCGGTGTGGAGGTGCGCGGCGCGCTCGGGGAGCACGAGACGCTGCTGTCGATCGACAAGGCACGGCGCGTGCTCGGCTACGAGCCGGAGCACTCCTGGCGCGACGGGCGCTGACCCGTCGCGCCAGCGGGGCTCACTTCGTGTCGAGGAACTCCTGGCGCGCGACGACCCCGGTGTCGGTGTTGTCGGTGAAGAGGCCGTCGATGCCGGTCTGGAGGAAGCGGACCTGCTCGTTGATGGCCTTGCCGTAGTCGTTGGGCGAGGTGCCGTTGCGGAACTCGACCGACATGAACTGGTTCTCGTTGCGGAACGTGTAGGGGTGCACCTTCAGGCCGGCAGCGTGGGCGTCGGCGACGAGGCTGGTCGGCGTGCCGAGGGTGCCGTCGGCCTGGCGCGGGATGACCAGGTTCTTGTCCGGTCCGATGCCGTTGATGACCTTGGAGAGGTCCTTGAGGCTCCCGGCGGTCAGCAGGTCGGCGTAGCTGCGCGGGTCCCCCTTGGCCTTCAGGTCGTAGGGCTGTCCCTTGGCCGACGTGAGGAACACGAGCGGCGCACGCACGTGTTCCTTCTCGCGCAGCTCGAGCAGGTTGGTCAGCTCGAAGGACTGGATGAAGATCGGCGCCCGTTCCTTGTCGAGGTGGGCCTTGCGCACCGCGGCCACCATGGGCGTCTCGAGGTCGAGCCCGATGGAGCGGAAGTAGGTGGGGTGCTTGGTCTCGGGGTAGACGCCTATGGTGCGGCGCAGCTCGCGGCTGAGCCGTTCGCGCAGGGCGAGCACCTCGTCGAACGTCGGCACCTCGTAGCGGCCGTTGTAGATGGTGTTCTCCTGCCGCACGCCGGGAAGCCGCTCGGCTGCCCGCAGCGTCTTGAGCTCGGCCAGGGCGAAGTCCTCGGTGAACCAGCCGGTGACGGCCTTCCCGTCGATGGTCTTGGTGGTCTTCCGGTCGGCGAACTCCGGGTGGCTGGCGACGTCGGTGGTGCCGGAAATCTCGTTCTCGTGCCGCGCGACCAGCACGTGGTCCTTTGTCGAGACGAGGTCGGGCTCGATGAAGTCGGCGCCCATGCGTGCCGCGAGCTCGTAGGACGCGAGCGTGTGCTCGGGGCGGTAGCCGGCCGCCCCCCGGTGGCCGACGACGATGGGGCGGTCGCGGTCGGCTGGCGAGACCACGGGGGCCGCGGCCTCCGCCGAGGACGCGGACGAGAGCAGTGCGGGGGTGACCGCGGCAACGAGCCCCGTGAGGACCAGGGCGGGCAGTGTCGGCCTCTTGGCCGGTGACTTCAGAAACAAGGGCTGCATGGACGGTGACGCTATGGGCGTTTTGTCCGTCCCGCCTCTCAGGAGGATGTACGGCTCGTGAACTCCGCGCGAGCCTTCACCGAAACGTCCGGCTGGTCGCTGAACAGGCCGTCGACCCCTGCCGCCAGAAAGGCGCGCTGCTCCTCGGCGGCCCGGCCCCTGTCGTGGGCCCCCGGCCCGACCTGGAGGTCGCGCGGCAGGTACTGGTTCTCCGCACGGAACGTGTAGGGCATGACCTCGAGCCCGACGGCGTGGGCGTCTGCCACCAGCGACGTGGGCCTGCCCAGGGTGCCGTCGGACCGGCGGCCGATCACCTGGGCCTTGTCGGGCCCGAGGACGTTGACGTACTTCGCGAGCGAGCGCAGCGACGTCGGCGCCAGCAGGTCCTTGTAGGAGCGGCCGTCACCGGTGGAGGCCAGGTCGTAGGGGGCGCCCTTGGCCTGGGTCAGCAGCAGGAGCGGGGCCTTGAGCCGGTAGGTCGTGTCGAGGGCCTGCAGGCTGGTCGGCTCGAACGACTGCACCATCAGGCCGCTGCGCGCCGAGTCGAGCCCCGCCTGGCGCACCTGGGCGACGAGCACGGGCTCGAGCGGCAGCCCCGCCGCCCTGAAGTAGGTCGGGTGCTTCAGCTCCGGCACCACCCCGACCTCGCGTCCGAGCTCCTTGGACAGCCGCGCCCGCAGGGCCAGGACCTCTGCGAACGTCGGCACCTGCCAGCGGCGGTCGTAGGCGCGGTTGGCCGGGCGCACGTCGGGCAGCCGCTCCACCGCCCGCAGCGTCCTGAGCTCGGCGAGGGTGAAGTCCTCGGTGAACCAGCCGGCGACGAGCTTGCCGTCCACGGTCCTCGTGGTGCGGCGGTCGGCGAACTCCGGGTGGTCGGCGACGTCGGTGGTCCCGGAGATCTCGTTCTCGTGCCGGGCGACCAGCACGTGGTCCTTGGTGGAGACGAGGTCGGGCTCGATGGCGTCGGCCCCCTGCCGCGCAGCGAGCTCGTAGGAGGCCAGCGTGTGCTCCGGCCGGTAGCCGGCCGCCCCTCGGTGCCCGATCACGAGCGGACGCCCGACGAGGGCGCGCGCCGTGCCGGCCGCGGCCGGGGTTGACGTGGGGCTCGACGTCGGCGCGGCGCCGCCCCCCGCGGCACAGCCACCGACGGCCAGGGACACCGTGACGGCGGCGAGGAGCCCGGAGAGCCGACGCAGGGTCATGGGCCCAGACCGTAGGGCACGGCGGGGCGCGGCACGCGGCGACACCTCGGGAACCGGCACACGCCCGCCGCCCCGTTGTGGGCGGCATACAAATTAGAGTGACCGTATGCCGTCCGCCCAGGCCTCCGTCTCCGCCGCCACCATGCGCCGGGTCGAGCGGGCCGCCGGCGACCTGTCGACCGCCGCGATCCGCCGGATGGAGACCAGTCACGACTGGTACCGAGCCCTCTCGGCCGAGGACCGCTCCTGGGTCGGGCTGGTGGCACAGGCCGGCATCGCCGCCTTCATCTCGTGGCTGCGCGACGGCGGCGACCAGCAGCCGGTGACCGCCAACGTCTTCGGCACCGCGCCCCGTGAGCTGACCCGCTCGATCAGCCTGAAGCAGACCCTCGACCTCGTGCGCTCGGTGGTCGACGCCGTGGAGGAGCACGCCACCGAGCTCGCCGAGCCCGGCGGGGAGCAGGCGCTGCGCGAGTCGGTGCTGCGCTACAGCCGCGAGATCGCGTTCGCCGCCGCCGAGGTCTACGCGCACGCCGCCGAGGCCCGGGGCGCCTGGGACGCCCGCCTGGAGGGTCTGGTCGTCGACGCGGTGCTGCGCGGCGAGGCCGACGACTCGATGCAGTCACGGGCCGCCGCCCTCGGCTGGGGGTCCACCACCCGGGTCGCCGTCGTCGCCGGCAGCAGCCCACCAGGCGGCTCGGAGGGCGTCGTCGACGGCCTCCGCCGGTCCGCCGCGCGGCTCGGGGTCGACCTGCTGGCCGCCGTCCAGGGGCGCCGGCTGGTCTGCATCCTCGGCAACGTCGACGACGCCCTCGAGGCCGCCGGCGAGCTGAGCGGGCACTTCGGTGAGGGCGCCATCGTCGTGGGTCCGACGGTGCCGCACCTGTTCGCCGCCGGCCGGTCGGCCCGAGCGGCGCTGGCCGGCCAGTCCTGCGCCCACGCCTGGCCGGAGGCCCCGCGACCCGCTTCGGCCGACGACCTGCTGGCCGAGCGGGTGCTGATCGGCGACCAGCCCGCCCGGGTGCTGCTGCTGGAACGTATCTGGAAGCCCCTGTCGGACAGCAGCGGCGCCAACCTGCTGCAGACGGCGGCGGTCTACCTCGAGGGCGGCAACGGGCTCGAGGGCACCGCGCGGCTGCTCTTCGTGCACCCCAACACGGTGCGCTACCGGCTCGGCAAGATCGCCGACCTCACCGGCTACGACCTCACCGACGCCCACGACGCCCACACCGTGCGCATCGCACTGGCCCTCGGCCGGCTCGCCACTCCCCCGCACCGGGCCGTCCGTGCCCGAGCGGCACAGGGTGCCCCTGCTGAGACGGCAGCGCAATTGTAGGAATCCTCCAACACGGGCCGAGGATGTTCGTGGCGTTCGGTCACGGTGCGGTCACGCCCGGGACGAAAGGCTGAGGACGTGCTCGCGATCGTCTGCCCTGGACAGGGCTCCCAGACCCCCGGCTTCCTGGCGCCCTGGCTCGAGATCCCCGCGGTGCGGGCCCGGCTCGAGTCGCTCTCGGAGGTGGCCGGCCTGGACCTCGTGGCGCACGGCACCACCTCGGACGCCGACACGATCAGGGACACCGCCGTGGCCCAGCCGCTGATCGTGGCTGCCGGCCTCGCCTGCGTGCCCGCGCTCTTCGGTGACACCGACACCTCCAGCACCGTCGCGTCGCTCGTCGGCGTCACGGCCGGTCACTCGGTGGGCGAGATCACCGCGGCCGCCTTCGCGGGAGTGCTCGCCGACGCGGATGCGATGGCCTTCGTCCGCGAGCGCGGCCGCGGCATGGCCGCCGCCAGCGCGGTGACCCCGACCGGCATGAGCGCCGTTCTCGGCGGCGACCCCGACGAGGTGGCGGCCACCCTCCAGCGGCACGGCCTCACCCCGGCGAACGCCAACGGCGCCGGTCAGGTCGTCGCCGCCGGCACCCTCGACCAGCTCGCCGCCCTCGCGGCCGAGCCGCCTGCCCGGGCCAGGGTCATCCCCCTGCAGGTCGCCGGCGCCTTCCACACCACGCACATGGCCCCCGCCGTCGAGGCGCTGGGCCGACAGGCCGCCGGCTTCACCACCAGCACCCCATCGGTCCCGCTGGTGTCCAACGCCGACGGTGCCGTGGTGCGCGACGGCGCGGAGGTGCTCTCACGCCTCGTCAGCCAGGTGAGCAACCCGGTGCGCTGGGACCTGTGCATGGAGACGCTGGCCGACCTCGGCGTCACCGGCCTCATCGAGCTGCCGCCGGCGGGCACCCTCGTCGGCCTGGCCAAGCGCGGCCTCAAGGGTGTCGAGGCCCTCGCGCTGAAGACCCCCGACGACCTCGAGGCGGCCCAGCGCATGCTCCACGAGCACGGTGGACAGACCGCCGGCTCCCCCACTGCCGAGCAGGAAGCCTGACCATGACTCTCTCCCCCAAGGCCACCGGCACCCTCACCACGCCGACCGGCGCCCGCCACGCCCGCATCCTCGGGGTCGGCGGCTACCGCCCCGAGCGGGTGGTGCCCAACTCGGAGGTCATCGACAAGATCGACTCCTCGGACGAGTGGATCCGTGAGCGCTCGGGCATCATCAGCCGTCGGTTCGCCGCTCCCGACGAGTCGGTGGTCGACATGTCCGAGCACGCGACCCGCGAGGCGCTCGCCATGGCCGGGCTCGAGGCGGGGCAGATCGACGCCGTCATCGTCGCCACCGTCACCCACCCGTACCAGACGCCCGCTGCCGCGCCCATCCTCGCCGACCGCCTCGGGATCCAGGCGGCAGCGTTCGACATCTCGGCGGCGTGCGCCGGCTACTGCCACGCCATCGCCCTGGCCAACGACATGGTCCGCGGCGGCAGCGCCACGCACGTGCTGGTGGTGGGCGTCGAGAAGCTCTCGGACTTCACCGACCCCTACGACCGCGGCAGCGCCTTCATCTTCGGCGACGGCGCCGGGGCCGCGATCGTCGGCCCGTCGGACACCCCGGCCATCGGCCCCACCGTCTGGGGCTCCGACGGCTCGCAGTGGAAGACGATCTCCCAGCGCGACAGCTGGGTCGAGACCCGCCAGAAGCAGATCGACTTCCCCGCCATCACCATGGCCGGTCAGTCGGTGTTCCGGTGGGCCGTCTGGGGCATGGCGCCGGTGGCGCAGAAGGCCATCGATGCCGCGGGTATCCGTGCCGAGGACCTCGACGCCTTCATCCCGCACCAGGCCAACATGCGCATCATCGACGCGATGATCAAGCAGCTGAAGCTCCCCGCCGACATCCCCGTCGCCCGCGACATCGCCGAGACCGCGAACACCAGTGCCGCGTCGATCCCGCTCGCGACCGAGCGGATGCTGCGCGAGGGCGAGGCACCGCGCGGCGGCCTCGCGCTGCAGATCGGCTTCGGCGCCGGCCTCGTCTACGCGGCGCAGGTCGTCGTCCTCCCCTGACCCCACAGCTCCCGCCGGTCTGACGGGTGTATCGGGCCACCGCAAACCGCACCACCGAGATGGCACACACCATCAGGATCGAACGAGAAGAAGGAGACACCAATGGCACAGAGCGAGCAGGAGATCCTCGAGGGCCTCGCCGAGATCGTGAACGAGGAGACCGGTCTTTCGACCGACTCGGTCCAGGCTGACAAGTCCTTCACCGAGGACCTCGACATCGACTCGCTGTCGATGATGACGATCGTCGTCAACGCCGAGGAGAAGTTCGGCGTCCGCATCCCCGACGACGAGGTCAAGAACCTCACCACCGTCGGCGACGCCGTCAGCTTCATCGCCAAGAACCAGAGCTGAGCCGACGCCCCGGCCCCGTCGCCCAGCGGCGACCGGGGCCGGGCGCCTCCGCCGGACGCGCGCCGGCACCCCAGGTGACCTCACACGAAGGAGCAGATCCGTCCATGACCGCCACACGACGCGTCGTCGTCACCGGCCTCGGCGCCACCACCCCCCTCGGCGGCACGGTGGCCGAGACGTGGGACGCGGTCCTCGCGGGCCGCTCCGGCGCCCGTCCCATGACGTTCGACTGGGTGGAGAAGTACGAGCTCCCGGTCACCTTCGCCGCCACCATCAAGACGCCGCCGTCGGAGGTGCTGTCCAAGGTCGAGACGAGGCGGCTCGACCCGTCGGCGCAGTACGCCATGATCGCCTCCCGTGAGGCCTGGGCCGACGCCGGCAGCCCCGAGGTGGAGCCCGAGCGCCTCGCCGTCGCCATCGGCACCGGCATCGGTGGCGTGTGGACCCTGCTCGACCAGTGGGACAACCTGCGCGAGAAGGGGCCGCGACGGGTCTTCCCGCTCGCGGTGCCCATGCTCATGGCCAACAGCCCGGCCGGCAACGTCTCGCTCGAGCTCGGGGCCCGCGCCGGTGCGCACTCGACGGTCTCGGCCTGCGCCTCGGGCGCGGAGGCGATGGGCTTCGCCCTCGAGATGATCCGCAACGGCCGGGCCGACGTCGTGGTCGCCGGCGGCACCGAGGCCGCGGTGCACCCGCTGCCGTTCGCCGGCTTCGCCGCCATGCAGGCCCTGTCTAAGCGCAACGACGACCCCGAGCGGGCCTCCCGCCCCTACGACACCGGCCGCGACGGTTTCGTCCTCGGTGAGGGTGCCGCGGTCATCGTGCTCGAGAGCGAGGAGCACGCCAAGGCGCGCGGGGCGAAGATCTACGCCGAGCTCGCCGGCGTCGGCATGTCGGCCGACTCCCACCACATCGCCGCCCCCGAGCCCGAGGGCGCCGGCGCCTCGCGCGCGATGGTCGAGGCCGTCGAGCGCGGCGGCCTCACGCCGTCCGACATCGTGCACATCAACGCCCACGCCACCTCGACCCCCGTGGGCGACGTCGCGGAGTCCAACGCGATCAGGCGCGCCTTCGGCGACGCCGCCGACGGTATGCCGGTCAGCGCCACGAAGTCGATGACCGGTCACCTGCTCGGCGCCGCCGGTGCACTCGAGGGCGTGCTGACCATCCTGGCCCTGCAGCACCGGGTGGCGCCCGCGACGACCAACCTCGACGACATGGATCCCGAGATCAACCTCGACGTGGTGCGCGGGGAAGCCCGCACCCTGCCCGACGGCGACATCGCGGCGCTCAACAACTCGTTCGGCTTCGGCGGCCACAACGTGGCCCTCACCTTCAAGAGCGTCTGAGCGCGGCCTCACCAGGACCTCACCGGACTCACGAAGACGTCCCACCCGCAGGGTCACCCGTTTGGGTGACCCTGCGGCGTTATGTGCCAGCACAGCCCCTGCTGGGCCCTAGCGTGAGCCCGCTTGGACAGGGGGCGGGCAGCAGTGAGTGTGACGTGGAACCAGGGTGCGGGCGTCAACCGGTACTTCGCCGACGAGTCCCTGCCCGGCAGGGAGAAGGCAGCCCTCAAGGCCTTCGCGCGTCGCGACCCCAAGAGCTGGATCCCGCTGGGCATCAACGCCGCAGTCCTCGGCGTGGCCCTGGTGTGGCTCTACGTCCAGTCGCCCTACCGCCACGACCCGCGGACGGCCCTCGACGCGGCGATGGTGTCGCTCGCGGCCTTCGCGGTGTTCTGCGCCGCCTCGTACCTGTGGTGGGAGCTGTCCCTGGCCAGCCGGGTGCGCACGGTCGTCGCGAGGCAGGCGCGCGTCGGGGCGCTGCTGACGAGCTCGTTCGGGCCGAGAGCCGTGCGCGTCACCACCCCGGACATCAGCTACGAGATTCCCTACACCTCGATCGACCAGGTCGCCCGGTTCGGGGACGTGCTCGTCATCAAGCCCAACAACCACCTGGTGATGGCCCTGCCGATGGAGCTGGTCACCCCTAGGGACTTCGAGCTCATCCTGGCCAAGGTCGGTGGCCGCCCCCAGCGCGAGCGATCCGTCTCCTGACCTGGCGGCCCTACTTCTTGCCCGGCGGTGTGCCGTGCGGGTTGTTGGGCGGCCAGATCTTGATGTCGAGCGGCGACGTGGTCGGCGACGTGGTGGTCGGCTGCGTGGTGGGCGACGTCGTCGAGGGGGTAGTCGTGCTGGAGGGCGCCGGCGTGCGGGTCGTCGTGGTGGTGGCCGTCGCCGTGCGCTTCTGCGAGCGTGCCGCGGCCGTGGCCTCGGTCTGCCGGGTCGGAGCCGTGGTCGTGGGAGCGGGCTCGGCAGTGCTCGTCGGTGCAGCGGGGGTCGCGCCGGTGGTGCTGCCACCCGCCGGGGGCGCCGGCGCCGCGGCAGCCGCCTCCACCGACTCCGGGGCGGGCGGCTGCTGGACCACCAGGGAGAGCGCGGCCGCACCCACCCCACCGAGGGCGAGGGTGCTGACCACCGCGGGACGCAGTCGCACGAGCCCGGGGCCGTCGCTGGAGCCGGCGACGTCACGCAGGTATGCCAGGACGACGACGGCGGCGGCCGCGGCCAGCAGCCACAGGCCCCACACGCCCACGGCGGCAAGCACCGGCCTCTGCTGCGTGGTCGCCTGCCAGGCGAGGTAGACCATGCCGACGACGGCACCGTTGACGGCGTGGGTCCATCCGGCGTGCGCCCACGAGCCGAGGCGGGCCGTCACGGCCAGCCAGGGCAGGCTGAGCCAGAAGAGAGCGAGGGCGGCCAGGCCGAGCTGGTTGCGCTCGAGCACGAAGAGCAGCGGCACGGCCGCCAGCAACAGGCTGGCAGTGGCCGCGGCCGCACGCGGCAGGGCTGCCGCACCACCGCGGTGACGGCTGCGGCGGCCAGTGCCCGTCCACGCGGCGAGCAGGGATCCCAGCGCGCCGACGACTGCGGCGACGGCGGCCAGGACGACGAGGGCGTACACGTCTTACCTCCCGGGTCGGTCCGTTCGGTCCGTTTGGTCCAGATCGGCCGGCCACGCTACCGGAGGGACCCCTCTCCCACGAAGTCGAGCACGTGGGGACGCCCCGCCTGGGAGCCCTACCCCACCTTGTGGAGCCAGCGCACGGGAGCCCCGTCACCGGCATACCGGAAGGGCTCGAGCTCATTGTCCCAGTCCGTGCCGAGCAGCTCGTCGAGCATCTCCGCCATGGCCTCGGGCGAGCCCTGGGCGAGGCGCACGACCTCGCGCAGGCGGTCCTCGTTGACGACGGCGTCGCCCGACGCGGAGGTCCAGGTGTGGTGGATGCCGAGCGAGGGCGTGTGCGACCAGCGTGAGCCGTCGCAGCCGGGGCTCGGCTCCTCGGTCACCTCGTAGCGCAGGTTGTCCCACCCGCGCAGCGCAGAGGCGAGCTTGGCGCCGGTGCCGGCCTCGCCGGTCCACGAGATCTCAGCGCGCACCAGCGCGGCACCGGCAGGTTGAGGCGTCCACTCGAGGTTGAGGCGCTGCCCCAGGATGGACTCCAGGGCCCACGTGATGTGCGGGCACAGCGCTTTCGGGGTGGAGTGAACGAACACCACCCCGCGGGTCGTGACACGCGGCATCGCGACAGACATCCGGGACCTCCTGTGTGCGAGGGACGTCTTCCCCAACGACCTCTGCACTGTCGGTCCGGCTGCGTGTCGATGCAGTTGTGTGCGGCCGCGTTTGTGTACGGCTGCTTCTGTCGTCGACCGCAGGCGGCCAACGGAGCCCATTGTGCACCAACTGCACCATCCGCACCAGAGTTATCAGGAATCCCGAGCACCCGGCTCAGGGACGGGTCGGGGTGGGCCGGTCGGTCGGTCTCCGGCTCGGGGTGGGCGACGCCGTCGGCGACCCGGTCACCGTCGTCGGGCGCGCGGTGGGCGTGGCGGACCCGGGCGTGCGGGTGGCGGTGGGGGTGACCGGCGACGTCGCCGTGGGCGAGGCAGCCGGGGCGGTCGTCATCGGTGCCGTCGTGCGGTGGGCAGTCGTGGTCGGCGCGGCGGTGGCCGAAGGCAGGCCCGTCCCGGCACCGGTCGGCGTGGGCCGCGCTGCGCTCGTCGGCGTGCTGGTAGCCGGCGGATGCACCATCGTGCGCTTGACCGGCTCGGGGACCCGGCGGGGCAGGCTGGGCGCTGCCGACGAGCGGGGCGCCTCGTGCGAGCCGGGCTGGACGATGCCGAGGAGCAGCGCGACGACGCCCACCGCCCCGGCGAGGCTGGCCACGGGGATCGCGGTGCGCGGGCGCCACCAGCCACGGGCGCCCTCGCCCTCGCGGCGCCGCCGCAGGCTGGCCGGCAGGTCGACCCGCAGCGCGGCGACGCTGTGCGCGGGGGCGGCCAGCCACCCCAGCACGGGTGGGGCGAGCAGCGCGGCGAGGCCGGCGCTCACCCAGCCGGGTCGCAGGACGATGCCGAGGAGGGCGACGCCGGTGCCCAGCGTGGCCAGCGCCATCTCGGCCCAGCCCAGGGACAGCCAGATGGCGAAGGCGCCGAGCGCGTCGCGCCACCCGGCGTCACGGCCCACCGCCGTGAGCACCGAGACGGCCCGCACGAGGCCGACCACGATGAGGGCGGGTGCGGCGAACAGGAGCCGGCCGCTCAGGCGACGGACGGCCAGTCCCCCACCCAGCGCGAGGTCGGCCAGGCTCGCCAGCGGCGAGATCGAGGCACCCCGGGGAGGTCGCAATGACGCTGCTTAGGGCGCTGAGCTGCGGAAATGGGTGGTGGGGCAGGTCGGGCTTGAACCGACGACCGACGGATTATGAGTCCGCTGCTCTGACCGACTGAGCTACTGCCCCGCGGCGGCCGCGCTGCTCGCCGGCCGGGTGCGGCGATGCTACCGCGGCGCCTGCACAGGGACCGCACGGGTGCACGCGGCATACCGCACAGGACCGGGCAGTCAGGCCCGCGCAGCCCGGGGATGAGCCCTGGCGGCACCGGCACGGACCGGGACTGGTGGTTCTTCGTCGTGGTCCACATCAGACGGCCACCCACCTCCGACGCGCTCTCGGCGACGTGGAGGCGGCGGCGCGAGAGGTCGACCCGCGCCACCCGCAGGGCGGCGTTTGCCCGGTTGCCTTGACCGGATCTTCACCTTGCAGCTTTGCTCGAGGGCCCCACCCTCCGGTAGCCCCACCGTGCGCCACCGCGCCGTCCTGTGATGGTGGGAGGAGCCCGGGGCTCACAGCGGCTGGGGTCCAGAACGGCGAGCGGTCACGAGGACGTAGAGGCTGACCAGGAAGACCCACCCCGGGAAGACCAGCGCGACCCACATGCTGAGGCTGGTGACCACCAGCAGGGAGAATGCGATGAGGTAGGTGGAGACCACCAGCCAGCGCGGCGCTGTCCCGGACCGGTGCCAGGTCGTGCTCAGCGAGATCATGAAGACGGCCGCCATCCTGAGGGCGTAGACGTTGGTCACTTGGAGCATCACCGCACGGCCGAACTGGACGACTTCCGGCGGGCTCGAAGGGCTCACCGCCGAGTCCACGGTCGTCAGGATTGCGCCTGCCAGCGCCATCGACACGAACATCATGGCCAGGAACAGCAGCCCGCTGCCGAGGTAGACCGTTGCGAAGAAGCGGTCCTCCAGGTCGCCCAACCGGTCCCTGACCACCCCCACGAACCACAAGAAGGCGATGCCGGCGATCGGCATCAGCGTGAGCGCTAGCGTCAGCTGGGTCGTGGCAACGGAGGACAACCGAGTCTCTGTGAGAGGGGCCTCTGCGATCGACATTCGGAGCAGCACCATGCTCAGGCCAAAGAGAATCGCGAACACCACGCCCGCCAGCCCTGCCGACCGTGGAGTCGTGAGTGTCCTCATGCGCCGCTCCTCCGGGCTCGCGTTGCCGCGTTCGGCTGCGGTCATGCCTGATCACCTCGGCCCGAGGGAGATCGCGGTCTCCCATTGTCCGGACCTTGGTCGACCGCAGAGGGAGGGGGGCTCACAGGGGTGACTGCCTAAGGCGTTGTGGCGGGGGTGTTCTGGCCGGCGTCGGTGTGGAAGCGGCGTGGCAGCCCGCGAACGGGCAGGTCTGTGACCGGCTCGGCCGGCTCAGGGGTCGTTGCGGTGGCTGCCCGTCCGTACCGGGTGGCCAGTGGTGCGGCGGTGAGGCCGTGGGCGAGGACGCTGAGGAACACGGTCAGTCCGATGACGGCTACCGCACCATCCGCTCCGGTGCCGAGCTCTTCGAGGGCGATGAGGGCGAAGACGAGGGACGCCAGGCCGCGGGGGCCGAACCAGCCCAAGAACAGGACCGTGTTCCGGTCCAGCCCTGCTCCGAGAGTGGCGAGGGCGACCGGGATCATGCGCACGAGGGTGAGGCTGAGCACCGCGTACAACACCATGGCGAGGTCGATGCGGTCGACCATGATGGGGATCGCGACGGCCCCGAACGCCGTCCACACCAGAAGTGAGACCAGGCCGCTGGCCTGCTCGAGGAAGACCAGCTCGGTGGGTCCGCGTCGGCCGGCGACTGCGCCGAACGCCAGGCCTCCGCAGAAGGCGGCCACGAACCCGTTGCCGTGCAGGCTGACGGCGGTGGCGTAGCTGAGGACGGCGAGGGCGAGGACCGCGATGCCGGTGAAGTCCTCAGCCGCCCAGCCGCTGCGGCGCGCGTGGCGCAGCAACCAGCCGCCGGCGAGCCCGACGGCGATCCCGATGACCGCACCGACGGCGAGCTCGAGCAATGCCCCCCCGGCATCTTCGGCTCCGGCGAGACCCTCCGCGGACGCGACGCCGGCGATGGCCAGCATCACCACCGGGGTAGCGATCCCGTCGTTGAGACCGCTCTCGACGGTGATCAGCCGGCGGATCCGCGAGGGCACCGCTGGGTTGGTCACCACTGGGATGCCGAGCGCTGCATCGGTGGGCGCCAACGCCGCGGCCACCAGCAACGCCAGCCACATGCCGACACCCGGGAACAGCCACACCGCCAGCAGCCAGCCGGCCAGGATGGTCAGCGGCAGGCCAACGCCGAGCAGCCGGACGTACTGCCCCATGCCCTGGCGGAAGTCCTGGACCCGGATCCGGGCAGCATCGCAGAACAGCACCCACACCAAGGTGATCTCGACCAACGGCTTCAGAGCCGCCGACTCCGAGGGTGTGCCGACCACGCCGACGACCGCCAGCAGCGCCCCCACCAGAGTGAACACGATCGGTGCGGAAAGGTCCGCTCGTTCCAGCCTGGCGGAGACCGTGCCCCACACGAAGATCGCCGCCATGACCAGCACGACCGCCATGAGCTCCACGCCGATCACACCTCCCCCGTCGTACACGGAACGTCAGAACATTTGTCGGTCAACCCTTGGCAACCGTCGTGCCGAACGGACCAAGCAGCGCCGCGCGGTGTTCGGTTGCCACCGCCACGCGGACCGGCTCACCCACGTCGGGGGTCAGGGTGGCCACTACCGGGTTGTCGCCCAACCGGTGCAGCTTCTTCAGCTCCTCCGGCTCCAAGACCCCGACCCGGGCGGCGGTCACCTGGAAGAGGTCCTCGCTCCAGGCCGCCGGGCTGCCGCGCCAGGCGAAGACGTCGGAGACCCAGACGGCGTGACCCTGTGTCCAGCGGGTCTTGCCCGCGCGTTGCACCCGGACCGGGATGTCGCCATGCCGTTGCCGCAGGGACTTGTTCCGGTACACCAGGGCCAGGATCCCGATGGCGCACAGCCACAGCGGTACTCCCAACAGGGCCAGGATTGCCCAGATCATCTCGCCACCTCCTCATGAGGTCGAAGCACCGGCGTGCACGTCCACTCGGCTGACCGCCGGACACCTCCAGGCACCGTCAAGGACCGCAGGGTCAGGTGCTCGGGGAGCCGCCGTCCCGATAGGTTGGCTGGTCGTCCTTCCACGCCTCTTCCTCTGCCCTCGCCGGTCGATGAGCCCACCGTCCGCCAGCTTGGTCCCCGCTGGATCACCCCCGACGGATGACTCTCGTGAGCTCGCGGACCGCTCGGACGATCCCCCACTTGTCGGATCGTCCGGGGCGAGTGAGGCGTTCCGAATGCGCGCCGCGCGACGCTGGGGTCAGCAGGCCGACCAGAGCGGATTGGCGTGCGCGTGGGAAGGAGAAGGCGATGACCACGACCGAAGCCCCGCAGAAGCGAGCCACGACGGTTCCGCTGAACTGGAGCGAGGTGTTCTTCACCAACTGCCCGATGGTCTCGGCGAACAACATCGACCAGGAGCTGGGCTGGTGCCGTGAAGAGTTCAAGAAGATCGGCGTGGAGTACGCCTACTTCCGCTCGCGGGACGAGAACAACTGGTACCCCCACTACGTCCACAACCTCGACAACCTGATCCGCTTCGGCGGTCTGTACCCGCCCATCCACGTGCAGGCCGATATCCGCCGCACGAAGCTGCTGGGAGCGACGCAGGTCTCCGAGGGCGGCGCGATGCTGGTCCGAGCCCGGGACGACATCTTCACGATGAGCGACCTGAAGGGGAAGAAGGTCGGGCTGACCAAGAGCCTGAACACGATCAAGAACGACTGGTGGCGGATCCAGGAGCACGCCGGCATCGAGCTGATGCTGCGGGTCAACCACATGACGATGGACGACGTCGAGATCGTCGAGTTCCCGTACCCCGACGACTGGTACGACAAGCCGGAGATGCTCCAGGTGCGGATGAACAACCCCTCGGAGCTGTGGCTGCGCCGCGACCACAAGCACGACCTGGCCTTCCGGCCGCTGGAGACCGCCCTGCTCAACGGTACGGTCGATGCGATCTACACCCAGAGCAAGGTCTTCCAGCACCTTCAGGAGGCCACCGGCAAGCTCAAGGCCATCGAGGACCTGTCCCGGTACCCCGACTGGACGTTGCAGATGGCCAACTGCCCGGCCGTGATCACCTGTACCGACGTGATGGCCGAGGAGCACCCCGAGCTGGTCGTGGCCTACATGAAGGCCATGATCAAGGTCGGCCGCTGGGCCAACGACAACAAGCACGCCGCCGCGGCCATCTTGAACCGGCAGACGTTCTACCTCGACGCCGAGGACACCTACCAAGGCATCAAGTACGTCGACCTCGTGCCGAACCTGTCCCCGCAGAACCTCGCATCCATCGAGATCGGCAAGGACTTCATGGTCAGCCACGGCTACATCCAGCGCGACTTCGACGTGCACGAGTGGGCCGCGCCGGAGTTCTTCGAGCAGGCCGCCAAGGAGCTGCTGGAAGAGGAGTGGACCAGGCGCAGCACCGCGAAGCTGCCCGAAGGCACCGCGCTGGACGTGACCCCCACCCTGCTCGGATGACCGCGGTTCGGAACGAAAGGAGGAGGATCACATGACCACGTCCGTGATGGAGATGATCGGGCAGGCCCGCGCCCGCGTGGATCTGGTGACCCCCTCGGCGGCCGCCGAGGAGCTTGACTCAGGCAGCGCCGTGTTGCTCGACGTCCGGCAGTCCGCGGAGTGGGAACACGGCCACATCGACGGCGCAGTGCCCGCACCCCGGGGACTGCTGGAGTTCTTCGCCGACCCGACCAGCCCCCGCCACAAGCCGGAGCTCGACCCCGCCAAGCGGGTGATCATGGTCTGCGCCTCCGGCGCTCGGGCCGCACTGGCCGCGGCGACCCTGCTCGACATGGGCTACACCGACGTGGCCCTGCTCGACGGCGGACTCACCGCCTGGCAAGAAGCTGGGCTGCCGACCACCGAACACACCTACGCCGGCATCTGAGCCGACGCACCCTCCGTGCCAGGAGGGGGACGCCTCACCCCTGCACCTCGGTCTGACATGAGACGGTGAGTACTTTCTTTCACATGGCTCAAGCGCGGCTTCGCCGCGGCGGCGTGGGACCCCGCGATGCGGCCCCGCGCGAGGACGGCGCTGGCGCGCCGTCCTCGCCGGCGCGTGCCTGACTGCCGTAAGCCCCAGCCGTCACCACGTCGATCGGTCGTCGGTTCAAGCCCGACCTGCCCCACCACACGTCTCCGCCGGTCAGCGGCTTGCGTCACGGCGATCTCTTGCGGTCACTGCGCAAATCCGCCGGGTCCCGGCTGCTGGGGCCGTCCAGCGCGGCACTGGCCACGGCTGCCGCTCGCTCGGTTGCCAAGCAGGAAGTGAGGCACAGTTCCTTCTTGTTCTGGGTCAGCTTGGCGGTCCAGTTCGTGAACCCGCCATCTCCCAGCTCCAGGTCACCATCCGCTGTCCGGGCGACGATCCGCAAAGCCCCGAGGGAGTAGTAGCCCTTCCCCCGCTCTCGCGTGCTGTTCTCAACCACGGTGACTGCCGAACCACCCTCGAAATCCGGCAGTAGCGACTGGTGGATCCGCTCCCGCAGGACCCGGTCCCAAGCGGTCACCTCGATGCGGACTGGCGTCTCCGGCAGGACCTCCCGAACAATGTCGGTCCAGCAGCGCAGGTGCTGTGACAGCAGGTTGCACTCCTGTCGGCCCGACCCTTGGTCTGGCGCACTTGAGACCAAGGTGAAGAGGCGGAAGTGCGCTGAGCGACCCTCGCCGAAGTCCTGGGCTCGCAACTGGCGGTGGCAGGCGGCCAGGTGGACGCCACCCTCATCCGCGCCTGATCTCCGCCGGACCGCAGCCTCAACCGCCAGGGCGTTGGTCGAGTCGCTGACCACCTCGGACCTGCGCACCGTGGCAAGCACTCGATCCTGGCTCACGTCCGCCAACGCGGAACAGGTCCCCAAAGGAGCGACCGGGGAGAGCTCCACGCCCTCGAAGCTCGAGGGAACCAGCGACCACACGCGCGCTTCCAGCTGCGACAACCGTCGGGGGTCACTCTGGGCGGGGCGAACAAACCGATCATTCTGCCAGCGTCGCAGGAGCTCGGCCGGGGTAACGGATTCTGCTCTGTCGCGCACGACGCTGAGCAGAAGGGTCTGCAGATCCGTAGGGGTCAGGTGCCGACTGAGGACCTCGCGGGCACCGGCGGGCATCGTCATCCACACGCGGCGAGTAGCCGACTGCCCATCACTCATGCCCGGCACACTATCGATGCGGTCACCACATTCAGCGCGGCTGCTGTTGGCCTCGCAGTGCGCCACCCCTCACGCCGGGCAGCCCTCCGGCCACCGTTGGGCCGACCACCCCAACGCGCATGCCCCGGCATCCGCTGCACCGCTGTGACGTCACGGGTCTCCGAAGCGGGGATGGTGCTACCCCGGATCGGGCATCCTGTCAGCGTGCTGATCATCGTCGTGGAGGGTCGCGGTGGCAGAGCTCTCTGAGCGACAGCTCGCCGAGCTGGAGCAGGTGTGGGGCGACCTCCAGAGGGAACCTGACGCCGGTGAGACGCCGGAGACCGAGGACGTTGTGTGCCGAGCCGGCCTTGACGCGTGGCTGGCGGGGGTTGTCAGCACGGGGCGGCTGACCACCACGTCCCTTGACGACCTGCTCGACGTGAGAGTCGAAGCCAGGGACCACCCCGTGGCTCGCAGCTACATGGATCGTGTGGTCGCCATCGTCCTGCCGAACCTGGGCGAGGAAGCGCTCTGGTACACCGACCTCGCGGTCACCGTTCGCGAGCACTGCCGGCAGCGCGGCTACCTCGTCAGTGACGGCACGAGGGATCGCTTCGGCTACAGGACGTGGCACGTCGAAGTACCGGGCCGCGGGGGACATGTGCAGCTGGCGTTCAACGGCGAGGTGTTCCTTCTGAACTTTCCAGGCGGGTTCACCTGGCCAGAGTTCGCCTACGAGCGCGAGGACGCCATTGACGCCCTGCAGGACCAGCTGCGCCTGGTGGACTCCTACGCCTCCCCTGCCACTCGGACGGTCACGGTCCAGCGGGCACTGAGGTCCCCCCGCCTGGAGCTGCACCTCAGCGATGGCACGGTGCTGTGGCGTCGCGGCGGAAGGCGCGCGAGGAAGTAGAACCTCTCCCTCGGCCGCTGGCGCGTCTCACCCACAAGGCGGCCGCGCATGACCAAGGTCCCTGTCCGTGGACGGAACGCCGCCAGAGGATCGTGGCGTGGTCGAGGCGCGCTCCCGGCGCGGACGAGGCAGAGCCGCTCGGTGGCGTTCGTTGCCCCGTGGCCGCCTTCGTCCTGGTCGCGTCGTCGTGGCCATGATGGCGGCCCTGCTGCTGGCCACGTCCTGCTCGAGCGGCCACACTCCCGGCCAGTACGAGGTGACCTCAACCGTCCTGTCGAACTCGACCACCCCCGAGCTGAGGGTCTTTGCACCCGAGGGAGAGGGAGCGTGGCCCGTCGTCTTCGCTTTCCACGGCATCAACGGAAAGGCAGGCGACCTGGCTGAGCTGGGCAGGCACCTCGCCCGTCGGGGTGTTCTGGTGTTCGCTCCCACCTTCCGCACCGACCTCGGCAAACCGGCCGGAAAGCTCGAGCTGGCCCGCGACGCCGAGTGCGGCTACCGCTTGGCCCGCAGCGTCGCCCCCAGCTTCGGCGGAGACCTGCACCAACCCATGACGTTCGTCGGCTGGTCGCTGGGCGCCACCCTGGCCATCCAAGGCGGACTGGACGAGCAGATCGACCCGGCGGGCATCTACCTCGCCTGCCCGCCCGAGGTCCCTCGAGCCGACGTCATCGTTGCCCTCTCGGGGTGCCACTACGAGTTCCAGGGGCGGCCATCCACGCTCCTGGAGCCGTCCGAGTGGGCGAACCGCGGGGCCTCGATCACGTTGGTTGCCGGCGAGAGGGACAAGGTGTGTATGCCGTGGCAGTCCGAGAGAGCCGAACGCCAGCTTCGCGCCGCCGGCTACGACGTCCGGCTCTTCACACTGGACGGAGCGGACCACCCCGCCCCGGTGTTCCACGAGATCGTCAACGACACGATGGTGCCCGCGTCGGACACCGCGGCCGGCGACCGCACCGTCGAGATCATCCTGGACGCCATCGCGTCAGCCAGCCGTCACACCTGAGGCTTGGCAGCGCACCGACCTGCCAGCGCATCGCGACAGGTTCAGCCCCTCAGTGCTAGTGGATGACGACCGGTGGCGCGCCCTCATCGTCGAGGAGGTGCGCCACCTCCCGGCGTCGCGGAAGGAACGAGGCGGGGATCAGGGTCAGCGCCACGAGCACCGCCGCCACCATGAAGGTCTGGGCAAAGGCCTCGGCCGCGTCAGCCAGTCCTTGGGCGACCGCGTCGGGGCCACCGATCGTGTCGACCAGGCTGGGGTCGCGCCAGGACGCCATCGCCGGGCCCGCGAGAGGGCTCTCCTTCAGGTGGTTGGTGAGCAGCACCGACATCGTGGCAACACCGACCGAGCTCGCGATCTGCTGGGTGATGTTGAGCAGGGTGGAGCCGCGGGCGACTTCGTGCTGATGGAGGGTGCGCAGCGCCGTCGTGAAGATCGGCATCATGGTGCCGCCCATGCCGAGACCCATCACGAACAGGACCACGATGATCTGTGCGTAGGGGGTGGTCGAGGTGATCCGAGTCATCGCGAACATGCCACCGGTGATGAGCAGCAGCCCGAAGGGGACGATCCTGCCGACGGGGATTCGGTCGACCAGGGCGCCCGCGATGGGCATGGTCACCATCGCTCCGATGCCCTGCGGCGCGACGAGCAGGCCGGCGTGGAGCGTCGACTCGCCCCGCACCGACTGGAAGTACGTCGGCACGAGCAGCAGGCCGCCGAAGAAGGCCGCAGCGAACATGAACATCGTGATGGTCGAGACGGTGAGGTTGCGGTTGCGGAAGAGCCGCAGGTCGAGCAGCGGGTGCCGGGGTCGGAACGAGTGCCACACGAAGGCAAGCATGAGCACGAGCCCGATCCCCATGGTGACGTAGACCTTCGGGTGGTTCATCGTCCCCTTCTCCGGGATCGACGAGATGCCGAAGAGGAACAGTGCCAACCCGGGTGACATCAGAAGGACCCCGACGACGTCGAGCGACTCCGACGGCTCCGTGTGGTCCTTGGTCAGGGCCCGCCATGCGTAGACGAGGGCGACGAGCCCGATCGGCACGTTGATCAGGAAGATCCAGTGCCAGCTCTGGTTCTCGATCAGCCACCCACCGATGATCGGCCCGAGGATGGGCCCGAGGAGCATCGGCACTCCGAGGATCGCCATCAGGCGCCCCATCCGGGCCGGCCCGGCGGCCCGCGTCATGATGGTCATGCCCAGCGGCATGAGCATTCCGCCGCCGAGCCCCTGCAGCACCCGGAAGGCGATCAGCATGTTGATCGACGTCGCGGCCGCGCACAGCGCAGACCCGGCGGTGAACAGGAGGATCGCCATCATGTAGAGGCGCTTGGTGCCGAACCGGTCGGCTGCCCAACCGGTGAGCGGGATGACGGTCGCCAGGGCGAGCGTGTAGCCAGTGACCGTCCAGGCGACGATCGAGTAGTCCAAGGGCTGCGAGGGGTCGTCGGCGAAGACCACCTGGAACGTCGGCAGGGCGACGTTGACGACGGTGATGTCGAGGATCGACATGATCGCACCGAGGACGACGACGCCGGCGACCTTCAGGACCGCGGCGTCGATCTTGTCGGGGTACTGCATCGGGGTCGTGGACGGAGCAGACACGGGGTTCCTCTCGGTGAGTGGGCCCGCGCCCCCGGCGACCCAGCGCAACGCGTGACGTCAAGGCTAGACCCGGTCCGCGCCGGGAGGCCATGGCCCCAATTCACCTACGGCCAAAGGCCTAGTGCCGTGCCAGGCCCCCTAGTCCGGCCCTCGGCCCATGGGACGAAGAGCGGCGCAGGGCGCTATCGACTGCTCGGCCGATGGCGGCCCCGGCGGCGTGTCGGCCATGCTTGTTCACAAGGAGTTGGGGCTCGCAGCACGGGGGACGCGGGCCCCTTCTCGTGTCGCCGAAGCGGCCTCACGGCATCGTGGCCACCGAGTAGAGGTGCCAGCGTCCGGGGATCCCCTTCAGCTCGTGGAGCCCGCGGTCGCCGAACTCGATTCCCGACCCCACCACCAGATCGGTCAGCGTGCCCGAGACGAGGACCTCGCTCGGCCCGGCGGCGGCCATGATCCGGGCAGCGAGGTGGACGGCGATTCCACCGATGTCACCGTCGACGCGCTCGATCTCTCCCGTGTGCAGACCTGCTCGGATCTGCAGACCCAGCGAGCGGATCGAGTCCCGAACCTGGACGGCACAGTGGACGGCCCGGGCAGGGCCGTCGAACGTGGCAAGAAAGCCGTCCCCGGTGGTGGTGACCTCACGTCCGCGAAACGCGGCCAGGTGCCGGCGGACGACCTCGTTGTGCGTCGAGCGCAGCTCCAGCCACCGGGTGTCTCCGAGCTGGGCAGCCAGGTCGGTCGAGCCGACGATGTCGGTGAACAGCACGGTCGCCAGCTCACGTTCGGTGGGCAGCTGCTGGCGGGCACCGGTCAGGAACTCCTCGACCTCGTCGAGCACGGCGTCGCTCGCCTCCGTGTAGAAGGGGTAGCAGTCAGCACCCGGCAGCTCCACCAACCGCGCGCCGTGGATGTGCTGGGACAGGTAGCGGCCGAAGGCGAGCCGGTAGTGCTGGTTCTCCGTCCGGTGCAGCACCAGCGTCGGAGCGGAGATCGCGGGGAGGACGGAGCGCACGTCGAGCTGCGTGACCCACCGGTACATCTGCGAGGCCGCGCCCGGAGGCATCGACAGCCGTTGGTACCTCGTGAACCACTCCTCCGACCGGGCGTCGCCCGCCAGGCTCGGGGCGGTCAGGCCCAGCATGCCCGGGTCCTGGCCCCAGTACTTCTCGTACAGGAAGAGGAGCTTGTGCCACGTCGGGTCCGGCATGCCGATCGGGTAGTCGAGGGCCCGCCGCCACCGGGCAAACGTGTTGAGCAGCACCAGGGCGCGCACCCGCTCGGGATAGGTCGCTGCCAGAAGCAGGGCCATGGGGCCGCCCTCGGTGTCCCCGACCACGAAGGCCTGCTCGGAGCCGACGGCGTCCATGACGACCCTGGCGTCGTCCATCCACTCCTCGAGGGTGGGCAAGGCGGCGAGAGGGACCGGGTCGGAGACTCCACTCCCCCTCTTGTCGAAGCAGATGACGCGACCGATCCGGGTGAGCCGGTGGAAGAACTGAGCCAGCGACGGGTCCTCCCACATGGCGTCGAGGTTGGTCGCCCAGCTCGTCACGAAGAGGAGGTCCCGAGCGCCGGCACCGAACACCTGGTAGGCGACGTACCCCCCAGCCGACTTGGCGTATCTCGTCTCGGGTCGCACTTCGGTCACCTCCCACGCGGTGCATCCCACTGTGACACGGAGGTCACCGTGGAGGAGGCCACGGCCGCGTCTCCCGGGACGCGACCAGCGCCAGCTGCGCCCGGTGGTGGGCGTAGTGCAGCACCGGGTAGGCGTAGACCTGTTCGACGGTCATGAAGGCGTCGAAGTAGGGGTCCCACCGCGTGGGGAAGGGCATGCCCCGGTCCAGCTCCTCGTCGGACCGGGCGTCCAGGCTGCGGCGCAGGGAGCCGATGGTCAGGTCGCACAGCCGACCCATCCGGTTCCTGTCGAACACCAAGGCCGCCGCGCAGGACCCGAGGTAGTTCACGACGTGGAACGGCCGGTGGAGCGCATCAAGGGTTCGCGCGAACCCGCGACCGACCGGCGACGGCAGCCGTGAGACCAGGTGGACCAGCGGCAGCAGCGTCCTGACGACCACGAAGCCGAAGACCATGTGGAACAGCAGCTGCTCGTTGGTCCATCTGGTGCCGACGCTGCCACCAACCAGCTCGCGCGAGGTGGCCTCGCCGAGGAGCCAGTGGAGGTCTGCCCGGCACCGCTCGAGCTCGGTCGCGATGAGGGCCCGACGCCCTCCCCCGCCTCGCTCGACGCGCCCGTTCTCCACACGGCCATGATGACCCCGGCGGACGGTCAGCAGCCATCGTCCGAGGCGAGCGCGTGCGCGCGGAGCAGTGCGCCGGCACCGAGCAGGCACAATGCCGTGACCACGACGAGGACGGGGACGTAGGACCCCGTCGTGGTGCGCGCCAGTCCTGCCGCGAGCGGGCCGACGGTGGTCGCAAGGGTCGTCACCAGGGCCATGAGCCCGGCAAGGGTGGCGTACCGCGAGGTGCCGAACGTCTGCGCCAGCAGGGCCGGGCGGGCGATGGTCCCCGCCCCGAACCCGACGCCGAACAGGAGCACGAACGCGACCGCACCAATGGCGGAGTCGGCGCTCGCGAGCAGCACGAGGACTCCCGCCCCTTGGACCCCGAACAGGGTGGCCGTCGCCACGGCAGGGGGCACCCGCTGCACCGCGCCGGTCAGGACCAGCCGACCGGTGACCGAGAGCGCGCCCAGGGCGCCGGTGGCGGTGGCCGCGAAGGCGGCGGAGTGTCCGTGCTCACGCAGAAGGGGCACGAGGTGCACCGCGACGATGATGACGGCGCTCGCCTGGGCAGCGAAAGCGACGGCATACCAACGGAACACGTCATGTCGTGACGCCCAGGCCGCCGTCCGACGCAGCCCGGCTCCGGCTTGCTGATCGGGTTCTGACGTGACCCCCGACTGCACGTCCGGGCAGCTGAGCGGCCCCGTCGGCACACAGACCCAGGTCGGAGGGGTCCCGCCGCAGGACCAGCCAGTGCGGCAGGACGGTCCCGAGCGCCAGCACGACCGCGAGCACGAGCAGTGCCCGACGCCAGCCCATCGCCTCGATCAGCGCGTTCGACGAGGGCAGCGCCACGGTGGAGGCGAACCCTGCCACGACGGTCACGGCCAGCAGGGCACCTGAGCGACGCGTGTGGAACCACCGGACGATGACCGCGAAGGCCGGGTCGTAGAGCACGGCGGCGCGCGCGAGGCCGATGCCGGCCATGACGAGGTAGAGGCCGGCTGCCGTCTGGACCTGCGACCAGGCCACCACGAGGAGGGCGCACATCGCGGAGCCGGCGGTCATCAGGCCCCGGGGCCCGCGGACGTCGAGCCACCGACCGACCGGCACGGCCGCGACCCCGGTGAGCAGCACCGCGAGGGAGAAGGCCCCGGACAGCTGTGCGGACGTGAGCTCGAGCTCGGCGCCCATCGGGACCTGGAACACCGAGAAGGCGTAGTAGAGCACGCCCCAGCTGATGGTCTCCGTGACGGCGAGGACGGCGACGATGCGCCACCCGTAGAACGGCGCACGCGGCAGACGCCGTCGCGCCCCCGCTCGGGGAACTGCCCGAGCGGGGGCGAGCGTGGGGGCGGGCTCGGTCACCCGCAGCAGCCGCCGGAGGACCCGGCGGTGACGTCGGCCAGCGGCAGCGAGGTCGCGGCGCGGCGCTGCTCATCCTCCGACGCGGCGTCGGCATCACCGGCGCGACCGTTCGGGACGCCGGTGGCGAAGCCGAGCCGCTTGAGGGACGCCACGAGCTCGGGGTCCGACGTGACCCGCGCCAGCGCCGCCTGCGGGTCCGCCTTGGCCGTCTCGATGAGCTCCTCGGCGCCGCAGCAGCCGTCGAGCGCCTGGACGCCGGCGGCGACCTGCTCGTCGGACAGGGCATTCGTCGCTGAGCACACCCCGGTCTCGGGCAGCACCAGCTGGACCTCGTCGGCCGCAGCATCGTCGCCCGCCAGGTGGGCTGCGATGGAGCGCACCTGCTCGTTGCCGGTGGTGATGAGGAACGTCGGCGCGCGCCCGTAGGACTTCATGCCGACGACGAAGAAGCCGGGCTCGCTCTCGTGGGCCAGCTCGCGCCAGCCGTGCGGAGCGACCGTGCCGCAGCTGTGCTGCTCGGGCGTGATGAGCGGGCCGAGGACCCGCGGGGACTGCAGGCCCGGGTCGAGGTCGAGCTGCAGCTCGGAGAGCACGGCCAGGTCGGGGCGGAACCCGGTCGCGGCGGCGACGTTGTGCAGTCCGTCGAGGACCTTCTCCCCCTCGGCGGTGTCGCCGACCACTGCCACCGTGCCGGCCGTCGCGTCGACGCGGAGCTCACGGGTCGAGAAGCCGGTCACGTACTCGAGGGCGCCGGACGCGACCAGGTCCTGCAGGTCCGACCCGAGCCGGCCGCGGTCCGCGAGCTGGTCGGCCGAACCGCCGCCGAAGACCCGGCGTGCGCTGGCGCCGCGGATGGCCCACACGATGCGCGTGCCGGGCACCTCGCGAGCCAGCTGGGCCAGTGCGACCAGGGTGTTGGCCGCCGAGTGCCCCATGCCCACCACCAGCGTGGAGCGGCCGGCGAACCGCGCCCGGTCCGCGCCGAGGACGTCCGGGAGCGGGCCGACCAGGAACCCGGCCGCGCGGGCCTGCTCCTCGCCCAGCGCCGGCAGGCCGGACGCACCCAGCGGGTTGTGCTGGTGCCAGGTGCCGGAGGCGTCGATGACCGCGCGGGCGGTGACGTCCTCGACAGAACCGTCCGCGTGGGCGACCCGCACCACGAACGGACGGTCGGCGCGGCCGACGGTGCGCGAGCGGTCCAGGCCCTGACGGGAGACGGCCAGCACGCGGGCGCCGGTGCGCACCACGTCGCCCAGCGCCGCGGCGAGCGGCACGAGGTACTGCTCGGCGATCTCGGCACCCGTCGGGGACTGCCGTCCAGCGGGACGGACCCAGCCGGCCGATGCGAGGAGCGTCTCTGCGGTGGCGTCGACGATGTACTGCCACGGGGTGAAGGTGCGGATGTGGCCCCACTCCCGCATCGCCGCACCGACGCGGTCGCCGGCCTCGAGCACGAGGGTCGGGAGCCCCCGTTCGGCGAGGTGCGCGGCGGCCGCGAGGCCGACGGGACCGGCGCCGATGACGACGACCGGCAGGTCACCCTCGTCCGCCGCGGACATCGCGAAACCGAGGGACGGGGCGGTGGGTGTGGGGGCCATGCGGGTCTCCTTCGACGACGGGTCCGGCGGCGGCTGGTGCCCGCCCCGGAACATCCACAACTGATTCGACGTTCATCAAAGCAGAACTTCGACAGTCGTGAAAGTATTTCTTCGAAGTTTTTCGAAACATCTCCTCGACGAAGGTAGGCTCCTGCCGTGGCCACGACAACCTCCCCCGCTGGGGCATCGCACGCAGAGCTCACGGTGCTGACGGCGTGCTGCACGCCGACCCGCGCCTCGGTGGCCGACGAGAACGCCCAGGCCCTCGCCGACATGTTCAAGGCGCTGGCCGACCCGGCCCGGGTGAAGATCTTGGCGATGCTGCTCAACGCCGACGAGGTCTGTGCCTGCGACATCTCCGACGAGATCGGCAAGAGCGCCGCGACCGCCAGCCACCACCTCAAGATCCTCAGGGAGGCGGGGCTGGCCACCAGCGAGAAGCGTGGCACCTGGGTCTACTACCGCGCCGTGCCCGGTCGACTCGCGGCCGTCGTGGACGCCCTCTCCATCGGCCGGTGACCCAGCCCGCCCCGGTCGACGTCGCCGTCATCGGCGCAGGGCAGGCCGGACTCGCGGTGGCCTACTACCTTCGCCGGGCGGGGTTCGGTCCCGGCAGCGGCTACGTCGTCCTCGACGCGAACGACCGTCCCGGCGGCGCATGGCAGCACCTGTGGCCGTCGATGAGGCTGTTCTCCCCGGCCGAGTACAGCTCGCTCCCCGGCTGGCTCATGCCCGCGTCGACGCGGGGAGGCTTCCCGCCGGCCACCCACGTGGTCGACTACCTGACCCGCTACGAGCGGCGCTACGAGGTCCCGGTGCACCACGGCACCCGGGTCCTCGAGGTATGCCGCGCCGACGCCGATCCGCACGGCCGCCTCGTGCTGCGCACGACCGCGGGTGAGTGGGCGGCACGCGCGGTCGTGAGCGCCACGGGCACCTGGGGGCGCCCCTTCGTCCCCCACTACCCCGGGATGGGACGGTTCCGGGGCCGCCAGCTGCACAGCGCGGCATACCGGGGCCCGCAGGGCTTCGAGGACCGGCGGGTGGTGGTCGTCGGAGGAGGCAACACCGGGGCCCAGCTCCTGGCCGAGCTCTCGGAGGTGGCCGAGACCACGTGGGTCACCGTGCGGCCGCCGAGGTTCCTGCCGGACGACGTCGACGGGCGCCACCTCTTCGCCGTCGCCACGGCGCGGCGCAAGGCCCTCGACGCCGGGCTGTCCGACCCCGGTGGCGTCGCCTCGCTGGGCGACGTCGTGATGGTGCCCCCGGTCAGGGCAGCGCGCGACCGAGGGGCGCTGGTCGCCCGGCCGATGTTCGACCGGCTCACCTCGACCGGCGTCGCCTGGGACACGGGCGTCGAGCAGCCGGCCGACGTGGTGCTGTGGTGCACCGGCTTCCGACCGGACCTCGCCCACCTGAGCCCCCTGGGCCTGCGCGGCGAGCACGGGCAGATCCCGACGAGGGGCACCCGGACAGAGGCGGATCCGCGTCTGCACCTCGTGGGCTACGGAGACTGGACCGGCCCCGGCTCGGCAACCCTCATCGGAGTGGGCCGCACGGCGCGCGAGGCTGTCGCCGAGATCACCGCCGCCCTGCGCTGAGGCCTCGCCTGGAGGTCGGGCGGCTCAGGCGCGCACGGGCACGTCGAGCTCCCGGAGGGTCGCAGTGCGGTGTCGGCGCCGACGCAGGCCTGCTCACGCGCGAGAGGCGCGGGACGTGGGCCTGGTTCACCCTCGTGCCCGAGCGCATGGCCGAGGTGGCCGGCTTCCTCGAGTGACACCGCCCGGGGACAGCGCCCGGGGACTGCGTCCGCTTGTCGAGCCAGCCGGCCACCTGGCCGTCAGAACGACAGAGCAGCGGTGTCGTAGAACTGCGCGTAGTCGGCCTGGTTGTTGAGGTCGACCCATGCCTTGGTCGCACCCGGCAGGATCTTCTGCTGCACGTTGGCGCTGCCGTTACCGTCAGCGTCGGTCGTCAGCGTTCCGTCGATGGTGTGGCAGTCCGTGTCGCCGGGGACGACTTGGATCAGCCTGATGTCGTACGTGGTGTTCGGGGATGCTCCCTTGAGCACGACCGCCGCCACGAGCTTGCCCGATGCAGGCCTGATGAGGTTGACGAAGCCGAAGCCCCGAGTCTGGGTCTCCCCGATGACCGTTGCGTCACACCACCGGTTGGTCTGGGTGAGCGGCGCCTGGTGCGCCCGCATACCCGAGGCGGCGGCACTCGGCAGACCAACTCCCAGGGCCAGTGCTGATGCGGCGACAGCCGGGATGAGTCCCCGGCGCAGTGCGTTGTTCATTGTTCGTTCCTCCCCTACTTCACCAACGGCTCTCACCGCCGGTGCACGCGTACTGTTTCGTCTGGTTCTCTTTCGTGGTCGATGGATCCTCCAGGCGGTCATCCACGGAGTCCCCACCAGCAGGATCCCCACCCGGGGACCAGTTCAACCCAGTCACGGGGCACACGTTCCGGCCTCCCCCTGATACCGCCCGTTCGGCCCATTTTCCCGGCCCCCCGCCATGCACAAGGACTACGTCAGGTGGCGGAGGGGCCGGTCAGTGCCGCCAGGAGCCACCTCACTGGGGGCGCACGGTGAGCATCTGCGACAACGTGCCGATCGGTCCTTCGGTGTCGTGGAGGACGCTGCTCGTCAGACCGAGGCCGTCCGAGCCGAACGACACCGTCGTGTCGAACCCGACCCACTCCCCCCGCGGCTCGGCGAAGAGGTGCGCTGTCAGGTCGATGTTCGGGAAGGCGACGTCCCGCGGGTCGGCCCGGACGGTCATGCCGTTGGCGATGTCGAACAGGCCGGCTGCACTGGCGACCGGGCTCACCTCCTCGTCGAGGACCAGCGGCAGCCGGGTGCGCACCCAGAACGACGCGCGCCCGGGCTCGACCTGTGCCCGGCGCACCTCCGCGGACTCGATGAAGCCGCCGGGCCACAAGCTCGACGGGTCCCACACCGGCATCGACTCCGGTGGGGCGATCGTCGGCAGTGACGTGGCGCGCAGGTGTGCGGTCGCACCGGGCCGCATCAGCCAGGCCCGCAGGCACACGGCGTCGCGCCCACCGTGGCCCAACGTCGCCTCGACGAGCTCGATGGTCCGCCCGGGTCGGAGCACCCGCACGTCGGTGTCGACGACGTCGACCGGGACCGTGCCGAGGATGTCGTAGGACAGCCGCGCCACCACGAGGCAGTCGTCACGACGGGCGTCTCGGTCGAGCTCCACGACGTGCGCCAGCAGCCCGAGCGCGGGCGCGATGTGCTGCTCGTCCGGGTTCCAGGCGCCGCTCACGTGCCTGGTGGCCTTGAAGGTGGAGGGGCCAACCCGCTCGAAGTACGCCATCGCTGTCGCTCCTGTGTCGCAGTTCGGTGCCTACCGTGCCGGCGCCTACCGTGGCACACGCCCGGCGTGCCCTCAGCCGCCGGTCGGCTCAGCCGCCGGTCGGCTCAGGCGCCGGTCGACTCGGACGGCAGGACAACCGTGAAGCGCGTGCCCTTCGGAAGGGGGTGCAGGTCCACGCTTCCGCCGTGGTGCTGGACCACGTCGCGCACCAGTGCCAGTCCGAGGCCGAACCCCCGACCGTCGTCGGCTCCGCGCGAAAACCGGTCGAAGAGGTGCTCGGCTTGGTCGGGCGGTATGCCGCGGCCGTCGTCCACCACGTCGACGCGCACACCATCCGGTGCCGCCGGCTCGACCACGACGTCCACCTCGTGGGCGGCGTGCCGCAGCGCGTTGTCGACCAGGGCGCCGAGCGCGCGCTGGAGCGCCGCCTCCACGCCCCGGACCGGTGGCACCGGGGCCGCGCGGACCGTCAGGCACAGGCCGCGCTGGGTCGCACGCACCTGCTCCCGCTCGACGATGTCGCGTGCGAGCGCCGCCACGTCGACCAGCTCGCCCGTGTCGGGCCGCGTGCCGAGCGTGGCGGCGTGCAGGAGGTCGTCGACGAGGTCGCCCATGACGGCGGCCTCCTCGCTGAGCAGCCGGGCGTCGTCCTCCAAGGCCTCCCTGGGGGTGCCGTCGCGCAGGCCGTCCCCCAGCAGTCGCGCCCGGAGCGCCAGGCGGGACAAGGGGGTTCGCAGCTCGTGGCTCGCGTCGGCGACGAAACGCTCCTGGCGTTCGAGGGCCTCGTCCCAGGCCCCGACCGCCCGGTGCGCGAGCCTCGTCCCGAGCCATGCGGCGACGGCGCCGGCCAGCAGCGTCGCGCCGACGAGCCCGGCGAGCAGCCGGTTGCGCTCGTCCTCCTGTGCGGAGACGTCCACGCCGGCGACGACCGTGCTGCCGGCGTCGAGGACGGCCCGGGTGAGGTACTCGCCCTTCCCCACATGCGCCTCGCTGGTCGAGCCGGCGGGTCCGGCCGCCGCGGCTGCGGCCCGTTGTCGCGGCGTGGGGAAACCAGCCGGCACGTCGCCGGCAGTGACCCGACGGCCGTCCGGGCCCTGCACCACGACCCAGCTTCCCGCAGGCGCCCGAGCCGTGCTGCGTGTCGAGACCAGGTCGTCGAGCTGCCGGTCGGTGGCCTGCCGCTGACCCCAGACGACCACCAGGAGGGTGGTCAGCCCGGCCACCACCACACCCGCGAGCACACCGACCAGTGCCTGCACGGCGATGAGCCGACGGGTGCGAGGCAGCCGCTCGCGCGACGACGGCACCGTCACCGGATCTCACCAGCGCGGTAGCCGACGCCCCGGACCGTCCGCACGACGGAACGGCCCAGCTTCTGGCGCAGGGCGTAGACATAGGTGTCGACGAGGGAGCCGCTGCGCGCTTCCGGCGACACCACCGCACGGACCTCGTCCCTGCTGAACACGCGGTTGGGCCGGCGCGCCAGGAGCTCGAGCAGGGCCGCCTCGGCACGGGACAGCTCGACCCGGCTTCCATCCGGCCGCACGGCGCAGACGCCCTCGACGTCCACCGCTCCACCACCCAGCGGGAGCCAGCTCGTCTGCGCCGTCGGCCGCCGCATGACGGCGCGCAGCCGAGCCAGCAGCTCGTCGGGCTCGAAGGGCTTGACCAGGTAGTCGTCGGCCCCGCGGTCCAGTCCCGCCACCCGGTCGGCCAGCGAGCCCTGAGCCGTCAGCACCAGAGTGGGCACGGCGACCCCGCGGGCCCGCAGGCGGTCCAGCACCTCGAGGCCGTCACCGTCCGGCAGCCGCCGGTCCAGCACGATGGCGTCGACCTCGGAGGTCAAGGCGGTGTGCACGCAGGCATGGGCGCTGCCGGCCACGACGACCTCGTAGCCCTGGCCGGTGAGGAGCCGCTCGACCAGTGAGGCGAGGACGGCGTCGTCCTCCACGAGGAGGACACGCCCTCCCTCGGCGCGCGTGCCCGGCATGGGCACAGCATCGCAGGGCTCAGTGGTCGTCGGCGTCCTTCTCCCCGCCCTGGCTGCCGGAGGTGGCGGCCTGCTTGCTCCACACCGCCTTGGCGCCGCTGTGGCCGATGCGCGCGACCTGCACTCCTGCGCCGAGACCGGAGACGACCGCCAGCACCGCGAGGGCTGCCGCCAGCCCCCGGTTGGTGCCACCGCGAGGAAGCGACCGCTCGCGCCGGTCCCACCACACGAGGGCGAAGGACAGCACGGCCACCGCGATGGCCCACGGCAGCAGCTGCTCGCCCATCTCGGCGTGCGTCTCGACGAGGGCGCTCTCCCCCACCGAGCCCTCGAGGTTCTCGCCGCTGCTGGTGGCGAGCGGGACGAGCACCAGGGCGATCGCGGCGACGGCGGGGGTCAGCCAGCCGGCCCAGCGGCGGACGCGCACGGACACGGCCGCAGCGATGAGCAGCAGGGCCGACAGCGGGACGAGCACCACCGCGGCGTGCACCACCAACGGGTGCAGCGGCAGGCCCAGGATGGTCGCGGGCACGACGAATCTCCTTCTTCGGGGAAAGACGGTCGGGCCGAGCCTCGCAGCGCTTTCTCAAGCCAGTCTCAAGAGCGCGGACGCCCTGCGCCGACGAGCCGGTAGCCCTGGCCGGGCTCGGTCAGCAGGTACCGCGGACGGGCGGGGTCCGGTTCGAGCTTGCGCCGCAGCTGGTTCGCGTAGACCCGCAGGTAGTTGGACTCGCTGCCGTAGCCCGGTCCCCAGACCTCCCTCAGCAGCTCCTGCTGGGAGACGAGGTGACCCGGGGCGCGCGCCAGCACCGAGAGCAGCCTCCACTCCGTCGGCGTCAACCGGACCTCCCGCGCGCCCACCACCGCGCGGCGCTCGGCGAAGTCGAGCGCGAAGTCGTCCGTCGCGAACGGCGGCTGTTCCGCCTCCTCGGGGTCGCGGTGCCGGCGCAGCGCGGCCCGGACGCGGGCCAGGAACTCCTCCATCCCGAAGGGTTTGGTGACGTAGTCGTCCGCGCCCTCGTCGAGTGCCTCCACCTTGTCCACGGAGTCGGTGCGTGCCGACAGGACGATCACGGGCACCTCGGCCACCTCGCGCACCCGGCGCAGCACCTCGATGCCGTCGAGGTCCGGCAGTCCGAGGTCCAGCACCAGCAGGTCGGGCCGTTCGTCGTGGAAGGCCTGCAACGCCGAGCGGGCGTCGCCTGCCGCCTCCACCGCGTAGCCGCGGGCCCGCAGGTTGATCGACGAGCGTGCGCACCAGGTGGGGTTCGTCGTCGACGACCAGGATGCGGCTCACGGCACCATCCTCCCAGCGGAAGCGCGCGCCTGCGTCCTGCCTCAGTTCGTCCTGCCTCGGCGCCGACGCGGTCGCGTCCCTCCCCGGCCCGGCGGAGCCCGCCACCCGGGGCAGCTCGAGCACGATGGTCAGCCCGCCGCCGGGGGTGTCCTCCGCCGCGATGGTGCCGTCCATCGCCTCCATGAGCCCCTTGGCGACGGCCAGGCCGAGCCCTACCCCGCTGCCCTTCGGCACGTCTCCGTAGCGCTGGAAGGGCGCGAAGATGAGCTCCTTGGCGCCCTCGGGGACGCCCTCACCACGGTCCACCACGCGAACCTGCACGGTGCGACCGGTGGCAGCGGCCCTGACCACCACCTCCTGCCGGCCCGGCGCGTGACGCAGCGCGTTCTCGAGCACGTTCGTCAGCACCCGCTCGAACAGGCCCGCGTCGCACTGGACCGGCGGCAGGTTCCCAGCGAGGTTGAGGCGCACGCGGCCCGGCTCCGACAACTGGGCTGTGGCCGCGTCCACGGCGCCCTCGACGTCGACGGCGTCCCTGCGCGCCTCCACCGTGCCGCTCTGGAGCCTCGACATGTCGAGGAGGTTCGTCACCAGGGCGGTGAGCCGGTCGGCGGACTCCTCGATCGTCTCGAGCAGGCTGGCCTCGTCCTCGGGGCTGAAGTGCACCTCACCCTGCCTCAGGCTCGACGCAGCGGCTTTGATGCTCGCCAACGGGGTGCGCAGGTCGTGGGAGACCGCCGCCAGCAACGCCGTGCGCGCGCGGTTGTCCTTGGCCAGTGCTGCGGCCCGTTTCGCCTGTGCGACCAGCTCCTCGCGGTGGAGCAGCACCTGCGCCCGGGCGGCGAACACTGCCACCAGACGGCTGTCCTCGCCGCTGAGCACCCTGCCGGTCATCACCAGCGCGTGCTCGTCGTCGATGTCGACGCGCACGGGCGCCTCGCTGGCGGCGCCGACGTCGAAGCCAGACGTCGCCACGACCACCTGCCACGGCTCCCGGACACTGGCCCGACGGACCACCGCAGCGCTGTCCACCGAGAAGAACTCCACGGCCTGCCGCATGAGAGCCGCCAGCTGGTCCTCCTCCCCGAGCAGCGACTCCGCCGTGCGCGCCAGCGCCGCTGCCTCTCGTTGTGCGGCCCGGGCTGCAGCTGCGCGACGGTCGGCCAGGTGCACCACCGACGAGACGGCCAGCGCGACCACCACGAAGACCGCGAGCACCACGAGGTTCTGCGGGTCGGCGATCGTGAACGTGTAGTACGGCGGGGTGAAGTACCAGTTGAGCGCGAGGCTGCTGCCGACCGCCGCCACCAGCGCGGGACCGATCCCGCCGACGAGGGCGGTGACCACGGTCAGGAGCAGGAAGAGCAGGACGTCGAGGGGCAGCTCGTGGCTCTCCCGGGTCAGGTGGAGCACGCCGGCAAGCGCCAGCGTCCCCGCCGTGGCCATCGCCCAGCCGAGGACGACCCGGTGGCCGCCCAGGACGGGTTTGCCTGCGACCGCTCGGCGCAGCGAACCCTTGTACTCGTGAGAGACCAGGTGGACGTCGATGTCACCGGAGGCCTCGACGACGCGCTGTCCGACACCGGGCTGGAACACCGCCCTCCAGAGCGGACGCCGTGACGTGCCGATGACGACCTGCCGTGCGTTCACACCACGCGCGAACTCCAGCAGCGCCACGGCCGGGTCCTCGCCCTTGACCGTGTGGAACGTGCCGCCGAGGTCACCGGTCAGCTCACGCAGCTCGCCGAGCTGACGCAGGCTCGCGTCGACGAGACCGTCCGGCGGGGAGACGTGCACGGCCAGCAGCTCACCTCCCGCACCCCGCGACGCGATCTGCGACGCGCGCCGCAGCAGGGTCCGCCCCTCCGGACCACCGGTGAGGGCGACGACGACCCGCTCGCGGGTGGGCCACGGCTCGGTGATCTCGTGGTCGGCCCGGTAGCGGTCGAGACCCTCCTCGACGCGGTCGGCGAGCCACAGCAGCGACAGCTCGCGCAGGGCGGACAGGTTGCCCTCGCGGAAGTAGTTGGCCAGTGCGGCGTCCACCTTCTCGGCGGCGTAGACGTTGCCGTGCGCGAGACGGCGGCGCAGTGCGTGGGGCGACATGTCGACCAGCTCGATCTGGTCCGCGCCACGGACCACCTCGTCGGCGACGGTCTCGCGCTGGCGCACGCCGGTGATCGCCTCGACGACGTCGTTGAGCGACTCGAGGTGCTGGATGTTGACGGTCGAGATGACGTGTATCCCCGCGTCGCGCAGATCCTCGATGTCCTCCCACCGCTTCGCGTGGCGACTCCCCGGCGCGTTGGTGTGGGCGAGCTCGTCGACCAGCGCCACCTCCGGTCGCCGTTCGAGGAGGGCGTCGACGTCGAGCTCGCGCAGCGTCGCGCCACGGTGGACGACCTCGCGCAGCGGGACCCTCTCGAGCCCCTCCATGAGTGCTGCGGTGTGGGCGCGGCCGTGCGCCTCGCAGACGCCGACCACCACGTCGGTGCCACGGTCGCGCCGGCGGTGAGCCTCCGAGAGCATGGCGACGGTCTTCCCGACGCCCGGTGCGGCCCCGAGGTAGACCCGCAGCGATCCCCTGGCCATGCGCTGATTCTCGCCCCTATCCGCGCCCGTCGATGCACCAACGCCGGCGGCAGATCCGGTTGTTGGTCACCGCGCCGCCTCGTCGACCGCGAGGTTGAGCTCGAGCACGTTGACCCGTGGCTGCCCCAGGAAGCCGAGCACGCGACCTGCGGTGTGGGCACGGACCAGGCCCTCCACGACACCGCGGTCCAGACCGTTGGCGGCGGCCACGCGAGGCGCCTGCGCCATCGCGTTCTCCGGCGAGACGTGCGGGTCCAGGCCGCTGGCCGACGCTGTGAGCGCATCGGCTGTGGCCCCGGCTCCCCCGTGCTCGGCGGCATACGCCTCCCTGCGCTCGGCCAGCGCGGCCCGCTGCTCGGCGTGCGACGCGTAGAGGTTGCTGCCCCCGCTGACGTCACCGGCGTACTCGCTGACGGAGGGGCGCCCGTGGAAGTGGCGCTCGTCGGTGAACCGCTGGCCGAGCAGCGACGACCCGACCACGACACCGCCCCGCTGGACCAGTGACCCGTCGGCCTGGTGGGCCAAGCCGAGCCGACTGATGCCGAGGACGACGGCCGGGTAGAGGACGCCGAGGACGAGGGTCAGGACCAGGAGCATCCGCACCGCGGCGGCGACCTGTCGACCGGTGGACGACCGCACCATGATCAGCTCATTCCGGGGAGAAGGGACACCACGAGGTCGATGGCCTTGATGCCGATGAACGGCACGACCACGCCACCGAGCCCGTAGACCAACAGGTTTCGACGCAGCAGGCTGCTGGCGCTGCTCGGTCGGTAGCGAACTCCCCTGAGCGCCAGAGGAATCAGCGCCACGATCACGAGCGCGTTGAAGATGACCGCCGACAGGATCGCCGACTCCGGTGACGACAGGCGCATGATGTTCAGGGCATCGAGGCCGGGAAAGAGCACCACGAACATCGCCGGGATGATCGCGAAGTACTTCGCGAGGTCGTTGGCGATCGAGAACGTCGTCAGCGCGCCGCGAGTGATCAGCAGCTGCTTGCCGATCTCCACGACCTCGATCAGCTTGGTCGGGTCGGAGTCGAGGTCGACCATGTTGCCGGCCTCCTTGGCGGCCGAGGTGCCGGTGTTCATGGCCACGCCGACGTCGGCCTGGGCCAGCGCCGGGGCGTCGTTGGTGCCGTCGCCGGTCATCGCGACGAGACGGCCACCCTCCTGCTCCGCCCGGATCAGGCGCATCTTGTCCTCGGGAGTGGCCTCCGCGAGGAAGTCGTCGACACCGGCCTCGCGCGCGATCGCCGCGGCGGTCAGCGGGTTGTCGCCCGTGATCATGACCGTGCGGATGCCCATGGCCCGCATGACGTCGAAACGCTCACGCATGCCCTCCTTGAGGACGTCCTTGAGCTCGACCACGCCGACCACCCGGGCCGGGTCGCCGGGCTGCTGCTCGGCAACCACCAGCGGTGTGCCACCCGCCTTCCCGACCTCGTCCGCGACCTTCTGCACCTGGTCCGGGACGGTTCCCCCCGTCTCGCGCACCCAGGCCGCGACCGCGGACCCGGCGCCCTTGCGGACCCGTGAGCCGTCGGGCAGGTCCACCCCGGACATGCGGGTCATCGCGCTGAACTCGATGAAATCGGCACCGCGGCGGGCCAGCAGCTCCGCACTCCGCCCACCGTCGACGCCGTGCGCCGCGTGGGCCAGCTCCACGATCGACCTGCCCTCCGGCGTCCCGTCGGCGAGCGAGGAGAGGTATGCCGCCTCGGCCAGGTCGTGCTCACCCACCCCGTCGACCGCGATGAAGGTGCTGGCCTGGCGGTTCCCGAGCGTGATGGTGCCGGTCTTGTCGAGCAGCAGCGTGGACACGTCGCCGGCGGCCTCGACCGCCCGGCCCGACATGGCGAGCACGTTGCGCTGCACGAGCCGGTCCATCCCGGCGATGCCGATTGCCGAGAGCAGGGCTCCGATCGTCGTGGGGATGAGGCAGACCAGCAGGGCGACGAGCACCACCACGGGCTGGGCCTGCCCGGAGTACACCGCCAGCGGCTGGAGAGCCATCACGGTCACCAGGAAGATGATCGTCAGCGTCGTCAGCAGGATGGTCAGCGCGATCTCGTTGGGCGTCTTCTGCCGCTGCGCGCCCTCGACGAGCCGGATCATCCGGTCGATGAAGCTCTCCCCCGGCTGGGTCGTCACCTGCACGACGATGCGGTCCGAGAGCACCGTGGTCCCGCCGGTGACGGCGCTGCGGTCACCACCGGACTCGCGGATGACGGGAGCGGACTCACCGGTGATGGCCGACTCGTCGACGGTCGCGATGCCCTCCACGACGTCGCCGTCGCCGGGGATGACCTGCCCTGCCTCGACCACGACGGTGTCACCGACGCGCAGCTCGGAGCCGGGGACCAGCACCTCGGAACCGTCGGCCAGGAGGCGACGTGCCGTCGTCTCGCGCTTGGCGGCGCGGAGAGAGGCGGCCTGGGCCTTCCCCCGCCCCTCGGCCACGGCCTCGGCGGCGTTGGCGAAGAGCACCGTCGCCCACAGCCAGGCGGCGACCGACCAGCTGAAGAGGCTGGGCTCCACCAGGGCGAGGACCGTGGTGAGGACGGAGCCGACCCACACCACGAAGATCACCGGCGACCGCCAGACGTGGCGAGGGTCGAGCTTGCGGAATGCTTGGGGCGCAACGGCTCTCAGGGACGGCGTGGTCGGCGTGGAGCGCTTGGTCATGACAGGGCCTCCGCGACGGGACCGAGGGCGAGGGCGGGGAAGAAGGTCAGCCCCGCGACGACGAGGGCAACCCCGGTCAGCAGCCCGACGAACAAGGGGGTGTGGGTGGGCATCGTGCCCGCCGTCACCGGTCGGGCCCTCTGGGCGACGAGGAGCCCGGCGAGTCGCAGCACGAGGAGCATGGGGACGAACCGGCCGAGGAACATACATGCGGCGAGGGTCAGGTTGTACCAGGGCGTGTCGGCCGACAGGCCGGCGAACGCGCTCCCGTTGTTGTTGGCGGCCGAGGCGTAGGCGTACATCACCTCGCTCAGGCCGTGCGGGCCGGAGGCGAGCATCGACGACCGCGGTCCGTCCAGCACCAGCGCGAGACCGGTGAAGGCCAGCACGAGGATGGGCATGACGAGGACGTAGAGGGCCGCGGCGGTGATCTCGTGCCTGCTGATGGTCTTCCCGACGTACTCGGGGGTGCGGCCCACCATCAGGCCGGCGATGAACACGGTCAGCAGCGCGACGATCACGATGCCGTAGAGGCCGGAGCCGACGCCGCCCGGGGAGATCTCCCCGAGCACGATGTTGGTGAGAACCATGCCTCCGCCCAGGGGGCTGTAGCTCTCGTGCATCGAGTTGACCGCCCCCGTCGAGGTGCCGGTGGTGGAGGCGGCGAAGAGGCTGGAGGCCCACACGCCGAACCGCTGCTCCTTGCCCTCCATCGCGCCGCCGAGGGCGCCGGTGGCCGACACCTCCGCCGCCGTCGTCAGCGCGACACCGGTGCCCCAGAGGACGGCCGCGAAGCCGAGCAGGGCCCAGCCCTGACGGCGGTCGCCGACCAGGAGGCCGTAGGTGCGGGTCAGGGCGAACGGGATGAGCAGGAGGAGAAAGACCTCGAGGAGGTTGGTGAGCGCGTTGGGGTTCTCGAAGGGGTGGGCCGAGTTCGCGTTGAAGTAGCCGCCACCGTTGGTGCCGAGCTCCTTGATGGCCTCCTGTGACGCCACGAGCCCACCGCGGATGACCTGCTCCCCACCCGAGACGGTGGTGATCGTCTCCGGGCCGTTGAGGTTCTGCACGACACCGCCGGCCAGCAGCACGACGGCCGCCACGGCGGCGATGGGCAGCAGGATGCGCACACAGCCCCGCACGAGGTCGACCCAGAAGTTGCCGATGCCCCGTCCCGAGCTGCGGGCCAGGGCCCGCATGAGGGCGACGGCGACGGCCAGGCCCACCGCCGCCGAGACGAAGTTCTGCACGGTGAGGCCCACGGTCTGGAGGACGGGCGTCGCACCCACCTCACCGGCATACGACTGCCAGTTGGTGTTGGTGACGAACGAGACCGCGGCGTTGAGCGCCGTGGTCACGCCCATCCCCTCCGAGCCCTGGCGCAGCGGCAGCCGTAGCTGGACGAGGATCAGCGCGAACAGCGCTGCGATGCTGACCACCGAGAAGGCCATCACGCTGAGCGCGTAGGCCTTCCACCCCTGCTCGGACTCGGGGTCGACGCGGACCAGGCGGTAGACCACCCGCTCGACGCGCCAGTGGCTCCGGTCGGTGTAGACACGGGCCATCCACGCCCCGAGTGGGTGGTAGCAGACCGCGAGCAGCAGGACGAGCATGCCGATGGTGAGCAGACCGCTGACGGCGTCGGGCATCAGAACTTCTCCGGCCGGACGAGGGCGTAGACCAGGTAGGCGAGCAGCGCCAGACCCAGGAGCGCCGCGACAAGGTTCTCGATCACGCCTCCAGTCAAGGACCGCACCGCGCCGCAGCGACACCCGTTGACGCCGTAGTGACGACCCTTGACGCGATCTTGACGGGAAGACCCGATCGTGACGGGGGATCGCCCGCCAGGGTGTCAGGAAGGCGCTAAGACCCTTGACGCCGAACCGCCCGGTGCGGGGTCATGGCCTCATGGACCTCAGACGCCTTCCCCGTGAGCACCGTGGGCTCACCGCCCTGGCCGCGGCAGTCGTCCCGTTGGGGGCCGCGGCCTTCCTGGCGCTCTTCCGCAACAGTCTCACGGCGGCGACCGACGTGCTGGTGCTCGTGGCCGTCGTGGTGCTCTTCAGCGCCACCGGTGTGCGGGCGGCCGGACTGGCTGCCTCGCTGTCGGCCGCGGTGTGGTTCGACTTCTTCCTGACCCAGCCCTACGGCTCGTTCGTCATCGACGACCCCAACGACCTCGAGGCCGCGGCCATCCTCCTGGTCATCGGTGGCGTCGTGACGGAGACGGCCCTGTGGGGCCAGCGGCAGGAGGCCGCCCTCAGCCGGGAGCTCGGCTACGTCAACGGCGTGCTCGCCACCGCCGAGTCGGTGAGTGCCAGCGACAACTGGGCGGAGGTCACGCAGGCGGTGGCCCGGCGCATCCGCGACGTGCTGGGGCTGGACACCTGCACGTTCGTGGAGGGGGGCCGCGCCGACGACCTCGAGCCGACGCTGCGGCACGACGGCTCGGTCACCATCGGCGCCCAGACGGTCAACGTCGAGCGTGACGGGCTTCCCGCTGACTCGACGGTGGTGCTGCCGGTCCGCGTCGCGGGTGAGCTGCGCGGCCGGTTCCTGCTCACGGCGTCCTCCCACGTGGCCCGGCCATCGGCGCAGCAGCGACGGGTCGCCGTCCTCCTCGCCGACCAGGTGGGCGGCCTGCTCCCAGCGCCGCGACAGGGCGGAGCGGGCTCTCCTCGTCAGCTGTGACTCCCCCGTCAGCTGCCACCCCGTCAGCTGCGGTCAGCTGGGACCGGCTCCCCGGAACCGGCCCACCAACCGGGCCCGGTGCAGCGACACCCGCGACCAGACGGCGTGCTGCAGGGCCAGCGTCGCCCAGCCCGCCACGGCCATCCCCGCCAGGTTGACCCCGAGCTGCAGCAGGCTCCCGCGCACCTCACCCCAGGCGCCGAACGCCAGGGCGAGACCGATGTTGCCGGCGGCCGGCACCGTCGTCACGGAGATGAAGACCCCCGACAGGCCGCCGACGCGCGCCGAGGTCAGCGAGAGCACGCCGGCTGCCGCGGCGATCACCGCGACGATGAAGGACCACTTGTCCGGGGTGTAGACGAAGCCGGTCTGCGGTCGGGGCCCCGTCACGTCGGCCAGGGTGACCCAGCCGAGCGCGCCGGCGGCAAGGCCGGCCAGCGTCGTGATGAGGATCGCGATGACGAAGCCCAGAACCAAGGTCCGGGCGGCGAGGGTGAAGAGCGAGCCCCGCCGACGCACCAGGGCCACCCCGAGAGCAGCGATCGCGCCGAACTCCGGGCCCAGCACCATGGCCCCGATCACCAGCACCTGCGAGTCCAGCACGATCGCGATCGCGGCGATGACCGTGGCCAGCGTCATGAACGAGGTGTAGGTCCAGTTCAGCTCGGACTCCTCGTAGGCCTGCTGGGTCACGTCGGCCCACACCACCGAGTCCGCGCTGCTCCCCGGCGCCCGCAGGTCGGCGTCCCTGCCCCGCTGCGAGAGCCAGGCCCGCACCGGCTCGATGTGCAGGGTCCCCTCCTGGTGGACACCCAGGTCACGCAGCCGGTCGATGACGTCGTTGGCGGCCTCGCGGGCGACGTCGGCGAGGACGACGTCGCCCACCGGTTTCAGTGACGCTCCGCGGATGGCGGAGAGGCTGCTGACCGCTGGGTCGTCAGAGAGGACCTCGAGGACATCGTCCGTGAGGTCCGCAGGGGCGGCGATGCGCAGCTTCAGCATGCGCACAGTCTGCCGGGAAGGGACGAAACCGGCCGACCACTCGATGCTCCCGGGGCACGGGCTCGGTCCGCGCGCGCCCCGCGACTACACGTCTCCGGAGCCTCGCTACGCCTGCAGGACTAGAAGGAATGAGGGACGCCACGCCACACACCCCGCAGGCACGATGAGAGCGAGGCGATCACCCCCTGCGGGATCCCGCTGCCCCGGGTGTCACCCGACGATGTGACAGCAAGGTCGGTGCCCATGTCTGAACGTCCCCTCGAGTTCGACGCCGAGGACGCGGCGACGAACAACCAGCACGCACTGCTCAGCCTGCACGCCCGCGCCGGGACCTACGGCGACAAGAAGCCGGCCGACGTGCCCGGGTTCGGCCCGCGCCCCCCGCAGGAGGAGCTTGCCGTGCTGGCCGGCGCCGCTACCGAGGAGGTCAGCGTGTCGGCACGTCTCGACCTCCTCTACCGCCTGGCACAGCACGGTTTCGCCGAAGACCCGGCGACCAGGCAGGAGTACGAGAGCCTGGCCGCCTCGGTGCTGCCCGGGCGCGACCTCGAGCTGCAGCCGCTCGTGGCGGACCTGCGCCAGTCCGCCCACGACGGATCCTCGTTCGCGCAGACAGCGAGCGCCACGCACTTCAAGCACCACGAGACCGCCTTCGTCGGGCAGGACCTCTGCACCGTACGGACCGTGAGGGTCAACGGCATCGCGTCGACGTGGATCTACGCCGAGTTCGAGACGAACGCGGACTTCAGGGACCTTGCGGCCTGGGTCGACCCGCACAAGTGGTCGAGCTGGGGGCCGAGCTTCTTCAAGAAGATGGCGTTCGTCGGGGAGCCGGACCCCGTCGACCTGCCCGTCGACCTGACCGCGCCGCCCGGTGACGAGCACTGGCACGGGGTGTTCCACGAACAGGTACAGCTCCTCCGGCGCCTGAACACGCTGTTGCACTGCGACTACTGGCGCCAGCAGGGCAGGGCGGTCGGCATGACGTACGACCTCGACCTCAGCCTGGACGGTGAGATCGACGTGGACCGCGGCTACCTCCTCGTCCAGGCACTCGGCGGGGACATGAAACGGGTCAAGGCGCTGAAGGTGGTCGGGTTCACCCGGCCGGAGTGGGACGCGCTGGCGCAGTTCGTCTGCCCCGTGTGGACCGACCTCGTGCGCCAGGCGGTGGCAGGTGCCACCTCGAGCTCCGTCACCCCACCGACGCAGGGGCCACTCTCCTCCTCACCGCTCGTCGACACCCTCGAGGCCTGGGTCGACTTCCTGGGCGCCTCGGCCAGCACCTACCTCCAGCTCTTCGACAGCACGAGCGACAAGGTGCGTTCCCGGAAGTACTCGGGAGCCGACCTCCTGGACGACGGACGGCGGTACTGGTCGCAGCTGGCCAAGGACTGGGCCAAAGCCTGGGCCCATGGCATGGAGACCATGAGCGAGGTCGCCGAGCACGGCATGGACGCGGGCTTCACCCCGCCGGGGGTGCCGCACGAGGTCGGTCGCGGTGCGGCCAGCGCCCTGACCACGCCCACGCCCACGGCAGCCGGACCGACGCCGGCCGTGCCGACTGCAGCGGGTACCTCCGCAGGCGTCGTCGCTGGGGCCGCCGCGTCGGGACCGTTCGCAGCCGGCGTTGTGGGACGCGAGCGGTCGCTCGTGCCGGTTCCGGCACTCGCGCAGTCCGACATGCCGGTCGTCTCCGACCTGGTGTCGATCGAGGCCGGAGGCGCCACCATCAACGCCGCCGAGGTCACCGTCACCGTCCACGCCGTGGCGGGTGCCACGCCCGCAGTCCGACTGCACACCACGAACACGTCGGTGCCCGCCGGGCTCTACGTGGGGAGCATCGTGAGCCCGGCAGGTCTGGCAGGCACACCGGTGCAGCTCTACGTCTCTCGCGCCACCGAGGCCTGAGGCCGTGTCCGAGTCCGCGCCGTCAGCCGAGACGACGCTCGCGCGCCTGCTCGGTCGGCTGTTGACAGCGGCGGAGGCCTCCCTCGCCGCAGGGGACATCGAGTCGGCGCGGGCCACTGCCGAGGAGGTGCGGGCCGTCGACCCGGACAACCAGCGGGCGGCGCTCATCCTGCGGCGGGTGGCCGGCCGCCAGCTGGGCCCGTTCGGCGAACGGGCGTTGATGACCCTGCTGTTCTCCGACCTCGTGGGTTCGACGATGCTGTCCGAGCAGGTCGAGCCGGAGCAGCTCCGCGACCTGTTCTCCTTCTACCGGGCCGCCGCGAAGGACGCCGTGGAGCGCTACAACGGCTACGTCATGCAGTACTCGGGTGATGGCATCCTCGCGGGGTTCGGCTACCCCGAGCCACACGAGGACGACGCACGCCGTGCCGTGCTCGCCGCTCTCGACCTGGTCGTGGCGCTGGGCGACGCCCGGTCCGAGCTGGAACGCCGCGTGGGCGTGGCCGCGGAGGTGCGGGTCGGGATCCACACCGGCCGGGTCGTCGTGACCGACCTCAGCGACGACCGGTCCGTCCCCGAACGGGACTCGATCGTGGGCATGGTCCCGAACCTCGCCGCCCGCATCCAGCAGGCGGCCGAGCCGGGGATGGTGGTGATCAGCGACGTCACCCAGCAGCTGGTCGACGTCGACTTCTACATGCACTCGCTCGGGGAGCAGGTCATGAAGGGCATCACCCGCCCGGTGGAGGTGTATGCCGTCGAGCGACCCCGTTACGCCGGAGCCCGGTTCGAGGCGGAGCGCTACCGCAAGGCGGGGCTGGTGGGCCGGGACGAGCCCCGTGACCGGTTGTTCGCGGCGTGGGCCGAGGTGCGGGAGGGCACTGGGACCGCAAAGGAACCTGCCTTCCTGGTGGTGGGCGAGGCTGGCATCGGCAAGTCCAGGCTGGTGGCGGAGGTCGTCGACCGGGTCGAGGCCAGCGGCGGCCGCGTGCTCGGCGCCGCGTGCCTGCCCTACTACACCGACGTCTCCCTGTGGCCGATCGCTCGGCTCCTCGAGCGCACCCTCGACCTCGTCGGCAGCGACGACGACCGGCTGACGCGGCTCGTCGACCACCTGACCTCGCTGGAGCTCGACCCTGCTCGGTCGGTGCCCTTCCTGGGGTCGCTCCTGGGGGTCGCCGACGCACCGGACCACCCGGCGCCCGAACTCGACCCGCGCGCCTTCCTGGAGGAGACCCTCACCGCCCTCGTGGAGTGGCTCGCCGCCCTGGCCACCCGGACGCCGCACCTGTTCGTGGTGGAGGACCTGCACTGGGCCGACCCCTCGACCCTGGACCTGCTCGGTCGCGTGGCGCGAGCCCGCCCCCGCGCCCTGCTGACCGTCCTCACCACCCGCGACAGCTCCGCCGTCGCCTGGCGTGACGAGGTCGAGGTGGTCGAGCTGGGTCGCCTCGACGGGCCGGCCGCCAACCGGCTCGTCGACAACCTCGCGTTCGGCAGGGAGCTCGACGTGCGGAAGCGCGACTCCATCGTCAGGCAGGCCGAGGGCATACCGCTGTTCATCGAGGAGCTGACGCGGTCGTGTCTCGACGACCAGCGCGACGAGCCGCTGCCGCTGCGCCTGCAGGAGCTGTTCACGTGGCGGCTCAAGGCACCGGCCGTCGACCTGCGCGTGGCCCAGGTGGCTGCGACGGTGGGGCCGACGTTCGACGTGGAGATCGTCGCCGCCGTGGTCGGCGACGGTGACACCGTGGCCGCGCAGCTGGTCGTGCTGGCCGACGAGGGAGTCATCGAGCCGGGGGACCCCGTGGCCAAGACCTACCGCTTCCGGCACGCGCTGATGCGCGACGCCGCCTACGAGACCCAGGTGCTGGACGTCAGGAGGCGCACCCACGCACGGGTCGCCGCGGTCCTCTCCCAGCGTGGCGGCGAGCCGGCCCTGGTCGCCAAGCACCTCGACCTCGCGGGCGAACCCGCGCAGGCGGCGACGCTCTACGTCGTGGCAGCCCAGGCGGAGCAGCGCCGCGGGGCCCACACCGAGGCCACCCGGCTGCTCTCGCAGGCGCTCCACCTCCTGGGCACGCTGCCGGAGTCGGACGAGCGCGACGTGGGCGAGCTGACCGCCACCATGCTGCGGGCCCTGAGCGTGAGCTCGATGCAGGGGTACGCCGCGCCCGAGGTCCAGTCGGACCACCGGCGGGCCGAGCTCCTGGCGATGCGGCTCGGCACGCGTCCGGAGGTCCTTCCGTCGCTGATTGCCATCTGGTCCTACTGGTTGGTGCACGGTGACCTCGGCACGGCCCGTGGGCTGATCGAGCGCCTCAGCGCCATGGTCGGCGACCCCGCCTTCTCGTGGTTCGAACCCGAGGTCCAGGCCTGCGCCGGCTGGCAGGAGCTGTATGCCGGGCACCTCGAGTCCGCGCAGACCCTCATCGAGCGCGGGCTGGCCGGCTTCGGGTCGCGTCCCCCGGAGCAGACGGTCTCACCGTTCTGGCCGCTGCCCAACGACCCCGTCGCCGTGTCACAGACGGCGCTCGCGTGCATCAGCGCCCTGCGCGGCGACCTCGCCAAGGCGGAGCTGTGGGAGACCGAGGCCGTCCGCCGGTCGGAGGCGATCGGATTCCCCCAGGGCCCGTTCAGCCTCGCCTTCGTCAAGACGTTCGCCGCGTGGATGCGGCGGTTCACTGGTGACCAGGAAGCCGCCTGGCGGCTGGGCGCAGAGGTCGTCGCCATCGGCCGCGAGCACGGCTACACCTTCTGGGAGGCCAACGGCTCCGCCTACGCGGCCACCGACCCCCCGGGCGGTGAGGCGCACCGGGCGTTCCTCCAGCAGGTCATCGCCACCCTGCGACTCATGGGCCAGGAGTACTTCGCCGCCGCTCATCTCGGCTACCTCGCGCACCTTCACGCCGAGGCCGGCGACCTCGACCGGGCGCTGGAACTCGTCGACGAGGCCCTGGAGTCCGTCCACAAGACGGGCGAGTACCTCCACCTGCCGGAGCTGCTGCGCCAACGCGCCGGCCACACCCTGTCCCGGGGTCGCCCCGACACCCAGGACGCGGTGGCCGACCTGAAGGAGGCGGAGGCAGTGGCAGCCGAACAGGGCGCCCTGGTCGCTCGGCTGCGTGCGGCTGTCGACATCGCCACGCTGCCGACCTCGTCACGCCCGGCGGGGTGGAAGGGGATGCTGACCGAGGCGAGGAGGGCTGTGCCGCCTGCCCTCTCGAGCCCCGACACCGCCGCGGCGGACGACCTGTTGTCCCACGGACGTGACTAGACCCCGCGTCGTGGTCCTGGGGGGCGGCATGGCCGGCCTCACCACGGCCTGGGAGCTCAGCTCGGGTGACTGGAGGCAGCGCCTGGACTCGATCACCGTCTATCAGCGCGGGTGGCGACTCGGCGGCAAGGGTGCGAGCAGCCGCGGGCCGCACGGGCGCGTCGAGGAACACGGCCTCCACGTGCTGCTGGGGTGCTACGACGCGACGTTCCGGGTGCTCCGCGAGGTCTACGCCGAGCTCGACCGGGCCGCGACGGACCCGACCTGCCCCGTCCGCAGCTGGCGCGACGCCTTCGAGCCCGCCGGCGACATCGGCCTGGCGGATCGGCACGACGGGAACTGGAGCCACTTCGTCACGCAGTTCTCCAGCAACGATGCCCTTCCCGGGGAACCGGAGGCGGAGCACCGTCGCCTGACACCGGTGGACGTCGCGTCGCGGACCCTCAACCTGCTCGTCGACTTCCATCGCGCGGTGTCGGCCAGGAGTCCCGGCGACGCGGTCTACCTCAGTGCCTCGCCCACCCCACGGCAGGCGACGTCCGACGTCGGTTCACTGCTCCGCGGCGCCGGCCTGACGACCTTCGCGGTCGCCCTGGCGGGCCTCGCCCGCGCACGGCAGCTTGCCGCGGGAGCCGGAGTCGACGAGGCGGTCGTGGCACGGGCGACCACCCTCCTGGGCGCCTGGCGCGACGGCATACGCGGCATCGTGCTCGCAGACCCGGCCCTGCGTCGCACCTGGCAGCTGGTCGACCTCGTCGTGACGAGCCTGCAGGGCATGGCCGTCGACGGGCTGCTCACGGCCGACAGCTACGAGGCCATCGACCACCTCGACTACGGCGAGTGGCTCGCCCGGCACGGCGCCGCGCCGGAGACCCTCGACTCCCCCATCGTCCGGGGCATGCACGACCTCACCTTCGCCTACGAGGGGGCCGACCACACCCGCCCCGGGTTCTCGGCGGGACTGGGACTCGAGCTGGCGGGCCGAATGCTCTTCGACTTCAAGGGCGCCATCTTCTGGCGCATGCAGGTCGGCATGGGCGAAGCCGTCTTCGCGCCGCTCTACGAGGCGCTGGTCCGCCGTGGTGTCGAGTTCCGGTTCTTCCGCCGCCTCGACCACGTGCGGCTGGTGGACGGGCAGTCGATCGGAGCGGTCGAGCTGACCCGCCAGGCCGACCTCGCCCCCGGACGATCCCGCTACGAGCCGCTGGTGCGGTTCCAGGGCCTTCCGTGCTGGCCCCACCGCCCCCTCGTCGACCAGCTGGTCGACGACCCGGGCGACCGGCTCGAGTCCCACTGGGGACCCGCTGCCGGGGCCGGTCGCGAGACCCTCGTCGTGGGTGAGGACTTCGACGTCGCGGTGCTGGCCGTCTCCGTGGGCATGGTTCCCCACGTCGCGTCGGAGCTGGTGCAGGCGGACCCGCGCTGGCGCCGCATGGTGGAGAAGGTGGCGACCGTGGCGACCCACTCCGCGCAGCTGTGGCTCAACGCCTCCGAGGCCGAGCTCGGCTGGCACGGCCCGCCAGCAGTCACGCTCACGGGTTTCGGCGACAGGTTCGAGACCTGGGCCGCCATGACGCACCTGCTCCCCCGCGAGGGCTGGCCGGCCGTCGGCGGGCCACGCAGCCTCGCCTACCTGTGCGGCGCCATGCCTGACGTCGAGCCGACGGAGGCGGAGGAGGTCGTCCGTCGCAGGCTCACGCGGTTCCTCGACAGCGAGGTGGGGGCCCTGTGGCCGGGCGCGCGCACTGCCACAGGCTTCCGGTGGGACCTGCTGTGGGACGACGGAGGACGATGCGGGCCCGATCGGCTCGGCGCGCAGTACGTCCGGGCCAACATCGACCCCTCGGACCGCTACGTGCAGTCGCTGCCCGGCACGGGGAGGTACCGGCTGGCGCCGGGCGACACGGGCTTCGACAACTTGGTCGTTGCCGGCGACTGGACGGCGTGTGGGTTCGACGCGGGTTGCCTCGAGGCCGCGACGCGCTCGGGCGTCCTGGCCGCGCGCGCCGTCCTGGCTCGCGCCCTGGGGGCCCGCCTCGAGGAGCGGTCGGCATGACCACCGCGCCCGAGGCCGACCGCGGTCCGGGAGGGCTCGCTGCCGACGTCCAGCGCTTCGGGCTGCTCTCCGCCGCCGCGGTGGTGAGCCGGTATGCCGCGATCGTCGACCGGGCCGTCCCGACCGGCGCGCCACCGATGGAAGCACCCGGCCGCGCGGAGGTCGGCCCCGACTGGCTGGTGGACGGCGTGCCCCGACTGGCAGAGGCAGCACTGCGCCTCCTCGACCGGGCGACCGCCCTGGCGGTGGAGGTCTCGACTGCCAGCTCCCCTGCTGCGCCCGAGTACGCGGAGCTGCCGCCCGTCAGCCCCGGGGCGTGTACGCACGTGTCGGTGTGGCTCCACAACCCCACCCCGGCAGTGGCCGTCGAGCGGCTGCACGCGACCTGTCTGGTGTCAGGCACCGGTGCGGTCCTGCCGGCCGAGGCGGTCAGCTGCGACCTCGCGGACGGTGTGCAGGTCGCGCCGGGCGGCTCCTGCGAGGTCGGCATACGCGTGACCGTGCCAGCACACCAGCCAGCCGGCCGGTACCACGGACTCGTGGTCGGCTCGGTCGCTCGAGAGCCCATCCGGGTGGCGCTCCAGGTCACCGGCGGCGGAGTCGAGGCACCGTGACCACCACCGACACCGTGGTCGAGGAGCTCGAGCGCTACGGCGGCATGGCACGCGAGGCCGCGCTGTCCCACCTCGTCGCCGACGGGCTCTCGCCCTACCTCGTGGCCCCTGCCGCCGAGTACCTCTCGCGCGGGGGCAAGGCGCTGCGCCCGGCGCTCTGCCTCGCCACGTGCGAGGCCTTCGGCGGCGACCCCGCCCGTGCCCTGCCCTCGGCGGCAGCGATCGAGCTGCTGCACACCGCCTTCCTCGTGCACGACGACGTCGAGGACGACAGCGACCTGCGCCGCGGCGCCGCCACCCTGCACCGGCAGTACGGTCGGGCCGTCGCCATGAACGCGGGCGACGGTCTGGCCGTGGTCGCCCTTGGTGCGCTGCGCGACAACGAGCGGCTGCTCGGTCGCCGGATGGCCGCCCGCATCTGGGCGGAGTTCGACTTCATGGCCCGGCAGACGGTCGAGGGCCAGGCGCTCGAGCTCGGCTGGCAGCGCGACGGCCTCACGGACCTCGGCCCGGACGACTACCTCGACCTCATCATGAAGAAGACCTGTTGGTACACCACGCTCCTCCCGCTGCGCGTGGGGGTGCTGGTGGGGTCGCACCGCACGACAGACCTCACCGCGATGCTGCGGTTCGGCTTCTTCCTCGGCGCCGCCTTCCAGATCCGCGACGACCTGCTGAACCTGACGGGGTCGGAGTCGCTGTACGGCAAGGAGCAGCTCGGCGACCTGAGGGAGGGCAAGCGCACGCTGATGCTCATCCACCTGCTGGCCGCGACCGACGCGGACGAGCGCCGCCGACTCGAGGGTTGGCTCGCGCTGCCGCCGGCGGAACGCACGACGTCGGTGCGCGAGGAGATCCTGGGACTGATGCAGGACCACGGCAGTCTCTCCTTCGCCGACGAGTTCGCCCATGGCATCGCCCGGTCGGCCGCGGTGGCGTTCGAGGAGTCCTTCGCCGACGTCCCCGACTCACCGGCACGACGGTTCGTCGCCGGCCTGGTCCCCTACATGGTCGACCGCGACCGCTGAGGGATCGTGCCGAGCGCCGTGGCGCGGCAGGCCCGCCGCCCGTCAGGCGTGCTGGTCGGGCGCCTCCCGCGCAGGCTGCACCGACCAGCTCGGCGGCTCGTCGCTGCCCGACTCCTCATCACGCTCCGCGTCGTCCGCCGTCGCCTGGACCTTGCCCTCGGCGTGGTGGACCGGTGCATACACGGTGTACAGCCGCATGGGCTCGTCACCGGTGTTGGTGATGTTGTGCCACGTGCCGGCAGGCACCAGGACGGCCCAGCCATCCTCGACCTCGCGGTCGAACGAGAGGTCGTCCTTCGAGGGGCCCATCTGCACGCGACCCCGCCCGGCGTCGAGCCGCAGGAACTGGTCGGTCTCGGGGTGCGCCTCGAGGCCGATGTCCTCCCCGACGGGGATCGACATGAGGGTGAGCTGGAGGTATCTCCCCGACCAGGCCACGGCGCGGTAGTGGGCGTTCTCCACCGTTGCGGTCTCGAGGTCGAAGCTCTGCGGTGCTGGTCCGATGTCCCTGATGGTCATGCTCTCTCCCAGGTGTCGACGACCGATCGCCGCGTGCGGGCGACGTCCCGGCGACGTCCCCGCGCGGCGTGTGCCCGTGCTTCCACCCACTCTCGCAGAGCAATACCCATCGCCGCCGGGGGACGACCGCGGCGGTCAGAGGGCGACCGTGCGGCGACGCGAGAAGGACCGGAGCCGGTCAGGCCACGCCCGCTCCCCACGTGCCTGCGTGAGAGCGGTGTGGAGCACCTGCGCCCGGACGTTGTGCTCGACCTCGCGGTTCAGCGTCGGCAGCACGGACGCGGTCAGGGTGCCTGCGAGGTGGACGTCGTCCGGGTCGATGCCCAGGAACTCGTAATCGGCGGCATACAGGTCATGGATCCGGGCGAGGGTGCGTGGGTCGACCATGTCGATGCTGACGTCGAGCGGCGAGTCGTTGTCGTGGCCCACGGGGTGCAGCTCCACGTCCTCGCGCGCCAGGCGGCCCGAGAGCCAGTCGATGGTCTCCCCCAGACGGCTCGTGCGGCCGACGTGGTCGAAGCGGCTCAGGTCGCGACGGAGCAGCTCGTACTGGGAGACCAGGTGCACGTCGCGGTGCAGGAGCGAGGGATCGGCGTGCAGGTGCTCGACCAGCTCGTCGAGGTCGGCCAGCACCTCTTCAACGCCCTCGAACCTGCGCAGCCCCGGCATCGGCAGCCCCATCCGATCGCGGTAGTAGGGCGCCCGGACGAGGTACTTGCTCGACCACGTGGTGAGCAGGCGTTCGACCGGGTGCCTCACGACGGTGAACACGTGCCTCAGGCCCGCTTCCATCACGCGGTCGTACGCGGCGTCGTCCAGTGACGACACCATGGGTCGCCCGCCGGCATCCCCGTCCCAGATCGTCTGGCTGACCAGCGACTCCTCGCCGAGCGAGTCGACGAAGCGTCCGGGGAACGCGACGCCGGCGCTGCGGGTGAGCGCCACGTTGAGCGATGTGCCGGCGGCCTTGGGCACGGAGATGTAGAGCAGGGCCCAGTCGGGGTGGAGGAACGCCAGTCCGTTGTAGTCGTGGACCCAGGCGCGGAAGTCGGCTTGCTCGGTCATGTCCATTCCTTCACGGTCGTCACCGGCAGACGGTCGTCACCGGCACCCGGTTGTCACTGGCACTGCGGCACCCGGTAGAGGGTGAGGCGTCCGCCGTGAGCCACGGGACGGAAGCCCTCCGCCGTCGAGACGTCGAGTCCGGCGTACTGGCGCTGGCGGGGGTCGTCGCGCCAGAAGGCGCTGCGCCCGGCCAGCACGTAGTCGACCCCCAGCCGCCGGGCCGCGGCGCAGGCGACCCGGTTGGTCCGCACGTCGGCGAGCGAGGCTGCGACGGTGGAGCGGTCACTCCCCCAGGCGCCGCTGAGGTGCGGGAAGAGCACCTCTCGTCCCCCGACGGCCTCGGCCAGCGCGGACCCGTTCCACGGGTTGCCGGCGATGACGCTGCCCGCGGGGACGACCTGCCGCAGCTCGGCGAACAGCCGCTGCTCGGCGGGACCGGCGAGGGCACCGTCGCCGTACCACCGCTGCACCACCCTCGCGTTGTCGCCCACCGAGGCTCCCTGCAGCCCGGCCAGGGACGCCGTCAGCAGCACTGCTGCCCCGGCCAGCAGGGGTGTGCGGCGCGCGGTCGGCACCGGCACTCGCTGCGCGACCCAGCGGGCCAGCTCCGCCACCCCCAGCGCTGCCAGGGGCACCGCGGTCACCGGCAGCAGTGCACCGATCCGGAACGCGTCGTTGTACCAGGGACCGGTGAGCGCCTGGGCGAGGGCCGAGTCCGAGCCTGCTGCGAGCACGAACAGGGCGGCCACGGCGAGGTGGCAGCCCAGCAGCCACCGCAGGCGCGCGGTCGCCCCTGCGGCCACGGCGCCCACCAGGACGAGCAGGGCGGCTACGGCACCCACCCGCAGACCGCGCGGCGCCACCAGCACGGCCTCCCCCGCCGCTTGGGCGAGTGACTCGGCCGCCCGCCAGTCGGTGCCGCGGGTGGCGGCGAAGAGGCTCGACTCGGTCACGACCCAGGCCAGGACGACGCAGCCGAGCGCCCAACCACCCCACGGCATCAGGCGCCGGCGCCGGGTCTGCCCCGCCAGCGGGCCGCACGCCAGCGCGGCAGCGGTGAGCGGCACGGCATACACGGCCGTCGTGACCACCACGTTGGGGTGGGCAAGGACGAGCGCCGGCAGCGCGGCCACCGCCACCACGGCTGACCGACGCCGATCCACGACGGCTCGTGGTGAGAGGCCCAGTGCGCTGACGAGCGACCCCAGCACCGACGGCAGCAGCACGGTGCCGAGGGCGTTGGGCCACACCGTGCCGTAGGACAGCAGCAGGAACGGCGCGGCCCCGAAGGCGCCGGCGAGCAGCCCGCCCGAGACCAGCGCCGGAAGCCGGGGCCCCAGCGCCTGGCGAACGAGCGCAACGCACCCGACGGGCCACAGCACCGCCAGCGCGACCGACACCGCTGATGCGGCGACCACGGGCGTGGCCCCGATCTGGGCCACGAGCACGGTCACGGCGTGCCAGGCGCCGGGGTAGAACGCGGCGTGGCTCTCGGGGCTCGACAGCGTGCCCAGCCGCAGGCTCGAGACAGTGCCGGTCTCGAGGGCGCGCTGCACCGCGTTGAGGTGGAAGACGGCGTCGTAGGTCTGCGGTACGCGCTCGGGTGCGCCGATCCCGGCCACGACGGCGCCCGCGCACAGCCCCGCACCGAGCAGGGCCGCGGAGAGCGCGGTGCCCTGCAGCCATGGCGGGTCGCCCTCGCGTCGCGGACCGAGCAGCCGGGCCAGGCCCCACGCCCCGAGCGTCGCGAACAGGGTCGCAGCCGCGGCCGGCACTGCGCCCCACGCAACCCCCATCAGGTCCGCCGCCACCGCAGCCACCGCCAGCACCGACACCGACAGAGGCGCCGCAGCGCCCCATGCCGGTATGCCGCGCAGCCCCGCCGCCCATCCGACGGCGAGGCCCGGCACGAGGAGGGCGACCAGCGCGGTGGCAACCGTGGGCGCCGCGTCGGTCCAGGTCACCAGGACGCCCGCAGCGTGGAGACGGCACCCTCGATCGCCCCGTCGTGCACCAGTCTGCCTCCGGAGAGCACCACGCCCCGGGAGCAGAGCCCGGCCACGAGGTCGACGTCGTGGCTGACGATGACGAGGGTGCGGCCCTGCTCCGAGAGCAGGCGGATGCGCTCGAGGCACTTGCGCCGGAAGGGCTCGTCGCCGACGGCGAGGATCTCGTCGACGAGGAAGACGTCGGGGTCGGTGTGCACCGCGACCGCGAAGGCCAGGCGCAGGAACATCCCGGAGGAGTAGAAGCGCACCTGGGCGTCGAGGAACGGGCCGATGTCGGCGAACTCGACGATCTCGTCGAAGCGGGCGCGGATCTCCCGCTCCTCGAGGCCGAGGATCGCGGCGTTGAGGAAGATGTTCTCCCGCCCGGTGAGGTCCGGGTGCAGGCCGGCACCTACCTCCAACAGCCCGGCCACCCGACCTCGGACGCTGACCTGCCCGCCGTCGGGCGACATGACTCCTGCCATGAGCTTGAGCAGGGTCGACTTGCCGGAGCCGTTGTGGCCCAGCAGCGCGACGGCCTCACCCTGACGCACCTCGAAGCCGACACCCGACAAGGCGCTGAACTCGTCACGCAGGCGGCGACGCTGGGCGAGCCAGACCAGGCTCTCCTTCAGGGAGTGGGTGTGCCGGAGGCGGAAGTGCTTGTGCACGTCGTCGACGACGACTGCCACGGGTGCCGCCATCAGAGCTCCTGCGCGAAGTGGCCGGTCAGCCGGCGGAAGACCGCCTGCCCCAGGGCGAGGAGGGCGACCGCGACGGCGAACGCCACGACGGTGTCACGGAGGAGGTCGTCGGGCAGCAGGTCCGCGTTGCCGGGCGAGGCCTGCGCCCAAGTCGCCCGGTGCATGAGCTCGACCGCGACGGTGAGCGGGTTGCCCTGGTAGAGCCGGTCGAGCCACGAGCCGGCCCCCACGAGGTCGGTGACACGGCGGCCGGCGTAGAACACCGGAGAGAGCCAGACGAGCACCATGAGCAGCAGGTCGACAAGGTTCTCGAGGTCGCGGAACAGCACGTTGAGCGACGCCAGCAGCAGACCCACGCCGAGCGCCAGCACGAAGGTCAGACCCAGTGCCGCCAGCAGCGCCGCCACCCCAACCGCGTCAGGCCGCCAGCCACACGCCACGGCACCGACCCCGAGCACGACGAGCTGCGGCGCGAGGTGGATCGCGGCGACACACACCGACGACAGCGGAAAGAGCTCGCGGGGCAGGTAGATCTTGCGCACCAGGTCGGCGTTGGCCACCACCGACCTGGTGCCGTTGCCCACCGCCTCGCTGAAGGTCGTCACGACGGCCAGGCCCCCGAACAGGTAGACCGCGTAGTCGCCGATCTCGCGTTGGCGCAGCACCAGCCCCAGGGCCACGAAGTAGACCCCGAACTGCACGGCGGGCTTGACGTAGGACCAGCCCAGGCCGAGCACCGAGGCGCGGTAGCGGACGCGGAGCTCCTTGCGCACCAGGAGCGTGAGCAGGTAGCGCCGGCCCAGTGCCTCACCGAGGCCGCCGCCCCTGCCCTGGACGACCAGCGGCAGCGCAACGGCCTGGCTCATGGTGCCGGGAGGTCGAGCGTCTTGCGCCAGCTCTCCTGGCCGGCGAGGTCACCGAGCGCCGCGCGGTAGCGGCGGGCCAGCACCGGCCACTCCCGCAGCAGCCGCTGGTGGACGGCGACGCTGTCGCGCAGCAGGTGCAGCGCGAGCGAGCGGTCGCGCCGGTGCCAGGAGACACCGGTGCCGTCCGTCGTCGAGACCAGGGCGGAGTCGAGCCGCGACAGGGTCCACCAGCCGGCGTCGGCCGCGGGCACGTGGCGCTGGGGGTGCGCGGCGTCGCCGCCGACGGGCGTCACCTGCCGCAGCAGGCCGGCCGCCCCTGCCGCCACGGTGCCGAGCACACCCGACGGCCGTTCGGTGCCGAGCTCGCGCTTGCGCGGCCGCCCGCGTCGGAGCGACGGGAAGTGGTCGGGGTCGGGGCGCACGTCCGCGTCGGGCTGGCTGGCCCGCAGCCGTCGCACCTCACCGAGCCGCGTGGCCAGGTCTGCGTGCAGGCTCTCCGGCCCGGCGAGCACGTCCTCGAGGGCCCGCTGGCGCAGCAGCGCCGCCGAGTACTGCATGCCCATGAGGTGCTTGGCCTGGATGGCCAGGCTCTCGCGCACCATGCGGCCGCCGAACCGGAACGGCGAGTGCAGCAGCGCCGCGACGAAGCGGTTGCGCGCGTGGAAGTAGGCCTGCCAGTCGACGCTGTCGTCCTTGTCGGTCCACGGCACGTGCCAGACGGCGGCCCCGGGCAGCGACACCGTCGGGTAGCCGGCCGCGGCCGCGCGCAGCCCGTACTCCGCGTCATCCCACTTGATGAAGACCGGCAGCGACAGCCCCACGTCCCGCAGCACGGCCGTCGGGATGAGGCACATCCACCAGCCGTTGTAGTCGACGTCGGTGCGGCGGTGCAGCCACGACGTCGAGCGCAGGTTCGCCGTGGAGAGGTCGTGGCTGTGCCGGGTGGACGGTGCTGCGGCCCAACGGAACTGCCACGGGAGCACCACCTCCGCGAAGGCGTGCAGCACGGACCGCTGGTGCATGCTGAACATGTGGCCGCCCACGATCGTGGGCCGCCGCGCGAGGTCGGCGAACGCGACCGCACGCGCGATGCCCTCGGGCTCGCAGACCACGTCGTCGTCGAGCAGCAGCACGTGGTCGCTGCGCCCACCGTCCAGCGTCTCCAGCATCGCCCGCGAGAAACCGCCCGAGCCGCCGAGGTTCTGCTGCTGCAGCACGCGCAGCCGCGACCCGAGGAGCTCGTGTGCGGTCGGGAACGCCGGGTCGGCGGCCACCGGCCGGGTGCCCTGGTCGACGACGACGACCTCGTCGAGCACCGTGGCCAGCTCGCCGTCGTCCTGGGTGGCTGCGCCCAGCTGGTGGAGGAGCGCCGCGCAGTAGTCCGGCCGGTTGAAGGTGGTGATGCCGACCGTCGCGGTGCCCTGCCCGCGGCCATGGTCGTCCACCCGCCAGTCCGCCTCGACGAGGGTCAGCTCCTCCTGGCCGGCCACGAGGTCGAACCAGTACCAGCCACCGTCACCAAAGGGCATGAGCGGCAGGGGAACTCGGTGCTCCGTGTCGCCCTTGACGACTTCGGTCACCACGCGAGCCACGGTGCCCCGCGCGTTCGAGCGGTAGACCATGAGGGTGCCGGGACCGCTGGTGCGCACGGCCAGCGTCACGGCGTCGACGACCGACCAGCGTCGCCAGTAGCCCGCTGGAAAGGCGTTGAAGTAGGTCGCGAACGACGCCCGCTGTCCCGGGTCGAGGCGGTAGCTGCGGCGGCTCAGCACCTGGTCGGGGTGCTGGTCGGGCGCCTGCGGCACGACCACGGCGGAACCGTTGTCCTCCAGAGGAACCGGGACGTGCTCGCCGTCCACGTAGAGCGGCAGGATGTCGAGGTCGCTGTCGGTGGGGAACACGACGCGGGCGGCGATGCGCTCGGTCACCGGGCCACCTCCAGCCTCGCCGTGGTGGGTCTCAGCAGCTCGTCGAGGTCGTTGTCGACGAGCCGGAGCGCCGACGCGATGGCCATGTGCATGTCGAGGTACTGGTACGACCCGAGCCGGCCGCCGAAGGCCACCTGGTGCTCGGCGCGTTCCACGTCGACCAGGGACCGGTAGGCCGCCAGGCGCTCACGGTCGGCCGGGGTGTTCACCGGGTAGTACGGTTCGTCTCCGGGCTCGGCGAAGCGCGAGTACTCGCGCACGATGACCGTCCGGTCCGCCGGGTAGTCGCGCTCGGGGTGGAAGTGGCGGAACTCGAGGATCCGGGTGTGCGGCACGTCGTCGTCGGCGTAGTTCAGCACCGGCGCTCCCTGGAAGTCCCCGACCGGCAGCACCTCCTGGTCGAAGTCGAGGGTGCGCCAACCCAGCGCGCCGTGCTCGTGGTCGAAGTAGCGGTCGACCGGCCCGGTGTAGACGACCGGCACCTGTCCGCGCACCGCCTCCTGGGAGAGGTCGTGCCCGCCGGCGAGGAAGTCGGTCCCGAGACGGACGTCGATGCGCGGGTGGTCGGCCATCCTCGTCAACCACGCGGCATACCCGTCGGTGGGCAGGCCCTCCCAGGTGTCGTTGAAGTAGCGGTTGTCGTAGGTGTAGCGGACCGGCAGCCGGCTGATCACCGACGCCGGCAGCTGGGTGGGATCGGTCTGCCACTGCTTGGCGGTGTACCCGCGGACGAACGCCTCGTAGAGCGGGCGGCCGATGAGCGAGACCGCCTTCTCCTCGAGGTTGGCCGGTTCGCCGGTGACCTCCGCGGCCTGCCGCGCGACGAGGTCGCGGGCCTGTGCGGGACCGAGCGCGCTGCGGAAGAACTGGTTGATGGTGCCGAGGTTGATCGGCAGCGGGTAGACCTCGCCGGCCCGCACCGTCCACACGCGGTGGCGGTAGTCGGTGAACGACGTGAACCGGTTGACGTAGTCCCAGACCCGCTCGTTGGAGGTGTGGAACAGGTGGGCGCCGTAGCGGTGCACCTCGATGCCGGTCTCCGGCTCGAGCTCGCTCCACGCGTTGCCGCCGAGGTGGTCGCGCCGCTCGACGATGACCACGTCGAGGCCGCGCTCGGCCGCCTGCTGCGCCACGGTCAGGCCGAACAGCCCCGACCCGACGACCACGAGGTCGGCCCTCATGCCCGCTCCTCCTTCCGGGTCGCCGGACGCACCGGTTCCTGCACGGGCAGCCAGTCGAGCGCCTCGCTCCGCTCCCCCTGCACCGTGAAGACCCGCCGGTATGCCGCGCGGCGCAGCTGCACGGGGACCACGCGGTAGCCGCCGCGCACCATCAGGTTGCGGGCCATCTCGCGGCTGGTGGTGAAGCCCTCACGGTGGAGCCGGCGCTGGAGCCCGAGCTCCGAGCGCAGCAGCCGCAGCCCCCCGCGACGCTCGTAGGAGCCGGCGTCGACGCGGTACATCACCAGGGGCTCGGCGACGTTGGCGACCCGGGCGCCGGCCGCGAGCATCCGGCTGAACAGCCAGTAGTCCTCGAGGAGGGGCAGGTCGCGGTAGCCCCCCGCCTCCAGCACTGCCGAGCGGCGGTAGATGACGGTCGGGTGGTTGAACGGGCTGCGCAGGCGTGCCGCGGCGCCGATCGCCCGCGGCCCCAGCGGTGGGACGCGCAACCGGTCCTGTCGGACGGTCTCCGCGGTCCCGGTGCCGTCGTGGCCGAACTCGACCATGGCCGATCCGACGAGGTCCGCCCCGGCCTCGATGACCGGCATCTGCACGGCGAAGCGGTGCGGCAGGCTGATGTCGTCGGCGTCCATGCGCGCGACCACCTCGTGGCTGCACGCGGACAGACCGCACTGCAGCGCCTGTGCGAGGCCGACGTTGTGGTGCAGGCGCAGTCGGCGCACCGGCACCGGGCTGCCCGACTCCAGGCGCTCGAGGGCGGACGCCAGCTCGGGGGTGATGAGGCCGTCCTGCACCACGACCACCTCCTCCGGGCGGCGGAGCTGGTCGTGGACGGTGCTGTGGAAGGCCCGGGTCACGTGGCCGGGGTCGTCACCGCGGTAGACAGGGAGGAGTAGCGAGAAGGGCTGTTGCACAACGGGAAACGTAGGGAGCACGGGGATACGGACGGTGAACACGCCGCGACCGCGGGACATCCGGCAGGCAAGGCCCTCGGACGCGCGGCCCGAAGGACCACGCACCAGGCCACCGCACCAGGCCACCGCACCAGCCCACCGCAGCCGACAGGCGCCAGCCGGACACCGGCTGTTCACCGCCGAGGCACCCCGGGCCGCGCGCGGCTCGTAGCGTCGCGGGCGTGGACATCACCCAGAGCACGGTCGTCTGCGTCGTCGTCACCCGCGACCGCACCGAGCAGCTTCGCCACGCGGTCACGGCGATCCAGCACCAGACCCGCCGGCCCGACCACCTCGTCGTCGTCGACAACGGCCCCGACCCCGCGGTCGAGGCCATCGCCCGCCGAGGTGGCGTGCCGGTGACCTATGTGCCCTCGTCGACGAACCTCGGCGGCGCCGGCGGGTTCGCGCTCGGCATCCTGACGGCCCGGGCGCTCGGCGCGGACTGGGTGTGGCTGGCCGACGACGACGGCAGGGCCGCGGACCGCTGGACCCTGGCCAGACTCCTCGTCTGCGCCCACGAGCACCGGCTGGCAGCGGTCTCGCCCCTGGTCGTCGACATCGACGACCACGAGCAGCTGGCCTTCCCGCTCCGGCGCGGGCTGCGATGGGTGCGTCGGCGAGACGAGCTGGGGCCGGAGGTGCTGGTCGACGGTGTCGCCAACCTGTTCAACGGTGCGCTGTTCTCGGCCGCGGCCCTCGATGCCGTCGGCGTGCCCGACCCGCGGCTCTTCGTGCGCGGCGACGAGGTGGAGGTGCACCGGCGGCTGAGGCGCAGCGGGCTGCGGTTCGGCACCTGCGCCCCGGCGCTCTACCTGCACCCGCAGGGCCGGGACGACTGGGCTCCCCTGCTCGGCGGGCGCCTCATGGTGCTCAGCCCCCGCGACGAGGTGAAGCGGGAGCGCACCTACCGCAACCTGGGCTACCTCACCGCGCAGCCGGGGCTGCGGTGGCGGCGCTGGCCGGACGCCTCCCGTTACGCCTGGTACTACCTTGCCCAGCGGCGCGACCCCGACGGCTTCCGGCACTGGCTGCGCTGCACGCGGGAGGGCCGCGGCGAGCGGTTCCCCGCCGACCCCGCGACCGGGGCCCAACGGCCCTGTGGCACGGGACCGCTGCCGCTGACGCTGGAGGCATGACGCAGCGCAGCGACACCCCCCTGCCCACCGTTCCCGACACCGAACGGCCCGACACCGAACAGCCCGACACCGAAAGGCCCGACACCGAGCTGGTCGCCTGGTTCGAGGACCTCTCCCGCGGCGACGTCGCCCGCGTCGGGGGCAAGGGCGCCAACCTCGGTGAGCTCACCAGGGCAGGCATGCCGGTGCCGCCGGGCTTCGTCATCACCGCGCAGGCCTACCTCGAGGCGATGGACGAGGCGGGTGTGCGCAGCGCCATGCAGGCTGCGGCGGTCGAGGTCGATGTGGACTCCCCCGAGGCGCTGGCCTCGGCCGCCGCCGGTCTCCAGGACCTCGTGCGGTCGGCCGCCCTGTCGGACCGGCTGCGGCAGGCGATCCTCGCGGCCTACGACCGGCTCGGCGACGGGTGTCGTGTGGCGGTGCGGTCGTCGGCCACCGCCGAGGACACTGCGTCGACCTCGTTCGCCGGCATGAACGAGACCTTCACCAACGTCAGCGGCCACGACGAGCTGCTGGCCCGCGTCGTCGACTGCTGGGCCTCCCTCTTCGGTCCGCGCGTCGTCGCCTACCGGGTCTCGAACCGGCTCGCGGAGGAACCCGCCATCGCGGTCGTCGTCCAGCAGATGGTCGACTCCGACGCGTCGGGGGTGATGTTCACCGCCGACCCCGCGACCGGCGACCGCGGCACCGTGGTGGTCGAGGCGGCCTACGGCCTCGGCGAGGTGGTGGTCGGTGGGCAGGTGGCTCCCGACACCTACGTCGTCGCCAAGGACGGTCCCCGCATCCGACAGGTGCACGTGGGCAGCAAGGCCGAGAAGGTGGTCCGCGGACCCGACGGGCACGACCTGCGCCTGGCGGTGCCACCGGTCGAGCAGGGTCGTCGAGTGCTCGACGACGACGCCGTGCTGGCCCTGGCGCGCCTGGCGATGGACATCGAGCAGCACTACGGCACACCGCAGGACGTCGAGTTCGCCCTGCAGGACGGCCGCACCTGGATCGTGCAGTCGCGGCCCATCACCACGCTCGGCGAGGAGACTGCGGAGGAGGCGCCCGGCACCGTCCTCGTGAGCGGTCTCGCCGCCGCTCCCGGTGTGGCGACCGGCCTCGTGCGCATCCTGCACAGCACCGCCGACGGCCCCAACCTCGAGGAGGGTGAGGTGCTCGTCGCCACCATGACGAACCCCGACTGGGTGCCGACCATGCGGCGGTCCGCCGCGCTCGTGACCGACGGCGGCGGCGTCACCTGCCACGCGGCGATCGTCGGGCGAGAGCTGCACCTGCCGACGATCGTGGCCACCCGCAACGCCACCACCGTGCTGCGCGACGGCGAGCTCGTCACCGTCGACGGCGCCAAGGGCGTGGTGTATGCCGGCGCGGCACCGTCCGCGGTGACGTCCACCACCGTGAGCGGGCCTGCGGCGCAGGCGGTTCCGGGCGTTCCCGCTGGGCAGCCGTCGCCAACCGAGACGACCGGGACGCTGCTCTACGTCAACCTCGCCATCGCCGACCACGCCGAGGAGGCGGCAGCCATGCCGGTCGACGGGGTCGGCCTGCTGCGGGCCGAGTTCATGATCACCGACGCCCTGAAGGGCGAGCACCCGAAGCACCTGCTGGCCACCGGCCGCCGCGACGAGTTCATCGAGAGGATGAGCGCGTCGGTGCTGCGCATCACCCGCGCCTTCGAGCCGCGTCCGGTCGTCTACCGCGCGGTCGACTTCCGCACCAACGAGTTCCGCGGCCTCACCGGTGGCGAGGAGTTCGAGCCCGTCGAGGGCAACCCGATGATCGGCTACCGCGGGTGCTACCGCTACATCCGCGACCCAGAGGTGTTCGCGCTCGACCTCGACGTCGTCGCCCGGGTGCGCGAGCAGACCCCGAACCTGCACCTGATGATCCCGTTCGTGCGCACCCGGTGGGAGCTCGAGGCCTGCCTCGAGGCTGTCGACGCCCACCCCCTCGGACGGCAGCGCGGGCTGCACCGGTGGGTCATGGCCGAGGTGCCGTCGGTGGTCTACCGGATCCCCGAGTACGCCTCGCTCGGCGTCGACGGCGTCTCGATCGGCTCCAACGACCTCACCCAGCTCATGCTCGGCGTCGACCGCGACTCCGAGATCTGCGCCGAGCTCTTCGACGAGGCGGATGCCGCGGTGGTGGACGCGATCCAGCGCATCATCGGCGCCTGCCGTGAGGCGGGCATCACCTCGTCCCTGTGCGGCCAGGCGCCCTCGAACCGACCGGAGTTCGCCGAGGTGCTCGTGCGCGCCGGCATCACCTCGATCTCGGTCAACCCCGACGTCGTCGACCGCGCCCGCCGGGTGATCGCGCGCGTCGAGCGGCGCATGCTGCTCGACCACGTGCGCCGGACGTAGCTGCCCCGGCGCCTCAGGGCGGCCCGCGCGCGGGCGCCGGCGCCTCAGCGGGCGGCGAGCTCCGGCTGGGGAGCCGACGTGCCGATGTGGATGTCCATCACGTCGTGCAGCAGCGTCACGGCCTCGTCGTGCGGCCGCTGGAAGGAGTTGCGCCCCATGATCGTGCCGAACCCACCGCCGAGGGCCGTCTGCCGGTTCTCCTCCAGGACCGCCGCGGTCTCCTTCGCCGCGCCGCCCGAGAAGATCACGATGCGGTGGCCGTCGAAGGCGGACTGCACGACGTGGCGCACCCGGTCGGCCAGGGTGCCCAGCGGGACGCCCGCCTTCTCCAGCGCCTTGCCGGCGGCGGCGTTCTCGACCATCTCGGTCGGCGGCTTGACCTTCACGATGTGCGCCCCGAGCTGGCAGGCGAGGTGCGCGGCATACGCCACGACGTCGACGGCGGTGCGGCCCTGCTGGGACACCCCGGACCCGCGGGGGTAGGACCAGACCACGACCGGCAGCCCCGCGTAGGAGGCGTCCGTGGCCAGGGCGCGCAGGTTCTCGTACATGCGGTTCCGGAACGCCGAGCCCGGGTAGATGGTGAAGCCGACGGCCGCGCAGCCGAGGCGCACGGCGTCTTCGACCGAGGCCGTCACGGCGGGCTCCGGGTCGGCGCCGGTGTAGAGCGAGTCGGAGCTGTTGCACTTCAGGATCAGGGGCAGCTCGGAGGCGAACCCGGGCGCCACCAGCTGGGCGGCCCCCAGCGGGAGGGCGTGGGCGCTGCAGCCGGCGTCGAGGGCCAGCTGGGCGTGGTAGCGCGGGTCGTAGCCGGCGGGGTTGGCTGCGAAGCTGCGGGTCGGCCCGTGCTCGAAGCCCTGGTCCACCGGCAGCACCACGAGCTTGCCGGTCCCTCCGGTGCGGCCCTGCTCCAGGATGCGGCGCAGGTTGGTCAGCGTCTGGGCGTCGTCGCCCTCGTACCAGGACAGGATCTCGTCGACTCGTCGGGACATGGCTGCCTCTTCTCTCACCACGGGACCGCAGGGGCACGGTCCGGCAACGCCGCTTGTGACGACTCCACCGTGCCTCTGGCTTCGGGACCCTCATAGGTCCGTTGGTCCCGAGTCACCACAGGGGTGCCGGGGCTAGCGTGGAGCTGCAGGCCCCGCCGATCCGCACGCGCGGACGGCCGGGTCAGTCGAGCCAGGGAGCCGCCGATGACCCCGCCCACGACCGTCGTGCTGGGGGCCACCCCCGCGACGGGGCTCAGCTCCGCGGAGGCCACGGCGCGGCTTGCCGCCGACGGGCCGAACGAGCTGCCGTCGGCGCGTCCGCGCAGCCTGGTGCGGCAGGCCTGGGACGTCGTGCGGCAGCCGATGCTCCTGCTGCTGCTCGGTGCGGGCACAGTGAACTTCCTGCTGGCCGAACCCCTCGACGGGCTCACGCTCATGTCGTTCGTCGTCGTGGTGATCGGCATCTCGATCTACCAGGAGCACAAGACCGAGAACGCCCTCGCCGCCCTGCGCGACCTCACCTCGCCCCGCGCGCTCGTGCTCCGCGACGGGCGCCAGACCCGGGTCGCCGGGAGGGAGGTGGTGCGCGGCGACGTGGCGCTGCTGAGCGAGGGCGACCGCGTGCCCGCCGATGGGGTGCTGCTCGACTGCGTCAACCTCTCGATCGACGAGTCCGCCCTCACGGGCGAGTCGGTCCCGGTCCGCAAGGCAGCCGCCCTCCTTGACGGGGAGCCCGGCTCGGCCGACGACGGCAGGCAGGCCCGGTCGGTCGACGGCGGAGGCAGGCCCGGTCGATCGACGGCGGCATGGGGCCGCCCGGCGGTGACGGCACCCCCTGGCTGTTCTCGGGCACGCTCGTGGTGCGCGGCCGAGGCGTCGTGCTCGTGCAGCGGACCGGACCGGCGACCGAGCTCGGACGCATCGGGGCCGCGCTGCGCACGATCGAACCCGAACGCACGCCGCTGCAGCGCGAGGTCGACCGGCTGGTGCGGGTCGTCGCCGTCATCGGGCTCGCCGCCGCAGCGGTGGTGGTCGTGCTCTACGCGCTGACCCGTGGCTCGTGGCTCGAGGGCCTGCTGGCCGGCATCGCGGTGGCGATGGCGATGCTGCCGGAGGAGTTCCCGGTCGTGCTCACCGTCTTCCTCGCCCTGGGCGCCTGGCGGATGTCGCAGAAGCACGTGCTGACCCGGCGCCCGGCCGTGGTCGAGGCGCTCGGCTCGGCCACCGTGGTCTGCGTCGACAAGACCGGCACGCTGACGATGAACGCCATGACGGTGCGCGAGCTCATCGTCGACGGCCAGGTCGCCCCGCTCGACGACGGACCCCTGCCCGAGCGGTTCCACGCGCTGGCCGAGTTCCTCGCCCTGGCCTCACCGGTCGACCCCTTCGACCCCATGGACAAGGCGTTCCGTGCGGTCGCCGCCGAGCACCTCACCGGCACCGAGCACCTGCACCCCGACTGGGAGCTGGTGCGCGAGTACCCGCTCTCCGAGACGCTGCTCGCGATGTCGCACGTGTGGCGGTCGCCCGACGGCACGGAGTACGTCATCGCCGCCAAGGGGGCACCCGAGGCCGTCGCCGACCTCTGCCACCTCGACGCCCCCGCGCTCGCGGCGCTGACGGCGCAGGTGCAGGAAGCCACGGCCTCCGGACGGCGCGTGCTCGCCGCTGCCCGGGCCTCCTTCCGCCACGGCGACGAGCTCCCGCGCCACCAGCACGACTTCGAGTTCGAGCTGTTGGGGCTGGCGGCCCTGCAGGACCCGGTGCGTCCCGGCGCCGCCGAGGCCGTGGCCGAGTGTGCCCGGGCCGGCGTGCGCACCGTCATGATCACCGGCGACTACCCGGGCACCGCCCTGGCGGTGGCTCGCGAGATCGGGCTGGACCACCGCGGTGGCGTCATCACGGGTCCGGAGCTGGACGGGCTCTCCGACGACGAGCTGGCGCGCCGGGTGGCCACCGTGTGCGTCTTCGCCCGCATGGTGCCCGAGCAGAAGCTGCGCCTCATCAGGGCGCTCCAGGCCGACGGCGAGGTGGTCGGCATGACCGGCGACGGCGTCAACGACGCCCCGGCGCTGCGGGCCGCCGACATCGGCATCGCCATGGGTGCCCGGGGCACCGACGTGGCGCGCGAGGCGGCGGCGCTGGTCATCACCGACGACGACTTCGCGTCGATCGCCACCGGCATCCGGCAGGGCCGCGGCATCTTCGACAACCTGCGCAAGGCGATGGCCTACATCCTCGCCGTGCACGTGCCGATCATCGGGATGTCGCTGATCCCCGTCTTCGTCGCCGACTGGCCGCTCGTGCTGCTGCCGGTGCAGATCGCGTTCCTCGAGCTCATCATCGACCCGGCCTGCTCGGTGGTGTTCGAGGCCGAGCAGGCCGATCCCGGCGTCATGGAGCGCGCGCCCCGGGCACCCGGGGCGAGCATCCTCGACCGGCGCGTGGCGGTCATCGCCGGGCTCCAGGGCCTGTCGGTGCTCGCCGCGGTGCTCGCGGTCTACCTGTGGGGCGTGCTCGGCGACCAGCCCGACGAGTGGGTTCGTTCGGTGACCTTCACGGCGCTGGTGAGCGGCAACCTCGCGCTGATCCTCGTCAACCGGTCGTGGCGGCTGTCGATGTGGCGGTCGCTGCGGGAGCGGCGCAACCGGGCGCTGCCCTGGGTTCTGGGCGGGGCGGTGGTGCTCTTCGTGACGCTGATGACGGTGCCGGCCCTGCGCGAGGCCTTCGCCCTCGGCGCCATCCGGCCGGTCGACGCCCTCGTGGGCCTGGCCGCCGGGTTCGCCGGCGTGGTGTGGTTCGAGATCTGGAAGCTCACACGCCGCTGATCCGCCCTCGTCGCCGCGGGCGCGCCCCTATCCTCCTGCTCACCCGGGGCAGAGAGGACCGACCATGACCGACGGCACGCACCGCAGACCGCGCCTCCTCGTCGTCGTCGCCCACCCCGACGACGAGACCTTCGGGTGCGGTTCGGTGCTCCTGTATGCCGCGGCCGCCGGTGCCGTGACCGGCGTCGTCTGCGCGACGCGCGGTGAGGCAGGGTCCCCCGCGCCCGGGGTCGAGCTGCCCGCCGGCGGCCTCGGCGCGCTGCGCGAGCAGGAGCTGCACGACGCGGCGGCCCTCCTCGGGGTGTCGGACGTCTCGCTGCTGGGCTACCGCGACTCCGGGATGGAGGGCGAGGCACCGGCCGGCTCGCTGGTCGCGGCCCCGCTGGAGGACGTCGTCGCCTCCGTGCGGGAGGAGGTCCTGCGGTTCGCACCCGATGTGGTCGTCACCCTCGATGCCAGCGACGGCCACCGCGACCACGCCCGCATGCGCGAGGCGGCGACGGCCGCGGTCGAGGGCTCCGGGGTGCGGCTCTACCTGCACTGCCTGCCCCGCTCACTCCTGCGTCGGTGGCTGGCCCACCACGCCGGCGGTGACGCGGCATCGGCGTACGAGCAGTTCCCCGACCTCGGCACCCCGGACGAGCTGGTGACGACGGTGCTCGACACGTCCGAACACCTGCCCCGCCGGGAGCAGGCCATCGCCGCGCACCGCTCGCAGACCTCGCCGTTCGAGGGCCTGCCCGACGACCTGCGCCAGGCCTTCCTCGCCCGCGACCACCTCCTGCGGGTCCTCCCTGCCTGGGACGGCGGCGAGCGCGAGCAGGCGCTCTTCGAGCGGGCGGCCCTGCCCGAGGTCTAGCCCCGCGAGCGCAGGGCGCGCAGCCGGCGGCGCGCTGCGCCGAGCGCCCGGCGGTGCAGGGGTCGCGCTGAGGACGCCGCGGCGGCAGTCTTGCCCGCCGCCGGGCTCACCGGCGCAGGGGTGGCACCCGCTCGCACCCGCAGCGCGAGGCGGCCGTTCTTCGTCTCGTAGGGCTGGGCGCGCAGGTCGGCCAGCTCCAGCGCCCCCGGCAGCTCGGTCCCTCCCGTGCGGATGGTGGGCCGCGAGTCGTAGCCCAGGGCCTCGACGCGCAGCCGGAGGTCCCAGATGCCCGGCTGCAGGGGTGCGCCCAGGAGCGCGGTGGCCGGGTCGAGCGTCGCCTGCGCCTCGACCGCCAGGGCGCAGGCGTCACCGTGGGGCACCAGCGTCGTGGTCGCGGTGGTGGGCAGGAACCACTCGGCGTTGGTGGCGCGCTCGGTGAGCACGACGTCGACGCGGGCCCTCTCGAGGTCCGCAGCCACCTCGAGCGCCCCGGCCACCTCGGGCGGCACGGGGGCCGAGGGCTGCTGGCGCACGGTGGCGCCGTCCACCTCGAACCGCACGGGGCCGTCACCACCCTCGAGCAGCGTGCGCACCGTCAGCAGCAGCGCCCCCTCCCGGGCGACCGCCGACTCGAGCGTGGGGCGGGTGGTGACCTTTCCCTCGGCGGTGGAGTAGCGCACCAGCCCCTCGAGGTCTCCCGCCCGGACGAGCGCCGCGCGCACGCGGTGAGCGGGCGGCATACCCGCATCCAGGCCTTGCTCGAAGCGCTCTCGGGTGACGCGCAGGGCCTCGGCGAGGAAGCGCGGTCGGTAGTCCTCCGGCCAGGTGCGGAAACCGCCCGGCCCGAAGCGGTCGAGGACGTTGAACTTGAGCCAGAACTCACGGGCCCGGCGCTTCTCCTCGTCCGGCAACGGCCACCGTTCGACGACATCGAGCACGGCGTCGAGCGCGCCGTAGTAGTCGTGCGGGTCGGGCAGGCGGAGCGAGTTGTTCTCGCCCCGGATGATCCAGCGGTAGCACGGCTCGTCGGCCACGATGCTCACCCGGGGGCGGTGTCCGTGCGAGACGGCGAGGATGTAGTGGTCCTCGAGCCGGCGCAGGTCCTCGGGGAACCGGATGCCGTGCTCGTCGAGGAACGCCCGGCGGAACAGCTTGTGCGGGGTGGGCACGTCCATGACGTGGTCACCGAACAGGTCGGCGTCGCCGGTGCTGCGGCGGAAGGCCTCCGGGCCCATCGTGCGGCCGCCCGTCCGAACCTCCTTGCCGACCACGATGTCGGCGTCGTGGGCCCGGGCGGAGGCGAGCATGTGCTCGAGCCCGGCCGGGAACAGCTCGTCGTCCTGGTCGAGGAACAGGACGTACTCCCCCGTCGCCAGGTCCAGCCCGACGTTGCGCGGCCGGCTCGGCCACCCGGAGTTCTCGATGCGGGTGGTGTGGACCCACGGCTCGGCGGCGGCGAGGCCGACCAGCCGCTCGCCAGTGCCGTCCGTCGAACCGTCGTCGACCAGCACCAGCTCGAGCTCGTCGGTGCCGATGGTCTGCCGCCGCACCGACTCCACCGCCGCGTCGAGCAGCTCGCCGGGGTTGTAGACGGCCACGACGACGCTCACCTGAACTGCCACGGCAGCAGTCTCTCAGCGACCGCCGTTGATGTTGCGGTGCCGCTGCTCCACCCCCGGGGCGCCGTAGGGGTAGTCGTCGACCCGGGGGGCGCTCGCCTCGCTGAGCCGCGCGACGGCGTCGTCGCCGAGGTCGAGGTCGGCCGCGCCGAGGTTGTCGACCAGCTGCTCGACCGAGCGAGCGCCGAGGATCACCGACGTGACCGCTGGCTGGGCCGCGAGCCAGGCGAGGGCCACCTGTGACGACGTGGCCCCGGCGCCGTCGGCGACCTCGCGCACCGCGTCGACGACCTGCCAGGTGCGCTCGTCGGCGTTGCGCGCCTCCCAGGCCTCCATGCCCCGCTGCGGGTTCTCACCGAGCCGCGAGGCCCCCTCCGGAGCGACGTCGCGCTGGTACTTGCCGGTCAGCCAACCGCCGCCCAGCGGCGACCACGGCAGCAGGCCGATGCCCGCGTCGAGCGCGGCCGGCACGACCTCGTGCTCGATGTCGCGGACCAGGAGGTTGTACTGCGGCTGCAGCGTCACCGGCGCGGCCCAGCCGTGCGCCCGCGCGACGTGCACCGCCTTGGTCAGCTGCCAGCCGAGGTAGTTCGAGAACCCGTAGTAGCCGATCTTGCCGGCGGCGACGGCGTCGTCGAGGAAGCGCAGGGTCTCCTCCAGCGGGGTCACGGCGTCCCACGCGTGCATCTGGTAGAGGTCGATGTGCTCGACGCCCAGGCGCCGGAGCGAGTCGTCGAGCGCGGACCGCAGGTGCCGGCGCGACAGGCCGAGGTCGTTGGCGCCCGCGCCCATCGGGAAGCGCCCCTTGGTGGCCAGCACGACCTGGCGGGCCTCCGTCGGGTGCTTGGCCAGCCAGCGGCCGATGATCTCCTCCGAGACGCCCGAGCTGTAGACGTCGGCGGTGTCGACGAGGGTGCCGCCGCGCTCGACGAAGGCGTCCATGAGGTCGAACGACGTGGCCTCGTCGGCCTCCGCGCCGAAGGTCATCGTGCCGAGGGCCTGGGTCGAGACGACTGCTCCGCTGCAGCCGAGGGTGCGGTAGCGCATGGGGATCCTCCGAGGGTCGAACAGGGTCTGGCGGGGGGTGGCAGGCGGTCGTGCGCGGCTTCGGCGCTGGTCGGGCGGCGGGACCGCTCCACCGTAGCCGCGTCCGCTCGTCGTTGCTTTTCGGCGACGATCACGGGGCATCCTGTCCGCGGTGCACCGCTTACGAGTAGGTTTGCCTGCCATGACGGAGCCTCTCGTCGTCCTCAAGGGCGTCAACAAGCACTTCGGCGACCTGCACGTGCTGAAGGACATCGACCTCACCATCGGCAAGGGTGAGGTCGTCGTGGTGATCGGCCCCTCGGGCTCGGGCAAGTCGACCCTGTGCCGCACCATCAACCGCCTCGAGAACTTCGAGAGCGGAACCATCGAGATCGACGGGAAGCCGCTGCCCGAGGAGGGCAAGGCCCTCGCGGAGCTGCGCGCCGACGTGGGCATGGTGTTCCAGTCGTTCAACCTCTTCGCCCACAAGACGATCCTGCAGAACGTGACGCTGGGCCCGATGAAGGCACGCGGCGTCAAGAAGGCCGACGCCGAGAAGCGGGCCATGGAGCTCCTCGAGCGGGTCGGGGTCGCGCACCAGGCGCAGAAGTACCCCGCCCAGCTCTCCGGTGGCCAGCAGCAGCGCGTCGCCATCGCCCGCAGCCTCGCCATGGACCCCAAGGTGATGCTGTTCGACGAGCCCACCTCCGCCCTCGACCCGGAGATGATCAACGAGGTCCTCGACGTCATGACCTCACTGGCGAAGTCGGGCATGACGATGGTGGTCGTCACCCACGAGATGGGCTTCGCCCGGCGGGCCGCCAACCGCGTGGTGTTCATGGCCGACGGCCAGATCGTCGAGTCGGCCGATCCCGAGACCTTCTTCACCAAGCCCACGTCGGATCGTGCCAAGGACTTCCTCGGCAAGATCCTCACCCACTGACGGCTGGCACCCGGCCGTCCGGCACGCATGACCGGGACCGCAGACCGCGGCCCGGCCACACAACAGGGAGGAAACACCATGACACTTCGTCGTTTCGGGGCCGCGGCGGCAGTCGCTGTCGTCGCGCTGGGCCTGACGGCCTGCGGCGACAGCGGGGACGGGGGCGACTCCGGCTCGGGGGGCAACTTCAAGGTCGGCATCAAGTTCGACCAGCCCGGTCTCGGCCTGAAGGAGGGCGCGGACTACACCGGCCTCGACGTGGACGTGGCCAAGTACATCGCCAAGGAGCTCGGCCACGCCGAGGGCGACATCCAGTTCGTGCAGGCGCCCAGCGCCCAGCGCGAGACCCTCATCGAGACCGGCCAGGTCAACATGGTCGTCGCGACCTACTCGATCACCGACGCCCGCAAGGAGAAGGTCTCCTTCGCCGGCCCGTACTTCATCGCCGGCCAGGACCTCCTCGTGCGCGCTGACGACTCCTCCATCACGGGCCCTGACGCCCTCGCCGGCAAGAAGCTGTGCTCGGTCAAGGGCTCGACCTCGGCCCAGAAGGTCAAGGACAAGTACCCGGGCGTGCAGCTCCAGGAGTTCGGCACCTACTCCGAGTGCGTGGCCGCGCTGGTCTCCAAGGGCGTCGACGCCCTGACCACCGACAACACGATCCTCGCCGGCTACGCCGCGCAGGACCAGTACAAGGGCAAGCTCAAGGTCGTCGGCAAGCCCTTCTCCGAGGAGCGCTACGGCGTCGGCATCAAGAAGGGCGACACCGCCACCTGCGAGAAGATCAACACGGCGATCCAGAAGATGGTCGACGACGGCGCGTGGCAGAAGGCCGTCGACGACAACCTCGGGCCGGCCGGGTTCAAGGTCGACACGGCGACCAACCCGCCGAAGCCCGACGCCTGCTCCTGACCCGAGCAGCGCGCGATGCGTATGCCGCCCCGCTGAGCCAGCGGGGCGGCATACCGTCCGCACCACTCCCCACCCACAGAAGGGCTCTCCATGGGTGACTTGAGTTTCGCCGATGTCCTCTCGGCGTTCTGGCTGACGATCCAGCTGGCGGCCTTCTCCGCCGTCGGGGCGCTGGTCATCGGGACCATCGTCGCGGTCATGCGCGTCTCCCCGGTGCGCATCCTGCGGCTGCTGGGCACGTGGTACGTCAACACGTTCCGCAACACGCCCCTGACCCTGCTCATGGTGTTCGGCATCCTCGGTGCCACGTTCATCCTCGGGATCAACCTCGCTCCCGACTCGATCGACGACAACAACTTCCGCTGGGCCGTGGTGATGCTCTCGATCTACCACGCGGCGTTCGTGTGCGAGGCGCTGCGCAGCGGCGTCAACACCGTGCCGGCGGGCCAGGCCGAGGCCGCGCGAGCGATCGGCCTGACCTTCGGCCAGACCATGACTCAGGTGATCCTGCCGCAGGCCTTCCGTGGAGCCATCGCGCCGCTCGGCTCGACGCTCATCGCCCTCATCAAGAACACCACCGTGGCGGCCATCATCGGCAACCAGGAGGCCGCCGGCCTGATGAGCGAGACCGTCGAGAACCAGGGCAGCTCCATCAGCATCTTCCTGGTCTTCGCGCTCGGGTTCGTGATCCTGACCCTGCCCCTCGGCCTGCTGTTCACCAGCATGTCGCGACGACTGGTGGTGAAGCGATGAGCACGTCCGTCCTGTTCGACGCCCCCGGCCCCCGGGCGCGGCGTCGGCACATGCTGCTCGCCCTGATCGGAGTCCTGCTCGCGGTCGGCCTGCTCTACCTCGCGCTGCGCAAGATGGCGGACGCGGGCCAGCTCGAGAAGGACCTCTGGTCGCCGTTCCTCACCGCAGAGGTGTGGCAGGAGTACCTCCTGCCCGGCATCTGGGGCACTCTGAAGGCGGCAGCCATCTCGATGGTGCTCGCCGGGGTCTTCGGGCTCGTCTTCGGCATGGGGCGCCTGTCGCACCTCAGCGCGGTTCGCTGGGTCTCGGGCGTCGTCGTGGAGTTCTTCCGCGCCGTCCCCGTGCTGATCATGATGATCTTCTTCTTCGGGCTCTACGCGCAGAACAACGTCTTCGACAGCGAGCTGAACCCGCTGGCCGCGGTCGTCACCGGCCTCACGCTCTACAACGGCTCCGTCGTCGCCGAGCTGGTCCGCTCCGGGGTCTACTCGCTGCCCGCCGGGCAGTCGGAGGCGGGGCTGTCGATCGGCCTGACCCGCGGCCAGGTGCTGCGCTCGATCCAGCTGCCGCAGGCCCTCACCGCCATGCTCCCGGCCCTCATCGGCCAGATGGTCGTCGTCCTGAAGGACTCGGCGCTCGGCTACGCGATCACCTACCTCGAGCTGCTGAACTGGTCCAAGACGCTCGGCTCGGCCTACGCCAACACGGTGCCCGCCTACATCGTGGCGGCGGTCCTGTTCATCACCATGAACTACCTGCTGACGGTGCTCGCACGCATGGTCGAGCAGCGGCTCAGCCGGCGTGGCCGGACCACCCTCCCCGGTGTCCCGGTGGCTCCGACCGGTGGCGACGTCGAGCCGGCCCCCGCGGGCGGCATCGGTGGCCGAGACGGCTGACGGTCGACCCTCCCGGGTACGCGAGAAGGCCCGGATCCCTGCTCGGGATCCGGGCCTTTCGTCGTGGCTCCCCCGGTTGGACTCGAACCAACAACCTGCCGGTTAACAGCCGGCTGCTCTGCCAATTGAGCTACAGGGGAATGGTCATCCGGCCGACCGTTTCCGGTCCGCCTCGATGGCGCTGCGCAACCATAGCAAAGGTTGGGCCCCGCTCAGAAAACGGGCTGGTCTCCCGTGTCGAGCCCGTGGCGATCGCCCTCAGCCCGTGTCGAGGCCGTGTTGACACCCGTGTCGAGCCCGGCGCGGGAAGCGCTCAGGTGAGGCCGACCTGCTCCTTGAGGTAGGCCAGCGCCGCCCGCGTCTGCTCCTCCACGCCGGGGTCACCGGGCCGCACGCCCTTGCCCAGCACCACCTGCTCGACGAGCTCACCGGAGGCCAGGTCCTGGCGGATCACCGCCCGGGCGCTGCGCCGGTCCCCCAGGTCGACCTTCTGCGCGAGCACCACGGAGGCCTGCACCCGCTCCCGCAGGGTCTCCGGCAGCAGGGTGGCCTCCTTGAACACCCACTGGGCCGGCCGCTGCCGGTCCACCCAGGTGACGGTGAGGAGGAAGGCCTCGTGCGACCACGAACCGGCGTCGACGAGGTGCCACGGACGGTCGAGCACGACGTCACCCGCCGGGCTCACGGCATACAGGCGGTGGTTGCTGGCCACGACCACGGCGCCGGTGGTGTCGTCACGCGCCCAGGCCAGCAGGCGCTCACCGCGGCCGAGCGACACGGCGTCGCGGGCGACCTGCGGGACCTTCTCGGGCCGGTCCCGGCGCAGCGACCACCCCATCAGCTGACCCGCTCGCGCAGGTCGGCCAGCTCGCGCTGCAGGGTCTGCAGCTCCCCACTGAGGGCGCGGGACTGTGCCGGGTCGCTGTGCGGGTCGGTCGCCATCCGCCGCATGGCCGACATCGCGTCGGCGATCTTGCGGGTCAGGGAGATCTCCTTGACCCGGACCAGGAGCGCTGTGGTGTAGCGGCGCTCGGGCAGTCCGGTGGCCTTGTCGAACCGGGTGGGCAGGGGCGCCACGGCGAGCTCGGAGACCAGCGGTCGGACGGCCAGCGGCGCCGCCTCGGTGACCTTGTCGGCCCAGGCCTTCTCCGACAGGCCCGGCTGCAGACCGCCGGCCGCGCGGATGCCGTCGAACACGGCCTGGTGGGCAGGGGCGCTGAAGGACTCGGGGGCGATGGCGTCGGCGTCGGCCGGGTCGAAGCACGAGGGGAACTGCAGCAGGCACTGCAGCAGCTGCCGCTCGGCGAAGACGACGGGGTCGCGCAGGTCGGGTGTCGGCATGGTGGCGCGCGCCTCCTCGACCGACGGCTCGGGCACCACCTCGACATCGCGGTGGGCGGATGATCCGTGCTGGCCGCCCTCGCCCTTGGCCTCACGGGCGGCCATCCGGCCGGCGCGGGCCACCTCGGCCTGCACCTGCTCCACCTCCACGCCGATCCACCCCGCGACCGTGCGGGTGTACTCGGGGCGCATCGAGGTGTCGCGGATGTTGGCGACGATGGGGGCTGCGGCGCGCATGCCCTGCACGCGGCCCTCGGCGGTCGAGAGGTCGAACCGGTTGAGGGTGGTGCGCACCGCGAACTCGAACATCGGCACGGCGTCGTCGACGAGGTGGCGCACGGCGGCGTCACCCTTGGCCTGGCGCAGGTCGCACGGGTCCATGCCGTCCTCGGCCACGGCCACGAACGACTGCGAGGCCCAGCGCTGGTCCTCGCCGAAGGCGCGCATCGCGGCCTTCTGACCGGCGGCGTCGCCGTCGAAGGTGAAGACGACCCTGGCCGGCGCGAGGTCGGCCTCGTCGCGCATGATGCGCCGGAGCACCTTGATGTGGTCGACGCCGAAGGCGGTGCCACAGGTGGCCACGGCGCCCTCCACGCCGGCCAGGTGGCAGGCCATCACGTCGGTGTAGCCCTCGACGACGACCGCCTTCCGCTCGGCGGCGATCGCCTTCTTGGCGGCATCGAGGCCGTAGAGCACGGTCGACTTCTTGTAGATCGGGGTCTCGGAGGTGTTGAGGTACTTCGCGGCGATGCGGTCGTCGTCGAACAGCCGCCGCGCACCGAACCCGACGGTGTCACCGGTGATGTCGTGGATCGGCCAGACCAGCCGACCCCGGAACCGGTCGTAGAGTCCCCGGCTCCCCCGGCCGGACAGACCGCCGAGGGTCATCTCCTCCTCGGTGAAGCCCTTCGAGCGCAGGTGGCGGGTCAGCTCCTCCCCACCTCGCGGGGCGAAGCCGACGCCGAACCGCTCGGCGGCCTTGCTGTCGAAGCCTCGCGCGCGCAGGAAGTCACGGCCGGCCCTCGCCTCGGGGAGGTTGAGCAGGGCGTGGGCGTAGAACTCCTGGGCGACCCGGTGCGCCTCGATGAGCCGGGAGCGGCGGCCGAGGGACTCCCCGTCGCGGGGCCTGCCGCCCTCCTCGTACTGCAGCTCCATGCCGAGCTTCTGGGCCAGGCGCTCGACGGCCTCCGCGAAGGTCAGGTGCTCGACCTTCTGGATGAACGAGATGACGTCGCCACCCTCGCCGCAGCCGAAGCAGTGCCAGGCCCCGACCGTGGGCCGGATGTTGAACGAGGGGGTCTTCTCGTCGTGGAACGGGCACAGGCCCTTCATCGACCCCGGACCGGCAGGGCGCAGGGTGACGTGCTCGCGCACCACGTCCTCGATCGACGAGCGCTCTTTCACGAGCGCGATGTCGTCGGCCTTGATCCGACCCGCCACGTGTCCTCCTTGTCGGGCCTGAGTCTAGGTGGTCACCCCCGACAGCCGCGCGAGGCTCCACCACAGTCCGTATGCCGGGTGCGCGGCGCCCGCCCCGACGTCGCCTCCCCCGGTCGTCCACACCGGACCGGCGGACGCCACACCGTCCACAGGTCGTCGTTCTCGGCTTGCGCAGACCCTCTTCGTATGCCGCGCATTCCATTGCGCTGCAACGGTTTCCGTCTGTTCTGTCAGAAGTTGGGTTGTCGGTGGTCTCACCTAGGGTTGTCGTCATGTCCACCTCGGCGACTCCCTCGGCGTTCGGGTCCCGGCCGGTGCTGTCCGCGGCCCGGGCCGCGGACGCGGCGCTGGCCGGCGGCCGGGCGCAGGCGTCGCAGCTGTGGGCGCTGTCCGACACCGAGGTCGCCGACACCCTGGGCCACCTGGAGCGGGTGCGGGCGGGCGCGGAGGCGCAGCAGGTCGCGGTGGTGGCCGAGGCCCGCACCCGCGGCCTCGGTTCGGAGCAGGGCTGGTCGGGGGTGGACTGGGCCACCCAGGCGGCGCCCGGGATGAGCACCGGGCACGCCTCCACCCTGCAGGTGGTCGCCGACGCGTGCCGCGACCCGCGCCTGCGGGACCTGGCGACCGCCGTCGAGAGTCGGCGCGGTCAGCCTGCCGAAGGCCGCCCAGCTCGCCCGGTTCCACCGGTCCGCGGCGCCGGTGGCCGACCCCGACCAGCTCGAGGACGACACCGCCACCCTCATCGGCGCCGCCCCCGCGTTGACGGAGAAGCAGCTGGCCATCGCGATCCGGCACGCCGCCGCGCTGCTGCGCCCCGAGAAGGACGCCGAGCACCTCGCCGAGCGGCAACGCTCGGCCCGGGCGCTGTTCAAGTCCCCCGGCCCGGCCGGGATGTCCACCTACCGCCTGGTCCTCGACCCGGAGGGCGCGGCGATCCTGGACGCCGCGATCGACCCGCTGGCCCGCCCGCAACCCATCCGGACCGCGGACCGGTCCAGGCCCGAGCCCGACCTGCGGACCCCGGCCGCGCGGCGCGCCGACGCCCTGCTGGCCATCATCGGCCGCGGGGTCTCCTCCCCCGGGAAGGCCCCGAAGACCGCCAAGGCGCAGCTGGTCGTCACGATGAGCCTGGAGCAGCTGACCGGCGCCGTCCGCGGGGCCGGGCTGACCCTGGGCCAGGAGCTGCTCACCGCCGGCACCGTCCGCCGCCTGGCCTGCGACGCCGACCTCATCCCCGCCGTGCTCGGCACCCGGAGCGAGCTGCTCGACGTCGGCCGCCGCAAACGCCTGGTCCCACCCGCGATCCGGCTGGCCGCCTGGCTGCGCGACGGCGGCTGCACCTACCCCGGCTGCACCGTCCCGGCCCAGTGGTGCGACGCCCACCACGGCATCCCCTGGTGGGAGAAGGGCGACACGGCGCTGGACAACACGGCCCTGCTCTGCGGTACGGCACCACACCCTGGTCCACGACCGCGACCTGACCTGCACCATCACCGCCACGCACGTCACCTGGCACCTGTAACGGCCCCGCCCCACACCCCGTCGACACCGGCGGGGCCACGGGCATGTCCAGACATGGCGTTGTGCGCAGGTCACCCGTGGACTCGACCTAGCATCGTCTTCGTGGCCCTCACCGACCCTCCCCCAGCACCCCATCCGGCCGGGTTGGCGGTGAGCCCGTTGCAGGGGTTCCTGCTGGCCCTTCTCTTCCTCGTCGAGGTGCTGGGTCTGGTGGCGGTCGCTTGGTGGTCCGTGAGCCTCGGCGGCCTCGTGGGCATCGTCGTCGCGGTCATCAGCGTGTCGGCCATGGCTGGGCTGTGGGGACTCTTCGCCGCCCCCAAAGCCACCAGGCGGCTGCAGGGCGTCCCGCTGGCGGTCTTCATGCTGGCGTGGTTCGCGGTGGGCGGCATCTGCCTTGCCGCTCTGGGTCACCCCTGGTGGGGTGTGGCACTCGTGGCGGGCTTCGCCCTCGTCAAAGGCCTGCTCCGGCTCACGGGCTATCGCCACGACAGCTCAGCGGTCTCCCCTCCGGCAGCCTGAGCACCAGCAGTCTCACTGGGTGCTGCTCCTGTTGCGCGGACGACGCTCGCCGTCCCTTGAAGGGGCGCAGGCGCTGAACCGCTTCTGACGTTCGCACGCTCCGAGACAGGTGCGTGCGCTTGTTGCGGGTTGTCGTCAGACAAACAGCAGGACGGTCCGAGCGATGCCGAGAGGCGGGCCGAAGGGCAACGCGAAACCGACCCAGTAGGCGAACTCGAACGGCAGAAGCGCGATCGAGAAGGCCTTCGTGCCCGGAGCGTCAGCCAGGATCATCGCGCCCAGCACGAGCTCCGCGGCGCACACGAGGACGAAGCCCGACATCAGCGCCACGGATGTCGGAACGCCCCAGCGCTCGAACGGGCCGCTGCCGTAGGTCGGGAACCCGAGGAACTTCCAGACCTCACCCGTGCGGGCCAGGTGCCGCGCGCCGACCACGCCCGGGAGGCCGAATCCAACGCCGAGCACGAGCGAGCAGGCAGCCGCCGCGACTCTCATGGAGGCAGCATCCTCCGCATTCGACGCCGGCGGGGTCTCTTGCAGGGCAGTCCACCTCCGTCGAGGCACGTCACCGCCAGCCGAGGGACGCGACCTCGACGGGTTCGCTGAAGCCCTTGAGCTTGACCGACCGACGATCGACCGGCAGGTCGCGCCGCCGCGAGGACTGCAGCGTCGCGGCGCTCACCAGCACCTCGGACCCCGCGGCGGCCGCACCGATACGCGCGGCGAGGTTGACGCCGCCACCGATGTAGTCGAGGCCGGTCCGGCTCGCCTCCGCCCTGTGCACACCGATGCGCACGTGGGGTGCGAAGCCGTACTCTCGCCGTTGGTCGTCCAGCCGTCGTTGGATCGCGAGCGCCGCGTCGATGGCTTGGTCCACATCGTCGAAGGCGAGGAAGAACCCGTCGCCCGTCGCCTTGATCTCCTGGCCTCCATGCTCGGCGACGACACTGCGCAGCGCCTTGTCGTGCCAGTCGAGGACCCGTGACCACGACTCGTCGCCCAGCAGCTCGGTGAGCTTCGTTGAGTCGACGATGTCGGTGAAGACGAACGCTCGCACGACCCGCTCGGTACCGGCCACACCCCCCACGTTGCCTCCCGCACCCCCGAGGGCATGGGGGTCGGTCGCGGCCTCGAGCGTGACCAGCAACCGGGTGGTCCGCTGCAGGTCAGGGGTCGCGCCGAGGTGCTCGAACACGGCCCGGGCAGCCCTCGCCTCGACGATCGCCGCATCCGGGTCACCGGCGGCGGCGTGGACCTCGGCCAGGCCACGCCGCGCGATGGCGAGCTCGTAGGGCGCGTCGGCCGCTGAGTACAACTCGACGGCGCGCTGCAGGTCCCGCCGCGCCGCGTCGAGCGCACCCTCACTCGCCTCGACCGCCCCCATCGTGCCCGCGGCAGCGGCCGCTGGCACCCGTGTCCCGAACTGGTCCGCGATGCGCCCGATCTCCTCGGCAGCCGTCCGCGCCGTCGCGTTGTCGGACCCGGCCAGGGCGATCTCGACCTGCGCCTCGAGCAGCGGCAGCCGGTAGAGGCCCGTGTCGGGCGTCGCCCGCCAGGCCGGCGTCCGCACAGGGCCGTCGAGGGCTCGCCGTATCCCCATGGCGGCCACGCCGACCTTTCCCTCGGCGAGCCTCAGCAGGGACAGCGCAGGTTCGGGGTCGGTGCCCAAGGCGTGCGCCTCGACGAGGAGGGCCTCGGCGCCGGGTAGGTCACCGCGCCGCAGCCGGATGACGCCGATCTGGTAGACGGCCGTGCCCACCGCCGCCGGCACGAAGCCGCGCAGCTCCACCGATGCCTGCCGGGCCTCCGCCTCGGCCTCGAGCCACTCACCCCGACGCCGCTTGATCTCGGATCGGAACACCCGACACATCCCCGGGTAACCGCTGATGCCCTCGCGCCGACACCACCTGTCCTGCGCCTCGGTCCACTCCCCTGCCCGCGTCCACTCTCCGAGCGCGCTGCAGGTCTCGATCGTCGTGCAGCACACTCCGCCGGCAACGTCCGGCTCGAGCTCGCCCGAGATGGCGGCGACCGTGGCCTCGTCGATCAGGTCGAGCCCTTCCGCCACCCTGCCGGCCGACACCAGTGCCGCCCCACGCTCCGCCAGCGCGAAGGTCTCGAGGTTGCGGTCCTGGTGGCGTCGTCCGATCTCGAGCGCACGGGTCGCGTTGGCCAGCGCCCCCTCGTCGTCACCGACGATCGCGTCGTGGAAGGACTGTGTCGCTGCCAGCCACCCGTGCCCGAGGCCCTCGTCCGCGTGCTCCAGGATGCGCTCCGCTCGGCGCAGCCACGCGTTGGCGACGGGCGCCGCGTTGCGGAAGAGGTGGTCACGGGCCAGCGTGACGGCGAGCACGGCGGCGGTCTCGTTGTCGTGTGCCCTGGTCGCGGCGGCATACGCGCGCTCGAGGGCGTCGATCGCGACGGGCAGCCGCCCGACCCACCAGGCAGCCTGGGCCAACAGCCCCAGCTCCGCGGGGGCCAACCTGCCGGCCTCGTCCTCGCCGTTGAGCAGGTCGAACGCCTCACGCCACGAGTGGCGCGCCAGCGCCTCCTGGGCGCGTTCAACGGGTGAGGCCTCGACCAGGTCCGACATTGGGCTCCTTCAGCCAGCGTCCCATTCTCGCACCGGACAGCGCGCCTCGTCAGCACCACCGTCGATGCAGCGAGAGGGCCCGGACATCCGTCAGCGAGGCCACCTGGTCGACGATGACCCGCAGGGCGGCGGCCTCCGACTCGGCAGCCTTCCAGTCAGGCAGGAGGTCCAGGTCGAGGCGCTCGGCGGGCGACTCCTGGTAGGCCGCGACGAGGTCCTGGACCACCGCGCGCTGGCCGGACATCACCTCGACGCGCTCCACGGCATACATGACGAAGTGCGCAGCCACGGCCTTGAGCACGGCGACCTCGGCGCGGGTGTCGTCGGGCACCACGAGGTCGGCGGCGTAGCGGGTGAGGTCGCCGTCGCCATGACGTTGGCGGGTCGCGTTCTCCACCGCGAGGACGAACCGGCCGATGAGCCGCGACGTCATGTCCTTCAGCGCCGCGAGGTCGCGCCGCGACCCGTCGTAGGTCGTGGGCACAGCCCCGGTGGCCAGGACCCGGTCCAGCGCTGCGCCGAGCTCGTCGGCGCCGAGGTCGGCGGCATACAGTCCACCGGCCATGGCCAGCACCTGCGCCACGTCGGAGGTGTCGCGCAGCCGCCGCAGGTCGAGCCGGCCCGAGGCCACGGCGTCCTCGACGTCGTGCACCGAGTACGCGACGTCGTCGGACCAGTCCATGACCTCTGCCTCGAGGCAGCGCCGCCCCGGCGGGACGTCGTCGCGGAACCACGTGAAGACGTCGAGGTCCTCGGCGTAGACACCGAACTTGCGGGTGCCGTCCGGTCCCTCCCCGCGCTGCCACGGGTACTTGGTCGCGGCGTCGAGGCTGGCCCGGGTCAGGTTGAGTCCGGCGGGGCGCCCATCGGGGTGCACCCGCTTGGCCTCGAGCCGGGTCAGCAGCCGCAGCGTCTGGGCGTTCCCCTCGAACCCACCTATGCCAGAGGCGATCTCGTCGAGCACCTGCTCACCGTTGTGACCGAACGGCGGGTGGCCGATGTCGTGGGCGAGGCACGCGGTGTCGACCACGTCGGCGCTGCACCCGAGCGCCGCCCCGAACTCGCGACCGATCTGTGCGACCTCGAGCGAGTGGGTGAGCCGGTTGCGCACGAAGTCGTCGTCGCCCGGCTGCACGACCTGTGTCTTGGACGACAGACGGCGCAGGCTGGCGGAGTGCACGAGCCGGGCGCGGTCGCGAGCGAAGTCGTCGCGGTCGGCGCGCTTGAGCACCGGGTCCTCGCGCACCCAGCGCTCCCGGTCGGTGTCGGTGTAGCCCACGGTGCTGACTCTAGGTGGCCTCCCGCGCGGCCCGCGCAGCGCGCTCGACCCACTTCGGCGTCGTGCCGTAGCGCTGGGGCGGAACGAGCCGCCCGTTCGCGCAGTCGTCGATGAGCTGGGCCAGCCGTTTCTCACGGGTGGCCTCCTGCTTGCCATCGCGCACCCATGAGGTCACGGCCTTGCGGTAGGACGGGGTGGCGACCTCCCAGAACGCCGCAGCCGCCGGGTTGGCCCGCAGGCGGTCCTCGTAGCCGTCCGGCAGCGCCAGCTCGCCCTGTTCGAACGAGTAGACGCCGGAGCGCTCCTCGCTCCTGCGCTCGAACGCCGCCAGCCCGGCGGGGTGCATGCGTCCCGTCGGCGGTCAGGCGCGCCACGTGGTCGATGTTGACGCGGCTCCACACGCTGCCGGCCTTCCGCGGGGTCCAGCGCTGGCGCACGGTGTCGTCGTCGATGCGCTGGGAGACCGAGTCGATCCACCCGTAGCAGAGCGCCTCGTCGAGCGCCTCACGGTAGGTGAGGCCGAGGTGGGCCGCGTGCTTCTTGTAGAGGCCGACCCACACACCGCTGTGCGTCGCGTGGTTCTCCTCCAGCCAGGCCCGGAACTCCTCGGGCCCGTCGAAGAACAGCGCTGGACGCTCCGCCGATCCCCCGGGTGTGCCGACCATGGGTCGAGGCTGCCACGGACCGCCGACAACGGTGTGCGGAACCGCGACAGTGCAGGTCAGCAGCCTTTCCGCGCCAGGAATTGCGGTCCTCTCGCACCGGGCGCAGGGTTGGGGCATGAGCCACCTGAGTGGAAAGACCATCGCGTTCCTCGTCGCCGGCGAAGGCATCGAGCGTGTTGAGCTGACCGACCCGTGGAAGGCCGTCAGCGACGCCGGGGCCACCCCAGTGCTGCTCAGCCCCAAGCCGGGCGAGGTACAGACCTTCAACCACCTCGACAAGGCGGAGAAGCGCCCGGTCGACAAGACCGTCTCCAGTGCCTCCGTCGACGACTACGACGCCCTCGTGCTGCCCGGCGGCGTGGCCAACCCCGACGCCCTGCGCATGGACGAGGACGCCGTGGCCTTCATCCGCGACTTCGTGGAGTCCGGCAAGGTCGTCGCCGCCATCTGCCACGCGCCCTGGACCCTCGTCGAGGCCGATGTGGTGCGCGGCAAGCAGCTGACGTCGTGGCCGAGCCTGCAGACCGACATCCGCAACGCGGGCGGCGAGTGGGTCGACAAGGAGGTCGTCGTCGACGGCAACCTCATCACCAGCCGCAACCCCCACGACCTGCCGGCGTTCAGCTCCCAGCTGCTCGAGGCCGTGGCGCACGGCGTCGCCGCCCAGTAGCGGCGTACTCCCAGCGGGACCCGCAGGCCACGAACCGCTGCTGCTCGGCCATCCCACCGGTGGCCGGGCAGCAGCTTCGTGCGACGGCTACCCGCCGGAGACCGACAGCTCCGCCTGCGCGACGGCCTCCCGCGCGGTGTCGTTGAGCTCCTGCGACTCGAGCCAGCCCTCCGGCAGCGCCACCTGGCGCGGCGAACCCGCACGGCCCCGCTGCCCCTCGGCGGCATCACCGGGCCAGGGCGCGTCGGGGTCCATCGTGGCGATGAGGGCGTCGAGCGCCTCGAGCGAGTCCACGAGGGCGAGCTGGTTGCGGACGGTCGACCCGGCGGGGAAACCCTTGAGGTACCACGCGATGTGCTTGCGGATGTCGCGGCAGGCCTTGAACTCGTCGCCGTAGAAGTCGATGAGGTACTCGGTGTGCCGGCGCATGGTCGCGGTCACCTCACCGAGGGTCGGCTCGACGCGGGCCGGGGTGCCGGCGAAGGCGGCTGCCAGGTCGGTGAACAGCCAGGGTCGTCCGAGGCAGCCCCGCCCGACGACGACGCCGTCGCAGCCGGTCTCCTCCACCATCCGCACGGCGTCCTCGGCCGACCAGATGTCACCGTTTCCGAGCACGGGGACGCTCTTGACCGTGTCCTTCAGGCGGGCGATCGCGGTCCAGTCCGCCTCGCCGGAGTAGGCCTGGGAGGCGGTCCGCCCGTGCAGGGCGACCGCTGCGACCCCGGCCCGCTCCGCGATGAGCCCGGCGTCGAGGTAGGTCAGGTGCTCGTCGTCGATGCCCTTGCGCATCTTCACCGTGACGGGGATGCCCGACGGTGAGGCCTCGCGCACGGCGGCCGTCACGATCGCCTCGAAGAGGTCGCGCTTCCACGGCAGCGCCGCTCCCCCGCCCTTGCGGGTCACCTTGGGCACGGGGCAGCCGAAGTTCAGGTCGATGTGGTCGGCGCGGTCCTCGGTGACCAGCATCCGCACGGCGGCGGCGACCGTCGCCGGGTCGACGCCGTACAGCTGGATCGACCGCGGGTTCTCCTCCGGGTCGTGCTCGATCAGCCGCATCGACTCCGGGGTGCGCTCGACCAGGGCCCGCGACGTGATCATCTCGCTCACGTAGAGCGAGGTCGCCCCGCTCGCGCCACCGCGCTCGAGCCCCTCCTGGCCGTACTCACGGCACAGCTTCCGGAACGCGCGGTTGGTGATGCCGGCCATCGGCGCGAGCACGACGGGCGACTCGATGGTGTGGGGGCCGATCTGCAGCGGCGGCAGGACCGGGCCGGCGGCAGGGCCGGCTGCAGGGTTGGCGGCAGAGGTGGCTGCAGTTGCGGGGGCGGTGGCGGTGCTGGTCATGGCGCCCGCATTGTCTCAGGTGGCGGCGCTCTGCCCCGAATCCGCGCTGTCGCCCACCTCGAGGGCGAAGTCACGCAGCATCGTGGCGACCACGCGGGGGTGGCTGAGTGGCAGCAGGTGGGTGGCACGCGGCACGACCACCACTCTGGCGTCGCGGCACTGCGCCGCGAACTCCCGCGCGTGCACGCGCAGCTGGTCCCACTGGCCGCTGACGAGCAGCACCGGGCAGGTCACCTCCCGCAGCAGCCGGGGGTCGCCGTCGGCCATCACCGCGGCCCACGCGTCGGCCGTGGCCGCGTACGAGTCGCCGCCGTCGAGCACCGCCCGCGCCGTCTCGGCGTCGGTGAGCCGCGTGAGCACCCGGTTGGACAGCCGGGCCATCCGCTCCGGGCCGACGCGCGGGATGAGCGAGGCAAAGGCGCGGTATGCCGCGGCGCCCGGTCCCCGGGGCACCGCGGACGCCCCGACCAGCACGAGGCCGGCGAGGCGGTCGGGGTGCCGCGCGGCATACGCCATGGCCATGTAGCCCCCGAGGGAGTGCCCGGCGAGGACGACCGGGACGTCGGGCCCGGCTCCCTCGACCGCCGCGGCGATCACCTCGACCGCGGCAGCGGTGGTGAACCGCTCACCCGCCCGGAGCCCGTGACCCGGCAGGTCGGGGGTGACGACGTCGAGGTCGGCGAGCACCTCACGGTAGGCGGGCAGCCGCCACTGCGCGCTGCTCACGCGGGTGCCGTGCACCAGCACCAGCCGGGTCGTCATGGGCCCGACGCTACGCGAGGCCCGTGGCGCTGCGGTTGGATGTGCCCCATGAGCGCCCTCATCAGCCCCGAGGACCTGCGTGGCCGGCTCGGCGACGTGTTCGTCATCGACGTTCAGTACCACCTCGGCGCCATCGGCAAGGGACGCGACGACTACGAGCGGGCGCACCTGCCCGGCGCCCACCACGTCGACCTCGACGCCGAGCTGGCCGGCCCGCCCGGTCCCCGCGGGCGGCACCCGATGCCGACGGCCCACTCGGTGCAGGCGGCGCTGCGCCGCTGCGGCGTCGACGCCGACAGCCGGGTCGTGGTCTACGACCAGGGCGCGTGCACGGCCGCCGCCCGCGCCTGGTGGGTGTTCCGCTACTTCGGCCTCGGGTTCGTGAAGGTGCTCGACGGCGGCTTCGCGGCGTGGACGGCGTCCGGTGGCCCCACGACCACAGACGTGCCACCCCCGGGCGCCGGCACGTTCGAGGCGCGCGCCGGCTGCCTGCCGCTGCTCGACGCCGACGGGGCGGCCGAGGTCGCCCGGCTCGGCGTGCTGCTCGACGCCCGGTCCACCGAGCGCTGGGCCGGCGAGACCGAGCCGATCGACCCCGTGGCGGGGCACATCCCCGGGGCGGTCAGCGCACCGACCCTCGACAACATGGGGCCGGACGGCCGGTTCCGACCGCACCACGAGCTGCGGGAGCGCTTCGCGGCCCTGGGCGTCGAGCCGGGTGTGCCGGTCGGCACCTACTGCGGCTCCGGCGTGACCGCCGCGCACCAGGCCCTCGCCCTGTACGAGGTCGGCGTCGAAGCACCCGTCTACGTCGGCTCGTGGAGCGAGTGGATCACCGACCCGCGCCGGCCCGTCGCGACGGGCCGGACGCCCTGAGGCCGGGGCGCACCCTGACCCCGACTCGCACTTCCTGACGCCGGCTCGCTAGAGCCAGCCACGCTCCTCCGCGATGCGCACCGCGTCGGCCCGGTTGCGCGCCTCGGTCTTGCCGATCGCCGAGGAGAGGTGGTTGCGCACGGTGCCCTCCGACAGGAAGACCTCCTTGGCGATGTCGGCCACCGAGCCCCCGCGACGCGCCGCCTGCAGCACGTCCGTCTCACGGGGCGTCAGCGGCGACTCCCCTCCCGTCAGGGAGTCTGCGGCAAGGTCGGGGTCGACCACCCGCAGGCCGGCGTGCACCCGCCGCACCATCTCGGCGAGCTGCCGGGCGGGAGTGTCCTTGACCACGAACCCGCACGCCCCCGCCTCGAGCGCCCGGCGCAGGTATCCGGGACGCCCGAAGGTCGTCACGATCATGACCCGCACGTCGGGAACTGCTGCGCGCAGCGCGGCGGTGGCCGCGATGCCGTCGAGCCCCGGCATCTCGACGTCGAGCAGCGCGACGTCCGGTCGGTGCTCACGCGCCGCCTCGACCACCTCGTCGCCGCGGCTGACCTCGCTCACGACCGTCATGTCCGGTTCGAGCCCGAGCAGGCTCGCCAGCGCTCCGCGCACCAGGGCCTGGTCGTCGGCCAGCAGGAGGCGGATCGTCATGACCCTGCCTCGGCCGACGTCACCATGAGCGAGAACCCCTGCGGCCCAGCGGCACCGGCGACGACTCGCGCACCCACCGCGGAGGCGCGCTCCCTCAGGCCGGGCAGCCCGTTGCCACCCGCCAGGGTGCCGCCTCCAGGGCCGACCCCGTTGTCGGCCACCGTGACCGACAACGGCTCGACGGTCACGCTGCACTCCGTCGCCCCGCTGTGCCGCACCACGTTCGTGACGCCCTCGCGCACCGCCCACGCGAACAGCTCCCTCAGGTGGGAGGGAGGGGCCTCGGCCGCGCTCGACACGCTCGCAGTGATGCCTGCGGTCGCCAGTGTGGCTCGAGCCCGCGCCAGCTCGCCGGGGAGCGTGATGTCGCGGTAGCCCTGCACGGTGCGCCGCACGTCGGCCAACGCGTCGCGGGCCAGCCGCTCGAGCTCGGCCACCTCGACCTGGGCACGCTGGGGGTCCACCTCGATGAGGCGCCCCGCCAGCTCGGCCTTCATGGTGATCACGGTCAGGGAGTGGCCCAGGATGTCGTGCAGGTCGCGGGCGAACCGCACACGCTCGGTCTCGACGGCGAGCTCGGCCTCCGCCTCCCGGGTGCGGACCAGCTCCAAGTTGCGCTCCATCATGAGGATGACGCCCCACATGATGAAGCCGGCGCCCAGCACCGAGAAGCCGATGCCGTCGAGGTGCTCCCAGCCGGTGGTGAGGCGGGCCAGGCCCTCGACCGTGGCCGCCAGCGCCACCACCCAGAGCGGCCCCCAGCGACGGAACACCATGACGCCGGTCACCGCGAGGTACGGCGCTGTCGAGAGGGCGTCCGCCCCCAGCAGCAGGAGCGCCGCGCCCGCCAGCACCACCAGCGCGCCGAGCAGCAGCGCCGCCGTCCGCTGGGACGCCGGCTGCCCCTCACGGAAGAAGCGCCTCGCCACCGTGACCGCTACCAGGTAGGTCACGGAAAAGGCGGCCAGCACCGCGATCCCGAGCCAGTCCCGCGCCTCGCCCCGCTCGGCGGCGCTGAGCACGACCGGGACGAGGAAGACCAGCCAGACGCCGGCGAAGAACAGTCCCCAGTAGCGGGCGCGGTCGACGCGCAGGAATCGGGGCACGACCGCCAAGGTCCTCACGTCCGCCACGCTACAAGGCGGTCACACACGGGCTGTGTCACGCCGCATCCGCCATGCCGCTCCGGCCGTGAACACGGCGGCCCACACCACGACGTTGACGACCCAGGCCATGTCGAGGCTGTCGCCGGTGAGCGGCGCGTGCGCGATCTTGGCGATGCCGTACATGGGGGTGAACTCGGCGATGGTGGCCAGGGTGCTCCCCTCCTCGAGCGGCATGAAGAGCCCTCCGCCGAAGGCCAGCACCGCGAGCACCGGACCCAGCACCTGCATGACGTTCTCACTCGGCAGCAGGTAGCCCATGAAGAGCCCGAACGCGGCGAACACCACCGCCCCTGCCCAGGCGAGCACGGCCGTGGACACCCACAGCCCCAGACCGTCCATGTCGGCGCTCGTCAGGGCCCCGAGGACGTAGACCACCAGGACGGCGATGGCGCCGAGCACCATGGCCGTGGCGATCTTGACCGCCACGTAGGCCCCCGGGCGCAGTGGCGTCAGCCGCAGCTGCCGGCTCCAGCCCAGGGCACGCTCCGTGGCGACGGCGGCGCCTGAGCTGGTGGTCGCGATCATCGCGCCGTAGGCGGCCATGCTCACCATGATGAAGGCCGAGACGTTGCCTCGGCCGGCGTCCCGGCTGGCGTAGTCGGCACCGACGCCGAACAGCAGGAAGAACACCGCGGGCATGGCGAGGGTGAAGACCAGCGTGCGACGGTTGCGCAGCACGCGCCGCAGCTCGAGCGCCAGCAGGGTGGTGTTGAACCCGCCCAGACGAGGCGAACTGCGACGCTGGGCGAGCGGGTGGGTCAGGGCGGTCACTGGTCGCTCCCCTCGTGGTCGGCGGTCAGGGCGAGGAAGGCGTCCTCGATGCCTCGGGCCTCGATCTCGAGGTCTCGGGCCTCAGTGGTGGTCAGCAGGTGCCGGGCGACCGCGTCGCTGTCGCTGGACTGAAGGAGGACGCTGTCGCCGCGCACCTCCAAGCCCTCGACACCCGGTATGCCGCGCAACGCCTCGAGCTCGGAGGCGGACGCACCCGGCAGCGTGGCTCGGAGGGTGCGACCGGCAGCCTGGGCGCGGATCTGCGCGGCCGTGCCGTCGGCGACGACGCGTCCCTGCCGCAGCAGGACGACCCGGTCGGCGTAGGCGTCCGCCTCCTCGAGGTAGTGCGTGGCGAACAGGATGGAACGACCCCGCTCGGCGTCCTGCCGGATCGCGCCCCAGAAGTCGCGCCGTCCGGTCACGTCCATGCCCGTCGTGGGCTCGTCGAGGATCAGCAGCTGCGGGTCGGGCAGCAGCGCCATGGCGAAGCGCAGGCGTTGCTGCTGGCCGCCCGAGCAGTCCCCCACGCGCCGGTCGGCGATGTCGAGGATGCCGGCGCGCCGCATCACCTCGACCGGTTCGGCGGCTTGGCCGAACAGCGACGCCGTCAGGCGCAGTGTCTCGGCGACCGTGAGGTCCTTCAGGAGCCCGCCGGTCTGCATGACGGCCGAGACGAGTCCCTGCTCCACCGCAGAACGCGGCGTGGTGCCGAACAGCTCCACCGTGCCCTCGCTCGGCGTGGAGAGACCGAGGAGGAGGTCGATGGTGGTGGTCTTGCCCGCGCCGTTGGGTCCCAGGAAGGCCACGACCTCGCCCGGTCGGACCTCGAGGTCGATGCGGCGCACGGCCCTGACCGAGCCGAAGGACTTGGCCACGCCGCGAAGGCTGATCGCCGGCGCGCCGTCCGGGACCCGCGCAGGCGCGGTGGCGTCGAGTGTTGTCGTCATGGCACCCAGCCTCCCGGCAGGGGCGCCGCCGACCCTCACACAGCCGTCACGGCATACCGATGACGTTTGTCAGCAGCCGACGAGGCGGGCGGCCAGGTAGGACTCGATCTGGTCGAGCGAGACCCGCTCCTGCGACATGGTGTCGCGTTCGCGCACGGTGACCGCGTGGTCCTCGAGGGTGTCGAAGTCGACGGTCACGCAGAACGGCGTGCCGATCTCGTCCTGGCGGCGGTAGCGGCGACCGATGGCACCGGCGTCGTCGAACTCGACGTTCCAGTGCCTGCGCAGCGTCGTCGCGAGGTCCTTCGCCTTCGGGGTGAGGTCGGCGTTGCGCGACAGCGGCAGCACGGCAGCCTTGACCGGGGCGAGGCGCTTGTCGAGACGCAGCACGACGCGCTTGTCGACGCCGCCCTTGGTGTTGGGGGCCTCGTCCTCGGAGTAGGCGTCGACGAGGAAGGTCATCAGCGACCGCGACAGGCCGGCTGCCGGCTCGATGACGTACGGCGTGTACTTCTCGCCGCTGGCCTGGTCGAAGTAGACGAGGTCGGTGCCCGAGTGCTTCGTGTGCGTGCCGAGGTCGAAGTCGGTGCGGTTGGCGATGCCCTCGAGCTCGCCCCACTCCGAGCCGGCGAAGTTGAAGCGGTACTCGATGTCGACCGTGCGCTTGGAGTAGTGCGACAGCTTGTCCTGCGGGTGCTCGTAGTGCCGCAGGTTGTCGGGGTTGATGCCGAGGTCGGTGTACCAGCGGGTGCGCTCGTCGATCCAGTACTGGTGCCAGTCCTCGTCCTCGCCCGGCTTGACGAAGAACTCCATCTCCATCTGCTCGAACTCGCGGGTGCGGAAGATGAAGTTGCCGGGGGTGATCTCGTTGCGGAAGCTCTTGCCGGTCTGCGCGATGCCGAACGGCGGCTTCTTGCGCGAGGCGTTCATGACGTTGAGGAAGTTGATGAAGATGCCCTGGGCCGTCTCGGGGCGCAGGTAGTGCAGCCCGGACTCGTCCTCGATGACGCCGAGGTAGGTCTTGAGCATCATGTTGAACTCGCGCGGCTCGGTCCACGCGCCGCGGGTGCCGCAGTTCGGGCAGGCGATCTCGCTCAGGGGGATGGTGTCGGGGTCGACCTCCTTGCCCTTCTTCGCCTCCTTCTCGGCGATGGCCTCCTGCATGTGGTCGAGGCGGAAGCGCTTGTGGCACGACTGGCACTCGGTCAGGGGGTCGGAGAACTCGCCGACGTGGCCCGAGGCCACCCAGGTCTCGCGCGGCAGGATGATGGAGGAGTCGAGCCCGACGACGTCCTCGCGACCGGTGACGATCGACTTCCACCACTGGCGCTTGATGTTCTCCTTGAGCTCGACACCGAGGGGGCCGTAGTCCCAGGCCGACCTCGTACCGCCGTAGATCTCACCGCACGGGAAGACGAAGCCCCTGCGCTTGCAGAGGGAGACGACGGTGTCCACGGTGGAGGTCGGTGCAGCCATGCGGAGAAGGTTACCGACCGCCTCCGCTGCGATCACGGCGGTATGCCGCCCGCTGCGGTCGGGCGGCGGCGTCACCACCGCGCTGCCGTAGGGTTCGGGGCGTGTCCTCGAGCTTTCGCGCCTCCGTCGAGCGGGCCAGCCTGCCGCTGCTGACCCGGTTGAGCCGTCTTCCCCGCGCCGTGCCCTTCCTCGCCGTGCTCGCCCTGCTGGTGGGCGGCATCCTCATCCCGGGCTGGGGCTGGGTGCTGACCGCCCTCGTCGCGCTGTTCCTCGCGTGGATGCTCTTCCTCGGCTGGCCGCGCCTGACGGGCGTCGAGCGGCTCATGCGTGTCGCCGTCATCCTGCTGGCTGTGGCCATCGCCGTCACCCAGGCAGTCCCCCGCTCCTGACGGGGCGACCCCTGGTCGCCGTCTGCCCGGCGCCGCGATTTTGACAATCGTTCTCATCTTGACTGAGAATGATTGTCATGTTGACGCGCCGACTGCTCGCCACGGCCGCCACCCTCGGGCTGGTGGCCGCCGGCGCGACAGCCTGTGGCACTGCCACCGCTGACGGCGGGGGCGCCACCGTCGAGGTGGCCGCCGCGTTCTACGCCGTCGAGTACGCCGCCTCGCGCATCGGCGGAGACCAGGTGACGGTGACCGGCCTGACCAAGCCCGGTGTCGAGCCGCACGACGTGGAGCTGACCGCCCGCAAGGTCGCCTCGGTGGCGCTGGCCGACGTGGTGGTCCACCTGCGTGGGTTCCAGCCCGCCGTCGACGACGCGGTGGACCACCAGGCCCGGGGCCGTGTGCTCGACGTCTCGGGCGCCGCGCGGCTGGTGCCCGGCCCGGAGCACGACCACTCCGGCGAGACGGCCGACGAGCACGCCGCGCACGCGGGCGAGGCGGCGGACGATCACGCCGGGGAGACGGCGGACGAGCACGACGCCCACGCCGACGAAGCCCTCGACCCGCACTTCTGGCTCGACCCGCAGCGCTACGCCGACGTCGCCGAGGCGATCGGGTCGACGCTCGAGAAGGCCGACCCGGCCCATGCCGCGGACTACCGTCGGCGCACGGCTGCCTTCACGGCCGAGCTGTCCACGCTCGACCGCGAGTTCGCCCAGGGCCTGAAGACCTGCCGCAACCGCGACCTGGTCACCAGCCACACCGCGTTCGGCTACCTCGCGGCGCGCTACGACCTGCACCAGGAGGGCATCACCGGCCTCTCCCCCGAGGCCGAGCCCAGCCCGGCGGCCCTCGCGCGGATCGCGCACTTCGTCGAGGACGAGGGCGTCACGACCATCTACGCCGAGACCTTGGTGAGCCCCGCCGTCGCCGAGACCCTGGCCCGCGAGACCGGTGCCGCGGTGAAGGTGCTCGACCCGCTCGAGGGCCTCACGGACGAGTCGGCGGGGAACAACTACTTCGACGTGATGCGCGCCAACCTGGCGACGCTGCGCGCCGGACAGGAGTGCACATGACGACCACAGCGAACCCGACAGCCACACCGGTGGTCGAGGTCGACCACGCCTCCTTCGGGTACGCCGAGGCGCCCGTCGTGCGGGACGTCAGCCTGACGATCGCCCCCGGCGAGGTCGTCGCGCTGCTCGGGGCCAACGGCTCCGGCAAGTCGACGCTCGTGCGCGGGGTGCTCGGCCTCAACGAGCAGCTCGGCGGCGAGGTGCGCCTCTTCGGTGTGCCGCGGGAGCAGTTCAACGACTTCCCCCGGCTGGGCTACGTGCCCCAGCGCCACACGCTGTCGGCGTCGGTGCGGGCCACCGTGGAGGAGATCGTGGCCGTGGGTCTGCTCTCCCAGCGCCGTTGGTGGCAGCCGCGGTTCGGTGGCCCCGGCAACGGCGGCACCATCGCGCGCTGCCTCGAGGTGGTGGGTCTGGCCGATCGTGCCGGCACCGACGTCAGCACGCTCTCCGGCGGCCAGCAGCGGCGGGTGCTCATCGCCCGCGCCATGGCCTCGCACCCCGACATCCTCGTGATGGACGAGCCCACCGCCGGCGTCGACGCGGCCAACCAGGAGGTGCTGGCCGGCGTGCTGGCCCGGCTGGCCGCCGAGGGCACGACGATGCTCATCGTCACCCACGAGCTGGAGGCGCTCTCCGGCATCGTCACCCGCATCGTCGCGATGGCGTCCGGACGCGTCGTCTTCGACGGCGCCCCAGCCGATTTCGAGCGGCACCACTCGCGGCTGGCGGTCGTGGGCCACGCCCACCACTCCGGCGACGAGGCCGACTTCGCCGAGTCGAGGCTGGCCGCCGCACCGGCCGCCGGCCCGTTCGACCCCCAGGGAGATGAGCACCATGGCTGAGCTGCTGTCGCTCGACTTCATGCGCCAGGCCCTCGTCGCCGCGCTGCTGGTCGGGATCGCCGCTCCGCTCGTGGGCGTCTTCCTCGTCCAGCGCCGGCTCTCGCTCATCGGTGACGGCATGGGTCACGTCGCCCTCGCCGGCGTGGCGGTCGGTGTGCTGACCGGCACCGCTCCGGTCTGGACCGCCCTCGTCGCGGCCGTCGGCGCCGCGGTCGCCATCGAGCTCATCCGCGCCCACGGCCGCACCAGCGGCGACGTCGCCCTCGCGGTGATGTTCTACGGCGGCATCGCCGCCGGCGTGGTGATCATCGCGAAGTCGCCGAGCGGCAGCCCCGCCAACCTCACGGCATACCTCTTCGGTGCCATCACGACCGCGAGCACCGCCGACCTCTGGGTCTTCGCCGGGCTCGCCCTCGTCGTCCTCGTCGGGACGTGGCTCCTGCGGCCGTGGCTGTTCGCGGTGGCCAACGACGAGGAGTACGCCCGGGCCAGTGGGATGCCGGTGACGGGCCTCAACATCGCCCTCGCCGTGCTCACCGCGGTGACCGTGGTCGTCTCGATGCGGATCGTCGGGCTGCTGCTGATCAGTGCGCTCATGATCATCCCCAACGCCACCGCCCAGCTGCTCGGCCGCAGCTTTCGGGCGACCGTCCGCTGGGCGGTGCTCATCGGTGTGGTGGCCAGCGTGGGCGGCGTGGTGGTGTCGTTCTACGCCGAGACGCCCTCGGGCGGCACGATCGTGCTGCTCGCCATCGCCGCCTTCATCGCCGCCGCGGTGGGCACGGCTGTGGCGGCGCGCGTGCGGGCCGCACGGCACCGCCGGGCTGCCGGGCACGAGCACGAGCACGGCGTGGGCTGCGGGCACGACGCCGTGCCCCACGACGACCACGTCGACTACCTCCACGACGGCCACCGGCACGCCGCGCACGAGGGCCACTACGACGAGCACGGCGCCGAGCCTGCAGGCGCCACAGCGGGACACGACCGGGAGGCGGGGCACTGATGGCCGAGACGACGAAGGCGGCGCCCGACTCGGGACGTCGGCCGACCCGCCAGCGCGCAGCGGTCGCGGCCGTGCTGTCCGACGTGGACGAGTTCCGCTCAGCCCAGGAGCTGCACGCGCTGCTGCGCGAGGCGGGCGAGAAGGTCGGCCTCGCCACGGTCTACCGGACGCTGCAGCAGATGGCGGCCGACGGCTCCATCGACATGCTGCGCACCGCGGAGGGCGAGGCGGTCTACCGCGCCTGCAGCACCGGGCACCACCACCACCTGGTGTGCCGTGAGTGCGGCAGGACCGTCGAGGTGGAGGGGCCGGCCGTCGAGCGGTGGGCCAACAAGATCAGCGAGGAGCACGGCTTCACCGACGTCCAGCACACGCTGGAGATCTTCGGCACCTGCGCCGACTGCCAGCGCTAGGCGGTGGGGGTGTCGATCGCTCCGCCGTAGCGGCGGTCCCGCTCGGCGTAGGTCTGGATCGCCTCCCACAGGTGGCGCCGGTCGTAGTCGGGCCACAGCGTGTCCTGGAAGACCATCTCCGCGTAGGCGCTCTGCCACAGCAGGAAGTTCGACGTGCGCTGCTCCCCCGAGCTGCGCACGAAGAGGTCGACGTCGGGCATGTCCGGCTCGGCGAGGTGGCGCGCGATCGTGCGCTCGTCGATCGAGCCCGGCTTGAGCTTCCCCGCCTTCACCTGCTCGGCGATGCGCTGCACCGCGTCGGCGATCTCGGCGCGGCCGCCGTAGTTGACGCAGAAGTAGAGCGTCAACCCGGTGTTGTGCCGCGTCAGCTCCTGGGCGACCTCGAGCTCCTTGATGACCGAGCCCCACAGACGCGGGCGCCGACCGACCCAGCGCATCCGCACACCCCACTCGTGGAGCTGGTCGCGCCGGCGCCGGATGACGTCGCGGTTGAAGCCCATGAGGAAGCGGACCTCCTCGGGCGAGCGCTTCCAGTTCTCCGTGGAGAAGGCGTAGGCCGACAGGTGGCCGACGCCGGCCTCGATGGCGCCGGCGACGACGTCGAGCAGCGCCGCCTCCCCCGCTTCGTGGCCCTTGGTGCGGGGCAGACCGCGCTGGTTGGCCCAGCGGCCGTTGCCGTCCATGACGATCGCGACGTGGTTCGGCACCAGCTCGGCGGGCAGCCGCGGGGGCGTGGCGCCGCTCGGGTGCGCGAACGGGCGCGCGTAGGGACCGCTCATGCCTGCGCCTCGACGCGCAGGGGGGTCACCTGCGCGGGCGGCGCATCCGGCCGAGCACTGGGGTCGCGGCGCTCGACCAGCCGCAGCGAGCGGACCCCGCGCTCGAGGTGCCACTGCAGGAACGCCGTCGCCAGGCCGGTGCCCTCGCGGCGGTGCCGGACCTCGGAGGCGTCGGCCACCTCCCAGTCGCCGGCGAGCAGCGCGGCCAGGAGCCGCAGCGTCTCCGGCGCGGGCGCCGCGGAGCCGGGCGGGCGGCATACCGGGCACACCGTGCCACCGGCGGCGAGGTTGAACGCGCGGTGCGGGCCCTCGGCCCCGCAGCGGGCGCAGTCGTGGAAGCTCGGCGCCCAGCCGGCGATGGCGAGCGCGCGCAGCAGGTAGGCGTCGAGGACGAGCCCGGGGTCATGGGCACCCTCGGTCATCGAACGCAGCGCACCGGCCAGCAGGAGGTACTGCTGCAGCGACGGCTCGCGTTCCTCGGTGAGCCGGTCGGCCGTCTCGAGCATCGCGGTGGCCGCGGTGTACGTCGTGTAGTCGCGCGCCAGCACGTCCCCCCAGCTCGCGAGCGTCTCGGCCTGGGTGACGGTGTCGAGGTTGCGCCCCTCGTAGCACTGGACGTCGACCATCATGGCCGGCTCGAGCCGCGCGCCGAACCGACTCTTGGTGCGGCGCACACCCTTGCCCACCACGCGCACCTTGCCCTGGGCGCGGGTGAGCAGCGTGACGATGCGGTCGGCCTCGCCCAGCTTCTGGGTGCGCAGCACGATGGCCTCGTCGCGGTAGAGCGGCATGGGCCCATTCTCTCCCGACCGGACCCAAAAGCCGGTATGCCGGGTGCCCGCGTGTGCGCCCACCTCACCGTTTCCACCCTCCCGGCGCCGCGTGGTCGCCTAGCGTGCCTTCATGACGTCGCCGGACGAGCCTGTGGCAGAACCGTTCTTCGAGCCGCTGCCCCCGTCGCCGGCCGCCGAGGACCACCCCCCGGTCTACGTGCAGATGCCGTGGCAGCCGCCGGTCAACGTCGTGCCGGTGTCGGTCGCCGGCACGGTGGAGCTCGGCCGCAGCGACGACACCGTCGTGGCGATGACGGGTCTGGAGGTCTACCCGGCTGGCGTGGCGTTCACGGCGCAGACCTGGCAGCGTCCCGGAACCGAGCTCGTCGACGACCAGTGGGGATGGAGGAACGCGCTGCGCATCGGCGTGCTGCTCGAGGACGGCACGAAGATCGGCGCCGCGGCACACGAGGGGCCGCCAGAGGACCTCAGCAGTGTCCCCGAGGTACCCCGCATCGCAGGCCTGAGCGGCATGGGAGGCGGCATCCACGGCAGCATGCAGCACTGGCTGTACCCGCTCCCGGCGGGTGAGCGCTGGACCTTCGTCGTGGAGTGGCTGGCCCGCGGCATACCCGAGACGCGGACGGCGTTCGACGCCCGCCCGGTGCACGACGCCGCCGCGGCGTCGGCAGGTCCACTGTGGGAGCTGCCGACGCCGCCGGAGGGCAGGGAGTACGGCTGGTTCGGCTACGCCGGCTGAGCGGCGAGCGCCTTGGGCGACTGACCCCACGCGTTGGGGCCCTTGCTGTCCTGCAGCGCGAAGAACAGAACGACGAGACCGCCGAACGGGATGAGCGACAACAGCATCCACCAGCCGCTGCGGCCGGTGTCGTGCAGGCGTCGCGCCGTCACCGCCAGGCTCGGCAGCAGCAGCGCGAGCGTCACCAGCATCGTGATCGGGCCGTAGCCCGCCGTCTGCGGCAGGCCGGCGGCGCTGTCGATGACCGTCGCCACCACGGCGACGATGAGGTAGAAGAGGACGAACCACCAGTACTCCGAGCGGCGGGCCCGACCGGAGAAGGTCGCGTACTTCGACAACACGGTCTGCACAGCGGTCATGAACGACATCAGAGTTCCCCCTCGTGACACGGCCGACCCTGCGCCGACCGCTGCTCATGGTGGCGGCGGCGGTGGTGGCCGTCGTGGCGACACGCCGAAGAACCTGGTGCACCACGCGCCGCTACGCTGCACCGCCGTGACACCGACCGGGACCGGCATCGAGGACAGCGACCAGCGCGACTGGCGCACGGACCGCGTGGGCTCGGCGCTGCGCGGTGAGAACCCCGCGGTGCTGCGCCGGCTGCCGGGCGGCTTCGCCGTCATGGGCGACGTGCAGTTCCTGCCCGGTTACTCCGTGCTCATCACCGACACCCCGGGAGCGGACCGGCTGACCGACCTGCCGAGGCCCGAGCGGCTCGCCTTCCTCGACAGCCTGGAGCTGCTCGGCGAAGCGGTGCAGACCGTGTGCGCCCGGCGGGACCCGCAGTTCCGCCGCGTCAACCTCGAGATCCAGGGCAACTACGACGCCTTCCTGCACGCCCACGTGTGGCCGCGCTACGAGTGGGAAGGCCCCGACCACGTCTGGCGGCCGGTGGCGCTGCACCCGATCGAGCGCTGGCGGGCACCGGAGCCCGACACGGTGCTGGGACCCCAGCACGATGACCTGCGCGCAGCCCTGACCGCCGAGCTGGACCGCCTGTCAGCCCGCAGCCTCTCAGCCCGCCGCCTCTGAGCTCAGGCCGAGCCAGTGCTCGCCCCAGAGAAGGGACAGGGTGGGGCCGCTGAGCTCGAGCCGAGGCCGCGCCTGCAGCATCTCCCCGACCCACTCCTCCTGACCCATCAGCGCCGGCTTGCAGCCCATCTCGGTGCCGCCGAGGCCGTCGACGACGAGCGTGCTGTCGACGACCCGGACGGTTCCGGTCAGCGTGTTGCACCCCGTCGTCGCGCGCAGCGACGTGCCGTCGAAGGTGAGCGCGACACTCGACCCCTGCACGACTGACGACGGCGCGCCGACGTCGTTCACCGCGGTCCACGTGCCCCGGAGGTCGGCAACGCTCCTGACGGCGACCGATCCGTTGGCGGTGTCCGCGCCGCGCCGCTTCACCACCTGCCCCACGACAACGACGAGCACGACTGCGGCGACAACGGCGAGCGTGGCCCCGAGGGCGATGAGCCTGGAACGCGGATGGCTTGGCCTCATGCCCGTGGGACGCCGCGGCTGACGCAGTGGTTCCGCACGGCTACGGCTCGAGCGAGCTCGGGTCGGCGGGCACGTCGACGGCGTGCTCCTGAAGGGCCTGCCAGCGGCACCATCTGCAGCACGGCCTCGTTCGTCGCGGCGAGCACGACAGGAGCAGCCACCCCGTCGTTGTAGGCCCGGGCCCAGTTCAGCGCCGTGACGCACCAGCGGTCCCCGGGTACGAGCCCCGGGAAGCGGTACTCGGGCTGTGGGGTCGACAGGTCGTTGCCGATGCCGCGCTGGTGCTCGAGGAACTCGGCCGTGACGACCGCACAGATGGTGTGGCTGCCGAGGTCCTCCGAGCCGGTGCTGCAGCAGCCGTCACGGAAGAAGCCCGTCACCGGGTCGCTGCCACACGGCTCGAGCTCGCCACCCAGCACACTGCGCTCCGTCACGCGCCCAGCATGTCACGCAGCCCACCTCTAGAACATGTGTTCGAACGTGTCGTAGGCTGGGCCGCATGAGCATGGCACTCCAGGGCTCGCTGCTGGACGTCGCGGACCACCTCGAGCTGCGCTCCCTCACGGGCGGGCTCCAGCGCACGGTGCTGACGCGGGGAGCGTGGGTCGACTACCGCCCGGGCTGGCTCGGCGGCGCCGACGAGCTGTTCGACCACCTGCACCACGTGGTGCCCTGGCACGCCGAGCGGCGCGAGATGTACGAGCGCATGGTCGACGTCCCCCGCCTGCTGAAGTTCTACGGCGAGGGCGAGCCGCTCCCCCACCCCGTCCTCGTCGAGGCCCGCGAGCAGCTGAGCCGGCACTACCGACCCGAGCTCGGGGAGCCCTTCGTCACCGCCGGCATGTGCCTCTACCGCGACGGCCGCGACTCCGTCGCCTGGCACGGCGACCGCATCGGACGGGCGAAGAACCTCGACACCATGGTGGCGATCCTCTCGGTCGGCTCGGCGCGCTCGCTGATGCTGCGCCCGCGCGGTGGCGGCGAGTCCATCGGCTTCTCCCTCGGCCACGGCGACCTGGTCGTCATGGGCGGCTCGTGCCAGCGCACCTGGGACCACTGCATCCCCAAGACCGCCAAGACCGTCGGTCCACGCATCTCGATCCAGTTCCGGCCACGCGGCGTGCGCTGACCGGCCCGCGGCGTGCGGTGACGCCGGATCAGCCCTCGTCCCTTGGTCCCGCGGACTTCACCATTCCCGCCGCGACGCGCGGCCCGGACGGCACACTCGGAGCAAGGGGTGAGGGCGCATGCGACGAGGCCGACGCGCGCTGGCTGCGGGGGCCGCGGCCGCTGCCGCCTTGGGCGGCTGCTCCCTGCCCGGTGCCCTCGGCGGCCGCGACGACCCTCCCGGCTGGGAGCGGGTCTCCGCCCGGGGCCTGACCCTCACCGGCCCCGTGGAGGCCTACCAGACCGGCCGCCTCATCGCCTCCGGCCGCTACGAGGGACGCGAGTGCCTCGTCGAGATCACGCCCGACGGCCCGACGCGTTGCCTCCCGGACAATGACCATGCACCCCGAATTCCCTCTGCCACAGCGCTGTCCAGCAACGGCCAGATGATCCTCGCCGTCGAGTGGCAGGACATGGCCGACACGACTCCCCCGGCCGTGTGGGCCGGTTTCGACCTCGACCTGTCCCGCGAGTCGCTCGAGCCCGGCCCCGACGGCGATGCCACCGCGTTCGTCGACGCGGCGACCTCCGACGACGAAGCCACCGTGGTGGGCACCGCTCCCTCGGCGGTGTGCCCCAACGGTGCCGTCGCGGCCTGGTCAGCGGCGATTCCAGGGCTGAGACGCTTCGGCGGACAGGGGCCGTGCGTCGACGCCGGCAGCCCCTCGCCGCTGCACGCAGCCACCGGCGACGCCTGGCTGCTCGTCGCCGGCCCGACCTACGCGCCCGGCACCGCTCCCGCCCAGGACCAGCCCACCCAGGCGTGGTACGCCACGGCCGACGACGAGGCCTGGTCCATGGCGACCTGGCACCGGATCCCACTGCCCGAGGCGCCCGACCTCGTCACCGACGTCGTCGTGAGCGTCGACGGGATGGTCGCCGGCAGCCGCTCGAACCGTCCGCTGCTCCTGACCGTTCAGCCGGACCGCGCCACCGTGGTCGATGCGCCCGACGAGGTCCTCGACCCCACGTCACCCACGGTGCTGGTGGCCGACCCCGGCACCGGGAACCGGCCGGTCGTCCTCGCGGTGCAGACCCCGAAGGGCACGCGGTTGTGGACCCAGCGACAGGACGGCTGGTATGCCGTGGACGGGCCGCCCGGGCACCTCACCTCCGCGGTGGAGATGGACGCCGCGACCTACCTCGCCACCCGCGGTGAGGACGGCGAGGTCACCCTCTGGGTGCGCCCGCGCACCGCCACGGACGCCAGCCCACCGGCATACCGCGCACAGCGCTGAGCCGGCAGCGTTCTCGGACTCAGTCCCTGCGGCCCGGCCACCCGGTGTAGGCCTCGGCCAGGAACGTCGAGCCGGCGCGGGACGTGACCACCGATGTGAGCTCTCCGATCTGCCGGCGCACGTCGAAGTCCGAGGCTTCGGGTAGGCGGTGCAGCATCGTGGTCATCCAGTAGGAGAAGTGCTGGGCCCGCCACACCCGCTCGAGCGCTCGCGAGCTGTAGTCGTCGAGCGCGTCCTGGTCGCCCCCGAGGAACCGCTCGAGGCACTCGTGCAGCACCCGCACGTCGGCCAGCGCGAGGTTGAGGCCCTTGGCGCCGGTGGGAGGCACGGTGTGCGCGGCGTCCCCGGCCAGCACCATGTTGCCGTGCCGCATGGGCTCGCACACGAAGCTGCGGAAGGGCAGCACGGTCTTGTCGGTGACGCGGCCCTCCTTGAGGCGGAACCCGTCGCCGGCGACGCGCGCCTGCAGCTCCTCCCAGATGCGGTCCTCGGGCCAGTCCTCCACGCGCTCGGTTGGGTCGCACTGGAAGTACATGCGCTGCACCGACTCGGTGCGCTGGCTGATCAGCGCGAACCCGCGGTCGGAGTGCGCGTAGATGAGCTCCGGCGCGCTGGGCGGCGCCTCGCAGAGGATGCCGAACCAGGCGAAGGGGTACTCGCGGAAGTAGTGCCTGCGCTGCTCCTCCGGGATCTCGTGACGGCACGTGCTGCGGGAGCCGTCGGCCCCGACGAGCACCCGGCACTGCACCTCGCTGGCGCGGCCGTCGGAGTCGGTGAAGGTGATCCGCGGCTGGTCGGTGGTCACGTCGTGCACCGCGACGTCCGTCACCCCGAAACGCACGTCGCCACCGTCGCGTTCGCGCGTCGCGGCGAGGTCCATGAACACGTCGGTCTGCGGGTAGAGCCACACCGACTCCCCCACCAGGTCCTGGAAGTCGATGCGGTGGCCGCTGCCACCGAACCGCAGCTCGATGCCTTCGTGCTCGTGGCCCTCGCGCAGCACCCGGTCGGAGACCCCGGTGTCGACGAGCAGCCGCACGCTGTCGCGCTCGAGGATCCCGGCGCGCACCGTCTCCTCGATCTGCCGCCGCGTGCGGTTGTCGACCACGACGGCGTCGATGCCTGAGGCGGCCAGGAGGTGGGAGAGCATCAGCCCGGCCGGGCCGCCGCCGACGATGCCGACGGCGGCCCGGGTCACGGACGGGGTGGGGTCGACCATGCGGGGAGCCTAGAAGGGGTAGGGCGTGATGGAGCCCTGCATCGTGACCCACTGGGTCTCGGTGAAGGCCTCGACGTTGGCCTCGACGCCGCCGAAGCGGGCGCCGGTGCCGGAGAACCCGACGCCACCGAACGGCGCGGTGGGCTCGTCGTCGACGGTCTGGTCGTTGATGTGCACGATGCCCGACGGGATCTGGCCCGCGATGTCCCACGCCTTCATGACGTCCTTGGTGAGGATGCCGAGCGACAGGCCGTACTCGCTCTGCGTGGCCAGGGCGATCGCCTCCTCGACGGTCGAGAACCGCGCGACAGGGGCGACCGGCCCGAACACCTCGTCGGCGAAGGCCGGGTGGTCGTAGCCGCTCTCGGCGAGGACGGTCGGACGGTAGAACAGGTCCTCGTAGGTGCCGCCCGCCGCCAGTCGAGCCCCGGCGGCCTGCGACCGCGTGACGAGGTCGTGGATGCGGTCGCGCTGGTGGGCGTCGATCACCGGCCCGAGGGGCGCCTCCGAGGTCGCCGGGTTCCCGACCGGAATGTGGTCCGCGGTGGCCGCGAGGCGCTCGACGTACTCGTCGTAGATGCGCTCGTGCACCAGGTGGCGGCCCGTCGTCATGCAGATCTGGCCCTGGTGGAGGAACGAGCCCCAGGCCCCGGCCGAGACCGCGGCCGGCAGGTCGACGTCGTCGAGCACGATGAGGGCGTTGTTGCCGCCGAGCTCGAGGTGGGCGCGCTTGAGCAGCCGGCCGGCCGCCTCGCCGACCTTGCGTCCGGCAGCCGTGGACCCGGTGAAGGAGATGATCCGCACGCGCGGCTCCTCGACCAGCGCGCTCCCGACCTCGACGCCGCCGGGCAGCACGTGGAACAGTCCCTCGGGCAGGCCGGCCTCCTCGAGGATCGCGGCGAGGAACAGGCCACCGGACACGGCGGTGCGCGGGTCGGGCTTGAGGATCACCGCGTTGCCGGTGGCCAGCGCCGGCGCGACCGAACGGCTGGCGAGGATCTGCGGGAAGTTGAACGGCGAGATGACGCCGACGACACCGGCGGGCACCCGCCGCGCCAGGCTCAGCCGGGGGTGGGCCGTGCGCAGCAGCTGGCCGTACGGCGCCTCGGCCGTCGCTGCGCCGGTGTGGTACTCCCCCGCCACCAGTCCGGCCTCGAACGCGGCCTTGCCCTGGCCCGAGCCGGCTTCGCGCACGAGCCAGTCGGCGAGCACGGGCGCCTGCTCCTCGATGAGGCGAGCAGCGTTGCGCATCACCCGCGCCCGCTCGGTGTAGGGCACGGCTGCCCAGTCACGCTGCGCCTTCGCCGCCACGTCGGTGGCGCGGGCGACGTCGTCGGCAGTTGCGACGCCGAAGGATCCGATCGTCTCGCCGGTCGCAGGCTCGACGACGTCGTGGGCGCCTCCCGCACCCGACGTCCAGCCCGAGCTGTAGAGGCGGCCGGACCAGGCCTGGGGATCGAAGAACGTCATGGGTGGCCTCCTGGTGTGGGGTCGTGGATCGGGTTCATGGGTGGTCACGGCTGGAAGTGGGCGCCCGCCTCGACGGCCACCTCCACCACCAGCGGTTCGGTGCGCTCGGCGAGGCCGGCGCAGAGGTCGGGAAGGGTGGCGGCGAGCTCTTCCGCGGTCGCGACGCGCACGGCGCGCACCCCGAACCCGGCGGCGAGGGTGGAGACCGACACTTCGGGGAACGCCGGCCAGGGCGCCTTGCCGCCGCGCCGGTCGGCGAGCCGGTCCATCACGGCATACCGGCCGTTGGCCAGCACGAGGAACAGTGCCCCCACACCGCGGTGGGCGGCGGTCCAGAGCGCCTGGATGGAGTAGAGCGACGACCCGTCGCCGACCACAGCGAGCACGGGGGCGTCGGGCCGCGCCATCTTCACCCCGACCGCGGCGGGCATGGCGAAGCCCAGGCCTCCCATCGCGGCGGAGAGGAAGCCCATCGGCACCCGGGCGGGCACCATCGCCTGCAGGGCCGGACGCGACGACGGCGACTCCTCGATGAGCACCGTCTCGGGCGGCAGGTGCGTGGCGAGGACGGCGAAGACATCTTCCGGCCGCAGCGCCCCGGTGGGGGCAGGAGCAGGCAGGGCAGGCCGTCCGCTCGTGTTGCCTCCTCCACCAGCCCTCTCTGCGTCGGAACCCGTTGCGGCACGGGGGTTCTCGTCGGCGCCACCGGACAAGCGGTCGGCGATGGCTCCGGCGACCACGGCCGGGTCCGCCACGACGGACAGGGCGGCGGGCGAGCGGGTCGCCTCGGCGACATCGGCGGTGACGACGACGATCCTCGTGGTCTCGGGGGCGAGCGGCCCCGCCTCGTAGGGGTACTGCCGGATGGCGGCCGTCCCGAGCACGAGCAGGAGGTCGTGCCCGGCCAGCACCTCGCGGAGGCGGGTGCGGTCGGCCGGCAGCTGACCGGCATACGCCTCGTCGGTCTGGTCGTAACCGGCACGGGAACCGAACGGCTCGGCGTACACGCGGGCTCCCGTGGCTCGCGCGAGGCGGCGGACGGTGTCCCAGCCCGAGCGGGTGTCGACGCCGGCGCCGGCCAGGATGGCGGGGGCGCGGGCACCACCCACGGCCCGGACGACCTCGTCGAGCTCGGCGGGAAGCCCGGGACGTGCGGCGACCAGCCGTTGGGGCGCAGCCACCGCGTCCGGGGCCACGGGCTGGTCCCAGTCGTCCATGGGCACGATGAGCAGCACCGGACCCTGCGCCACCTGCGCCCGGTGGGCGGCACGGGCGATCGCTGACGGCACGTCCCCGGCCCACGCCGGGGCAAGGACCTCGACGGGGTAGTCGCCGGCCAGGCCCGCGAGCCGACCGGTCAGGAAGGGCTCCAGCGCCAGGTGGCGACGGTCCTGCTGGCCGACCATCACCACGAGGGGCGCCCGGTTGACCCGCGCCGTGGCGATCGCCGCGACGGCGTTGCCCAGGCCGGCGGTGGTGTGCACCAGCGCCAGCGCCGGCGTGCCGGTCGACAGGGCGTGCCCGGTGGCGATCCCGACCACGGAGGCCTCGTGGAGCGCGAGCACGAAGTCGATGTCGTCGGGCAGGTCGGCGAGAAACGGCACCTCGGTCGAGCCGGGGTTGGAGAAGATCGTCGTCAGGCCGACGTCCCGCATGACCGCAAAGGCGGCTTCCCGCACCGTACCGGCGCTTCCCGTGCCCTCCGTGTGGTCAGCCAACGTGGGCGACCTCGGTGCCCGTGTCGGTCGACTGGCCTTGCGGCGCAGCCCTCTTCGCCTTCTGGATCTGCTCGTAGACGTGTCCGCGCAGCTCGGTGAACCGCGACAGGGAACGGGTCTCCAGCTGGTCACGCTCGGCCGGCAGGTCGATCTCCAGGTCCTCCTGGACCACGGTCGGGGAGCTGGACAGCATGATGACCCGCTCGCCGAGGTAGACCGACTCGTCGATGTCGTGGGTGACGAAGAGGATGGTCACGCCGAGGTCCTTCCACACCTTCCGGATGAGGTCCTCGAGGTCGGCCCGCGTCTGGGCGTCGACCGCGGCGAACGGCTCGTCCATGAGCAGCACCCGCGGCTGGTAGGCGATCGCCCGCGCGATGGCCACCCGCTGCTGCATGCCGCCCGACAGCTGCCACGGGTAGCGCTTGCCGGCATGCTCGAGCCCCACCTCGTGCAGCGACCGTTCGGTCAGCTCGCGGCGCTCCTTCCCGCTGAGACCGGCGTTCTTCAGCGGCAGCTCGATGTTGTCGCGCACCGTCATCCAGGGGAACAGCGACCGCCCGTACTCCTGGAAGACCACGGCCATCCCCTTCGGCGGCCCGGTCACCGGGGCGCCGGCCAGGCGCACCTCGCCCTCGGTCGGCTCCAGCAGGCCCGAGATGCACTTGAGCAGCGTCGTCTTGCCGCAGCCCGACGGGCCGACGAGGCAGGCGAGCTCGCCGTCGCGCAGGTCGAACGTCAGGTTGCGGACGGCCTCCACGGATCCGTGGTCGCTCGCGTAGACCTTCTTGACCCCGCGGACCGACAGCAGCGGGTCGCCGCTGCCCACGGGGGTGGTGCGATGCGTCTCAGCCGGCATGGTCAACCTCTCTCAGGCCGTGGTACCACCGCAGCACCCGGCGCTCGACGAACTGGAAGATGAAGGCGAGGGCGAGACCGATCAGGCCGAGGACCACGACACCGCTCCACATCTCGGGCACGGCGAACGAGCGCTGGAACTGCACGATCGTGAAGCCGAGGCCCGAGGAGCTGGCGAACATCTCGGAGATCACCATGAGGATCAGCCCGATCGAGAGGGCCTGGCGGATGCCGGCCATCATCTGCGGGGCCGCCGCCGGCAGCACCAGCCGGGTCACCCGCAGCCAGCCGTTGATCCGGTAGACCCGCCCGGTGTCGAGGAGCACCTCGTCGACCGAGCGGACGCCCTCGACCGTGTTGAGCAGCACCGGCCAGATGGCCCCCGAGACGATGACGAGGACCTTCATCTGGTTGTTGATCCCGACGAGGATCATGAGGATCGGCACCAGCACGGGCGGCGGGATGGCCCGGAGGAACTCGAGCACCGGCTCGGTGAGCGCGCGCAGCCAGCGGGACGAGCCGATGAGCAGGCCCAGGCCGATGCCGAGGCTGATCGCGAGCACCAGGCCGACCCCCAGGCGCACCAGGCTCGGTGCGACGTCGGCCCAGAACCGTTCCCCGACCCAGGTGTCGACGAAGGTCTGGGCGAGCGTCACCGGGTCGACGACGAAGAAGCTGTCGGAGTCGACGGTCAGGGCGTACCAGACCACGACCAGCAGGGCCGGAAGCCCGAGGAGGTAGCCGAGGCGCTTGAGGAGCCTCATGCGTGCACCTCCCCGCGGACGGACGGGTGCCAGGCCAGCACCCTTCGTTCGACGAGGCGCATGCCGAGGTTGATGGCCACGCCGATCAGCCCCGTCGCCAGCACCAGGGCGTACATCGCCGTCGCCGCGCCGCCGGACTGGGCCAGCGCGATCTCGTGCCCCAGTCCCGGCACCCCGATGACGAGCTCGGAGGTGACGGCGAGGATCAGGGCTACGGCGGCGCCGAGCCGCAGGCCGGTCATGAGGTAGGGCAGCGTCGTGGGCCACACGACGTACCGGACGCGAGCCAGCCGGCCGAGGCCGTAGCTGCGCGCTGTGTTGCTGGCGACGACGTCGACGTCGGTCACGCCGTAGAGCACCTGGATGAGCACCTGCCAGAACGAGGCGTAGACGACCAGCAGGAGCGTCGACTTCAGCGACACCCCGAACAGGAGCACCGCGAGCGGGATGAGCGCCACCGAGGGGATGGGGCGCAGGAACTCGATGGTGGAGTGGGTGGCCTGGCGGAGGAAGTGGCTGGAGCCGATGACCAGGCCCAGCACGACGGCCGCCGTCGAGGCGATCGCCAGGCCGAGCGCCCAGCCCGTCATGGTGTGGCCCACGGCCACCCAGAACGACGTCAGCCCCAGGTTCCGCGCGAAGACCTGAAGGACCTCGCTGGCGGGGGGCAGGTACTCCGGGTCGGCGAGGCCGAGCCGCGGCACCGCTTCCCAGACGAGCAGGAAGAGCACGACCCCGGCCAGGCCCAGCACCCACGACGGGAGCTGGGCCAGCCGGCTGCCGCGACGAGGCGACCTGCTCATGACCTCAGAATGCGCGCTGATGGCCACGATCACCCGTTGGGCAGCAGCTCGTCGAGGTTCGGGGCCTTCTTCAGGGTGCCGTAGCTGACCGCCGCCTCGCCGAGCTTCGTCGCGGCGTCGCGGTTGAACTCGGGGGTGAACTTCGGCAGGACCATCTTGGCGCGGGCGTCCTCGCCGATCTTGGTGTAGGTGCCCACGATGTCCCGCACCTCGTCCGGGTGCTCCTGGGCGTACTCGAGGGAGGTATTCATGGCCTTCTGGAACTTCTCGACCATGTCCTTCTTGCCCGAGACGGTGTCCTTCTTGGTGAAGTAGCCGGCGATGTCGAGCCCGGGGTCGAACTCGGTGTAGTTCCAGCTGACGACGCGCGCACCCTTGGCCACCGCGGCGCTGAGGAACGGCTCGAGGATCCAGGCGGCGTCGACCTGCTTGCGCTCGATCGCGGCGGGGGCGTCGGGGAAGGCGACCTCGACGAACTTGATGGACTTCGGGTCGCCGCCGGCCTCCTCGACGACCTTGCGGACCGTCGTGTCGCCGATGTTGTTGAGGTTGTTGACCGAGACCGTCTTGCCGGCCAGGTCCGCCGGGGACTTGATGGGTGAGTCCTTGGGCACGACCACCCCGCTGAAGTCGGGCGTCTTCCCCGAGGTCGTCGTGCCGTTGGTGAGGAAGGTCAGGGGCAAGCCCTTGTCGGCCGCGACCATGAGCGAGACGACGTTGCCGAACGCGATGTCGAAGTCCCCGCTCACGACACCGGGCACGGCGGCGGCGCCGCCCGTCGTGGTGGTGATCTCCAGGTTGATGCCCTGGTCCTTGAAGAAGCCCTTCTCCTTGCCGAGCCAGATCGGCGCGGTGTCGACGATGGGGATGACCCCGACCTTGACGGTCGTCAGGTCACCGCCGCCTCCCCCGGCCGACGAGGTGGAGGCACCTCCGCCCGCGTCGTCGCTGCTGACGGAGCCGGAGCCGCAGGCGCTGAGGGCCAGGGCGGCCGAGACGAACAGGACGGCGGCAGCGGTGGAGCGGACCATGGGCTTCCTCTTTCTCCGTTGAACGAGGTGGTGCTGCGGTGTTCACCAGCGGTGTTCGCTATGCGAACGAGTGTTCTTTATACAAACCTACGATTGCCCTCGGGGGGTGTCAAGGGTTGGCGGCGCCTCTCGGTATGCCGTGAACGGGAGACGCATGGCGTGGCCCAGCCCCGGCTCAGGGCGGGTTCAGGGCGGGCTCAGGGAGCCAGGGCGAGGTCGGCCGAGATCCGTTCGGCGGTGGCGAGCGCCGCGGGCAGGACGTGCTCGACCTGGTGCGGGTCCTGCCCCGGCAAGCCGACGCGCATCGAGACGTTCATGGCGGCCACCACGCGTCCGTCCCGGCCACGGATGGGGACTGCGACCGAACGCAGGCCCGCCTCGAGTTCCTGGTCGACGCTGGCCCAGCCCTGGTCCCGCACCGTTGCCAGCGCCGCCTCGAGGTCGTCGCGGCTGGTGATGGTCCGCGGGGTCAGCGGCCGCAGCTCCACCCGGTCGAGGTAGGCCCGCAGCTCCTGCGGCGGCAGGTTGGCCAGCAGCACCCGCCCCATCGAGGTCGCGTAGGCGGGGAAGCGTGTCCCGACGTTGATGCCGACCGTCATGATCCGCCGGGTGTGGACCCGGGCGACGTAGACGACGTCGTCACCGTCGAGCACCGAGGCCGACGTCGACTCCCCCACCTCCTGCGAGAGCTGCTTGAGGTGGGGTTCTGCCACCTCCGGCAGCCGCATGCCCGACAGGTACGCGTAGCCGAGCTGGAGCACCCGCGGGGTCAGCGCGAACTCCCGGCCGTCGGTGCGCATGTAGCCCAGCGTCACCAAGGTGAAGAGAAACCGTCGCGCCGTGGCCCGCGAGAGGTTCGCCCGCCGGGCCACCTCGGAGAGCGTCAGCTGGGGGTGCTGCTCGTCAAAGGCCCGGATCACCGCGAACCCGCGGGCCAGGGACTGGACGAACTCGCCGCTCGGTGCGTGGGTGACGTCGTCGGCCTCGGTGCTCATGCCGGCTCCGTCCCGTCGACCAGCTCGAGGTCCGGCAGGCTCGCCTGCAGGTCGGCAAAGCTGGTGCCGAAGGTCTCGCGCACCCGGACCTCACCGTCGGCGAGCAGGAAGACCGCCCGGTCGGTGTAGACCCGGCTCACGCAGGCGAGGCCGGTGAGGGGGTAGGTGCACGACGGCACCAGCTTGGGCTCACCGGACCGGGTGAACAGGTCCATCATCACGAACGTCTCCTTGGCGCCCAGCGCGAGGTCCATGGCCCCACCCACCGCCGGGATGTCGTCCGGGCGTCCGGTGTGCCAGTTGGCCAGGTCGCCGCGCACCGAGACCTGGTAGGCCCCCAGGACGCAGATGTCGAGGTGGCCGCCGCGCATCATCGCGAAGGAGTCCGCGTGGTGGAAGTAGGCGGCTCCCGGCAGCTCGGTGACCGGGGTCTTGCCGGCGTTGATGAGGTCGTGGTCGACCTCGTCGCCGTGTGCCTCGGGACCCATGCCGAGCATCCCGTTCTCGGTGTGCAGCACCACGCCCGAACCCGGTGCGAGGTGGTTCGACACCTTGGTGGGCAGGCCGATCCCGAGGTTGACGAAGGAGCCGGCGGGGATGTCGCGGGCGACGAGCCTCGCCACCTGGTCGCGGTCGAGGGCGCTCGCCGTGGCGGGTGCGGTCACTGTCCGTCCTCCTCGGGGGCGGGCTTGGCGGAGGGCACCTCGACGACCGCGTCGACGAAGATGCCTGGCGTCACCACCACCTCGGGGTCGATGCCCCCGGTGGGCACCAGCTCGCTCACCTGCACGATCGTGTGCCGAGCGGCGGTCGCCATGACCGGCCCGAAGTTGCGGGCCGTCTTGCGGTAGGTGAGGTTGCCCATGCCGTCGGCGCGGTGGGCCTTGACGAGGGCGAAGTCAGCCGTGAGCGGCAGCTCGAAGACGTGCTGTCGCCCGTCGATCTCGCGGGTCTCCTTCCCCTCCGCGAGCAGCGTGCCGTAGCCGGTGGGTGTGAAGAACCCACCGATGCCCGCGCCTCCGGCCCGGATGCGCTCGGCCAGGTTTCCCTGCGGCACGAGCTCGAGCTCGATCTCGCCGGCGCGGTACTTCGCGTCGAAGTGGTGGGAGTCCCGCTGCCTCGGGAAGGAGCAGATGATCTTGCGCACCCGGCCGGCCGCGATGAGCGCCGCGAGTCCCTCGTCGCCGTTGCCGGCGTTGTTGTTCACCACGGTCAGGTCGCGCGCGCCGGACCGCACGAGCGCCTCGATGAGCTCGACGGGCTGGCCCGCCGGGCCGAAGCCACCGACCATCACCGTGGCCCCGTCGCCGATGGGGGCGACCGCCTCGTCGGCGTCGGGGAAGAACTGGGTCATGACTCGTCCTCTTCCGTGCTGGTCGCCGCTGCCGAGGTCGCGCCGCGGCCCGGCCGGGCGTCGTCGCCCTCGAGTACCCGCTGTGCGATGGCGAAGGCGTGGTTGGCCGCAGGCACCCCGCAGTAGATGGCCGACTGCAGGAGCACCTCGCCGATCTCGGCGTCGCTCAGCCCGTTGCGCCGGGCGGCCCGCAGGTGCATCTCGAGCTCGCCCCAGTGCCCGTGCGCGATGAGGGCTGTCAGCGTGACCGCGCTGCGCATCCTGCGGTCCAGTCCGGGCCGGGTCCAGACCTCCCCCCACGCGTAGCGGGTGATGAGGTCCTGGAAGTCGGCGGTGAGCGGCGACACCCGCGACTGGGCGCGGTCGACGTGCTCGTCGGAGAGCACCTCGCGGCGCACCACCATGCCCTCGGCGTGCGCGTCGGCGGTGGTCCGGTCATCCATGGCGGTTCCTCTTTCCAGCCGCGGCGTCCGCCTGGGCGGCGCGTTCCAGGGCCCGGTCGACGACGGCGTCCGCGACGCCGAGGTAGCGGTGCGGGTCGAGCATCGCGTCCAGCTCGTCGTCGGTCACCGCCTCGACCGGTATGCCGTCGCGCAGCGCGGCCCGCGGGTCCGCCGCGGTGCCCGCCGTCGCCAGCAGATCCTTCACCCGTGCGGCCGCGTCGGGGCCGCCGAGACGGCCGGGCAGCTCGGCCTCCAGGCGCTCAGCCAGCAGGAGGGGCCCGGCCTGCTGGAGCCGGGCCGCCATGGCGTCCGTGCGCACCTCGAGACCGGCGAGGAGCTCGGCAGCCAGCGCGGTGGCTCCGGCTGCCAGCAGCAGGAGCCGGCGCAGCACCGGCCACTCGGCGTGCCACGCGCCGTCGGGCCGCTCGTCGACGGCCAGCGCGGCACTGGTGTGCAGGGAGGCGGCGAGGTGCGGGGCCTGGAGGGCGGCCGAGCGCACGAGCACCGAGAGCACGGGATTTCGCTTCTGCGGCATGGTCGACGAGCCCCCACGCCCCGGCGCCGCGGGCTCGGCGAGCTCTCCGACCTCGGGCCGCGACAGCAGCACGATGTCGGACGCCACCTTGCCCAAGGCGTCGGTCACGGCGGTGAGCGCGTCGCCCAGGCCTGTGACCGGGCTGCGCCGGGTGTGCCAAGGGCTGCCGGGCCGCGCCAGCCCCAGGCGTGCGGCCAGGGCGGCGGCCGCGTCAGTCGCATGGCCTCCGGTGGTCAGCTCGGCCAGCGCCAGGGTGCCGGCGGCTCCACCGCACTGCACCGGCAGCGTCTCCCGGACCGCACGGAGTCGTTCCCGTGCGTCGAGCACACCCTCCAACCAGCCGGCGGCCTTGGCGCCGAAGGTCGTGGGCAGGGCGTGCTGCGCGAGCGTGCGGGCCACCATCGGCGTGCCCCGGTGCTCCTGGGCCAGACCGGCGAGAGCAGACGAGGCGGTCGCCAGGTCGGCCAGCACCCGGTCGAGCGTCCGAGCGGCGACGAGCATGAGCGCCGAGTCGAGCACATCCTGGCTGGTCAGGCCCCGGTGCACCCACGGGGCCGACTCCGGGTCGACGTCGCGCACGGCGTCCTTGAGGGCACGGACGAGCGGGATGACAGGGTTGCCACCAGCCTCACCGGCCTCGGCGAGCACACCCGCGTCGAGGCTGAGCTGCGCCGCGGCCTTCTCGACGGCGGTGGGCAGGGCGACGGGGACCTGCGCCACCTCCGCGAGGGCGTGCGCCCACGCGACCTCCACCTCCACCATTGCGGCGAGCACCGCCTCGTCGTCGGCGAGCGAGCGCACCCGCACGGTGACCGGGTCGAGCATCCCGTGGTCGCCCACCGCGGTCACCTCCCGTGCCGCGGGAAGGCGAGGAAGACGGTCTCGCCCTCCCCCTGCAGGCGGATGTCGAAGCGCAGCGACCCGTCGGCCTCACGGGTGGCGACCAAGGTCTGTCGGCGAGCGGCGTCAAGGCTCGAGAGCAGGCGGTCGGACGCCAGCTGCTCGTCGCCCGGCAGGTAGGCCCGGGTGAACAGCCGGTTGAGCAGGCCTCGGGCGAAGACGGTGAGCGCGAAGAAGGGCGCCGCCCCGTCGGCGGTGGCGCCGGGCTCGACCGTGGTGAACGCGTACCGGCCAGCCGGGTCGGCGGCACACCGGCCCCATCCGGTGAAGACGGTCCCCTCGCGGCGCAGCGAACCCTCCGCGGTCGGGATGTGACCCGAGGCGTCGGCCTGGCGGATCTCCACCATCGAGTCGGGCACGGGCACGCCGTCACCGTCGAAGACCGTGCCGTGCAGCCGCACCGCACCGGGGGTCGCCGGCGGCACGAGCTCGTGGTCACGCTCGTACGAGAGCGCGAAGCCGTAGAACGGGCCGATCGTCTGGCCGGCCGTGGGCACGAGGTGCTGGTCCTGCGGCTCAGGCGTGCTCATCGTCACCGTGCTCCTCCCTCCACGTCGCGTGCGTTCCCGTCAGCACGATGTCCCACCGGTAGCCGAGCAGCCACTCGTGCTCGGAGAGGTCGTGGTCGTAGCGGGCGACGAGGCGCTCGCGGGCGCTCTGCTGCGTGACCGCCTGCAGGATCGGGTCGTAGGGGAACAGCGGGTCGCCCGGGAAGTACATCTGGGTGACCATGCGCTGGGTGAACTCGCTGCCGAAGAGCGAGAAGTGGATGTGCGCCGGGCGCCAGGCGTTCTCGTGGTTGCGCCACGGGTACGGCCCCGGCTTGACCGTCGTGAAGCTGTAGCTGCCGTCGTCGCCGGTGAGGCAGCGGCCCACGCCCGTGAAGTGCGGGTCGAGCGGCGCGTGGTGCTGGTCGCGCTTGTGGATGTAGCGACCCGCGGCGTTGGCCTGCCAGACCTCGACGAGCTGGTTCCGGACTGGGCGACCGTCGCCGTCGAGCACCCGACCCACGACGCGGATGCGCTCGCCGATGGGCTCACCACCGGGCTGCAGGGTCAGGTCCGCCTCGAGCGGGTCGACGTCGCTGTGCCCGAACACGGGCGCCACGAGCTCGACGCCCTCGGGGTCGGCGTGGTGCAGGTCCTTGGTGGGGTGGCGCAGCACCGAGCTGCGGTACGGCGCGAAGTCCAGCCGCGGCTGCGTCTCCTCGACGTCGCTGTCGCGGTGGATTCCCTCGATCTCGGCGCTGATCGCGGACTGGGGGTCCATGCCACGCACCCTACAACTGCTGTTCGCATTCTGGCCAGACGTTCAAGATGCGAACAGCGTGGCATCTTCGATGCCCCGAAAGGCGCTGACGGGGGGTGTGCCGGGTGGCCACCACCCGGCATACCCCGCCTCTCCGGCGGCGCTCAGCCGGCGTCGCGCTCCGCGCGGTTGACGGCCGAGAGGATCGCCGTGAGCGAGGCCTTGACGATCGAGCTGTGCAGGCCGACGCCCCACAGCACACGGTCACCGACGGCGCACTCGACGTAGGCGGCGGCCCGGGCGTCGCCACCGGCCGACAGCGCGTGCTCGTGGTAGTCGAGGACCCGCACGTCGATGCCCAGGGTGCCGAGCGCGTCGATGAACGCCGCGATGGGGCCGTTGCCGGTGCCCTCGACCGTGACCTCGGCGCCGTGGTCGAGCATGGTCGCGGTGATGCGGTCGGTGCCGTCCTCGCCGCTGACCAGCGTGTGCGAGACCGGGGTGAAGCGGCCCCAGTCGTTGGTCTCGCCGTCCTTCGCGGGCAGGTACTCGTCCTTGAAGATCCGCCACAGCTCGCGCGGCGTGACCTCGCCGCCCTCGGCGTCGGTCTTGCCCTGCACCACGCCGCTGAACTCGATCTGGAGCCGGCGCGGCAGGTCGAGGTGGTGCTCGCTCTTGAGGATGTAGGCGACGCCACCCTTGCCCGACTGGCTGTTGACGCGCACGACCGCCTCGTAGGAGCGGCCGATGTCGTGCGGGTCGATCGGCAGGTAGGGCACGCCCCAGACCAGCTCGTCGATGCCCTTGCCGGCCTGCTTGGCCTCGCGCTCCATCGCCTCGAAGCCCTTCTTGATCGCGTCCTGGTGCGACCCGGAGAAGGCGGTGAAGACGAGGTCGCCGCCCCAGGGGTGGCGCTCCCCCACCGGCAGCTGGTTGCAGTGCTCGACGGTGCGGCGGATCTCGTCGATGTTGGAGAAGTCGATCTCGGGGTCGATGCCCTGGCTGAACAGGTTCATGCCCAGCGTGACCAGGTCGACGTTGCCGGTGCGCTCACCGTTGCCGAACAGGCAGCCCTCGATGCGGTCGGCCCCGGCGAGGTAGCCCAGCTCGGCCGCGGCGACACCGGTGCCACGGTCGTTGTGCGGGTGCAGGCTGACGACGACGGACTCGCGCCGGTTCAGGTGGCGGACCATCCACTCGATGGAGTCGGCGTAGACGTTGGGCGTGGCCATCTCCACCGTGGCCGGCAGGTTGATGATCATCTTGTGGTCCGGCGTCGGGTCGATGACGTCGATGACCTCGTTGCAGATCCGTACCGCGAAGTCGAGCTCGGTGCCGGTGTAGGACTCGGGGCTGTACTCGTAGTAGACCTTCGTGTCGGGGATGGTCTCCTCGAGCTTGCGGCACAGCCGGGCGCCCTGCAGCGCGATGTCGATGATGCCGTCCTGGTCGAGACCGAAGACCACCTTGCGCTGCAGCACCGACGTCGAGTTGTAGAAGTGGACGATCGCCTGCTTGGAGCCGCGGATCGCGTCGAAGGTCCGCTCGACCAGGTGGTCACGGCACTGCGTCAGCACCTGGATGGTGACGTCGTCGGGGATGTGGTTGCCCTCGATGAGCTCGCGGACGAAGTCGTAGTCGGTCTGGCTCGCGCTGGGGAAGCCGACCTCGATCTCCTTGTAGCCCATGCGGACCAGCAGGTCGAACATGCGCTTCTTGCGGTCCGGGCTCATGGGGTCGATGAGCGCCTGGTTCCCGTCACGCAGGTCGACCGCGCACCAGCGCGGCGCCTTCGTGATGACCTGGGTGGGCCAGGTGCGGTCGGGCAGGTCGACCTTGATCTGGTCCTGGAAGGGCATGTACTTCGCTACCGGCATCCCGGACGGCTGCTGCGGGTGGATCATCGTCTTCGCCTCACGTTCGCTGCTTTTCGTTGCTCAGCCTAGGCAACGCAGACTCCGCGACGAGGGGCGGCTGATCGGTCAGGCCCCGCCGCGGCGGCGAAGGAGGAGGCGCTCGAAACGCACGTTGCGAGGGTATGCCGCGTGGCCGGCATACGTCCAACGTCCCCCGGCGTCGGCCCACCATCCGGACGCCCGCCCGCCCAGGGACGCCGCGGCCGAACGCCGGTGCCGGCCCGGCGGCGCGGCATACATTCCTCCGCATGACCTCGCACTGGCCACTCGCGTCGTTGTCGCTGCGCACGCCGGACCTCGAGCTCCGACCCGTGACCGAGGCCGACCTCCCCGGCCTGGCGGCCCGGCTCTCCGACGACCTGGAGGTGGACCCGACCGCCACGCGGTACGCGGGGCTCTCGGACACCGAGAACCGCGCCGTCGCCCTGCACCAGGGCTACTGGCGCAGCGTCGGCAACTGGCAGCCCGAGTCGTGGGCGCTGCCCTTCGCGGTCAGGCACGGCGACGACCTGGTCGGCAGCCAGACCCTGGAGGGAGAGGACTTCCTGCGGCTTCGCACCGTGGACTCCGCGTCGTGGCTGGCGCCGGACGCTCGCGGCAGGGGTTGGGGAGTCCAGGCGAGGGCGGCCATCCTGGCGCTGGCGTTCGGCGAGCTCGGCGCGACGGCAGCCATCACCTCGGCCTGGCACGACAACGGCGCGTCGCTCGGGGTCTCCCGGTCGCTGGGCTACCAGCCCAACGGGGTGTCGACGCACTGGCGCTACGACCACGGCGACGAGATGGTGCACCTGCGCCTCACCCGCGAACGGTGGCTCGCCTCGCCGTGGCCTGACCGGGTCGAGGTGCGCGGGTTCGAGCCCTGCCGACCCTTCTTCGGCCTGTAGCGAGCCCGGGCGGAGCGGGCATGGCGATAGTGCGCCATGCGATGCGCCATGGAAAATCTGAGACGGCGGGCTGTCAGGGCGGGCATGCTCTGGCACGTGACTGTTCCCGTGCCGCTTCCCGCAGGCCTCACCCACCGGCCGCTCACCCCCTCCGACGCACAGGCCACGTTCACGGTGTTCGCCGCAGCCGAGAAGCACGACACCGGCGAGGTCGCGGTCGAGCTCGAGGACATCGAGGGCGACTGGCAGCGACCGAGCTTCGACCTGGCCACCCAGAGCGTCGGTGTCTTCGACGGCGACGAGCTGGTCGCCGCCGGAGAGGTCTACAAGGGGCGCCGCGGCGAGGCGTCGGTGCACCCCGATCACCGAGGCAGAGGCATCGGTACCTGGCTGGCGCGCTGGACCGAGGACTGCGCCCGCCGCAGCGGTGGCACCGTCGTCGGTCAGAGCGTGCCGGCCGACAGCTCGGCCGAGCAGATGTTCCGGGCGCTCGGCTACCGCGAAGGCTGGACCTCTTGGGTCCTGGAGGTGCCACCCGGGTCAGTCATCGAGCCGCAGCCCCTGCCGGAGGGCTACCGCCTGCGCGACTTCGTCCCGGGCCGGGACGAAGAGCTCGCCTTCCGCCTCGTCGAGGACGCCTTCAACGAGTGGCCCGATCGCCAACCCTCCACGCTGGGCGACTGGGCGGCCAACACGATCCGTCGCCCCGGCTTCGAGCCGTGGCAGCTGCGGCTGGTCGACTCGCCGCAGGGAGAGCCTGTGGGCGCCGCCTTCACCATCCTGGCCGGGGAGTGCGGCTACATCGACCAGCTCGCGGTGCGCTCGGACCAGCGCGGCCGTGGCCTGGCCCGGGCACTGCTCGTCGACGCCTTCGAGCGAGCCCGCCAGATGGGCCTGACCCGCAGCGAGCTCGCGACCGACAGCCGCACCGGGGCGCTCCCCCTGTACGAGCACGTCGGCATGGTCGTGACCAAGACCTACCGCCACTGGCAGATCGACCTCACGTAGAGCACGCGCCCACCGCGGCGTCAGCTGACCCCGCCGTCCGCTGACCCCGCGGTCCGCTGACGCCGGCACTCCACCGGCCCCTTGGAACCCTTGCCCCGCGTCACCCACCGCGCTATACTCGAACATACGTTCGAACCAGTGGGGGGTTCTGATGGGTGGGACAGTCACAACGGCAGGGGTGTTCAGCCCTACTGCCGTGGAGTGCGCCGACCCGCGGGACCTGATGGCGGCGCTGGCGTCGCTGTCGCAGGGTGAGGTCGCCGCGCTGCCGCGGGAGGAGTCCGAGGGGTACGTCCTGGCCTGCGACCGGGTCATCTCCGCGGTCCGGGGGCGGCAGGCGTTGGCGATGGACACCCTGGCTTCCCACGTGGATGAGGACCTGGTGCGGCGGGCGCAGGAGCAGCGGTTGGCCCGGGAAGCGGCCGTCGAGGCGGCCGCTGCACGCGGTGAGGCGTTCGGCGGTGAGGGTCGGCAAGGGCCGGCGCATCCGGGGCCCGACCTGCACGGGTTCGTCGCCTCGATGCTCGCCCCAGCCCTGCACTGCTCGACCCGCACCGTGGCGCGCCGCCTTGAGGCCGACCGTCGGATGGTGTGCACCACCGAGTCCACCCACCAGGCGCTGTGGGACGGCGACCTCGACCAGCCCCGCGCCGACGCCGTCGCCGAGGCCGCCCAGAGCGTGGACGCCGACCTGTGGCCCCGCTTCGAGGCCCTGGTCCTCGAGACCACCGTGGACCCGGTCACCGGTGAGGTCACCCTGGTCTCGGACGAGGTGAAGCGGATGAGCCGGGCCCAGTTCGCCCGTCGCGCGACCCGGATCGCCCGCGCCCTCGACCCGGACAGCGGCGCCCGCGCGGCCGGTCTGGCCCGCGACCAGCGCACCGTCGTGGTGCGTCCGAACCGGCACCACCCCGGGATGGCGACCTGGACCGCGCACCTGCCCAGCGAGGTCTCCCAGCAGATGGCGGCCGCGGTCGACGCCCTCGCCGGCCAGTACGCCAAGGCCCACCCCGGCACCGGCATCGACGGGCACCGCGCCGACGCGCTGGCCGACCTCGTCCTGGGCAACGCCGAGGTCACGCACCGTGGTCGAGCTGCTCATCCCCGTCCTGCCAGCCCACAGCGAGGGCACCCGAGGAGCGCTGGGTCAGCTGAACCCCGTCACCGCCACCCTGACCGGATCAGGGTCCGACGACGGGATCTCGTGGATCATCCCCGGTGTGGTCGACGACCCCCGCCACGGCGTCCTGCTCCCCGAGGCCATCGCCGCAGCTGCTGGCCGACCCGGACATCGTGATCCGCCTGGCCCGGCTCGACCCCGACGGCTCGATCACCCAGGACCCGACGGCCTACCGGCCCAGCGCCTCCACCCGGCGCCGGGTCCGCGCCCGCGACGGGTCGTGCCGGTTCCCCGGCTGCGCCACCCCGGCCGCCCGCACCGACACCGACCACGTCGTCGCCCCACCCGACCGGGCCGACCGAGCACACCAACCTGATCTGCCTGTGCCGCACCCACCACCTCTTCAAACACCACTCCGGGTGGAAACCCACCCTCGCCGCCGACGGCACCGTCACCTGGACCGCCCCCGACGGCCGGACCTGGACCACCCACCCCAGACCCCACGACATCCGCGACGAGCTCACCCTCCTCGACCGCCTCGACCCCGACACCGCCCACCACCTGCGACGCGGCTGGTACCCCGGCCTGCCACCGGGGATGTCCCTGGCCGACCTCACCCTCGCCGAGCACCACCTGCCCGACGACCCACCCGACACCGGCCACACCCCACAGCCCCCACCCGACTGGCACGACCTCGACCAGCGCCTCCCCGAGCCTGACATCTGCCGAGCCGATTCAGCCTTGGAGCGACACGTCGAGCACCTGATTGCCCTGGCAGCCTGACCAGAGATGCTGCGGGCAGGTTGCGCCCTCGCGGGAGTGGGCTCGGCGCAGGCAGACGGGGCGCGCGAGCTGGCTGCTTCCGCGGGTGCCGGGTCGGCGAAAGGACGGCCCGGGCGGGATGCCCACGAAGCGCGCAGGAAGGACCGGGCGCGCGGACTGGCTGGGACTGGCGGGAGCACGGAGCGCAGCGGAGTGCGGATGGTCGGCCGCGCGCCCGGTCCTTCCGGAGCGCGGCTACCGGAGCCCGACTTCGGAAGCCCGACTCGAAGCGCCATTTCCGGAGCGCCATTTCCGGAGCGCGACTTCCGGAGCGCGACCCACGATCCGCGGACGCCCGGACCTTCCGAAGTTGGCCCAGGGCCTACCGTCGCTTGAGAAGCTCCTCCGCGATCTGCACCGCGTTGAGCGCCGCACCCTTGCGCAGGTTGTCGCCGACGACGAACAGGTTGAGGCCCTTGCCTTCCGGCGCCGCCTGGTCTGCGCGGACTCGGCCGACGAAGACCTCGTCGCGACCGGCGGCCTCGAGCGGGTTCGGCACGTCGGTGACGACGACGCCGGGGGCCTTGCCCAGCAGCTCCAGCGCCTCTTCCGGCGAGATGTCCTCGGCGAACTCGGCGTGGATCGCGAGGCTGTGGCCGGTGAACACGGGCACGCGCACGCAGGTGCCGGAGACGCGCAGGTCGGGGATGTGCAGGATCTTGCGCGACTCGTTGCGGAGCTTCTGCTCCTCATCCGTCTCGAGCGAACCGTCGTCGACGATCGACCCGGCGAGGGGCACGACGTTGAAGGCGACGGGCACGGCATACAGGTTGGGGTCCGGGACCTTGACGGCGCGCCCGTCGAGGGCGAGGCCGGTCGGGTCGCCGGCGGCGTACCCACCACGCAGCTGGGTGTCGAGCTCCTGCACTCCCTTGCCGCCGGAACCGGAGACCGCCTGGTAGCTCGAGACGTGCAGGCGTACCAGCCCGGCGCGGTCGTGCAGCGGCTTGAGCGCCGGCATCGCGGCCATGGTGGTGCAGTTGGGGTTGGCGACGATGCCCTTGGGGATGGTGTCGAGGTCGTCGGCGTTGACCTCGCTCACGACCAGGGGCACCTCGGGGTCCTTGCGCCAAGCCGAGGAGTTGTCGATGACGGTCGCGCCGGCAGCAGCCACCTGGGGGGCGAGCTCCCGGGACGCCGCACCGCCGTTGGAGAAGAGGGCGATGTCGAGGCCGGAGAAGTCCGCGGTGGCGGAGTCCTCGACGACGACCTCGCCGCCCGCCCAGGGCAGGGTCGTGCCCGCGGACCGGGCAGAGGCGAAGAAACGGATCTCGTCGACCGGGAAGCCGCGCTCCGCAAGGAGGGTGCGCATGACCGTGCCGACCTGTCCTGTGGCGCCGAAAACTCCAACTCGCATGCGTGGATTCTACGGGCGTCGCCACCGGCGCCCCGTCAGCGACCACGATGTGGGTATGCCGCGGTGCCCCCGCCGCTCTCGACCCCACCTCACGCCGTGAGGCGTGTGAAGCCTTCCCAGTGGGTCGGGTGGTACGTGACCTTCACGCCGCCGACCTCGCTCTCGAACATGTGTGTCAGGCGCTCGGTCGGCGGGTCGAAGACCTCGAGGTCGACGAACTCGGTGAACTCGAACGTCTCGCGCACGCGGTCTCCCAGCAGTTCGAGGTGCCGCTCGAGGGACGCCGCGTCGGGGTGCACCTGGAGCACCAGCGGCAGGCGACGTAGGTCCGGCAGACGCAGAACAGCGGCCGATGACGGTGATCCGTCATCGGCCGCTGCTTGCGATCCGGTGTGTAGCGCCGCGCAGGGCGCTCAGGCGAGGTCAGACCCGGCTACCGGCCACCTGCCGACCCTCAGCCTCAGCCTCAGCCTCAGCGTCGCCTACGACCTCGGTGACGTCCTCAGCAGGAACCTCCTCCACGACGAGCGCGAAGTCGTCGCCGTGCTCCGTCACGCCGGTCACGACTGCCTGCTCGATGGCCGCGACCGCGATCTGGCGTCGCACGATGAGCGGGTCGGAGTTGAGGTCCTTCACCAGCGAGACGGCCAGCCCGACCATCACGATCAGGAACGGCAGGGCCGCCACGATGGTGATGTTCTGCAGACCGGAGAGCGCATCCTCGCCGCCGACGAGCAGCATGACCGCCGCCACGGCACCGGTCGCGGCACCCCAGAAGATGACCGTCTTGCGGCTCGGCACCATCGTGCCGCGCTCGGACAGCGTGCCCATGACGATCGACGCGGCGTCGGCGCCCGAGACGAAGAAGATCGCGACGAGCACCATGACCACGATCGAGGTGATGGTGGCCATCGGCATGTTGGACAGCATCGCGAACAGCGAGCCCTCAGCCGTGGCCTGGCCGGCCAGGTCGGTGCCCTTGCGCTGCATGTCGATGCCGGCGCCGCCGAAGATCGCGAACCACACGAGGCTCACCACGCTCGGCACCAGCAGCACGCCGGTGACGAACTGTCGGATGGTGCGGCCACGGGAGATGCGGGCGATGAACATGCCGACGAACGGCGTCCACGAGACCCACCAGGCCCAGTAGAAGATCGTCCAGCCGGCCAGCCACTCCTTCATGGCGCTGCCGCCTGCGGCGTCGGTGCGGGCCGACATCATCGCGAGGTCCTGGAAGTAGCTGCCCACGGCCGTCGGCACCAGGTTGAGGATCAGCACGGTCGGGCCCACCACGAACACGAACACGGCCAGCACGACCGCGAGCACCATGTTGATGTTCGACAGGTACTGGATGCCCTTGGAGACACCGGAGACGGCTGAGAGGATGAAGCAGACCGTCAGGATCGTGATGATGCCGACGAGGATCCCGTTGCCGGCCTTGCCCACACCGGCGACGATCTCCAGGCCGGAGCCGATCTGCAGGGCGCCGAGGCCGAGGCTCGCGGCGGAGCCGAACAGGGTCGCGAAGATCGCGAGGATGTCGATGACCTTGCCGGCGGGACCGGCGGCGCGCTTCTCGCCGAACAGCGGCGCGAACGCCGAGCTGATGAGCAGCGAGCGTCCCTTGCGGAACACGCCGTAGGCCACGGCGAGGCCGACGACGGCGTAGATCGCCCAGGGGTGCAGCGTCCAGTGGAAGAGGGTCGTCGCCATGGCGTTCTGCAGCGCCTCGGGGTTGCCCTCAGGACCGGTGCCGGGCGGCGGCTTCACGAAGTGCGACAGCGGCTCCGAGACCCCGTAGAACATCAGGCCGATGCCCATGCCGGCGGAGAACATCATCGCGATCCAGGAGACCGTCTTGAACTCCGGCTCCTCGTCGTCGCGACCGAGCGGGATGCGGCCGTACTTGCCCGCCGCCAGCCAGATCACGAACAGCACGAAGCCGCTGGCCACGAGGGCGAACAGCCAGCCCATGTTGTGCACGACCCACTCCAGGCCGGCGCCCGAGGCGGTGCTGAGGGTCGAGGTGCTGAGGAAGCCCCACAGCACGAAGCCGATGGCCAGCGCGGCGGTGATACCGAAGACGACCTTGTCGAGCTTCTGCGGCTCGTCGGCCGGGTGATCCTCGAGGTCGAGGTCGAGGGCGGGGTGAGGGATCTCGTCGAGGCCGGTCGTGCTCGCCGGTGAGGTCAGTCGGACCGGTGGGTCCTGTCTTCGTCAGTTGTGTCGTCACGCAGTAGTCGGCGCCCCGGGTCGCGGGGCGCCTCTCCTTCGTCTTCTCGTCGGTCACGTGTCAGGCCTGGTCAAGTCGACCTGACACTGTGCCAACGAGAACCCTTGACCTCAAATCGAATCCGCTTCCCACACTCGGCGAGCGCGCCGAGTCCCGTTGTGGCACAACGTCTTTTTGGTATGCCGTGAGCCTCGCCACAGCCGAGGGCGCACCCTCGGCAGAGCCGGCGGTACGCCTGCTGCTAGAGCACGAGGGTGAGGACGAGAACGCTGAAGACCACGCTCTGGGAGCTGTGCACGATGATCCCGATCCAGGCGCTGCGGTACCGCTTCGTCGGGTAGGCGAGGATGAAGATGTCGAGCAGGGTCGCCGGCATCCGCCACGGGACGTGGAGGTGGTAGGCCGCGAACAGCACGCCGTTCACCACGAAGTCCCATCGCCCGAACGCGCCGTTCATGCGGGGCAGGAGAAACCCTCGGAAGAGCAGTTCCTCGCCCAGGACGGTGTTGAAGACCCAGAGCATGAGCATGAGCCCGAACCACCCCCAGGCCCCGTCGAGGAAGTCCTGCCCGGTGTCCGACTCCAGGAAGAGGTTGAGGTCACGGTCCGCCGGGACGGGTGGCGAGGGAAGAAGGCCCTCGACCGCGAAGGCCACGACAAAGGGCACCACGACGAGCCAGACCCGGCCCCCGACGCGGCCGCTCTTCGGGCTGCGCGGCGACCGCAGCCACAGTGCGTCGCGCAGGACGGACCAGCGAAGGCTCCCCTGCTCCCTGCTGACGAGGACCATGACGAGCACGAACTGCCAGACCAGTCCGAGGGTGAGGCACACGAACAGAGCCTTGACCATCGGCACGTACCCCGGGCCGGCGAGCCGGTCAGCCAACGCCGGCGCCACCAGCCAGGCGAGGACTCCCATCGGCAGGGCAGCGGCGGCCCACACCGCCAGGATCCGGCCCGGGCCGTACTGCGGGACCACGACCGCCGAGTCACCAGGCTGCCTGGCAGCGGGCGACGTGCCGCCTGTTGATGAGTTCATATTCGTCATCCCGCCACTCGTGAACTGGGCACCTGAGTCCGGGGCCCGCCGTCCAGGGACGGGACAGCTGCCCGCTGACGGAGCGACCGGTCCCGTGACATCTCCAGCAGGATCAGCGCGAGGTTGGCGACCGCGACCGCACCGACCACTGAAGTGACCAGGGATATCGGGACGTCCGTCGCCTCGAAGCCGACCCACGCCCCCACGAGAGCACCTGCGCCCGCGACGAGCAGCCGTGCGCGCACCATCCGGGGGGCCAGCTGCGGTGCACCGACGCCCAGTGGACACCCAGTCCCGACCGGCCCGCCGACGGTCAGCACCACAACCAGCTCGTTGTCGACCCGCACCGCCGGCATCGCCGCAAGGACGGCCAGGGCACCGAGGGACCACCCGCCGAGGCCCAGCACGACCGCGCCCACAGAACGCGTCAACAGCTCCGTCGTCCGTCCGAGACGCTCCCTGGTCCACCGGCGGCGAGCCAGCACCGCCAGCGTGACGAGCATCAGGGTCGACAGCGCGAGCATCGCGCCGACGAGCCGCTTCGCCAGTGACCCGTAGGTGCTCGGCGGCGTGAAGTCCATCTTCAACGGGGTGTAGCCGGAGACGTCGACGCGACCGCTGTCCAGGAACGTCAGGATCAACCGGGTGCCGGCGTCCGGCTGGTCATCGAAGAAGCTCTGTGTGTGGCCGAACCCCGGCAGCACGACCTCCCGGCCGTTCGGCAGGTAGGGCAGGAGCTCCCGGGTGGCGACCTGCGGCGGGGTTGCAACGTCGAGCTCCCCACCGACGAGGAGCGTCTCCACCCGCGAGGTCCGGACGCTGCGGTAGCGCTCTTCGTGCGGCGACGCCGGCCACGCGTCCACCAGCCGGCCGCCGCCCCAGGCCAGGGAGCTCGCAGCATGAGCGAAGTCCGACGGGTCGCCCGGCGCCCTGCTCGAAGTAGTCACGCGCCGCCCCCGCGTCGAGCATGGCGGCCGAGGCGTACTGCCCGCGCACGAACAGCTCCGGTGTCAGGACGTCACCCAGCACGGAGCTCACCCACAGGCCGCTGACATCGCCCTCCCCCGCCGACAGCCACGCGTCGATCATCATCGGGGCCGTGGCCGATCCGCTCGCGGGCTGGAGGAGCCCGAGCAGGGCCATCGCGCGGACGTTTCCCTCCTTGACCGACAGGAACATCCAACGGTCGGGGACATCGAGGCTGATCTCGCGCATGCTCGCGGTGAGGTCGTCGGTGCGGACACGGCAGCTCTCGTCCGCGGCGCACGCTGCGGCGAACCGGTCGAGCTGCTCTTCGGTCGCGACCGGGTCCTGGACGAAGGCGCCGGGTGGGTTCACACCGAACATCACCGACCGGCGGATGCTCTCAGGATGCCGCCAGCCGTAGATCATCGCGGTGCGGGTCCCGGCACTCTCGCTCAGCAGGTCGACGCGGTCGTAGCCCAACGCGACCCGCGCCGCCTCCAGGTCGTCGATCTGCTCGACCAACCCGTAGCGCCTCGGGTCGATCCCGCTCTCGGTCAGCCGGTCCGCACAGGAACGGTAGGCCGCGCCGTACGCCTCGAAGGACTCCTCGCTCAACAGGTCCGACGACCGCTTGAACGCCGAGTCCACCTCCGGGCAGTCGAGCCGCACGGAACCGTCCACCCCGCGGAAGCCGACGAGCACGACGTCGTGGTCGGCGGTGTAGCGGTCGGCGTACGCGAAGTCCATGTTCGACTGGCCCGGGCCACCGGTGAGGAAGAAGATCGGTTCCTTCGGGGCGTCGGACCTGGCGCGAACTCGAGTCACCGGAAGAGCGAGGAGTCGCCCCGAGTCGACGTCGGCGTTCTCCTGTACGACCAGCGTGCCGCAGTCGGCAGGGACGCTGCCGCTCTCCCCGGCGTACTCGCAGGGCTCCAAGGTCAGTTCCCCAGCCCGCGCGCCGCCTGGCACCACGACCGGGTCAGGCCCCCCGGAGAGACGCAGGAGGACGAAGCTCGCCAGCAGCCCTGCGATGAGCACGAGGAACAGGGCCCTCGCCCACGTGAGGACGCGAGGCGCCTGCACACCTTGGTCGTGCTGCCTGCCCAGACGTTCCGCCGACACGGCGTCACCGCCTGGGCGTCCGGCCCTCAGTCACGGGGCCAGCCTCCCCACGGGGTGGGGCACCGGTCAGGGCCGAAGGTCCCGGGGGGTCAGAAGCCGAGGCGCTGCAGCTGCTTGGGGTCGCGCTGCCAGTCCTTGGCCACCTTGACGTGCAGGTCGAGGAAGACCTTCTGGCCCAGCAGCGCCTCGATGCCACGTCGGGCGTTGCTGCCCACCTCACGCAGACGCGACCCACCACGGCCGATGATGATCGCCTTCTGCGACGACCGTTCGACGAAGACGTTGACCCGCACGTCGAGGAGCGGGTTGTCCTCGGAACGACCCTCGCGCGGCACCATCTCCTCCACGACGACGGCGAGGGAGTGGGGCAGCTCGTCGCGCACGCCCTCGAGGGCCGCCTCGCGGACCAGCTCGGCGATCATGACGGCCTCGGGCTCGTCGGTCAGGACACCCTCGGGGTAGAGCGGTCCGGGCGACGGCGGCAGGAACGACGAGAGCAGGCGCGCCACGTCGTCGACCTGGTCGCCCTTGACCGCGGAGCAGGGCACGATCGCGTCCCACTCCCCCAGCTGGTCGATGGCGATGAGGTGCTCGGCCAGCCGGGCCTTGTCGACCCGGTCGGTCTTCGTCGCGATCGCGACCACCGGTCGGCGCTTGGCGCGCTGGATCTCCTTGAGCTCGTTGGCGATGAAGGCGTCTCCGGGTCCGATGCGCTGGTCGGCCGGCAGGCAGAAGCCGATGACGTCGACCTCGAGCAGGGTCTCGCGCACGACGTCGTTGAGCCGTTCGCCGAGCAGCGTGCGGGGCTTGTGCAGCCCCGGGGTGTCCACGAGCACGAGCTGCGCCTCGGGGCCGGTGACGATGCCCCGGATGGTGTGGCGGGTCGTCTGCGGCTTCGACGACGTGATGGCGACCTTCTGCCCCACGAGGGCGTTGGTCAGCGTGGACTTGCCCGCGTTGGGGCGACCCACGAGGCAGGCGAAGCCGGCGGCATACCCGCCCTCGGTGCGCTGGCTCATGACACTCCCTCCCGGTCGTTGGACTCCACGGTAGTGCGCTCGCCCTCGCGCTCGGACTCGGGCTCCGGCAGCCGCTCGACGACGACGGTGGCGATGCGGTGCCGACGCCCGGCCATCCGCTCCGCCGTCAGCCTGAGCCCGGCCACCTCGCAGCTCGAGCCGACGATCGGCACGCGGCCGATGGTCTTGCCGATCAGGCCGCCGACGGTGTCGACCTCGTCCTCGTCGATCGAGACGTCGAACAGGTCGGCGAGGTCGTCGATGTCCATCGTCGCGGGCACGCGGGTGGTGCCGTCCTCGAGCGGCTCCACACCGGGCGCCTCGCGGTCGTACTCGTCGGCGATCTCGCCCACGATCTCCTCGAGGATGTCCTCGATGGTGACGAGACCGGCGGTCCCGCCGTACTCGTCGACCACCATGGCGAAGTGGCTCTGGTCGCGCTGCATCTCGCGCAGCAGGTCGTCGACCGGCTTGCTCTCCGGCACGTAGTGCATGGGCCGCATGAGCCCCGTGACCGGGATCGAGCCCGCCTCGGGGTCGGCGTTGACGCGGCGCACGACGTCCTTGAAGTAGAGCAGGCCGAGCACGTCATCGGGGCCGTCGCCGAGCACCGGGATGCGCGAGAACCCGGAGCGCAGGAAGAGCGACATCGCCGAGCGCAGCGGCCGGTCGCCGTCGATCGTGACCATGTCGGTGCGAGGCACCATCACCTCGCGGGCCACGGTGTCGCCGAGCTCGAAGACCGAGTGGATCATCTGCCGTTCCTCGGCCTCGATGAGGGCGCTCTCCCCCGCCAGGTCGACCAGGTCGCGCAGCTCGGACTCGCTCTGGAACGGCCCGTCGCGGTAGCCACGACCGGGGGTGACGGCGTTGCCCAGGGCCACCAGCAGCCGCGCCAGCGGTCCGAGCACCCGGCGGAGCCACACCACGGCAGGTGCCGAGGCGAGCGCGATCGAGTCGGAGTGCTGTCGGCCGAGGGTGCGCGGCGAGACACCGACGATGACGAAGGAGACGAGCGTCATCGTGCCGATCGCCGTCAGCACGCGCAGGGCGAGCCCGTCGACGAGCTGGATCACGGCGACCGTGATGAACACCGCCGTGGCCGCCTCCGCGACCACCCGCACGAAGGCGAGCACCGACAGGTATGCCGCGCCGTCCTGGACGATGCGCTCGAGGGCCTGGGAGCCCGTCCGCCCCTCCTCGCGGAGCTCCTGCGCGCGGATGCGCGAGGTGCGGAACAGCGCTGCCTCGACGGCGGCGAGGAGGAAGGCGACGAGGAGGCTGAGAAGGGCCAGCAGGACGAAGCGGATCACCATGGGGCGTTCACGACTCCGGTCGGCCCCGTCCGGCCAGGAAGGTCAGCAGCAGCTGGCGCTGCAGCTCGAACATCTCGCGTTCCTCCTCCGGCTCGGCGTGGTCGTAGCCGAGCAGGTGGAGGATCCCGTGGGTCGTCAGGAGCAGCAGCTCCTCCTCGGTGGCGTGGCCGGCCTTCGCGGCCTGCTTCGCGGCGAAGCTGGGGCACAGCACGATGTCACCGAGCACACCCTCCTCGGGCTCCACCCCGTCGCGGCCGGGACGCAGCTCGTCCATGGGGAAGGACATGACGTCGGTCGGGCCGGGCAGGTCCATCCACTGCACGTGCAGGACCTCCATGGCCGGCTCGTCGACCAGGCGGATGCACAGGTCGGCACCGGGGTGCACGCGCATCTGCTCCATGACGTAGCGGCTCAGGGCCACCAGCTCGATCTCGTCGAGCCGGTAGTCGGTCTCATTGAGAACGTCGACGCTCACGCTGCGTTCGCCCTCCCTGCTGTCGGTCGTCCCAGCGGCCGTAGGCGTCGACGATGGCGCCGACGAGGCGGTGCCGGACGACGTCGTGCGGGGTGAGCATGGCGAAGTGGACGTCCTCGACGTCCTCGAGGATCTCCTGGACGACCCGCAGGCCCGACCGGGTGCCGTTGGGCAGGTCCACCTGGGTGACGTCGCCGGTGACCACCATCTTGGAGCCGAAGCCGAGACGGGTCAGGAACATCTTCATCTGTTCGGGCGAGGTGTTCTGGGCCTCGTCGAGGATGATGAACGCGTCGTTGAGCGTGCGTCCGCGCATGTAGGCCAGCGGTGCCACCTCGATGGTGCCGGCGGCCATGAGCCGTGGGATCGAGTCGGGGTCGACCATGTCGTGCAGCGCGTCGTAGAGCGGGCGCAGGTAGGGGTCGATCTTCTCGTTGAGGGTGCCGGGCAGGAAGCCGAGCCGCTCCCCCGCCTCGACCGCCGGCCGGGTGAGGATGATCCGGTTGACCTGCTTGGCCTGCAGCGCCGCGACCGCCTTCGCCATGGCGAGGTAGGTCTTCCCGGTGCCGGCCGGGCCGATGCCGAACACGACGGTGTGCTCGTCGATGGCGTCGACGTAGTGCTTCTGGTTCAGCGTCTTGGGGCGGATCGTGCGCCCGCGCGAGGAGACGATGTTCATCGTCAGCACGTCGGCGGGGCGCTCGGCGGTCTGGGCCCGCAGCATGCCGATCGACCGCTCGACGGCGTCGCGGTTCAGCGGCTGGCCGCCCTCGATCACCAGCAGCAGCTCGTCGATCGTGCGCTCGACCAGCGCCACGTCGGCGCTCGGCCCGGTCATGTGGAACTCGTTGCCCCGCACGTGGATCGACACGAGCGGGAAGGCCCGCTCCATGGTGCGCAGCAACTCGTCCCGAGGCCCCAGGAGGGTCACCATCTGCACCTCCGGCGGGATCACCACCGTGTGGGTGGGCGTGGGCCGGGACGTGCTCTCGGGTTGCCCCGCTTCGGGGGTGGGACGGTCTTCGTCATTCATGTTGTCGGCCAGTCTACGGGGATGGTCACCCGGGCGGCCACGTCATAGGTCGCCCACCGATCACGTGCACGTGCGCGTGGAACACCGACTGCTGGGCGTCGGGGCCGGTGTTGAACACCGCCCGGTAGCCGCCCTCGAGCCCTTCCATGCGGGCGACGTCGCCCACGGCACGGATGACCTCGGCCAGCTCCTCCGGCGCCACGTCGCTCAGCTCGGCCATCGTCGGCACGTGTCGCTTGGGCACCACCAGGACGTGGGTGGGGGCCTGCGGCTCGATGTCCCGGAACGTCGTGGTGTTCGGCGTCTCGTGCACGATCGTGGCGGGGATCTCCCCGGTCACGATCCGGCAGAACAGGCAGTCGGCCTCGTGCTGGGACGGGCTGTCAACAGCGCTCATGAACGAAAGGCTATCGGCGCGTCAACCGTCGGCACCCGCTGTGCGTCAAGGGCCCGTGAGAACGTTGAGCGTGGTCGACAGAGGCGCTGGCGGGTCGGCGGCGACGGTCGGGTCCCGGGGGGCCGACGACGCCATCGCCGACCTGTATGCCGGGCACTGGGCGGGGCTGGTACGCCTCGCCTGGCTGCTGCTGCGCGACGACCAGCTCGCCGAGGAGGTCACCCAGGACGCCTTCATCGCCGTCCACGCGAGCTGGGGCTCGTTGCGGGACCACACCCGCGCGCTCGCCTACCTGCGTCGCTCGGTCGTCAACGGCGCCCGCTCCCGCCTGCGGCACCGGGGCGTCGAGGAGCGCTACCTCGAACGGCAGCGGGCCGACCGCACCGCCTTCGGTCCCTGGGAGGCAGGCCCGGAGGAGCGCGCCCTCGAGCACGAGTCGCACGCCGCCATGATCAACGCGCTCGGCAGGCTGTCGCAGCGCCAGAGAGAGGTCCTGACCATGCGCTACTACCTCGACCTGAGCGAGGCGGAGATCGCCGACGCCCTCGGCATCTCAGCCGGTTCGGTCAAGGCGCACGCCCACCGCGGCCTGGCCGCCCTGCGCGACGAGATGGAGGCCCGGCGATGAGCACCACCGGTCCCGGGAACGGGCACGACAACGGTCCCGAGAACGGGCACGACAACGGCCCCGAGAACGGCCAGGACCTCCACCACGTCGAACGTCGGCTGCGGCACGCCCTGCACCACGAGGCTCAGCGCGTGCGCCCCTCCGAGCGCCTCGACCACATCCTCGCGGCCTCTCGCCACGCGGCCGCCCAGGAGGACGAGCGGCCCGGTCGCCGGCGCTGGTTCACACCTCTCGCCGCGGCGGCGGCGGTAGCCGCCATCGCCGGGGTCGTGTGGGGCAGCACGCAGACGGGCGACGGGGACCGGAGCCCGGCTGCCGCCCCGACCACCCCTGCCTCCGACCGCCCCTCCCCGTCGGTCACCAGCACCCCGAGCAGCTCCGCCACTGCGACCAGCCCCACGTCGGTGCCCTCCAGCTCGTCACAGACCGTGGCGCCGGCCACCCGCACAGTGGCGCTGCCGGCCTACTTCGTCGGCCCGGTCAGCGGCGACCGCCCGGTCTTCCGGCTGTTCCGCGAGTTCCTGCCTGCGACCGTCCCGGTGGGGGCGACCGACGCGCAGAAGGCGCAGGCCGCCCTCGCCCTGGCGATGGACGCCCAGCCGTTCAGCAACACCGACGGCTACCTCCAGCCGTGGTCCGGCACGACCGTCAGGGACGTCTCGGTCACGCCGCAGCTCATCACGGTCACCCTCAGCGGCCCCGGCTCTCCCGGCATCACCGACCGCGACGTCGCCAGGGTGGCCGTGCAGTCCCTGGTGTGGACCGCGCAGGCGGCCGTGGGCAAGGGCACCATCCCGGTGACGTTCACCGTGGCTGACGGTTCCACGAAGCTCTTCGGGCTGTTCCCGGCCGCCGAGAAGTACAACCGCCCGCCGACCAGACGAGTCCTACAACGACCTCGCGCCGATCTGGGTCACCTCACCCGGCCGCGACGCCACCCTTCCGAGCGGGAAGCCGGTCGTCGTCAAGGGCGAGGCCACCGTGTTCGAGGCCACCGTCAGCTGGCAGCTGCTCAAGGGCAGCGCTGTGGTCAAGGAGGGGCACGCCACGGCGAGCGTGGGCGCGCCGTTGCGCGGGACCTTCTCGTTCAGCCTCGGCTCCCTCGCCAGTGGCGACTACACCGTGCGGGTGTTCGAGGTCAGTGCCGAGAACGGCACCACAGTCAACGCCGAGAAGCGGGTGTCGTTCTCGGTCGGCTGAGGGTCCTCAGCGCCAGCGTGAGGCAGCGCTGATCACGGCCAGTGCGGCCGGCCCGGCGCTGGACGACCGCAGCACGGTCGACCCCAGCCGCACGGGCACGGCCCCGGCCTCCTCGAAGGCCGAGAGCTCCTCAGGGCTGATGCCACCCTCGGGGCCGACCACCACCAGCACGTCGCCGGAGTCGGGCACGGCTTGGCCGGCGAGCGGGGTGGTCGCATCCTCGTGGAGCACCAGGGCCAGGGCGCTGCCGCGGATCCGCTCCACGAGGGCCCGCTGGCCCACCGGTTCGGCCACCACGGGCACCCGGCTGCGCCGAGACTGCTTGGCGGCGGCGGTCACGACGGACTCCCACTTGCGCAGGGCCTTGGCGGCGCGGTCGCCGCGCCAGACCACGATGCTGCGGGCCGCCTGCCACGGCACGACCTCGTCGACGCCGAGCTCCGTGGCCGACTCGATGGCCTGGTCGTCGCGGTCGGCCTTGGCCAGCGCCTGCACCAGCACCAGCCGGAGGTCCGGCTCGGGATCCTCCTCCACCGCGGTGACCGCCAGCTCGAGCTCGGCCTTGCCCGCCGCGACCACCTCGGCGGTGGCGCGGGTGCCCCGCCCGTCTGAGAGCAGGACGGACTCCCCCACGCCGATGCGCCGCACCGTGGCGGCATGGCGTCCCTCCGGCCCGTCGAGCACCACGGAGCCGCCCACCCGGGCGCCGGCGAGGCGCTCGGGCGCGACGAGGAACAGGGGCAGCGTCACGGCATACGGCCTGTCAGAGGGGCACCGGCTGTCAGAGGGGCACTGGACCCCGTCACGCGCCGGGCCCTCACTTGCCCTTGAGGGCGTCGCGGAGCTTGCCGAACAGGCCCTGGCCCGCCGGGGCGAGGTGGCCCTCGGGCCGCTCCTCGCCGCGCAGGGCGGCGAACTGGCGGAGCAGCTCCTCCTGCTCGGCGTCGAGGCGCGTCGGCGTGATCACGTTGGTGTGCACGATGAGGTCGCCGCGACCCGTGCCGCGCAGGTGGGTGACGCCGAGCCCTCGCAGGGTCATGGCGTCCCCGGCCTGGGTGCCGGGCCGGACCTCGAGCTCGTTGATGCCGTCGAAGGTGTCGAGCTTGGCGGTGGTGCCCAGCGCTGCCGCGGTCATGGGCAGCTCGATGGTGCAGTGCAGGTCGTCGCCGCGGCGCTGGAACGTCGGGTGGGGCCGCACCGCGACCTCGACGTAGAGGTCACCGGCCGGGCCGCCGCCGGGGCCGACCTCGCCCTCGCCGGCCAGCTGGATGCGGGTGCCGGTGTCGACGCCCGCGGGCACCTTGATCTTCAGGGTGCGGCGGGTGCGCACCCGGCCGTCGCCGGAGCACTCGAAGCACGGGCTGACGAGGACCTCGCCGTAGCCGTGGCACGTCATGCACGGGCGGCTGGTCATCACCTGGCCGAGGAAGGACCGCTGCACCTGCTGGATCTCGCCGCGGCCGCCGCAGACGTCACAGGTGCGCCGCGAGGTGCCGGGCTGCGCGCCGTCGCCGTGGCAGGTCTCGCACACGACGGCGGTCTCGAGGGTCAGCTCGCTCTCGGCACCGAACACCGCGTCGGCGAGGTCGATGTCGAGCCGCACGAGGGCGTCCTGGCCGCGCCGCTGGCGGGAGCGCGGCCCGCGCTGCGCGGCACCGGCGCCCGCGCCGAAGAACGCGTCCATGATGTCGCTGAACGAGAAGCCCTGCCCAAAGCTCGCGGCGCCGCTGGCGTAGGGGTCGGCGCCCATGTCGTAGTTGCGGCGCTTCTCCGCGTCACCGAGGACGTCGTAGGCCTGCGAGACCCTCTTGAACTGCTCCTCGGCCTCCGGTCCCGGGTTGACGTCCGGGTGGAGCTTGCGCGCCTGCTTGCGGTAGGCGCGCTTGATCTCCTCGGCCGTGGCGTCCCGGGAGACACCGAGGTCGGCGTAGTAGTCGTTCAACGAATGTCCTTCTCAGTCAGGCTGTTTCGGGTGAAAGCGTCATTGGGACAGGATGCGCGAGACGTAGGCCGCGACGGCGCGCACCGAGGCCATCGTGGTCGGGTAGTCCATGCGGGTCGGGCCGACGACGCCGATGCCGGCGACGAGGTCCGCGCCCGTGCCGTACTCGGCGGAGACCACCGAGGTGGACTGCAGGCCGGCATACGGGTTCTCGTGGCCGATGCGCACGGCCACGGCGTCCGGCCCGGCGTGGGCCTCCCCGACCAGCTTGAGCAGCACGACGTGCTGCTCCAAGGCCTCGAGCACCGGGCCGATGGTGAGCGGGAAGTCGGTGCCGAACCGGGCGAGGTTCGAGGTGCCGGCGAGCACGACCCGCTCCTCGCGCTCCTCGACGAGGGCGTCCTCGAGGGAACGCACCACGGCGCGGACGAGGTCGCGCTCGGCGGGCACGAAGTGGTCGGGCAGTGCCTCCAGCGCCGCCGCGGCGTCGACCAGGCGCTTGCCCACCGCCTCGGCGTTGACGCCGGCACGGACCCGGGCGAGCAGGTCCTCCCCCTCCGCGGTGAGCAGGTCGTGGGTCGACTCGAGCACCCGCTGCTCGACGCGTCCGGTGTTGACGATGAGCACCACCATCAGACGCGAGGCGCCGATCGGCACGAGCTCGACGTGCCGGACGCTCGAACGGGTCAGCGAGGGGTACTGCATGACGGCGACCTGGCGGGTCAGCGACGCCAGCAGGCGCACCGTGCGGTCGACGACGTCGTCGAGGTCGACGGCGCCCTCGAGGAACTGCGAGATCGCGGCACGCTCCGCGGTGCTCAGCGGCTTCACGGCGCTGAGCCGGTCGACGAACAGCCGGTAGCCGGCGTCGGTGGGGATCCGGCCGGCGCTCGTGTGCGGCGCGGCGATCAGGCCCTCCTCCTCGAGGACGGCCATGTCGTTGCGCACGGTGGCAGCCGAGACACCGAGCTGGTGGCGCTCCAGCAACGCCTTGGAGCCGACCGGCTCGGACGTCTGGACGTAGTCCTGGACGATGGCCCGCAGCACGGCCAGACGGCGCTCCTCGCTCATGCAGTCCTCCCGTCACGTCCTGGTTGGCGGTTCACGGAGCGAGGCCAGACGGTGGCTGGCACTCACACCTGTCGAGTGCCAAGTCTACGTCCACACCGGCCCGGACGACGATTCCCGGCGTGCCCCCTCCTGCTGTGGCGGGGCCCACGCATAGCCTGCCCCGGTGACTGACAGGTATGGCTCCGACGTGCTCTCCGGCGACTGGCGCGCCCCCCGGAACGGACGCTCCCGCGAGGTCGAGGCGGAGACCGGCCTCGTCGTCGAGGACGTCGAGACCGGCTGGTGCGGGGCCGTCACCCGCGTGGAGAAGGCGGGGGGCATGCACGTGGTGCACCTCGAGGACAGGCGGGGCCGCTCGAAGGGCTTCCCGCTCGGGCCCGGGTTCCTCCTCGACGGCCGCCCGGTGGTGCTCACCCCGCCGAAGGCGGCGGCGCGCGCCGCGGTGGCCGCGGCCCGGCAGGCGGCGTCGCGCACCGCCAGCGGCTCGCTCGCCGTCCACGGTGCCAAGGCCAAGGTGGCGAGCGGCTCCCGCATCTTCGTCGAGGGCCGGCACGACGCCGAGCTCGTCGAGCGCGTGTGGGGCCATGACCTGCGCGTCGAGGGCGTCGTCGTCGAGATGCTCGACGGCGTCGACGACCTCGAGGCCGCGATCCGCGACTTCCAGCCCGGCCCCGGCCGCCGCATGGGGGTGCTCGTCGACCACCTGGTCACCGGCACCAAGGAGCACCGCGTGGTGGAGGCCGCCCGGCGCCTCCAGCCGTATGCCGCGCACGTCAGGATCCTGGGCCACCCGTACGTCGACGTGTGGCAGTCGGTGCGCCCCGCCCGCCTGGGGCTGCAGGCCTGGCCGGTGATCCCCCGCGGCACGTCGTGGAAGCACGGCATCTGCGCCCACCTCGGCTGGCCCCACGAGAGCCAGGCCGACATCGCCCGGGCCTGGAAGCAGATCCTCGGCACGGTGCGCAGCTACGCCGACCTCGAGCCGACCCTGCTCGCCAGCGTCGAGGAGCTCATCGACTTCGTCACCGAGCCGGGGCACTAGGACCCGGCCGAACCCGCAGCTCAGGGGTTACCCGGACCGCGCCCTGACCGCACCCCCGACCACACCCCGAAAGGGGGTTCCTGCGGGCTCGACCTGCGGTTGACTAGCGCTGAGACCACGAGGAGAAGAGACCCATGAGCGAGAACACGCCGTCCACCCCGGAGCAGCAGCCGCAGCAACCTGCGCAGCCGCCGGCGCCGGAACAGCAGGGCACCGTCCCGGAGGCGGAGTACGAGCAGGGCATCGCCCCGGAGGCGGAGTACCAGCAGGGCGCCGCGCCGCAGGCCGAGTACCAGCAGGGCGACAACCAGCAGGCCGAGTACCAGCAGGGCTACAACCAGCAGGCCCCGTACGAGCAGGCGGGCTACCAGCAGCCCTATGGTCAGGGCTACCAGCAGCCGTATGCCGCCGGCCCCGGCCAGCTCTCCCCCACCGAGGAGCGCAACTGGTCGATCGGAGCGCACCTGTCGCCGTTCCTGGCGTCGTTCGTGGGACTGCCGTTCCTCGGGCCGCTGGTGATCTACCTGGTGTTCCGCGACCGCGGACCCTTCATCCGCCACCACGCCGCGCAGGCGCTGAACTTCCAGATCATCGTGGCCATCGGCCTGCTGATCTCGATCCCGCTGATGTTCGTCATCGTGGGGATCTTCACCGCCATCGCCATCGGCATCGCCGCGATCATCTTCCAGATCGTCGCCGCCGTGGAGGCCAACAACGGCAAGTGGTACCGCTACCCCCTGACCCCGGACTGGGTGAAGTAGCCGCTCACCTGACGGGCGGCTCCAGCCGCTCGTCAGGTGCTCAGCGCAGGCCGAGCAGGCGCCGCACCACGGTGTCGGCGAGCAGCCGGCCCCGACGGGTCAGCACCGCCGCGGACTCCCGCACGGCCGCCCGCCCGTCGAGCAGACCCTCCGCGATGAGCCCGGCGACCGCCTGCCGCCCCTCCTCGCGCAGGTCGTCGAGCGGCAGGCCGCGGGAGAGCCTCACGCCGAGCAGCACGCGCTCGTCGTAGCGCTGCTCGTCGGTCAGCGTCTCCCGGCCGGCAGCCGGCGAGACCCCGGAAGCCAGCCGACCGGCATACGCGTTGGGGTGCTTGACGTTCCACCAGCGCACGCCGCCGACGTGGCTGTGCGCCCCGGGTCCGACGCCCCACCAGTTGCCGTCGTCCCAGTAGCCCTCGTTGTGGCGGCAGCGTGCGTCGGGCGAGGTGGCCCAGTTGCTCACCTCGTACCAGTCGTAGCCGGCAGCCGCGAGCAGCTCGTCGGCCACCTCGTACTTGGCCGCCTCGTCGTCGTCCTCGGGCGCCGGGACCTGGCCGCGGCGGACCTGCGCGGCGAGCTTGGTGCCCTCCTCGACCACCAGCGCGTAGGCGGAGACGTGGTCGGGCTCGAGGGCGATCGCGGTCTCCAGGCTGGTGCGCCAGTCGTCGAGGCTCTCCCCCGGGGTGCCGTAGATGAGGTCGACGCTGGTCTGCAGCCCGGCGTCCCTGGCCGCCTCCACGGCGCGCGCGACGTTCGCGGGCTGGTGGGTGCGCTCGAGCACCCGCAGCACGTGCGGCACCGCCGACTGCATGCCGACCGAGACGCGGGTGAACCCTCCCTCGGCAAGCCGGCGCAGCCCCTCGGGCGTCACGGAGTCGGGGTTGGCCTCGGTGGTCACCTCCGCCCCGGGCGCCAGGCCGAAGACCTCGCGCACGCCGTCGAGCATGCGCACCAGGTCGTCGGCGGCGAGCATGGTCGGCGTCCCTCCGCCGACGAACACCGTCTCGACGGGCGGAGCGTCCCCGAGCACCTCACCGGCGAACCGCAGCTCGCGCACCGCGGCGTCGGCGAAGGTCGAGACGCTGGCGCCGTCGGCCCCGAGCTCGGTCAGCGTGTAGGTGTTGAAGTCGCAGTAGCCGCAGCGCACCGTGCAGAACGGCACGTGGAGGTAGATGCCGAAGGGCCGGGCCGAGAGGGTCGCCAGGGCCGACGCGGGGAGGCGTCCGTCGGGCGGCGCGGGGTCGCCCTCGGGCAGCGTGCTCGGCATGGGCCCATTCTCTCAGCCGCCAGGTGGTGCTCCGGCCACGGCAGGGAGCGCCGGCCACGGCGGGGAGCGCCGGGGAGGGGGTCGGTAGGTTGGCGCCCGTGCTTGTCCTGAGCGATGACGACGTCCGCCGGCTGCTGCCGCCACCCGCGGAGTGCGTCGACCTGGCCGCCGAAGCGCTGACCGCCCTGGCCGACGGCCGGGCCGAGGTGCCACCGAAGCCGGCCGTGCACACCCTGCCCGGCACCTTCGCCAACGCCATGCCGGCGGCGTGGCCGGAGCGCCGGCTGCTGGGCTGCAAGTGGATCAGCATCTTTCCCGACAACCCCTCCCGCGGCCTGCCGACGGCGAGCGGCGTCATGGTCGTCAACGACGGCGAGACGGGGCTGCCGGTGTGCGTCATGCCGGCCGCCGAGCTGACCGCTGCCCGCACCGCCGCCGTCAGCGGGGCCTGCGTGCGGCACCTGGCGCCGCAACGGCCCGGCCACGTGGCCGTCACCGGCGCCGGCGTGCAGGCTCGCTCGCACCTGCGGGTGCTCGAGGCCCTCGGTCACCACGACGTCGTCGTGTGGGCGCGCCGGCGCGAGGCCCTCGACGAGCTGGTGGCTTGGGCCGCCGAGCACACCCCCGCCGTGCGCCTGGGCACGGCGCCGGACCCCGCCACCGCCGTGGAGGGTGCCGCCGTCGTGGTCACCGCCCTCTCGATCGGGCTGGAGGGCGCCGAGCTCGACCCCGCCTGGGTGCGGGACGACGCGCTGCTGCTCCCCCTCGACTACGCGAGCTCGGTCGGCCCGGCGCTCGCGGCGACCGCCCTGCTCGCTGCGGACGACGTCGTGCAGTTCGAGGCCGTGCGCGCGCAGCGGAAGCTCGGCGACTACCCGTCGCCGACCGCGTGGACCGGCGGCCTGCTCGCCGCGCAGGACGGCGCCACCGAGGACGGCGCCCGGCCGGCCCGGCGCGTCGTCTGCCAGAACCTCGGCAACGGCCTGAGCGACCTCGTCGTGGCCGACGCCGTCTGGCGCGCCGCACGCGACGCCGGGGCCGGACAGGTGGTTGACGGTGCCTCCACGTAAGGTCTGGACGTGAGCATCGGCTGGGTGGACCTCGACGGCGTCGTGAACATGCGGGATGTCGGGGGCCTGCCCACCACGGACGGGCGCACCGTCCGCACCGGCCGCCTGCTGCGCTCCGACAACCTCCAGGACCTCACCGAGCGGGACGTCCGGCGTCTCATCGAGGAGCTGGGGGTCACCGACATCGTCGACCTGCGCAGCAACGTCGAGTTCCACACCGAGGGCCCCGGACCGCTGACCGCGACGCCGCTGACCCACCACCGTCACTCGTTGTTCCGCGACGACGAGGTCGACGTGACGGTCGAGGACGCCCTGGTGCTGCCCTGGCAGAAGGACGGCGCCCGCGAGCGGCTGGCCAGCCACGACGACGACTACTGGGCCAGCCACTACCTCGGCTACCTCGCCGACCGCCCTGACTCCGTCGCCGCCGCGCTGGAGGTCATCGCCACGGCCAGCGGGGCGACCGTCGTGCACTGCGCGGCGGGCAAGGACCGCACGGGCACCGTCGTCGGCATGGCCCTGGCGGTCGCCGGGGTGCCGGAGGAGGAGATCGTCGCCGACTACGTGGCGACCGCCGAGCGCATCGAGCGCATCATCGAGCGCCTCGTCAGCCGGCCGGCCTATGCCGACAACCTGCGCGGGAGACCGGTCGAGGACCACCTGCCCAAGCCGGAGACGATGGCGCGCATCCTCCGGGTGCTGGACGAGCGGCACGGCGGCGCGGCCGGCTGGCTCGTCGAGCAGGGCTGGACCGAGGAGCAGGTCGCCGGGCTGCGCACCAGCCTCGTCGGCTGAGCGGGCTAGGCCGCCGGCCGGTCCGAGAGGTGCAGTCGGATCACGCCCTGCACCACCGGCGTGCCGTCCTCGCGCAGCGCGCGCACCCGCACCGCCACCTCCTCCTGCCCGGCCGCCCAGTCCTGCGGGTCGGTCTCGGCGACGCACCGGATGTCGCTGGTGGCCTTGGCGGTGTAGTCGACACTCATCCCCTTGGGTATCCACCGCCGCCCGGGCGGGATGGTCGCCTCGGCGAGGGCGCCCATCGCGGCCTCGAGGCCGTTGCAGATGGCGATGACGTGCACCGTGCCGAGGTGGTTCTGCACCCTGCGCCGCTTCGCGACGGTCAGCTCGGCGTAGTTCGGCCGCAGCTCGACGAAGCGGGGCCGCGACGTGCGGAAGTAGGGCGCGGCCTGCTCGAAGACCAGCGAGAACAGCCGCCGGCCCTGCGGGTATGCCGCGAGGCGCCGGTAGAGCGCGTACGTGTCCACCATGGCGGCGATATTACCCGCCAGTAACCCCGACTTTGTATGCCGGGCGCGCGCTTTCGGCGCCGACGCGGCCGCACACCCGCTCCCGCGGCATACAAAGTCGGGGATCGGGAGCCGGCGGCCGGGCGCTACTTCTTGGTCTTTTCGGCAGTGCCGGCGTCGGAGGACAGCGCTGCGATGAAGGCCTCCGGCGGGACCTCGACGGTGCCGATGTTCTTCATCCGCTTCTTGCCGGCCTTCTGCTTCTCGAGCAGCTTGCGCTTGCGGCTGATGTCGCCGCCGTAGCACTTCGCGAGGACGTCCTTGCGGATCGCGCGGATGTTCTCGCGGGCGATGATGCGGGCCCCGATGGCGGCCTGGATCGGCACCTCGAACTGCTGGCGCGGGATGAGGTCCTTGAGCTTGCTGGCCATCATCACGCCGTAGGCGTAGGCCTTGTCCTTGTGGACGATCGCGCTGAACGCGTCGACGGTCTCGCCCTGGAGCAGGATGTCGACCTTGACGAGGTCGGCCGCCTGGTCGCCGTCGGGCTCGTAGTCGAGCGAGGCGTACCCGCGGGTGCGCGACTTGAGCTGGTCGAAGAAGTCGAACACGATCTCGGCGAGCGGCAGCGTGTAGCGCATCTCGACGCGGTCCTCGGACAGGTAGTCCATGCCGCGCAGGCTCCCCCGCTTCTGCTGGCAGAGCTCCATGATGGCGCCGATGAACTCACTCGGCGCGAGGATGGTCGCCCGCACCACCGGCTCGCGGACCTCGGAGATCTTCCCGTAGGGGAACTCGCTCGGGTTGGTGACGACGAGGGTCTTGCCGTCATCCATCGTCACGTCGTAGACGACGTTGGGCAGCGTCGAGATGAGGTCGAGGTTGAACTCGCGCTCGAGCCGCTCGCGGACGATCTCGAGGTGGAGCATGCCGAGGAACCCGATGCGGAAGCCGAAGCCGAGGGCCGCGGACGTCTCCGGCTCGTACACCAGCGCCGCGTCGTTCAGCTTGAGCTTGTCGAGGGCGTCGCGCAGGTCGGGGTAGTCCGAGCCGTCGATCGGGTAGAGCCCGGAGAACACCATCGGCTTGGGGTCGCGGTAGCCGCCGAGCGCCCCCTTGGCGGGCTTGGCGGCGTTGGTGACGGTGTCGCCGACGCGGGACTGGCGCACGTCCTTCACGCCGGTGATGAGGTAGCCGACCTCGCCGACGCCGAGGCCCTTGGAGGGCACCGGCTCGGGCGAGATGACGCCGATCTCGAGCAGCTCGTGCGTCGCCCGCGTCGACATCATCTGGATGCGCTCGCGCGGGTTCAGGTTGCCGTCGATCACCCGGACGTAGGTCACGACGCCGCGGTACGTGTCGTAGACCGAGTCGAAGATCATGGCGCGGGCCGGGGCGTCCGCGTCGCCCACCGGCGCGGGGAGCTGCTTGACGATCTGGTCCAGCAGCGGCTCGACGCCGAACCCCGTCTTGCCCGAGACCTGCAGGCAGTCCTCCGGCTCGCAGCCGATGAGGCCGGCGAGCTCCTCGGCGAACTTCTCCGGCTGGGCCGCGGGGAGGTCGATCTTGTTGAGCACCGGGATGATCGTGAGCTCGTTCTCCATGGCCAGGTAGAGGTTGGCCAGGGTCTGCGCCTCGATGCCCTGTGCGGCGTCGACGAGCAGGACGGCGCCCTCGCACGCCGCCAGGGAGCGGGACACCTCGTAGGTGAAGTCGACGTGCCCGGGGGTGTCGATCATGTTCAGCGCGTAGGTCGTGCCGTCGAGCTCCCACGGCATCCGCACGGCCTGGCTCTTGATGGTGATGCCGCGCTCGCGCTCGATGTCCATCCGGTCGAGGTACTGCGCGCGCATCGCCCGCTCGTCGACCACGCCGGTGATCTGCAGCATCCGGTCCGCCAGCGTCGACTTGCCGTGGTCGATGTGGGCGATGATGCAGAAGTTCCGGATCAGCTCCGGCGGCGTTGCGTGCGGCTGCAGCGCGGTGCGGGCCATGGGTGACACGGGGTTCTCGAACCTCACGGGCGTCGGGGACGGATCGACCCATCCTCCCATGCGCAGCCGTATGCCGGTGACGCGCCGCCCGCGGGCGGCGTCACCGCCGGCTGGGGTGCCGCGTCGACGCCGCCAGCACCTCCAGCGCCGCCGCGAAGGGGTCGTCATCCGCGGGCACCACCACGTCGGGCTGCACACCGCACCCCTCCCAGTCACCGCCGGTGAACAGGCTCACCGACCGCGCGACCGGGAGGGTCAGCTCCAGCTGCGGGTGCAGGACCACGCCGACACGCGGGTGGGCGCCTCCGCGCGTGGGTCGGCCGACGACGACCGCGCGCCGCTGCTCCTGCAGGTCGAAGGCGAGGGCCTCGCCCCCGGAGAACGTCTCGGGCCCCACGACCACCGCAACCGGCTTGTCCGGCCCGAACCGACGACCCACCGGCACGGGCACCGTCCAGACCTGCCGCGTCCCCTCCTCCCGCGACTCGAGGTCGCTGAGCCGCACCGGTTCGGGGCCGAACAGGTGGCTGAGCAGCAGCACGACGCCGTCCGGGCTTCCCCCGCGACAGGCCCGGACGTCGAGGACGAGCGCCTCGGCGTCGGCGACGAGGGCCATGGCCGCGCTGATGGCCACGCCCGCGTGCTCCGGGTCGAGCAGGACCGGACCGACCACCACCACCGCGACGTTGCCGTCGAGCCGTTCGACACGGCGGATGCCCCCGGCGGTGCGGCGTGCCTGCTCCGCCCACCAGGCCGCCTCGGCCTCGGGGTCCTGCTCGCCCACGGCTCCGTCCTCGTGGAAGAGCAGGCGCAGGTGCAGGTCACCGGTCGCCGCGTGGAGGTCGGCGGTCACCTGCTCGGCGAGGTGCTCGGGACCCGAGCACGCGGCATACCGGCCGTCGCGTTCATGGGCGCGCAGGGTCGCGGCGAGGGACGCGCCCGCCTCGGCGAAGACGTACCGGTCCTCGATGGCGTCGGCGGTGGCGGCGACGACCGCCCGGTTCTGCTCTGGAGTCATGGAGCCACTGTCGGCGCGCCGTTGACAAAGCGTCAACAACCCTTGACGCTTTCGTCATGGAGGACGCGCCTGCAGAGGACCAGGTCGCCGAGGTGCTCGACGCCGACCCGCAGCAGGTCAGGGCGCTGGCGCACCCGCTGCGCAACCGCATCCTGTTCGCCCTCGGCTCCGACGGAGCCACGGTCAGCCAGCTCGCCACCCGGCTGGGCACCAACAAGGGCAACGTGGCCCACCACCTCGGCGTGCTCGAGAAGGCCGGGCTGGTCCGCCGGGCGCACACCCGTCGGGTGCGCGGGGGCACCGAGCAGTACTTCACCAGGGTGGCCCGCCGGCTGCGCACCAGCCGAGGCGGGGACGGCCACACCGCGGCCCTGCTGCAGGCGGTCGCCGAGGAGGTCGACCGCTCGCCCGCCGACACCCTGCTCAACCTGCGCCGGGTGCGCCTGAGCCGCCGGCAGGCGGCCGTCCTCGCCGCCCACCTCGAGCGGCTCGTCGACGAGCTGCCGGAGGCGGGCCCGGCCGAGCCCACCTTCGGCGTCCTGGTCAGCGTGTTCCAGTCCGGCCGCGCTCCGCGCTGACCCCTGCCCAGCGGGGTCGAACCACCGCGGACCGGCTACAGGCGCGAGGTGCCGTCGTAGCCGCCTGAGGGGGCAGGCAGGCCGAAGAGCTGCCCGACCGTCGGCGCGACGTCGGCGGTGTGCGCCACGTCGGTGCGCACCTCGCCGAACGCCACCCGTCGCGACCCGCCCGCGAGGAAGAACGGGATCGGCTCGGTCACCGGGTGGCCGTGGTTGCCCGGGATCGGGTTGGACCAGACCGCGGGGTCACTGAACCGCCAGCCCGCCTTGCAGTAGGCGACCACGTCGCCGGCCTCGGGGCCGAGCCGCAGGTCGGTCGGCAGGTGGGTCGAGAGCACGCCCGCCACTCCCCCGACGACGTCGCGCATCCGGGCCACGGCAGCGGCGCGGTCGGCGTCGGCGCCGGTCCAGTAGAGCAGGTCGGCGCCGCCGTTCTGCGCGATCTGCACGCGGCCGGTGAGCAGCGGGTCGGCGTCGAGGACCGAGGCCAGCGAGACCACGCGCGTGGGCACCGACCAGTCCATCGAGTGGTCGGCGAGGACGACGAGCACCGAGGACTCCCAGCGCCCGGTGTCCTTCAGGTGCTGCACGAACCGCCCGACCTGCTGGTCGGTGGACGCCAAGGCCGCGGTGCGGGCCACCTCCAGCGTGGTCGAGCCGGTGAGGTCGGAGTGCCCGACCCGGTCGATGTCACCGAGGTTGGTGAACACGAGGTCGGGGTCGACGCTGTCGACCATCGAGATGAGCGCGTCCGTGGTGAAGGCGTCCGGCGCGTGGTTGGTGACCGGCACCAGCGGCGAGGGCTCCCAGCGGTAGGTCGCGCGGGTGCCGAAGATCCCGTAGAGGTACTTCTTCGACAGCACCGTCCCGGTGCGGTAGCCGGCGGCGTTCAGCCGCTCGATCACCGTCGGGAAGCGCAGGTCCGTGGCGCGGTCGAGGTCGCGCACCGCCCCCTCGCGCCGGTCGAAGACCGCGTTGGCCGGCACACCGCTGCGGTCCGGGCGCACACCGGTCATCATCATCACGTGGTTGGGGATGGTCTCCATCACCGGCAGCGAGCGGGCGTTCGGGTACCACGTGCCGGCCTGGCGCAGCGCGTAGCAGGTTCGGCGTCAGGTCGGCCGTCACCTCGTCGGGGCGGCAGCCGTCCGTGACGAGCACGTACACCCGGGTGCGCGCGCCCGCCGCCGCGGCGAGCGGCGCACCGGCCGCCGCCGAGAGCACGACCACGCCGCCGAGGGCTCCGGCGGCCCGCAGGAAGGTGCGGCGCGACGTGACGCCGTCGCGCGGCATACCGCTGTGAGGGGTCGCGGAGCTCGTCGGGTTCATCGGGTCCTTCCTGGTCATCGGGCCTCCCCGGTCGCTGCGGTGAGCTTGTTGCTGCCGACGGCCACCCGCCAGCCGGTCGACCACGTCGAGGTGGCCGCCTGGTCGGCGCGGTCGCTGGTGACGTACCAGTCCATCTGGGTCTCCTGAGGGGTGATCGTGAGCACGGAGTAGCCGTGGCTGTCGAAGTCGAGGTACTTCACGTGGCGGTTGCCGGCCTTGATCGCGTCCTCGACGGCGAGCGAGGAGGTGCGCGGCGGTGACCCGGTCAGGTCGTCGAGGTTGTTGGAGGTGACCGAGGTGGCGACCAGCTCGACGCCGACCGTGCGACTGAGCGGGTAGGCGCCCGGGTCGACCGGCAGCTCGCACGCCCAGGCCGAGTGGATGTCGCCGGTGAGGAACACCGTGTTGGTGACGCCGCGGTCGGCGAGGAAGTCGACGAGCTCGCGGCGGTCGGCGGTGTAGCCGTCCCACTGGTCGACGTTGTAGGCCACGCCGTCGGGGGGAAGGATGCCGGTCAGGTCGGCGATCGGCCCGGCGACGTACTGGTCGAGCGGCGGGAAGAGCACCGGGCTGACCATCACCGGGTTGCCGACCAGCTTCCAGATGGCGTCGTTGTCGGCGAGGCGGTCCTTGAGGAACTGCATCTGCGCGTCGCCGGTGATGGTCCGTGCGGAGTCGCCGGCCGAGCCGAGGTCGGTGGTCGCGACCTGCTGGCTGCGGTAGCTGCGCAGGTCGAGCATGGTCAGGTCGGCGAGCCGGCCGAACTGCAGGTGGCGGTAGACCTGCACGCCGTCGCCGGCGACAGCCGTGCCGGAGAGCCGGACCGGCATCCACTCGTCGTAGGCCGTGCGCGCGACGGCCTTGCGGGTGGCCCAGTCGCCCTCGTCGGGCTGGTGGTTCTCGGCGCCCCCGGACCAGGCGTCGTTCGCGGTCTCGTGGTCGTCCCAGGTGGTGATCCATGGGACGGCCGCATGGAGGGCCTGCAGGTCGGGGTCGGTCTTGTACTGCGCGTGGCGCTGGCGGTAGTCGGCGAGAGACACCATCTCGTGGGGCGGCTCGTGGGCGCGGATGACGCGGTTCGACTGGCCGTGGGCGTACTGCCCCGTGCCGTACTCGTAGACGTAGTCGCCCATGTGCAGCACGGCGTCGAGGTCGCCGCGGGCAGCGAGGTGGCGGTACGCCGAGAAGTACCCGGCCTCCCAGTTGGAGCACGACACCAGGGCGAAGCGGAGCCGGTCGGGCGACGAGGTGGGCGCCGGCGCGGTGCGCGTGCGACCGACGGCCGAGCGTGCCCCGCCCAGGGAGAACCGGAAGAAGTACGTCGTCGCGGCAGTCAGGCCCCGGGCGTCGACCTTGACGGTGTGGTCGCGCTCGGGGCCGGTCACCGTCGAGCCCTGCGCGACGACCCGGCGGAAGTCGGGGTCGGTCGCCACCTGCCAGGCCACGGTCACCCGTGGGCCGGCGCCCGAGCCCGGCAGGGCGTCGGCGGTGGGGGTCACCCGGGTCCACAGCACCACGGCGTCCGGAAGCGGGTCCCCGGAGGCGATCCCGTGGCGGAAGGGAGTCGCGGCCTCAGCGCCGGTCGAGGCGGTGGTCGGGGTGGTGGTGCTGGTCGTGGACGCGGCGGTCGCTGGCCGGGCCAGCGCGCCGCCGGCACCGAGGGCGCCCGCGGTCGCTGCCGAACCGGTGAGGAAGGTCCGTCGTTCGATCATGGTCACGCAGCCTCAACGAGGCCGGTGGCGCGCGGGTGACGGGACCGGCGTGAGGGTTCACGCGCCGTTCACCCGGCGGTCGCCCGGGGCGCCACTCCCTCTGCGGGTTCGGGGTGTTCGTGGGCGCTATAGCGCTCGCGAATACCCCGCACCGGCGGCGGCGACGGGGGCCTCGGCAGCCGCCGCGTCGGGTCTCGCGGCGCTGGGTCAGCCCCGACACGAGCGCGAGCCCCACACCGAGCACGGCCAGGGCGGCCCCCACGCGGGAGGGCCACTCGTAGCCCAGCCCGGCGGCCAGCACCACCGAGCCGAGCCATGCCCCCAGGGCGTTGGCGATGTTGAGGCTCGAGTGGTTGAGCGCGGCGGCCAGCGACTGGCCCTCGTGGGCGACGTCCATGAGCCGGGTCTGCAGCATCGGCACGAGGATGCTGGGCAGCAGGCCGAGCAGGAACACCATGGCGACCGCGAGCACCGGCTGGCGGGCCGCGAAGCCGAACACGGCGAGCATCACGGCGATCAGCCCGAGGGTCAGCACGATGCCGCGCATGAGGCCGCGGCGGCCGACCCGACCCGAGAGCTGCGTGCCGACCGTCATGCCCACGCCGTAGACCGCGAGCACCACCGGGATGCCAGCAGCGGGCAGCCCGGTCAGCTCCGTCATGGTGGGCGAGATGTAGGCGTAGGTGGCGAACATGCCACCGAAGCCGACCGTGCCGATGCCGAGCGCCATCCAGACCTGGGGTCGGTGGAGGGCGCGCAGCTCGGCCCTCACCGACTCCTCGCCGGTGGCCGCCGTGAAGGGCACCCAGCGCCACACCGCGAGCACGGTGAGCAGCGCGATGACGCCCACCGCGGCATACGGCCACTGCCAGCCGAAGTCCTGGCCGAGCTTGGTGGTCAGCGGGACGCCCACGATGTTGGCCACTGTCAGGCCGGTCAGCACCATCGCCACCGCCCAGGTGCGCTTGTGGAGCGGCACCAGCGACGCGGCGACGAGCGACGCGATGCCGAAGTAGGCGCCGTGCGGGAGCCCGGCGGCGAAGCGCGCCGCCATGAGGGTCGGGTAGGTGGTGGCGAGCGCGGACGCGACGTGCGCCACCGCGAAGGCCGTCATCAGCCAGAGGAGCAGGTGCTTGCGGGGCAGCTTCGCGCCCAGCGCGGCCAGCAGCGGCGCCCCGACCACGACGCCCGCGGCGTAGGCGGACACGACGTGACCGGCGGTCGGGATGTCGATCCCCACGCCCGCTGCCACCTCTGGCAGCAGGCCCATGGTGACGAACTCGGTCGTGCCGATGGCGAAGCCGCCAACCGCCAACGCGAGCAGGGCGAGGCCCGTGTGCTGCGCCCGCGCCGTCACGCGCGGTCCGCGAAGAACAGGCCGGGGCCCTCGACGGTGACGCGGACCCGGTCACCCACGGTGGCGGTCGGACCGGTGGTGCGCACCAGCAGGCGCGCCCCTGCCGACTCCTCGAGCACCACGGCGACGGTGGCGTCGTGCCCGTGGAAGGAGACCGTCTCCACCTGCGCGGGCACGCCCGCGCCCGTGTCGGCGGGATGCAGCCGCAGCTGCTCGGGGCGCAGCGCCAGGACTCCGGACAGGCCGGTGGCCGAGGTATGCCGCGTGGTGGGCACTGCGGCGACGTCACCGAGCACGGTGCGCGCCGACGTGCCGTCGAGCCGCGCCGGCAGCTCGACGAGCTGGCCGACGAACCGGGCGACCCCGAGGTCGACCGGACCGGTGTAGACCTGCTCCGGCGAGGCGTGCATGCGCACCACGCCGTCGTCCATCACGGCCACGGTGTCGGCCATGGAGAGTGCCTCGTCCTGGTCGTGGGTCACCAGCACGGCGGTCGCGCCGGTCGCCGAGAGGGCGGTGCGGACGTCGGCACGGATGGCCCCGCGCAGCCCGGCGTCCAGCGCGGAGAACGGCTCGTCGAGCAGGACCAGCCGCGGGTTCGGGGCGAGGGCGCGCGCGAGCGCCACACGCTGCTGCTGCCCGCCCGAGAGCTCGTCGGGGCGGCGCTGGGCGTAGCCGGCCAGGCCCACGAGCTCGAGCACCTCCGCCACCCGCCGCGAGCCGCGGCGCTGGTCGCGCGGGAGGCCGAAGGCCACGTTGCCGGCGACGTCGAGGTGCGGGAAGAGCGAGCCCTCCTGCGGCACGAGCGCGATGCCTCGCCGCTCGGGCGGCACGTCGGTGCCCGGGCCCGCGAGCACGTGGTTGTCGACCAGCACGGTGCCCGAGTCGGGCCGGACGAAGCCGGCGACGGCCCGCAGCAGGGTGGTCTTGCCGCAGCCGGAGGGGCCGAGCACGGCGGTCAGCGTGCCCCCGGGGACGTCGAGGTCGACACCCCGCAGCACCCTCGTGTCACCGAAGGAGGCGTGCAGGTCGCGGACGGTCAGCGCGCTCACGTCAGCTCCGCTTCTGCGACCCGCTGCGATCTCATGAGGGCAAGCGTAGGCAGCACCGCGAGGACGACGAGAGCCAGTCCATAGGGAGCCGCGGCGCCGTAGGCGGCGACACCGGTCTCGGTCCACAGGCTGGTGGCCAGGGTGTCGGCGCCGGTGGGCCGCAGCAGCAGGGTCGCGGGCAGCTCCTTCATGCAGGTGAGCAGCACCAGGGCGGCACCGGCCGCGATCCCCGGGGCCGCCAGCGGCAGCGTCACCCGCCGCAGCACCTGCCACGGCGTGCTGCCGAGGCTGCGGGCGGCCTCCTCCGTGCGCACCGGGCTCATGGCCACGGCCGAGCGCACGGCGCCGATCGCGGCGGGGACGAACAGCACGGCATACGCCAGGACGAGCAGCGGCGTGCGCTGGTAGAGCGGCTGGGCCACGCGGGCCCCGAAGAAGACCAGCGCGAGGGCGACCACGATGCCCGGCAGGGCGTGACCGGCGAAGGACGCCTGCTCGATGAAGGAGGTCGAACGTCCGCGGTGGCGGGCCGCGAGCACCCCGACCGGCACGGCGAGGGCCGTGCAGACCAGGGCGCCGAGCAGCGCGAACCAGAACGTGTTGAGCGCGCTGGTCGCCAGGTCCGGCACGTCGACGCCGGACGACAGACCGGTGGCGAACCAGTAGAGGAGCGAGCCGATCGGGAAGAGCAGGGCGACGGCGACGACAGCACCTGCGACGCCGGCCGCGGGCCAGCGCAGGCGGCCCAGGCCGACGGTGTGCGGTCGGCGCGCCACTCCCCCGCCGACCCGTGCGTGCTCGGCGCCGCGCCGGGTCCGGGCCTCCGCGACGGTGATGGCGACGGTGATGACCACCAGCAGCAGGGACAGCACCGCGGCCGGGGTGCGGTCGAAGCTCGAGCGGTAGGACGCGTGGATGACTCGGGTGAACGCGTCGAAGCGCAGCAGCGAGGGTGCGCCGAAGTCGCTCAGGGCGTAGAGCGCCACGAGCAGGGCACCCGACGCGGCGGCAGGGCGCAGCTGGCGAGCCGTCACCGACCAGAAGGTGTTCCACGGCGAGCGACCCAGCGAGCGGGCCACCTCCTCGACGGCGGGATCGATGCGGCGCATGGCGGCGGCGACGGGCAGGTAGACGTAGGGGTAGCAGCAGGCCGTGAGCACCAGGACCGTGCCGGCGAAGCCGCTCACCGACGGGAACGCCGAGATCCACGCGAAGGCGGCGACGTAGCTCGGGATCGCCAGCGGCAGGGCAGCGGTCACCGCCAGCAGCCGGCGCCCGGGCAGGTTCGTGCGGGTGGCCAGGATGGCCAGGCCGACACCGACGACGACGCTGAGGGCCGTGACCGTGCCGGCGAGCGCCAGGCTGCGCAGCACGAGCGTGAGGGTGCGCTCGCGCACGACGATGTCCCACACCCGCTCCAGGCCGGCCTCACCGGTCCGCACCAGCAGGTAGCCGATCGGCAGCAGGGCCACCAGCGCGGTGACGAGCCCGGGGGCGAGCAGCATCCACGGGGCGCGGCGCCCGCGCACGCCGGAACGGGCCCCCGGCCGCACCAGCGCCTCGGGAGCCCGCTCCGTCACCAGGTCGGCGCTCAGGTCAGCCCCACCTCGTCGAGGAGGGCCAGGGTCTGCTCGAGCGAGTCGAGCTGGTTCAGGTCGACGCTGCTGCCCTTGAGCTCGGAGAGCGGCACGATGTCGTGCTTGGTCGACTCCACGCCCGCGGTGACGGGGTACTCGGCCGTCTCGTCGGCGAAGTACTGCTGCCCCTCCTTCGAGAGGAGGTAGTCGACGGCCTCGGTGGCCGCGGCCTTCTGGTTGGTGCCCTTGAGGATGCCGGCGCCGGCGACGTTGATGAGGGCCCCGGGGTCGTCAGACCCGAGGAAGCGGATCTTCGCCTTCACGGCGCCGGCACCCTTCTCGGCCACGCGCTCGTACCAGTAGTAGTGGTTGATGAGGCCGAGGCCGACCTGGCCGGAGTCGACGGCGTCGAGGACGAGGATGTTGTTGTCGTAGGCCTTGGGCTCGTTGGCCTTGAAGTCCTCGAGCCACTTCTTCGCACCGTCCTCGCCCTTGGCGACCCGCAGGGCCGTCACGAAGGACTGGAAAGAGGCGTTCGAGGGCGCGTAGCCGATCTTGCCCTTGTACTTGGGGTCGAGCACCGCATCAACCGTGGTCATGTCGGCGACCTCGGGGGCCTGGGCCGGGTCGTAGGCGATGACTCGCGCGCGGGCCGACGTCGCGACCCAGTGGCCGTTCGGGTCGGCGAACCCGTCGAGCACCGTGCCCGTGGTGGCGGGGTCGAGGGTCTCGAGCCGGCCGGCCTTGCCGAGGGCGCCGAGCGCACCGGCGTCCTGGGAGAAGAAGATGTCGGCCTTGGTGTTGTCGCCCTCCTCGAGGAGCTGCGCGGCGAGCTCGCTGGAGCTGCCGTAGCGCACCTGCACGTCGACCCCGGTGGCCTTCTCGAGCTTCTCGAGCACCGGGGCGACGAGGTTCTCGTTGCGGCCGGAGTAGACGACGAGCGCCTCGTCGGACAGCGGCTCCTCGCCGTCCTGGCCGCAGGCGGTCAGCCCGAGGGCCAGGAGGGCTGCGCTGGCGACCGCGGTGGCACGACGGCCGGTCGTGCGGGAGAAGGAGAAGGGGGAAGGCATGGCGTCACGATATTAGGCAAGCCTTACCTTCTCAAAATCGGTGTCCACTGCCGGCACGGAGGGCACAGAATGACCGGCGATGCCCTCACCGAACCCCACGCAGCCACCCGAGCTCGACTACCGCCGCACCTCCACCCGTCCCGCCTTCACCGACCTTCCCGCCGCGGTCCGCGGGCGTCTCTTCGACCTGGCGGGCGGCACCGTGGCGGCGGCCGACCCGCCGGTGACGAGCGGCTTCACCGGCGCGTACGCCGGACGGCTGGTCCTCGAGGACGGACGGTCGGTCTTCGCGAAGGCTGCGGACCCCTCGGCGCCGCACGCCCGGGTGGCCATCGAGCGCGAGTCCACGGTGCTCGCTCGGCTCGACGGCCGCGCCACCGCCCCTCGCCTGCTCGGCGCGGGCGCGGTGGACGAGTGGCGCCTCGTCGTCATGGAGGCGGTCGACGGGGAGATGCCCGGTATGCCGTGGACGCCGGCCGCGGCAGCGGCCGTCCACGAGGCGTGCCTGACCGCTGCCGCGGTGGACCGCGAGGTGGTCGCGCAGGTCACCGACGACAGGCTGGCCGACGACCTCGGCTCCGACCCCACCGCCCTGCTGGCCCTCCAAGGCCTCGCCGACGGGACGGACCCGTGGCCCGACTGGCTGCCGCCGCTGGCGCCGGCACACCGCGCCGACCTCGCCCGGCTGGCGGGGAACGCCGCCACCGCGCTGGCGGGCGACCGGGTCGTGCACGGCGACCTCCGGCCGGACAACCTGGTGCTCGACCGCGGTGGCAGGGCGCGAATGGTCGACTGGAACTGGGTGTCCCGCGGGCCGGCCTGGGCGGACTTCGTCGGGCTGTGGCCGGTGATGACCCACCACGGCCTGGACCTCAGCCGGTGGCAGTCCTCGCCGCTGCTGGCCGGCGTGGACGCCGATGCGGTCGACGCGTTCCTGGCGGTGGTGGCGGGACTCATGGTGGCCAGGTCGCGCGGCGACGACTCGACCCCCGGTCTGGCCGTCCTGCGGGCGCACCAGCGCTTCACCGGGCACGCCTTCCTGGCGCTCCTGGCCACGCGGCGCGGCTGGGCCTGAGCCCCGGCGGCTCCCGGGCCTCAGGCCCGAGCGCCCTCGCGCTGGGCGGCCGGTAGCCTGCGCGCCATGGCCGCATCACGTCTGGGACAACAGCTGGCCCGCCTGCTGGGCAGGGCCGCCCGCGACGGCGCCCGCGGGTGGAGGCGGACGCGGACGACGACACCCACAGGTCGAGCCGCCACCGGCCGAGCCGCCACCGGTCGAGCCCCCAGCCCGGGCGCCTACCCCGGCGACTTCGAGGGCGTGCCCGAGATGACCTACGCCCCGGCGCACGACGGCGACCCCGACCCGGGCGAGGTCGTCTGGACCTGGGTGCCGTTCGAGGAGGACCACAGCCGGGGCAAGGACCGGCCGGTGCTGGTCATCGGCCACGACCGCGAGTGGCTGCTCGCCCTCATGCTGACCAGCCAGGACCACGACCGCGACGCGGCACAGGAGGCCCGCTGGGGTCGCCACTGGGTCGACATCGGCTCGGGGCCGTGGGACCGGCAGGGCCGGCCGAGCGAGGCCCGCGTCGACCGCGTGCTGCGCGTCGACCCCGCGCGGGTGCGCCGCGAGGGTGCTGTCCTCCCCCGCGCGCGCTTCGAGGAGGTGGCGGCGGCGGTGCGTGGCCGCCACTGACGCGGATCATGACAGCAGGCCTGCCCGGATCTGGTCACCCTGGCGAATAGGGTTCCGCGCAGCACTCCGCGGTGGGTGGAGATCGAGACTGGTCCTTGGGGCGAACCCCCTCTGCACGCAGGTAGGCATGCAGCAGGGCCCGTCACCGCAGTGCGGTGACGGGCCCTGTCGCTGGGTCAGGTGGCGCCTCTCGTCAGAGGGAGGCAGCCTTCTTCGCCATGGCCGACTTCTTGTTGGCGGCCTGGTTCTTGTGGATGACGCCCTTGCTCACGGCCTTGTCGAGCTTGGTCGAGGCGACCTTGAGTGCGTCCTTCGCCTGGTCAGCGTCGCCCGCCTCGGCGGCCTCGCGGAACTTGCGGATCCAGGTCTTGAGCTCGCTCTTGACGGCCTTGTTGCGCTCGGTCGCCACGCGGTTGGTCTTGATCCGCTTCAGCTGGGACTTGATGTTTGCCACAGTGTGTCTTTCTGGTTGGTCGGTTGGTTGCCGTTAGAGGGCGGCAGACGCGGCTCGGGACCGGGCGTGGGGCACCCGTGGTTGAACCGCGCTGGGTGGTGCTGCATGCGCGCACGACCTAGGCGCGCACGCGAGGACCAAATCTACCAGCGGCGCAGGTCGGGGCACAAAACGCGGTATGCCGCGTGGTCCTCACCGTCGGGTGCCGCCCTGGCGCTCCCGGGTGATGGTCAGGATGGCCCGCTCCACGGCATACACGGGGTCGCGCCCGCCGCCCTTGACCTCGAAGTCCGCCGCCGCGACCGCCTGGATCGACCGGCCGAGCGCCTCGGCGTCCCAGCCGCTGAGGCCGCGCCGGGCCTTGTCGACCTGCCAGGGGGCCATGCCGAGGTCGCGGGCGACGTCGGCCGAGCGGCCCCGGCCGGCGTGGCCGACCCGGACGAGCTGGCGCAGCTGCTGGGCGAGGACGGCCACGATCGGCACAGGGTCGACCCCGGTGGCGATGGCGTGCCGCAGCAGGCGCAGCGCCTCCCCCGAGTTGCCGGCGACCGCCGCGTCGGCGACCCGGAAGCCGGTGGCCTCGACCTTGCCCCCGTGGTACTTCTCCACGAGCGCCTCGTCGATGACGCCGGTGGTGTCGGAGATCAGCTGCTGGCAGGCGGCGGACAGCTCGCGCAGGTCCTTGCCGACCGCCTCGATGAGGGCTCGCACCGCCTCCGGCGTCGCGCGCCGACGGGCCGCGCGGAACTCGTTGGTCGCGAAGTCGCTCTTGTCTCGGTCGGACTTGACGGCGGGGCAGTCGATGACGCGGGCCCCACCCTTCTTGAGGGTGTCGAGCACCTTCTTGCCCCGCTGCCCGGACCTGTGGGTCACCACGAGCGTGACGTCGGGCTCGGGCGCGGCGAGGAACGCGAGCAGGTCGGTCTGGAGCTCGTCGGGGGCCTCGTCGAGGTCCTGCACGACGACCGCCTTCTCGCCGCCGAACAACGACGGGCTGGTGTGCACCGTCAGCGAACCCGCCTCGTAGCCGGCCGCCGGGATCCGCACGACCTCGACGTCGGGAGCCGTGACCCTCACCTCGGCCAGCACCGAGGCCAGCGCCCGCTCCGCGAGGATGCCCTCGGGCCCCGTGATGAGGACGAGGGGAGGCACGGTGCGCTGCGGCGTGGTGGTCACGGCGCCAAGCCTGCCACGCCGGGGTGACGCTCCGGTGCGGGGTGCGTCGCCGGTCGGAGAAGCCGCTCGAGGGAGTCAGTCGAAGGACATCCGCGGTGCGCCCGACGCCTCCAGTCCCAGGCCCCGCAGGCGGGCGGCGACGACCTCCTCGGGCAGCTCCAGGCTCTCGGCGAGCTCCTCGAGCGTCAGGCCGAGCTCGACGCCGTCGCGCAGCTCCTCGTCGGCGTCCGCCGTCCACGAGTGGCCCTGGGTGACCGCGGTGCGGGAGGAGGCCGCCGGCGGCGGCGCGGGCGCGACGGGCCTCGGGTCGGCCTCCGGGCGCGGGTGCTCCGCTCCGTCCCCCATGGTCGTGCCGGCCAGGGCGCCGGTGACGCCGCGCAGGGCGGGCTCGTGCACGGTCACCGGCTCGGGCGCCGTCTCGTCGAGCCGGCGCAGGGCACCGAGCACCCGCTCGCGGTCGGTGGTCGGCCAGAAGGGCGGCAGCGAGCGCTGGAGGAACCCGGCATACCGCGCCGTCATCATGCGCGAGTCGAGGAAGGCGACGACGCCGCGGTCGTCGCCCCGGCGGATCAGCCGCCCGGCCCCCTGGGCCAGCCGCAGCGCGGCGTGGGTCGCCGAGACCGCCATGAAGCCGTTGCCACCCATGCGGGCGATGGCCTGCGAGCGGGCCGACGCGAGCGGGTCGTCGGGGCGCGGGAACGGGATGCGGTCGATGATGACGAGCTGGCAGGCCGAGCCGGGCACGTCGACGCCCTGCCACAACGTGAGGGTGCCGAAGAGGCAGGTCTGCGGGTCGCGCGCGAACTGCCGCACCAGCGTGGTGATCTGGTCCTCGCCCTGGCACAGGAAGCCGATGTCGCCGTCGAACCGCTCGCGCATCGCCTCGGTGGCGTCGCGCGCGGCACGCATCGAGGAGAACAGCCCCAGGGTGCGGCCGCCGGCTGCCCGCACGAGCGCCTCGATCTCGTCGAGGGTCTGCTCGCTGATGCCGTCGCGGCCGGGCGGCGGAAGGTGCTGCGCGACGTAGGCGATCGCCTGCTTGGGGTAGTCGAACGGGCTGCCGACGTCGAGGCCGCGCCAGTCCGGTGCACCGTCGCCGCGCAGGCCCAGCGTGCCGGCGACGGCGTCGAAGGTGCCGCCGAGCTCGAGCGTCGCCGAGGTCATGATCACGGTGCGGTCGCCGAAGACCTTGTCGCGCAACAGCATCGCAACACTCATCGGCGCCACGCGCAGGACCGTGCCGCGCCGCTGGTCGCGGTTCACCCACACGACGTCGAGGTCGCGCTGCTCGAGGATGCGCGCGCTGTTCTCGTAGAGCTCGTCGATCGCCGCACGGGCCACCTGCCGGGTGGCGTCGGCCTCCTCCCCCGGCTTGGGCTTGAGCTCGGACTGCACCTGCCGGGTCGTGTCGCGCACCCGCGCGAGCGCCAGCTCGAGGGCGTCCGGGATGCCGGTGAGCCGCCCCTCCGGCAGCTCGTCGAGCACCCCCTGCAGGAAGACGGACGCGTCGTCGACGGCCTCGGTCGACTCGGCGAGCCGACCGGCCCGCTTGGCAGCGGCGCTGACCATGCTGGCGGTGACCTCGTCGGTGATGGTCGAGGTCACACGGTCGACCAGCTCGTGTGCCTCGTCGACGACGAGCACCTTGTGCTCCGGGAGCATCTGCCGGCCCTCGAAGGAGTCGATCGCCATGAACGAGTGGTTCGTGACGACGACGTCGACCTCCTTGGCCGCCTCGCGGGAGCGCTCGACGAAGCACTCGGCCACCATGGGGCACTTGCCGCCCAGGCACTCGTGGGCGCTGACCGACACCTGCCGCCACGCCCGCTCGCTGACACCGGGCACCAGCTCGTCGCGGTCGCCGGACTCGGTCACCTCCGCCCACTCGCGCAGCCGCACCACCTCGGCGCCGAGCCGGCTGGCCTGCTGGTCGACCTGGCCCACCGACAGGAAGGCACCCTCGTCGTCGTCGGGGAAGCCGCCCTCGAGCTTGTGGGCGCACAGGTAGTTGCGACGGCCCTTGACGAGCGCGTAGGTCGGGCGGCGGCCGAGCAGCGGCGCGAGCGCGTCGGCCAGCCGGGGCATGTCGCGGTCGACGATCTGGGCCTGCAGGGCCAGCGTCGCGGTCGCCACCACGGCAGGGTTCCCGGCCTTCATGGCGTGCTGGACCGCGGGGATGAGGTAGGCCAGCGACTTGCCGGTGCCGGTGCCGGCCTGCACGAGCAGGTGCTCGTCCTTGGCGATGGCGTCGGCGACGGCGTGCGCCATCTGCACCTGCCCGGGGCGCTCCACTCCCCCCACGCCCTGGACGGCAGCGTGCAGCAGGTCGTCGAGGGAAGGCATGGGGCAAGGGTATGCCGTGGCGCAGGCCGGGCGGTCAGGTGCCGCCGTGCGGCTGGAGCGGCTTCCCGTCGAGCCGCCGCGTCATGATCACGTCGTCGCGGTCGTCGCCCGGCGCGACCCTGATCGCGCCGGGGACCCGGCCGACCTCGGTGTAGCCGCAACGGGCGTAGAAGCCGCCCACGCCGGTGCCGCTGCGGTAGTCGAGGGTGACCATCTCGATGCCCTCGGTCTCGCGGGCCACCCGGTGCAGGCCGGCCATGAGCAGCCGACCGAGGTTGTGCCCCCGCAGGTCCGGGTCGACCATCACGCGGTAGAGCCACAGCGCGTGCGAAAGCAGCGGCGTCGGGGAGGCGACCCACCAGCCCAGGCCGACGAGACGGCCCGCCGGGTCACGCAGCTGGCCCAGCACCGCCTGGCCGTCGGCCAGCTGGGCCTCGTGGCGGGCCAGCGCGTCGTCGACCTCGTCCCGCGTCGCACCGGGCCGGAAGCCGACAGCACCCCCGGCGTCGTTGACGCGGCACCAGAGGTCGAGCACGTCGTCGCGGTCGGGCACCTCCGGCACGTGGGAGACCCGGTGCATCCGGGGCGCCTCGAGCACGACGGACGGTGCCTCGTCCGGCAGGTCGTCCGGGTGCCGCAGGGTGCCGGCGCGAAACAGCCCGGCCCGCTCGGCGGTGCGCAGCGACGCCTGGTGACCGGGCCGCACGACGGCACGCACCGGCATACCCGGCAGCCACTCGGTGGCGAGGGTCACCGCCTCGCGGGCGACCTCCCGCGCGTAGCCGCGGCCCTGCGCCTCGTGCCGGAAGCGGTAGTAGAGGTTGAGGTACCCCTCCGCACACCGGACCCCGGCCATGCCGACCGGCTCACCGCCGTCCAGCTCCTCGACCACCCAGTAGCCGAAGCCGTGCTCGTCCCAGTGGTGCAGGAAACGCTCGAACACGTGGCGGTTCTCGTCCTCGCTCCGCATCGCCTGCGGCGCGTGCGTGTAGAGCCGCGGGTCGGTGTGCAGTGCCACGTGGAAGGGCAGGTCAGCAGGCACCGGTCGGCGCAGCCTCAGGCGGGAGGTGGTGGTCTCGAAGACGTTCGCGGGCAGCACGGTGGCAACGCTAGCGAGGTGGACTGACGAAGCCGCAGCATCCGGCCGCGCGCGCGTCGTGTGCCCCTCGGGCCGGCTCGCTGTTCGAGTCGCGGGCGCCGTGTCCCCGTGCCACGGTGGTGGCACAAGGGAACGGCGCCTCTCGTGCCAGTACCTGCGCTCAAGCAGTCGGGCGTGCTCGATCGCCTGGCACAGAGCGCATTCCAGACCACACGAGAGGAACAACGGCATGACCGACCGACCGTTTGGCACCAGTACCGCAACCCCGACATCCCCCCGGCCCGAGGGGTCCACCACCGACGTCGCCAAGGACCAGGCCAGGAGCGTGGCGAGCGACGCGAAGCAGGGCGGAGAGCAGGTCGCCCAGACCGCCAAGGAGCAGACCCACGAGGTCGCTTCCGAGGCCAAGGACCAGGCGCGCCAGCTCTACCAGCAGGTTCGCGGCGAGTTCGGCGACCAGGCGGCGACCCAGCACCAGCGGGCCGCCAGCGGCCTGCGCAGCCTCGGTGACGAGCTCGGCGCGATGGCCCGTGGCCAGTCCACGCAGCAGGGCGTCGCCAGCGACCTCGCCCAGCAGGCCTCCGACCGCGTGAGTGCTCTGGCCGGATGGCTGGAGTCCCGCGAGCCGGGTGACGTCCTGAACGAGGTCACCGGCTTCGCCCGCCGCAAGCCCGGCACCTTCCTCGCCGCCGCAGCGGCGGTCGGCTTCCTCGGTGGCCGGCTGACCCGAGGCCTCGCCGCCGAAGCCTCCGACGACGACGAGTCGGGCAGCGGCACGGGAACGCTGGGAGGCACGCCGACGCGTGCCTCGGGGACGGAGTTCAGCACCGGAAGCACCGGCTACAACCCCGGCCCGGCCCCAGCAGCCCCGCAGGCGACCACCAGCCGACACCCCTGCCCGACGAGCCGGTGTGGCCGGCCCCGGGCAGCGCCGTGCCACCGGCAGGGGGCGACTCCACCACAGGCCTCGCCCCGGGAACGGGTGAGGAGCGCCGATGAGCACGGCCGCAACCGGCGGCCCTGGCATGGGGAACCTGGGCGAGGACCAGATCCAGGGTTCGCACGAGACGTACACCAAGGGCGAGGTCTCCTCGATCGGCGCCCTCATCAGTGACGTCGCCAGCGACCTGTCACTGCTGATGCGGCAGGAGGTCGCCCTCGCGAAGGCCGAGGCACGGGAGTCCGCCACGCGGGCCGGCAAGGGAGCCGGGCTGCTCGGGGGTGCAGGGGCGGCGGCGTTCTACGCCGTGCTGTTCCTCTCGGTTGCCCTGTGGTGGGCGCTCGGTGACCTCATCGACAGCCTGGGGTGGTCCGCGGTCATCGTGGCCGTCCTGTGGGCCGTCGTGGCGGCGATCCTGGCCAGCATGGGCCGCAAGAAGCTGAAGGAAGTCCAAGGAATGTCGCGCACCGTGGAGACCGCCAAGCAGGTCCCCGACGCGCTGAAGGGAAACGAGGACCGGGTATGACCGAGCAGACGAGCAATGATCCCGAGATGATCCGGGCCGACATCGAGCGGACCCGGGGCGACCTGAGCCGTGACGTGAACGCCCTCGGCGAGGCGGTCTCGCCCGGCAACGTCGCCAAGCGCCAGGCCAGCAAGGTCGGCGAGAAGGTCTCCGGGGCAGCCACGGGCGTGAAGGAGCGAGTGATGGGAACGGCAGACGACATGACCACCTCAGCCGGCGGAGCGGCCTCGGGCCTGACCGACCGTGCCTCCGGCATGGCCTCGGGAGTCAGCGACCGCGCGTCGGACGCCACGTACACCGCGAAGCGGAAGACGCAGGGCAACCCCCTCGCGGCGGGCGTCATCGCCCTCGGCGCCGGGTGGCTGCTGGGCTCGCTGATGCCGGCGAGCGAGAAGGAGCGCGCGGCGGCATCGACCGTCAAGGAGAAGGCCCAGCCCGTCATGGAGGAGGCCCAGTCCGTGGCGAAGGAGGCCGCTGAGCACCTCAAGGAGCCGGCGAGGGAGTCGATGGAGTCCGTCAAGGGCACGGCCCAGGAGGCCGTCGAGACGGTGAAGTCCGAGGGCCAGTCGGCCGCCGAGGACGTCAGGGGCAGCGCCCAGGACGCCACGAGCACCGTGCAGCACGAGGCCGGGCGCTGACGCGCCCCCTTCACAGGGAGAAGCAGAGCCCGTCGCCCCTTGGGGGCGACGGGCTCTGCTCGTGTGTGGCGCAGGCGCTCGTGTGTGGCGCAGGCGCTCGGGTCAGGCCGGGTATGCCGTGAGCTCGGCCGCGAGGTCCGGGTGCACCCGGGCCTGCACCCGGGTCCCGTCGCTCGTGTGGTCCGAGCCGAGCACCTCACCCTCGTCGTGCAGCCGACTGACGAGGTCGCCCCGCTCGTAGGGCAGCAGCACGTCGACGTCGATCGTCGGGCGCGGCAGCTCGTCGGCGATGAGGTCGCGCAGCTCCGCGATGCCCCGGCCGGTGCGGGCCGAGACCACGATGCAGTGCTTCTCGTGGCGGCGGAGCCGGTCGAGCACCTCGGGGTCGGCCGCGTCCGCCTTGTTGACGACGATGACCTCCTTGACACCGGCCGCGTCGACGTCGGCGAGGACGCCTCGCACGGCAGTGATCTGGCCCTCCGGGTCAGGGTGCGACCCGTCGACGACGTGCAGCAGCAGGTCGGCTTCGGCGACCTCCTCCAGCGTCGAGCGGAACGCCTCGACGAGCTGGGTCGGCAGCTGGCGCACGAACCCCACCGTGTCGGCGAGGGTGTACAGCCGGCCGTCGGGCGTCTCGGCGCGTCGGACCGTCGGGTCGAGGGTGGCGAAGAGCTGGTTCTCGACCAGCACACCGGCACCGGTGAGGCGGTTCAGGAGTGAGGACTTGCCGGCGTTGGTGTAGCCGGCGATGGCGACACTCGGCACGGCGTTGGCCTTCCGGCCTGCCCGCTTGGTGTCGCGACCGGTCTTCATCTCCTTGATCTCGCGCCGGAGCTTGGCCATCCGCTGGTTGATGCGACGGCGGTCGAGCTCGATCTTGGTCTCACCCGGACCGCGCGAGCCCATGCCCTGGCCACCCGCCGCCTGGCCACCGGCCTGGCGGGACATCGACTCACCCCAGCCGCGCAGCCGCGGGAGGAGGTACTGCAGCTGGGCGAGCTCGACCTGGGCCTTGCCCTCCTTGGACTTCGCGTGCTGGGCGAAGATGTCGAGGATGAGTGCCGTGCGGTCGATGACCTTCACCTTGACGACGTCCTCGAGGGCGCGCCGCTGGCTCGGGGTCAGCTCGGTGTCACAGATGACGGTGTCGGCGCCCTCGGAGATCACGATGTCGCGCAGTTCCTCGGCCTTGCCGGCGCCGAGGTAGGTGCTGGTGTCCGGCTTGGAGCGGCGCTGGACCACCCCGGCGAGCACGGTCGACCCAGCGGTCTCGGCAAGGGCGGCCAGCTCGCGCAGCGAGTTGTCGGCGTCCTCGGCGGTGCCCTCGGTCCAGACCGCGGCGAGCACCACGCGCTCGAGGCGCAGCTGGCGGTACTCGACCTCGGTGATGTCCTCGAGCTCGGTCGACAGCCCGGCGACACGGCGAAGCGCCGCTCGTTCCTCGCGGTCGAGCTGCTCTCCGTCGTAACCGACGAGGTCGTCCGCGTCGGTGCGGCGCAGGTCCTGGTCGGACAGGGCCTCGGCCCTCAGTGCAAAAAGGTCAGTGCGTGAAGTCATATCCCCTCAAGAGTGTCATCACTGGAACAGGGCAGGCGACCTGTTTATGCCGGGAAGCCCAGGTGCCGAGTCGTCGGCTGGATCGCTAGCGTGTGCGCTGATGAGCCAGAGCGACCACTATTTCACCGCGCAGCCGGCCAGCCCCGGCGAGCAGCGCAGCCTCAGCGTCCGACTGGCGGGCCGGGCGGTCACCGTGCGCACAGCACCGGGCATCTTCAGCCCCGACGGGCTCGACAAGGGCACCGCCGTGCTGCTGCGCGAGGTGCCCGCACCGCCCGCCAGCGGCGACCTGCTCGACCTCGGCTGCGGGTGGGGCCCGGTAGGGCTCACCCTCGCCCTGCTCTCCCCCGCCGCCCGCGTGTGGGCGGTCGACGTCAACGAGCGCTCGCTCGCGCTGGCGCAGGCGAACGCGCAGGCGCTCGGCGCCGACGGCCTGCGGGCCGTGCGGCCCGAGGACGTGCCGGACGACGTGCGCTTCGCGGCCATCTGGTCCAACCCGCCGATCCGGGTGGGCAAGGCGGTGCTCCACGACATGCTCCTGCACTGGCTGCCGCGGCTGGAAGCCGGCGGCACGGCATACCTCGTCGTCCAGAAGAACCTCGGGTCGGACAGCCTGCAGCGGTGGCTGGCCGAGCAGCTCCCGGCCGGCCAGTTCAGGGTTTCCCGCCACGCCTCCGACAAGGGCTTCCGCGTGCTGGCGGTCACACGAGAGTCGTGACGCCGTCGGCGACGAGGGCCGCCGGCCCGGCGAGCTCGACCTCCTGACCCGGCAGGGCGGTGACGCGCAGGCGACCTCCGGGGACGTCGACCGTCCACACGTCCGGTGCTCCCGCACCGGCCCAGAACCGGGTCGCCAGCGCCGCTGCGCAGGCGCCGGTGCCGCACGAGCGGGTCTCGCCGACGCCTCGCTCGTGCACGCGCATGCTGATGTGTCCCAGTCCGTGGGGGCGGACGAACTCCACGTTGGTGCCCTGCGGCGGCGTCGGGTTGACCACGGGGGCGGAGGTGAGGTCGAGGTTGTTCAGGTCGACGGACTCGGGAAGGGCCACCACGGTGTGGGGGTTGCCGAGGTCGAGGCTGACGGCCGAGAACGGCTCGTGGCCGCTGAGGTGCACCAGGGCGTCGATGCCGTCGTCGCCGGCGTCGGCCGGGTCGGCGAAGCGCCACGGCCCGAGGTTGACCGCGATGAGGCCGTCGGGCTCGACGCGGACCCGCTTGGTGCCGGCACGGGTCGCGATGGCGAACTCCGTGGCCGTCTCGAGGCCCTCACGACGCAGGTAGGCGGCGAAGACCCGCGAGCCGTTGCCGCACATCTCGGCGACGCTGCCGTCGGCGTTGCGGTAGTCCATGAACCAGGTGGCCCCGGCCGACTGCGCGCGCACCGACTCCTCGGCGGCCAGGGCGGTCGGCACCACACGGATCACGCCGTCGCCGCCGATGCCCGCACGCCGGTCGGCGAGCAGCGCGACCTGGCTGGGCATGAGGTCGTGGGTGCCGTCGAGGTCGGGCACGAGGACGAAGTCGTTCTCGGTGCCGTGCCCCTTGGTGAAGGGCAGTGCGTCAGCCATGCCGGACATTCTCCCTGATCGTCTGGCGCACGAGGTGCACGGCTCGCGCGAGGGCGTCGTCGTCGCGCGGGTCGAACCAGGTCACGCGCGGGTCGGGACGGAACCACGACTCCTGCCGCCGCGCCAGGCGCCGCGTCAGCGCCGCGGTCTGCTCCTGGGCCTCCGCCTCGGCCAGGTCGCCGTCGAGCTGGGCCAGGGCCTGGGCGTAGCCGATCGCGCGCGAAGCGGTGCGGCCCTCGCGGAGGCCCCGCGGCTCCAGCCCGCGGACCTCGTCGAGCAGGCCGTCGCGCCACATGCGGTGCACCCGTCGCTCGATCCGCTCGTCGAGCACCGGACGTGGCACCGCCAGCCCGATGGCGACGGTCGGCCAGAGGTACTCGCGGCTGGGCATGGTGGCCGAGAACGGCCGGCCCGTGAGCTCGATGACCTCCAGGGCCCGCACGATCCGGCGGGTGTTGTTGGGTTCGATGGCCGCAGCCGCTGCCGGGTCGGCCTCCCGCAGGCGGTCGAACATTGCGGGGGTGCCGGACTGGGCCGCCTCAGCCTCGAGCCGGCCGCGCACGTCAGGGTCGGTGGGCGGGATCTCCAAGCGGTCCAAGGCTGCTCGCACGTAGAGGCCGGACCCGCCGGCCACGACGGGGTGCCTGCCGCGCTCGAGGATCGCGGTCAGGTCGGCGCGCGCCGACTGCTGGTAGGCGGCGACGCTCGCCTCCTGCGTCACGTCCAGCACGTCGAGCTGGTGGTGGGGTATGCCGCGCCGCTCAGCCACGGGGAGCTTGGCGGTGCCGATGTCCATCCCGCGGTAGAGCTGCGAGGCGTCGGCGTTGACCACCTCGCCGCCGAACTCCTCGGCCAGGTCGAGCGCCAGCTCGGACTTCCCGGTGGCCGTCGGCCCGACGACGGCGATGACGACCGGCTGCTCCGCGAGGGGGGTTCGGCCATCTCCTACAGGTCGTGCTCGTCGGGGGCGTCGTGCCCGAACGGGTCAGGGTCGACGCCCGGCATCCAGCTGTGGCCGGGCTTGCCCCAGCCGTTGCGCTTGACCGCCTTCTTCGCCTTCTTGCCCCACTTCTCGCCCAGGCGGTCGACGTACAGGAAGCCGTTCAGGTGGTCGTACTCGTGCTGCATGCACCGGGCGAACCAGCCCGTCGTCTCGAACGCGACCTCGTTGCCGTCGAGGTCGTAGCCGCTCACGCTGGCTCGCTCACCGCGCTTGAGCGGGAAGCTCTCCCCCGGCACCGACAGGCAGCCCTCGACCTCGTCGTTCGGGTCGGGCTCCTCCTGGGCCGGCTTCGACGGGCTCACGTAGGGGTTGATGATGACGCCGCGCGCGGGCACGTCGTCGTAGTTGTCCATCTGCCACGTGAAGATGCGCAGGCCCACGCCGATCTGCGGCGCGGCCAGGCCGACACCGTGGGCGGCGTCCATCGTCTCGAACATGTCCGTCGACCAGGGCGCGGAGGTCGTCGTCGAAGGACTCCACCGGCAGGGCGCGCTGGTGCAGGACGGGCTCTCCGGTGATCACGATGGGACGAACGGTCATGGCGGGCAGTCTCCCAGACGCTCCGGTCGCGGGCTCCACCAGCCTGCGGGAGGGTGGAGGGGTCCGCGGGGGACGCCTGCGGTCGACACATCCCACCAGCGAAGGAGATCCGCCATGGGCATGTTCGACGAGATGAAGGACAAGGTCGCCGACCTCGCCGGCAAGCACGGCGACAAGGTCGAGGAGCACAGCGACACCGGCCTGGACCGTGCCGAGGAGATGGCGGGTGAGCGGTTCGGCGAGCAGCACAGCGAGCACATCGGCCAGGGCCGCGACCTGCTCGACGAGCGCATCGGGGAGGGCGGCGGCGACGAGGGCCAGAACCCCGTCTGACCCGCACCGAGCAGAGGGGCGCCGGACCCGTCGGGTCCGGCGCCCCTCTCGTGGCGCTTGGGCCGGATCAGCTGCTGGCGCAGGCCGGCACGGACGACGGCGCAGTGGCCGGGCGCCCCACACCCGGCATGCCGAGCGAAACGGCCGGCTTGCCCGGCACCGGGGCGTCCTGGAGGGCCTGCCAGGCGTCGCCACCGGCGGTGCGGCGCACGGCATACGGGCCCCCGCCCAGGGCGGCGTCGGCGACGAGGTGGTGCGGCGCGCCGTAGGTGACGCCGACGGTGACCATGTCGCCGGGGCGCGGGCGCTCGGCCCCCTCGGGCACGGCGAAGTGCACGAGGCGGTTGTCGCGGGCGCGGCCGGAGAGGCGCTGGGTCTCGGTGTCCTTGCGGCCCTCGCCGGTGGCGACGAGGACCTCGATCTCGCGGCCCTCGATGGCGCGGTTCTCGGCCCAGGAGATCTCCTCCTGCACCTCGATGAGGCGGTCGTAGCGCTCCTGCACCACGGCCTTGGGCACCTGGTGGTCCATCGTCGCCGCCGGGGTGCCGGGGCGGATGGAGTACTGGAAGGTGAACGCGCTGGAGAAGCGCGACTGGCGGACGACCTCGAGGGTCCGCTCGAAGTCCTCGTCGGTCTCGCCGGGGAAGCCGACGATGATGTCGGTGGTGATGGCGGCGTCCGGGATCTGCTCGCGGACCCGGTCGATGATGCCGAGGAACTTCGCGCTGCGGTAGGAGCGGCGCATCTCCTTGAGCACCCGGTCGGAGCCGGACTGCAGCGGCATGTGCAGGCTCGGCATGACGTTGGGCGTCTCGGCCATGGCAGTGATGACGTCGTCGGTGAACGCCGCCGGGTGCGGGCTGGTGAAGCGCACCCGCTCGAGGCCCTCGATCTCGCCGCAGGCCCGCAGCAGCTTGCCGAACGCGAGCCGGTCGCCGAACTCGACACCATAGGTGTTGACGTTCTGGCCGAGCAGGGTGATCTCGACGACGCCCTGGTCGACCAGGGCCTGCACCTCGGCGAGGATGTCGCCCGGCCGACGGTCGGCTTCCTTGCCGCGCAGGCTCGGCACGATGCAGAACGTGCAGGTGTTGTTGCAGCCCACCGAGATCGACACCCAGCCGCTGTAGGCCGAGTCACGTCGCGTCGGCAGCGTGCTCGGGAAGACCTCGAGGCTCTCGAGGATCTCGACCTGCGCCTCGCGGTTGTGCCGGGCGCGGTCGAGCAGCGCGGGGAGGCTGCCGATGTTGTGGGTGCCGAAGACGACGTCGACCCACGGCGCCTTCTTCACGATGGTGTCGCGGTCCTTCTGCGCCATGCAGCCACCGACGGCGATCTGCATCTCCGGGTTGCGCGTCTTCGCCGGGCGCAGCTGGCCCAGGTTGCCGTAGAGCTTGTTGTCGGCGTTCTCGCGCACCGCACAGGTGTTGAAGACGACGACGTCCGCCGCGTCGGGCCGCTCGGTCGGGGCCAGGCTGTTCACGTCGACGTAGCCGGCGGTCTCGAGGAGGCCGGCCAGTCGCTCGGAGTCGTGGACGTTCATCTGGCACCCGTGGGTGCGCACGTCGTAGGTCTTCTGTGTCGTCTGTGTGGTCATCGCACCGACAAGGGTACGTGCTGCGCACGACCGGGTATGCCGCGTGGCCGCCACGGATTCATGCCCGCCGTTGAGGGCAGGCGTCAGCGGGCGCGGAGGTCGGAGACCAGTGGAGGGGTGGCGACGACCAGCAGCACCAGTGCCGGCGCGACGAGGACGGTGAAGCCGAGCGCGAGGTAGCCCGCGGCTCCCGCCACTCCCCCGACGAAGAACAGGGCGACCAGACCGGCCAGCATGCCCAGCTTGCCGAGGTCGGCCCGCACCGGCGGCTGGCCGGCCATCCGGCTGCGGTAGGTCGCCTTGCCGAGCTCGATCCCGATGTCGGTGATCATGCCGGTGACGTGGGTCGTGCGGATCTGGGCGGCGGAGATCTTGGTGATGATGGCGTTCTGCAGGCCCATGGTGAAGCACAGCACCGCGACGAAGACGAGGTCGCGGTGGCGCCAGGTGAGCTGGTCGGCGAGGCCACCGAAGGCGAGGATCAGCAAGCGCCTCGAGCACCAGGACGTTGGCGAACCGGGCCTCGTGGTGCCGGCGCCGCCCCCAGTTGAACAGCATCGCGCAGGTCATGGCCCCGAGGACGAAGCACGTGATCGCCTCCAGCCCGATGCCGACCAGGCGCAGCGACCCGAGCACCAGGTGGTCGGCCACCGAGGCCGTCAGCCCCGTCATGTGGGACGTGTAGACCGACACGGCCACGAAGCCCACCGAGTTCAGCATGCCGGCGATGAAGGCCAGCAGGTTGGCCAGGTGACGGTTGCGCCGCGGTGTGCGGGTGGCGCCGGCGACCCTGCGCAGCCGCTGGGCCGCGAGCACGGCCAAGCGCGGCGGCTGCTGGGGTTGCGGCGGTGGCACGCAGCGAGGCTACCGACGTCAGTCGCGCTGGTGCTCCGGCGCCTCGGCGATGGCCTCGCGGATCACCGCGATAGGCCACCGACGACGGGTAGCCCTTGCGCGCCAGCATGCCGGCCAGCCGGCGCGTCTGGACGGTGGCGTCGAGGCCGTGCATGGTCCGCAGCTTCTTGTCGACCAGGGCGCGGGCGCGCTCGCGCTCCTCCTCGGGGTCGATGTCGGCCAGGACCGCCTCGGCGGTCTCGGGGTCGATGCCCTTGGTGCGCAGCTCCTGCGACAGGGCCCGCGTGGCCAGCCCGCGGCCGGCCTGCTTGGACCGGACCAGCATGCCGGCGAAGGCCTCGTCGTCGACCAGGCCCACCTCGGTCATGCGGTCGAGGACGGCTTCGGCCACGTCGTCGGGACAGTTGCGCTGCCGCAGCTTGTCGCGCAGCTGCTGACGGCTCCGCGGCGCCATGGCGAGCTGGCGGAGCACGATCTGGCGTGCCACGTCGTACGGGTCCGGCTCGCTGTCGCGAGCCTGGAGGTCCTGCTCCGGGTCAGGTGGGGTGTCCCCGGCGACGCCTCCGGCGGGGCGGCTTGTCCGGTCCCCGCCGGAGGGCGACGTCGCGGCCAGGGCCGCCTCGAGGGCAGCCCTGGCCGCGTCATGACGATCGCTCATGGAGGGAGTCCGTCAGTGAGTCAGGAACGGATCAGAAGTCGACCGGGACCTCGGGCACCGGGTCGGCCGGCTTGTCGACCTGAGGGCCGACGCCGAGCTTCTCCTTGATCTTCTTCTCGATCTCGTCGGCGAGGTCGGGGTTGTCCTTGAGGAAGGTGCGGGCGTTCTCCTTGCCCTGCCCCAGCTGGTCGCCTTCGTAGGTGTACCAGGCGCCGGCCTTGCGGACGAAGCCGTGCTCGACGCCCATGTCGATCAGGCCGCCCTCGCGGGAGATGCCCAGGCCGTAGAGGATGTCGAACTCTGCCTGCTTGAACGGCGGGGAGACCTTGTTCTTGACGACCTTGACGCGGGTGCGGTTGCCGACCGGGTCGCTGCCGTCCTTGAGGGTCTCGATGCGACGGACGTCGAGGCGCACCGACGCGTAGAACTTCAGCGCCTTGCCACCCGTGGTGGTCTCGGGCGAGCCGAACATCACGCCGATCTTCTCGCGCAGCTGGTTGATGAAGATCGCCGTCGTGCCGGTGGTGTTCAGCGCACCGGTGAGCTTGCGCAGCGCCTGGGACATGAGGCGGGCCTGCAGACCGACATGGCTGTCACCCATCTCGCCCTCGATCTCGGCGCGCGGCACCAGGGCGGCGACGGAGTCGATGACGATGATGTCGAGCGCACCGGAGCGGATCAGCATGTCGGCGATCTCGAGGGCCTGCTCACCGGTGTCAGGCTGGCTCACCAGCAGCGAGTCGGTGTCGACGCCGAGCTTCTTGGCGTACTCGGGGTCGAGGGCGTGCTCGGCGTCGATGAACGCCGCGATGCCGCCGTTGCGCTGGGCGTTGGCCACGGCGTGCAGGGCCACGGTCGTCTTACCCGAGGACTCCGGGCCGTAGATCTCGACGACACGACCGCGCGGGAGGCCGCCGATGCCGAGCGCGACGTCGAGGGCGATGGACCCGGTGGGGATGACCTCGATGGGCGGGCGGACGTCGTCGCCGAGCCGCATCACGGCACCCTTGCCGTGGTTCTTCTCGATCTGGCCCATCGTGGTCTCGAGGGCCTTGAGCTTCATGTCCTGGCTGTTGCCTGCATTCGAGGCAGCCTGGTTCGGGCGAGCCATCGCCACACCTGCTTTCTGTTCGTCGAGTCGGGCGCGCCTGCCTTCGACCCGCACCAGTTCTGGTCGTCGATCTGCTGTCGGGTCAGACGCTAGGAGCCAGCACCGACAGCCGAACCTGCCGCCGAGGAATCGGTGGACGGTGTGACTGCGGAGGGATCTCCTGTGGACGAATCTAGCCGAACACGTGTTCGAAGTCTGCAGGTGCCACGCGACACGCCGCGGTCGTTTTCCGGGGACCGTCCCGTCCGCCGGCGCGGGGGTCAGGTGCCGGGACGCCGCATCGGGGTGTGCGGGATGCCGTCCTCCACGAACCCGCGGCCGCTCGGCTCGAAACCCCACCGCTGGTACCAGTCCACGAGGTGTGACTGGGCGTCGAGGACCACCTCGCGGTCCCCTGCGATCACCAGTGCCTCCTGCACCAGCGCAGCGGCCAGCCCTGCGCCTCGGTGCGACTCACGCGTCGCCACCCGGCCGATCCGCAACCGGTCGCCCTCGTCGAGCAGCCTCAAGGTCGCGACCGGCTCCTCGTCACCCTCCACCCACAGGTGCCGGGTCCCGGGCTCGAGGTCACGGCCGTCGAGGTCGAGGTAGGGGCAGTCCTGCTCCACGACGAAGACCTCCGCGCGCAGGGCCCACAGCCGGTAGGCCGTCTCACCCGACAGCTCGGCGAACCGCGCCACCCGCACCTGCGCCGCACCTCCGGCCGCGTCACCAGTCGGGCCTCGAGACATGTCACCAGCCATGCGTCCCCGGGCCTCCCTTGAAGGGGCCGACGACCGAGGAGGTGACCCAGCCGCCGTAGAACCCGCCCGGCTGGGGCACCACAAGTTCGTCGTCGACGTAGCAGGCGTCGACGAGCGCGGGCATGACGGCGAGGTAGCCAGCAATGGGCCGGAAGCGCTCGGTCGGCTGCGGGTACCACCAGACCGCCCGTCGCGCCACGACGTCGCCGGACGACCAGGTCGCCGTAGGCCGCCTCGCCCTTCCACTCGCACACCGTCGACCCGGCCACCGGGCGCACCGAGCCCGGCATGAAGCTGTGGGGCGGCAGGTAGTAGGTGGGTGGGTGGCTGGTCTCGAGCACCCGGTACCCCTCGGTCGTCTCGGCGACGACCCGACCTCCGAGCACGACCCGCAGGCGCGCGGTGGTGCGCTCGAGCCGCGGCGGCCGGGGGTAGTCCCACACCGACTCCTGCCCCGGACCGGGCGGGATGGGCTGGGGACGGCTCATGACACCAGCCTAGGCAGGGCCGCCGGCACCCGCCGCGGCGACTGGGCAGGGCAGAGCGTCAGGAGAGCAGCAGCTTCTCCAGGCGTCGCGCCGTGCCGACCACGCCCAGGCCACCGAGCACCACGAGGTAGAGCACGTGCCAGAGGATGCCCGGGCCGACCTCGCCCAGCATGAGCCCGCGCTCGAGCGCCACGCCGTGGTAGAGCGGAGTCAGCTGGACGACCCACTGGAGGGAGTCGGGGTAGGTCGAGAGGGGGAAGAAGGTGGCCGAGAACAGGAACATCGGCTGGATGGCCAGCGTGACGTAGTCGAAGTCGACCCACGAGCGCATGAACGTGGTCGCGAACATGCCGACCGCCGCGAACGCGAAGCCGATGAAGACGGCCGCCGGCAGCGCCAGCATCGCCCACCACGACTGCACGGCGCCGGCCAGTGCCGCGACCAACAGGAAGAGCGCCGAGTAGATGCCTCCGCGGATGAGCGACCACGAGATCTCGCCGACGGCGATGTCGCGCGGGCCCATGGGGGTCGCCAGCACGGAGTCGTAGAGCCGGGCGTACCTCAGCTTGAAGAAGACGTTGAAGGTCGAGTCCATGACCGCGCCGTTCATCGCCGAGGCGGCCAGCAGCGCGGGGGCGACGAACTGGAGGTAGCCGACCTCGGCACCGCTGTCGGTCTGCACCGTCTGCACGAGGGCACCGATGCCCACGCCGATGGAGAACAGGTAGAACACCGGTTCGGCGAAGCCGGTCACCAGCGCGATCCAGCCGTGCCGGAACGAGGTGACGTTGCGCTCGACGAGCATGCGGGCCAGGCCGGCACCGGCCGGCATCGGGACGAGCCGGGCCAGCCGCGAGGCCGTCCTCGGCGCGGCGGTGGTGGCGCTCACGTGACCAGCCTCTTGGTGAAGGAGCGGACGGCCAGCTGCCAGCCGACCGCGACGAAGGCGACCAGGACCAGCAGGTGCAGGCCGAGCCAGGCCCAGTCGACCTGTCCGGTCGCGACCATGCGGCTCGACTCGACGCCGTGCCACAGCGGGGTGAGCCAGGCGACCGGCTGCATCCAGCCCGGCAGCTGGTCGACGGGGAAGAAGGTGCCCGAGAACAGCATCAGCGGCGTCATCACCCAGCGGAAGAGGATGTTGAACCCGTTGTCGCCCTCCTGCCGGGCGGTGAAGGCGAAGATCGGCACCGTGAAGGCCATGCCGGTGAGCACGGCGATCGGCAGTGACAGCAGCGCCCACCACGACGAGAAGCCGCCGAAGAGGGCCGCGACCGCCATGAAGATCGACGTGGCGACGGTCAGGTGTCCGACGACCGAGAGCAGGTGGCCGATGAGGATGTCCCGCACGGCCAGCGGGGTCGCCAGCATCGCGTGGTAGCCCATGTTCCACTTGATGTAGCCGAGCACCTGGTAGGTCGACTCCCCCATGGCCACCCACATCGCCTGGGTCGCCACGATGGCGGGCACGACGAACTGCAGGTACGGCGTGCCGTCCACGCCGCCGGCGCGGTCGTCGACCAGCGTGCCGAGGCCGAGCCCCATGGACAGCAGGAAGAACAGCGGCGACAGGAAGCGCCCGATGATGCTGCCGCGCCACGTGCGCTTGTAGACGGTCAGGAGGTACTCGAAGACCGCGCCCCAGCGCTCCGAGGTGCTCAGCGGCTGCCGGACACCGTGGTGCGCGCGGTCCCCCGGGACCGGTTGCGCGGCGGTGGTTGCCGTCATCAGTCCACCAGCGTCCGGCCGGTCAGGTGCAGGAAGACGTCCTCGAGGGTGGAGCGGCGCACCAGCGACGACAGCGGCTCGATGCCGCGCGAGTGCACGACGGCCGCGGCCTCGTCACCGTCGTCGGTGTAGACGAGCAGCCGGTCCGGCAGCACCTCGACCCGCTTGCCGACGCCCGTGACCTGCTCGGCGTAGTCCTTGTGGTCCTCGGCGTCGAACCGCAGCTCGAGCACCTCGCGGGTGGAGTACTCCTCGATGAGCTGGCGCGGCGAGCCCTCGGCCACGATCTGGCCGTGGTCCATGACGACCAGGCGGTCGCAGAGCTGCTCGGCCTCGTCCATGTAGTGGGTCGTCAGCACGAGCGTCACGCCCGACCGCTTGAGGCGGAACAGCCTGTCCCACAACACGTGTCGCGCCTGCGGGTCGAGACCCGTGGTCGGCTCGTCGAGCAGCAGGATCTCGGGCGAGTTGATGAGCGAGCGGGCGATGGTGAGGCGGCGCTTCATGCCGCCGGAGAGCGGCTCGACCCGGTCCTGCGCCCGGTCGGTGAGCTGGGCGAACTCGAGCAGCTCCGCGGCGCGCGCGCGGACCTCCTTGCGCGAGAGGCCGAAGTACCGCCCGTAGATCCAGAGGTTCTCCTCGACGGTGAGCTCCTCGTCGAGGGTGTCCCGCTGCGGCACGACGCCGAGCCGGGCGCGGATCGCGGGACCGTCGGTCGCCGGGTCGAGCCCGAACAGGCGCAGGTCGCCGCCCGAGACCGGCGAGACGCAGCCGACCATGCGCATCGTCGAGGACTTGCCGGCGCCGTTGGGGCCGAGGAACCCGAACGCCTCCCCCTTGCGCACCGCGAAGTCGATGCCGTCCACGGCGCGGAAGTCGCCGAACGTCTTGGTCAGCCCTGTGGCGCTCAGCAGGATGTCGTCCCCAGTCACAGGCGCCACGCTAGCGAACACCGGCGACAGACCTCACCCCCGTTTCGGGCGTGGCGGGGTCCGGATCTGTCAGCGGGCGTCGTCGAGCTCCCGCAGGAGGGTCCGGCACAGCTCACCGGCCGGCATCGGACGCAGCCTCCGGTGCCCCGTGCCCGCCCAGAGGTGCACCAGGTCGGCCTCTCCGGTGGCCTTGCCGTGGGCGCGCAACGGCGCCGTCACGTGGTGGACGTGGGGGTATGCCGCGGGGGCACCCGCGCCGTAGCCGTCCGTCCACGCCGTGTGCAGGGCCCGGGCGCTGCGGCCGGTGAAGGCGCGGGTGACGACGGTGCCCTCGCGGTGGGCCAGCGCGTGGACGTGGACCGGGGCGGTGCCCGCCTCGGGACAGGCGAGGAAGGCGGTGCCGAAGGCGGCGGCAGTCTGCACCCGCGGCCAGGACCTCCGCGGCGTCGGCGCCGGTCATGAGCCCGCCGGCTGCGACGACCGGCAGGTCGGTGCGGGCGCGCAGCTCACGCACGAGCTCCAGCACCGGCAGCTGCTCCGCGCCGGTGTCGACCGGCCCCCCGCGGTGGCCGCCGGCCTCCCAGCCCTGCGCGACGATCCCGTCGACTCCCAGGGCCTGCGCCCACTCGACCTCGGCGGGCTCGTTGAGGGTGACCCAGACCTCCACCCCCGCCTGCTGCAGGCGCGTCACCACGTCGGCCGGTGGCCACCCGAAGGCGAAGCTCACCACGGCCGGGGCGGCCTCGACGAGCACGCCCACCTTGGCTGCGAAGTGGTCGTCGTCGTAGCGGGGCGTGCCGAGCTCGACGCCCGCCGCGGCGGCCCACGGCGCCAGCCGCGCGGCATACTCCTCCGCTGCGGCGGTCATCGACGGGTCGTCCGGCGACGGGGCGAAGATGTTGACCCCGAACGCGGCCGAGGTGCGCGAGCGCAGCTCGGCGATGTCAGCGCGGAGCCGGTCGGGCGCGAGGTAGGCGCCCGCGAGGAACGGGAAGCCGCCGGCGTCGGCGACGGTAGCGGCGAGCTCCACGGTGCTCGGGCCACCGGCCATGGGGGCGAGGACCACGGGCGAACGCGGCCAGCCGGCCGTCATGCGGCGCTCACTTCCTGGCGCGGTGCTCGACGCCGAGGCGTCGCGACTCCGGCACGTCCATGTCGTCACAGAGCGCGAGCCAGATCTTGCGGGGTGGCTCGCCCGCCTCGAGCGCCTGCAGGGCCGTGCGGTTGCCGAGTGCGCCGATGACGTGGTCCCTCGCCAGCGACCCGGCGTAGGACTCGCCGAACTCGTCGTTCATCAGGGTCCAGAAGTGGCTCAGCCGCACGGCTGCGAGTCTGTCACAGGCCGGTGGCGCTCAGTCCAGGTGGCGGAAGCAGATCTCCTCGTGCCGCTGTCGGTGCCCGGTGGCAGGCTTGTCGCGATGGCCCGCTCAGCCGGCACCGACGTGCTCGACCGCTTCTCCCCCGCCACCGCCGCGTGGTTCCGGGGCTCGTTCAGCGAGCCCACCTCGGCACAGTCCGGGGCCTGGGACGCCATCAGCTCCGGCCACCACGCCCTCGTCGTGGCCCCCACCGGCTCCGGCAAGACGCTGTCGGCGTTCCTCTGGGCGCTCGACCGGCTGGCGAGCGAGCCCGTCCCGGAGGAAAGGCTCAAGCGGTGCCGGGTGCTCTACGTCTCGCCGATGAAGGCCCTGGCCGTCGACGTCGAGCGCAACCTGCGCTCCCCCCTCGTCGGCATCGGGCACGCGGCCACCCGCCTGGGCCTGCCCGAGCCCGACATCACCGTCGCGGTGCGCTCGGGCGACACCCCGGCCAACGAGCGGCGAGCCTTCGCCCGCACGCCCAGCGACATCCTCATCACGACACCCGAGTCGCTCTTCCTCATGCTGACCTCGGCCGCCCGCGAGGCGCTGGCCGGTGTCGAGACCGTGATCCTCGACGAGGTGCACGCCGTGGCCGGCACCAAGCGCGGCGCCCACCTGGCCCTGAGCCTCGAGCGCCTCGACGCCTTCCTCGAGCGGCCCGCCCAGCGCATCGGGCTGTCCGCGACCGTCGAGCCGGTCGAGGAGGTGGCGCGCTACCTCGCGGGCGGCCGCCCGGTCGAGGTGGTCCGGCCGCCGTCGACCAAGGAGTGGGACCTCGACGTCGTCGTGCCCATCGCCGACATGTCGGCCCTCGGCGAGGTGGTCGTGGACGACCTGTCCGGTCCGGCCGCGGGCGCGGAGCGGCGTGCGTCCATCTGGCCGCACGTCGAGGAGCGCATCGTCGACCTGATCGCCGAGCACCGCTCCACCCTCGTCTTCGCCAACTCCCGCCGGCTGGCCGAGCGGCTCACCGCCCGGCTCAACGAGATCTGGCAGGAACGCCTCGACGAGGCCGCTGAGGAGTCGGGGGCAGCCGGCGACGACTCCGGCGCCGGAACTGCCCCGCCGACCCCACGGCATACCGGCTCGCGGACCCCGGCCGAGATGATGGCGCAGGCCGGCGCCAGCAAGGGTGCGCCCGCGGTCCTCGCGCGCGCCCACCACGGCTCGGTCAGCAAGGAGCACCGGCAGGCCATCGAGGAGGACCTCAAGGCCGGGCGCCTGCCCGCCGTGGTCGCCACCAGCAGCCTCGAGCTCGGCATCGACATGGGCGCGGTCGACCTCGTCGTGCAGGTCGAGTCACCGCCCAGCGTGGCCAGCGGCCTGCAGCGCGTCGGCCGGGCCGGCCACCAGGTGGGCGCCGTCTCCCGCGGCGTGCTCTTCCCCAAGTTCCGGGGCGACCTGGTGCAGACCGCGGTCGTGGTCGAGCGGATGCGCTCCGGCTCGATCGAGTCGCTGCACGTGCCGGCCAACCCGGTCGACGTGCTCGCCCAGCAGGTGGTGGCGATGTGCGCCATGGACGACTGGGCCGTCGACGACCTCGAGCAGCTCGTGCGCAAGGCCACGCCGTTCGCCTCCCTGCCGCGCTCGATCCTCGAGTCGGTGCTCGACATGCTGGCCGGCCGCTACCCCAGCGACGAGTTCGCCGAGCTGCGCCCCCGCATCGTCTGGGACCGCGTCACCGGTGTGCTCACCGGACGCCGCGGCGCGCAGCGCCTCGCCGTCACCAGCGGCGGCACCATCCCCGACCGCGGCCTGTATGCCGTGTTCCTCGCCACCGGCGAGGGCACCGGCAGGCGCGTCGGTGAGCTCGACGAGGAGATGGTCTACGAGTCGCGCGTCGGCGACGTCTTCACCCTCGGCACGTCCACCTGGCGGATCGAGGACATCACCCACGACCGGGTGCTCGTCACGCCGGCGCCCGGCCTGCCGGGGAAGCTGCCGTTCTGGAAGGGCGACCAGCTCGGCCGGCCCGCCGAGCTCGGACGGGCCGTGGGCGGCTTCGTCCGCGAGATCGTCGGCCTGACGCCGGCGAAGGCACGCGCCCGCGTCGAGAAGGCCGGTCTGGACCAGTGGGCGACCGACAACCTGCTGGCCTACCTCGACGAGCAGCGCGAGGCCACCGGCCACGTGCCCGACGACCGCACCATCGTCATCGAGCGGTTCCGCGACGAGATCGGCGACTGGCGGGTCGCCGTCCACTCCCCCTTCGGCGGGCAGGTCCACGCCCCCTGGGCGCTGTGCGTCTCGGCCCGCATGCGTGAGCGGTTCGGGGTCGACGTGCAGGCCATGCACGGCGACGACGGGATCGTCTTCCGCCTGCCCGACCTCGAGTTCGAGGACGGCCGCGGTGCCGGCGCCGAGCTCCTCGAGCTGGTCCGCCTCGACCCTGACGAGGTCCACGACCTCGTGACCGGGGAGATCGGCGGATCTGCCCTGTTCGCGGCGAGGTTCCGTGAGTGCGCGTCGAGGGCCCTGCTGCTCCCCCGGCGCCGTCCCGACCGCCGCCAGCCCCTGTGGCAGCAGCGCCAACGAGCCGCCCAGCTGCTCGAGGTGGCCAGCCAGTACGCCTCGTTCCCGATCATCCTCGAGACCGTGCGCGAGTGCGTGCAGGACGTGTTCGACGTCCCCGGCCTCACGGAGCTGATGCGCGACATCGACTCGCGCACCGTCACCCTCGTCGACGTCGAGAGCTCCCAGCCCTCACCCTTCGCCCGGTCGCTGATGTTCGGCTACGTCGCGCAGTTCCTCTACGAGGGCGACTCGCCCCTGGCCGAGAAACGCGCCGCCGCGCTGTCCCTCGACCCGACCCTGCTGGCGGAGCTGCTCGGTCGCGGAGAGGGGCTGTCGCTGCGCGACCTGCTCGACCCGGCGGAGGTGACCCGCACCGAGCACGAGCTGCAGCGACTGACGCCCGAACGCGCGTGCCGCGACGCCGAGGACGTCGCCGACCTGCTGCGGAGCCTGGGGCCGCTGCCGCTGCCGGAGATCGAGCGCCGGAGCCGGGAAGGCCTGTCCCGCAGCGAGATCGGCAGCTGGCTGGTCGACCTCGAGGGCGCCCGCCGGCTCATCCGGGTGCGCATTGCCGGCGAGGAGCGGTGGACCGCCATCGAGGACGCCGGTCGTCTGCGCGACGCCCTGGGCGCCTCACTGCCCGTCGGCGTCCCCCAGGCGTTCCTGGAGTCGGTGCCCGACCCGCTGGGCGACCTCGTCGCCCGGTACGCCCGCACGCACGGCCCCTTCTCCGCACCGGCCGTCGCCCACTGGTGGGGCGTGGGTCCGGCGGTCGCCCTCGACGCCCTGCGCCGGCTCGTCTCCGCCGGACGCGTGGTCGAGGGCGAGCTGCTGCCCGTCGAGAACGGCGGCGGCGCCCACGGCCTCGACTACTGCGACGCCGAGGTGCTGCGCATGCTGCGCCGGCGCTCCCTGGCCGCCCTGCGGGCCGAGGTGGAGCCGGTCGCCGCGGTGGAGCTGGCCCGGTTCCTGCCGACCTGGCAGGGGGTCGGCGGCGGTCTGCGCGGTCGCGAGGGCCTCGTCCGGGCGGTCGAACAGCTGGCCGGGGCCGTCGTGCCGGCCAGCGCCCTCGAGACCCTCGTGCTGCCCTCCCGCGTCGCCGGCTACTCCCCCGCGCTCCTCGACGAGCTCACGAGCACCGGCGAGGTGCTGTGGTGCGGCCACGGCTCGCTGCCCGGCGACGACGGGTGGGTGTCGCTGCACCTCGGCGACACGGCCCACCTCACCCTGCCGCCCCACGACGACGTGGGCGTCACCGAGGGCCAGCAGGCGGTGCTCGACGCCCTGGCCGGTGGCGGCGCCTTCTTCTTCCGCACCCTCTCCGACGCCGTCGGCAGCACCGACGACGAGGCCCTCATCGGCGACCTGTGGCAGCTGGTCTGGAGCGGGCGGGTCACCAACGACACCCTGGCGCCCCTGCGCGCCCTCCTCTCCGGCGGCCGCACGGCGCACCGCCGCCCTCGCACCGCTCCCCGGTCCACGCGGTATGCCGGACGGCGCGGCTCCCTGGGGGCGCTGTCCGGTCAACGCCCGGCCGGGCGGCCGGCTCTCCCGAGCCGCAGCGGCCCTCCGACGGGCGCCGGCCGCTGGTCGCTGCTGCCGCATCCCGAGAGCGAGCCCACGGTCCGGTCCTACGCCACCGCGGAGGTGCTGCTGGACCGCTACGGCGTGGTGACGAGGGGCTCCGTGGTGGCCGAGGGCGTGCCCGGCGGCTTCGCGGGTGTCTACCGTGTGCTGGCCGCCGCCGAGGAGTCAGGCCGGGTACGACGGGGCTACTTCGTCGAGTCCCTCGGCGCCGCCCAGTTCGCCGGGGTGGGCGCGGTCGACCGCCTCCGGGCCGGGGCTCGGCCGCTCGGCGAGTCCGACTCGGCCCGGGAGGCCGCCTCCGCCGTCGTGTTGGCCGCCTCGGACCCGGCCAACGCCTACGGCGCAGCCCTGCCGTGGCCCGCCCGGACCACGTCCACCGACGGTGACAGCGGGACCGACGGCAAGAAGGGACACCAGCCCGGGCGCAAGGCCGGGGCACTCGTCGTGCTCGTCGACGGCGAGCTGGTGCTCTACGTCGAACGCGGCGGCAAGACCCTGCTCTCGTGGTCGGAGGAGCCCCACCTGCTCCAGGCGGCCGCTGACGCCCTGGCCCTCGCCGTCCGCGAGGGCGCGTTGGGACGGATCACGGTCGAGAAGGCGGACGGCGACGCGGTGCTGGGCTCGCACCACCCGCTGGCGCAGGCCCTCGCCTCCGCCGGGTTCCACGCGACGCCGCGCGGCCTGCGCCTGAGGCGGTGAGCCGTGCCTGAGGGCGACACCGTCTGGCGCACGGCCACCCGGCTCCACCAGGCGCTGGCCGGGCAGCCGGTGACCACGTGGGACCTGCGCTGGGGCGAGCTGGCGACCACCGACTTCGTGGGGGCGACCACCACCGAGGTCGTCAGTCGCGGCAAGCACATCCTCCAGCGGCTCGACGCCGGTGTGACGCTGCACTCGCACCTGCGGATGGAGGGACAGTGGCGCATCGAGGACGCCCAGAAGCTGGGCCAGCGTCAGCGATCCAACCCCCAGATCCGGGCCCTGGTCGCCACCGAGCGCTGGGCCGCCCTCGGCCTGAGGCTGGGGATGCTCGACCTCGTCCCCACCGCGCAGGAGGACACCCTCGTCGGCCACCTGGGCCCGGACGTCCTCGGCTCCGACTGGGACCCGCGGCAGGCCGTCGCCAACCTGCACGCTGCTGGCCAGGCACCCATCGGCGCCGCGCTGCTGGACCAGCGCAACCTGGCCGGCGTGGGCACCCTCTGGGCGAGCGAGTCCCTGTTCCTCCAGCGGCTGGGCCCGTGGACGACGGTGGCCAGCCTCGACGAGCGAGACCTCGCAGCCCTGGTGGAGCGGGTGCACCGGCTCATCGACGCGGCGCGGCACCACGCCGTGCAGAGCAGCACCGGGGTGCGACGCCTCGGTGAGACCAGCTACGTCCACGGCCGGTCCGGACGACCCTGCCGGCGCTGCGGCGAGACCGTGCGGGTGGCCATGATCGGCACCCCGCCGCAGGACCGCACCATGTTCTACTGCCCCCGCTGCCAGGGCGGGCTGGGCCCGACCGACGACGGGCGTCGCCAGACCCCGCTCGGCTCGAGCTCGCAGGGACGGGCCAAGCCGTACCGCCGCGCCTGACCTCTGGGGTGCCTCGTGCCGGCGCGCTCGTGTGACGTCGAGCTGCGGCGGACGCCGAGAGCTACGCGGCGGAGGCCGAGACCAGGGGCGCCTGGGCCGGCACGGGCAGCGAGACGGGCGCGGTCAGCGCCTCCGACTCGGCGACCCGCTCCGAGACGTGCCCGAGCACCTCGGAGAGAGGAAGGCGCAGGGCGCTGCAGATCGAGGCGAGCAGCTCCGAGGAGGCTTCCTTCTCGCCGCGCTCGACCTCGCTGAGGTAGCCGAGCGAGACGGAGGCGGCGGCCGAGACCTCCCGCAGGGTGCGGCCCTGGGCCTGGCGCTGCTCACGGAGCACGTCGCCGAGTTCACGACGGAGCAAGATCACAGCGCCTCCTTCACAGCTGTCCGGCCCGATGCTGGCACCCACGTTACCGCGCACGACCGACGACGCGCGCGCAGGTTTCCGCAACACGGGCCGAGCCCGCAGGCTGCTCGCCACGGTGTCACCATCTGCATCACGCCCACCTCAACGGCCCGAGCCTGATGATTCTTCCGCCTCGGCCAGCCCGGCCCGCAGCACGTCCAGCGCGGCTCGGACCGCGGCCGCCCGGATCACCGGGCGGTCGCCGTCGAAGTGGTGCTCGTGCACCTTCGAACCCCGGGGGCCCGCCACGGCCACGAACACGGTGCCGACGGCGGCGCCGTCCTGAGCGTCGGGGCCAGCCACCCCCGTCGTGGCCACGCCCCAGTCGCTGCCCACCACGCGGCATACGGACGTGGCCATCTGGCGGGCGACGTCGGCGTCGACGGCGCCGACCCGGGAGAGGAGCGCCCGGTCGACCCCGAGCACCGACGCCTTGACGTCGGTGGCGTAGCTGACGATGCCGCCGCGCAGCACCGCGGAGGCACCCGGAACGTCGGTCACCGCGGCCGCGACGAGCCCGCCCGTGAGCGACTCGGCACAGGCGAGCGTCTCACCACGGCGCTTCAGGACCGCCACGATGTCGGCGGCCGCCGGCGGGGCCGGCACGGCAGCACCACCCTCGGGAGTCCTGGCGGCGGCCACGACGGGTCAGCCCCGCTTCGCCGCGCGGGAGCGCTTGAGCAGCGCCCGCTCGCTGGTCTGCCGCAGGCGGTGGGCCTTGACGACGTAGTCCAGGCCGGTCACCACCGTCACCGTCACGGCCATCGTCATGCTGACCCAGGCCGCCGCCGTCCAGGCGCCGGAGAGGGGAAAGGTCCACAGCGGCAGGGTGAACAGGGTCAGCGTCACGCTCTGGAGCGCCGTCTTGAGCTTCCCGCCCCGCCCGGCCGGCATGACCCCGTGCCGGATGACGAAGAACCGCATGAGGGTGACCCCCCACTCGCGCACGAGGACGAGCGCGGTCACCCACCACCACAGCTCACCGAGCAGCGAGAGGCCGACGAAGGCCATGCCCATGAGCGCCTTGTCGGCGATGGGGTCGGCAACCTTGCCGAAGTCGGTGATGAGGCCGCGGCTGCGGGCGAGGTCGCCGTCGATCCGGTCGGTCGCGATGGCCAGCACGAACACACCGGCGGCCCACCAGCGCAGCGTCGCGTTGTCTCCGCCGTCGGAGAGCAGCAGCCACCCGTAGACCGGGACCATGAGGATCCGCAGCATGGTCAGGGCGTTGGCGATGTTCCACGGGCTCGGGGGTGGCTGCGGCGTGGGGTCGATGAGGTGGTCGTGCTCGCTCATACGGGCTCCGCGAGGAGGTCGATGCCGTCGGTGCCCACCACCGTCGCGCGCACCGTGTCGCCCACAGCCACACCGGGGCAGTCCGCGACCTCGAGGATGGTCACCCCGTCGACGTCCGGCCCCTGGTGCAGGGCCCGGCCCACGACCTGCCCCTCCTCGTCGTCGACCTCCTCGACGAGGACCTCGACCGTCTCGCCGACGCGGTCCTCGGCCCGCTGGGCGTTCAGCTCCTCGATGAGGGCAGAGAAGTGCGCCACCCGCTGCGCCACGACGTGCTCGGGCACCTTGTCGCCGTAGGCCTCGGCCTCGGTGCCGTCCTCGTCGGAGTACCCGAAGACGCCCACGACGTCGAGGCGGGCGGCGACGAGGAACGCCTCGAGCTCGGCGAGGTCGTCCTCGGTCTCACCGGGGAACCCGACGATGACGTTGCTGCGGATGCCCGCCTGCGGCAGGCGACGACGCACGTCGTCGAGCAGCGCGAGGAAGGCCTCCCGGCTGCCGAAGCGGCGCATCCGGCGCAGCAGCGGCCCGGAGGCGTGCTGGAACGAGATGTCGAAGTACGGCACGACGCCCGGCGTGGCCGCCATCGCGTCGAGGAGTCCGGGGCGGATCTCGGCGGGCTGCAGGTAGGACACCCGCACCCGCTCGATGCCCTCGATGGCGGTCAGCTCCGGCAGCAGCTTCTCGAGCAGGGCGAGGTCGCCGAGGTCCTTGCCGTAGGAGGTGGAGTTCTCGCTGACGAGGAAGACCTCCTTGACGCCACGCTCGGCCAGCCAGCGCGCCTCGGCGACGATGTCGGTCGGCCGCCGCGAGACGAACGCACCGCGGAACATCGGGATGGCGCAGAAGGCGCACCGGCGGTCGCAACCGCTGGCGATCTTCAGCGGCGCCCAGGGACGTCCGTCGAGCCGAGCCCGGATGACGCGCGGGCCCGAGGCCGGCGCGGGACCGTCGATCGTCACGTCGGCCGGCTCGAGCACCGCGGGCGCCTGCTCGGGGGAGGTCGGGTCGCCGTGGCCGGGCAGGGCCACGCCACTGGCGCCGCCCTGGCGCTGCACGGGCGACAGCGGCAGCAGCCGGCGCCGGTCCGAGGGCGTGTGGGAGGCGGGCCGCTCCCCCGCCAGGACCGCCTTGAGGTGGGTGGACATGTCGGCGTAGGAGTCGAACCCCAGCACGGCGTCGGCCTCGGGCAGCTCGGCCGCCAGCTGCTCGCCGTAGCGCTCGGCCAGGCAGCCGACCGCTACCACGGCCTGGGTGCGGCCCTCGTCCTTGCGCGCCGACGCCTCGAGCAGCACGTCGATCGAGTCCTTCTTGGCCTGCTCGACGAACCCGCACGTGTTGACCACGGCGACGTCGGCGTCGGCGGCGTCGTCGACGAGGGTCCAGCCCTCGGCCGCGAGCCGGCCGGCGAGCTCCTCCGAGTCGACCTCGTTGCGGGTGCACCCCAAGGTGACCAGGGCGACGCTGCGCGAGGCGGTGGAGCTCATGCGCCCACTCTAGAGGTGGATAGGGTCCGTCCATGAGCGCCGCCCCCGTCGCCCCGTCCGCCCGGATCCGTGCCCTGCTCGAGCGCCAGCCGGTGCTCGACGGCCACAACGACCTGCTGTGGGAGGCCCGCGAGCAGGCCGGCTACGACTTCGACCGCCTCGACATCGGCGGCGGCACGACGACCACGCACACCGACCTGCCGCGGCTGCGACAGGGCGGCGTGGGTGCGCAGTTCTGGTCGGTCTTCGTCCCCGCCTCGCTGGCCGGCGACGACGCCGTGAGCGCCACGCTGGAGCAGGTCGACGCGGGGCACCAGATGGTGGCCCGGTATGCCGGTGAGCTGGCTTTCGCGCGCACCGCGGACGAGGTGGAGGCGGCCTGGGCGACGGGGCGCATCGCCTCGCTCCTCGGCGCCGAGGGCGGTCACTCGATCAACTCGTCCCTGGCCACCCTGCGGATGCTGCACGTGCTGGGCGTCCGCTACCTGACGCTCACCCACAACAGCAACGTGCCCTGGGCCGACTCCGCCACCGACGAGCCCGTGCTCGGCGGCCTCTCCCCCTTCGGTGTCGAGGTGGTCCGCGAGATGAACCGCATCGGCATGCTGGTCGACCTCAGCCACGTCTCGGCCGACACCATGCGCGACGCCCTGCGCGCCAGCGAGGTGCCGGTGGTCTTCTCGCACTCCTCTGCCCGCGCTGTGTGCGACAGCCCGCGCAACGCACCAGACGACGTTCTGGAGTCGCTGCGCGACAACGGCGGCGTCTGCATGGTCACCTTCGTGCCGAAGTTCGTGAACCCCGAGGCCGCGGCCTGGCACGACCAGGCGCTCGCCGAGGCCGAGTCGCAGGGCATCCGGCAGGCCGACGCCGCGGCGTTCTCCCCCTTCTACCGCGACTATCGCGCGCGCAACCCCGAGCCGCCGGCCACCCTCGACGACGTCGTGCGGCACTGCGAGCACATCCGCGAGGTCGCGGGCGTCGACCACGTCGGGGTCGGCGGCGACTACGACGGCGTGGAGGTGCTGCCGCAGGGCATGGGCGACGTCACGGCATACCCCGCCCTGCTGGAGGCGCTGGCGGGGCGCGGCTGGTCCGACGACGACCTCGGCAAGCTCACCAGCGGCAACATCCTGCGGGTCATGCGAGAGGCCGAGGCGGGCGCCCGGGCGTTGCAGGAGCAGCGGGGACCCAGCCTGGCCACGATCGCGCAGCTCGACGGCTCCGCGTCGTGACGCCGTGCGTCAGCGGCGGTGCAACACCGTCAGGCTGACCACGCGCGAGATGATCATCGCGACGTAGAGCACACCGGCGATCTGCTCGACCATCGCCACCGACCGGGCGTGCGCCAGCACCGGGTAGATGTCGGAGAGCCCCACGCTGGTCAGCGTCGCGAAGGAGAGGAACAGCAGGTTGGGGAACCCCTGGAAGCCCTCACCCTGGTAGGACACGAAGGAGCCCGGCCAGATCACCTGCACCGCCATGAAGGCGTAGGCGAAGGCCCACGCGACGACGGTGAAGTTGGCGCCGACGGCGAAGATCTCATCACGTGTGACGAAGCTGTCGTCGAAGAGGTAGCGCACGAGGCCGTACGCCGTGTAGCCGTAGAAGAGCGCGTGGAGGATCGACGACCACAGGCGGATCGGGTCACTGGTGGGGTACACCGCCTCGGCGATGGTCAGGATGACCACGGGGATGCCGAGGGTGATGGCGATCCACGTGAGCGCCGGGGTCGCCCGCACGGCCCAGACCGCCACGGCGAGCACGAAGAGACCGAAGACGCCGAGGACGGCCCTCCCCGCGGGGGTGTCGCCGGCGAAGGGGTAAGCCAGGACGGCGATCAGCTGGGCCGCCAGCAGCACGCCGGAGGGATGCTGCCGGACGGTGGTCATCCACTGCGACATGGCGGACACCCTAGGGCGTCCGCCCCACCGCGGCGCTACGCGGCGTCAGTCCTCGACGACGGAGACCCGCAGGGTCAGCGCGGCGACCACCGCTGCGCCGGTCGCGGTCGTGGCCATGACGGCGGCCATCGGCACGGCCGAGCCGGACCCGAGCGCACCGATCACCGGGGCAGCCGCCCCGCCGATGACGAACTGCGAGGCGCCGAGCAGCGCTGCGGCGGTGCCGGCGGCCTCACCGTGACGGGTGAGGGCCAGGGCCGGCGTGTTGGGCAGCGTCAGCCCGCAGGCGAACAGCAGGAACCACAGCGGCCCGAGGATCAGCGGCAACCCGCCGAACCCGGTCGCCGCGGCGGCGAGCAACGCGAGGGCGGCCGTCGCCCCCAGGGCGACCCCGGCGCGCACGATGTCGCGGGGCCCGAACCGGCGCAGCAGCAGCGGGTTCAGCTGCGAACCGGCGAGGAAGCCGAGCGAGTTCAGGCCGAAGGCGAGGCCGAACTGGGCGACGCTCAGTCCGTAGATCTCCTGGAGCACGAACGACGAGCCGCCGATGTAGGAGAACAGGGTCGCAAACATCAGGCCCGAGATGAGCACGAGCCCGACGAAGGTGCGGTCGCGCAGCAGCGAGGCGTAGGTGCGCAGCACCGGCAGCGGCTCGAGGCGCCGGCGGCGCTCCGGCGGCAGGGTCTCGCGCAGCATCAGGGACGCGACGGTGACGAGCACGACACCGCCCAGCGAGACCAGCCCGAAGACCCCCCGCCAGGAGGTGTGGGCGAGCACGGCGCCACCGATGGTGGGGGCGAGGATCGGGGCGATGCCCATGACGAGCATCAGCCGCGAGAGCAGCGTGGCCGCTGCCGAGCCGGTGAAGAGGTCGCGGACGGTCGCCATGGCCACCACGGAGACGGCCGCGTTGCCCAGGCCCTGCACGACCCGGCCCGCGGTCAGCAGCTCGATGGTCGGGGCCACCGCGCAGGCGAGCGAGGCGACGATGTGCAGCGCCAGGCCCGCGATGAGCGGACGGCGTCGCCCGACCGCGTCGGCCAGGGGGCCGACGAGCAGCTGCCCCAGGCCGAGGCCGAGCAGGATGCCGGTCAGGGTGCCCTGCACCTGCGACTCGGTGGCCACCAGCTCGTCGGCGATCGCCGGCATGGCGGGCAGGTAGGTGTCGATCGTCAGCGGCCCGATGGCGATGAGGGCGCCGAGCACCAGCACGAACTTCACGTACGAGCGGCCGCGGGGCGCCTCGACCATCACCGGCCGGGGCGCGCGGACGCTCCGGCGGCCGGGGCGCTGCGCGAGGTCGGAGGGCTCGGGGGTCAGCTCAGTCGTCGGCGCAGTCACGTGGGTGGCCAACGCAACCGAGTGGCTTCACTATTCCGCGCCGTCCCGCCCACTGGTCAGGGCGTGGTCGGCCGCCCAGTCCGTATGCCGCTCAGCCGCGGTCGGTGAGCGACCAGGCGTCCTCGTCGCTCCCGCCCTCGACCTGCTCGTAGTCGTCGAGGTTCGGCCCCAGGTCCCGGGGTGCGTAGGCGCCCACGGCGACCTCGTCGGTGCGGTCGACCGAGCCGTCGGTCACCGCGTCGTCGGCCACGACGTCGAGCACCGGCTCGGCGGCCGGCTCCGGCACGTCCTCGCCCCGCATGAGCGCCAGGGTGGTGGGCAGGTCGTCGGGCTTGACGAGCACGTCGCGCGCCTTGGAGCCCTCGGAGGGACCGACCACCCCACGGGACTCGAGCAGGTCCATGAGGCGGCCCGCCTTGGCGAAGCCCACCCGCAGCTTGCGCTGGAGCATCGAGGTCGAGCCGAACTGCGTCGTGACCACCAGCTCGGCGGCCTGCAGCAGCAGGTCGAGGTCGTCGCCGATGTCGTCGTCGATCTGCTTCTTGGCCGCGACGACCGTGACGTCCTCGCGGTAGTTCGGCTTCAGCTGTTCGGTGACGTGCTTGACCACCGCGTGGATCTCGGACTCCGTGACCCAGGCGCCCTGGACACGCATCGGCTTGCTGGCGCCCATGGGCAGGAAGAGGGCGTCACCCTGGCCGATGAGCTTCTCGGCGCCCGGCTGGTCGAGCACGACCCGGCTGTCGGCGAGCGACGACGTCGCAAAGGCCATCCGGCTCGGCACGTTGGCCTTGATCAGACCCGTGACGACGTCGACCGACGGCCGCTGCGTCGCCAGCACCAGGTGGATGCCGGCGGCTCGCGCGAGCTGGGTGATGCGGACGATGCACTCCTCGACGTCGCGCGGGGCGACCATCATGAGGTCGGCGAGCTCGTCGACGATCACGAGCAGGTAGGGGTAGGGCTGGATCACGCGCTCGGAGCCCGGCAGCGGCTTGACCTTGCCAGCACGCACGGCCTTGTTGAAGTCGTCGACGTGCTTGAACCCGAACATCGCGAGGTCGTCGTAGCGCATGTCCATCTCGCGCACGACCCACTGGAGGGCCTCGGCGGCCTTCTTCGGGTTCGTGATGATCGGCGTGATCAGGTGCGGGATGCCCTCGTAGGCGGTGAGCTCGACGCGCTTGGGGTCGACGAGCACCATGCGCACCTCGTCAGGGGTCGAGCGCATGAGGATCGAGGTGATCATCGAGTTGACGAAGCTCGACTTGCCGGCGCCGGTCGCACCGGCGACGAGCAGGTGGGGCATCTTCGCGAGGTTGGCGATGACGTAGCCGCCCTCGACGTCCTTGCCCACACCCATCACCATCGGGTGCTCGTTGCCGCGGGCCACCTGGCTGCGCAGCACGTCGCCGAGGCTGACCTTCTCGCGGTCGGCGTTCGGGATCTCGATACCGATCGCGGACTTGCCCGGGATCGGGCTGAGGATGCGCACGTCGGCCGAGGCCACGGCATACGCGATGTTCTTCGACAGCGCCGTGACGCGCTCGACCTTGATGCCGGGGCCGAGCTCGACCTCGTAGCGGGTGACCGTCGGGCCGCGCGTGAAGCCGGTGACCTGGGCGTCGATGTCGAACTGGTCGAGCACCTGTGTCAGCGACTCGACCACCCGGTCGTTGGCGGCGCTGCGGGTCTTGTGCGGCGAGCCGGGCTCGAGGATCGCGTTGTCCGGCAGGGTGTAGGTGATGTCGCCGGCGAGGGCGAGCTGCTCGACGCGCTGCGGCAGCGGAGTGGTCGGCGGCGCCTCGAGGGCGGGCTTGACGTCGACTGCGGGGCTGGTGGCCGCGGAGCCGGGCTCCTTGGCGGCAGTCGGGGCGAGGACGCCGGGCGCCGTGGGCCGCTTCTGGCCGGGCCGCAGCCGCTTGCCGTCCGGGGCGACCACGGCGGCCTGCTCGAACGCCTCGTCGCCGCTGAGGTTGCCGTCGGCGTCGAGGAGCGGCTTGCGGCGCTGCCGCTTGGGCTTCTCCTCGGTCGGCGGCTCCTCGACGGGCGCGCCGCGGTGCAGCAGGTGGTCGCGCAGCTCGGCAAGCCGCTCGGGGATCATGTGGACCGGCGTCGCCGTCAGCACGAGGAGGCCGAAGAAGCCGAGCATGAGCAGGATCGGCACCGTGCCGTAGACGCTGACCGCGGCCTCGAGGGGGCTCGCGGCGAGGAAGCCGATGATGCCGCCGGCGTCGCGCATGGGGTCCGCACCGTCCGGCGGCTGCGGGATGCCCTTGGCGACGTGCACGAGGCCGGAGGCGGCGAAGGCCAGCGCACCCAGGCCGATGCCGATCCGGGAGTTGGCGGTGGACTCCTCCGGCGCGCGGAGCAGGCGGAGGCCGATGAAGAGCAGGGCCAGCGGCACGGCATACGCCACCCGGCCGAAGGTGCCGGCGACGACGGCGTGCACCACGTCTCCGACGACGCCGTCGAAGGCCCACCACTCGCGCGCGGCCACGACGATCGCGAGCCCGATCACGGCGAACCCGAACCCGTCGCGGCGGTGCTCCGGCTCGAGGTCACGGGCGCTGTGGCCGACCCGGCGCACCGCGCCGCCGGCCACGTGGGCCATCCCCATCCAGGTCCCCCGGATCGCGCGCAGCGGGAGCGGCAGGCCGCCCCCCTTGGCCTGCCCGCGGGGCGCCGCCTTCTTGGTGGCGGGCTTGCGGTTGGCCGGGCGCGTGGAGGTGCTGCGACTCGTCGAAGAGCGCGCGGAGGTGGACGGACGTGTCGCCATGCTCCGCACGGTACGCGATGACCCCTGTGGAAACACGCGTCACACGCGCCACAGCGGGCAGTTTTCTGCCGCCGGAGCCATCGTCCGAACGGGTGAGCCGCGTGGCGGGATCCTGCCATTTCCGCAGGTCAGGGCACCTGCGACCACGACGTCGTGACACCCTGAGGGCACGTCTGGCGGGGCCTGCGTCGACGCTCTGGCGGGAGCGTCGACGCAGGCGGCCATCGCTCCCCCGGCCGGGACCGACAGGTCTCAGATGACGGGATTCCCCTCCCGACTGGTGGCACCAGGCGCGGGAGGCTCGCTACGGTTCCGGCCAGGTCATGAGTGCCAGCGCGAAGCCCCGGCTTGCTGGCCAGCAACCCTCCTCCGCGGTGGGGTGCTCCGGGTGACGACCGGGCCACCTGCGCCCGCAGGTGGCAAGCGCGGACCCGCGGCCACTCCCCGGGTCCACCGGACCCGTGAGGAGACACCTCGTGTCGATCGCCAGCACCCGCCGCCCCCACTCGCCCCTCCAGGCGCCCGCAGCGCACTCCCGCACCCCGCACTCCCCCGCCCCGCAATCCCCCGCTGAGGGCTCACCCGCGGGGCGCCCCCTCGACCGGCGCCACCTGCGCCCGGTGCCCGGCGGCCCCGCCGCACCGAGCGAGCTGCCCGCCGTGGTCTCGGCCGACCTCGGGGTGCCGACGCTGCACCGCACCGTGGTCGACTACGCCAACCTCGACCACGCCGCCTCCACCCCCGCCCTGGCGTCGGTCAAGCGGGCCGTCGACACCGCCCTGCGCACCTACTCCTCGGTGCACCGCGGCAACGGCTACGCCTCCCGTGTCACCAGCCGGTGGTACGAGGAGGCCCGCCAGGAGGTCCGGCGCTTCGTCGGTGCCCGCGACGGCGACCACGTCGTGTTCACCCGCAACACGACCGACTCGTTCAACCTGCTGGCCCGCGCCCTGCCCCGCGACACCGAGGTCTTCGTCTTCGAGGCCGAGCACCACGCCACCCTGCTGCCCTGGGCCAGGGCACGCACCACCCGCCTACCTGTGCCGGGCAGCCTCGCCGACGCCCGCGTCCTGCTCACGGAGGCGCTCGAGCGGTCCACCGCGCGGCACCGCCTCGTGGTGCTGTGCGGCGCGTCCAACGTGACCGGGGAGCTGTGGCCGGTCCGCGAGCTCGCCGAGACCGCCCGGCGGCGCGGCGCGCGCGTCGCCCTCGACGCCGCCCAGCTCGCCCCGCACCGTGCCATCGACCTGGACGCGCTCGGCGTCGACTACGTCGCGTTCTCCGGGCACAAGCTCTACGCGCCCTTCGGTGCGGGGGTGCTCGCCGGGCGGGGCGACTGGCTCGACGCCGCGGCCCCCTACCTCGCTGGAGGCGGCGCCACCGCCGCTGTCACGGAACGTGGCACCGCCTGGCACCGCGGGGCGGCTCGCCACGAGGCCGGCTCACCGAACGTCATCGGCGCCATCGCCCTCGCGGCCGCCTGCGCGGCGCTGACCGAGCACCGCGCGGCTGTCGAGGCGCACGAGCGGGCCCTGGGGCGCCGCCTCGCCGAGGGGCTGGCCGCCATCGACGGCGTCGAGACCTACTCCCTCTTCGGAGCCGACCACGAGCGGGTGCCGGTGGCGGCGTTCACCGTCGAGGGGCTCGACTCGTCGCTGGTCTCGGCCGCTCTGTCGGCCGAGCACGGCATCGGCGTGCGCGACGGCAAGTTCTGCGCCCACCTGCTGGTCGACGCGCTGCTCGACGACCCGTATGCCGCGGGGCCGGCGACCGCGGTCCGCGTGAGCCTGGGGCTGGCCAACACGGCGGAGCACGTCGAGCGCTTCCTCGCCGCCGTGGCCTCCCTGGCGGCCGACGGGCCGGAGTTCGACTACGAGCACGGCGAGGACGGCTGGACGCCGGTGTCGGACCCGCGCGACCTCAGCCTGCCGCGCCCCTGGTGAGGGAGCGGTGAGGTCAGGACCAGCGGGGGCGCTGGTCGTCGAAGCGGGTGTCGACCCCGTAGATCGGCGCCAGGATGGCGATGGTGACGAGGATGGCGAGAACGATGAAGAAACCCATGGCAGATATCGTGCGCCTGCGCTGATTGCTGCCACGAGTGGCAGAAATGCCATGACCCGTAGATTTTCTGCCAACCCTGTGGCAGCCTGACCGCATGCTGCGCAACGTGGCCGTTCCCCTCGTCAACACCGTCTCCCCGTTCGAGTTCTCCGTCGCCTGTGAGGTGTTCGGGCTCGACCGCACCGACCAGGGCGTGCCGTCGTTCGACTTCGCGGTGTGCAGCGAGGAGCCGGGCCGTCCGGTGCCGACCGAGATGGGCTTCACCCTCACGGCGGAGCACGGCTTCGACCGGCTCGCCGAGGCCGACCTCATCGTCGTGCCCGCCTCCCGCCCGCGGCAGGCCCCGATCCCGGCAGCGCTGGCCCGGCAGCTGCGGGCCGCCGACGAACGGGGCGCCTGGGTGATGTCCCTGTGCAGCGGCGCCTTCACGCTGGCCAAGGCCGGCCTGCTCGACGGGCGCCGCGCGACGACCCACTGGATGAACACCACCGAGCTGGCCGAGGAGTTCCCCGAGGTCGAGGTGGTGCTGGACGTGCTCTACGTCGAGGACGGCAACATCATCACCTCGGCCGGCACCGCTGCCGGTATCGACGCGACGCTCCACCTGGTGCGCAAGGAGCTCGGCGCCCGGGTGGCCTCGACCATCGCCCGGCGCATGGTCGTGCCCCCGCAGCGGGACGGTGGCCAGCGGCAGTACGTCGAGGCGCCCCTGCCCGCGGTCGAGGCGGACTCGCTGCAGCCCGTGCTCGAGTGGGCCACGGAGAACCTCGCCGCCGACCTCTCGGTCGAGGCCCTGGCGCGCCGGGCCATGATGTCGGAGCGGACCTTCGCCCGCCGCTTCCGCGCCGAGACCGGCGCCACGCCGCACGCCTGGGTGACCACGCAGCGCGTGCTGCTCGCCCGGCGCCTGCTGGAGGACACCGACGCCTCCGTGGACCAGGTCGCCAGCCGCACGGGGCTGGGGACGGCCGCCATCCTGCGCCACCACTTCACGCGTCAGGTCGGCACGACACCCCAGGCCTACCGGCGCACGTTCCGCTGCGCCGGCTGACCCGGGTCCCGGTCCGAGGTCGAGCACGAGCACGAGCCCTGACCATGCTCCGATCCCTGAATCCCGTCTGATAAAGCCTTAAGCCTTCATTGATTGACATTCATGCTCTAGGCTTCATTCATGTTCGTGCTGACCGCCGACCAGAAACGCAGCACCCGGCACGGCGACCGGGTCCCCGAGGCGCTGGTCGCACTCGAGACCGCCCTGGGCGCCGGCGCCGACGCCGGTGTGGTCCTCCCCTTCGAGCGGACCGTGGGCGACGAGATCCAGGGCGTCCTGTCCTCCCCGCGCGCAGCGGTTCGCGCCGTCTCGGCACTGGTGCGGCTCGGGGGCTGGCGCACCGGGCTCGGCGTCGGAGCGGTCGACACGCCGCTGCCGGACTCCACCCGGGCCGCGTCGGGCCCGGCCTTCCTCGCAGCCCGAGAGGCCGTGGAGGCGGCGCGCTCCTCCCCCGTCGACCTGCGGGTCGTCCACGCTGACGGCGCTCCCCACTACGGTGAGCCCGACCGGGCGCGACAGGCAGAGTCCGCCCTGTGGGTGCTGGCGGTGCTGCTGCGCCGCCGCACCCCCGAGGGATGGGAGATCGTGGACATGGCCGAGACGGGTCTGTCGGGCAGGGACATCGCCGAGCGGCTCCACATCTCACCCTCGGCGGTCAGCCAGCGCCTCGCCCGGGCCGCCCTCCACGAGGGCCGCCGCGGCGCCGAGCTCGCCGAGGCCCTCCTCGCGGAGGCGGACGCGTGAGCGCCGTGCTCATCGAGGTGCTGGCCGTCGTCGTCCTCGGCGTCATCGCCCTCGCCGGCGGTGGCCTGCTGACCACCCTCGTCTTCCGTCAGGTCGACCGCGGTGACAACGTCGCCCCCACCGACGAGACGGACTCCGTGGAGGCAGCCCGCGAGATCCTGCGCGGCGGCGCGTGGATCGGCGTGCTCGAGCGCACGGCCATCTACGCGTCCATCGTGGCCGGCTGGCCCGAGGGCATCGCGGTCGTCCTGGCCGTCAAGAGCCTCGCGCGCTACCCCGAGCTGCAGGCCGGCAAGAAGTCCGCCGCCGCCGAACGGTTCATCATCGGCACCTTCGTGAGCACCCTGTTCGCCTGCGCGTGCGCCGGCGTCGCCGTGTCGATCCGCGCCATCACCTGACGCCACGGCCCCGGCCGACCGACGCGCCGCCCCGACCGACGCGACGGCCCCGCCCGACCGACCGACGAGCGCCCGGGTCAGGCCTCGATGACGACCGGGATGATCATGGGGCGACGACGGATCTTGCCGCCGACCCAGCCACCCACCGCACGCCGCACGACCTTCTCGAGCTGCTGGGTGTCCGTCACGCCCTTGCCGGTCGCCTCGGCCAGCGCCTGCTCGATCTTGGGCCGCACCTGCTTGAAGATCTCGTCGTCCTCGGCGAAGCCGCGGGCGTGGATCTCCGGACCTGCCGCGATCTTCCCGGTGGCCGCGTCCATGACGACGATGACCGAGATGAAGCCCTCGTCGCGCAGGATGCGGCGGTCCTTCAGCAGGGCCTCGTCGAACTCGCCCACCGAGGAGCCGTCGACGTAGGTGTAGCCGCAGGGCACGGCGCCGACGATGCGCGCCTTTCCGTCGACGAGGTCGACCACGACGCCGTCCTCGGCGAGCACGACGTTGTCACGGTCGACGCCGGTCTGGACCGCGAGCTCGGCGTTGGCCACCAGGTGGCGCCACTCCCCGTGCACCGGCATGACGTTGCGCGGCTCGACGATGTTGTAGCAGTAGAGGAGCTCGCCGGCGCTGGCGTGGCCGGAGACGTGCACCCGGGCGTTCCCCTTGTGCACGACGTCGGCGCCGAGCCGCATGAGCCCGTTGATGACGCGGTAGACGGCGTTCTCGTTGCCGGGGATCAGCGAGGAGGCCATGAGCACCGTGTCGCCCTCGCCCACGTCGATGCGGTGGTCGCGGTTGGCCATCCGGGACAGCGCCGCCATCGGCTCGCCCTGCGACCCGGTGCAGATGAGCACGACCTGGTTGTCGGCGAAGTCGTCGAGGCGCTTGACGTCGACCAGCACCCCGTCCGGCACGTGCAGGTAGCCGAGGTCGGCGGCGATGGTCATGTTGCGCACCATCGACCGGCCGACCATCGCGACCTTGCGGCCGGCCTTCTCGGCAGCGTCGAGCACCTGCTGCACGCGGTGCACGTGGGAGGAGAAGCAGGCGACGATGATCCGCCGCTGGGCGTGCCGGAACACCTTGTCGATCGCCGGCGCGATGTCCTTCTCCGGCGTCGTGAAACCGGGCACCTCGGCGTTGGTGGAGTCGACCATGAAGAGGTCGACGCCCTCCTCGCCGAGCCGGGCGAAGGCGCGCAGGTCGGTCAGCCGGCCGTCGAGGGGCAGCTGGTCCATCTTGAAGTCGCCCGTGTGCAGGATGGTCCCGCCCGGGGTGCGCACGAAGACCGCGAGCGCATCCGGGATCGAGTGGTTGACGGCGACGAACTCGCAGTCGAAGACGCCGAGCTGCTCGCGCATGCCCTCCTTCACGCCGAGCGTGTAGGGCGTGATCTTGTGCTCGCGCAGCTTGGCCTCGACCAGGGCGAGCGTGAGCATCGAGCCGACCAGCGGGATGTCCGGCTTGAGCTTCAGCAGGTACGGCACCGCGCCGATGTGGTCCTCGTGGCCGTGGGTGAGCACGATCGCCTGGACGTCGTCGAGGCGGTCCTCGATGTACTCGAAGTCCGGGAGGATCAGGTCGACACCCGGGTGGTGGTCCTCGGGGAAGAGCACGCCGCAGTCGATGACGAGCAGCTGCCCGTCGTGCTCGATGACCGCCATGTTGCGGCCGACCTCGCCGAGGCCGCCGAGGGCGACGATGCGGACGCCGCCGTCGGGCAGCGCGGGGGGTGCGGGAAGCTCGGGGTGGGGATGGCTCACATGAGTCCTGACGTTCTGAGGCCGTCACGCACTGCGGCGGCCTGCTCGGAGGTGGCTTCGACCAGGGGAAGGCGCACGGCGGCGGAGTCGATGACCCCGAGCTCCTTCAGCGCCGCCTTGGCCATGATGGCTCCCTGGGTGATGTTCATGATGGCGTCGACGGCCGGGACGAGCTGGCGGTGCAGCTCGCGCGCCCGCGCGAGGTCTCCCTTGTCCACGGCGGCGACCATCTCGGCATACAGGTCACCGGCCACGTGCCCCACCACGCTCACCACGCCGGTGGCGCCCTGGGCCAGGTGGGCCAGCGAGAGCACGTCGTCGCCGGAGAACCACAGCAGGTCGGTCTCGGCCATGACCTTGGTGGCCCCCCACAGGTCACCCTTGGCGTCCTTGACGGCCTGGATGCGCGGGTGGCGGGCCAGCTCGAGCAGGGTCTCGGTGGTGAACGGTATGCCGGAGCGGCCGGGGATGTCGTAGAGCATCACCGGCAGCTCGGTCGCGTCCGCGACCGCCGTGCAGTGCGCGCGCAGGCCCTCCTGCGGGGGCTTGTTGTAGTAGGGCGCCACCACCAGGAGCGCGTGGGCCCCGGCCGCCTCCGCGGCACGCGCGAGCTCGAGGGAGTGCGCGGTGTCGTTGGTGCCCGCGCCTGCGGTGACCCGGGCCCGGTCGCCCACCGCCTCGAGCACGGCGCGGACCAGGTCGACCTTCTCGGCGTCGGAGGTCGTGGGCGACTCACCCGTGGTGCCGTTGACGACGATGCCGTCGTGGCCGTGGTCGACCAGGTGCTGCGCCACGCGCTGTGCGCCGTCGAGGTCCAGGCTGCCGTCGGGACGCATCGGGCTCACCATCGCCGTCACGACGCGGCCGAAAGGAGACGCAGAAGTCATGGTGGTCAGGCTATCGCGGGCGGACCCCCGCTCCGGTATGCCGTTCCGACCGTGGACGTCGGCACCCCACCTCCCCCCTGCGCGGCGGTGCCGCCGGACCGGCTCGCCGCGGACGATCCGGCTGACGCGCTTCGGGCCCGCGCTAGTCTGGCCGCGTGCGGCAATACCTCGACCTCCTCGACCACGTCATGACCCACGGTGTCGACAAGTCGGACCGGACGGGCACCGGCACCCGCAGCGTCTTCGGCTACCAGATGCGCTTCGACCTCTCCGAGGGCTTCCCGGTGCTCACGACGAAGAAGCTGCACCTGAAGTCGATCATCGGCGAGCTGCTCTGGTTCCTGCGCGGCGACACCAACGTCAAGTGGCTCCAGGACCGCGGCATCACCATCTGGGACGAGTGGGCCGACGAGAACGGCGACCTCGGGCCGGTCTACGGCTACCAGTGGCGCTCGTGGCCCACCCCCGACGGCGGGCACGTCGACCAGATCGCCAAGGTCATCGAGTCGATCAGGAACAACCCGGACTCCCGACGCCACATCGTCAGCGCCTGGAACGTCGCCGACGTCGACTCGATGGCGCTGCCGCCGTGCCACACGATGTTCCAGTTCTACGTGGCCCCGGCCCGCGACGGCGAGCGCGCGCAGGCTCTCGTGCCAGCTCTACCAGCGCTCCGCCGACATCTTCCTCGGTGTGCCGTTCAACATCGCCTCCTACGCGCTGCTGACGATGATGGTGGCGCAGGTCTGCGACCTCGAGCCCGGCGAGTTCATCCACACGCTCGGCGACGCCCACCTCTACTCGAACCACGTCGAGCAGGCCCGTGAGCAGCTGACCCGCGAGCCCTTCCCGCTGCCGCAGATGAGGATCGCGCCCGGGAAGCAGATCGACGAGTTCGACCTCGAGGACTTCGAGCTCGTCGGCTACCAGGCGCACCCCTCCATCAAGGCGCCGATCGCGGTCTGAGCGCAGGCGGCGCACGGCCACCACCCGGCATACTGCGAGGCATGACCCGCATCACGCTCATCGCAGCCCTCGGCCGCAACCGCGTCATCGGTCGCGACGGCGAGATGCCCTGGCACCTCCCGGAGGACCTCAAGCACTTCAAGCACACGACCATGGGCCACCCGATGGTCATGGGGCGCAAGACCTTCGAGGCCATCGGCCGGGTGCTGCCCGGGCGGCGGACCATCGTCATCACCCGGCAGCAGGACTGGCACCACCCCGACGTCGAGGCGGCCCACTCGCTGCCGGAGGCGCTGTCGCTCGCCGGCCCGGCCAACGAGGTCTTCGTCGTCGGGGGTGGCGAGGTCTACGCGGAGGCCCTCCCGTTCGCCCAGCGGCTGGTGCTGACCGAGGTCCACGACTCCCCCGAGGGCGACACCTGGTTCCCCGAGTGGTCACCGGAGAAGTGGCGTGAGGAGTCGCGCGAGTCCCACGACGGCTTCGACATCGTCACCTACGAACGGGCCTGAGATGGCCGGGGCTGGCCGGGCCGGCCTCCCGGCGAGCCTCTGGGTGCTGGGAGCGGGCGTCGGCTGGGGCACCCTCACCGGTGCCGTCGTGGCCGCCGCGGTGCTGGTGGTGGACGCGCAGGACCGCGGTGTCGGCGATGTTGCCGGCAACGTCGGGCTCGGCCTGCTCTTCGGCGCCCCCACGGGCGCGGTCCTCGGGTTCGGGCTCGCCCTGCTCCCGGCCGTGGCGGTCGCGTTCGCGGCGTCACGGAAGCAGGCCAGGGTGGCAGCGGCGACCGCCTACCTCCCGGTGGCGGTGCTCATGCTCGCCGCCCAGTTCAACGACGGGGTCACGGACCAGGGGCCGTATGCCGCCGGGTTCGGCTGCGCCGCCCTGTTCGGGCTGTGGCGCTGCCAGCGCAGTGCCGCGCTGGCCGTCGGACGGGTGACGCGCGAGCGAGCCGAGGCCGTTCCGTCGCGGTCGCTCGATCCCCGGCCGGCTCAGGCGTCGTAGTCGAGCGAGACCTCGTCGGTGACGGGGTGGCTCTGGCAGGCGAGCACGATGCCGGCCGCCACCTCGTCGGGCTCGAGCGCGTAGTTGCGGTCCATCCGCACCTCGCCGGAGACGAGCCTCGCGCGGCAGGTGCCACAGACCCCGCCCGTGCACGAGTAGGGCGCGTCGGGACGGGAGCGGAGCGTGGCGTCGAGGATCGTCTCCTCGCGGCTCGGCATCTCGATCCGGGTCGTCCGTCCGTCCAGGTTCACGGTGACGACCGCCTCCGGCGGCGCCCCCTCCTCGACGACGACCTCTGGCCGGGGCGACTCCTGCTCGGCGACGTGGAACACCTCGTGGTGCACGTGGTGGTCGTCGACGCCGGCTGCGGCCAGCAGCTCCTGGGCGCCGGTGACCATGCCGTAGGGGCCGCACAGGTACCACTCGTCGACCGTCTCGACGGGAGCCAGCGCCGCGAGGATGCGGCTGATGCGCTCGGGGTCGAGGCGACCGCTGAACAGCTCGACGTCCTGCGGTTCGCGGGAGAGCACGTGCACGAGCTGGAACCGGTCCGGGTAGCGGTTCTTCAGGTCGGCGAGCTCCTCGAGGAACATGATCGTGGAGGTGCGGCGGTTGCCGTAGAGCAGGGTGACCCGCGACTCCGGCTCCTCCTCGAGGACCGCCGTGACGATCGAGAGCACCGGGGTGATCCCGCTGCCGGCGGCGACGGCGACGTGGTGGCGGCTGGCGCCGGGCTGCGTGGGGCAGCTGAACGAGCCGAGCGGTGTCATGACCTCGATGACGTCGCCGGGCTGCACGGCGTCGTTGAGCCAGTTCGACATCCGGCCACCCGCCACCCGCGCGGACGCGACGCGAAGCGTTCCGGTGGCCGCCGCTGCGGAGGGTGCGATGCAGATCGAGTAGGACTGGCGGACCTCCTCGCCGTTGATCGTCGCGCGCAGGGTGAGGTGCTGGCCGGGCGCGAAGGCGTACTCGCCTCGCAGGTCCTCCGGCACGTCGAAGGTGACCGCGACGGCGTCGTCCGTCAGGCGCTCCACCCCTGCCACCGTGAGGGCATGGAACTGCGCCCGCCGGCGCGTCGGACGGGTGACCAGAGCTGCCATCAGATCGCCTTGCCCATCAGATCGCCTTGCCCATCAGAATCGCCTTGCCCATCAGATCGCCTTGAACTCGTCGAAGGGCTCGAGGCAGGCGCGGCACCGCCGGAGCGCCTTGCAGGCGGTCGAGCCGAAGCGGGCCAGCTCCTCGGTGTCGGTGCTGCCGCACTGCGGGCACGCCACCTGGCGGACCTGCAGGGAGACCGCAACCGGGCCGCTGCCCCGCGCGCCGAAGCCCGGCTCCGGCGGGGCGATCCCGAACTCGCGGAGCCGACGCCGCCCCCGGTCGGACATCCAGTCCGTGGTCCACGCAGGGCTGAGCCGCGTCTCGACGGAGCACGTGTAGCCGTGCCGCACGGCCTCGTGCACGATCCGGTGCTCGATCGCCTCCATCGCGGGGCATCCCGAGTACGTCGGCGTGATCGTCACGGCGACCCGGCGGGTGGACTCGTCGACCTCGAGGTGGCGCAGGATGCCGAGGTCCTCGATGGTGACGACCGGCACCTCAGGGTCGGGGATGTCCGAGATCGCCTGTGCCACAGCGGACTTCATCATCACCTCGGGCTCTGCCACGACGGTCACCAGCTGGCCCCGGGGTGCGACCGGGCGATGTGCTGCATCTCGGCGAGGAGGTAGCCCAACGGCCGGGAGTGGATGCCGTCACGGCCGCCCCGCGAGCGCCACGTGGGCGTCGTCGGCGGCTCGAGGGTCGCCCGCTCCAGCACGTCGGTGATCCGGCCGGCGAACGCGTCGTGGAGGCTCGAGGGCAGAACGCCCACACCCGCCTCGGCGGCCGCCTGCGACACCTCGTCGTCGTCGAACAGCTCGGCCACGTAGGGCGCCGTGGCCTGCAGCGCCTCCTGCATCCGTCGGTGCGACTCGTCGGTGCCGTCGCCGAGCCGGAGCACCCACTGGGTGGCGTGGTCGCGGTGGTAGCTGACCTCCTTGAGCGCCTTCTCGGCGACGCCGGCCAGCACCGGGTCGCTCGAGCGGCGCAGCGCGGCATACAGCTCGCACTGGTAGGTCGAGAAGGTCAGCAGCCGGGCCATCTCGAAGCCGAAGCCGTCACGCTCCTGCTCCACGAGGTGCACGTTGCGGAACTCGCGCTCGTCGCGGAAGTACGCCAGGTCGTCCTCCGACCGGCCGGTGCCGTCGAGCTCGCCGACACGGGTCAGCAGCGCCCGGGCCTGTCCGAGCAGGTCGAGGCCGACGTTGGCCAGCGCCATGTCCTCCTCGATCTGAGGGGCCCGGGAGATCCACTCGCCCAGCCGCTGCGCGTAGACGAGCGCGTCGTCGGCCAGCCCCTGGATGTACTGCGCCGCAACGGTGTTCACACGGTCGCGGTCGTCGCCTGTCGTCACTCACAGGTACTCCACGTCGTCGGGCACGTCGTAGAAGGTCGGGTGCCGGTAGACCTTGTCGGCGGCGGGGTCGAAGAACGAGTCGCGCTCGTCCGGGCTCGAGGCCGTGATGTCGGACGCCTTCACCACCCAGAGCGAGACGCCCTCCTGCCGCCGGGTGTAGACGTCACGGGCGTTGCGCAGCGCCATGGTGGCGTCGGGCGCGTGGAGCGAGCCGACGTGCACGTGCGACAGACCGCGCTTGCCACGGACGAAGACCTCCCACAGCGGCCACGACTTCTCGGCGGCCACGCCTGCAGCCGAGCCCTCACCCGCGGTGTCCTTGCCGTCAGCCCTCACGCCGTTCTCCGTGCTCACGCGGCACTCCCCTGACGCTCGCGCGCGGCCTGCTTCGCGGCATACGCGGTCGCCGCCTCGCGCACCCAGGCGCCCTCGTCGTGGGCGGCGCGGCGGTTCGCGATGCGCTCGGCGTTGCAGGGGCCGTCGCCCTTGAGGACGCGCCAGAACTCGTCCCAGTCGATGGGGCCGAAGTCGTAGTGGCCGCGCTCCTCGTTCCACCTCAGGTCGGGGTCGGGCAGCACGAGGCCGAGCTTCTCGGCCTGCGGGACCATCATGTCGACGAACTTCTGGCGCAGGTCGTCGTTGGCGAACCGCTTGATGCCCCAGGCCATCGACTGCTCGGTGTGGCCGCCGGCCTTGGCCGCCTCGCCGGTGTCGGGCGGCCCGAACATCATCAGCGCCGGCCACCACCAGCGGTTGGCTGCGTCCTGCGCCATGGCCTTCTGCTCATCGGTGCCGCGCATGAGCGTCCACAGGATCTCGAAGCCCTGCCGCTGGTGGAACGACTCCTCCTTGCAGACCCGGATCATCGCTCGGGCGTACGGCCCGTAGGAGCAGCGGCACAGCGGCACCTGGTTCATGATCGCGGCGCCGTCGACGAGCCAGCCGATGGCACCGCAGTCGGCCCAGGTCAGCGTCGGGTAGTTGAAGATCGACGAGTACTTCTGCTTCCCGTTGTGCAGCCGGTCGAGCAGGTCGGCGCGGTCGACCCCGAGGGTCTCGGCGGCGCTGTAGAGGTAGAGCCCGTGACCGGCCTCGTCCTGCACCTTGGCCATGAGGATCGCCTTGCGGCGAAGGCTCGGCGCCCGGGTGATCCAGTTGCCCTCGGGCTGCATCCCGATGATCTCGGAGTGCGCGTGCTGGGCGATCTGGCGGATCAGCGTCTGGCGGTAGGCGTCCGGCATCTCGTCGCGCGGCTCGATGCGCTGGTCGGCCTCGATCAGGTCGTCGAACAGGCCCGACTCGGCGGCGTTGAGCGGCTCGTCGGGGCTCGGCAGGGCGCTGTCCGCCTCGGGGCCGAAGTCGTTGCCGTACATGCCCTCCAGTATGCGGTGGTGTTACACGTGATTGCAATTGTGTCGCTTTGGTGTCACATGGTTGATCGGGTGCGAGGATGGCCGGGTGGCCCACCAGCAGCACGACCACCAGCACCCCCACTCCCACGAGCACGAGCCGACCCCCGGGCCGGTCGCCGACGCCAGCGTGCGGCTCGCCCGCGAGAGCGACGCCCCGGCCGTCGGTCTGGTGCAGGCCACCGTGTGGCGCGAGGCGTATGCCGGCGTCGTGCCGGACGAGGTGCTCGAGACGTTCGAGCCGCCCGCCTTCGCCAAGGCGTGGCGGACCTCGCTGGCCAACCCGCCGGAGGGCGTCCACCGCCTGCTGGCGGCCTGCGCGGGCGAGCAGGTCGTCGGGTTCGCGGCCATCGGCCCCAGCCAGGACCCCGACGCCTCCCCCCTGACCGGTGAGCTGACCGCGATCGGCGTGCACCCCCAGGCCCGCAGGACGGGCCACGGGTCACGCCTCCTCCACGCAGCGGTGGACACGCTGCGCGGCGCCGGCGCCGACACCCTGCACACCTGGGTGCTGGCGACCGACGAGCAGACCCGCGCCTTCTTCGTCGAGGCCGGCCTCTCGCCGGACGGCGCGTTCCGCGACCGCGTGGTCTCCCCCGACGGCCGGACGGCCCGCGAGGTGCGCCTGGTCGCCGCCATCGGCGACACCCAGCAGTCGGACGACACCGTGCAGTCAGACCACCCCGTGCAGTCAGACGACCCCGTGCAGTCAGACGACCCCGTGCAGTGAGCACGCTCGACCCCGCCCGTCGGCGCGTGGTGCTGCGCCAGGCTGTCTCCGTGGGCGTCGCGACCGGCGCCTACGGCATCAGCTTCGGGGCGCTGTCGACCGCCGCGGGCCTCGACGTCCTGCAGACCCAGGCCTTGTCGCTCCTGCTGTTCTCGGGCGGCTCGCAGTTCGCCTTCGTCGGCCTCGTTGCCGGAGGGCTGTCCGGGGCCCCGGCGGCCATCGCCACCTCAACCCTGCTGGGCGTGCGCAACGGCCTCTACGGTCTCCAGGTCGCCCGAATGCTCGACGTGCGGGGCCTGCGCCGCGTCGCTGCCGCCCACCTGACGATCGACGAGTCCACGGCGGTCGGGGTGGCGCAGCCCGAGGAGCGGGCCGCACGGCTCGGGTTCTGGGCCACAGGGGCCGCCGTCTTCGTGCTGTGGAACCTCATGACGCTGGCCGGAGCCCTCGTCGGCGACGCCATCGGTGACCCGAAGACCTACGGGCTCGACGCCGCCGCGGCCGCCGCCTTCTGCGGCCTGCTGTGGCCGCGGCTGAAGTCCGGGGACGCGTTCGCGATCGCGGCACTGGCCGCCCTGGTGGCCGTGCTCCTGGCACCGCACGCCCCCGCCGGCGTCCCGGTGCTGGTGGCGGCGCTCACCGCGCTGGTCGGGGCGGTGTGGCCGACAGCGCACCGGGACCCGGCGCCACCCCACCACTGGGTGGACGAGGGACCGGAGCAGGGCAGCACAACCGAGCCTGGACACGACACCGGGCAGGCGACGACCCGGAGGGATGCGCCATGAGCATGTGGACGGCCGTCCTCGCCGCAAGCGTCCTGGCCTTCGCCCTGAAGTTCCTCGGCTACGTCGTGCCGACGCGCTGGCTGGAGGGGACCCGCACGAGCCGGGTCACCTCAGCACTCCCGATCGCGCTGCTGTCGGCCCTCGTGGCGGTGCAGACCCTCACCGGCGACGGCGGCGCGCTGGTGGTGGACGCCCGCCTGGCGGCCGTGGCTGTGGCCCTGGTGGCCCTGGCGCTCCGGGCCCCCTTCCTGCTCGTGGTGGCCCTGGCCGCCGGCACGGCCGCCCTGCTCCGCGGGCTCGGCTGGGGGTAGCCGGTGGCCGGGCCGGGCGGGGGGCAGGCACGGCGCGACGCACGCGCCGCGACGCGGGTGGTCGGCGTCGACGTGGCCCGCTGCGTGGCCCTCCTGGGCATGATGGCCACCCACATCCTCGACCCGGTCAGCAGCGACGGCACCCTCGCCTGGCCCCAGGCCCTGGCCGGCGGACGGGCCTCGGCCCTGTTCGCCGTCCTCGCCGGGGTGTCGCTCTCGCTGATGACAGGGCGCCAGGTGCCGCACCGGGGCTCCCGGCTGGTCGGGGATGCCGCCGGGCTGGCGGGCCGGGCGCTGGTCATCGGACTCGTGGGTCTGTGGCTCGGGCAGCTCGACACCAACGTGGCCGTCATCCTCGTCTACTACGCCGTGCTGTTCGTCCTGGCCCTGCCCTTCCTCGGGCTGGGACCGCACACCCTCCTCGCCCTGGCCGCGGGGTGGTGCGTGGCCGCCCCGGTCCTGTCGCACCTCGTGCGCCGAGCCTGGGGCGAGCAACCCGCCACCGTGCCGACCCCCGAGAGCCTCGACGCGCTCGGCGCCACCGTCGTCGACCTGACGCTCACCGGCTACTACCCCGCGATCCCGTGGCTGGCCTACGTGCTGGCGGGGATGGGCATCGGGCGGCTCGACCTGCGCAGCACCGCTGTGGCCACCCGCCTCCTGGCCGTCGGGAGCGCCACCGCACTGGCGGCCTGGGGTGTCTCACGCGCGCTGACCTCGGTGCCGGAGGCCCGCGACGCCCTCGTCAGGAGCTCGACGGGAGCAGGCTCCTGGGACGAGGTGGTGCACCGCACCGCCTTCGGCATGGGCGGCACGACTCCCACCGACACCTGGTGGTGGCTCGCCGTGGTGGCCCCGCACTCGGCCACGCCCCTCGACCTCGCGCACACCGCGGGGACGGCCGCCGCCGTCATCGGTGCTGCCCTGCTGCTCTCCCGCGTCGCCCAGTCATCTCGGTGGACCGGTGTGGCGTGGGCGACGCTCTTCGGCGCCGGGGCCATGACCCTGACGCTCTACGCACTCCACGTCGTCCTGCTGACGCCGGGGCGCTGGCCGGACTCCACACCGGCCACCTACGCCCGCCACGCCCTGCTCGCCCTGGTCGTCGGCGCCTGCTTCGCCCTGGCCGGGCGGCGCGGCCCGCTGGAGACGGTCGCCCGCCTGGCGTCGTCCCTCGCCCGGCGAGCGGTGCTCGGCCGCCCGGGCACCCCGACCGCGGACGGCACGACGCCCTGACGGCAGAACCGTCAGGGCGTCGTGTCACCCACCACCCGGGTGCGCTGAGGAGTGCCTCACCCGTAGGTCGGGCCACCTCCCCACAGGAACGAGCTGCGGGCCGTGTTCCAGTGGGTCGCGAGGTAGCTGCCCGACTTGGGGCTGGTGTGGAAGTAGTCGTTCTTGCCGCAGTCGAGCCGCTCGTCGAGCACCGTCGTGGTGCAGCCCGAGGACGTGTAGACCGAGCTGCCGGCCGCACCCGAGTAGCACATGAGGTCCTTCTCGTCGCGGCAGTGCAGCGCGGTGTCCGAGCGCGGTGCGCTCTTCTGCACGGCCCCGAGGGTGTGGAAGATCTCGTGCGCCACGGCTGAGCCGGACCAGCAGCCGAGGTCGACCCGCGCGAACTGCGGTCCGCGGTTGTTGCGGTTCTTCCGGCCCGCCTGGTCGTCGTTGTACGTCTGGCCGAGGCCACAGATGTAGCGGGCGTCGGCGAAGACCATGTACTTGCGCGTCGTGTGGACGTAGCCCTTGGCGGAGAGCGCCGAGGCGGTCTTGGCGAAGCTCGACGCGGTCGTCGACGACAGGTGCGCCACCGCGACCGAGGGCTGGCAGTTGTCGCTGGTGGCGATGCGCAGCTGCCGGCTGCCGCCGGTCTGCTTGGCCGAGGCGGAGACGATGCCGTTGGCGCGCTTCATGGCGTCGATGATGTAGGGCTTCAGGGTGCCGATGCGGTTCGGCAGGGACCCGTAGTAGACGTAGACCGCCTGGACCCGGTTGCCGCTCGTGCCGGGGTGGGTGCACTTGGGGCTCAGCGGGCCGGTCGACGTCTTCAGTCCGATGGAGACGGCGGCCGTCTCCGGCTGGAGCACCTGGTGCTCCTCGGCGAGGTCGGCGACCTCCGGCTGCTGCGCGGAGGCAGGGGTGGCGGCGGCGCCCGAGGGGGCGGCGCTCGCGGTGGCCACGCCGGACGCCGAGGGCAGTCCGAGAGTGGCGGCGAGGGCGGCAGCGGCGAGAAAGCCGAGTGCCAGCACACGGGGGGAACGGAGCGGAGACACATCCGCAGCGTGGGGGACAAACCACCGCGAACCCGGATTTTTTACTCTCCGCTTACGTTTTTCAGACGAGTTCCAGACCTACGCCTTACTACCGCCTATGACGTAGTGTGCCACGCGGAATGACGTAGGACCGCTAGGACGACGGTCGCCACTCTCGCCTGATCAGGCCGTAGACCCACGAGTCAGAGACCTCGCCGTTGACGACGCAGTCCTCCCGCAACGTCCCTTCGCGCACGAACCCGAGCTTCTCCAGCACGCGGGCGGATGCCACGTTGCGCGTGTCGGTCTCAGCCTGGACGCGATTCAGGTCCAGCGTGTCGAAGGCCCAACCCAGCAGGGCGCGCGCGGCCTCCGTCGCGTAGCCGTGGCCCCACGCCGCATCGTCGAAGCAGTAGCCCAGCGACGCGCTCCGGTGGTCCGGGTTCCACCGGTTCAGGCTGCACCAGCCGATGAACGCCCCGTCGGAGACACGATCCACGGCCAGCCGCGCCCCGGTGCCCCCCTCTGCCATCTGCCGGCAAGCAGTGATGAAGCGCTCCGCGCGCACGCGTTCGCTCCACGGCGGCGCGTCCCAGTAGCGCAGCACGTACGCGCTGCTGTGCAGCACGAAGAGGTCGTTCGCATCCGCGTCGTCGAAGGGACGCAGTCGAAGGCGAGCGGTGTGCAGCGTGGGGGTGGGCAGCGACATGCGCGTCACGTTGCCCTGCCGGCTCAGGCGCCGTGGCGTGCGGCCCGCCAGGCCCGCACCGCCGCCCGGTAGTGGTGCTGCTCCCCCTTGCGGTCCCTGCGCACCCGGCAGGCCTCGGCCTGCTCCAGCTCGGCTCGCCACGCGATGTCCTGCGGGCGGGGCTCGGCGCCACTGGACAGCTCGGCCATCATCCGCGAGCCGTCGCGGGCCATGAGGAGCAGGGGCACCAGCGCCGCGACGAGCACGACGGGCAGCAGGACCACCCCGATGCCGAGCAGCACCGCGGCGGGTCGGCCGTCGCGCACCAGCTCGACGCCGCGCCAGCCGATGGTGACGGCGTAGAAGCCGAGGACGACGAAGAGGATGACGGCGGTCAGGCGCTCCCGCACTAGTCGGCCAGCCCGAGGTAGTGCTCCAGCCCCACGGTGACCCCGGGGTGGTCGGCCACCGCGCGCACCCCGGCCAGCACACCGGGCATGAAGGAGGCGCGGTCGAAGGAGTCGTGCCGCAGCGTCAGCATCTCGCCCACCCCGCCGAAGAGCACCTCCTGGTGGGCCACCAGGCCGCGCAGCCGCACGGCGTGCACCGGTATGCCGTCGACGCGCGCCCCGCGCGCCCCGTCCGGGTCGTCGAGGGTTGCGTCCGGCACCTCGCCGAGCCCGGCCTGCGCGCGGGCGCCGGCGATGAGCCGAGCCGTGCGGGCCGCGGTGCCCGACGGTGCGTCGAGCTTGTTCGGGTGGTGCAGCTCGATGACCTCGACCGACTCGTAGAACCGGGCGGCCGCCTTCGCGAACTGCATCATCAGGATGGCGCCGATGGCGAAGTTGGGAGCGATGAGCACGCCGACGCCGGGCGCGTCGCGCAGCTGCCGCTCGAGCTCGGCCAGGCGGGTGTCGTCCCACCCGGTCGTGCCCACGACGGCGTGGATCCCGCGCTCGACGCAGTGCCGGACGTTGCCGGGCGACGCGTCGGGGACGGTGAGCTCCACCGCCACCTGGGCTCCCCCGAGGTCGCCGAGGTCGTCACCGTGGCCGATGCGCGCCACGAGCTCGAGGTCCTGCGCCGCGTCGACGGCCCTGCAGGCCTCGCGGCCCATGCGTCCCGACGCCCCGATGACGGCCACCCTGATCCTGTCGCTCACGAACGTCAGGGTAGCCACCCGGCATACAGTCGCGGACATGGACACCAGTGGCGCACGGGTGAAGGTGCTGCCTCCCCTGCTCTTCCTGGTGGTGCTCGCCGGCACCCTCGTCGTCGACCGGGCTGTGCCCCTCGCCCTGCCGTTCGAGACAGGTCGTGTCGCGGCCGGGGTCACCCTGGTGCTCGCGGGGCTCTCGCTGATGGGCTGGGCCGGCCGGGCGATGCTGGGGGTGCACACGACGGTGAGCCCGTGGGCCTCCGTCGCCACCCTCGTGACGACGGGCCCGTTCCGGTTCACCCGGAACCCGATCTACCTCGGCGACCTGCTCGTCTACCTCGGTGTGGCGCTCTGGGTCGGCAGCTGGTGGCCGCTGCTCGTGCTGCCCCTGCTGCTCGCCGCCGTGCAGTGGCTCGTCATCGGGCCGGAGGAGCGCTACCTGACGGCCCGGTTCGGCGGCGAGTACACGGCATACCGTCAGCGCGTGCGCCGCTGGCTCTGAGAAAGGGGCGGGGCACACGCGAAGGCGGGCCCAGCCGAACGGCTGGACCCGCCTCCCCTGTCAGCCAGGTGGTGACGTGGCGCCTACTTCGTGGCGTACGCCTTCAGGCCCAGGACCACCGGGTCGTGGTCGGAGGAGCGGTACGGGTCCGGCTGGTGGAACACCGTGCCGTGGTAGTTGAAGCGGCTGTACTCGAGCGCCACCGACTCCCCCGAGTTGATGTTCCAGTGGTCGGCGCCCGTCGCCAGGGCCAGAGCCGCGTCGTTGACGAGGATGTGGTCGAGCGAGCCCGACAGGCCGGAGAACGAGTACGACCAGGAGTCGTCGTCGAACTGCGAGCCCACGTCGGTGTAGCCGACGTCGTAGAGGACGTCCAGCGGGTCCTCCATCGTGTAGGAGTTGTAGTCGCCCGCCATGACGACGGCCTTGGTGTCGGTCTCGTCGAGCACCGTCGGGACCCAGTCGCGCAGCGCCTGCGCCTGCAGGATCCGCGAGGTGACCGACGAGCCCTGGCCGTCGCCGGTGTCCTCGTCGCCGGGGAACGGACCGGCTGAGCCCTTGGACTTGAAGTGGTTGACGACGAAGAGGAACTTGTCGCCCTTGCCGTACTTCTTCTTGAACACCTGGGCGATCGGCTCGCGGGCGTTGCCGAAGGCCTGGCCGTCGGCGCTCTGGTCGCCGAGCGCCCGGGACTGGTCGACGCGCATGACCGAGGCCGGCTTGTAGATGATCGCGTTGGTGATGACGTCCTGCTCCGAGGCCGGGGGCAGCTCGGTCGAGGAGGGCACGAACGCCCAGGTGCCTGCGCCCGCCTTGGCGTTGAGGGCGGTCACCAGGGAGGCGAGCGCCTCGTCGGTCTGCTCGCCGAGGGCGGCAGAGTTCTCGATCTCCATCAGGCCCACGACGTCGGCCCCGAGCGCGTTGATGGCCGCGACGATCTTCTCCTGCTGGCGCTGGAAGTCCTGGGCGTCCCACGCGCCACGCTGGTCGCATCCGGTGCGCACGGTCACCCCGTCGCCGTCACGGTCGGTGTAGGGCTGGCAGTCCGCGTCCTCGACACCGAGGGTCGTGAAGTAGTTGAGGACGTTGAACGAGGCGACCTTGAGGTCGGAGGTCCCGAACTTGTCGATGTCGCTGGCGTCCGGGGCCGTGGTGCGGGTGTTCGTGAACTCCGCCGGCGAGGCGGTGTTGTCCGGGCCGACGACGGTCGAGGTGGGCTGGAAGCGCCACAGGTTGAACCGGTAGTCGACGACGACGGGCGACGTGAAGGTCACCGGGGCGCCGACCCGCACGGGCTCGTCCTGCGACACGTAGGCCGGGGTCTCGTCACCGTTGGTCAGGCAGGGGGTCGGGCGCGTGCCACAGAGGTTGGTCGAGAAGCTGTTGGCGAGGAAGTTGGTCGACGAGCCGTCGTCGAGGGTGACGGCGCGCGCGGCGTTGTCGGCCTCGACGGCGAGCGCCTCGGCAGACCGCGGCGCGGCCACCTCGGTCGACTGGATGAGCGGCTTGTCGCCGGCCGCGAGGCCGACCTCGCCGTACTGGTTGGTGCCGAAGGTGTTGCTGACCGTGAAGGGGCCCGAGGGCTGGTAGAGCATGCCCTCCAGCGACTCGCGCTCGGCGCCGGTCGCCGGCCAGGGGTTGTTCACGGGCGTGACGCCGGTGAAGTCGTCACCCGCGTCGGTGATGTCCGCCGGGGACGCCGTGATCTCGGTGAGGCCGCCGAACTCGCTGACCCTGCCGGTCACCTCGACGTAGTTGCCGATGACGGCGTCCGCGTCGAGCGCGCCGCTCGGCTGGAACACGAAGACGCCGTCGGAGGCGGCGGACAGGTCGCGGGCTGCGCCCGTGCCCTCGGTCTGCAGGTAGAAGCCGCGGAACCCGCCGGTCGGGTAGGCAGCGGTCACGACGCCCTTGACGATGACGTTCTGTCCCGCCAGCGGCGACGATGCGCCCGTGCCCTGGACCTCGGCGATGGTCTTCTCGACCGGGGCCCCGGGCGGAGTCGCGGCGTCGGCGCCGGGCGACGGGGTCACGGCGGTGAAGTCCGCGGCGTTGTTGGCCGTGTTGGTCCGGCGGTAGTCGCGGGACGCGGCAGTGGAGTTGGTGGTGCCGGGGGCCGCGCCGGAGCCCGCCCAGTCGTTCGCCGCCCCGTAGCCGACGAAGTCGACGACCTGGCCGAGGGCGGAGCACGGGTTCGCGCTCGTCTTGCCCTCGCAGCCGGTCAGTGAGGTCTGGGTGTTGACCAGGGCGACCTTGCCGCTGGCGCCACTGAGGTTGATGCCGCCCTCGACGTCCGGCGTCGGCAGGGCGGCGCCGGTGGAGCCGGAGGCGCCGCCGACGAGCAGCCGGCCACCCGCGGGGATCGAGCCGCTCAGGTTGGTCTTGTTGGACCAGCTGGTGCCGGACGCCGACGCGTACTGCACCGACCAGCCGCTGAGGTCCACGGCGCTGGCCGACTTGTTGACGAGCTCGATGAAGTCCCGGTTGTAGGTGGCCCCGGAGTTGCCTCCCCCGCCGTAGACCTCGTTGATGACGACCGCGGCCTGCGCCGACGGCGCCGCCTCGGCGGGTCCGGCTGCCACCATGCCAGCGGCCAGCGCTCCTGCGCCGGCCACTGCTGCGATCTGCCTGCGATGTACGCGCACAGCAAGTCCTCCACACACTGAAGATCCCCAGTAGAAGCGCTGCCGGCCGCGGATGAGGGCCTGACGCGCTCGTGCAGTAGACCACGCACATCCCGACGCGGGAACCGTTCCCGGAAACCCGGAAGGTAAAACTCAGGCAAAGTCTCGGAGCGGCACCGCGGGGTCGGCGAGCCGTCCCCGGTCCACCTCCCTGCGCGCGCGGACGACGGCCTTGATGTCGTCGATGACATCCCAGGTGTTCACGGCCATCCCCGCCACCACGCGGTCGTCACGCAGCCAGAAGGCCAGGAACTCCCGCGAGGCGAGGTCGCCGCGCACCACGACCTCGTCGTCCGGGCCGCAGTAGCCGATGTACTCCATCCCGAGGTCGTACTGGTCGGTGTAGAAGTACGGCAGCTCGTCGTAGACCCCGTCCTGGTCCAGCATGGCGGCGGCGACCGCCGCGGGATGGTTGAGCGCCGTGGCCCAGTGCTCGACGCGCACGTGCTGGCCGAGGAAGGGCAGGAAGTGGTTGGCGACGTCGCCGACGGCGAAGACGTCCGGGTCGCTGGTGCGCCCCCGGGCGTCGACCACGATGCCGTTGTCGAGGCGCAGGCCCGCGAACTCGGCGAGCTCGATGTTGGGCAGCGCGCCGATGCCGACGACCACGGCGTCGGCGGGCACGGTCGTCCCGTCGGCGAGCCGCACGCAGCTCACCTGCCCGAGCTCGCCCTCGATGGCAGCCACCTGCACACCGGTGCGCAGGTCGACGCCCTTCTCGCGGTGGAGGTCGGCGAAGACCGTGGCGAGCTTCGGCCCGAGCACGCCCACCAGCGGGATGTCGAGCGCCTCCAGCACCGTGACGGAGGAGCCCGCCTCGACCGCCGCCGAGGCCGCTTCGAGCCCGATCCAGCCGCCGCCGACGGTCACCACCCGCGCCCCGGGCCGGAAGGCGGCGCGCAGCCGTTCGCTGTCCTCGATGGTGCGCAGGTAGAGGACGCCGTCGAGCTCGGCTCCCGGCAGGTGCAGCTGCCGGGGACTGCTGCCCGTGGCGACGAGGAGCCGGTCGTAGGACACCCGTTCGCCGGTGTCGGTGCCGATCTCGTGGTCGAGGAGCGCGAGCTCGGTGACGCGCGTCCCGAGGTGAAGGCCGACCCGGTGCTGGTGGTACCACTCGCGGGTGTGCACGAACGCGTCGGCGAGGCCCTCACCGGTCTTCAGGTAGCCCTTGGACAGGGGCGGCCGCTCGTACGGCAGGTGCGGCTCGGCGCCGTAGAGCTCCAGCGCCCCCTCGAAGCCCTTCTCGCGCAGCGCCTCCACCGCCTTGGCGCCCGCGAGGCCACCTCCCACGACCACGAACGTCCGGCTGTCGGTCATGGTCCAGCATCGACCTCAGGGGCGCAGGACTGCAACGGATTCGCCAAGACCGCACCGGCGGACGCACAGACCGAACGCGCAGGCCGGACGGGCAAAGGGAACGGGCCGGCATACCGCAGTGGTATGCCGGCCCGTCACCGTTTCGTGCGTGGCGTCAGTTCGCCGCGTCCTCCGAGGAGGCCGGGGCCCCGCCCTCGTGGGCCTCGACCAGCTGGTCGGCCTCGGGGGTGCCGGAGCCCTGCTCGGGGCGGTCACCGCGGTCGCCACGGCGACGG